>JAVJRK010000014.1:0-16138 GCA_040218445.1 Rhodospirillales bacterium | reverse complement strand
AATGGTGATGCCGGGTGACAACATCTCGATGGTCGTGAATCTGATCGCGCCGATCGCCATGGATGAAGGCCTGCGCTTCGCTATCCGCGAAGGCGGCCGCACCGTCGGTGCCGGCGTCGTCTCGAAGATCATCGAATAGGGGAGCGAGGCTCACTATATAGAGAGCAAGGTCACCAGGCCGGTGCCCGGATTTCGGTCCGGGCCGCCGGATGACCAAGCGGCTTTAGGGGTATAGCTCAGTTGGTAGAGCGGCGGTCTCCAAAACCGCAGGTCCCGGGTTCGAACCCTGGTGCCCCTGCCACTTTCTCGGGGCCTTGCCGGCAAGTTTAGCGGGCGGCCCCGTCGGCGTAAGTAAAGACGTAACAGCCTGATTTAGAAGAGTTCGGATAATATTTATGGCTAAAACCAACCCGGCCCAGTTCATCCAGGAAGTCCGCCAAGAGGCGGCCAAGGTGACCTGGCCGTCGCGCAAGGAGACCGGCGTTTCAACCGCCATGGTCTTCGTCATGGTGATTGTTGCCGCGCTGTTCTTCCTGCTTGTTGATCAGGTGCTGCAGTTCGGTATTCGCCTCGTCTTCGGGCTGGGAGGCTGACCCATGGCACTTCGTTGGTATGTCGTTCATGTTTATTCGGGGTTCGAGAAAAAGGTTGCCGGTTCCATCGAGGAGCAGGCGCGCCAGGCGGGCATGGAAGACATGATTCCGCAGGTCCTGGTTCCGACCGAAGCCGTCGTTGAAATGCGCCGGGGCTCCAAGATCAACGCCGAACGTAAATTCTTCCCGGGCTACATCCTGGTCGAAATGGACCTGACGGATGAAACCTGGCATCTGGTCAAGAACACGCCCAAGGTCACGGATTTCCTGGGCGGCAAGGGGCGCCCCGTGCCGATCACGGAATCCGAAGCCCAGCGTATTCTTTATCAGGTCAAGGAAGGCGTCGACCGGCCCAAGCCGAGCGTCACCTTCGAAGTGGGCGAGCAGGTTCGCGTTTGCGACGGGCCGTTCAATTCGTTCAACGGCCTGATCGAGGAAGTCGACGAAGAACGCTCGCGGGTCAAGGTCGCAGTGTCGATCTTCGGTCGTGCCACGCCCGTTGAACTGGAATACAGCCAGGTGGAGAAACTCTAACCCTGGCAAGGATTTAACCGCGTGGGAGGCCTGCCATTGGTCGCACCACGCTCTTCAGGCTCCGGATAGACGGGGCGCAACCCGGCTTAAAGGAACGATGCGTTCCGGATGGCCATTTGAAAGACTGAGGAAAGAAAATGGCAAAGAAGATTGCGGGGCTGATCAAGCTTCAGATCCCGGCAGGTCAGGCCAACCCGTCGCCGCCCGTCGGCCCGGCATTGGGCCAAGCCGGTTTGAACATCATGGAATTCTGCAAGGCGTTCAACGCCGAGACGCAGAACATGGAACCGGGCATGCCGATTCCGGTGGTCATCACAGCCTACCAGGACCGGACGTTCTCGTTCATTACCAAGACGCCGCCGGCCAGCTACTTCCTGAAGAAGGCCGCCAAGCTGCCCAAGGGTGTGAACAAGCCGGGGCATGAAACCAAGGGCAAGGTGACGATGGCGCAACTGCGCGAAATCGCCGAAACCAAGATGAAAGACCTGAACACCACGGACGTGGAATCCGCCTGCCGCATGCTGGCCGGTTCGGCCCGCTCCATGGGCATGGAAGTGGTGGAGTAGCAACGATGGCACATAAACACGGAAAACGTTTTCGCGCCGCCGTCGAGGGTGTCGATCGGGATGAACTGTTCGACCTGGATGCCGCGGTGAAAATGGTCAAGGAAAACGCCAAGGCCAAGTTCGATGAAACCATCGAACTCGCCATCAACCTGGGCGTCGACCCGCGCCACGCCGACCAGATGGTCCGCGGCATGGTCGAACTGCCCCACGGCACCGGCAAGAGCGTTCGTGTCGCCGTGTTCGCCCGCGACGCCAAGGCTGATGAAGCCAAGGCCGCCGGTGCGGATGTGGTCGGCGCCGAAGACCTGATGGAACAGATTCAGGGCGGCCAGATCGATTTCGAACGCGTTATCGCGACCCCGGACATGATGGCCGTCGTCGGCCGTTTGGGTAAGGTTCTGGGCCCGCGCGGCCTGATGCCGAACCCCAAGCTGGGTACGGTGACGCCGGACGTGGCCACGGCCGTCAAGGCGGCCAAGGCCGGTCAGATTGAATTCCGCGTTGAAAAAGAAGGCATCGTCCATGCCGGTGTCGGCAAGGCAAGTTTCTCCGAAGATCAAATTCGCGAGAACATCGCGGCCTTCATCAACGCCATTAACCGGGCCAAGCCGTCGGGCGCCAAGGGCACGTTCATGCAGCGTGTCAGTGTGTCCTCGACCATGGGGCCGGGTGTGAAGATTAACGTGGCTTCCGTCGCCCAATAAGGCGGCGAACCGCGATTTAGAGTTTCCGCCAATCGGGTGAATGTCCGAGGAAGCGGAAGGGGAGGGGCCAAAGTCGGTCCCGCCCTACCTGTCCGAGACAGTAGGTGCTTCCTCGATCTGGAGGAAGTTTAAGGGGGAAACCCGCCTGCCGAGACAGTGTTGAAACCGTTTTCCGGCGGATCGCGCCGAAGAGCGGCTTGAACGACTGCACTGGACAGGCGAGCTGGTCTTGGTTTTGGACCGCCCGTCGGGCGGCCTCAAGGCAAAGGCCTAAGGTGCAACGGTTCGGCCTGTAGCCCTTTGGGTTTCAGTCCGGATCACGATTGGAGACGATCCGTGGACCGATCACAAAAAGAACAATTGGTTGCGTCCCTCAAGGATGCGTTCAACGAGACGAACATTGTCGTCGTCACCCATTACACGGGGCTGACGGTGGCTGAAATGGGCGATCTCCGCGACCGTATGCGCGAGGCCGGTGCCAAGTTCAAAGTGACGAAAAACCGGCTCACGCGTCTCGCCCTTGAAGGAACGCAGTTCCAGGGTATCAGCGACCTGTTCACCGGTCCGACGGCCATGGCCTATTCGGACGACCCGGTGGCGGCTGCCAAAGTGGCGGTCGACTTCTCTAAGAAGAACGACAAGCTGGTGGTCCTGGGCGGTGCGCTTGGTGAAAAGGCTCTTGGTGTCGATGAGATCAAGGCCCTTGCCACCCTGCCGTCGCTTGATGAACTGCGTGCCAAGATTGTCGGCATGCTGAATACGCCGGCGACCCGTATCGCTGGTGTCACGCAGGCGCCGGCGGGTCAAATTGCCCGTGTCATTTCGGCATACGCGCAATCGCAAGGCGAGGCGGCTTAAACGAGCCTCCTGATCAATACGAATACAAACGTTCAAGCCGTAGGAGATTTTAAAATGGCTAATCTGGAACAACTGGTTGAAGACCTTTCTGGCCTGACCGTCCTCGAGGCGGCCGAGCTGTCCAAAATGCTGGAAGAGAAGTGGGGCGTTTCCGCTGCTGCTCCGGTTGCCGTCGCTGCCGCGGGTGCCCCCGCTGCCGGTGGTGATGCCGCCGCCGCCGAGGAAAAAGACGAATTCGACGTCATCCTGGCTGCTGCCGGCGAAAAGAAGATCAACGTGATCAAAGAAGTTCGGACGATCACCGGCCTGGGCCTCAAAGAAGCCAAGGATCTGGTCGAAGGCGCACCGAAGCCTGTGAAGGAAGGCGCCAAGAAGGAAGAAGCCGAAGAGATCAAAAAGAAACTGGAAGAAGCCGGCGCCACCGTCGAACTCAAGTAGTTTCTTTAGCCTACGCCGGGCGCGGCTCTTGCGCCTGGTGACGAGTTCGGACCGCGGCGGGGTCAAGCTGCCCCGCCGCGGTCCAGAAAATGAACCTTGTTTGCCCGTATCAGGTCTTGCCGGGACCGGGAAAGCGGATGAGGGGCCCCTCCGGGCCATGGGTCTTGTGATTGTCTCCCCGACACAGGATCACGCCCGGGATTAAGAGCAGGGCCATGCGACATTTGGTCACGGCGTCCGAATGTCCAGGGGCGACCCCGCCGGGAATCCGGTTGGGGACACAATTTGAACGTCGTGAGGTCACGCAATGTCCAATTCCTTTACCGGTCGCAAGCGCATTCGGAAAGATTTCGGCCGCCTTCAGTCCGTCGCCGAAATGCCGAACCTGATCGAAGTCCAGAAGACGTCGTACGAGCAGTTCCTGCAGCGCGAAATCAAGCCTGAAGATCGGACCAACACCGGTTTGCAGGAAGTTTTCCGCTCCGTCTTCCCGATCCAGGATTTCTCAGAGCGCGGCACCCTTGAATTCGTTCGCTACGAATTCGAAGAACCGAAATACGACGTCGAGGAATGCCAGCAGCGCGGCATGAACTTCGCCGCTCCGCTGAAGGTCACCTTGCGGCTGGTCGTTTGGGACGTGGACGAGGAAACGGGTGCCCGTTCCATCCGCGACGTGAAGGAACAGGACGTCTACATGGGCGATATGCCGCTCATGACCGCCAACGGCACCTTCGTCATCAACGGCACGGAACGCGTGATCGTGTCGCAGATGCACCGGTCGCCGGGTGTGTTCTTTGATCACGACAAGGGCAAGACCCATTCGTCGGGTAAATACCTGTTCGCCGCCCGCGTGATTCCCTACCGTGGTTCCTGGCTGGACTTCGAATTCGACGCCAAGGATTTGCTTTACGTGCGTATTGACCGTCGGCGCAAGCTGCCGGTGACGACGCTGCTGATGGCGCTCGACAACGATTCCACCGAGCTGCTGCGCGAAAAGCGCGCCGAAGAAGGCAAACCGTTGGATACGCAGGAAATCTTCGGCATGTCGCCGGAAGACATCCTGGCCTACTTCTATGAAAAGGTTGAGTTCGAGAAAGCCAAGAACGGCTGGAAAACGCCGCTGGCCGCCGAACGCCTGAAGGGTCAGAAGCTGACCAGCGACTTGGTCAACGCCAAGACCGGCAAGGTCGTGCTGGAAACCGGCACGAAAATGACGGCCCGTACCATCGCCAAGCTGGAATCGTCCAAGGTCGAAGACATCCTGCTTCCGGCCGAAGATCTGATCGGCCGTTATATCGCCGAAGACCTGATTAACGAGGAAACCGGCGAGGTCTATATCGAAGCCGGCGAGGAAATCACCGAAGAGGTTCTGGAATCCTTCGAGGAAGCCAAAATCACCAAGGTGCCGACCCTGGCCATCGACCACATCAACGTCGGCCCCTACATGCGCAACACACTTGCCGTGGACAAGAACTCGTCCCGCGAAGAAGCGTTGATCGATATCTACCGTGTCATGCGCCCGGGTGAGCCGCCGACGCTTGAAACTGCCGAAGCCCTGTTCAAGGGCCTGTTCTTCGACGAAGAACGCTACGACCTGTCGGCTGTCGGCCGCGTCAAGATGAACGCGCGTCTGGGCTTCGAGACCGAGGATACGGTCCGCGTTCTGCGCCGCCAGGACATTTTGGACGTCGTGCGCACCCTGCATGAACTGAAGGACGGCCGCGGTGAAATCGATGACATCGATCACCTGGGCAACCGCCGGGTGCGGTCCGTCGGCGAATTGATGGAAAACCAGTACCGCATCGGCCTGCTGCGCATGGAGCGCGCGATCCGCGAGCGCATGTCGTCGGTCGATATCGACACCGTCATGCCGCATGACCTGATCAACGCTAAGCCGGCTGCCGCCGCGGTGCGTGAATTCTTCGGCTCCTCGCAGCTGTCGCAGTTCATGGATCAGACCAACCCGCTGTCGGAAGTCACCCACAAGCGGCGCCTGTCGGCCCTTGGGCCGGGCGGTCTGACCCGCGAGCGTGCGGGCTTCGAAGTGCGCGACGTGCACCCGACCCATTATGGCCGTATCTGCCCGATTGAAACGCCGGAAGGCCCGAATATCGGTCTGATCAACTCGCTCGCCACTTACGCGCGGGTCAACAAATACGGTTTCATCGAAACGCCGTATCGCAAGGTTGACGGCGGTAAGGTCGCCGGTGACGTGGTCTACATGTCGGCCATGGAAGAAGGCCGCTACGTGATCGCCCAGGCCAACGCCGACCTGGACAAGAACGGCAAGTTCGTCGACGACCTGGTCAGCTGCCGCAAGGGCGGGGACTTCGTCATGGTCCGTCCGGAAGACATCGATTACATCGACGTCTCGCCGAAGCAACTGGTCTCCGTCGCTTCGGCGTTGATCCCGTTCCTGGAAAACGATGATGCGAACCGCGCGCTCATGGGCTCGAACATGCAGCGTCAAGCCGTGCCGCTGATCAAGGCCGAAGCGCCGCTGGTCGGCACCGGCATGGAAGCGCCTGTGGCCCGCGACAGTGGCGCCACCATCACGGCGCGGCGTGGCGGCACCGTCGATCAGGTCGATGCGACCCGCATCGTTGTGCACGCGGACGAGTCGGAAAGCACCAGCTCCGACACAGGTGTGGACATTTACTACCTGAACAAGTTCCAGCGTTCGAACCAGAACACCTATCTGCACCAGAAACCTTTGGTGAAGGTCGGCGACCGGGTTGAGAAAAGCGACACCATCGCCGACGGTCCGTCAACGGACCTGGGTGATCTGGCCCTGGGCCGCAACGTGCTCGTCGCCTTCATGCCCTGGAACGGCTACAACTTCGAAGATTCGATCCTGATCTCGGAGCGCATCGTCAAGGACGACGTGTTCACCTCGATCCATATCGAAGAATTCGAAATCATGGCCCGCGACACCAAGCTGGGTCAGGAAGAAATCACCCGCGACATTCCGAACGTCGGTGAAGAAGCCCTCAAGAACCTGGACGAAGCCGGCATCGTATACATCGGTGCCGAAGTCGAGCCGGGCGATATCCTGGTCGGTAAGGTGACGCCGAAGGGCGAAAGCCCGATGACGCCGGAAGAAAAACTTCTGCGCGCCATCTTCGGTGAAAAGGCATCGGACGTGCGTGACACCAGTCTGCGTCTGCCGCCGGGTGTCAATGGCACGATCGTCGAAGTTCGGGTGTTCTCACGCCGTGGCGTCGACAAGGACGAACGTGCCCTGGCCATCGAACGGGCCGAAATCGAACGTCTTGCCAAGGACCGCGACGACGAACGCCGCATCCTGGAACGTTCGTTCGAAGCACGCCTCAAGTCCCTGCTGACCAACCGCAAGGCTTCGGGCGGTCCGAAGGGGCTCAAGTCCGGCACCAAGCTGACCGACAATGTTCTGTCGCAGTACACGGTTGGACAACTGGCTCAGATCCTGGTCGAAAACGACAAGATCATGAAGGACGTCGAGGCCCTCAAGACCCAGTTCGAAGAGGACATCGCCCGCCTGCAGGAACGCTTCGATAACAAGGTCGACAAGCTGCAGCGCGGCGACGATCTTTCCCCGGGCGTCATGAAGATGGTCAAGGTTTTCGTCGCGGTGAAGCGCAAGCTGCAGCCGGGCGATAAGATGGCCGGCCGTCACGGCAACAAGGGTGTCATTTCCAAGATCGTTCCGATCGAAGACATGCCGCACCTTGAAGACGGCCAGCCCGTCGACATCGTGCTTAACCCCCTTGGCGTGCCATCACGTATGAACGTCGGGCAGATTCTGGAAACTCACCTGGGTTGGGCCTGTTCCGGCCTGGGCCGCCAGATCGGCGATCTGATGGAAGAAATGCATGCCACCAACGGCGACAACAAGAAGCTGAAGGCGCTGCTCAAGGACGTCTATGGCAATGATGTCTACAAGTCTGACATCAACGACCTGAGTGACGAAGACGTTTGGGAACTCGGCACCAACCTGAAAAGCGGCGTACCGATTGCGACGCCGGTGTTCGACGGTGCCCGCGAAGACGACATCGTCGACATGCTGACCAAGGCGGGACTCGATTCCTCCGGTCAGATGACGCTGATCGACGGCCGGACGGGTGAAACCTTCGAACGCAAGGTCACGGTGGGCTACATCTACATGCTGAAGCTCCATCACCTGGTTGACGACAAGATCCACGCACGGTCCATCGGCCCGTACTCGCTTGTCACCCAGCAGCCGCTGGGCGGTAAGGCGCAGTTCGGTGGACAGCGTTTCGGCGAAATGGAGGTCTGGGCCCTGGAAGCCTATGGCGCTGCATACACGCTGCAGGAAATGCTGACCGTGAAGTCGGACGATGTGTCCGGTCGTACCAAGGTCTACGAGGCCATCGTCCGTGGCGACGATACCTTCGAAGCCGGGGTGCCGGAATCCTTCAACGTGTTGGTGAAGGAACTGCAGTCGCTCGGCCTGAACGTGGAAATGAACTAAGCGCACTGACGCGCACTCAATAGTGATTAAGCGTCAATAGCGCTTTGAAGGAGAAGTAGACATGAACGAACTGATGAGAATTTTCGGGCAGCCTGCGGCCACCCAGCAGTTCGACGAGCTTAAGATCTCCATCGCCTCGCCGGAACGTATCCGGTCCTGGTCCTTCGGTGAGATCAAAAAGCCGGAAACCATCAACTACCGTACGTTCAAGCCGGAACGGGACGGCCTGTTCTGTGCCCGCATCTTCGGTCCGATCAAGGATTACGAATGCTTGTGCGGCAAGTACAAGCGGATGAAGTACAAGGGCATTATCTGCGAGAAGTGCGGTGTTGAAGTGACGCTTCAGAAGGTCCGGCGCGAGCGCATGGGCCACATCGAACTGGCTTCGCCGGTTGCTCATATCTGGTTCCTGAAGTCACTGCCGTCGCGCATCGGCTTGCTGGTCGATATGACGCTCAAGGATCTTGAGCGGGTTCTCTACTTCGAGAACTACGTGGTCGTCGAACCAGGCCTGACGCCGCTCAAGCTGCACGAGATGCTGACCGAAGAGCAGTATCAGAACGCGGTTGAGGAATATGGCGAAGACAGCTTCACCGCCGGCATCGGCGCCGAGGCCATTCGCGACATGCTGTCGGCGATCGACCTTGAGGAAGAACGCACCAACCTGACCATGGATCTGGAAGAGACCGGCTCTGAAGCCAAGCGCAAGAAGCTGGTCAAGCGTCTCAAGCTGGTTGAAGCTTTCCTGGCGTCTGAAGCACGCCCGGAATGGATGATCCTGGAAGTCGTGCCGGTCATCCCGCCGGAACTGCGCCCGCTGGTGCCGTTGGACGGCGGCCGGTTCGCGACCTCGGATCTGAACGATCTGTATCGCCGCGTCATCAACCGCAACAACCGTCTGAAACGGCTGATTGAACTGCGCGCACCGGAGATCATCATCCGAAATGAAAAGCGCATGCTGCAGGAATCCGTCGATGCGCTGTTCGATAACGGCCGTCGCGGCCGCGCCATTACGGGGGCCAACAAGCGCCCGCTGAAGTCGCTGTCCGACATGCTGAAAGGCAAACAGGGCCGCTTCCGCCAGAACCTGCTGGGTAAGCGCGTCGATTATTCCGGCCGTTCGGTCATCGTGGTCGGCCCGGAACTGCTGCTGCACCAATGCGGTCTGCCGAAGAAGATGGCCTTGGAGCTGTTCAAGCCGTTTATCTATTCCAAGCTGGAACTCTACGGCATGGCGACCACCATCAAGGCCGCCAAGCGCATGCTGGAAAAGGAACGCCCCGAAGTCTGGGATATTCTTGAAGAAGTCATCCGTGAACACCCGGTCATGCTGAACCGCGCGCCGACCCTGCACCGTTTGGGTATCCAGGCGTTCGAGCCGGTGCTGATCGAAGGTAAGGCCATTCAGCTTCATCCGCTGGTCTGTGCCGCCTTTAACGCCGACTTCGACGGTGACCAGATGGCCGTTCACGTGCCCCTGTCGCTGGACGCGCAGCTTGAGGCCCGCGTACTGATGATGTCGACCAACAACATCCTCAGCCCCGCCAACGGCAAGCCGATCATCGTTCCGTCGCAGGATATCGTGTTGGGTCTGTACTACATGACCATGATGCGCGAAGGCGAGAAGGGCGAAGGCATGCTGTTCGGCGATGCCGGCGAAATCCAGCAGGCGCTGGATGCCGGTGCGGTCAGTTTGCAGGCCAAGGTCACGGCACGCTTCCGCACTGTTGATGAAAACGGTGACCCGATCGTCCAGCGTGTGGAATCCACGCCGGGCCGGATGCTGTTGTCGGAAATCCTGCCGCGTAACCCCAAGATCAAGTTCGACCTGATCAACAAGGTTCTGACCAAGAAGGACATCACCACCCTGATCGACGAGGTCTATCGCTTCTGCGGTCAGAAAGAGACGGTCATCTTCTGCGACCGCATGATGACGCTGGGCTTCGGTTTCGCGTGTCGTGCCGGTATTTCCTTCGGCAAGGACGATCTGGTTATTCCGGCTTCCAAGGAAACCATGGTTGCCGAGACCGAAACCCGGGTGAAGGAATTCGAAAAGCAGTACATGGACGGCCTGATCACCCAGGGCGAGAAGTTCAACAAGGTTGTCGACGCCTGGGCCCAGTGCACGGACAAGGTCGCCGACGCCATGATGAAGGAAATCTCGGCGGAACGGCCGGGCGAACCGGTCAACTCGGTCTATATGATGGCCCATTCCGGTGCGCGTGGCTCGGCCGCTCAGATGAAGCAGCTTGCCGGTATGCGTGGCCTGATGGCCAAGCCGTCGGGCGAAATCATCGAGACGCCGATCATTTCCAACTTCAAGGAAGGCCTGACCGTGCTGGAATATTTCAATTCCACCCACGGTGCCCGTAAGGGTCTGGCCGATACGGCGCTCAAGACGGCGAACTCGGGTTATCTGACCCGCCGTCTGGTCGACGTGGCGCAGGATTGCATCATTGTCGATCATGATTGCGGCACCGAAGGGGGCCTGACCATCAGCGCCATCGTCGAAGGCGGCGAAGTGATTTCGCCGCTGCCGGAACGGATTCTCGGCCGTACGGCTGCCGACGACATCCTGCACCCGACCACGGGCGACGTGATCGTTCCCAAGGGGGATATGGTCGTCGAAGAGCACTGCCTTGCGATCGAAGAAGCCGAAGTCGAAACCGTGCGCATCCGCTCTGTCCTGACCTGCGAACAGAAGGACGGTGTCTGCGGCAAGTGCTACGGCCGTGATCTGGCCCGTGGCACGACGGTTAACATCGGTGAAGCGGTCGGCGTTATCGCCGCCCAGTCGATCGGCGAGCCGGGTACCCAGCTCACCATGCGGACCTTCCACATCGGTGGTGCTGCCCAGCGTGGCTCGGAACAGTCGTCCATCGAAGCTTCGGCGGATGCCAAGGTCGAACTGCGCAACTGCACGACGGTCAAGAACTCGTCCGGCGTCGAGGTCATCATGGCCCGTAACGCCGAACTGTTGCTGATCGACACCAAGAAGCGCGAACGTGCCCGTCACCGTATTCCGTATGGCGCCCGTCTGCTGGTCAAAGACAAGGCCAAGGTCTCGCGCGGTGACAAGATGGCGGAATGGGATCCGTATACCCTGCCGATCCTGACCGAGAAGGAAGGGACCGCCAACTACATGGATCTGGTCGAAGGCCTGTCCATCACCGAGCGCATGGATGAAGCCACCGGCATCGCGTCCAAGGTCGTGATCGACTGGAAGCAGCAGCCCCGCGGCAACGATCTGAAGCCGCGAATCACGCTGCGTGACGACAAGGGTGAGGTCATTACCCTGGATAACGGCCTGGAAGCCCGCTATTTCCTGTCCGTGGACGCCATTCTGTCGGTGGAAAACGGCCAACGTGTCTATGCCGGTGACGTCATCGCCCGCATCCCGCGTGAATCGGCCAAGACCCGCGACATCACGGGTGGTCTGCCGCGCGTCGCGGAACTGTTCGAAGCCCGCAAGCCCAAGGATCACGCGATCATCGCTGAAAACGAAGGCCGCGTGGAATTCGGCAAGGACTACAAGAACAAGCGCCGCATCGTTGTCGTGCCGTCCGAGGATGGGGAGGAACCCGTCGAATACCTCCTGCCCAAGGGCAAGCACATCTCCGTTCAGGAAGGCGATTATGTCCGTGTGGGTGACGCCCTGATGGACGGTAACCCCGTGCCGCATGATATCCTGCGCGTGCTCGGCGTTGCTGCTCTGGCTGAATACCTGATCAACGAGATCCAGGACGTCTACCGTCTGCAGGGCGTGAAGATCGATGACAAGCACATCGAAGTCATTGTTCGTCAGATGCTGCAGAAAGTGGAAATCACCGAAGCCGGCGATACCACGCTTCTGGTCGGTGAACAGATCGACCGGGTTGAAATGGACGAAGCCAACGCCCTGGCGGCGGAACGGGGCGGCAAGCCCGCGTTCGGGGAACCTGTGTTGCAGGGCATCACCAAGGCAAGCCTGCAGACCCGTTCGTTCATCTCTGCCGCGTCGTTCCAGGAAACGACTCGGGTGCTTACCGAGGCTGCGGTGTCCGGAAAGGTCGATTCGCTGATCGGTCTGAAGGAAAACGTCATCGTCGGTCGCCCGATTCCCGCCGGTACCGGCGCCGTCATGAAGCAATTCAGGGCGATTGCCACCGAACGGGACGAAGAAGCCGCCGCTTTGGAGGCAGAAAAGCAAGAATCGGCCGCTCCGGAGGCCTTGGCCGCCGGCGAAACCGAGGGCGACACTGCCCAGACGGTCGACGCGGACTGATTTAATGGCATCAGATGCCTCCCTAAACCCCGTAAATAGGGGCGGGGAGGCGTCGCTGTTAACCCCTTTTTCGGCGGAAATCCCTGGGGTTTCCGCCGTTTTCTTCCGGTAAAATTTTTGCCGGTTTCCGCTTGACGGCGGCAGGGCGCATCCATATAGTGCGCCGACTTCGCAGGGACCGGTGGTAGTTCCTTGAAAGCCACGGTTTTCCGGGTGTTTTCGGAACTAAACGCGGTCCTCGATGCGGCAAGTGTAGGGATGTTTTTCCGAACGGCTCCTTAGGGGCACCTCGCAAGAGGCCTTGAGGTTGTCGTTTTTGCCCTTTAAGGGGCAGCGCGCGGCGCCAGGGTGATCCCCACCCGAAACTGATTAGGGGGTCTGCTTCTGAGCGTCGTTTCCGTTGGGGGAACATCTTCGCGCCATTGGCGTGCTGGGAAATACAACGCGCCATCAGGCGCTTGGGACATAACGAAGGTTTTGCCGGGCGCCGATGTTCGGCGCGGCAAGGAATTGAGAAACACATGCCGACGATTAACCAATTGATCCGCAAGCCGCGGAAAGCGCCCACGACCTCCAACAAGGTTCCGGCGTTGAAGGCCTGCCCGCAAAAGCGCGGTGTCTGCACCCGTGTCTACACCACGACCCCGAAGAAGCCGAACTCGGCCCTTCGTAAGGTTGCTCGTGTGCGTCTGACCAACGGGTTCGAGGTCACCAGCTACATTCCGGGCGAGGGCCATAACCTGCAAGAGCACTCGGTCGTGCTCATCCGTGGCGGTCGCGTAAAGGATTTGCCCGGTGTGCGTTATCACATCCTCCGCGGTGTTCTGGATACCCAGGGCGTTTCCGACCGCCGTCAGCGTCGTTCCAAATACGGCGCCAAGCGTCCGAAGTAAGGAGTTCACGTCATGTCCCGCCGCCATCGCGCAGAAAAACGTGAGATTCTTCCCGATCCCAAATTTGGTGATCTGGTTCTCAGCAAATTCACCAACGGCCTTATGTTCCACGGCAAAAAGTCGGCAGCGGAACAGATTGTCTATGGTGCCATGGACCTCATTGAAAAGAAGACGGGTAATGACCCGCTCAAGGTCTTTCATGAGGCATTGGACAATGTGAAGCCGTCCATCGAGGTGCGTTCCCGCCGTGTCGGTGGTGCGACCTATCAGGTGCCGGTTGAAGTCCGCACTGATCGCCGGCAGGCCTTGGCCATTCGCTGGTTGATCGACCATGCACGCAAGCGCTCCGAAAACACGATGACCGAGCGGTTGTCGGGGGAACTGCTGGACGCGGCCAATAACCGCGGTGCCGCAGTGAAAAAGAGGGAAGACACGCACCGGATGGCGGAGGCCAACAAAGCCTTCTCGCACTATCGGTGGTAACCCCAGGCTTTATGGATTAAAGACATGTCACGTCAGACCCCCCTCAATCGGTATCGTAACATCGGCATCATGGCGCACATTGATGCCGGTAAGACGACCACGACCGAACGTATCCTCTACTACACCGGTAAGTCCTATAAGATCGGTGAAGTTCATGACGGCAACGCCACCATGGACTGGATGGAGCAGGAGCAGGAGCGCGGCATCACGATTACGTCCGCCGCGACGACCACGTTCTGGAATGATCACCGCATCAATATCATCGACACCCCGGGCCACGTTGATTTCACCATTGAGGTCGAGCGTTCGCTGCGTGTGCTGGATGGTGCGGTTGCCGTATTCGACTCCGTCGCCGGTGTCGAGCCGCAGTCCGAAACCGTGTGGCGTCAGGCCGATAAGTACGGTGTGCCGCGTATGTGCTTCATCAACAAGATGGACCGTACCGGTGCCGATTTCTATCGCTGTGTCGAAATGATCATCGACCGTCTGGGGGCAACCCCGCTGGTCATGCAGTTGCCGGTCGGCGCCGAGGACAAGTTCCTGGGTGTTGTCGATCTGGTCAGGAACAAGGCCATCATCTGGAAGGATGAGAGCCTGGGTGCGGAATTCGAATACAAAGACATTCCGGACGACTTGGCTGAGCAGGCTGCGGAGTATCGGGAAAAGCTCATCGAAACCGCCGTCGAACAGGACGACGATGCGATGGAAGCTTACCTGGAAGGCACCGAGCCCGATGAAGAAACCCTGAAGCGGTGTATCCGTAAGGGTACCTTGGCCGGTGATTTCGTCCCCGTTCTGACTGGTTCTGCTTTTAAAAACAAGGGTGTACAGCCGCTTCTTGACGCCGTTGTTGACTTCATGCCCGCGCCAACCGATGTGGCCGCGATCAAGGGTGTGGACGCGGACGATCCTGAAAAGGAAATCGAGCGTAACAATTCCGACGAAGAACCCTTTGCCGCGCTGGCGTTCAAGATCATGAACGACCCGTTTGTCGGCAACCTGGGCTTCATCCGCATCTATTCGGGTAAGCTCGAAGCCGGCTCGTCGATTATGAACACGGTCAAAGGCAAGCGCGAGCGCATCGGCCGTATGTTGCTGATGCATTCCAACAACCGTGAAGAAATCAAAGAGGCTTTCGCCGGCGACATCGTTGCCGTGGTCGGCCTCAAGGATACGACGACCGGTGATACGCTGTCGGACCCGTCCAACCAGGTCATTCTGGAGCGAATGGAATTCCCCGATCCCGTTATCGAGGTCGCGGTCGAACCGAAAACCAAGGCCGACCAGGAAAAGATGGGCGTTGCCCTCAACCGTCTGGCTGCCGAGGATCCTTCGTTCCGCGTGACGACCGATCAGGAAAGCGGTCAGACCGTTATCAAGGGTATGGGTGAACTTCACCTGGAAATCCTGGTCGACCGCATGCGCCGCGAATTCAAGGTCGACGCCAACGTCGGTCAGCCGCAGGTCGCCTACCGCGAGACCATCAGCAAAGAAGCCGATATCGATTACACCCACAAAAAGCAGACGGGTGGTTCCGGTCAGTTCGCGCGGGTCAAGATCAAGTTCGAGCCCATGTCCGATGGCACCGTTTTCGAATTCGAGAACACGGTTGTCGGCGGCAACGTGCCCCGGGAATACATTCCGGGCGTGGAAAAGGGTCTCAAGTCCTCCATGGAATCGGGTGTTCTCACCGGCTTCCCGGTGACCGGCATCAAAGCCACGCTTTATGACGGCGGTTACCACGACGTTGACTCCTCCGTCATGGCCTTTGAAATCGCTGCCCGTGCGGCGTTCCGCGAAGGCTGCCAGAAAGCTGGCCCGGTTCTGCTGGAGCCGATGATGAGTGTCGAAGTCGTGACGCCCGAAGAATACATGGGTGACATCATTGGTGATCTGAACTCGCGTCGCGGGCAGGTCAACTCGATGGACCAGCGCGGGATTGCCCGTGTCATCGACGCGCATGTCCCGCTGGCCAACATGTTCGGTTACGTGAACACGCTGCGTTCGCTGAGCCAGGGCCGTGCCCAGTTCACGATGCAGTTTGACCACTACGAAGTGGTTCCGTCCCAAGTTTCCGAGGAAATTCAAACCCGCCTGGCCGGTTAACCGCGCGGGCCCAAGGGAGATAGAGAAATGGCGAAAGAGAAGTTTGAACGTAATAAGCCGCATTGCAACATTGGCACGATTGGCCATGTTGACCACGGCAAGACGACGCTGACGGCGGCGATCACGAAGGTTTTGGCCGAGACGGGCGGCGCGTTGGCGCAGAATTACGAAGATATCGACAAGGCGCCTGAAGAGAAGGCGCGTGGGATCACGATTTCGACGGCGCAC
>JAVJRK010000013.1:0-139078 GCA_040218445.1 Rhodospirillales bacterium | reverse complement strand
AATGGTGATGCCGGGTGACAACATCTCGATGGTCGTGAATCTGATCGCGCCGATCGCCATGGATGAAGGCCTGCGCTTCGCTATCCGCGAAGGCGGCCGCACCGTCGGTGCCGGCGTCGTCTCGAAGATCATCGAATAGGGTAACCGTTCAGCCGGCCCCCTCTAATTAAGGGGGCCGGCGAACTTTTGGGGCTAGAGCCATGGACCAACAGAACATAAGAATTCGGCTGAAGGCGTTTGACCATCGTGTGCTGGACCAATCCGCGCGCGAGATCGTCAATACGGCCCAGCGGACCGGCGCCTCGGTGCGCGGCCCCATTCCTTTGCCGACCCGGATCGAAAAGTTCACCGTGCTGCGTTCGCCGCACGTGGACAAGAAATCGCGGGAACAGTTTGAAATCCGCACCCATAAGCGGGTGCTCGACATTGTCGACCCGACACCACAGACCGTGGACGCGCTGATGAAGCTCGACCTTGCGGCCGGTGTCGATGTCGAGATCAAGCTCTAAAGGGTACGACGATGCGGACCGGATTAATTGCACAAAAACTGGGTATGACCCGCGTTTTCCAAGAAGACGGCCGGCACCTGCCGGTGACCGTCCTCAAGGTTGACAGCGTACATGTCGTTGCCCAGCGGACGATTGAAAAGGAAGGCTACACTGCGGTGCAGCTTTCCTGGGGTAAGGGCAAGCCGAAGAACATGCCGAAGGCGCTGCGCGGTCATTACGCAAAGGCCAAGGTTGAGCCCGGCAAGCGGCTGCGGGAATTCCGTGTTTCGGAAGACAACCTGGTCGATGTCGGCGCGGAATTATCGGCAGCCCATTTCATCAGCGGCCAAATGGTCGATGTGACGGGTACGTCCATTGGTAAAGGCTTCGCCGGTGGCATGAAGCGCCATGGTTTCGGTGGTCTGCGGGCATCGCACGGTGTGTCGATTTCTCACCGTTCGCACGGCTCCACGGGTCATTGTCAGGATCCGGGGCGTGTCTTCAAAGGCAAGAAGATGGCCGGCCAGCTTGGTAACGTGCGCTCGACGGTGCAGAACCTGTCGGTTGTTGCGACCGATGCGGCCCGTGGCCTGATCCTGGTGCATGGCGCCGTTCCGGGCTCCAAGGGCGGTTTCGTCCTGGTGCGTGACGCGGTCAAGCGCGCGCTGCCCGAAGATGTGCCGATGCCGGCTGCCGTGAAGGGCGATCCCGCCGTTGACGCAGCTGAAAATCAGGACGTGTTCGAGGAAGCCGCGGCCCTGTCCGAAGAGGAACTGGCCAAACAGCAGGCTCAGGCCGAAGCCGAAGCCGCCGCGGAAGCGGCTGCTGATGCCGGCGACGAGAGTAAGGAATAATGGCGATGAAGCAGGATATTATCTCGCTCGCCAATAAGAAGGTCGGTGATATCGATCTGGACGAAGCGATCTTCGGGATCGACGTCCGCGGCGACTTGATGGCGCGTACGGTCAATTGGCAACTCGCCAAACGCCGTGCCGGCACGCATAAAACCAAAGGCCGGTCCGAAGTCAACGGCACCAAGGCCAAGCCGTTCAAGCAGAAGGGCACGGGACGTGCCCGTCAGGGGTCCAAGTATGTGACCCAGATGCGCGGCGGTGGCGTGGTGTTCGGCCCGCTGGTGCGTGATCATTCCAATTCCTTGCCGAAAAAGGTTCGGCGCCTGGCCCTTAAGTCGGCCATCAGCGCCAAACAGAAGGAAGGCAAGCTGGTCATCATCGATACGGCCGCCATGAAGGCGCCGAAGACTCGTGATCTGGTCAAGCAGCTCGACAAGCTGGGTTGGGGCCGTGCACTGGTGATCGATGGCGAGCAGGTCGACGTGAACTTCGCCAAAGCCGCCGCCAATATCATCGGTATCGATGTGCTGCCGTCCGGCGGGGCCAACGTTTATGACATTCTGCGCCGTGACACCCTGGTCATCACCCAGGCCGGCGTGGACAAGTTGACGGAGCGCCTGAAATGAGCCGCTACAGCCCCAACAAAGAGACGGTATCCAAAGAACGCATGATGGAAATCCTGCGTCGGCCGGTGATCACTGAAAAAGCCACCCTGATGGCCGAACACAATCAGGTCAGCTTCTTCGTGCCGATGGATGCCAACAAGTTCGAAGTCAAAACGGCCGTCGAAGAATTGTTCAAGGTCAAGGTGACTTCGGTCAACACGTTGATTGCCAAAGGTAAGGCCAAACGCTTCCGGGGACGTCCCGGTACGCGGGCCGATGCCAAGAAGGCGGTCGTGACCTTGGCCGAAGGCGAAACCATCGACGTGACCACGGGGATCTAAGGAACCCGTTGGTTCCTTAAGGGATTTGAGAAGAAAAAGGGCAGAGACCAATGGCTCTGACACAATTTAAACCGACCACGCCGGGCCGCCGGGGCCTCATTCTGGTGGACCGCAGCGACCTTTATAAGGGCAAGCCCGAAAAGTCGTTGACCGAAGGTCTGCGTAAGAAGGGTGGCCGCAACAACAACGGCCGCATTACCGCGCGTCGTCGTGGCGGTGGACACAAGCAGCGTTATCGCGTCATTGATTTCAAGCGTCAGAAGTTTGACGTGGAAGCGACGATCGAGCGCCTGGAATACGATCCGAACCGCACGGCGTTCATCGCCTTCATCAAGTATGACGACGGTGAGGTCGCCTATATCCTGGCGCCGCAGCGCGTGCGTGCCGGTGATAAGGTCGTGGCGGGCGAGCAGGCGGACATCAAGCCGGGCAACGCCATGCCCATGAAGAACATCCCGGTCGGCACGATCATCCACAATGTGGAGATGAAGGTCGGCAAGGGTGGTCAGATGGCCCGTTCCGCCGGCACCTACGCCCAGATCATCGGTAAGGATCAGGGTTACGCTCAGCTTCGCCTGTCTTCCGGGGAACTGCGCATGGTCCGTGCTGAATGCATGGCGACCATCGGTGCGGTGTCCAACCCGGACCAGCAGAACACCAAGATCGGCAAAGCCGGTCGCGCACGCTGGCTGGGCAAGCGCCCGTCGGTTCGCGGTGTTGCCATGAACCCGATCGACCACCCGCATGGTGGTAGTGAAGGCCGGACCTCGGGTGGTCGCCATCCGGTGACCCCGTGGGGCAAGCCGACCAAGGGTAAGAAGACGAGAAACAACAAGAAAACGGACAAGCTGATCATGCGGTCACGCCATGTCCGTAAAAAGCGGTAAGAGGAGCGATCGATGTCGCGTTCCGTTTGGAAAGGTCCTTTCGTCGACGGTTATCTGCTCAAGAAGGCAGAGGAAACCCGTGCGTCTGGACGCAATACGGTGATCAAGACCTGGTCGCGCCGGTCAACGATTCTGCCTCAGTTCGTAGGTCTGAATTTCGGTGTCTACAACGGTCAGAAGTTCATTCCCGTGCTGGTCACTGAAGAAATGATCGGCCACAAGTTCGGTGAATTCTCGCCGTCCCGCACCTACTTCGGTCACGCGGCCGATAAGAAGGCGAAGAGGGGCTAATCATGGGTAAGTCTGCTGCAGAACGTCCCCTCAAGGACAACGAAGCGATGGCCTATTCACGGCACATCCGGACCAGCGCGCGTAAGCTGAACCTGGTTGCTGAAAGCATCCGTGGCCTGCCCTGTGAACGGGCGCTGGCTCAGCTGACGTTCTCCAAGCGCCGCATCGCCGTCGAGGTGAAGAAGGTTCTGGAGAGTGCGATCGCCAACGCGGAAAACAACCACCAGCTCGACGTCGACCGTTTGGTCGTGTCCGAGGCCACCGTCGGCCGCTCGCTGGTCATGAAACGATGGAAAGCGCGTGCCCGTGGCCGTGTCGGCCGCATCGAGAAACCCTTCTCGAACCTGCGGGTCGTGGTGCGCGAACGTGAGGAGACCGCGTAATGGGTCAGAAAGTTAATCCGATCGGGCTTCGCCTCGGTATCAACCGTACGTGGGATTCCCGCTGGTTCGCCAATGACGGCGACTATGCAACCCTGCTGCACGAAGATATTCAGATTCGCGAGAAGCTGAAGAAGCGCCTGCAGCAGGCCGGCGTTTCCAAGATCATCATCGAGCGCCCGGCGAAAAAGGCGCGTGTGACGATCCATACGGCTCGCCCGGGCGTGGTCATAGGCAAGAAGGGCGCGGACATCGAAAAGCTGCGTCGTGAAGTTGCCCAGATGACGTCGTCGGAAGTCCATCTGAACATCGTTGAAATCCGCAAGCCGGAAATCGACGCTCAGCTGGTCGCTGAAAACGTCGCCCAGCAGATGGAACGCCGCGTGTCCATTCGCCGTGCCATGAAGCGGGCCGTTCAGTCGGCCCTGCGTCTCGGCGCCGAAGGCATCCGGATCAATTGCTCGGGCCGTCTTGGCGGTGCGGAAATCGCACGGATGCAGTGGTATCGCGAAGGCCGCGTGCCGCTTCACACCCTGCGCGCGAACATTGACTACGGTGAAGCCACCGCCAGCACGACCTACGGCGCCTGCGGCGTTAAGGTCTGGATCTACAAGGGCGACATCATGGCCCACGATCCGATGGCGCTGGACAAGCTTGCACAAGAACAACAGCCGGTCCGCTAAGCGGCCTCGGCACGATTTGAACCGAATGGGATAGGCGACGGAACATGCTGGCCCCGAAAAAAATGAAATACCGCAAGGCCCACAAGGGCCGCATCCATGGCAACGCCAAGGGTGGTACGACGCTCAACTTCGGCGCATTCGGCCTGAAGGCTGTGTCGCCGAACCGGATCACATCGCGCCAGATCGAAGCAGCGCGCCGTGCCATGACGCGTCACATGAAACGTGCCGGCCGTGTGTGGATTCGTATCTTCCCGGATGTGCCGGTGTCGAAGAAGCCTGCCGAAGTGCGCCAGGGTAAAGGTAAGGGCTCGGTCGAGTTTTGGGCCGCCCGTGTCAAACCCGGCCGCATCATGTTTGAAATCGATGGTGTGCCGCTCGACGTGGCCAAGCAGGCCATGGAACTGGCAGCGGCCAAGCTGCCGATCGAAACGCGGTTCGTCACCCGCCTGGGTGAGGAGGGTTAATCATGACCAAAGCTGCAGATCTCAAGACCAAGAGCGAAGACGAATTGAAGGACCAACTCATGGACCTCAAGAAGGAAGCATTCAATCTGCGCTTCCAGCAGGCTTCGGGGGCGTTGGAAAACACGGCGCGGGTGCAAACGGTTCGCCGTGACATTGCGCGGATCAAAACCATTTTGGGCGAGCGCGGCACAGCCGCAGCAGCGTCCTGATAAAGAGGTAGCGAAAGATGCCGAAACGTATCCTCCAGGGCGTCGTCGTCAGCGACAAGATGGATAAAACCGTGACCGTTCAGGTCGAGCGCCGGTTTAAGCATCCGCTCTATAAGAAATTCATCAAGCGGACCAAGAAGTATGCCGCGCACGATGAAGCCAACGCCTGCAAGGTTGGCGATCAGGTTCAAATTCAGGAATGTCGCCCGATTTCGCGGCGGAAGTCCTGGGAAGTGGTAAGCGAGGCGGGCTGACGCCGAAACGAGCGCAAGCCCGTCAGGACAGCCCATTAATCAAGGACAAGAACAATGATCCAGTCCGAAACCAATTTGGACGTAGCCGACAACTCCGGCGCCCGTCGGGTCCAGTGCATCAAGGTGCTGGGCGGCTCGAAGCGGAAATATGCTTCAGTGGGCGACGTGATCGTTTGCTCGGTTAAGGAAGCGATCCCCCGGGGCCGCGTCAAGAAGGGTGAAATCGTCCGCGCCGTTGTCGTGCGTACTGCGAAAGACATCCGGCGCAACGACGGCTCGACGATCCGCTTCGACAACAACGCCGCAGTTTTGATCAACACCGCCGGCGAACCCATCGGTACCCGTATCTTCGGCCCGGTGACCCGTGAACTGAGGGCCAAGGCGTACATGAAGATCGTGTCCCTGGCGCCGGAAGTGATCTGACGAGGAACCGCAGAAATGGTAGCGAGAATTAAAAAGGGCGATAAGGTCGTCGTATTGGCCGGCCGCGACAAGGGTAAGGAAGGCGAAGTGCTCAAAGTGCTTCCCACCGACAACCGCGCCGTCGTCCAAGGTGTCAATCGCGTCAAGCGTCACCAGCGTCCGACCCAGACGTCGGCCGGTGGCATTGTCGAGCGCGAAGCCGCCATTCACATGTCGAACCTGGGCCATCTGGATCCCAAGGACGGCAAGCCGACCCGTGTCGGCACCAAAATCCTTAAAGACGGCCGCAAGGTCCGCTTCGCCAAGCGGTCCGGCGAGCAGATTGATTAAGCGAGGGCCCTGACGATGGCTGCACGGCTCAAAGAAGTCTACACCAAGGAAATCAAGCCCGCCCTGATGGAGGAGTTCGGTTATGCGAACACCTATCAGGTTCCGAAGCTTGAAAAGATTGTCCTGAACATGGGTGTCGGCGACGCCACCGATGACCGCAAGCGCGTTGACGGTGCGATCGAAGACCTGACCCGCATCACCGGCCAGAAGCCGGTGGCGACGCGGGCCAAGAAATCCATCGCCGGCTTCAAGTTGCGCGAAGGTATGGTCATCGGCGCCAAGGTGACGCTGCGTAAGGACCGCATGTATGAATTCCTGGACCGCCTGGTGAACATCGCATTGCCGCGTGTTCGCGATTTCCGTGGCATCCAGGGCAAGTGTTTCGACGGCCGTGGCAACTTTGCCATGGGGCTTAAGGAACAGATCGTGTTCCCCGAAATCGACTATGACCAGGTCGATAAAGTCCGGGGTATGGATATCGTGATCTGCACCTCGGCCGATACCGATGATGAAGCGAAGGCTCTTTTGAAGGCCTTCAATATGCCGCTGGCCGGCAAGTGACCGCGTACGAGCGGATGGAGATCGAGTAATGGCGAAGAAAAGCGCGATCGAAAAGAACAAGAAGCGGGCCCGCATGGCGAAAAGCTATGCCGCCAAGCGTGAACGCTTGAAGGCTGTGACCCGGGACGAAACGGCGTCCCCGGAAGAGCGCTTCAATGCACATCTCAAACTGGCGCAATTGCCCCGCAATTCCGCCCCGAACCGGCATCGTCTGCGGTGCGAGCTTACGGGCCGCCCGCGCGGCAACTACCGGAAGTTCAAGATTTCCCGCATCGCGTTGCGGGACCTGGCCTCCGACGGGTTGATCCCCGGCGTGGTCAAGTCGAGCTGGTAGGAAGGGAAAGCCAAGGTATGTCTATGACCGATCCCCTGGGTGATATGCTCACCCGCATCCGTAACGGCCAGCAGGCGCGCAAGACGGTTGTTCTGTCTCCGTCGTCCAACCTGCGTGCCAACGTTCTCGAGGTTCTGGCCCGCGAAGGCTATATCCGCGGCTATCAGAAGCGCGAAGAACAGCCGGGCATGGCGGAACTGGAAATCGAACTGAAGTACCACGAAGGCGAGCCGGTGATCCGCGAAATTCAGCGCGTATCGACCCCGGGCCGTCGTGTCTATTCGGGTATCAGCGACCTTCCGCGTGTCTTTAACGGGCTGGGTATCTCCATCCTGTCGACCCCGCGGGGCGTGCTGTCGGACCATGAATGCCGCGAGCACAACGTGGGCGGCGAAATTCTCTGCCGCGTGTTCTAAGAACACCGAGCGAATAAACCAGAAGGCGGTTCAAGATGTCGCGTATTGGAAATAACCCGGTCCAGGTGCCTGATGGCGTCACCGTTGAGATCAACGGCTTGACGGTCAAAGCCAAAGGCAAGCTGGGTGAGCTGAGCGAAACCCTGGTCAAGGAAGTCGCGGTTTCTCAGGAAGATAACCTGATTTACTTCAAGCCGACCAATGACACCAAACGCGCCCGGCAGATGTGGGGCATGAGCCGTACCAAGGTCATGAACCTGGTCGAAGGCGTCAGCGAAGGTTTCAAGAAGGAACTCGAGATTTCGGGCGTCGGTTATCGTGCTTCCATGCAGGGCACCAAACTGGTGCTGCAGTTGGGCTTCAGCCACGATGTCGAATACCCGGCACCGGACGGAATCAAGATTTCCTGCCCCGAACAGACCCAGGTGGTCATCGAAGGCATCGACAAGCAGCTTGTCGGTCAGGTTGCGGCTGAAATCCGCTCCTACCGTCCGCCGGAACCCTACAAGGGCAAGGGCGTCAAGTATGCGGGTGAGTACATTCTCCGCAAGGAAGGAAAGAAGAAGTAAGCCATGGCCAACGCTCGCGAAAAATTCGAAAAGCGCCAAACGCGCGTTCGGCGTCAGGTCCGCAAGGCGGCCAACGGGCGTCCGCGTCTGGCAGTGTTCCGCTCCGGCCTGCATATCTACGCTCAGGTCATCGACGACCGCGCCGGCAAGACTCTTGCCGCGGCCTCGTCCTTGGACAAAGAGCTCAAAGGCAAGCTGGCCAAGGGCTGCGACATTGCGGCTGCTGGTGAAGTCGGCAAGCTGGTCGCGACCCGCGCCGTCAAGGAAGGCGTCACTGACGTGATCTTCGACCGTGGTGCTTACAAGTTCCACGGCCGGGTGAAAGCCCTCGCTGATGCCGCGCGTGAAGCCGGCCTGTCGTTCTAATCATCGAATTCTAGGAAATCAGGAACAGCCTCATGGCAGAGCAACGAAACGAACAAGGTCAGGGACGGGGCCCGCGCGGTCGGCGTGGTGACCGTGACCGCGGACCCGAGAACCGCGAAGATTCGGAACTGACAGACAAGCTGGTGCACATCAATCGTGTGGCCAAGGTGGTCAAGGGCGGACGCCGGTTCTCGTTCGCGGCCCTGGTGGTCGTCGGCGACGGCAAGGGCCGTGTCGGTTACGGTTCGGGCAAGGCCCGCGAAGTGCCGGAAGCCATTCGTAAGGCGACGGATGCCGCCAAGCGCAACATGATCCGTGTGCCGCTGCGCGAAGGCCGGACTTTGCACCATGACATCGCCGGTCGCTTCGGTGCCGGGCGGGTGATCATGCGTTCGGCCCCTCCGGGTACGGGCATCATTTCGGGCGGCCCGATGCGCGCCGTGTTCGAAACCATGGGTGTGCAGGACGTTGTTGCCAAGTCCATGGGCAGTGCCAACCCCTACAACATGGTCAAGGCGACGTTCGCCGCATTGAAGGAAATCCAGTCGCCGCGCAGCGTTGCGTCGCGCCGGTCCAAAAAAGTCGGTGACATCGTGCAGCGTCGTGATGACGTTTCCGCCGTGACCGAACAGGCCTGATCGGAACCCTGAAGATGGCAGACAAAAAGACCGTTACAGTCACTCAGACCGGCAGCCCCATCGGCCGCCCGGCTGACCAGCGCGCAACCCTCAAGGGCTTGGGCCTGAACAAAATGCATCGCTCGCGCGTGCTCGAAGACACCCCTGCTGTGCGTGGCATGATTAATAAGATCAGCCACCTGGTACGGGTCGAGCAAGGCGACTAAATACATACATAAGGATCACCGCCATGCGTTTGAACGAAATCAGCGATAACAAGGGTGCGACCCGTCCGCGTAAGCGCGTCGGTCGCGGCATCGCGTCCGGCACCGGCAAGACGTCCGGCAAGGGCATGAAGGGCCAGAAGTCCCGCTCCGGCGTCAGCCTGCTGGGCTTCGAAGGCGGCCAGATGCCGATCTATCGGCGTCTTCCCAAGCGCGGCTTCAACAACGCGAACTTCACCCGTGATTATGCGGAGCTGAACGTGGGCCTGCTTCAGGAAGCGATCGACAACAAGCGGATCGACGCCAAAAAGCCGTTGACGACGGAGCTGCTGGTCGAAGCCGGCGTTGCCAAGAAAAGAAAAGACGGCTTGCGTCTGCTTGGTAAGGGTGAGCTGAAGGCCAAAGTGACCATCGAGGTCGAAGGTGCCACGAAGGGTGCGATCGCCGCGGTTGAAAAGGCGGGCGGTCAAGTGACCATCAAGGCGCCGGCTGCTGTTGAAGAAGACAAGCCGCAGAAAGCGCCGAAGGGCAAGAATGCACGGCGTGCCGCTGAAAAGGGCGATGCCGGAGACCAGGCTGAATAACGAATAGGGCGGGGGCGTGCCCCCCGCCGCCGGAGAAGACTGAATGGCATCTGCCGCCGAACAACTTGCCGCCAACGTGAATCTCGGCGCCTTTTCCAAGGCGACGGAATTGAAGAAGCGCATCTGGTTCACGCTGGGTGCGCTCATCGTTTACAGGCTGGGCACGTTTATTCCGCTGCCGGGTATCGACCCGGTCGTGCTGGAAGAGATTTTCCGTGCCAACCAGGGCGGCGTGCTGGGCATGTTCAACATGTTCGCGGGCGGTGCCTTGGGGCGGATGACCATTTTCGCCCTCAACATCATGCCGTACATTTCTGCCTCGATCATCATGCAGCTCATGACGTCGATTTCGCCGTCGTTGGAGCAGATGAAGAAAGAAGGCGAGACCGGCCGTAAGCGCATCAATCAGTACACCCGCTATCTTACTGTTCTGATTTGTCTTTTACAGGCCTACGGCATCGGGGTCGGGATCGAAGGCATGTCCGGCAGTCAGGGACCCGCGGTCCATGATCCGGGGTATTTCTTCCGTTTCTCCGTGGTCGTGACGCTCACGGGCGGCACCATGTTCCTGATGTGGCTGGGCGAGCAGGTCACCGCGCGCGGCGTCGGAAACGGCATTTCCCTGATCATCTTCGCCGGCATCGTGGCCGAATTGCCGTCGGCCCTTGCCGGCACGTTCGAAATGGGCCGTACGGGCGCGCTGCCGACTGCCCTGATCATCGGGATTTTGCTGATGTCGGTGGCCGTGATCGCACTGGTCGTTTACGTCGAACGCGCACAGCGCCGCATTCTGATCCAGTATCCGAAGCGTCAGCGCGGCAACAAGATGATGGGCGGCGAAAGCTCCCACCTGCCGTTGAAACTGAACACGGCCGGCGTCATTCCGCCGATCTTCGCGTCCTCGCTGCTGCTGATGCCGATTACGGTCATCACGCTGTCGGCCGGGCAGGGGCCGGAATGGATGAACGCGGCGGCGGCCTATCTGGGCCGGGGTTCCCCCGTCTACATGGGGATCTACATCGGCCTGATCGTGTTTTTCGCATTCTTCTATACGGCTGTCGTGTTCAACGTGAACGACACCGCTGATAACCTGAAGAAATATGGCGGGTTCATTCCGGGCATCCGTCCGGGCAAGAATACGGCCGAATATCTGGACCGCGTGCTGACCCGTCTGACCTGTGTCGGGGCCCTGTACCTTGCCGCGATCTGCGCCATTCCTGAACTTCTGATCTCCAACTTCGGGGTTCCGTTCTACTTCGGCGGGACGTCACTGCTGATCGTCGTTACGGTGACCATGGACACGGTCACCCAGGTTCAATCGCATCTGATCGCGCATCAGTATGAAGGCCTGATCAAAAAGCAACGGCTTCGGGGGAGGCGGTAATGAATTTGTTACTCATCGGCCCGCCCGGTGCCGGTAAAGGAACGCAGTCCAAGCGGCTTGAAAGCGATTTCGGTATCGTTCAATTGTCGACCGGCGACATGTTGCGCGCCGCCGTTGCCTCGGGCAGCGAGCTTGGCAGCAAGGCCAAGGAACTTATGGAACGCGGCGATCTTGTGCCGGATGACCTGATCATCGACATGATTTCGGCCCGCATCGACGAAGACGACTGTGCCAAGGGATTTATCCTGGATGGCTTCCCGCGCACGGTGCCGCAGGCCGAAGCCTTGACCGCCATGCTGTCCGATAAGGGGCTGAGCCTGGATCACGTGATCGAACTGTCCGTGGACGACGATGCCATGGTCAAGCGAATCACCGGCCGCTATACCTGTGCCGATTGCGGCAAAGGCTACCACGACGAGTTCGAAAAGCCCGCGAAAGACGGTGTGTGCGACAAATGCGGCAGTTCGGTGTTTTCCCGCCGTGCCGACGACAACGAGGATACGGTGCGTAATCGGCTGGATGCCTATCACGCCCAGACGGCGCCGATCCTGGCTTACTACAAGAAACAAGGGGTTCTGAAGGGCGTTGACGGCATGGCCGACATCGACGTTGTGACGAATCAATTGAAAGGAGTGATCGGCCAAGCCTGATCGGTGTGAAAAAGGCCCTGACCCCAGGTTGACTTGGGGGCGCAAGTGCCTATAATCGCGCCTCTTTTCAGGCCCGGCGGATTTTGAAAATTTACGGCAAATCCGAACGCACGGAATCGTTCGTTGCGACTTTTTTGCCTTGAATACAATGAGTTAGAGCAAGTCTGTCTTATAAAGCGACGAAAGACTTGCTCTTGAGTTTTGTTGAACGTGAGGAGCGAAAGCCTTGGCGCGTATTGCGGGTGTTAATATTCCGACGGCGAAACGGCTGGTCATTGCCTTGACCTATATTCATGGCATTGGCGGCACGACGGCGCGGAAAATTTGTGACAACGTCGGGATCCCCCTGGATCGGCGTGTCAATGAACTGACGGAAGACGAAATCGCGCGTGTGCGTGAAGTCATCGACCGGGACCACCAGGTCGAAGGTGACCTGCGGCGTGAAACGGCGATGAACATCAAGCGCCTGATGGACCTGGGCTGCTATCGCGGCCTGCGTCACCGTCGCGGCCTGCCCGTGCGCGGTCAGCGTACGCATACCAACGCGCGCACCCGCAAAGGCCCGGCAAAGGCCATCGCGGGTAAAAAGAAATAACGGCTTAGGGTCAAGGATTTAAGTTATGGCTAAGGCAGCAGCAGCTCGCCCCCGGCGTCGCGAGCGCAAAAACATCGCTTCGGGCGTGGCGCATATCAATTCCACGTTCAACAACACCATGATCACCATTTCCGATGCCCAGGGCAATGGCATTGCCTGGTCGTCGGCTGGTTCCATGGGTTTCAAGGGGTCTCGTAAATCGACCCCTTACGCGGCGCAGGTCGCTGGTGAAGACGCCGGTAAAAAAGCGCAGGAACACGGGATGAAGACCCTTGAGGTCGAAGTCAAAGGCCCGGGTTCCGGACGCGAGTCCGCATTGCGTGCTTTGCAGGCGATCGGTTTCACGATCACCGCAATTCGCGACGTGACGCCGATTCCGCACAACGGCTGCCGTCCGCGGAAACGCCGGCGGGTCTAATCCGCTTCGGGGGGCGGGCCATCTGTATCTGATGGCTGGCACCCGGGATCCCGGTCGATATACGGCCTGGGAAGCTATGTAAACGGGACCGCGCGGCAACGGTCCCTGACGAATGGTTCTAGTGAACGCGAGGTCACGGACGTGATTCAGAAAAATTGGCAAGAACTGATTAAACCGAACAAGCTCGATATCAATCCGGGCGTCGATCCGGCGCGCCAGGCGACGATCGTTGCCGAGCCGCTTGAGCGTGGTTTCGGTCTGACTTTGGGTAATGCGCTGCGTCGCATTCTGCTGTCGTCGCTGCAGGGTGCCGCCGTTACTTCTGTGCAGATCGACGGCGTTTTGCACGAATTCTCATCCATCCCCGGCGTGCGTGAGGATGTGACCGACATCGTTCTCAACATCAAGGCGATGGGGCTGCGCATGGAAGCGCAAGGCCCGAAACGTATGACGCTGAAGGCCGAAGGCCCCTGCGTCGTGACCGCCGGCATGATCGAAACGGGTGCCGACATCGAAGTGATGGACCCGGATCTGGTGCTTTGCCACCTGGACCGCGACGGCAAGCTGAACATGGAACTGACCGTGGAAATGGGCAAGGGCTACGTTCCGGCCAGCCAGCACCGCGCCGAAGACAGCCCGATCGGCCTGATTCCGATCGATGCCGTGTTCTCGCCTGTGCGTAAGGTCGCCTATAAGGTCGACAATACCCGCGTCGGCCAGGTTACGGACCACGATAAGCTGTCCCTGGTGATCAACACCAACGGTGCCGTTACGCCGGAAGATGCCGTTGCGCTGGCTGCCCGCATTCTGCAGGACCAGTTGCAGCTGTTCATCAACTTCGAAGAGCCGGAACACGCCCGCGAAGAGCAGCAGCAGGAAGACCTGCCGTTCAACAAGAACCTGTTGCGCAAGGTGGACGAACTGGAACTTTCCGTGCGTTCGGCCAACTGCCTGAAGAACGACAACATCATCTACATTGGCGATTTGGTTCAAAAGACCGAAGCCGACATGCTGCGCACCCCGAACTTCGGTCGTAAATCCTTGAACGAGATCAAGGAAGTTCTGGCGTCGATGGGGCTGCATCTGGGCATGGAAATCGCTGCCTGGCCGCCCGAAAACATTGAAGAGCTGGCCAAGAAACTGGAAGACCCCTTTTGATCTGACCGGGCGCCGGTGAAAATCCGGCGTCACTTGAAATCAAGAACTTCCCCGAAAAAGCGGGGCGCCTCTGGGGGTAAAATGGCACGCCCGGGCGAAAATCGAAGAAGGAGCCTGATATGAGACACCGTAGCGATTACCGCAAACTCAACCGTACCGCCAGCCACCGTAAGGCCATGTTCGCCAACATGGCGACGTCGCTGATTGCGCACGAACAGATCACCACGACCCTGCCGAAGGCAAAGGAACTGCGCCGTATCGTTGATCGCATGATCACGCTCGGCAAAAAAGGCGCGCTGCACCAGCGCCGCCAGGCCTTTTCCTTCCTGCGTGACGATGCCGCCGTGGCCAAGCTGTTCGGCACCCTGGCAGAGCGCTACAAGGACCGCCCGGGTGGATATACCCGCGTGCTGAAGGCCGGTTTCCGTTATGGCGATGCGGCCCCCATGGCCGTGATCGAACTGGTCGACCGTGACCCGGACGCCAAGGGCGCGGAAGATAAAGCCCGCCACGAAGCGGAAATGGAATCTGCAGACGCCCTGGAATAGGCTAAACGGCTTTCATTAGCGAGTTTCTTCAAAAGCGCGGCCCTTGGGCCGCGCTTTTTCGTTGCTGGGCCGTATTCCGCGCCGGGGACTTGACCTCGCCACATTCGCGCTCAATCTTGCTATGAAGATCGTAATCGCCGTTCTGCCCGCAATTACTGGAGACCTTTTGTCCATGATGCCGACCGTACTCAAGTCATTGACGTTTCTCGTTGCCGCCACGTGGGGGATGTCCTTTGCGGCAACCGATGCGGTGGCGCAGGCTGACCAGCGCCAGGTGCCGGACAGCCGGGAGCAGGTCATGCTGTCTTACGGTCCGGTGGTGGAGCAGGCAGCACCGGCCGTGGTCAATATTTTCACGGCCAAGAAGGTCGTTCAACGCCGCCGTCCGACCTTGTTCGACGACCCGTTCTTTCAGCGCTTCTTCGGCCCTAATCTGGGGTTCAAGTTCGGCGGACCGCAGCGCCGCGAGAAGGTTCAGAACTCCTTGGGATCGGGTGTGATCGTGCGCGGCGATGGCGTCATCGTGACCAACAATCACGTGATCGAAGGGGCGGATGAGATCAAGGTCGTGCTTCACGACCGGCGCGAGTTCTCGGCGACAATCGTCGGTACCGATGACCGTACGGATTTGGCCGTATTGCGGCTGGACGATACGCCCGCGGACCTACCGGTTCTTAAATTGGCGGATTCCGATTCCATCACGGTGGGGGACATCGTTTTGGCCATCGGTAATCCGTTCGGTGTCGGCCAAACCGTGACCAGCGGGATTGTTTCGGCCTTGGCGCGGACGCAGATGGCCGGGGGCGGCAATGACCTGAATTTCTTCATCCAGACGGATGCTGCCATCAACCCGGGAAATTCGGGCGGTGCCCTGGTCGGGCTGGACGGCCGACTGGTAGGTATCAATACGGCGATTTATTCCAAATCCGGCGGATCCATGGGCATCGGTTTCGCTATTCCATCGAACATGGTGCGTGCCGTGGTCAACGGTGTGGTCAAGGATGGGCGCCTGGTTCGGCCCTGGGTCGGGGCGGCCGGACGTGCCGTATCCGCCGATATCGCGAATTCCCTGGGTCTTGACCGGCCGGGGGGCGTGATCATTGAAGATGTGTATCCGTCATCTGCGGCGGATCAGGCCGGTCTGCAGCGCGGCGATATCATCCTCGCCGTTAACGGGCATGAGGTCCGCGATACGACGGCTCTGCAATTCCGCATTGCGACCACGCCGTTGGGTGATGTCGCGCCTTTGAGGATTTGGCGTCAAGGTGCGATGCGTGCCCTTAAGCTGAAGGTCGAAGCGCCGCCGGAATTGCCCGCCAGAAATCAAAAGGAAATGGCCGGACGCCATCCGTTGACGGGGGCGGTGGTGGTCAATATGTCGCCGGCGTTGGGGGATGAATTGGGCATCGATCCGTTCAAGCGTGGTGTCATGATTCTGCAAATCCGGCGCGGCGCACCGGCGGACAAGGTCGGTCTTCGGCCCGGCGATTTCATCAAAAAGGTCAATGGGGCGGAAGTCGGCGTGGTCAATGACCTGGTATCGGTTTTCGCTGAACCTTCTGCGTCTTGGGAAATCACGATTGAGCGGCAGGGGCGCGAGTTGTCCGAGCGGTTCGAGGGGTGAGCACCTTATTTGAAAGCCAGTCTCCTCGGCCGTTGGCGGACCGCCTGCGGCCTCAAACCGTTGCCGATGTCGTCGGTCAGGGGCATCTGACCGGCAGCGACGGATTCATCGGCCGTGCCGTACAATCCGGCAAGCTGACATCGATCGTCCTGTGGGGGCCGCCGGGCACCGGCAAGACGACCCTGGCGCGATTGATGGCCGATCACGTATCCCTGCATTTCGAGCCTCTGTCGGCGGTTTTTTCCGGTGTGGCCGATCTGCGCAAGGTGTTCGAGCGGGCTAAGGAGCGCCGCCGCATGGGGCAGGGGACCTTGCTGTTCATTGATGAGATCCATCGCTTCAACAGGGCGCAGCAGGACGGGTTTCTGCCTTATGTCGAAGATGGAACGGTGGTTCTGGTGGGGGCGACCACGGAAAACCCGTCGTTCGAACTGAACCCCGCGCTGTTGTCCCGCGCCCAGGTGTTGGTTCTCAACCGGCTGGATGCGGCGGCTCTGGAGGAACTGATGGCCCGGGCCGAAGCGGAATTGGGAAAGCCCTTGCCGTTGGACAGTGACGCCCGTCAGGCCCTTGCCGCCATGGCGGACGGGGATGGGCGGTATCTGTTGAACATGGTCGAAAACTTGGATGCCATGGGGTTCGAGGCGCCGTTGGACCCGGCGGGACTGGCCGAAGCCGTGCAGAAGCGCATGCCGCTTTACGACAAGGGGCAGGAAAGCCATTACAACCTGATCTCGGCGCTCCATAAATCGCTGCGCGGGTCGGACGCCGATGCGGCGCTATACTGGTTTGCGCGCATGCTGGAAGGCGGTGAAGATCCGCTTTATATCGCCCGCCGTTTGGTCCGTTTTGCTTCGGAGGACGTGGGGTTGGCTGACCCCCAGGCTCTGCCGCAGACATTGGCCGCATGGGATACCTATGAGCGCCTGGGCTCGCCGGAAGGTGAACTGGCTCTGGTGCAAGCCGTGGTCTATCTGGCGACCGCGCCCAAATCGAATGCGGTCTATAAGGCGGAAAAGGCGGCCCGCCGCGCGGCGCGCGAGGCCGGCTCTTTGATGCCGCCCAAGCATATCCTCAATGCGCCCACCAAACTTATGAAGGACCTCGACTACGGCAAGGATTACGCCTACGACCATGATGTCGCAGACGGGTTTTCCGGCCAGGATTATTTCCCGGATGAAATGGGCCGCATGCGTTTTTATGCACCCAAGGAACGCGGGTTCGAACGCGAAGTCGGCAAGCGGTTGGCCTATTGGGATAAACTGCGCCGACAGCGCGGCAACGGGGACGACGGCGGGTCGTCTTCAGGCTAAATTACCGAAGCCTTGATGGAATCTGGAAACCGATGACGGGAGATATGCAATGAAGATGCTGATTGCCGTTGCGATGGGGGGCGCCGTCGGTGCCGTCGGCCGGTTTCTGGTCGTGAATGCCGTCGGCAGTCAGTTGGGCAGCGGCTTTCCCTGGGGGACGTTTACGGTCAATCTGGTGGGGTCGTTCCTGCTTGGTGCCTTGATCGAGGTCAGCGCTCTGCACTGGTCGCCGACACCGGAAATGCGGGCGTTTCTGGTGGTCGGGATGCTGGGGGCCTTCACCACCTTTTCGACGTTTTCCCTGGATTCCTACACCCTTATCGAACGCGGGCAGATTGGGGCCGCCGTCATGTATGTGGGGGGATCGGTCGTGCTGTGTATTCTGGGGTTCTGGGCCGGGCTTGCGACCCTGCGTCAGGTTTTGTGATGTCAGAGACGCCGACCGATGCGAAGGGGCCGCGCGTTACTGCCGACGAAGACGGCTTGCGCCTGGACCGCTGGCTGAAAATTCATTTTCCCGCCTTGCCGTTCGGGCAGGTGCAGAAGCTTTTGCGGACCGGGCAAATTCGTATCGACGGGAGCAGGGCAAAGACCGGCACGCGTCTGGAAGAAGGGCAGGAGGTCCGCCTGCCACCCAGCCTGCGCGATGGCCAGGACCCGGGTGCCGCCCGCAAGCCAAAGGCACCGAAACGCCCGATTGAAATCCCGGCCGGAGAAATAAAGGACCTGCAAGCCCGGGTATTGTTCCGTGATGCGGAAATTCTGATCCTCGACAAGCCGGCGGGATTGGCTGTGCAAGGCGGTTCAGGGCTTAGTCGCCACCTTGATGCCATGTTGGATGGGCTGACCTTCGAGGCATCGGAACGTCCGCGCCTGACCCACCGGCTCGACAAGGACACGTCGGGGGTTCTTGTTCTGGCCAGAACGCGCCAGGCGGCGCGATGGCTGACGGAGGGGTTCCGCCGTAAGACCATCCATAAGCTGTACTGGGCCGCCGTGGCCGGGGTGCCGGAAATCGCTCAGGGGCGTATCCGGCTGGATCTGGGAAAAAGCAAAGGGGCAGGCGGCCGCGAAAAGATGAATGCGGAAGCCGAGGACCTGAAACGGGCGGAAACCCTATATCGAATCATTGATCGCCTGAGTTCCAAGGCCGCCTGGCTTGCCATGGAGCCGGTGACCGGTCGGACACATCAGCTACGCGCCCACGCCTTGGCTTTGCAAACACCGATCATTGGTGACGGAAAATACGGGGGAACGGAAGCCTTTCCGGATCTGCCGGTCAAGGTTCGCATGCTGCAACTCCATGCTCGGCGAATCGTCATTCAACGCCCGTCGGGTGGTGTTACGGACGTGACGGCCCCCCTTCCAAGCCATATGGCCGAACTATGGAAAGCCCTTGGTTTTACAAAGGATCAATCGGCGGATGAACTGTTTGAAGAATAGGCGTAAAATAACGCGAATATCGCTGGTTAGCCCGAATGACGCCGATGCATTGCGTCTGACGGGAAGCCCGCCTAAAACGGGTTCAGAATAATGTTCAAGGGTGCAACGATGTCATCCCAATCACGCGTCAATATATCATTGCAATGTATGCATAACCGCATATTACTTGAAGAGGCGGCACGTCGCGGAGCCATCGGGTTGGCACGGGGTTTGCGTTATTGGAATACGTTCCGGTCGAAGTGATTTTCGCTTCGCGATAAAGACGAGAAAACATGCGCCTACTCCTTGTTGAAGACCACAACCGTTTTGCAGAATCCATCAAGATTGGCCTTGAGAACGAGGCCTTTGCGGTGGATACCGTTGATTCCGGCGCCGCCGCGGATGCTGCGGTCGCAAGCATTCAATATGACGCGATCATTCTCGATTTAGGATTGCCGGACACGGATGGACTGACCTTGCTCAAGGAATGGCGCAAACAGGGCAAAATCGTGCCTGTTCTTATCCTAACCGCGCGGGACGGCCTTGATGACCGGGTCAAGGGACTTAATACGGGGGCTGACGATTACCTTCTGAAACCCTTTGAAATGGAAGAACTGATCGCCCGAATTCGTGCACTTCTGCGTCGGCCGGGCGGGGTTCTGGGATTGGTGATGACCGCAGGGAACGTATCGTTCGACACCACGGCGCGCGAAGTGCGTGTGAATGATCAACCCATATCCATTTCCCGGCGCGAGATGGGCGTGCTAGAACAATTAATGCGGCGATATGGGCGTGTCGTGCCCAAATCTGTCTTGGAGGACAAGATATACGGCTTTGACGAAGAGGTTTCGTCGAATTCTGTGGAGGTCCATGTATCCAGACTTCGAAAACGACTTACAAAAAACGGGGCGAGTGTAAGCGTCCACACCTTGCGGGGCGTCGGATATCTGTTGTCCGAGGGTGCGTTAAACAACTGACTGTTGATCGTAGAAATGAACGAAAATAATCAAAACGGTGAACCCACAGTCGATCACGAGTTTCTTCTGAATCTCGCGCGCGAAAAGTCCACGATGGGCCGCGCAAAATTGACCGAAACCATCACGGATTTGTTCGAGAACAAGGGCGATGCTCTGACGGACCGTGAACGGGCCTTGATGTTCGGTATTTTGCGCAGCGTCGTCCGTGAAATTGAAATGTCCGTCCGGCGCGGGGTGGCCCAGCAGCTGGCGGGCCTGAACGACGTGCCCGAAGACTTGGTGCGCATTCTTGCGAACGATGAGATCGAGGTCGCATACCCTGTGCTGACCGAGTCGGGCCTGTTGAAGGATTCCGATCTGATCGAAATCATCCGCCACCGCACGATGGAACACCAACTTGCCGTCGCGATCCGTCAGAACATCAGCGAGGAAGTTTCCCAGGCATTGGTCGAAACGGGGAATGAACGCGTCGTCGTCACGTTGCTGAAGAATGAGAACGCCAAGATTTCGCAAAGTACGATGGAGTACCTTGTCGAACAGTCAAAACGCGTCGATACGTTCCAAGAACCGGTCCTCCATCGCGAGGAACTGCGCCCCGACCTGGCGCAGCGTATGTTCATGTGGGTTTCCGCTGCCTTGCGGGAATTCATCATCGAAAATTTCAAGCTCGACCAATCCGTCGTCGATGATTTGCTGGAACAGATCGCGGCCAAGGAATCCGGTGTTGTTCCGGACGTCTCCACCAGTTTGAAATCCAATGAACTGGCGGCCAACCTGGAACGTGAAGGCATGGTGACGCCGGATATGCTCATCACGGCCCTGAGCCAGGGGGAGGTATCGCTGTTCCTGGCCTTGTTCTCACGGCTGACCGGGATTCGTGAATATCTTGCGAAGCGTATCCTGTTTGAGCCGGGTGGCGAGGGGCTTGCGATTTGCTGCAAGGCCGTGGGGCTGACGAAGGAAGAATTCGCCCAAATCTTCCGCTATGCGCAATTGGTGCGTGCGCGGCGTAGCGATCGGATTGAAGAGGCGTTAACGGAAGTCATTTGGATATACGAGGACATGAGCCGCGAAGCTGCGGCCGGTGTGCTGAAGACATGGCGTCGGAATACAGGCTATTTGTCAGCAATCCGTCAGATCCAGTCGGCCACCCGGCGAAATGCGTGAGCGCAGACCGCGTAGTTGGCCGTCTCTTACCGCTGATCCGGAAACGCGCGCGGCCGAAGCCTTAACCCGTTTGGAAGACATCACACGCCTTGTTTCGGACCTGGTGTGGGAAACGGATGCGGACCTTAAGCTGTCCTATGTCTCCGAACATGCGTTCGAGATTTTGGGTTTTCTTCCCCTTCAACTTGAGGGCAAGACGTTCAGTGAGCTCGGCCATTTCATTGATGAGGTGGGCGATAAACTGGATTTGGATCTGCACAAACCGTTTCGCGATGTCACTTTCATCGTCGATGGCGCATCCGGCGATCCTCACCGCTTGTTGATGAGCGGTCTGCCGTTCTTCGATTTGGACGATGGCAGGTTTTCCGGAATACGCGGCACGGCCCGTGATGTTACGGAAATACATCATGCCGAGCGCATTCGTTCCGAACAGGAGGAACGCCAAAAGGCTTTTGTTGCGGATGTTGCTCATGAATTAAGGACGCCGTTGGCGGTCTTGCGCACGAAACTGGACACATTGAAGGAGGAGCAGGCGGCCGCTGCGCTGCGGAATGAAGTCGACAGCATGACGCGATTGGTGTCTCAGATGCTGGCCTTTGCCCGTTATGAATTGTTTCGTCCGGGATCGGATGAAACCGCTGATCTTCGTGAAGTTTGTACGGCGGTCGCGACTCATCTGGCGCCGATCGCGATCCATGAACAGCGGACGATCGAGGTTTTGGCGGACGGACCGTCAGTGGTCGTGCGGGGCTCCGCTCCGGCGTTGGAACAGGCTATTCGAAATCTTGTCGAGAATGCGCTTCGCTTCGCGCCGCCCAAGTCGACGGTTACCGTCCGTGTCACAAATGAGCCGGCCATTCATGTCATCGACCGCGGGCCCGGTGTCCCCGGGGAACGCCGGGCAACGATTTTTGACCGTTTCGACCGTGCGGACCGGCGGGGCGATGGTGCCGGTTTGGGATTGGCGATCGTAAAGCGGATCGCGGATGCCCATGGGGCCCAGGTGGAAATTCACGATCCTTCCGAAGGCGGGGCGGATTTCTATATGAGGTTTTCTGGCCGATAACGGAAAACCCCTTTTAATTTCAAGAATGTAGAGAATTGTCAGGTAGCGGTCAGCTTGATCGCCGACACTGTATGGGTGTTTAGAGTGTCCTGGGTGACGGCCAATGTCGGCTTCCCCTGGGCGGGCGGATAGACCGCCACTCTTACGTTTTCACCGTACCGTCGCAAACTGAATTGGTTTGCGGCGGCTCACCCTCGAAACTTAAAGCCGCTCGATATCGAGCGGCTTTTTTTTGTCTGAAACGAACCGCTTTCCGGCAGAAAAGGCTGATCGCATTTACCCGGGGGCATAAAAGAAAGAGGCGGTACCTTTCGGCACCGCCCCTGGAATTGATTATGGTTGCGTGACTTGGTTAGTTCTTCACGACGACCGATACTCGGCGGTTCTTGGCGTTCTTCACACCATCGCCGGTTTTTTCGGCCGGCTCGTCTTCGCCGTAGAACTGAGTGACGATCTTCGTCGGGTCAATTCCGATCTCGGAGAAGGTGGCCTTCACGGCATCAACGCGCATTTCGGAAAGTTTGCGGTTGTAGCCTTTGTCGCCGGATGTATCGGCATGGCCCGTCAACAGCACGGCTTTGACGCCGCTGACCGTCGCGGCCATGACTTCATAGGCAACACCCATCGCTGCTTCGTTCAAGTTGGATTTGTCATAATCGAAGTAGATGACGAATTCCTTGTCAGCCATGGCTTTTTTCTTAGCTGCCGGCTTGGCGCCGCCGAGGCCTTTCATCGCTGCGTCGAAAGCGCTGCGGCAACGGGCGATGTCTTCCGGCTGGTCGCCTTCTTCCTGTTCCTGAAGCCAGCAATCGAACATGGCTTGGGCACGGGCTGCCTTGGCCGGGTCCTTCTTTGCGGCACCACCGGAAAGGGCATCCGTCAGCGCCTTGCGGGCGGCAGTCAGATCACCCATTGCGCCTTGGGGGATTTTCCGTTCGGAAATTTCTTGCGGGCCGGTGTCTTTGCCGTCGGCCGCCATTTTTGCACGGTTGTTGAAGTAGACCGCATCTTCCGTATCCACTTCTTCGTCTTCCAGACGCGCAAGATCGACGTATTCGGTGAACAACGCCTTTTGGAAGGCATCGCCCTTGAGCGTCATCATTTTGGTCTTGTCCAGGTCAATGCTGGAACAGGCGGCAACCAATGCGCCGGTTAGGCCCAAAACGGCCAGTCTTTGCAGGATATTCATTTCTGTGTCTCCTTCCAAGGTTGAGGGTCGGGGTTAGTATCAGTTGGATACGCCCCTCCCCCGGTGGGCGTTTTGGTGAATGTCCGGTCTTAGAACTTCAGGACCACGTCCACTCTACGGTTCTTGGCATTCTTGACGCCGTCCGCCGTTTTTTCAGCAGGCTCATCTTCACCGTAAAACTGTGTGATGATTTTGGTCGGATCGATGCCGATTTCGGAAAAGACCTGCTTAACCGTCTCGACACGCTTTTCAGACAGTTTGCGGTTGAATTCTCTGTCGCCCGCCGTATCGGTGTGGCCGGTCAGAAGGACAGCTTTGTAACCGCCCATTGTGTCGGCCATCAGCTGATAGGCGGCGGTCATGCCTTCTTCGCTTACAGCCGCTTTGCCGAAGTCGAAATTGATCACGTACTTCTGATCCGGTTTGGACTTCTTCTTTTCAGCAGGCTTGGCGGCGGCGGCGGGCTTTGCCGTGGCCGCACCCGAATTAGCAGCATCGCCGTCCATATTGGCACAAGCAGCGACCAGCGCACCGGTCAGTCCCAAAACAGCAAATCTGTTTAGGATGTTCATAGTCGTATTTCCTTCCTAGGTAAGAGGGTTGGTATTTTTGTTGCTTAGATGCGCCATGCCCCCCGGCGGTCGGTGCCAGTCCGCAAAACTTCAAAAATGCAATGAAAGTTCATGTCGTATTCGGCGGTCCGTACGCTTGTGCTCCTCGTCAACATTCGGCTGCAGAATTGACTATATTGGCCCGCGACGCAAGCGGCGCGCGCATTCGTTTTTGCTGTTCTTGTATACAAGTCACGTTCCGGCAAAGTGTGAAACCTGTCCTTGCAGCGTCATGTTGCTGTGTCATAGAACGGCGTCATGGACATTAAACTCTGTGTCTTTGATTGCGACGGAACACTCGTCGACTCTCAGGACAGCATCATTCGATCGATGAAATCTGCGTTTCTCGCCTGCGGCCTATCGGAACCGTCGCCGCGTGATATCCGACGCGTGGTTGGGCTCCCTCTTGCCGCGGCGGCCATGGTGCTGGCGCCCCAGGGAACGGATAAGGCCATGGCGGAACGGTTGGCCGAGGCGTATCGGGATTCTTTTTCCGGTCTTCGCCGGGACGGATTGGTCGATGATCCGCTATATCCAGGCGTGGTGGAAACGGTCGATGCCTTGGATGCGGATGGCTGGCTGCTGGGCATCGCCACGGGGAAGGGGCGGCGTGGCCTGGATCTGACCTTGGACAAGCACGGGTTGCAAGGGCGTTTCGTTACGCTGCAGACAGCCGACAGTGCCCCCGGCAAACCCGACCCGGGCATGCTGCTGAATGCCATGGCTGAAGCCGGAACCGAGCCGTCCAGCACGGTGATGATCGGCGACACGACCTATGACGTGGAAATGTCCCGGAATGCGGGTGTCCTCGCCATTGGTGTCGCCTGGGGTTATCATGAAACGACTGAACTGATGGCGGCGGGCGCGGCCCGGGTGATTGCCGGGTTTGAAGACCTTGTCCCCAGTCTAAACGATGTAATGGAGGCCAAACCGTGAAGCGGCTGTTCAAGACGATTTCGGTCCTGGGTGTATTGCTGATCGCCGTGGTTGTTGCCGCAGTGGCTGTTCTCAGCTCGTTGGACTTCAATGACTACAAGGGCGAGATCACGGCAGAGGTCAAAAAGGCGACCGGGCGAGAGATGACGATCTCCGGCGATCTGAAGCTCAACATCTCTCTTACGCCGTCGCTTTATGTGGATGGCGTTACTTTCGCCAATGCGTCCTGGGGATCGCGTCCTCAGATGATGTCTCTCAAGCGGCTTGAGGCCGAGGTTGCCTTGCTGCCGTTGCTGTCAAGCGAGATCGACGTCAAACGCCTGGTGTTGGTCGGGCTCGATCTGTTGGCGGAAACGGACAAACAGGGACGGGGAAACTGGCAATTCGGTGAGGCGGCCGCCAAGGTACCGGCGGCAGAGGGGGGCGCTGGTAAAGCCCTTCTGCCGGTCGTCCGCAAAGTCCGTATCGAAGATTTGCGGCTGACTTATCGCGACGGGCAAACGGGCAAGGAAACCCGGCTGACGCTGCCTAAGATGGACCTGGGTGCGGACAGCACTTCAGCCCCCCTGCGTATCGCATTGGAAGGCGACGTCAATGGTGAGCGGTTTTCAGCCGACGGAACCATCGCATCCATCCAGCAGCTGACGGCGGGTGCGGAACTGCCGCTCGACCTGAAGGCCAAGGTACTTGGCGCCGAGGCAACGGTGCGGGGTGTCATCGCCGATCCTAAGTCCATGACGGGGCTTGCGGTTTCGCTGGCGGCAAAGGGTGCTTCGATTTCCGCGACCGCCCAGGCGGCGGCGCGGATGGTTCCGCAAATTCCGGCGGCGAAGATCCCTGATTTGGGTCCGTACGATGTTTCGCTGACCGTGACCGGATCGTCGGCCAAGCCGAGCATTTCAAATCTCAAGGCATCATTGGGCCGGTCCGGTGAGACCATGTTCACAGCGGCCGGAGCGATCGCTAATGCGATCAAGGCTTCTGGTATTGATTTGCAGGTTGCGGCAACGGTTACGGACCCGACCGGGTTGGCGAAGTCACTGGGGGTTGATGTGCCGCCGATCCCGGGCATTAAGATGTCGGCGAATGTGTCGGATGGAAACGGCGGATACCGTCTGGGCAATCTTGCGTTGACGATCGGCGCCAGTGATCTGAATGGCACGGCGACGGCTTATCTGGGCAGTGCCCGGCCAAGAGTTCTTGCTGATCTGCAATCAACGCTGCTTGATCTGGACGAACTTCTGCCCAAGGGGGAAAGCAAACAGACGCCGCCGCCCGCCGATGGCCGCTTGTTCTCCGCTGACCCGCTGCCGTTTGACGGGCTCAAGGCGGCCGATGCGGATGTGAAGCTTGCGGTGGCCAAGGTCCGCGTCAATAAGATGGATGTCACGGATGTCCGGCTGGGTGTCGGGCTCAAAGGTGGAAATCTGGTTCTCAATCCCGTGCAGGCGGTCGTCGCGGATGGTCGGATTTCGGGCGACGTCAGTTTGGGTGCCGACCAAGCGGTGCCGCCGCTTGGCATTAACCTGAACGTGGCCAAGTTGGATTACGGAAAACTGGTTGTCCAGATGGGGCAGAAGCCAGTCGCCGAAGGCACGGCGGATGCCACGGTCCGCATAACCGGATCAGGCACCAGCCTGCGCCAAATCATGGCGGGACTGGATGGAAAGCTGCGCCTGGTTTCGGAAAAGGGGCGGGTCGAAAGTTCCCTGTTGAACATTGCCTCGGCCGACATCATGTCGGCATTGCCCTTGGTGGACAGCAAGGGAGACAAAGATCTGCGTTGTGCCGTGGTTGATTTCGACATCGTCAAGGGCCTGGCCAACGCCAAGGCCATGGTGGTCGAAACAGGGGGGCTTTCCGTGGTCGGGGTTGGCGGCGTCAACCTTCGGGATGAAACGCTGAATCTGGTGTTGGAGCCGCGGGCCAAAAAAACCAGCCTGCTCAGTGCGGCGATCGTTCCGGTTGCCGTGCGCGGGACGCTGGCCAAGCCGGAGCCCAAGGTCAACCCGGCCGATCTGGTAACCGGTGTTGCATCAAACGTGGCCAGCGGTGCGGCAGCGGTCATGACCTTCGGGTTGTCGGTCCTGGCGGAAAGCGTGTTCAACCGGGCTACCAGCACGGATGGCACCGATTATTGTGCCCTGGCTTTAGCCGGAAAACAGGTCACGCCGACCAAGGGTAGTAAATCATCGACCTCCGGAACTGATGGCAAGAGCCCACCGGCACAGCAGGAGAAGCCCAAGTCAGGAATCGGCGGGGCGCTTGAAAACATCGAAAAGGGCATCGGCGGCGGCCTTAAGGGGTTGTTCGGCAAATAGCCGGCCCCAAGTCCTCGGTCCACAGACGGAATTCCATCATGTCGAAACCGGATATGAAGCGGTTCTACCGCGACGTTACGATTGGCGCTGCCCAAGACGGCAGGGAAGCAGACGGCCCATTCCTCGTTTTGCTGGATGGCCGCCAGGTCAAATCCCCCATGGGGCGCGTTCTGGCGGTGCCTTCGCAACAGTTGGCCGAGGCCATGGCCACCGAGTGGGTGGCCCAGTCCGAAAAAATCCTACCCGCGACCATGCCCATGACCCAGTTGTCCTTTACGGCCATCGACCGGATCGCGCCGGAAAGGGAAGAGGTCGCACAGCGGATATCGCGCTACGGTGAAACGGACCTGTTGTGTTATCGGGCGGAAGCCCCGTCCGACCTGGTGCAGCGCCAGACGGAGGAATGGGACCCGCTGCTTGCCTGGGCCGATGCGCAATACGGCGCGGTGCTTACGGTGACAAGTGGGATTATCCCGGTGCCCCAGCCAGAGGACGCCTTGGCCGCCCTGGCCAATGCCGTCGATGCGTTCGATCCGTATCGCCTGACGGCGCTTGCGGCGGTCGTGCAGGCGGCCGGCTCGCTTGTGATTGGGTTGTCTTTGGTGGCAGGCCGACTGAATGCGGCGCAGGCCGTTGCCGTGTCACAGCTTGATGATGCCTACCAAAGCGAAAAGTGGGGCCAGGATAAGGAAGCGCTGGACCGGCTGAAGGCATTGCAGACGGAGATCACTCAGGCCGAGCATTTTCTCGGCCTGCTGTAGGCCGGATTCCAAGGCCAAGCTTTATAGGGGTTTAATTGTAGATCGGATTGCTGCCCGGCGCGGGGCCGGACGGCGAAAGCGGTGTGTTCGCCCGCCCGCGCGTGGTCGGCAGTTCCGTCGGTACCGTATCGCGCCGTTCGCGCCCCCGGTAATTCAACGCCCGGCGGCGCCGGTCGGGGCCGAAATAGCTGTCGGCCCGGACATAAAGACGGGGGTTCTCAATCAGCGATTTGATGCGTGAATAAATCAGATGGGCCGAGAACGGTTTGGCCAGGAATTCGTTGATACCGGCGTCACGGGCCTTGCAGACCTGATTCAATTCGGTGAACGCGGTGATCATGACCACGGGGGCGAACATATCCCGGCTTTCCGCATGCTTGCGGATTTTGTCCAGGAATGACATGCCGTTCAGGCTTGGCGACCAATCGGTCAGCACAAGGTCGGCGGGGAATTCCTGGAACAGTTCGAAGGCGGTTTCCTCGTCGCCGGCATCGCGCACGTTTTCAATCCCGAACTCATGCAGGATGTTGCGGATCAAATGCCGCATATGGGCATGTTGTTCGACGATCAAAACGTTCAGGCGTGACAAGTTGTAATCGGGCATAACTTTCCCTTTGAGGCCTCGGTAAATAAGCCCCACCGCACTGCACACCCTTGCGATCGGGTCATTCGACCCTGATATTTATGATTACCGGCCCCGGATGCTCTTCCGGCGCACAGCTTGGAAAAGCTATAGCATGATGGTTAACAGCGTTCCATGCAGATGAATGAAGACATATTCATCAGCAATCGGGGGTGACAAACGGGGCCGCTTTTCGCTGGCGCAACATAAGGCCCATAAGTATCCTTTGCGCCCCCGGGCAGGATGCCCATAAGCCTAGAACGACGAACGAGACTGACGCATGTATGACATCATCCGGCAATTGGAAGAAAAACGCGAACGGGCCCGTATGGGCGGGGGCGAACGGCGCATCGACGCCCAACACGCCAAGGGCAAGCTGACCGCGCGCGAACGTATCGAAGTCTTGCTGGACCCCGGTTCCTTCGAGGAATGGGACATGTTCGTCGAACACCGTTGCACGGATTTCGGCATGACCGAGCAATCCACCCCGGGTGACGGTGTGGTCACCGGCTACGGCACGGTCAACGGCCGTCTGATTTTCGTATTCTCGCAGGACTTCACCGTGTTCGGCGGATCGTTGTCGGAAAGCCACGCGGAAAAGATCTGCAAGATCATGGATCAAGCCATGAAGGTCGGGGCCCCGGTGATCGGTTTGAACGATTCCGGTGGGGCGCGCATTCAGGAAGGCGTGGCGTCGCTTGCGGGCTATGCCGAGGTGTTTCAGCGCAACGTCATGGCGTCCGGCGTGGTGCCGCAGATTTCCTGCATCATGGGGCCCTGCGCCGGCGGGGCGGTTTATTCCCCGGCCATGACCGATTTCATCTTCATGGTTCAGGATTCATCGTACATGTTCGTGACCGGGCCGGACGTGGTGAAGACCGTGACCCATGAGGAAGTGACCCAGGAAGAACTGGGCGGGGCTTCGACCCATACGACCAAGTCGGGTGTCGCCGACAAGGCCTTCACCGACGATCTGCAGGCGCTTCTTTATCTGCGCCGGTTCATCGATTTCCTGCCCGCCAATAACAAGGAAAAGCCGCCCGTGCGGCCGACGACCGACCCCCACGACCGGGTCGAAATGTCGCTGGATACCTTGATCCCGGACAACCCGAACAAACCCTACGACATGAAGGAACTGATCGAGAAGGTCGTGGACGAGGGCGATTTCTTCGAACTGCAGCCCGATTACGCGGGCAATATCGTGGTCGGTTTCGCCCGCATGGAAGGTTCGACCGTCGGCATCGTCGCCAACCAGCCCATGGTGCTGGCGGGCTGCCTGGACATCGCCTCGGCGACCAAGGCCGGGCGCTTCGTGCGCTTCTGTGACAGTTTCAACATCCCGATCGTCACCTTCGTCGACGTGCCCGGCTTCCTTCCTGGCACGTCGCAGGAATACGGCGGCATCATCAAACATGGCGCCAAGCTGTTGTATGCCTATGCGGAAGCCACCGTGCCCAAGGTCACGGTCATCACGCGTAAAGCCTATGGCGGTGCCTATGACGTGATGTCGTCCAAGCACCTGCGGGGGGATGCCAATTACGCCTGGCCGACTGCGGAGATCGCGGTGATGGGGCCCAAGGGTGCTGTCGAGATCATTTTCCGGGGCGACCTGGGCGATGAAGAAAAGATCGCCGCCCGGACCGAGGAATACCGCACCCGGTTCGCCAATCCGTTCGTGGCCGGAAGTCGGGGCTTCATTGACGACGTGATCATGCCCCACGGCACGCGGACCCGCATTTGCAAATCTCTGCGCATGCTCAAGAACAAAGACATCAAGAACCCCTGGAAAAAGCACGGCAACATCCCGCTCTAGGGGCTAATCTGTTCGATCTCTGATATGATCCCCCAAGCAACGGGGATCGCATCGCGTGGCTGCACCGCCTGAAAAGACCGAGACCGCATCAACCGCGCCCAATTGGCGGCGCCGGGCGGTTTGGGGTGCGGTGGGTATTCTGATCGTCGCCGTTGTCGTGGGTATCCTCGCGGTCAACCGCGCCCCCATCGCCGAGATCCTGGTGAAGGACAAACTTGCCGGCTTGGGGTTGGCCGGCAGTGAGCTTGAGATCACCCGTTTGACCCCATGGTCGGTCGAAGTCCGCAACCTGACCACGGGCCCCCAAGGCACGGCCCGGATTGCCCGCCTGGAAGCAGATATTGTCTGGCATTCCTGGACAAACCCGACCGTCAGCGCCGTTACCCTGGACGGGGTGCAACTGGCACTGTCCGTTTCAAAATCCGGTGTGCCGGATTGGGGGGACTTGGCGCCTTTGATGTCGGGTGATGGGGGGAGCGGACCGTCAACGATCCCGCTTATCGCGCTGCGCGATGCTCTGGTTGAAATCAGCCATTCCGGTGGGCCGACGGTTGTGTCGCTGGGCCGTGCCGATATTTCCGGCGACGACGGCGGAACTATCTTGCTGAAAGATGCCGTTTTCGATGTCGTTCATCCGCTGGCACAGGGATCGCTCCGCGCATCGGGGCAGCGGGCAGCGGACGGCACGCTGGATATGACCCTGAAGGTCGAGGGCGCGCAGGCGTCATGGCAAGACATGTCCTTGGCCGATCTGGAAGGCCGCTTGAAAGTCACAGGCGATCCCTTGCGCCTGTCTTCGTTGAGCGGGGAAGGGAGGCTTAACCTTGCCGGTCTTGCCATGCCGGGTGGGATGCTGACCGGTGGCCATGTGGCCGTGCGGCTGGCCGATGGGGCAGGCGAATTTGACCTGAAATTGGCGGACGAAGGACTGGCGCTGACTTTATCAGCCCAGGCCAGGGGACGTCTGGGTGATACTGCGGCGGTGCTTGACGTCACGGTGACGGCTGCGGGCGCGGATTTGGCGCGTCTGCCGATTGCGAACAGGTTGAAGGGGGCGGGCGAACTGCGGCTTGTCGCCTCGGCCCCATTCAGTGTTTTCCTGGCGGCGGGGGTGGAAAAAGCGCCGGAAGCGGACATCTCGACGACATTGGATCAGGTCGAGGTCGTGGGAGTTCCCGGAATCTGGTCCGGCCGGGCACGGGGGAAGGTCACCGTCGCGGACCGTACGGCCACGTTGATGCTGACCGAACCGGCGGAGATTTCCGGCCAAGTTTTTGAGGGCGGGATATCGGCCCGCATTCCCGGAAGTGCCCGTTTCGGGCTTGCGCCCTTCAAGGTGACGGATGTCTCGCTTGATCCCCTGCGCCTTGCGGTGACCAAGGCCGTGGCGGGGGGGATTGTGGTTAATGGTCCGCTTGATCTGCTTCTGACGCCCAAGGACGGCGGTCTTGTGTTCGCGAACGACGACCGGGTGGTCGCCCTGTCGAAGGCCGGTTTTACGATTGCCGCTCAGTCACCATCCCTGACCGTTTCGTCCGGCGGGCAGGGGGCTGTGCTGCGGACGGCGGGGCTGAAGGGAAGAATCGCCGCGACGTTTCCCATCGAAGGACAGCCCGGGATGCGCCTGAATTTGTCGGGACTGGACGCCCACGTGCCGGATTTCGATGTCGAGGCCCAGGGGATTTCTCTGACGGCGGCCAGTCGGGGTGGACTGGATGAAAGCTGGAACCTGAATGCGAAGGCCACATCGTTGCGCCATACATCAGCGGCGCCGTTTTCCTTGGATGCGAAAGGCCATTGGAACAAACGCAAATGGAAAGCCGAGGGCACCTTGCGTCAACAAGGCAGCGGCCTGATCGCAAGCCTTTCCGCTGATGAAGATACGCGATCCGGCAAAGGCCACGCGCGCGTCGATACCTTGCCGCTGAATCTTTCCGCTGTGCCCGGCGGCGTGCATGGCATCACGCCATTGTTGGCCCCCTTCATCAATAGCCTGACCGGCACGGTCCAGGTTTCGGCGACAACCGCATGGGACAAGGCGGGTGCTAAACCCGTGGAAGTCACGGGCACGCTGCGGGGCGCCGGGGTCACACCGGCAGCGGCGTTGCTGCCGGCAGCATTGAAGGGTGCGGTAGCCGGTATATCAACCTTGTCCGTGGCGGCCACATTGCCGCCCGGTGATCCGTCGGCGGGCAGGGGAAGTATCGGTATTGCCGGTGGTAACCTGCGGGTTGGACCTGCGCAGGCAACAGGTATTTCGGCGCAAGTGAAACTGGACCGGCTATGGCCGCCGTTGACGCCGCCGGGGCAAGAGCTGCGTGTCGACCGGATTGCCGCGACACTGCCCGTTTCCGACGGACGCATGAAATTCCAGATCACGGGTCCGTCTTCGGTTGCGATTGAACGGGCGGAACTGACAAGCATCGGTGGGCGGCTTTGGGCAGATGATATCGCCATCACGGACGGTGCGTTGCCGGAGCGCGTGATCCTGAACGTGGACAGATTGGGCCTGAGCGATTTGGCGGCCCAGGCCAATGTGCTGGGGTTGAGGGCAGACGGTCTGTTGTCCGGCCGCATTCCGATCGATCTGGGGCAGGATGGAAATGTGACGATCCGCGATGGACTTCTTGAAGCCCAAGGGAAGGGGCTGGTGTCCTTCGTGCCGCCGGCCCGCGCGGCTGCCCAGGCGGGTGAGGGGGCGGGTCAAGGCGGGCGCATGGATTTGGTTCTCGACGTTCTGGAAGACCTGCGGTTCGACGGCATGACCATGAAGATCGATGGCGATGCCCGTAAGGACGTCAACATCCGGCTGCGCTTGCAGGGGCGCAATCCCAAGATTCAGGAAGGCCGGCCCGTGGACCTGACGGTCAATCTTTCGGGCAACCTGGGCGAAGCGATCCAGGCGGAGTTCCAAAACTTCGATATCAAAGGGCTGACGGGGGTGGGGACGCAGGAAAACCGGAGATGACCGCGCGTTTTTGACGGTTTGAACAAAAGGAAATACCGGAACACTGCGATTTCCTGGTTGATGGATGTTCAAGATTGTATACAATGTCGTCACTTCAAAACCCCCGAGGAACCATCCAAATGCAACTCCGTACCCGCCCCCTGAGCGAAACCTTCGGTTTCGAAATCCTCGACGTGGATCTGTCCAACCTGGACGATGAGACGTTCGACGCCATCTATAAACTGTGGCAGCAAGAGCCGTTGATCCTGTTCCGCCGTCAAAGCCTGAGCGAAAGCCAGCAGGTTGCCTATTCCAAGCGTTTCGGCGAAATGGACATCATCGTGCGTGATGACATGCTGTCGCCGGACAACCCTGAAATCATCTACATCACCAATCTGAAGCGGCCCGACGGCACGCCTCTGGGCGGATTGGGCAATTACGAAGTCTATTGGCACCACGATCAAATCTATCGCCTGCGTCCGGCGTCGGGATCGATCTTCTGCGCCATCGAAATGCCGGAAAACGCCGGCGTCACGTCCTACTGCAACACCAAACTGGGTTATGAAACGCTGCCGGATAATCTGAAGAAAGCGATTGAAGGACGGCGTGCGACGGCCAAGTACGCGGATCGTAAGGATTCCACGACCGTACTTGACCTGGGCAAAGATCCCGAAGCGATGAAGAAGATTCATGATCGCACCCCCGCGGCGACCCATGACATCATCCTGGAAAACCCGGCGACGGGGCAGAAATCCGTTTATCTTGATCCCAACAAAACCGTCGGGATCGAAGGGTTGGAAGAAAACGAAAGCAAGGAACTTTTGGATGCCGTGACCCAGCACATGCTGCAGGATCAATTCATCTATTCTCATTCCTGGCGCAATGGCGATGTCATCATGTGGGACAACGCCCGCCTGTGGCACAAGCGCGACGCCTTCGACCAATCCAAGCCGCGTTTTGCCCGGCGCACGACCATTTTCCTGCGGCCCGAAGACTTTGCCGTTCCCGAACCCAACGCCGCATCGGCCGCATAGAAGGACCAAACCGTGACGGAAAAGAAAGCGCCCCCGCTAAAGGGGCTAAGGGTCATTGATGCCGCGACCGTTATTGCCGGTCCGACCATCGGCATGCTGATGGGCGATTTCGGTGCTGACGTGATCAAGGTCGAACATCCGCGCGGTGATGTGCTGCGTGAAACCGGTCAGAAAAAGGACGGCGTGGGGTTGTGGTTCAAGATGGCCAACCGCAACAAGCGGTGCATCACCTTGAACTTCAGCCATGCCAAAGGTCAGGCCTTGTTCAAGGAGTTGATCAAGAACACGGACGTCCTGATCGAAAATTTTCGTACCGGCACCATGGAAAAATGGGGGCTGGGTTGGGAAGATTTGAAGAAGATCAATCCGCGCCTGGTGATGGTGCGGGTCACCGGTTTCGGCCAGACGGGGCCGTACAAGAACCGCCCGGGGTTTGGCACCATTGCCGAAGCCTTTTCCGGTTTTGCCAGCATCACCGGTGTGCCCGATGGTCCCCCGACCTTGCCCAACTTCGGTTTGGCCGATGGCGTGGCGGCGGCTTACGGCACCTTCGCCGCCATGTTCGCGCTTTATCACCGGGACGCGCAGGGCAGTGGGGAAGGGCAGTACATTGACCTGTCGATCTATGAACCTTTGTTCCAGGTCATGGGGCCGCAGCCCATGGAGTACGATCAGTTGGGAGTGGTCCAGCAGCGTTGGGGCAACCGGTCGAAGAACAATGCGCCGCGCAATACCTATCAATCGAAGGACGGGCATTGGGTTGCCATTTCGACCAACTCGCCGGCCATCGTGACTCGGGTGCTGACATTATGCGGCGGGCCCGAGGTCGCGGCCGACCCGCGTTTCCAGACCCCCCAGGACCGGGTCAAGCACATCGACGAGATCGACGGCATCGTTGCCGGCTGGATCGCGCAGCACGACCTTAAGACCGTACTGGAAGAGTTCGAGAAAGCCGAAGCCGCGATCGGCCCGGCTTATACGATCGATCAAATCTACCAGGACCCGCAGTATCAGGCGCGGAACGATATCATCGAAATGGACGATGAAGACCTGGGCAAATTGCGCATGACCAATGCCTTTCCCTTCATGTCGGAAACACCTGCGGAAATTCGTCATGCCGGGCCGCGCAAGGGCCAGCACACGGAAGAAATCCTTGGGGGAGAGCTTGGCCTGTCCGCCGAGGAATTGGCCGCCTTGAAGGAAGAGGGCGCCATTTGACCGCATGAACGTTTTGGCGGGCCGTTCGGCCGCCGTTCCAGTGATCCCCCGTTTCGGCTTGGCCGTTGCGGGGGATTTTGGTTTTGGCCAGGATAAGATCGTCAGGGTGGGGTGAGAATCGCAGTGCGGGTGCGGATATCCGCCAGCACGCCGTCACGGTCCGTTTCAATGCGTGCCAGCAAACGGCGGCGGCGCGCGTTCGTTTTTAAATGGCGGCTGCTCCAGCGGATGATTTCAAGTAGCACGGGGGCGAGGTCCAGGCCCTTTTCCGTCAGGCTGTAGATGTAGCTGCGGCGGTTTTCCGGGTCGCGTTCTTTCGAAATGATCCCTTCGGATTCCAGATGCTTCAGGCGGGCGGCCAGGATGTTAGTCGCGATCTGCTCTTCCGAGGCAAGGAAGTCGCCATAGCGGCACTTGCCGTAAAGCATCATGTCGCGCAGCACCAGAAACGACCAGCGGTCGCCGAAGGTATCAATGCCGTAGGCGACGAGACAATCGCTGCTGTGCTTTTTGGTCTCGCTCTTCATACGCATAGGATAAAAATTATCTTGCAAAAAACAAGTAAATTTCATAAATCACTATAACTTGCTTTTTGCAAGTTAATTTGCGTGATGATCCAAATCGGAGCCACCGCTATGAACATGCTATCTAATATCCACATGCCGCAGCTTGACGAGGCAGGCTTGTATGCGCCTTTGGACGGAGGGCGATTATCCGTAACCCAAGCCGAGATTAACGACGGTTTGCGCCGTGCCCGTGTTTTGCGCGCAGAGGCCTTTACGCGGATTGTTGTTGCGGTGATCGGTAGTATGCGTTCGCTGCTGAGGCGCAAATAACGGATCTGCCAGATCACGGGTGATAAATTTGACCGGTGATCAAGTAAATCGACTATGCCATGGTGCCGGGATGGCGAATGCTTTCGGTCCGGGGGTGACCATGTCTATGTATGATCGATTGGCGACATTTCTGGACCAGCGCAAGACGGAGATTTATCCCGAAGAAGGCAGTGATTTGCACACACAAATCACATGTCAGGTGGTGGAGTTGTTGTCATCACGGGGTGAGCTTCGCCCGGGGCAAAGAGTTTTGGATATCGGCTGCGGGCAGGGGCCGGCGCTGGAGGAATTTCATAAACGGGGAATTTCAGCCAAAGGAATCGCATTGGGTGATGATGTCGCGGTATGCCGTGACAAAGGCTTCGACGCCGTGGAGATGGATTTATCGGATCTGGATTTTGACGACGGGTCGTTCGATTTCATCTGGTGCCGTCATGCCCTTGAGCACAGCATCTTTCCATTGTTCACGCTTTCCGAGTTTCAGCGGTTACTGACACCGGGGGGTGGGCTGTATGTGGAGGTCCCCGCGCCGGACACCGTGGCAAAACATGAAGATAACCCCAACCATTACAGCGTCATGGGTAAGCTGATGTGGCAGAATCTGTTTGGCCGGGCAGGGTTTCAGCAGGTGTGGGCCAATGACATCAACATTCCGTTGGCAATAGGCCCAGACGTTTATTGGGGCTTTATACTGACGCGCATCGATTGAATGGTTACGGGCGGTGACAAGCGGTGCTTGGGCATCGCTTCTGTATCCGCTATAGCACGCGCATGCAGGACGTTGACGTAATCATCATAGGTGCCGGGGCGGCGGGGTTGATGTGCGCGGCCGGCGCGATCCGGCGCGGTCGCAAGGTTGTGGTTCTGGAACGCAACCCGAAGGTCGCCCAGAAGGTGCGTATTTCCGGCGGCGGGCGGGCCAATTTCACCAACCTGCACGCCGCGCCTGTGAACTTCCTGTCAGACAATCCGCATTTCTGTGTCTCGGCGCTTAAACGGTATACCCAGCATGATTTCATTGCGCTGGTTGAAAGCCATCGCATCGCCTATCACGAAAAAACCCTGGGGCAGTTGTTCTGCGACGACAGCGCGCAGCAGATCATCGACATGCTGCTGGCCGAAGCCCATGGGGCTGACATCCGCACGGCGATTACCGTGTCCGCCGTGACCCGTGACGGCGACCGGTTCCGCGTGGAGACGGACAAGGGGGTGTTTACGGGGGCTGCCCTGGTCATCGCCACGGGTGGGCCGTCGATCCCCAAGATGGGGGCAAGCGGTTTTGCCTATGACATCGCCCGGCAGTTTGGTCTGCGCGTCGTCACGCCACGGGCGGGCCTGGTGCCGCTGACATTTGATGCGGCAATGCTGGCGAATCTGGAAGGCCTTTCCGGCGTGTCGGTCGATGCCACGGCGACCCTGGGAAAGGTGCGCTTTGCCGAAGCCCTGCTATTCACCCACCGGGGGCTGAGCGGGCCGGTAATCCTGCAGATCTCATCCTATTGGAAGCCGGGCGATGCGATCACGCTCGACCTGCTTCCGGGCAGGGATCTGTTCTCTCTGCTGAAAGAAATGAAACAAAGCGAGCCGAAGAAAGAAGTGCCGACGGTGCTTTCCCAGTTCCTGGCGAAAAGTCTGGCACAGCGGTTGTGCGAATGGACGGGCTGCCTGGGTCGTCTGGCCGACCAGCCGGACAAACGTCTTCGAGCCCTGGCTGACCAGGTCAATGCCTGGACCGTCACCCCCAACGGCAGCGAGGGCAACCGCACGGCCGAGGTCACCGTCGGCGGGGTCGATACGCGGGATCTTTCATCCAAGACCATGGAAGCCCGGGACGTGCCGGGGCTCTATTTCATTGGCGAGGGCGTGGACGTCACGGGCCACCTGGGCGGGTTCAATTTCCAATGGGCTTGGGCGTCGGGCCATGCCTGCGGCGAGGTGGCCTAGATCACATCAAACGCAATTGAATGGCGCAGGCCTTCCTGGGTGAATGGCTTGACTCCGTGCCAGATGTAAGAGGGAAACAGAACCAATAGACCCGGTTGGGGACGGATCAGGCGGCGTGTCTTGTTCTTGTCGCTGACAAAGGCGTCCGGCGGTGCGCCGAATTGGATACATCCTTCGCCGGATAGCCAACTTTCTTCGGGCAGGTCAGGGGCCTTCACGTAGTAAACACCACTGAGCCAGCCTTCATTATGGATATGACTGCCGTCGTAACCGGCCCCGTAAAGGATGGTCGACCAGGCACCGGAAAACCGGAAGTCCTTGTTGATGTAACGTAGAAACGGATGATCGGGATCTTCATCCAGCCCGGCGACGAATTCTCCGATGGCAGCCGTAATCGCGTTTTTGACCAGAAGCACATTTCCCGAAGCAGATTTAAACAGATTGTCGGGAATTTGGGTGCCGCCGCGCATCGACTGATCCAACGGCAACGAGCCTTGCTTATGACGCGGTTCCAATTCCGCATGAAGTGCATCGTTGAAAGTCTCTATATCGGCGTATCCGGGAGGCGGGGATAAAACCCGTGTCACGACGTCTTTTTCATAGTCGACGAACGCGGCCAGGCTGGGATCGTCGGCTTCGACCATGGCGATCGTCATCGTTCCTAAAACAGCACTCAGGCGCGGCATCATGCGATGTGCTTTCTTCAGAACGGCGATCGCGTCAGTCGGCCGGCCGGCACGGATCAGGCATTGGCCATAGTTGTCGAGAAAGCTTGGATCGTCCGGTGCCAATTCGACGGCCTTTGCATATTGCATGACGGCCTCATCATGCTGGCCCATATGGGAAAGCGCCCAACCCAGTGTTGATCGCGCGATCGCCAGGTTGCCATCCAACTCAATGGCGCGCCGTAGTACGGGCTCCGCCACGGCATAAGCTCCGTCCTGCGCCAGTTCCAGGCCGTACTGCACATGTGTCTGCGGTACATCGGGTGCATTTTCGACGGCCCACTTCAATGTGTCGTAGATTTCCGCATCCCGGTTCATCGCCTTCATCAGGCCTTTGAAGGCTTTGTGGGAATCAAGATGCAAGGGGTCCATTCGGATGCTGGACCAACAAGATTTGACGGCGCCATCATAGTCATCCAGCGTAAACTGAATTGATGCCAAGGCAGCATAGGTGTCGGGAATGCCACCGCTTACGTCGATGGCCCGCTTCAAGATCACAGCAGCCTTTTCAAGCAGCCCTGCATCGCGCAAGGCCATCCCATAATTGTGCAATATCTCTGGGTCGTCTGATGAAAGCTTCAGGGCAGCCTCGAATTTTTTAATCGCCCCTTCGACTTCACCCAGACGCTGCAGGGCCATGCCCAAGTTATTCAGGATATCCGGGTTTTGTGGTGTCAGTGCATGCGCGCGCTCATAATTTTTCCGCGCTGCCACCGGGTCGTTTCCATAGAATTGCGCCAGGCCGAGATTGTTCAAATACCCCGGATTATTGCCATCAAGGTGAACGGCCTGGGAAAGTGACTCCATGGCATCTTGCAGGTTGCCCATCTGCATACAGGCTACGCCGAGAAGGTGATGGGCTTCTGCATGCTGGGGGTTTGCGGCAATGAAGTGCCTGTATAGCTGCACAGCGTCTGTCAGGTTTCCGGCCTGATGGCTGGCAAAGGCTTGTTGCAGCGAAACCAACGTTGAAATCCTCAAGGGCTACGGACACGAACAGATCAATGATGTAGCGCAGCGCCGATAGCCGCGCAAAGACGTTCTTGGTGGGAACGGCTACTTGGGTTGCATGGTGTCGTCGAAGTCGTTCAGGGACGGAAAGGTGAGGGGCGTATCGTTGTCGATCCCCCGCAGGCGTTCCGCATAGTCATCGAGATACCCCTGCCGCGTGGCATCGTCCACGTAGGGCACATGCCAGGCGACGAAGGGCGGCAGGACGGTCATGCCCGTATAGGCCAGCGTGCCCTGCAACAGCGGCTTGAGCATGTCTTCCAGGCGTCCGTGGATGGCTTCGTCGCGGTCGAGCATATGTTCCCGCCCGCCGAGCGTCAGGGTCAGCAGGGCTTTCTTGCCCTTCAGGCCGCCCTGGTCGTAGAACCGCCGCCCGCCGTATGTCAGCCCGGAAACGAGCACCCGGTCGATCCAGCCTTTCAGGATCGCCGGCACGGAAAACCAGTAGAGCGGAAAATGCAGGATCAGAAGATCACAGGCCATGAGCTTGTCGATCTCGGCCGTGATGTCGGGCGCGAGCGTTCCTGTCTGATATCCGTGGCGCTGTTCCAGCGCATAGACCAGATAGTCCGGGGCGGCACGATCATTGAAATCCTCAGGCCCCGACACGGGGTTGAAGTTCATGGCGTAAAGATCGGACAGCGCGACGCTGTGGCCTGCCTCTTCCAGCACGCGGATCGACTGGTCGCGCAGCGCCGTGTTGAAGGATTTTGATTCCGGATGGGCGTGGACGATCAGGACGTTCATCACGGTCGTCATTCGGGTGGCGGCACGGCGCCGGTTTGTTCTGTGATCAGGCCGTAATGTTCCGTGCGGCGGTGAGCTTGGAATTTGAAGGTCGAGTTCTTGAGAAAGGCACAGGCGTCCAGATCGCAGTCATGGACGATGACCTCGTCGTCTTCGGTCGTGGCCTCGGCGACGACCTGGCCGTCCGGGTTGATGATGCAGCTGCCGCCCATCAAATGGTATCCGGGCGCTTCCTCGCCGGCCTTGGCGACGCCGACCACCCAGGTTGCGTTCTGATAGGCGCCAGCCTGCATGGAAAGCCGGGAATGATGCATGCGCAGTTCCGGTGTGTCAGGCCCGCCCAGCCCGTTCCACGAGGGCGTGTTGTAGCCGAGCATGACCAGTTCCACGCCCTGCAGGCCCATCACGCGGTAAGTTTCCGGCCAGCGCCGGTCGTTGCAGATGCACATCCCCATGACGCCGCCCATGGTGCGCCATACGGGAAAGCCCAGATCACCCGGCTGAAAATATCGTTTTTCCAAATGCTGGAACCTGCGTTCGGGCTCCAGTTCCACATGACCAGGTAGGTGGACCTTCCGGTATTTGCCGGCGATCCGCCCGTCCTTGTCGACCAGGATCTGGGTGTTGAAATGTTCCCCTTCGGGGGTCAGTTCCGCATAGCCCAGGGAAAAGCCGATCTTATTGTCGGCGGCGTAGTCGAACAGGGGGCGTGTCGCGTCATTGGGCATGTCGCGCTCGAACCAGGGGTCCATTTCGGCCCGGTTCTCGGCATAGAACCGCGGGAAAAAGGTCGTTAAGGCCGTTTCCGTGTAAACGACCAGATCAGCGCCTTGCGATTTGGCCTGTTTCATCATGTCGAGCAGGCGGGCGACGATTACCTGGCGGCTGTCGGTCTCAAGATTGGGGCCCTGTTGGGCGGCGGCAACGCGGACTATTCGGGGCATGGAACCTGTCAATTTGTTACAATGGGTGACCAATGTCATAGCCGGACAAAGGGGACGGTGGTCAACTGACCACGTGCCGGCTGGATCATTAGGTTTAAAAGGCCGCAGCAGCCAGTCCAAGGGGAAACTGACTTAACGTTGGAATAGCGGGCAATTGAAAGGATCGGCGATGATGGGCGAACCGGACGATGATACCGGACCGGTTTTCGGCAGTCTCGTCTGGTTGGATCCGGAAGATATCACAGAGCCCGACCACCGCTTGTTCCTGGACTATTGGAATGAGTTGCGGGGCGGCAAGTTCGCACCTGCGTGGTCCGATTGGGACTGGCGGCGCATTCCCGGAAATTTGATTCCCTATTGTTTCGTGGTCGATGCCTTGGACGGCGGGACGAATTTCAAATACCGATTTTGGGGCACGGCCCATGCCGATATCCACGGCATCGATTATACCGGAAAACTGGTGACGGACATCATTCCCCCCGAGCTTGCGGAAACCTCCCGTGCCCAGTACGAACAAGCGTGTAGTGTCCGTAAGCCTGTGATTTATATGCATGAATTGACGGTCGGAAAGCTTCAGCTGCGGCGCATTCAAACATCCTTTCGCATGCCGTTGTCATCCGACGGCAAGACCGTCGATATGCTGTTTTCGTTCGCCGATTGGCGGGATATCCGCGAGGATATGAAGCGGTTCTTCGAAAACGTTCAACGCGATGAGAGCGCCGGATAAACAAAGGTGATTCGGTGCAAAACTGGCGAGTTGCCCTTTGTGTGCCTAGATTAGCGGGACCAACAAAGGAACAATCATGACCGAGATCAATCCCATGGATGGGGAGAGGGACGCCCGCGACCGGCGGCGCCTTAAGGGGTTTGCCCTGCACCTGATGGTGTATTTCATCGTCGTGGCGGCCTGCGCCGCCTTCAACTTCACCAATTCACCGGACCGTCTTTGGTTCATTTTTCCGATGGTCGCCTGGGGGGCGCCGCTTGCTCTGCATGCGGCCTGGGTCATGGGATTGTTTGATGGTTTGATGGCCCGGAAATAAACGGGCCGGATGCGGGGCAAAAAGAGAACACTCAGCGAACGGTCAATTCTACTAGTAGTATCAAGGCCCCGATCCTAATTTTGCGCTGCAATATGGTGGAATTTCGGTTACACCAATGGCCGGGGTTGGAAGGGCCGCAATCGGCCAGCAAGGCGAACCCACAGGGGTTCATTTAAGGAAACAACAACCAGGGCCGGTAAAAAATGTTTAAGAAAATTCTCATCGCCAACCGGGGCGAAATCGCCTGTCGCGTCATGAAGACGGCAAAGAAGATGGGCATTCAGACCGTCGCCGTCTATTCCGATGCCGACAAACTGGCGCTGCATACGGTCACGGCGGACGAGGCCGTGCATATCGGTCCGTCGGCTTCGTCGGAAAGCTATTTGGTGATCGACAAGATCCTGGACGCCATCGAGCAGACGGGCGCGGATGCGGTGCATCCGGGTTACGGGTTCCTGTCGGAAAACGCCAAATTCGCCGAAGCCTTGGCCAAGAAGGGTATTGCCTTCATCGGCCCGCCTGTGGGTGCCATCAATGCCATGGGCGATAAAATCGAATCAAAGAAATTGGCGGAAAAGGCCAAGGTCAGCGTCGTGCCCGGCCATACGGAGGCCGTCGCCGACCCGGACATGGCGGTCGAGATCGCCAACAAGATCGGCTATCCGGTGATGCTGAAAGCGTCTGCCGGCGGTGGCGGCAAGGGCATGCGCATTGCGCACAACGATGACGAATGCCGTGACGGCCTGGAACGGGCCCGGTCCGAGGCGGCCAGCAGCTTCGGCGATGATCGGGTGTTCGTCGAAAAATTCATTGTCGAGCCGCGCCATATCGAAATTCAGGTCCTGGCCGATCAGCACGGCAATTGCGTTTACTTGAACGAGCGCGAATGTTCGATCCAGCGCCGCCATCAGAAGGTGTTGGAAGAAGCGCCGTCGCCGTTCCTGGATGAGAAGACCCGCAAGGCCATGGGCGAGCAGGCTGTGGCGCTGTCCCAGGCGGTGGATTATTGTTCGGCCGGCACGGTCGAATTCATCGTCGACAAGGACAAGAATTTCTACTTCCTTGAAATGAACACGCGCCTTCAGGTCGAACACCCGGTGACTGAATTCATTACCGGCTTGGACCTGGTCGAGTTGATGATCCGGGTTGCTGCCGGCGAAAAGCTGCCCTTTGCCCAAAAGGACGTGCCCTTGAACGGCTGGGCGATCGAATCCCGCATCTATGCCGAGGATCCGTTCCGCAACTTTCTGCCGTCCACGGGACGCTTGGTGCGCTATCAGCCGCCGGCCGAAACCGACACCGTGCGTGTCGATACCGGTGTGTTCGAAGGCGGCGAGATTTCCATGTTCTACGATCCCATGGTCGCCAAGCTGGTGACGTATGGAAAGGACAGGGAGGCAGCCATGGACGAGATGGCGCGCGCCCTCGACCGGTTCCAGATCACGGGCGTGGCCAACAACATCGCCTTTCTGGCGGCCTTGATGGCCCACGACAAGGTTCGGGCCGGCGATTTTTCGACCAACTTCATCGCCGAGGAATATCCCGACGGCTTTAACCCGAAAGATGCGGTTCAGGATGACCCGACCCTTGCCATTGCGGTCGCCGCCGCCATGCATCGGGCCTTTCAGGACCGTGCGGCGCAGATTTCCGGTCAGGTCGCCGGGCATTCCCGCAAGGTTTCGGGTGATTGGGTGATCGTGCTGGGGCGCGATCCGCACCCCGTCAACGTCGTTCCTGCGGACGGCGGTTTCGATGTCACGATTTCCGACAAGACTTTGAAACTGCGGACGGACTGGCAGCTTTCCGACAGTCTGATGGAATTGACGTTGGACGGTGCCGAATACAGCGTGCAGGTCGGCCGTGCGGATACGGCGTACCGCATCATGAATGCCGGCACGGAAACCACGGCGCTGGTGCTCAGCCCCGGGACGGCGGAACTCTATCGCCACATTCCGGAAAAGCAGCCGCCCGACACGTCCAAACTATTGATGTCGCCCATGCCGGGATTGCTGGTGTCGCTCGCCGTCGAAGCCGGACAGGAGGTCAAGGCCGGGGAGGAGCTTTGCATCCTTGAGGCCATGAAGATGGAAAATGTCATGCGGGCCGACAAGGACGCCGTGGTCAAGGAGATCAAGGCCGCCCCCGGTGACAGCCTGATGGTCGATCAGATCATCATGGAGTTCGAATAACCCCAATCTCTGGTAACACAGCGCCATGACAGATGATGTCAAAGCCGTTCACGTGATCATATCCGGGCGGGTGCAGGGCGTGTGGTATCGCGGCTGGGCCTGTGAGCAGGCAAAGGGGCTTGGCCTGTCCGGCTGGGTCCGTAATCGCCGCGACGGCACGGTCGAAGCCGTATTCGCCGGTGATACGGATGCCGTCAATCATATGCTTGAACGCTGTCATGCGGGGCCGCCGGCCGCCCGGGTGTCTGGTCTTGAGGTGGCTGACGCCGATGTTCCCGCGACCGCCGGTTTCGACAGTCTGCCAACTGTCTAGAGCCTATTTCCCGATAAAGAAAAACGGCCGGAGGAATGATCCCCCCGGCCGCAAGTTTTCTGATCGCTGTTATTGATTATTGATAATCAAGCGGCGCGCACCCCGCCCAGGAACTTCTCGACCTGATTTCTCAGGTGATCGGCCTGCGTGTTCAACTCGGCCGCCACGCCGGTTACCTGCGAGGCGGCAGTGCCGGTTTCACCCGCAGATTGTGTAACCTCAATGATGTTGCTGGAAACTTCCTGCGTGCCCGTTGCGGCCTGTTCCACGTTGCGGGCGATCTCATTGGTTGCCGCCCCTTGCTGTTCGACGGCGGCTGCGATCATCGACGAGATTTCGCTCATCTCGCTGATGGTCGAGGTGATGGAACCGATGGCCCGCACGGCGTCCTTGGTTTCGGATTGAATGCTCGAAATCTGCTGGCTGATTTCTTCCGTCGCCTTGGCCGTTTGGGTCGCCAGGTTCTTGACTTCATGGGCGACGACGGCGAAGCCCTTGCCCGATTCACCGGCCCGGGCGGCTTCGATGGTCGCGTTCAGGGCCAGAAGGTTGGTTTGTTCCGCGATATCGGAAATCAGATCGACCACTTCACCGATCCGCTGCGACGCCTTGGCCAGGCCCTGGATTTGCTGATCGGTGTGTTGTGCTTCGGAAACGGCACGGTCCGCGACTTTCGTGGACTGGGAAACCTGGCGTGAAATTTCCTGGATCGAACTCGACAATTCCTCGGTTGCGGTAGCAACCGTTTGCACGTTGGCGGATGCCTGCTCGGCCGCACTGGCGACGGTCGCCGCACGTTGGTTGGTGCCGTCGGCGATTTGGGACATGCTGGATGCGGTGGCTTCCATTTCCGTGGCGGAACTGGAAAGGGAACGTAGCAGTTCGGACACGTCTTCGTCGAAGGTCCCGGTCAGGGATTCGATCTGGCGTCCCCGTTCCTCGCGCCGCCGGGCGGCTTCTTTTTCGCGTTCGGCCAGTTCGTCGGCTTTGATCATGCTTTCCTTGAACACCAGGACGGCCTTGGCCATGTCACCGACTTCGTCGCCGTTGTCCTGCCCGGGGATGTCGATGTGTTTTTCGCCACCGGCCAGGGTCTTCATGGCGGATGTCAGGGCAACCACGGGGCGGGCGATGCCTTTGCCGATAACCAGGGCCGCCAGCACGCCCAGCAAGACGCTGACGCCGGCCACGGCCAGGGTGACGATCATCGCGGTCTGCATGGTCTTGCTGGTTGCCGGGCCGAGAACATCCTGTTCCTGCTTGATGCCGGATTTCAGGCTGTCCATGAGGGCCGCGACATTGGGGCCGACGAAGCCGATCGTGCCCAGCACGACCTCGTCACGGGCGATGATCACGTCATGGGTTTCTTGCAACGCGGCTTCGTATTTCTTTTGCATTTCCGCGACCTGGGCCGCCAAAGTCTTGCGGTCTTCGTCGAAGATTTCACCGATCAGTTCGGCGAAGTTGTCACGCGTTTCCGCAGCGGCAGACATGGCTTTGTCGAAATCCATGCTGTCGTTGGTGGTGATGAACCGGTTGGCGTATAGCCGCATCAACAGCATGGAACGCTGTGTCTTGGCGGCGAGGTAGGCCGTGGTCACGTCCGTTTCCTCGTAGGCCATTTTCATCAGGTCCGTCAGCCGGGCTTCCATGTCGGGGCCCAGCATGTCCAGCCGGCCTTCCTTGATGGCGTTGCGGTTGGTCTGAAGGGCGGTCACTTCGTCGAAAGCCGCTTGATAGGACGCTAGATCGGCGGTCGCGGTGGAAATGGTTTTCTTACGGTCCGCGTCGGTGATCTGGCCGTTCAGCTGTTCGATGGCGTTCATGGTTGCTTTGATGCGGTCTTCGAAATCAGCCACGGCGTCTTCCGAAGAATTGGCAAGAAAGTCATTTACGGCCAATTGGGTTTTTTGAAGACTACTTTGAACCAGGGCGGCGTTATTGGATTGCGCCGCGGCTTCGCGATAACGGCTGAAGTTGTCGTTCCCGGATTTCAGGCTGATTCCCCCGGTTGCGGCAATAACAAGCAGCAGACCCAGAACCACACCGAAACCGATGAAGATCTTGGAAAGAATTTTCGTGTTTTTCATGAATTCAACGGACATCGTGCGGATTCCTCCTCCGAAAAATCGACGTACTGGTAGCCCCCCAGCGCGACGGAGAAAGGAAATACACGTATTACAACCGTGTGAACATCTGGCCGTTGGTTATAATTCTTACAGTAAAACCACCGGATAATTAAAAAATCATATTATTAAACAATATGTTATTAGGTTTTTTTAATTTAAATATCGGTCAAATTGTATACCAAATTGTCTGATCCCATACTTTCGGATAGGGAATTCGGTTGGGTTTTAATGGCCGTCAGTCGGCGAAATCGAGGATGTCGCGCACGGTATCGATGCCCGCCCGTGCGCATTCAGCGTCGATATCGCCGCCCGGCGCACCCGACACCCCGACGGCACCGACAAGCGATCCAGCCGCGCGGATTTGCACGCCGCCGTCCATCACGATGATGCCTTGCATCAGGTTCAATTGAGGGCTGATGTCGGCGCGGCTATCGCGCAGTTGCCCGGAATCGACACCGGACAAGATGACGGCACCGGCCTTGCGCCCCGCGATTTCCAGGGTCGTGCGCGCGGCCAGGGTGTCGCGCTGTGCCGCCAGCATGTTGCCGGCCCGGTCCAGAACCACCGCCGCCGCCTGATAACCCTTATCCCGGCAGGCATGAACGGCCCCTTGGGCGATCTTGACGGCCATGTCGGACGACATCAGGCGGACTTTGATGATTTCCTCGGATGCCACGGCCTGGGGAACGACAGGTGCGATGCAAAACAATAATGCCGTGAGGGCGGGGATGATGAGACGGCGATACATGAAGGTCCTCCCGATGATGCGCGGTAAGTTATGTGGTTCCGCGTGAATTATCATATTCGACTTTTTGTAATTGTAATTGCATAGTTGGGCAATCCTCAACCTTGCAATGCCGACAGGAATACAGATGACCCGTTGTTTGCCGATCTTTCCTTTATTCATGCTTGCCCTAACCTTTGCCGTCATGCCGGCCTCACCGCTGCGGGCCAGCGAGGACATCGCCGACCAGTATCCGGGATCGGCGCTGTATGCCAAACCGGTCGAGGTCATTCCCCATGTATGGTCGGCGATCGGTGCGACGGCGCCGCCGACCTATGAGAACTGGGGACATAACAACAACCTGAGCTTTATCGTCACCGGCGACGGCGTCGTGGTCGTCAACGGCGGCGGGGCCTATTTGTTGGCGAAGGCCCTGCACGACGAAATCAAAGCCATCACCAAAGAACCGGTCAAACTGGTCATCAATGAAAACGGCCAAGGTCATGCCATGCTGGGCAATTCCTATTGGCAGGAACAGGGCGTGCCGATCCTGGCCCATGCGGACGCGGCCCATGAATTCAAGGACCGGGGCGCGCAAATTCTGGCATCGGCAAACCGTGTGCTGAAGGAACGGACGGCGGGCACGAAGCTTGTCGGGCCGACGGAAACCTTCGCGGATAAACGCGAGATTGCCATGGGGCGGTTCAAGATCGAGGTCCTGCATCTGGGCCCGGCACACAGCCCCGGTGATATTCAGGTTTGGCTGCCGGAGCAGTCCCTGGTGATTGCGGGCGACATGGCGTTCCATGAACGGCTGCTTCCCATCTTCGATGAAACGGATACCAAGGGCTGGGTCGAAACCTGGCAGGGGCCGTTCGAAGGGCTAAAGGCGGCCTACGTCATCCCCGGCCACGGTCATCCCACCAACATGGCGCAGGTGCGGCGCTATACCCATGACTATCTTGTGCACCTTCGCGGCGAGATCCGGGTGCACCTGGATAAGGGCGGCGACCTGAAGGGGGCGTATTACGTGGATCAGGCCGCCTATGCGCATCTCGATACCTTCGAACAACTGGCGACGCGCAACGCCGGCCGGGTGTACGTGCAGATGGAATTCGAGTGAGACGCGGGGTTTCGCTCAGGGCCCGAAACTGGACCGCGACTGAATGCCCCACTGGCCATCCTGGCAGGTCAGGATGTAGAGGGAATCGTACACGCCGATGACGCTGCCGTCGGTGCGGTAGCGGGTATAGACCAGTTTCCAATGGGCCTTGTCGGCGTTGAACTGGATCAGCTCGCGTTCATTCCATTCGCTGTGGTGCCAGTTATCCTGGGCCTGCAGGCGTTCGAACAAATCCATCGGATTGCTGTCCGGGCCGTCATAGACGGTGACCTTGCCTTCCGCCAGGCGCGGATGGGGATAGTGCATAAGCGCCGCCATGGCCCGGGCGTCGTGATTGTTGATCGCGGCCATGTGCCGGTCCAGAAGGTCCAAACCGGCCTGCTCGATCGCCGCTCTGTCGATCGCGTCTGGGTGGTCATGCATTTCCAAAAACCTCGTCGAATGTTTGGCGCAGAATGATGTCCACTTCCGGGGTTGAGGCCGTCACGCCAAGGTCGACCAGGGACGTCACGCCGTGGTCTTCGATTCCGCAGGGGATGATGCCGTCGAAATGGCCCAGGTCCGGCTCGATGTTCAGCGAAATCCCGTGGAAGGTCACCCATTTGCGCAGGCGCACGCCGACGGCGGCGATTTTGTCCTCGCGGTAGAGTTTCGAGCCCGGCGCCCCCCGGGTGACCCAGATGCCGACCCGTCCGTCGCGTCGCTCGCCGGTGATGTTGAATTTCCGAAGGGCGCCGATGACCCAGTTTTCCAGATCGCAGACGAAGGCGCGCACGTCCTCGCCGCGTTTCTTCAGGTCCAGCATGACATAGGCCACGCGCTGCCCCGGGCCGTGGTAGGTATAGCGCCCGCCGCGCCCCGTCTTGAACACGGGAAAGCGGTCCGGGTCGACCAGTTCCGCCGGGTCGGCGCTGGTGCCCGCTGTGTAAAGCGGCGGATGTTCCAAAAGCCAAACCATTTCAGGGGCTTCGCCGGCTCGGATTTGGGCGACGCGGTCTTCCATGAAGGCCACGGCCTGTTCATAGGGCACGGGCATGTCGGAAATACGCCATTCCACCTCGCCCGTGCCGGGGGTGGGGGCAGGGGGCTGGACCGGCCCGGCGGCGGGATCGGATGGCATCAAATAAGTCTCCTGGTCGCGCTTCCGCTTGATATGGTTGCGCCGATTTGCTATCTGCCGCCATGTATTTCGCAAGTGACGTACTTGCGGCAAGGAAAAATGCGGTCGTGGCGGAACTGGTAGACGCGCAGCGTTGAGGTCGCTGTGGGAGAGATCCCGTGGAAGTTCGAGTCTTCTCGACCGCACCATTCCTTGGAAATGCAGGAAAAAACCCGCTCTTCGGAGCGGGTTTTTTGCGTTTTCGGGCGAAATTGTAACGAATTGGCGGTAATGTCTGTGGCGTGTGGGGCGATGCGGATCATCCACCGTCAACGCCTGATGCGTAAGCCTTGAACCCCTGGATCGGAGACCCGAGCCGTGAGCGAACGCCCGGACGATATCCCTGAGATCGAGCCCGAAACCCCGGTCGAAGACCCGGGCGAGGACACGCACGATATCGTCGATGCCGCCGTGATCACGGCGCTGTCCCAGGGCGATACGGAAGGCTTGAAAGAACTGGTCGATGGGCTGCATTACGCCGACGTGGCGGATGTGGTCGAGCGCCTGAACACCGACGACCGCAACAAGTTTTTGGCCGAACTGGGCGAAGCCCTGCCGACCGAGGTCTGGACCGAGCTTGACGAAGCGGTCCGCGAGGACGTGTTCGAGGACATGGCGCCCGAGCAGATCGCCGCCGCCGTCCAGGACCTTGATTCCGACGATGTGGTCGAGATCGTCGAGGAATTGGAGGGCCCCGATCAGCAGAAGGTGCTGGAGGCCATGCCGGCCCCGGACCGGCGTCTGATCGAACAAAGCCTGTCCTATCCCGAAGATTCCGCCGGCCGCCTGATGCAGCGCGAAATCGTCACGGTCCCGAGCCATTGGACCGTCGGCGAAACCATCGATTACATGCGCGACGCGGCGGAAGGCGAAGACGACATTCTGCCCACGTCGTTTTACGACATTTTCGTCGTCGACCCGATGCATAAGCCCGTCGGCGCCATCCACCTGAGCCACCTGTTGCGGTCCAAACGGCCGGTCCGTGTGTCCGAATTGATGCAGACGGAATTGAAACTGATCCCCGTGACCATGGACCAGGAAGACGTCGCCTTCCTGTTCCGCCAGCGCGATCTGGTCTCCGCCCCCGTGGTCGATGAGGCCAACCGGTTGGTCGGCGCCATCACCATCGATGACGTGGTCGACGTCATCCATGAAGAACACGAAGAAGACATGCTGGCCATGGCCGGTGTCGGCGAGGTCGATCTGTACGATGCGGCCATGGATACGACCAAGGCGCGGTTCCGCTGGCTTTTGGTCAATCTGTTCACGGCGATCCTGGCGTCGATGGTCATCGGGTTGTTCGAAACGACGCTGCAGCAGGTCGTGGCCCTGGCCATTCTCATGCCCATCGTGGCCTCGATGGGTGGGAATGCGGGCACGCAGACCCTGACCGTCGCCGTGCGTGCCCTGGCGACGCGCGAGCTGACATCGACCAACGCCTACCGCGTGATCGGCAAGGAACTGCTGGTTGGCGTGATCAACGGCGTGATCTTCGCGGTGATTACCGGCGTGATCGCCTGGCTATGGTTCCAGGCGCCGGAAATCGGCGTGATCATCGGCTTGGCCATGATCGTCAACATGGTGGTCGCGGGACTGGCCGGGGCGTCCATTCCGTTGCTGTTGGACAAGGCCGGGATCGACCCGGCGATTGCCTCCAGCGTGTTTCTGACGACGATTACCGACGTGGTCGGGTTCTTCGCCTTCCTGGGACTGGCGGCCGCGTTCCTGTTGTAATTTGAAGGGGATGGCAGCGAGCAGGGCCGGGGGCGTGCCGGTGACGGCATGCTTTACGTTTACGTAAACGTTAGCTAAAGTCCGGTCATGGCATTGGATCAGACGCAACAGATGTACGGCATCGCCGAACTGGCCCGCGAATTCGGGGTCACTACCCGTGCGATCCGTTTCTATGAGGACAAAGGGCTTCTGAGCCCGGACCGGGATGGCCAGCGGCGCATTTATGGTGCCCGTGATCATGTCCGCCTGCGCCTGATCATGCGCGGCAAACGGCTGGGGTTCTCCCTGGATGAGATTCGCGAAATGATCGATCTTTACGACGCGGACCCGTCCGAAGTCTCACAGCTTAAACTGTTCATCGGCAAGCTTCAGGCCCGGCGCGAACAGTTGCGCAGCCAGCAGGAAGACATCATTGAGACCCTGGGTGAATTGGACCGCCTGGAAACCCAGTCGCAGGCCCTTTTGGCGGACCGCGAAGGCCGCCGCGCCAAGGCCGCAAGCTGAGCGCATCCACGCAGATTGAAACATCCCGCCGTTGATTTTGCCTGGTCCGTGTGGGAAGGAAGGGACCGGAGGAAACGCCTGTGTCTATCAATAAAAAGAAACCGTTACAGGGTGCCCCCTTGCGCGTTGCATTGGGCGGCTTGGGTGCTGTCGGTTTGCCGGTGGCGGAATGGCTCGATACGGATGACGAGCCGGGATTGGAACTGGTTGCCGTATCGGCCGGGAACAAGGAGCGCGCCGCATCGCGTTTGGCGCATCTGAACAGTCCGCCCCAGATCATGGATCTGGCGGACCTTGCCGAAATCGCGGATGTGGTTGTTGAATGTGCGCCGCCGGAACGTTTTCTGGATGTTTGCGGCCCTGCGGTCGAACAGGGGCGTATCCTGGTGCCGCTGTCCGTATCGCAGTTGCTTCATCACATGGATTTGGTCGAGCGCGCCCGTGAAACGGGGGCGCGTATCGTCGTGCCCACGGGGGCCATTGTCGGCCTGGACACGGTGCGTGCCGCCGCCGAGGGTGACCTGCGGTCAGTGACCATGCGCACGCATAAGCCGCCCGCCGGGTTTCAGAAAGCGGTCTGGGTCCGGGAGCAGGGCATCAACCTGATGGGCCTGAACGCGCCCAAGAAGCTTTATGAAGGATCTGTCCGCGCCGCCGCAGACAAGTTCCCGGCCAACGTCAACGTAGCCGTTGCCTTGGGCCTTGCCGGCCTGGGGCCCGATGAAACGCGTTATGAGGTCTGGGCCGATCCGACGATCACCCGCAACACCCACTGGATTACCGTCGAATCCGACATCCTGAATGTGGAAATGAAGATCGCGGGCGAGCCGACGGAAGAAAACCCCGCAACGGGCAAGATCGTACCGTTGAGTATGATCGCCACCCTGCGCGGGCTGGTCAGCCCGCTTCGGGTCGGCACATAGGGCTGTAAAAGGCGCCGTTTGACATGAACACGGAATTCCAGCCGGCCGATGATGCGTTCGCCCAACGTGTGCGCGACAGTTTCGACAAGCAGGGCATCATGGCCCATATCGGTGCGCGGCTGGGCGAGGTCCGCCCGGGGTATTGCGAGATCGAACTGCCCTATTCGGATGCCGTGTCCCAGCAGCACGGGTTTTTCCACGGCGGCGTGGTCGGCACGATTGCGGACTCGGCGGGTGGATACGCGGCCTATAGCCTGATGGGGGCCGACGACGGGGTGCTGACCGTGGAATACAAATTGAACCTGATGGCGCCGGCTGACGGCGACGAACTGATCGCCCGCGGCTATGTGGTTCGTCCCGGACGGACGCTGACCGTCAGCCGTGCCGACGTGATGGTCGTCAAGGATGGCCAGCCGGTGGCTTGTGCCGCCTTGCAACAGACCCTGATGCGGATTCAGGGCCGGGGCGACGTGATCGGCTAATGACCAAGGACACTCAATGAACGAAAAGCCCCCCTCAACCCTCAGCGCGACCCTGCTTCGATGGTGCACGGACGGCTGGAAAGGGAAAATTCCCCTGAAACCGATGTTCTGGCTGGGCGGGGCTGTCTGGTTCATCGGCTATGGGGTCGAGCGTGGTATCGTGACCTTGTTCCGGGTGCCGCAGTCGCCCTATTTCGCGGGTGAACTCTATGTGCTTGACGGTCTGCTGCGGCTGACCGAATGGATTTTGCTGGCGGCGTTCATCTGGTGGTGCGTCGGCGTTTGGCGGGCCGTCGATCATGAACCGCCGGGTGTTTGGCCGACCACGGCACGCGGCATGGTCGCTTTGCTGGTTTTGGCCAACGCGTTATCCGCTTTTGTTGGATTGTCACGATGATCAACGATCAAACGCCTATCTACATTGACCTGCACGGCGGCGGAACGCCGGGAGACGAGCCACCGGAGCCCATTCTCCGCAAATGCTGGCATGGGCGGGAACGGCTGTGGATCGTGTTCTGGGCTTACGGCGTGTTCGGCATGGGCGTGGTGATCGCCAGCAGCCTTGCGATGATCCTGATCGGTCTGCAGATCGGCTTGCTGTTCGCCCCGCAGGATACGCAAGGGGGCTATTACGGGGCGATTACAGGGATGGTTCTTGGATCGTTCCTTGCCGTGCCGTACCTCATTTGGATGACGGTCAGCCTGTGGCGGTGTGCCCCCAATTGCGAAAACCAAATCTGGGCCGATCTGATGCGGGGCTGGTTGATTGCCGAATGGCTGGGCTTTGCCATGGTGGTCTATAACTACGGCCACCTGATTAAGTTCTAACTGGGAAGGAAGCACCATGACCAGGGATATGGATCCGATCGTCATCGCGGGTGCTGCCCGCACCCCCATGGGCGGGTTTCAGGGGGACCTTTCCGGCGCCCGCGCGCCCGAATTGGGATCGGCTGCGATCAAGGCCGCTTTGCAACGTGCCGGCGTCGCACCCGATGCGGTCGACGAGGTCTATATGGGCATCGTGCTGCCGGCCGGTCTGGGCCAGGCGCCCGCGCGCCAGGCATCGCTGGGTGCGGGCCTGCCCGAAGGCGTGCCCTGCACGACGTTGAACAAGATGTGCGGCTCGGGCATGAAGGCGGCCATGCTGGCCCATGACGGCATTCTGGCCGGGGCCGGGGACGTCATGGTCGCGGGTGGGATGGAAAGCATGACCAATGCACCCTACCTGCTGGAAAAAGCGCGTGGCGGCTACCGCATGGGGCACGGTCAGGTCATGGATCATATGTTCCTGGACGGGCTTGAAGATGCCTACGACAAGGGGCGTCTGATGGGCACCTTCGCCGAGGATACGGCGACCCATTATCAGTTCACGCGCGAGGCCCAGGACGATTTCGCCATTACCTCGCTGGATCGTGCAAAAAAGGCGATCGAGGACGGCACTTTCGACGGCGAGGTCGTTCCCGTCACCGTCAAGACCCGTAAGGCCGAGGTCACGGTGGAACGGGACGAACAACCGCTGAAGGCCGACCCGGACAAGATCCGCGCCTTGAAGCCTGCCTTTGCCAAGGACGGCACGGTCACGCCCGCCAATTCATCGTCGATTTCCGACGGGGCGGCGGCGCTGGTGCTGATGCGCCGGTCCGAGGCCGAAAAGCGCGGCCTGACGCCGCTCGCCGTCATCCATGGTCATGCCACGCATGCCCATCAGCCCTGCTGGTTCACCACGGCGCCGGTCGGGGCGATGCAGAAGCTGGCCGATAAGGTCGGCTGGGACCTGACCGATGTGGACCTGTTCGAAATCAATGAAGCCTTCGCCGTGGTCACCATGGCGGCCATGCGCGATCTGGACCTGCCCCATGACAAGGTCAACGTCCATGGCGGCGCCTGTGCCCTGGGACACCCCATCGGGGCGTCGGGGGCGCGCATTCTGGTGACGCTGCTGGCGGCGTTGCAAAAATACGATCTGTCCAAGGGTGTCGCGTCCTTGTGCATCGGCGGTGGCGAGGCCACGGCCGTTGCGGTCGAGCGGATCACCTGAACAAACGGACCAGAAGGGAAGGAACGCAATGCCAACCGTATTTATATCCGGTGCCAACCGGGGGATCGGCCTTGAAATGGCACGGCAGTACGGCGCCGATGGATGGACGGTCATAGCGACCTGCCGCAATCCGATCCAGCCGGGGGAATTGGCGACCATATCCGGTGACATCCAGGTTCACGGCCTGGACGTTTCCGACCATCGCCAGATCGACCGGCTGGCGGGCGATTTGCAGGACACTAAGATCGATCTGTTGGTCAACAACGCGGGTGTGTACGATGACCGCAATCATGGCAGCACCGGGATCGACTATGCCGATTGGGAGGCCTCTTTCCGGGTTAACACCATGGCGCCGCTGAAGATGTCCTCGACCTTTCTACCCCTGGTCGCGGCCCAAGGCGGCGGCATGATCGCCACGGTGTCATCTGTCCTGGCCAGCATCGCGGAATCGTCGCCCCATTCGGCATCCTATGCCTACCGGACATCCAAGGCGGCGGTGAACATGGCCATGCATGTCTTTGCCGAGGAAGTGCGCGACCAGAACGTCGCGGTGATCCTGCTGCATCCGGGTTGGGTGCAGACCGATATGGGCGGCGCGGAAGCGGCGATCGACACGGCCACCAGCGTCCAGGGCATTCGCCGGGTTCTGGCCGGGGCCGGGATGACGGAAAGCGGCCGGTTTTTCGCCTATGACGGGCGGGAAATCCCCTGGTAGACGCGCAAGCATCCCGACATAAAGAGAGGCGAAATGAGCACTGCAGACAACAAAGGCGCGATCGAGTTCTATTTCGATTTCTCGTCGCCCTATGGATATCTGGCGGCACAGAAGATCGACAAGATCGGCGCGCGGTTCGGCCGTGCCGTCAATTGGCATCCGATCATGCTGGGTGTGATCTTCAAACAGACAGGAAATGTCCCCAACGCGGATATCGGCCTGAAAGGCGACTATATGCGTCAGGATGTCCCGCGCCTGGCGCAAATGATGGGCGCACCATTTGTTTGGCCGGAACCTTTCCCCATTGCCACCCTGGCGGCGGCGCGGGCGTATTACTGGCTTTTAGATGCGGACCCGGAAAAGGCGGTACCGTTCGCCCTGGCCTGCTATCATCACTACTTCGGGAGGGGCGTGGATATTTCCGACATTCAGGATGTCATTCTGATCGGCGAGGAAACGGGGATCGACGGGGCTGCCTTGGCCGATGCCGTCACCCAGGACGACGTCAAACAGCGGGTCAAGGACAAGACCGCCGAAGCCCTGGAACTGGGGGTGTTCGGGTCGCCCTACTTTCTGATCGACGGCGAGCCGTTCTTCGGCTCCGACCGGCTGTGGCAGATCGAACGCTTTCTCGGTAAGGACGTATAACGCAAGGGACATAGTGCAAGGGACGCAGATCATGCAGATGAAAAAAGGCGTGAAACAACTGGTCGCAGAGGCCAATGCCGAAATCGAAACCGTGCCCGTTTCCGGGGCGGCGGCTTTGCTGGATGATCCCGATGTCCAATTCGTAGACATCCGTGATGTCCGGGAGTTGGAGCGTGAAGGCATGGTCCCCGGAGCCTTTCATGCGCCGCGCGGCATGTTGGAGTTCTGGGTCGATCCCGACAGCCCCTATCACAAGGATGTCTTTGCATCGGGCAAGAAGTTCGTTCTGTATTGTCAGTCCGCTTGGCGGTCCGCCCTGGCGACCAAGGCGTTGCAGGACATGGGGTTGGAGCCAATCGCCCACCTTGAAGGCGGCTTCAAGGCCTGGAAGGAAGCCGGCCATCCCGTCGGGGAAAAGCCGCCCCGTAAGGAATAGCCGTTTGGCTAGGTTGCCTGCCGTGGGTCTGAAAAGTTAATTTGCTCTCGTGAGGGTGCTCGGGAAGGCGGTATATTCATCCTGGGCGTGGAGAAATAAATGAACACCAGCGCACATTTCATCACCGAGATCGCGGGTGGTATCGCCACGGTTACGTTGCAACGGCCCGAGGTGCACAACGCATTCGATGACGAACTTATCAATCGTCTGACGCGTGAACTCCAAGGGCTCAGCCGCGATACTGTCGTGCGGGTGGTGATCCTGGCATCCACGGGTAAAAGCTTTTCCGCCGGCGCCAATGTCGATTGGATGCAGCGCATGGCCGAATACGGCCATGAGGAAAACCTAGAGGATGCAAAGGCGCTTGCTGGTCTGATGTTCACCCTGGCCAGTTTGCGCAAGCCGACGATTGCCGCCGTGCAGGGGTCGGCTTACGGCGGCGGTGTGGGATTGGTCGCGGCCTGTGACATCGCGATTGCGGCACATGAAGCGGAATTCGCGTTGACCGAGGTCAAACTGGGAATCATTCCGGCCGCCATCGGACCCTACATCATTTCGGCGATGGGACCGCGTCAGGCATCCCGTTATATGCTGACCGGTGAACGGTTTGATGCCCTGCGGGCCGAGGAACTGGGCCTTGTTACCGAGATCACGGACAAGGACAAGGTCCTGCCAAGAGCCAAGGAATTCGCCGAACTTCTGCTGAAAAACGGCCCGCGCGCCATGGCCGAGGTTAAAAACCTGGTCCGCTATGTGGTCGGGCACGAACGGAACGAGGCCTTGATGGCACAGACGGCGGGGCATATCGCCCGTGTTCGCGCCTCGAACGAGGGAAGGGAGGGGCTGGCGGCCTTCCTGGAAAAAAGAACACCCAATTGGGTCAGGAAATAGCCAGCCAAAAGCAACACGACGGGGAGTGTTGGGAATGGCTGAGTACGATTTTTCCCAGATCAAAGTTCTGGTGGCGGAAGACTATGCGCCCATGCGCAAGCTTCTGGGCCAGGTGCTGTTTGAACTGAATGTCGGGGATTTTCAGATGGTTTCCAGCGGTCAGGAAGCCATCGACTATCTTCAGGATTATCCGGCCGACGTTCTGCTGGTCGACAACATCATGAAGCCGATTAACGGGACGGAATTGACGCGTTTGGTGCGGACGGGGAAAACCCCGGCGGACCGGCATATCCCCATCATCATGGTGTCCGGCGAGACGTCCAAGGAATTGATCGTCAGCGCCCGGGATGCCGGGGTTCATGAATTTCTCGCCAAACCGATTTCAACACGTACGGTCTACCTGCGCCTAAGCAATATCATTGAAACCCCGCGCAGTTTTATTCAGACCGATGATTTCTACGGCCCCGACCGACGCCGACGCCAGATGCGGTTTCCGGGGCTGGAAAAGCGCCGCGAAAAATATACCTATCAGGACCCGCCCGCGACCGCGTAAGCCTGTTCAAGCCTGTGGGTAACCTGTCGGGCCAAGGTCTTTTCCGTCAACGGTTTCCTGCTAAGGTGGGGGCTCCCCATTGACGGCCCACCGTTGTCCGAACCATGACCCTGCATCTGATCAAGCTTTCCGTCGGCGTCGAAAGTATCGACCATCTGGCACAGCTTCAGCGCGCGCGCTTGAAGGCCCGGCGCGAACAAGGGCAGGAACCCCGGCTGTATCACATCACACGCATGTGGCCGCGGCGTCAGGTAGAACTGATGGAAGGCGGGTCCATCTATTGGGTGATCAAACGCGCCGTGCGGTGCCGCCAACGCCTGTTGGGCTTTGACGAGACCGTTAACGGGCAGGGGCAGCCGGCCTGCGGTCTGGTACTTGATCCGGAATTGGTTCCTGTCCGTCCCCGGGCATCACGGGCCTTTCAAGGCTGGCGATACCTGAACGGCACGGACGCGCCGCCGGACCTGGATGCGACGGGCGAACAGATGGCGGACCTGCCGCCCGAATTGGCAGACGAACTGCGTGGTTTGGGGCTGATTTAGGTGCTGTCGTGGCTGAAAAACACGCCGTTCGGCCTGGAATCTGAGCAGCGCCACAAATTTGTGATCGCCCAGACAAGGGCAATCGAATACGGCATCCTTGCCCTTTGCCGCCAAGGACATGTAGGCTCTTTGTGAAGTGCCTGGAATGATTGCGTGAATATGTAAAATGTTCCGATACGGCCAGTCTGGGAAGAACATGACAAAACCGCAGATCATCAATCCGCCAAACAGGCTTAAGTCCAAGGTTTCCATGGGCGGGCCCGGTGCTGTCGATCAAGAACGTCTGGCCCGGGCCGAGGCCGTCATCGAACAGATGACCGACAATTACCTGGATTGGGTCGAGGCCGATCTTAAGAAGCTCGAACAGGAATTATCGGCTCTGACGCCGGGTGAAGGAGCGGCAGAACGCGTCGATCTGATCTACCGCACGTCGCACGACATCAAAGGGCAGGGCGGCAGCTTCGGCTACAGCCTGATGACCGAAGTCGGTGCCTTGTTATGCCGGTATATCGAGAACATCGAAGGCCCCGTCACCCAGGAAGACATCGAACTGATGAACCTTTGTTACAAGTCCATGCGGGCGGTCATTACCGGGCGGCTTGCCGGTGATGGCGGTGATGCCGGGCGTATGGTTCTGGACGGCTTGGCGCGTGTCGCGGAAAAGGTGAAAGCCGCACCCTGACGTAGTCGCGGGCCGCGTAAGATAGTCTTATTTCAGCCGCCTTCGGCTTCCAGCTTATCAGCCAATTCAGTCAGCCAGCGGATGCGTTGCTCCAACGCGTCGATGTCATGGTCCAGCCATACACCCAAAAGTCCCGGATCGGCGGTGTGGTGATCGCGCAGGCTTTGCAGGCGCGCGACTTCACCTTCGGCACCTTCCAGCAACAGGTCGATTTGGTCCAATTGATCGTCCTTGGGCAACAAATGCAGGAACCGGAACTTCAACGCCATGATCAGCTTGTTCATGTCGTTGGATTGCGCTCGAATACGCGCCGTCAACAAGGTCTCCAATTCCTCTTGCCCGGCCTCGGAAATCGTCAAGACGGCATTGTCTTCCAGCCCCTTGCCTTCCGTTGCCGTGACAAGGCCTTCGTATTTCAACAATTCGATGGACGTGCCCATGACATCCAGTGAAGGCCCCAGGACGTGGCTGGTGAAATGCCTGATCTCACCGGCAAGGTCGCTGTAACGCAGCGGACCGGCCGCCAGCGTGCCTAGCGCACAAAGGCGCACGGCTTCGCGGGGGGTGAGCGTATTGTCAGCGTACACGTCGAGCTACTTTCACTTATTGCGAATGATTCGCAATTTTATGGGCTGGACATGTATCTGTCCAGCAGTGAACGGGTCGGCTTGCCGGCCTCGCTCATACGGCCTGCTGGGCGGCCCAGGATTCGGTCTTTTTCAGCGCGGTTTCAAAACGGGTCAGGATCTCGCGGATATCCTGTTCGGTAGAGATCAGCGGCGGGCAAAACGCGATCGAATCGCCGACGGCGCGCAGCACAAGCCCTTCTTCATAGCAGAATTCCTGGCATTTAGCGCCGATTGCCGCGTCCTTGGGCCAGGGTGCTTTGGTGGTCTTGTCCTGAACCAGTTCGACCGCGCCGATCAGGCCGACGCCCCGAACCTCGCCGACGATCGGTGAGGCTTGCAATTTGCGCAGGCCGTCCTGCATCACGGGTGATACGCGGCGCACGTGACCGACCGTGTCCCGTTCTTCGTAAATCGTGAGTGTTTCCAGCGCCACGGCGGCCGCGACAGGGTGCCCGGCATAGGTCGACCCGTGGCCGAACACGCCGAAGGATTCACTCTGTTTGACCAGGTCCTGATAGATCTCTTCCGAGATCATCAGCGCCGACATGGGGATGTAGCCGGACGTCAGGGCCTTGGCCATGGTCAGCATGTCCGGTTTCATGCCGAACGTCGTCGAGCCCCACATGTTGCCGGTCCGCGCGAAGCCGCAGATCACTTCATCGGCGATCAGCAGCACGTCGTGACGTTTCAGGACTTCCTGGATTTTCTCGAAATAGGTCGCGGGCGGCACGACCACGCCGCCGGCCCCCATGACCGGTTCGGCAAAGAACGCGGCGACCGTGTCGGGGCCTTCGTCCAGAATGAGTTTTTCCAGGTTTTCGGCGCAGCGCGTGGCGAAGGTTTCTTCGTCTTCACCCTCTTCGGCGAAGCGGTAATAATGCGGGCAGTCCGTGTGCAGGACGCGGGCGATGGGCAAGTCGAAATCGCCGTGCAGGTGGGGCAGGCCGGTCAGGCTGGCGCCCGCCACGGTGACGCCGTGATAGCCTTTCTGCCGGGCGATCAGCTTTTTCTTTTCCGGTCGGCCGCGCGCGTTGTTGACGTACCACACCAGCTTGATCGCAAGGTCGATGGCTTCCGATCCGGAATTGGCGAACAGCACCTTGGACATGGGAACCGGCGCGATCGACAGGATTTTTTCCGCCAAGTCGATGGTCACGTCCGGGGTCTTATGGGCGAACCCGTGATAATTGGGCAGGCGCGACAGTTCGCGCGTCGCCGCGTCGATCAGGCGTTGTTCGCTGAAGCCCAGGGATACGGCCCACAGGCCCGACAGTCCTTCGATATATTCCTTGCCCGCATCGTCATAGATATGGATGCCGCTGCCCCGGCTGATGATCTGCGGGCCGACCTCTTCATGCTTCGCCAGATTGGTGTAACCGTGAACGTGATAGGCGATATCGCGGCTGGCGGGGGAATTGCCGGGCGCGGGGTGGGAAGCGGTCATAATGCAGGGCCTTTGTTTCTAATACTGGATCGAGGTGGAAAACGGGCGTGCGATATCGCACGCGCGGCAGTTTGGTCCAGCCACGAAGCAAGGGCAACGGCGAACAGAAAAAAAGCGCGCTGGGAATAGCCTGAAAGGAATTCCGAAAGGCGTCAGCTGCCGCCGCCGAGGAACGCTTCCATATGATCGGCGACATCTTCGGCGAACAGGTCGAGAAAGAAATGATCGGCGCCGTCGACGACCTGAAAGGTAATCCGCTTGCCGTCAGCCTTGTCTACCATCTTCGCGGGTAGGTCCTTGATCACCGTATCGTTCGACCCGGCGATGACGAGGACCGGCACCTTGATGTCGCCCAGGATGGAGGGGGTATCGAACCTGGGATCGGGGCGGTAATAGCTGTCGAAGCTAAGCGCGGAAACTTGGGCATCGGGACAGTACAGCAGGCCCGGCTTGTCCATCATTTCCATACCCTTTCCGGCCGCGACCATGGCCTGGGCGGTTTTGAGGTCCGGTGCCAGGGGGCGGCCGTGCGATTTTTCAAACCCGGCGACGGCTTTATCCTGATCCCAGGTCGCGGGTGCCAGCAAAACCAGCTTGTTCAGCAAGGCATGGCCGCGTTCGGCGGCAAAGCGCGCGGCTTGGTTTCCGCCTCGCGAATGGCCGAATAGGACTACCGGGCTGCTGCCCTGGCCGTTGAGCCAATCCATCCAGGCCCCGATCTCATCCAAGGCATCCAGGTGGCGATGGCGGTGCGGTGTCTTGCAATCGTACATGCCGTGGCGGTCATCAATGCCGAGCGACAGATTGATCGCAAGCGTGTTGAGCCCCCGGTCGTTCAGGACCTGGCGCAGGTTGGTCAGCATATCCATGGCGTTATGGGCCAGGGTGCCGTGTACGATCAGGACAACCCCGTCCTTCAAGGATTTGCCGGATGCCAGATCCAACTGACCGTTGAGGGTCAAATCTCCCGGCTTGATGCGGACTTCTTCCGCCAAGGCGGAGGACGCCGCGACGAAGGTCAGGATGGCGAAGGTGATCGCGCGAAGGGGGGGCATGATGGAAGGTCTCCTAAGGCCGGTATTTTCGCGAGATTACGCGCCCCGGTTGACATATTCAATTTATATAAACCGTTGTTGTGTCTGGCTGTGGCCGGTCAGGATTAACGGTTGCCGCGTTCCAGGGACCGGGGGTCAAGGGCGTCCTGTAGCCCGTCACCCACGAAGTTGAAGGCGATCACCGTGACGAAGATCGCCAGACCCGGGTAGACAGCCAGGGCCGGGGCATCCCAGATCAGTTCCTGGGCGTTGGTCAGCAGGTTTCCCCAGCTGGGCAGGGGCGGCTGAATGCCGAGGCCCAGGAAACTGAGGACCGATTCCAGCAGAATCACATTGCCGACGGAAAGGGTCGTCGCGACGATGATCGGCGAGGCCAGGTTCGGCAGAATATGGACCGTCATGATGCGCAGGCTCGATGCCCCCTGGGCCCGTGCCGCCAGGACAAAGGGCCGTTCACGTAAGGACAGTGCCGTCGCGCGGACAAGCCGCGCCACCGTTGTCCAGCCGACCAAGGCGACGATGACGACGATGCGGTACAGGCTGATGCTTTCGGCCTGAGCGGTCTCGGGGGCGAAGCCCAGCTTCTCAAGATCCAGTGCCGCCAGCACGATCAACAGCGGCAACAGGGGCAGGGCGATGACCCCATCGGTCACGCGCATGAACAGGGCATCGATGCGCCCGCCGAAATAGCCCGAGGTCAGGCCGATGGCCGTACCCAGGACGGCGGCGGTCAGGGCCGCGGCGATGCCTACGAACAGCGAGACCTGCCCGCCGTAAAGCAGGCGCAACAGCACATCGCGCCCGGCTTCGTCCGTGCCGAGGGGATGGTCCGCGCTGGGCGGGGCGAAGCGGTTGAACAGGTTGACCGTGTTGGCATCCAGGCCCAGCCCGTTTTCGACCACCGGGGCAAGCAGGCTGGCCAGGGCCAGTACGGCCAGAATGCCCGCGCTGGCCAGGGCCAGGCGGTGGCGCAGAAACCGCCGTGTCACCAACATCAACGGCGTGCTGGGCTTGGCTGCGGCTGTCGTCGCCGATGAGGAGGCGGGGCCGGTCATTGCTTCTTGCCTTCGAAGCCGATGCGTGGGTCCAGCCAGGAATAAGCCAGATCGGCCAGAATGTTGCCGGCAAGGGTCACCAGGGTCGCCAGCAACAGACAGACCAGGGCCAGGTTGAAGTCATTACCCATGACCGCGTCGAAGGTCAGCTTGCCCATGCCGGGATAAGCAAAGATGGTTTCCGTGATCAAGGCGCCCGAGAACAGAAAACCGAAATCAAGGGCGATGATCGTGGTCACCGGAATCAGGGCGTTGCGAAGCGCATGGCCCAGGACGATCCGGCGCTCGCTCAACCCCTTGGCGCGGGCCGTGCGGATATAATCCTGGCGCAGGGTTTCCAGCATGCTGGCGCGCATGTAGCGCGTATGCCCGCCGACGCTGGCCAGGGTCAGGCTGGTTGCCGGCAGGACCAGATAAATCAGCTTGTCCGCCCAGCCGTCCTTCCCCGGCGTGCCCAGCCCGCCCGCGGGAAACCAGCCCAGGATGACCGCGAATAAGATGATCAGCAGCAGGCCCAGCCAGAACGACGGCATGGAAATTCCGGCGAAGGCGAACAGATTGACGCTGTAATCCCGCACTGAATAGGGGCGGACGGCGGCCCAGATCCCAAGCGGCAGGCCGATCACAAGCGCCAGGGTCAGGCTGATGCCCAGAAGCGTCAAAGTATGGCCTAGGGCCGGCAGAAGCACGTCGAACACGGGCTGGGCAAACAGGCGGGAAAAGCCGAAATCGCCTTGCAGAGCGGCCAGCAGCCAGTTGCCGTAGCGTTCCACCACCGGCCGGTCGAGGCCGTAGATTTCGCGCAGCTTTTCAATATCGGCCGAGGTCAGGTCCGGATCGGCGGATATCATCAAATCCACCGGGTCGCCCGGCATCAGGCCGATCAACACGAAGATGACGAACGACATCACCGCCAGGACGGCGGCGGATTGAAGCAGTCGTTCGCAAAGGTAGCGCAGCATGGGAGCAGCCTATCGTGCCCTGCAAGGGGCCGAAACGCTTATTTCACGCCCCAGTTCTCTACCCACAGGCTGGTGGTGTACTGATGGCCCGTGGGTTCCACCCCGGTCAGCCATTTGGGCATGATGTAGGGCTCGGCCCGGAAATACAGCGGAATGACGGGAAGTTCCGTGACGTAGATTTCCTGCAGCCGTTTCCACAGTTCTTTCCGCTTGGGCTTATCCAGTTCGACTTCGATACGTTCGATCAGTTCGTCCATTTCGGCGTTCTTGAAGCCGGTATAGTTCTGTCCGGCCCAGCCGTTGGCTTCGGTCGGGATATGGGCGGAATGGAGGGTGGTCCGGGGCACGCTTTCCGGTGCCGACAGCCAGGCATACATGGCCAGCGCCGTGAACTTCCGCTGTGTCACTGTTTGCCCGAAATAGACGCGTGCCGGTTCGTTCCGGATGCGGGCATCGATCCCCACCGCCTTCCATTGGCTTTGCAGGACCTGTTGGACCAGTTCGCGGACTTTGGAGCCGGCCGTGGTCATGAACTCAAACCGCAGGGCCTCGCCGGTATCCTTATGGTGGCGGATGCCCTGTACCAGCTTTGTGTATCCAGCCTTTACAATGAGTTCCAAGGCTTTCTTGGGGTTGTACTTGTATTTCGAAACGTCGTCCGCATAGACCCAGTCCAGGGGATTGACGCTGGAATCGGCGACTGGCTGGCGGCCCCCAAACAGCTGTTTGGAAATGGCTTCGCGATCGATGGCATAGATCAGGGCGTGGCGGATATCCCTGTTCTTCAGAAGCGGATTGTCCTGGTTAAGGTCGATGTGTTCATAGATCAGCCCCGGTTTGTAAAGGATACGGAATTTTCGTCCGTGACGCTTTTCGAACCGCAGTGCCTGATCGACGGTGAAGCCCAGTTCGCCCGAGATCATGTCGATGCTGCCGGATAGTAAATTAGCTTCGAGCGCCGCCGTATTGGGGATGACCTTGACTACGATGCGCTTGAAGGCACCCGGCTTCCCCCACCATTTCGGGTTCCGTTCCAGAACGACATAACTGCCGCGCTTGGTTTCCGTAACCAGATAGGGGCCGAAATAAAGGGCTTCGTTGGTGGTTTGGGTGTCGAACGCCGTCTTGTTCTTGTAGTTGGCCGGATCGGCGTCGAAATTCACCTCGTCCACGTGGGCAGGGATCAGATTGAACGAATTGATGGCGTTGTAATCGAAGGTCAGCTTGTCGAAATGCAGAGTGAAGGTCTTGTCGTCCCTGGCGTCGACCTTATAGGCCGAGCGATAGAACTCGATCGGCGTAATGCCAGTCTTGCCGTGACGTCCCATGCGCCAGGTGAACAGCACGTCCTTGGTGGTGATCGGTGTGCCATCGCCCCAAACCGCGTCGGGCCGGATGGTATAGGTGACGGCAATGCCCTTTTTGCCATTGGGTGCCGTTTCCGGCACGGCCAGGCCGTTTTCGATGGTCGGCAGCTTGGTGCAGAGCATGCAGACCAGTTGCCAGGACTGATCGAACACAGTGAACGGGCGGCGGGCAAACCCCAGGATGTAGGATTTGGCCAGCATGCTGTCGATATTGGGATGGAAGGTCGAGGGATACTGGGTCAGGCCGATGGTCAGTTGATCGCGCGGCTCTGCCTTGGCTGAGAAGGTCGCCAGTAACAGGAACAAGGCGGCGGTTGTGACCGCTTTCGAAACGCTGCCGGCCGGTCGCATGTTGGCTCCTTCCTTCCGTATGGAGGCGGGGCAGGGAACTGAGGTTAGTCGTCGTAGCCCCGCCCGCCGTTGGCCAGGGACCATTTCTCGGGATCGTCCAGGAACGAGCGCACCCCGGCAATGGTCTCTTCATCGAAGTATCCGCCTTCTTCGGCGACCTGCAACACGTCTTTCCAGGTCGCGAGATAGCGCAGGGTCACGCCTTCTTTTTCCAGGGTTTCCAGAGCACCCCGGAAAACGCCGTAAAAGAACACTACGAAGGCGTCTGTGCATTCGGCACCGGCGTTGCGAATGGCATGGACGAAATTCAGTTTGGAAGCCCCGTCCGACGCCAGATCTTCGACCAGCAGAACCTTCGATCCTTCGACCAGGTTGCCCTCGATCTGGGCGTCCCGGCCGAAGCCCTTGGGCTTTTTACGTACGTACAGCATGGGCTTCGATGCCGCTTCTGAAATCCAGGCGGCATAAGGGATGCCGGCGGTTTCGCCGCCTGCGACGGCGTCGACGCCGTCCAGACCGGCATCGCGGCGCAGCATCTCGACCCCCAGTTCGATAATCCTGCGGCGGGCTTCGGTAAAGGAAATGACCCAACGGCAGTCGATATAGACCGGGCTGGCCCAGCCGGAGGTGAAAATATAGGGCTCCTGCGGGCGGAAATTCACCGCCTTGATGTCGAGCAGAAGCTTGGCGGTTTCCTGGGCTGGGGTCATGGGAGCCTCGTTTGCAAGGGGCCCGTAAGCCATATGAGGGCGGGCCGGAACGGTCGGTGACCAAGGGGAATATCTGAGAACCCGTTTACCGGGTTCCCATAAGGGCTGCAAGCGGCGGCGGCGCGGAATCTGGGGATTTCATGGGGGTAAATTTCCTCTTGGATGTTATGATGGTATGTGGTATACCATATGCCAGTTGGTTGATCGCCGCTGCCTGGTCCTCCCAGGGGTTTTTCCGGTAAAGCCGGTTTCCTCATCGCTTGGCACGGCGACCTGTGATCACTATTCTCCCTCCCAATCTCGGGGCCCGGTTGACCACCGACCGGGCCCTCATTTTTTCTATGCCGGACTTGCGCCTTTTGGGGTGAAGACCGGCCGGGAGGGGCTCTCACGTGAACAGACAGGAACGTCGCCGCCAGAAGAAGCTCGCGGATGCGGCCGACAAGCCGTCGCCGCACACCCGTGCACGTTTGACGGCGGGTGTCCGGGCCTATCGTGAAGGGCGTTTTTCCGAAGCGGAAGAAGCCTTCATTAAGGTGCTGGATGAACGGCCGCGTGAGGTCGAAGCCCTGCATCTTTTGGGCCTGATCGAATACCGCACGGGGCGTCTGGATCAGGCGGCGGATCATTTGGTCGCGGCCTCCATGGTCGACGGCGAAGATCCGGCGATCCATGCCAATCTGGCGGCGGTCCTGAACCTGTGCGGCCGTGGGGCCGAGGCGGAGGCCGCGTCCCGCCATGTTCTTGAACTGCGCCCCGATAACGCCGAAGCCTACAACAACCTGGCCGTGGCCATGGAATTGCAGGACCGCATCGACGAGGCCGAGGCCTGCGGCAAGCGGGCGATCGAATTGGACCCCCACCATCTGGAAGCACATATTAATCTGGGGAACCTGTATTTCCGCAAAGGGGCTTGGGCCGATGCGGCAGATGTTTATCAACGCGCCGCTGAAATCGATCCGACCAACCCCATGGCGCCCGGGAACCTGGGGGTGGTGTTGCGCCGCATGGGCGACCTGGCGGGGGCCGAGGAATATTGCCGTCGTGCCCTGCAGTTGAAGCCCGATTATCCCGAAGGCTTCAACGCCCTGGGCAATGTGTTCATGGCGCAGGGCGACATCGCCGGTGCCTTGGAGGCCTTCCGCGCGGCCCTGACCCACCGCGAAGGATATCTGGAAGCCCGCGCCAATCTGGCGGGCGCGCTGTTCAAATCCGGTGACTTGGGCGCAGCTGAAGACGCCTATCGCGATACGGTCGCCCGGTTCGACCGGTTCGCGGGGGCCTGGTCCGGGTTGGGGACGGTTTTGTTGACCAAGGGGGATACGGCGGGCGCGGAAGAAGCCTTCCTGCGTGCGGTCGAGGCCCATCAGGGGCTGGGCGATGCCTGGGTCAATCTGGCGGCGGCGGGTGCGCTGACCGAAGACCACGAACGACAGCTTTCGGAATTGCTGACCGAGGCATCGGAAAACGACCAGACCGCGCAGCTTCTGTTTGCATTGGGAGCGGCCCAGGACCGCCGCGGGGATGCGGCGACGGCCTTTGCAACCTTCAGCAAGGCAAACACCATGCGCCGCCAGTTGCTGGAAGGGGCCGGGCAGGGGTTTGACGCGGATCGCCTGGATCAGTGGACCGATGCCATCATTGGCGGTTTGGACCGTGATGCCTTGGCCAAGGCGGCGGGATGGGGGGATGCGTCGGCAGCGCCCGTGTTGGTGGTCGGCATGCCCCGGTCCGGCACGACCCTGGTCGAGCAGATCGTTTCCAGCCATGCACAGGGAAGCGGCGCCGGGGAACTGGATGCACTGTCCCGCTTGCTCCCGGATTTTCCGGACGGTGTGGCGAATTTGGATGCTGAGCGTACAGCCGGGCTTGCCGCGGACTATCTGAAACGACTGACGGCCGGTCGGGCGGATGCCGTCTGCATCGTCGATAAGACGCCGCTTAATATTTTCTATCTTGGTTTGGCGCAAATCCTGATGCCGGGAACGCGCGTTATCCATTGCCGTCGCGATGCGGCGGACACGGCCCTTTCGTGTTATTTTACGAACTTCGTACAAGGGTTGGCCTGGTCCACGGATCTGGGCGATATCGCCCGCATGCAGGCCGCCCAGGACCGCGTCATGGCCCATTGGCGGGCCACGCTGGACTTGCCGGTACGTGAGGTCCGGTATGAAGACCTGGTCAACGACCAGGAAGGTGTCAGCCGGCAGATGCTGGAATTCCTGGGCCTGGATTGGGATCCGGCCTGCCTGGATTTTCACAATTCCGGCAATGCGGTTCTGACCGCATCCAACTGGCAGGTCCGCCGGCCGTTATACAAGAACGCCGTCGGGCGGGCCGAAGTCTATCAAGCGTTCCTGCCCGGCCCGCAGTAACCGGCCCCAAGACTTATCCAAATCTTTTGAATATTGACCCGGGCTGCGCCCGTTCGCTGCCTGTGGCCGTATTGACAGGGCTGAAGGTGCGCTTTATTATTTTTTGAATTCGGAATTCGTAAATTTAAAAATATAGTAAATGCAGCAACTTAAAACAAAGCCAGACCTAACAAAGCAGGCGCTTGAGGCCATCCGGGAAGCTATACTGTCCGGCGAATTGCCACCCTGTGCGCCCGTTGCCCAGGAAGAAATGGCCGAACGCCTTGGCGTCAGCCGCCAGCCGGTCAGCCGCGCCCTGGTGCTGCTTCAGCGCGAGGGGCTGATCGTCGAGCGCGGCCGCAAAGGCTACATGGTCGCCCCCATCGACGCGGAACGGCTGCTGGCCCTCTATCAGGTGCGGGGTGCGTTGGACCGTTTGGCGGCGCGTTTGGCCGCGGTAAAGGACGACCCCCAGGGAACGCGACGGCGGCTGTTCGACCGCCTGATGGCCGATGGCCGCGCTGCGGTGGCCGAGGGCAGCATCACCGGGTTGGTCGCCGCTGACGTCGCCTTTCATCAGGCGCTGTACGCCCTGGCGGGGAATCCGGAAATCGCCGCGACGGCGGAAGGGGCATGGCCCCATATGGTGCGGGCCATGCGCATGGTGCTTGAGGATACCAGCCGTCATGAAACCATTTGGGCCGATCACGGAGCGATCGCCGAGGCCATCATGGCGGGCGATGTGGACGGCGCCGGTGAGTTGGCGGCCCGGCATGTTGAATCGGCGGGCGGGGCGACGTATCGCCGGCTCAAGAATCTTGATCCGGGGCTGCAGACCCCGGATGCGACAAATAAGACATCAATCGGAGGATGATCCCATGCGTTTGAACGAAGAGGAACTGAAACGCTTCGACGAAGACGGCTACTTGTTCTTTCCCGGAAAGTTCACGCCGGAGGAAGCGGCCTGCCTGAAGGATGAGGCCGAAGCCGTTTATGCCCTGGACCGCGAGGAAGTCTGGCGCGAGTCCAACGGTGTCGCCCGCACGGCCTTTGCCGCCCACAAGTACAACGAGGCGTTCCGGCGCTTAGGAGCCCATCCGCGTATGATCGATCCGGTTACGCAGGTTCTCGACGGGCCCGTCTACATGCATCAATACAAGGTCAACGCCAAGGCAGCCTTCGACGGCGCCGTCTGGCAATGGCATCAGGATTACGGCACCTGGAAACGCGACGATGAAATGCCCGAACCCCGGGCCATGAACATCGCCGTGTTCCTGGACGACGTGACGGCGGCCAACGGGCCGCTGCTGTTCATTCCCGGCAGCCACAAGCAGGGCGTGGTCGACGCCGGTCACGACCTGGAGACGACCAGCTATCCGCTGTGGACCCTGGACCGAGACAAAGTGTCCGAATTGGCCGAACGCGGCGGCTGCGTCGCGCCGACCGGCCCGGCCGGCAGCATGCTGATGTTCTCGTCGCTGCTGGTTCATGCCAGCCCGCCCAACATCTCGCCGTTCGGGCGGACGATCGTTTATCTGTCGCTGTGCCATGTCGACAACCACATCCGCGCCTTCAACCGGGCGGAATGGATCGCGCACCGCGACTTCACCCCCATCGAAGCCTTGAGCGACGATTGTCTCGACGAACTGGTCGCCAAGCGCCAACAAGCAGCGGAGTAATCAATTTTGTATATCTATCAAGAGCTCGCGGCCCGCGCCGGGGCGGGTAAGCCCGTTCGTGTCGGCCTGATCGGGGCCGGGAAATTCGGCTCCATGTTCCTGTCGCAGGTGCCGACCACCCCGGGCCTGGACGTCGCCGTCATCGCTGATCTGAGCCCAGACGGCGCCAAGAAGGCCTGCCGCACCGTCGGCTGGCCGGACGAGCTGATTGCCCAAACCAAATTCGTCGACGATGCCATGGCCATGATGCAGGCGGGCGGCGTGGACGTGGTCGTCGAGACCACGGGCAATCCTGTCGTCGGCCTGGTCCACGCGCGGGAAGCCATCCGCAACGGCATCCACATCGTCATGGTCAATGTCGAGGCCGACGTTCTGGCCGGCGGCTTGCTGGCCGAAGAAGCCCGCAAGGCGGGCGTCGTCTATTCCATGGCCTATGGCGATCAGCCGGCCCTGACTTGCGAATTGGTCGAATGGGCGCGCGCCACGGGCTTCGAGGTGATCGCCGCGGGCAAGGGCACCAAGTACCTGCCGGCCTATCATGCCTCGACCCCCGATACGGTCTGGGATCATTACGGCCTGACCCCGGAACAGGCGGCTGCCGCCGGCATGAACAGTCAGATGTTCAACAGCTTCCTCGACGGCACCAAGTCGGCCCTGGAAATGGCGGCCATCGCCAACGGCACGGGTCTGACCCCGCCGTCGGACGGCCTGAACTTCCCGGCGGCGGGCATGGATGACCTTGCCCATGTGCTGCGTCCCGTCGCCGACGGCGGGATGCTGGAACATAAGGGCCAGGTCGAGGTCGTGTCCTCGCTGGAACGCGACGGCCGCCCGGTGTTCAAGGATCTGCGCTGGGGCGTCTATGTGGTGATCGAAGCCCCCAACGATTACGCCGCTGCCTGCTTCCGCCAGTACGGCATGAACACGGATGCGTCTGGACGCTATTCCGCCATGTTCAAGCCTTTCCACCTGATCGGATTGGAGTTGAACATCTCGATCCTGTCGGCGGCGCTGCTGAACAAGCCGACGGGATCGACCCTGGGTTTCCGGGGCGACGTGGTGGCGACGGCCAAGCGCGACCTGAAGGCGGGCGAAATGCTCGACGGCGAAGGCGGGTTCACCGTCTGGGGCAAGCTGTACCCGGCGGAAAAGTCGCTGGAGTTGGGCGGGCTGCCCATCGGCCTGGCTCATAAGGTCAAGCTGAAGGCCGACATTCCCGCCAACCGGCCCGTGCGCTGGCAGGATGTCGAGGTCGATGCGACCGTGGACGCGGTCAAGATCCGCTGGGAGATGGAGACGCGCTTCCGCGTGCCGCTCGCGGCCGAATAGGCTTGCCGGCGCGGAGGGCATGCATTTGCCCTCCGGCCTCCTTGATCTATAATTCCGTCTGCGTCGGATTGAACTGATCGTGAGGCCGGATTTGCAGGATCAAGATGCCGTAGGGCCCGCGGGCGCGCCCGTTCAGGACGAAAACCTGCGTCTGGTCCTGTCCGCGGAACAGGAACAATGGATCAGGCAGCAACGGGGCATGGCCGTGGGGCTGGCCAGGGCATCCGTGTTCTTTCTGGTGTTGGGCGCCGGCTGGATGACGGCCCTGTTCTCGGGGGCGGTTTTCGACAGCGCGCCGCAGAGCTGTTTCGAACTGGCCGCCGATACGCCGAATTATCAGAAGGTGTTGGCGGAGTTCCGGGCGCAGGGGCTGTCACCCTGTCCGCCGGGCGGGCAGGCGGACCGGGAATTCAAATGGGGCGATCTGGTCTGGCTTCCGACGCTGATCGCCGCGCTTGCGTTGGTGGTTTCTCCGCTGACCCTCGGGCGGAACCTGTTCCTGATGCGCCGGTACAAAAACTACCTGGCCGATCACGAGGGGTTCCTGCGCAAGTACAACCGGCCGTAACAAGGCCGGTGCGGCTTAGAACAGGGGGGTGTCGGCAGGCGTCGCCTTGCGAATTTCCTTCAGCCGCTCGACCACGACCACCAGCTTGTCGACCGCAGCCGATGACGGCGTCTTGATCGGCAGGATCAGGCGTTCGTGGGTGCCCGATGCATCGTGGGCGTCGAAATTCCGCTGCATGAGGATCGGCAGGCCGTTTCCCCTGCACCGATCGTAGGCGCCCTTGATTTCGTCGAAGTTGTATTGGTGCTCGGCCTCGAAATAGGTCAGTCCCGTATGATCGGAAACCTCAAGACGCCAGCGGTATTGAACGATCGTCGTGCCGACGAAACGGTAGCTGTAATTGCTCGGGCCCGGGCCGTCGAGGGTATCAAGCACCAGAATGATCGGCGTGTCCTGATAGATGTCCATCAGCTTGAACCGATCCCAGGTCGGCGCCTTGTCGTCGCCGGCTTGGCGCCGCCAATAGTCCCAAACCCGGCGTGTGCGGACCCCGGTCAGGCGGCGCTCGATGTCGTCGATTTTCCCAAGGGTCAACATGTCCTTGAACTGATACGGCGTCCGCGCGGCGGATAAAAGCTGGCCGAAAGTTCTAGACCAATTATCAGACCAGTCGGCAGGCCGCACTGATGCGTTGCCGGGGCCGGGGGCGCATGCCATAAGCGTGGCCATGTCCGATACGGAACAATCCGGCGCCCCGCCGCGTGTCTGGGTCCTGGCCGACGACCGGCCCGGCAACCGCAGCCAATGCCTGGGCGTGGCTCGGGTCCTGGGTCTGCCGTTCGCCCAGAAAGACATCGAATACGGCCCCCTGGTGCGTCTACATAACGCGGTTTTGGGGGCGTCCTTCGCCGCCATCACGGGGCAATCGCGGGCCCTGTTGGCGCCACCTTGGCCGGACCTGGTGATCGGCGCCGGTCGGCGCTCGGCCTCCGCCGCGCGCAAGATCAAGAAACTGTCCGGCGGGCGCACCAAGCTGGTTCATGTCATGCATCCCGGGGCCGGGGCAGGGGATTTCGACTTGATCGCCCAGCCCGCCCATGATACCCGGCCCGCCGCCACCAACACCTTGACCATTCCCGCCGCCGCCCACGGCGTGACGGCGGACGTTCTGGCCGAAGCCAGGACGGAATGGCAGGAGGTTTTCGCCCATCTGCCGCGCCCGTTGATCGCCCTTATGATCGGCGGCAGCACCCGGCGGCGCGAGTTCGGTCCCGACATGGCGGCCGAGGTCGCGGGTCTGGCTGCCAAACTGGCCCGCGAACAAGGCGGTTCCTTACTGGTTTCGACGAGCCGGCGGGTCGAGGAATCGGAAGACCCGGGGACCATGCCGGCGCTGCTCGCCGCCTTCGCCGACGTGCCGCACCATTTGTACCGCTGGGGCGATCCGGCGGGGAATCCTTACATGGGCTATCTCGCCCATGCCGACGCCGTGGTGGTGACGGGGGATTCCGTGTCCATGTCGACCGAGGCCTGCGCCCGTCCGGGTCCGGTCTACCTCTACGCGCCGCCGCCCCTGATCACGCCCAAGCACAAGCGGTTCCATGACTACCTGTTCGGCGAAGGCTATGCCCGGCCGCTGACGGCGGCGACGGTTTGGGAAGATTGGACGCACGCGCCCCTCAATCCGGCGGAAGACATCGCCCGCGCGATCCGCGAGCGTCTGCGTATCGGCATCTGAACGCTGGCGCCGTTGCGTCGGCGGACCGTTGCGCTACGATACGGCGGGGGCGATCACCAGGGGACGGAAACAGACTTATGGCTAACGAGCTTCTTTTCGGGATTCAGACCAACGGCATCAAGCATACCCATGCGGATCCCATGCCGGATGTGGATACGCGCTTCCGCATGGTGCGTGACGCGGGCGTGTTCGATTACATCGACAAGACCCCGGACCCGGACCAGATCGACGATTTCGAGCACGCGCGCGACAAATACGGCCTGCCGGTGCGGGCGGGCGGTTGGTTCTACGTCCTGGGCCAGGACGAAGGCTTGTTGGAAAAGAACCTGGAGACGGGCCGCCGGCTGGGCTCGATCGTTCATAATACCCAGATCAAGATCCATCACGCCCAGGGCCATGTGGTCACGGACGAGGAAGTCCTGAACGCCTACCTATGGGCGGCGGAGTTGGGGAACAAGTACGGCGTCACGCCCTGCTTCGAGGTCCATGTGAATATGTGGTCGGAAGACTTCGCCCGCGTCGCCCGGGTCGGCCGCATGGTCGAGGCGCGCGGGGGTGAGTTCAACATCACCCTCGACCACAGCCATGTGATTTTCAAGATCGACAATCCCAAGGAACAGAAGATCTTTGATGTGGACAAGCAGATCGCGGCGGGTGAGGTGATCCTCGATCCCTATACCCCGGGCAACGTGGTCGAACAGTGGATCGCGGCCGGATGGGTCCGCCACTGCCATGCCCGGGCGGCCATTCCCAACAACCCGGTCAACGAAACCGGCCGCCACCCCGACGGCAGCGTCGGGCGCGGCATCCAATATCCCTTTGTGCAGCCGGGGCCGGGGGAATATCACGCGGATTGGGACGGCGCCTTGCTGGAGCCCTGGAAGGAATGCATCCGCATGCTGATGCGCCACCACGCGGCGGACCCCGCAGGCAAGCTGGGCCAGATTTCGACCGAGTTCATTCCCGGCACGGACTACGGCGAGGGCTGCAAATATTCCCTGTTCGACCAGGCGGTCGCCTGCGTCGAATGGATGCGCGAAACCTGGGATGAGATCAAACGCGATGCCGCTGTCTGACCGGAGGTTGTTTAAACCACAGAGGCAATGAGGCAATGAGGAGAAGCAAGAAGCGTCGTCATGCCCGTGCTTGACCCGGGCATCGGCACCTTTCCTTCTCTTCCTTTTCTCGGTTTTCGACGTGAACGGGACCTGGGGGGCCGGGGCTGAAAAGGTTTTCCCCTTCTCACCGCCTCACCGTCTCAGTGGTTCAATCGAAAAAGAAACTACTCCGGCCAAGCCTTGACCGGGGTCTTCTGCTCGCCCAGGCCCTCGATGCCGACGCGCATGACGTCGCCGGCCTTCAAAAAGCGCGGCGGTTTCATGCCCAGGCCCACACCCGGGGGGGTGCCCGTGGCGATGATGTCGCCGGGCATCAAGGTCATGTACTGGCTGACCACGTGAACCAGATTGAAAACATTGAACACCATGGTCTTGGTGTTGCCGTCCTGCATCATCTGGCCCGAGACCTCGCACCAGATGTGCAGGTTCTGTGGGTCCGGCACTTCGTCGGGTGTGACCAGCCAGGGGCCGAAGGGGGCGAAGGTGTCGAAGCTTTTGCCCTTTACCCATTGACCGGTGGTTTCCAATTGAAACGCCCGTTCCGACACATCGTTCATGACGGAATAACCGGCGATGTAATCCAGGGCATCCGCTTCTTCGACATATTGCGCGCGTTTGCCGATGACCACGGCCAGTTCGGCCTCCCAATCGCCTTTCTGCGACCCCTTGGGCAGCACCACCGGGTCGGTCGGGCCGGACAGGGACGTGATGGCCTTGGTGAAGATGATCGGCTCTTCCGGCAGGGCCATGCCGGCCTCCGCCGCGTGGTCGGCATAGTTCAGGCCGATGGCGACGATCTTGCCGACGCCGGCGACCGGCGCACCCAGCCGGGGCGAGCCGCCGACGGCGGGAAATTCTTCCGGATCCATGCCGCTGAGGCGGGCCAGACGGTCGCTGACGAGGGTTTCCGGCGTGATGTCGGGCAGGCGGTCGGACAGGTCGCGGATGCGCCCGGCGGCATCCAGCAGGCCCGGGCGTTCTTCACCCTTGGGGCCGTAACGTAGAAGTCTCATGGTTGGAACTCCCAGGTGGAGGAATGATTTCTTGATCGGCTTAAGGTGCCGTTGGCGGCATTAGGCTTCGCCCGGCATGGGAGGTCAAGCACCTTGCCTGTAATTTTATGAAAGTTTTATAGATAATTGAAAACATTTAATAAATTTTGCCTGTCAGGTTGCCGGGCGTAGACTTCCCGTGAAAAGGAATGTCTGCCATGACGGTACTTCGATTTGGGTTTCGACGCATTTTTGGCCGCGCCCTGGTGGATGACCAGCGGGGGTCATCCCTGGTTGAATTCGGTCTGGCGGCACCCCTGGTGGTGCTGATGATCATCGGTACGGTCGAATTCGGGATGATCCTGTTTGTGTCGACCCTCATGGAAAGCGCCCTACGCGACGCGGCGCGGTTCGGGATCACCGGGCAGGAGCCCGAAGGCGGAACGCGCCTTGAACAGATCATCGCGATCGTTGAGAAACGGACCATCGGTCTGGTCGATATGACGGACGCCAAGGTCGAGGTCAAAATCTACCCGACCTTCGGCGACGTCGGCCGGGGTGAAGATTTTGTCGACGGCAACGGCAACGGTGCCTATGACGCGGGCGAGACCTTTACGGATGAAAACGGCAACGGCGCCCATGATTCAGATGTCGGGGAAGACGGCGCGGGAGATGCCGGTGCCATCGTTGCCTACCGCATGGAATATGCCTGGCCGCTGCGCACGCCGATGGCGGGACAACTGATTGGCGAAGACGGCAAGTTCGTTCTTCGGTCTGCCGTTGCCGTTCGCAATGAACCCTACGATCAGGCGATCGGTGCGCCGGCGCCGGGCGGGTGAGGGCGGCATGACCATCCTGCGGAAAACTCTTTGCCGGCTTGAGGATGTGCGCCGGGACGTGCGGGCGACGATATCGTTGGAATTGGCGTTTGCCGTGCCGGTTTTGGCCGGGCTTCTGATGTCGGGGGTCGAGGTCACGCGCTACGTGCTGATCAACCAGAAGCTGGAACGCACGGCCGCCACCATGGGCGATCTGATTTCACGCATGCCGGAACTGACCGAAGGCGATATCACGTCGTTCTTCGGCGCCTCCGATCAGGTCATGACGCCCTATGACGTCCAGCTCGACGGCCGGGTCATCATTTCGTCCATCGCACGGGACGGCGGCGGCCCGGAAATCATCTGGCAGCGGACCTATGGGCTGTCGTCGGCGACAAGCCGCTTCGGCGATATCGGCGACCCAGCAATATTGCCTGTGGGGTTCGAAGTCCGTGACAACGAGAACGTCATCACCGCCGAGGTGTTTTACGATTTCGAGCCGATCATGATGACCGGCGTGCTGGACCCCACACAATTGTATTCCCGGGCCGTGTTTCGCCCGCGGTTCGGAACACTGACCACCGTCAAGCCTTGACCCGCGCCGCCCGCCAACCAATTCGTGATTTGGGCGGATCGGGGAGGCGGGGGATAGTGGCTTCATGAAGCGCCTGTTGATCCCATGTCTGCTCATTTCCGGCCTGTTCCTGGCAACGGCTGTCGTGTCCCTGGCCGTCGCCGGGGCGGGCGCGCTGCCGGCGGAACTGACCGCGCGGGCGTGGGAGCAGATGACCTTCGACGGCAAGCGCGCCAATCGCTACAGCGCCTGCGGCGCCGACTGTATCGAGGTCGCGACGGACGCCAGCGTGTCCCTGATCGGGCGGCCGGTGATGGTGGACCTGGCGCAAAGGCCGGTGCTGACCTGGGAATGGAAGGTGGATCTGCCCGTGGCCGCGACGGACCTGACCGTGAAGGGGCGGGACGACCGGACCCTGGCGCTTTACGTGACCTTTCCCTACGACCCGGCGACGGCGACATTTTCGGAATCCCTGTTGCGTCCCCTGGTCGAACTGGCGCGGGGCGCCGACGCGCCGGCGCGCACCCTGTCCTATGTCTGGAGCGGCGATGCCACCACGCCCGGTGCGGTCATCGCCAGCCCTTATTTCGGCGACGTCAACGTGATGATCGTGGCGCGGACCGGCGATGCCCCCCTGGGTGCATGGCTGCGGGAAACGGTCGACGTGGCGGCGGATCACGAACGGGTTTTCGGGCATCGGCCGGGGCGGACGGCTCATATTCTGATCGGCGCCGACAGCGATGATACGCAAAGCCGGAATAAGGGTTTTGTTCGTGGCATCACATTTCAGCCTGAGCCCGGGCGCAAGTCTGATTGATGTGCCGGTGATGTTGTCGTTTGCACCGCCGTCAATCAATTCCAAATGATTGGTCCACTTACTTCTGGCTTATAAAAAATACAACTTATTGGTTGTATATTCACTTCATTCCGATCCCGGTTATTGGGATTGGCTGGGTCCGTCTATGTGTTTAACAGGGGCAGGGCCGTTTCGACCGGATTGGTGACAGGCGAAACAAACGCCGACATCATCAGGGTCGCTTCGTGCGGACGGTCGCCTCGTAGGAGGCGTAAGTGAACGGTGAACAGAAAAGCGCACGGGCAGGTGTCGCCCGGCGAATGGGAAACCTGAGTCTGACGGCCAAGACCGTCTCTGGCTTCCTGGCGGTGATTTCCGTATTCCTGGTTGTGATCGGGCTGGCCTATTCGGCCTTGGTGACGATCAGTCATGAAGTCGAGGAAATGGAAATCGCGGCCCAGGAGCTTGCCCTTGCATCCAAGATCGAGATCCAATTTCTGAAAATGACCCGTGCGGCCCGCCAATTCGTGCAAAAGGGCGATGCGGCATCGGAAAAAGAAGCCAATGCATTTGCCGAGAAGACGCGCGATGCCATAGACCGGGCGCGGAAAGGCATCGTCATTCCCGAACATCGTGCCAAAGTCGATGTTATCGGTGAAGCGTTTGCCAGCTATGTCGAGAATTTCAAGGTCGTTGCCAAACTGCAGCACGAACATGATTCCTACATCACCGATAAACTTGACCCGGCCGGAGACCTTATGGTCGAGGATCTGGACAAAATGATCGCGCTGGCCCGGGAAGAAAATAACCAGACATTGGTGAACGACACGCTGGAGGCACGTGAGCATGCCTTCCTGATTCAGGTCTTTGTCGGGCGCCTGTTGCTGGAAGGAAAAGAAGAATACGGTGCGAAAATTTCAGCCGAATTCAAAGCCTTTTCCCATTCATTGGATAACATGGCCAAGGTGCTGCATTCGGATGACGAACGCAAACTGCACACTGAACTGAAGGAACTCAGGACGACTTATCACAAAGTGTTCGAACAGGTCCGGCATGACGAAGAAGAACTCGGCCGTTTGATGGACGTTGAAATGCCGAAGTTTACCGCATTGATCATATCGAATGCGGAAACACTGGAGCATGAGGCATCGGTGCATGAGCATGAAGTCGCAAAAAAGGCACAGGCTGAAATTCTGCTTGCGGAACGCGAACTTTTGATCGTCGCCGCTGTGGGCACGTTACTGGGGCTTATTCTCGCGTTGGTGCTGGGGCGTGGTATTGCCGGCCCGGTAAAGGACATGACAGCGGCCATGACGCGTTTGGCGGATGGGGATCTGGACGTCCTTATTCCGGCCCAGGGGCGCCAAGACGAGATCGGCAAGATGGCACTGGCGGTTCAGGTGTTCAAGGGCAACGCGATCGAGGTCAAACGCCTTGAAGCCGAGCAGGCCGAGGCCAAGGCCCGTGCCGAGGCCGAGAAGAAGGCCGCCATGAACCAGTTGGCTGATGAGTTCACGGAAAGCGTGGGACAGGTGGTGGAAGCCTTGACAGTTGCGTCGTCCCAATTGAAATCATCGGCGGGGCAGCTGAGCAATGCGGCCGATCAGACGAATGAGCAATCCGCAGTCGTGGCGTCCGCTTCTGAACAGGCGACGACAAACACACAAACCGTTTCTTCGGCAGCCGAAGAATTGGCGAATTCCATCAAGGAGATCACCCGCCAGGTGACGCAATCGACCCAGGTTGCGGAAGAAGCCTCATCGAACGCACGCGCGGCCAATGAGAAGATCAAGGGTCTTGTCAATTCGGCTCAGCGTGTCGGGGATGTTGTGGAAATGATTACGGATATCGCCCAGCAAACCAATATGCTGGCGTTGAACGCGACGATCGAAGCCGCCCGTGCCGGTGACGCCGGCAAAGGGTTCGCCGTCGTCGCGCAAGAGGTCAAGGATCTGGCGACGCAAACCGCCAAGGCGACGGAGGAAATCGCCGCCCAGGTTTCGGAGATCCAGGTGTCGACGAACGACGCAGTTGTCGTGATCCAGGGCATTGCGGATGTCATCGACCGGATCGACGAGATTACGGCCAGCATTGCTTCCGCCGTCGAGGAACAGGCGGCTGCAACACAGGAAATCGCGCGGAACGTGGAACAGGCTGCAATGGGTGCGAAGACGGTCAACAAGACCATCCATCAAGTCAGTTCTGCCGCCAAGGAAACTGGAGATTCCGCCGGTGGTATTCTTGTCGCCGCCAATGACCTGTCGGACAGGTCCGCGTTGTTGAAAACCTCGGTTGCCGGTTTCCTGGAAAAAGTCCGGGCGGGGTGATCCTCGTCTATTTGGTTTTGCCTTATTTGGATAGGCGCAATTCCGTCAGATGATTGGCGACCTCGCGGAACACGGTTTGTAGTTCGGCCGCGCCCGGCGCCAGGTGATAGAACGGTGCGTCCGGGCCGCTGGCGACCTGTTTCAGAACGTTCTTCAGGTCCTCGTCATCGTTGGCGAATTGAATGACATAGACGATCACGCCGTCCGCCTTGATGTTGGCGGCAAGGGTGATCAGGCGGTCATTCATTTCATCGAACGCAGCGCCGCCGGTCCCCCAGGTCGTTTTGTAGCCGTCCCCCACACCGCCGACGTTTTCCCCGTCGGTCAGCAGCAGGATCGCTTGTTGGCGGCGGTAGGGTGGGTCGGGGATGGCTTCGGTAAAGGGGGCGGACGGCATCAGGACACGCCACGCCCAGCCCAGCCCTTGTGGGATGTTTGTCTGCCCCTGGGGCGAGGTCAGGTCATCGATCTTGCCTTCGATTACGGCTTTCGAATGCTGTAGCGGGGTGATGCCGTTACCTAAGCAGGGGCCGCATTCCTGGCCGCCGATCGACATGGCGCATTCGTCGGACCCGGGGACCGGGTCGCCGTCTGGGCCGATCGCCTCCCAGGCAACCCAGTCGGCACTGCCGATCAGGCCGATATCCAGCAGAATGTCGCCGTCGTTGGCGGCATCGCCGTCGTCCAGATAGCGTTGGAAGACACACCCCGTCCAATCGGGCCCAGGATCGTTCAACAACGGCACAGGCGAGTTATTGACCCGAAATACGCTGTTCTGTGCGCTGCCCGTTACGGGGTGGACATAGGTTGGGACAACGTCTTCGCTGGTCAGGCCGGGATCATAGGCTTCGCCGTCGATGGTCACATTGACCTTTGAATTCCAGGGCACCAGCCCGATCCCCAAAAGCTCTTTGTTCGACGACGTGCCGAACAGGATGTCGATCAGGGTTCCTGCGGCATTGCGGGCTGCGGAAATACGTGATCCGCCGCCGATCGCACCCGAGGTCATGGAGCCCGACATGTCGATGGCGAGCACGACATCCAGCGCAATCAGCTCGCGTTTGACCTGGCTGAAGGCGGACACAGTGACGTTGTGATAGCCCAACACCCGCATGAAGCTTGTCGGGATGATGGCCGAAGCGGTGAGTTCAAGGGTTTCGTTTGCTTCATCCGGATGTTTGACCGGGCCGGTTACGGTGCTTCCCAGGTATCCGGCGGGGAAGTTCGCATTGAAGAACATGTCGATGTCGGCATCGCGGGTCGGCAGAAAAAAGGACCGGCCGCCGGCAAGTGCGGCAGCGTCCAGCGCGGATGAAAGCCGTGATTTGACCAGATAGGCGCGGGCCACATCTGTGCCGATGCCGACGAAACCGATGGCGGGAATTATTGCGAAGGCAAGAAAAACGGCAACGCCCCCGCGCCGGCAATCGCGCAGGAGGTAGAGGGTTTTCTTAATGTTTTCAATGAACTGGATCATTTCAGGGCATTCCTGTAACGGGCCAGTAATACTTAGGTAAATAAACGTCGGTCAATTAAATCGTTTGCGTAAAAACAATAATAAAAATTCGATAAAATTTTAAGTAAATGTATTTAATAAATATAGATTTTTTGAAAACAAATAAAAATTTTGACTTATAACTTTAGTCATAAATAATTGGGCCATCGAGGTTCAAAAAGAACCCCGAAAAGAAATTCAGGAGATAAGCCATGAAGACCACGATCATCACGAAGTTGCAGAAGGACGAGTCCGGTGCCACGGCCATTGAATATGGCCTCATTGCCGCCCTGGTTTCGGTTGCCGCGATCGGTGCCCTGACCGCGATGGGCGATTCGCTGGATGCCATGTTTACCGCCGTTTCCGGTGAACTCGACACGGCTGTCGGCGGCTAAGCCAAGACAGTCAGAGCAGTTAACAAAGACTGCCCTACGATCTCCATGTCCCTCCCCAGAACCCCATATGGGTTCGCACTTCGGGTCTTCGGTTATGAAGGCCTGAAGGGGGAGGGGGCGGAGCCCCCAAAAAACACCACTGAAGTATTTATTAGTCAATTTTCCTGACGAAGTGAGAAGAGAGCAGAGCGTAGCGAGAAACCGGGCGGGTGGTTCCACCCCACCACCCGCCGTAAACGGCAAAGGCCCCGATCATGACACTCACGTCTGCTATTCATTTGTTTCCTATGGCGCTCTTTACCGGCCTGCTGGGCTTGGCGGTACTGACGGATCTCCAGGAATATCGCATCCCCAATACCGTCACGCTGGCGATCGCGGCCCTGTTCCCGGTCTATGCCTGCCTGCCGCAGGCCGGTGTTGATGTCGTCGGCTCCATCGTTTTGGCGGCTGCCGTCCTGGCCGTGGGTACCGGTCTGTTCGCGCTGGGTATGGTGGGGGGCGGCGATGTAAAGCTTGTGACGGCGGTAAGCTTGTGGATCGGGCCTGCCGTGTTCCTGGAATTCCTTTTGATCATGGCCCTGTGCGGCGGTGTCGTGGCGATCTTGCAGACCACGCAATGGCGGCTGGGTCTGGCGCAGTTCCTGACCGACCGGGGCGAGACCGGCATGGCCCGGACGTTGATCGGCCGGGACATCCCCTATGCGATTGCGATTGTGCCGGCGACCATCGCCGTTATGCCCGTGCCGGGTATTGCACACATGGTCATGGGTTAGGAGGCCGCGATGTCCATCAAAGGAATACTCTTGATTTCCGTTGCCCTGGTGGCAGCCGTCGGGACGGCGCTGCTGGCCCGGAACTGGCTGGCGACCCAAAAGGCGGCGTTCATGTCGCGGCCCGTGCAGAGCATGCAAACAGCCGAGACGACCAAGGTGCTTGTTGCCAAGGAAACCCTGGAAGCCGGGCGTTTCGTGCGCGCCGAAGATCTGCGTTGGGCGGCCTGGCCCAAAGACGGCGTGAGCGACGGGTATGTGATCGAAGGTGAGGCCGCCAAGGGCGTTGTCCGCCCCGCCGGTTCCGAAAATAAGGCGCAGCGTAAGGGCAAGGCCGTGTTTGACGGCTCCGTCGTGCGGTCGCGGCTTACGGCCGGTGAACCCATCACGGCGCTGAAGCTTGTTCAACCCGGGGAACGCGGTTTCCTGGCCGCCGTGTTGGAACCCGGAAAACGCGCTGTTTCCGTTCCGGTCGATGCGACCACGGGGATCGCCGGGTTCATCTTTCCCGGTGATTGGGTTGATGTGATTTTCACCGGGCACCTGCGTGTCGAAAGCAAAAAATCCGGCGCCGAAGGAACCAAGGCAAAGCGTGTCGATTTTTCCGAGACCTTGCTGTCGGAGGTGCGTGTCATCGCCATCGATCAGCGGGTGGAAAGCGATGATGGAAAGGCCAAGGTCGCCAAGACGGCGACGCTGCAGGTCACGCCCAAGCAGGCGGAAAAGATCGCCCTGGGTCTGAAAATGGGCGGGTTGAGCATGAGCCTGCATTCCCTGGCCGACCCGGAACAGCAAACGGACCGCTTTACCGAAGTCGCACGTGCGGTCGGCGCGCTCAAGAAGCCAGCGCCGAAGCCGGACATGACGGGCAGCTACACCTTGGAGTTCGACATCATGAATGTGCTGAGCGACAAGCGCTTCAATCGCGGCCCCGGCAGCCGGGCGGTCAATGTGATCCGCGCCGACAAAGCCGAACAGGCAAGTTTTTAGGGGGCCCGTATCATGCGACCACCGGCACTGAATATTTTCGACGTACGTCCCCATCCGCGTGAAATCAAACGCTGGAACCGATTGATCCTGGCGGCCGGTGTGATCATGGCGCTGATCATGATCATGCTGTTCGCACCGCCGCTGGCGGCCTTTGCCGAGGCCCAGGGACGCAATTCCGGGAATGTCGAAGTGATCAGTCCGGCCGGCACCAACATCAAGATGGAAGTCAACAAAGGCCGCTTGGTTCGCTTGATGCGGCCGGCATCGACCGTGTTTATCGCCGATCCCAAGATCGCCGACGTGCAGGTCAAGTCCCCGTCGCTGGTTTACCTGTTCGCCAAAGCGCCGGGCGAGACGACGCTATATGCCGTCGATCAGGGAGAACGCGTTCTGGCCAACGTGGACATAACCGTTGGGCACAACCTTTCCCGTCTGCGCACGGCCATCGCCAAGCTGGTGCCGGAACATGATATTTCCGTCGACAGTATCGACGGGGCGTTGATCGTCGACGGTGTCGTGACCTCGGCAGCCAAGGCAGAGGATGTTCGCCGGCTGGCGGAAGCTTTCGCCGGTGCGCCGGAAAACGTCATCAACCGCTTGGGCGTGGATGCCCCGAACCAGGTCAATCTGCGGGTTCGCGTGGCGGAAATTTCCCGCGATATCGACAAACAGCTGGGCTTCAATTGGAGTGCCGTCGGATCTATCGGCGCCTTCGCCTTCGGCATCGCCACGGCCAACCCGTTCGCGGCCAGCCTGACCACCCATACACTGACGGCCAATCCGGGCGGGTTCTCGGCTGGAAACGGAAAGTTCACTTTCGACGTTAACGGGGTGATCGATGCGTTGGAAGAAGAAGGCTTGGTTACCGTTTTGGCCGAACCAAATTTGACGGCCATGTCGGGTGAGACGGCCAGCTTCCTTGCAGGCGGTGAATTTCCAATTCTGGTACCCGAAGGTGAAGACCGCGTCGTTATCGAATTCAAGGAATTCGGTGTGTCCCTGGCGTTTACCCCGACCATCACCGGCGGCGCCCGCATCAATCTGAATGTCCGCCCGGAAGTCAGCCAGTTGTCGAACACCAATGCGGTCGTGCTGAACAATTTCCAAATTCCATCCCTGACCACGCGCCGGGCGGAAACCACGGTTGAACTGGGTTCCGGTCAAAGCTTCGCCATCGCCGGTCTGATCCAGAACAACGTGACCCATAGCATTTCCGAATTTCCCGGCCTGGGCGACGTGCCGGTGCTGGGCGGCCTGTTCAAATCCGACCGCTTCCAGCGCGAGGAATCCGAACTGGTGATCATCGTCACCCCCTACATCGTCAAGCCGACCCCCAGCCGCCGCCTGGCATCACCCACGGACGGCTATCAGGCCCCCCATGATATCGAACGCATCATCGGCGGATCGACCGGGCGTCATTCCGATGCCCCCGGAAAACCCAAGACGGTTGCCAAGGATGGACAGGCATTGATCGGTCCCGTCGGCTTTTCTTTTGAGGACTAAACACACCGGAGACCATTTCCCCCAGCTTCAAACCCCAGGAGCGATGTCATGAACACCCCGACCCCGAAGACCAAAAAATCAGGATACCGCGCCGCCAATCCGTCCCGGAAAAAACCTGTGCCCGCGGCTATGTCGAACCGCGCCAAGCCGACGATCTGGGAACGCGGCGTGGGCGGCGGATGCAGCGGGGGGAAGAAATCGCACAATTGGTCGGCGGGCGCCTTCGCGGGCAGTTCCTGGGCCGGGCGTGTCGGTGCAGGTTTGCTATGCACCGTCGTGTTGGGAGCCTGCGGCCACATTCCCGACTTCAAGGACTATGCAGCTTATGATCCGGTTTCCGCCCGGGAGCCCCGTGTTCAGCCGGTGTCCATCGCACATACGGTTTCGTTCGCGGGTGATGGCGTGACCTTGGACCGTGCCGCCGGCGGTGACATTGATGCCTTTCTTGTGCGCCAGCAGGTCGGGCAAGGCGACGTCATGGAAGTCGCGACCCCGGTGGGGGGCGGCGAGATCGCCCGCGGCCGGGCGGAACGCGTGCTTGCCTATCTGAATTTGAAACGCCTGCGGGCGGGCCTGGTTATCAATGACGATCCCAAGATGCCGGGTGATGCCGTGCGCCTGATCGTTCATCGTTATCAGGTTACCTTGCCCGGCTGTCCCGATTGGACCGACAAGGGCGGGGTCACCCATTCCAATCAGGTGCACAGCAATTGGAGTTGCGCCAATGCCGTCAACCTGGGGCTGATGGTCGCCAATCCCGGGGATCTGGTGCGCGGACAGAATGCCGGTCATGGCGATGGTGCGGCACAGGTTCTGGGCATCCAACGATACCGGCAGGGTGAAACCAAACCTCTGCTTGGCGCGGCATCTTCCGAAGCGCCCGAAGCGGGAACCGGGTCCCCCACGGCCGGCGGCGAAGGAGGAGGTGGCAAATGAGCCCGACACCGAAAAAGAAAACACCCCCTGCGGCCAGTGCCAAACCGTTCATGGCTTTCGTGACCGACGAGATCACCCGCGGGCAGCTTGAACGCGCGGCCCAGGAAGCGGGCTTTGAAGGCGACGTCTATGTGGGCGGAACGGACGAGGCCCTTGCCACCTTGGCGGATGTCGTGCCGGCGCGGTTCCTTGTCCTTGATCTGTCGGATTGCGATGCCTTGGTCGAGGCGGTGAATACCTTTGCCGATGTCTGCCAACCGGATACGCGGGTTCTGGTTCTGGGGGCGCAAAACGACGTTGAGATCTACCGCGCGTTGATCGGCCTGGGCGTGACGGACTATCTGGTCAAGCCGGTGGCGGCGCCACAGCTTGCCGCCGCGTTGTCGCGGTTGGGCGAGACGGTTCAGCCGGACATCGACGCCAAACCGCAAGCCGAAGCGGAAGGCCGGGTCATCGGCGTGGTATCGGCCCGTGGCGGCGCCGGTGCCAGTACGGTCGCGGTCAATCTGGCCTGGGCCCTGTCCGTCGAGGCCCCCGGCAAATGCGCGCTGGTCGATCTAGATCTTCGGTTCGGAACCACGGCGATGATGCTCGACCTGGAGCCGGGCCGCGGGTTCAAGGAAGCCCTGGATAGCCCCGGCCGCATCGACAGCCTGTTCATGGAACGCGCCATGGTGCGGGCGACCGACAATCTGTCGTTGTTGGCCGGCGAAGAAGACATGGCGGTCGAGCCGAAGACGGCCGAGGAGGCCTTGGACGTTTTGTTCGAAATGCTGCGCGGTGCCTTCGATCAGGTCGTGGTCGATGTGCCGCGCTGGTGCCTTGCCGATCACGTGACCCGGCTTGACCGTTTGTTCCTGGTGACCGAGCCGACGCTTGCCGGTCTGCGCGACGGACTGCGCATGAAGGACGCGGTCGAAAAGGTTGCCGGTGCGGACCTGCCCGTCGAGATCGTGCTCAACAAAGGAGGGGCCGCCAAGAACGGGGAACTGGCGCTTGCCGATGCGGTCAAGGGTGGGCTGCCCAAACCCGCCTATGTCTTGCCCGATGAACCGAAGGTTCAACCCCAGGCCCAGGCAATGGGTAAGCCCATGGTGCAGACAGCACCGCGGGCCAAGGCATCCAAGGTTTTCACCAACATGGCCCGCGATCTTGTCGTGGTTGAAGGCGACGAAGGGCCGGGCAAGTCGTTGTTCGGCCTGATCATGGGCGGTCGGAAATAGGGCCGGGACAATGGGATTTGGTCGCCGCGATAAATCCACGGTCGTCGCCTTGTCGGCGCATCGGCCGCCGCCTGGGGCGGATGACGGGGCTGTTTCCGCCCGAACAGAGCCGGAGGGGGCGGACGAATACAGATCGGATGTCGTCGAACGCGTGGTCGAGCGAACCTGGCCCAATGTCAAAGGCGGCGCCAAGGACCTGTTGAGCCCGGACTACAGCCGGGGCGACCGGGCAGCCTGCATCGGCGTGATCCTGGATGCGGAATTGAACATGTCCGGCGAACCCTTGTTCGAAGCCGAACGCCGGGACGTGATTACCCAGCTTCTCAATCGTTTGATGGCATTGCCGGCGGCGGCGTCCGAAGAGGATAAGGTCGCCGCCGCCGATCCGGCGGTCCTGGCCAAGGAACGGGTGCAGCCGTTGTTGATGGAGCGCATGGACGTTTCCAAGGCGGCGGAAATGCCGCGTGCGGAAATGGCGACCCAGACTTCGGACCTTGTCGCAGAAATTCTGGCCGAAGAGAAATTTCACCTTAATCTGATCGAACAGCGCGATTTGGTGACCATGCTGCTCAACGACATGTTGGGCCTGGGTCCGTTGGAGCCGCTGCTGGCCGACGAACGTGTCACGGATATCATGGTCAACGGACCGGACCAGGTGTTCGTTGAACGCGGCGGGCGTCTGGAACTGGCGGAAGTCCGGTTCCGCGATAACGCGCATGTTCTGAATGTGGCGCAGCGGATCGTTTCCGCCATCGGCCGCCGTGTCGATGAAACCTCGCCGTTGTGCGATGCCCGTTTGGCGGACGGCTCGCGCGTCAACGTCATCATTCCGCCGCTGGCGATCGACGGGCCGTCGATTTCGATCCGCAAGTTCGCCAAGCAGAAGATCACCATGGAAAAGATGGAGCAGCAGGACAATCTGTCTTCGGCCATGGCGACGGTGCTGCGGATTGCCGGGCGGTCACGCCTGAACATCATCATTTCCGGCGGCACGGGATCGGGCAAGACGACGCTTCTCAACGCGCTGTCTCGCATGATCGATCCCGGTGAACGGATCGTCACGATCGAGGACGCAGCGGAACTTCAGTTGCAGCAACCCCATGTGGTGCGCCTGGAAACCCGTCCGGCCAACCTGGAAGGCGAGGGCGAAATCACCCAGCGGGATTTGGTCAAGAACTGCCTGCGGATGCGCCCGGACCGCATCATCCTGGGCGAGATCCGTGCCGGCGAGGCATTGGATATGTTGCAGGCCATGAACACAGGCCATGACGGATCGCTGTGTACGATCCATGCCAACCGCCCGCGCGAAGCCCTGACCCGTCTGGAAAACATGGTCGCCATGGCCGGTGTGAAATTGCCTAATGAGGCTGTGCGCTCGCAGATTGCCGGTGCTGTCAACATGATCGTGCAGATTGCCCGCATGCGCGACGGGGTCCGGCGCATCACTCATATCACCGAAGTCGTCGGTATGGAGGGGGAGGTCGTCACCACCCAGGACCTGTTCACCTTCCAATTCGAAGGGGAGAACGCCGACGGCACGCTTTACGGCAGTTTCAAATCTTCCGGTCTGCGTCCGAACTTCGCCGCCAACGCCAAATACTTCGGGTTGGAAAAAGCCTTGTTGGATGCGGTGTCCCAGCCGGATCATTCAACGCGCAGGGAAGGATAGGCCGCGATGGAAATCCTGCTGATATCCACCGGCGTGTTCGTGACCATTCTGCTTGGATGGATCGGTCTGGGGGCCGAACGCAGCAAACGCGCGCGGATATTGGCGCGCCGCATCTCCGCTGTCGCCGCGATCGGGCAGGGTGCAGGCGTGGGGGCGGGTGCACCGCAAGCCGTCATCCTGCGCCGCGAAAACGCCGGTGGCCAGGGCCTGGAAAAAGTCCTGGGCCGTCTGGTGCCGAAGGTTGATGCCTTGCGCCAAAGGCTGTCGCGCACGGGGCGGAAAATATCGGTCACGGTCTATTTGTCTGTTTCGTTGGGAATTGCGGTCGCCGTCTTTGGTGGGATGTTCCTCGGGCTTCACCTGCATCCCGTTCTGTCGATCCTGTCGGCGTTTACCGTTGGATTGCTGCTGCCCCATATCAGCGTGACGATGATGGCGAAACGGCGTGTTGCGAAATTCAACAACCTGTTTCCCGATGCCATCGACCTGATGGTGCGCGGTCTGCGGTCCGGCCTGCCGGTGACGGAATGCATCAAGGCGGTCGGCCGTGAATTGCCCGAACCGGTCGGCGGGGAATTCAGCCGCATCACCGATGAAATCAAGTTCGGGTCCAAGGTCAGCGAGGCCCTTTGGGCTGCGGCCTACCGCCTGGATATTCCTGAGTTCAAATTCTTCGTGGTGAGTTTGTCGGTGCAGCAGGAAACCGGCGGCAACTTGGCGGAAACACTCGCCAACCTGTCGGACATCCTGCGTCGCCGCAAACAGATGCGTCTGAAGATCAAGGCCATGTCGTCCGAGGCCAAGGCCAGCGCCATGATCCTGGGCGCGCTGCCGTTCGTCATGTTCTGCGTCATCTACATGATGAACCCGGAGTACGAAAGCCAGTTGTTCACCGATCCGCGCGGCCGCATCATGCTGGGTGTGGCGTTGGCGACCATGGGCTCGGGCATTCTGGTCATGAGCCGCATGGTGAGGTTCGAGATATGAGCATGCTCGATCTCATCCCCGGTTTGAGCGGCGCCGACGTGATCACACTAATGGCCGCCGCCGCCGGCTTCGCCGTCTACGCGGTTTGGAGTGCCTTGCTGGTGCGTGATCCCATGGCGCGCCGGATCAAGAATGTCGGCCATCACCGCAACGAATTGCGCGAAGTCATGCTGACGACCCAGGGCAACCGGGCGCGGCGGCGGGAGACCACGGTCGATTTGATGCGCCGCGTGGCAAACCGGCTGAAGCTTTTGAAATCGCAACAAGCGGAAGCGATCACCCTGCGCCTTGCCCAGGCCGGATACCGGTCGAAGGATGCCTTGATCGTCTACATGTTCGCGAAGCTTTCCCTGCCGTTCGTGTTGGGTGGGGTGGCGGTTGTGCTGGTCTATGTCTCGGGCCTATGGGCGATGACGGCGGTAGTGAAGTTGTTCATCTCGATCCTGGCTGTGGTGATCGGCGCCTATGCCCCGGAAGTGTTCGTCACCAATGCCCGTTTGAAACGCCAGCAAGAGATGCAAAAGGGCCTGCCCGATGCGTTGGACCTGCTGGTCATCTGTACCGAGGCGGGCCTTGCCCTGGATGCGGCCCTGACCCGCGTGGCCAAGGAAACGGGAAAAGCCTGCCCTGAACTGGCCGAGGAACTGGGGCTGTGTGCCGTGGAACTGGGGTTCCTTCCCGACCGCAGGCAGGCCCTGGACAACCTGTCCCGGCGCACGGATCTGGCCTCGATCCGGGGGGTCGTAAACACCCTGCAGCAGACGGAAAAATACGGCACGCCCTTGTCCCTGTCGCTGCGCGTGCTGTCGACCGAATTCCGCAACGACCGCATGATGAAGGCAGAGGAAAAGGCCGCGCGCCTGCCGGCGACCCTGACCGTGCCGCTGATCATCTTCATTCTGCCGTCGCTGTTCGTGGTTTTGCTGGGCCCCGCCATCATGAGCGCCATCGACGGCCTTGGCGGGTTGAATTGATGACCTCGGCGCCATGCGTCGGGTCGAACAAGTTGAATTGGGTGAGCCGCCTACATTTAGGGGTCAGGCGGTGCACCTGGCCGGGGGACGGAGGGGTGCCGTCCCTCGGCCACTTTAATTCGCTACGGGTCGGGGCTTTGGCCCGTATGCACGGCGCGGGCGCGGGCCGTGTCGGAAAGGTTGCGGAGTGCCTGATAGCGTTTCAGGTTGTTTTGTACCTGTGTCTCCGAAAGGTCCAGGCGGCCAAGTTTTTCGGCTCGATCCATATCGCCGGCAAGGCCATAAACCAGGGCCAGGTTCTGGCGCGCGCGCGGACCGGCACCCGGGGCTTTCGCCGCATCACCAAGGATCTTGATGGCCTGTGCGAAGTCCCCGGAAAGAGCCAGGGACAAACCATAATTGTTGGCAAGCGACAGGCTGTCAGGTGCAAGGGCAAGGCCGCTTCGATAGGCCGCCTGGGCCGCCGTGTGATTGCCCATCAGGTCCTCCGCCACCCCAAGTCCGTTGAGCGGCCGATGATCCCCGGGTGCCGCAACTTGTGCGCGGCGAAACGCATCGGCGGCTTTTTCAGGTTGGTCGAGGGCGATCAAGGACCGGCCGAGGCCGATCAGCGCACCGGCGTCGCCGGGTACCAGATTGCTCAGCTTCGAAAAAGCCTGGGCCGCGTCACCGGCCATGCCGAGCGCCAAGGCCATTTTGCCTATGCGCCGGTAAGGTTCATCCCATTCGGGCCGCATGGTTTGTGCACGCTGGTAAAATGCCAGGGCCGACGCGACATCGCCGCCCGCCTGCGAGGCATCGCCGACACGGATGAATTGGCGGGCCCGGCTGTCGGCATTGTCCTTCTTGATTTCCTCGGGCGTCGGCACTTCACCGGTGGCGCAACCGCCAAGCGACATGGTCATCACCGCAGCCATCAAAAGCGCCAGGAGAGAGAATCGTTTCGGGGCCAGTTTTGCTTTCATGGTGCGAGCCTACAATGCCTCTGCGTTCCGGGCCATAGTTGCGGGGGCGGGTCACATGGTTGTTGCGAAACGGAACAGAAACTATAACAGTTCTGAGGATAGAGGAGACCTCAGGTGAGCCGAACCTATTCAGAGCTAACGAGATTGATCGAACGTCTGCACCGGCGATTTCTCGATGTCATCCGCGCCGAGCTCAACCGGCTGGGCGTGCGCGACCTGAACGGCGTGCAGGCCCTGTTGCTGGCCAATATCGGTGACGAGGCCATGGCGATCCGCGATTTGGTCGAACGTGGTTATTACCAGGGGTCGAACGTGTCCTATAACATCAAGAAGCTGACGGACATGGGCTATCTGACCCAGGAACGGTCACAGCATGACAAGCGTTCGGTCACGGTGCAATTGACGGAAAAAGCGCATGACGTGGTCAAACAGGTCAAGGCGCTTGAAGATCACAACGCCAAGGCGTTCAGCGAATATATCGACGAGCCCAAGGTCGAGGATGTCTGCCAGGCATTGCAACGCCTTGAACGGACTTGGGCCGATTACATCCATTACGGCGGCGAATAATCCTGCTGTCTGACCTGTGAGGCGGCGGTGACGCAAGGTCCGGAAGAACTGGCCAGAAAGCTCGCCCAGTTGGCGGCGACGTTTGTTGCGCAGATTCCTGCCCGGGTCGCACAAATGGATGTCCATTTCGATGCGGTCGTAAACGGCCAAGGGGCCGAGGCGCTGGAAGGCCTGCGGGCCGAGGCCCACAAGCTGGTGGGATCGGCCGGTACGTTCGGGCTGCCCGACATCAGCCGCGAAGCCCGCAGCCTGGAAGACATCTGCACGCCGCCCGGCGATCTGGATGCGATCAAACAGGCATTCGATACCCTTAAGGCGACGATCGAAAGCGAAACCGCTTTTGTCCGCGCCCGTGTCGAAGGCGAATCCGACGCCCAGGTGGCACCGGATGCAGTGGCGGACCCCCGGGCCGTGCTGCTGGTGTCTCAGGAACAGGACGAACGCTCCCGATTGTCCGAACAATTGCGGCAACATGGCTTCGATGTTCTGTTGGATGGGGATGCTGAGCCGGCGAAAGGTCTTCTTGCCGTCATTTCCGATTTGGATACGGCGTCGAGCTTGGGCAGCGTGTCAGGCCGTGAAGACACGGCAAAAATCTTCGTCGGCGATGGGGATGGCATTGCGCAGCGGTTGGAAGCCGCGCGCCGGGGCGGGGCTGCGTTCCTCCCCAAACCGGTCGACGTTACGGGATTGTTGCGCCGTTTGAATGCCATTGCTTACGGGCGGGTGGACGAAGCCGCCCGGATCATGATTGTGGATGACGACCCGGCCATGGGGCAGGTCGTGCAGACCATGTTGGAAAAAGCCGGCATGTCCGTGCGGTTGACGACAGATCCGATGAAAACCTTGGATGATCTGGATCAATTCGTGCCGGACGTATTCATATTTGATTTGCTGATGCCCAGTTGTTCCGGGGCGGAACTGGCTGCTGTGGTCAGCCAGGACGACCGTTTGGAAGACATTCCCGTTCTGTTTCTTTCCGGCGAACAAAGCCCGCAGCGCCAGGCGGAAGCCATGGCGGCGGGCGGGTCCGCGTTTCTTGCCAAGCCGGTCAACGGAGGGGCCCTGGTTTCCGTCGTCCGGTCCCTGGTTGCGCGGTCAAGGCGCCTTAGGGGGGCGGTCACGCGCGATCCATTGACGGGTGTGTTCACTCACAACTACATCAAGACCCAGCTGGGCCGCGAACTTCTGCGGGTGCACCGCGAACAAGGCCGGTTAAGCTACGCGGTTATCTCCATCGATCATTTTGGGGGGCTGAACGCCGGGTATGGTTATGCAATGGGCGACAAGGTGTTGCGTTACTTGGCGGCTTCGTTGAATGCGCGTCTGCGGCGCACGGACGCCTGTGGGCGATTGAAGGGGGCCCGTTTTGCGGTCATCCTGCCCGATGCGGGACTGGAAGAAGCATCCGCGCTGATGCGGGATATCGCGCTGACCCTGGCTGATATGGAGGTCGTCCCCGGTCAGGGGGCTGGCGGGCTCAGTTTCAGTTGCGGATTGGCCGAAAGCCGCGGGGACAGCACGGCGGAAAGCCTGTCATTGGATGCAAATCTAGCGTTCGAGGAAGCACGGGACAGTGGCGGCGACCGGATCGTCGTCACCGGTGGGTGACGACATTTAGGCTTGGGCCCAGAGTGGCGCCAGAACCTCCGTTAATTGGGAATTCTCGTCACAGGTTTTCACGTCGAATGAAGGTTCGGCAAGGGCCGTTGCCAGCCTGCGGGCGGTTTCGAACGATTGATGACCGGATTGCAGGTGAACTGCCCCTGCCAAGCCCGCGGATTTGGCCGCTTCCACATCGACTTCCCGGTCACCGACCATCCAGGATTGTGTAAGATCAATGGGCAGTAAGTCCCGGGCGCGAAGCAGCATCCCCGGGTTGGGTTTGCGGTCCGGGTGATCGCTTGCCCGCAGAAGACCACGGCCTTCGGGGTGATGGGGGCAGGCGAACAGCGCGTTGACGAAGGCATCGTCTTCGGCCAATTGCGCCCAAATCCAATCGTGCAGCCGGGCGAAATCCGGCCAATCGTATTTGCCGAGCCCGATGCCGCCTTGATTGGTCACGACGACCACGGGAATGGCGCGGGCATTGGCCGCACGGATGGCGTCGACGGTGCCGGGGACGATGCGGGCCTCATCAATGGTGTGGAGGTAGGGAACCTCTTCGACGATCACACCGTCCCGGTCGAGAAACAAGGCACCGCGCCGGATGGGCCCCGGCGTGCGGTTGACGATCTGGCACCAGACATCGTCATCTCCGGCAAAAAGGGTTGGAGCCGTATTGGTTGCCGACACGTTTAGGCCCCGCCCGGCATTATGCGGTGAATGCCTGAATACCTGTCTGCGCACGCCCCAAAATGAGGGCATGGATGTCATGGGTGCCTTCGTATGTGTTAACCGTTTCAAGGTTAAGAAGGTGCCGGATAATGTGAAATTCGTCGGCAATGCCGTTGCCGCCGTGCATATCGCGCGCCATGCGGGCGACGTCGAGCGCCTTTCCGGTGGAGTTGCGCTTGACCAACGAGATGTTTTCCGGCGCGCAGGTGCCTTCGTCGAGCATGCGGCCGACGCGAAGGCAGCCCTGCAGGCCGAGTGAGATTTCGGTCAGCATATCCGCCAGTTTTTTCTGGATCAGCTGATTGGCGGCGAGGGGCCGGCCGAACTGTTTTCGGTCCAGCGTGTATTGACGAGCCGCATGCCAGCAGAATTCGGCGGCACCCAACGCGCCCCATGAAATGCCGTAGCGGGCCTTGTTCAAGCAACCGAACGGACCGCCCAGGCCGGAGGCATTGGGCAGCAGGTTTTCTTCGGGCACGAACACGTTGTCCATGACCACTTCGCCGGTCAGCGAGGTGCGCAGCGAGAACTTGCCCTCGATCTTCGGGGCCGATAGGCCCTTCATACCTTTTTCCAGCAGGAATCCACGGATCTTGCCGTCCAGTTTGGCCCAGATCACGAACACGTCGGCCACGGGGCTGTTGGAAATCCACATCTTGTTACCGGTCACCAGGTATCCGCCGTCGGTCTTTTCCGCCCGGGTTTTCATACCGCCGGGGTCCGAGCCGTGATCGGGTTCCGTCAGGCCGAAGGCGCCGATGATCTCGCCACGGGCCAGGCGCGGTAGGAACTTGTTGCGTTGGTCTTCGGAGCCGTAGGCGTAGATCGGATACATGACCAGGGAGGACTGAACGCTGAGCGATGACCGATAACCGGAATCGACCCGTTCGACTTCGCGCGCAATCAGGCCGTAGCACACGTGATTGACGCCGGCGCCGCCGTATTGTTCCGGGATGGTCGGGCCGAGAAAGCCCAGTTCACCCATTTCTTGGAAAATTTCGATATTAAAGGTTTCGTTGCGGAAGGATTCCAGCACCCGGGGCATCAATTTGTCCTGGGCATAGGCACGGGCCGTTTCGGCCACCATCCGTTCGTCTTCGGTCAGCTGATCGACAAGTCCAAAGGGGTCTTCCCAATTGAACTCGGGTTTGGCTGGTTTGGATTGGGTGGCAGTTTGCGGTGCGTCAGCTGCATCCGGCATCGGGCGGTCCTTCCTATTGATGTCGTGTTGGCGCCAAAAAGGCTGCCTAAGCTCGCACGGTTCGAAGGTGTGGGCAAGAGCCCGAAAGCCCTAAATCACGCGCGTTTCGCAGGGTGAAAAGAAAGAATGTGAAGGGAGGGAGTTCGACCCTAGATAGCGGGTGACTTAACGGCCATGGATAGCGGCGACCCGATAGGCGGCCCAGCGATGGCCTTCCCTGCGTTCGTCCTGTGCATCGACGCGCAGGGTGATTTCCGGCTGCCCATTCAGGCGGTCGTTGATGACGCGCATCTGAACATTGACGCGCACGCCGTTGATCGGCCACCACTGATACCGGCAGTCTTCGCCGTTGCCGTAGCTGATGCGCGTACATTCCGAAGTTGACGGCTTGCCCCACAGATTCCCCAGGTGTTCAGTGATCTCACGTTCGGTGTGATAGCGGAACGTTTGCGTGTAGCTCAGCCGAAAAGCCCTGGCATCGGTTTCTGCGGTGGAAAAATGGGCGGTGAAAACCCCTTTGTCCGTACGTACGACGCCGATCACGCCGGCTTGGGCGGCTTTTAGGGATTCCGGGGTCGGCACGATCTCGAGAAAGTGTTCATAGGTCATCCCGATTTCGATCGGACCGATGAAGAATTCCGGTGCTTGGACGTTCTTTTTCGTCCGCGATACATACAAGCGCAGGGCCTGTGCCCCGATATGCGTGGCTTCGTGTTTTTTCTTTTCCATATCGGGCATGAACTGGTCCATGGCATTTGCAGTGGAGGCATCCGCATTGCGCTCTGGTGCCGGCGACGCAAAATGCGCCAACATGCCGAACGTCCCGCCAAGGAGGACAAACACGATCACGAGCGCGCGAAAAGGACGAAACCTGCCGCGGCGAGGATTCGGAATTGCTTGAGCCATGCGTGCCATTGGAGTTCTCCTGTCCATGGATACTCGTTCAGCGACATCGCCGGTTCGTTACGTGACCGGACTTATGACCTTGGATATAGTGTACGAAATTGGCGGATCGGCTTCGAATTAATTATTTACCGGTATATTTTGATAAAATTGTATCTAATTAGCCGGCTGCGCGGCAAACACACCGGGGTTTGCGCCAAGATGAAAACGGGATATAGCGAGGCATGATCAATTTGAAAGTCCGCGATGTTCCGTACCGCCCGTCCATGATCGCTGTCGCGGTGCTGGCGATGATCGCTCCCTTGGCGCTGGGGGCTTGCGAGTTGTCGGAGCCCTACGTCTATGACTCCGCAGCTTATGACCGGGAACACGTTGATTTTGCCAAGCCTCCGAAAACGCTGAGTGCCGTTCAGGTATGTTATTCGAAGTACGGCACCAAACAGGCGGAAGTTGTGAAATTGGCTGCTGATAGGTGCGCCAAATACGGCGCCGGAATCAGGTTCTCTCACAGTTCATATGTCGATTGTCCAATGTTGACGCCAGTCGGAGCCGTTTTCGAATGTACTGGTGCCATTGCTGTAAAGCCGTCTTTCACAGGATCCGGTGTGGCGCGAAGTTCCGGTCCGTCCCGGACTCCCGGACAGCCGGGTACGCCCTTGGTCGGCTTTCATGAGGGAGAACGCCCGATGGGCGTTCTGTTCGGCCGCAGCCCGACGTCGCCGGCAACGACAGTACCTTCCGCCTTGCCCGAAGCACCTCCATCCGCACCCGTCCAGCCCAGCGGTCAGAAATGACCTGGCTGGCTGAATCCCTTCGCCCTGGAAGCCTGTAATCGTAACTGTGATGCAAACTGTCTTGCATGGCCTGTTGGGGGCGCTTGGGATTTATGCCCTGATCATTGGCTTGATGTATCTGGGGCAGCGCAGTCTGATGTATCACCCGGGCAAACCTGCCGGCACACCCCAGCAAGCCGACCTTGCCCAGGCGCGGGAAATCCGCGTCGAGACAACCGACGGTCTTTCCCTTTTGTCCTGGTTCGTGCCGCCTGAACAGGGGCGACCTGTCGTGGTGTATTTTCACGGCAACGCAGGCACCATTGCAGGACGGGCCTTTAAGGCCAGAATTCTGGCCGACCACGGGATCGGTGTATTGCTGGCGGAATACCGTGCCTATGGAGGCAATCCCGGATCGCCGACGGAAGCAGGGCTCTATGCCGATGCGCGGGCCAACCTTGCATGGTTGGCGGGGCAGGGCATTAAGCCTTCGAATGTCGTGATCTACGGCGAATCCCTGGGCACCGGCGTTGCCGTTCAACTTGCCTTGGAACTGGCACAGGGGGGAACCCCCGCACGGGCGTTGATTCTCGAAGCGCCCTTTACTTCCATGGCGGATGCAGGCGGGTATCATTATCCATGGGCGCCGACCTCATTGCTGATCAGGGACCGGTTCGAATCAAAAGCGAAAATCGCCAATGTGCGGGCGCCTGTAATGGTTATACACGGCACTGCTGACAGAACGGTGCCACAGTCGCAGGGACAGCGATTGTACGACCTTGCCAAGGAGCCGAAACAGGCGGTCTGGCTTGAGGGTGCAGGGCATACGGATGTCTATGATTTTGGTGCCGATGAGGCGGTCATCGAGTTTATTGACCGGCTTATGGCAAAAGATGGTTAACACGGCAATTAACTATTCCCATAGTGCTTTGAAAACAAACTGTTTTATAGCCTTGTTCCGGCGTTAAGACTCCTATAATTTATAAGGTGTAGTGGTATATCTGCGTCCTAATGGAGCAGTGTGCCCAGAGCATGCCTTCAATGAGGCGTGTGCGAACGCATTTGAACGAACGGGAATATGGCAAAAGTCACCCCAACCGCCGCACCGGCCATCGCCAGTGTATCGACTGCCCGGATGACGGGCACGTCGAATGTGGCCGGTCATGGCCGCATCGAGGAGTTGAGCGGTGGCAATGCGCCGTCATTTGAGGCTGCCCAGTTCGGTTTTCAGAATGCGCCGGATGATAAGTACGATGACCGACGCTCCCTATCCGATGACCGCCGCCGTAACCCCAATCTCGGCCGGGGGCGGTTCACGGCGCCCAACGAGACCTTCGCGCAGATCGTTCAAAGTGAGATCAATGCACCGACGACCTATGGTGAAGAAGGGCGGCCCAAAAATTTCGCCGGCGTGTTGTCAAAGGCCATCGCGACCTACGAACTGAATGCTCAGGTTATCCACGGTACCTTGCCCCGGAAAGGGACGACACTCAGCATGCGATTGTAGTTTCTACGGACAGTTCGTTGTTTTCACCGGCTTGAGGCCGGTTTTTTTATGTTCGGCCGCACATACAGGGTAGGCGGGACAATGGGATTGCCGGCCGATTTGGCTGGACCGCCCACGGCAGGGGCGTGTTAATCTTTCATTGGGCAATGGCGAGCATACTTGGGCGCTCAAGCATTTGGGCTGTTCAAACGGGTCGGGGTGCGGCCGTGGATTGATGAAGCGCCGCAATAGACCGGAACAACACGGGAAATTGGGTTTATGGCCATTCGTGCCGATGTAAACAGCGCCTTTGACGTGGCCTTCTGGTTCGCGGATACGGCATTGGAACAGAACGAATATCTGCAACCGCAGAAGCTGCAGCGCCTGTTGTTCCTGGCGCAGGGCTATTACGCTGTTCTGCAGAACGGCAGTAAGCTCATGCCTGCGGTGTTCGTTGCCGATGAATTGGGACCGCTGGAGCCGAACATCTATGCGGGATTTTCCCGTGGCCGCCCGAATATCGAGGTCGAGTTGTTCATTCCCCATGAAATCGACAGCTATCTGGCAAGCCTGTGGAAGCGGTTTGGTCATGCCTCCATGGAGCGATTGAATCAGATCACCAAGGGCACCAGCGCCTACAAACAAGCCCGGGCCAAGGGGGCACGGACCGAGATCACCTTGGATGCCATGCGACTTTCTTTTGTTCGCGCTGAAAATACGCCGGGTGTACAGCAGGTTGTGAAGCCCAAGGTGTTCGTGACACAGACCGGGAAGCCGGTTCAGGTCAAAGCCTGGAATCCGGGCGCAAAAAGCTCCTAAAATCAAAAAAAACCCACAATAAAACAGTAAATTACGGTGCAGACCTTGGGTTCCGCTTGCGCCATGCGGTCACTCCGTTAATATCAGGCGCGAACGATATTCGGCACGTACGGCAAAAAGTCGGCGTTTGGGAGTTTGCCGGAGATCGGACCAAGTAAAGCAAGGCGCATAAAAACAAAAACAACGCGTCTAACTCATACTGTCTGGGAGGACACACATGAATACCAAGCGACTCCTTACTGCCGTGTCGGCAAGCCTCGCCGTTGCGGGGCTGGTGATGACCGGACCGGCGCAAGCCAAGGTCGACGGCGATACCATCATTCTTGGCTCGGCGATCTCATTCACCGGCAAGTATTCGACCAACGGCATCCACGCCAAAAACGGTTACGACCTGGGTGTGGCGAGAATCAACGAAATGGGCGGCGTCAAAGTCGGCGGCAAGACCTATAAGTTGAAGATCCAGTATTACGATGATGAATCCACGCCGCTGCGTACGGCACAGCTGCTTGAGCGCCTGGTCAACCAGGACGGTGTGAAGTACTTCCTGGGGCCGTATTCGTCAGCCACCACCAAGGCCGCCGCGCCGATCATGGAAAAATACAAAGTGCCCATGGTTGAAGCGGAAGGCGCTTCGCGGTCCTTGTTCAACAAGGGCTACAAGTACCTGTTCGCGGTTCTGTCGACTTCTGAACAGTACCTGGCGAGCTCGATTTCCCTGGCTGCCGAAATCGCCGAAAAGAACGGCAAAAAAGCATCCGACGTGAAGGTCGCCATGGCGTTCGAGAACGATCCGTTCTCTCTTGATGTGCGCGCAGGTGTGCTTGACGATGCCAAGAAGTACGGCATGAAGGTCATCATTGATGACAAGATGCCGCGTGACCTGAACGACATTTCCTCGACCTTGACCAAGGTCAAGGCGTTGAAGCCTGACCTGCTGCTGCTGTCCGGCCATTCCAAGGGGGCCGCCACCGGTGCCCGTCAGATCAAGGAAATGCGGATCGAGGTGCCGATGATCGCGATGACCCATTGCGAAGCGGCCAAGATCACGTCCAAGTTCGGGGCTTCGACCAACGATTTCCTGTGCCCGACGCAATGGGCGGAAACGTTGAGCTATAAGGGTAAGTACTTCGGCACCGCCGGTGATTACGACAAGCTCTTCAAGAAGACCTATGACGGCTATAAGAACGTTCCCTATCAGTCGGCGCAGGCTACGGCGGCCGTTCTGGTGTGGAAGGACGCTTTCGAGCGGGCCAATTCCTTCGATACATCCAAGGTGCGCGATGCCATTTCAGCCACGGAAATGGAAACGTTCTATGGCGGGATCAAGTTCAGCCCGGCCGGCAACAACACCGCCAAGCCGATGGTTCTGCGCCAGATCCAGAATGGTGAGTACAACGTGGTTGCGCCGTCCAAATGGGCGTCCCATCCCGTGAACTGGCCCCGTAAGGCCCAGTAGTACTCGAGCCTCTAGCCTGTGATGGTCAAATCTGCAGGCATGTGACAGGCACCGCCCTCGGCTTTATCGGCCGGGGGCGGTGACCCTGCGCATATGATAATATTCAATTTCACTGGCATTTTTTTCAACGTCCGTATTCGGCTTAAGGATGGTTCGGGGATATGTGGGACAACATTGCAATTCTGACCGCTGCGCCGGTCTTTAATCTTCAACTTGTTCTCGATGGGCTGTTCATCGGCGCGACATTTGCGCTGGCGGCATACGGCCTGGCCCTGGTCTGGGGCGTGATGAACGTCAAAAACCTGGCCCAGGGCGATTTCGTCATGATGGGCGGCTACATCGCCTGGTGGCTGGGAACGCAGGGCATTCACCCTTTATGGGGGCTGCCCGCGGCGATCGTCATTATGTTCGGCTTCGGCTGGCTGATGTATGTCACGATCATCCGCCGGGTGATCGACAAGGATATGTTCACATCGCTGCTTGCGACCTTTGGCCTTGCGATCGTATTGGCCCAGGCGCTCAACCTGATGTTCGGGCCCGAGGTTCAAACCGCGGATAGCCATTATCCCATCCGGTCCTATTTCGACAATTCGGTGACCGTCGCTGACATTAAAATCGTGACGTTTGCTCTATGTGCGTTGTTGGCCGTTTGCGTCATCCTGTTCATGAAGAATTCGCGCATGGGGCAGGCGATCCGCGCCACGGCGCAGGACGCCCGTGCGGCCCGCGTCATGGGGATCGATACGGACAAGGTCTATGCCTTCACCTATTCATTGAACGCCGCGATTTGCGGTGCAGCGGGGGCGCTGATTTCGATGATTTGGGTGATCCAGCCGTTCTACGGCATTTCCCATTCCATCCGTTCCTTCGTGATCGTCACGGCGGCCGGTTTCGGTAACCTGCCTGGGGTAATCATGGCCGGCCTTGGGCTGGGCGTGATGGAGCAATACGGCGGGTTCGTGCTGGGTGCTGAATTCCAGCAGGCCACGGTTGTTGGCCTGTTGTTGTTCGTTCTGGTCTGGCGCCAGATCGAGATGCGCCGCCAACGGCAGGTCGTCCAATAGGACGCACGAAGAAAAACGAGGACACAACAAAAATGGAAAAATTCAATCCGAAGCTGCACCTGCCGATTCTGATATTCGGCTTTGCGGCGCCCTTCGTGATACCGGGCCTGACCATTCAGGTGGCGGTCCTTTGGGTCATGGTGCTGTTCGCGCTGACCTGGGACATCATGGGCGGCCAGATGGGATACAATTCCCTCGGCAATATCTTCTTCTTCGGCACGGGTATGTATATCTGCGCCATCGTGCAGGTTGCTTTCATTACCGACGTGGGGGCCTATACGGCATCCAACGGCGGGGTGAAGATCACCTTTACCGACCAGCAATATTACATGGGCCTGATCGTGGGGATCGTGGCGGCGGCCATAGGGTCGGCATTTATCGCGGGGCTATTGGGGTGGACCGTATTCGGCCTGCGCGGGCCCTATTTCGCCATCGGCACGCTGGGTATTGCACTCGCGGCCGGCGAACTGATGGGGACCTGGGACTGGGTCGGTGCCGGCGGCGGCATCAGCATGCCCGTGTTCCCCGGCTCGGCCGATGCCAAATCAATGATGTTCTACTTCATGTGTTTCGGCGCGGCCATCGCGACCTACCTGTTCTGCAGCTGGCTGTATTCGACCCGTTTCGGGCTTGCCATCAACGCCATTCGTGATGACGAACAAAAAGCCGAAGCCATGGGCGTGCACACCCTGCGCTACAAAACCATCGCCTGGGCCGTGTCGGCGTTTTTCCTGGGAATATCCGGGGCGCTGTTCGGCAACATCACCGGCTTTATCGAGCCGCTTGAGGTTGCATTCCCGACCGTGACCTTCGGTATCTTCATGGTCGCCATGTCGCTTTTAGGCGGGAAGGGGACGCTGTGGGGGCCGGTTCTGGGCGCCATCCTGTTCCATGTACTGAAGGAAGTCACCTGGACCTATTTCCTGGGTTGGCAGTGGGTGGCACTCGGCATGCTGATCATCATCAACGTCGTGTTCTTCCAGCAGGGGATCATGGGCTGGCTGATGGAGAAGTTCCCGGAAAAATTCGGCATCGTCGTCGAGAAGAAGGAGGCGGCCGAATGACCGACGCACCTGTAATTGAAATCTCCGGCGTCTCGAAGTCCTTCGGCGGCGTTGTTGCAAACCATAATGTTTCGCTCAAAGTGCCGTCCGGCGGTATTACCGGGCTGATCGGCCCGAACGGATCGGGAAAGACGACGCTGTTCAATTCGATCGTCGGCTATCACCCGATCGATGACGGATCGATCAAGTTCAAAGGCGAGGAAATCTCTACTTACCGGGTGCCGCAGATCGCCCGTTTAGGCTTGCTGCGGACGTTCCAGCAGACGCGGATCTATTCCAACATGAACTGCATCGACAACATGTTGATCTCGATCCCGCACCGTAAGTTGGGCTTTCAGGACATGTTCACGAACCGGTCCGATAAGGCGACCTTGGAAGAGGTCGACCGGCTGTTGGACTTTGTCGGGCTTTATGAAAAACGACGCCTGATTTCCGGCGATCTCAGCTTCGGACAACAGAAGCTTCTGGAATTCGCCATGGCGCTGATGAACAAGCCCGAGGTTCTGTTGCTGGACGAGCCCACGGCAGGCATCAACCCGACGCTGATCAACGGTCTGATCGACCGTCTGCGCCGGGCCAACGAAGAACTGGGCATCACGCTATTCGTGATTGAACACAACATGCGCGTCATCATGAATATGGCCCAAAGCATCTATTGCCTGGCCCACGGAGAACTTCTTGCCCATGGATCACCGGAAGAAGTTCAAAACGACCAGCGCGTTATCGACGCCTATCTGGGAGCACATTGATCATGGCCGACGAAACCAAAGTCGAAGAAAACGAGTCGGCCGGGGACGCCGCCAAGCGTCGGTCCACCGGCTATCACATGGGGACGGTCGATTCGGTGATCTCCGTCGAGGACGTCAACCGTCAGGCCAAGGCCATGGCCACCGATGTGCCTTTGGAAAAGGTTGCATCCCTGGCCAACAACGCACCCTTCGTGAATTTGAAGGATCTGCGGTGCGGTTACGGCAAGATGGAGATCATCCACAACCTCAACCTGCAGGTCGGCAAGGGGCAATCCCTTTGCCTGATCGGCCCCAACGGTGCCGGTAAGTCGACGGTGCTGCATGCGATCTATGGCCTGAACACGGTTATGGGTGGGCAAATTCTGGTGGGTGATGGTGATCAGGCGAAGGACGTGTCCAAGCTGACAGCCAACCAGAAGCTTAAACGCGCCGGCATCGCTTATATCCTGCAGGACAAATCCATCTTCCCCGACATGACGGTCGAGGAAAACCTGTGGATGGGCGGCTTCCTGATGGAAACACCGGTCCAGGCCAAGGAGGCGGCGGAAAAGGTCTTTGCCAAATACGACCGCCTGGCCCAGCGTCGCAAGCACTTGGCCAAGGTATTGTCGGGTGGGGAACGCCGGTTGCTGGAAATTTCCCGCGCCCTGGTCATGAACCCGGAAGTGCTATTGGTGGACGAACCGTCCATCGGCCTGGAACCGCGGTTTATCGACATGGTGTTCGAGATCTTGGATGACCTGCAGCATGCCGAAGGCAAGACCATCATCATGGTCGAACAGAACGCCAAGAAGGGGCTGGAATTTGCTGATATCGGCTATGTTCTGGTTTCGGGTGAACTGGCCATCGCGGGCTCGGGTGACGCGCTTCTTGAAAACGAGGACGTGGGACGGTTGTTCCTGGGCGGATAGTTCAGCGCCCGTTTCCGCTGATAAGCTGGTTTTCATCCCAATACGTTACGGACGCGATCCCGGTAACTTGATTTCCGTCGTCTGAAAGCGGAAGCCTGAGCGCCAATTGGGGCAGGGGCAGGCGGCCGTCGGGGAATTCGATCAGCCGGGAAAACAACAGCGGAATGCGCCGTTCGACGACGGTTTGGTATTCACCCGCGACCTTGGGCCCACGCCCTTGGGGGTGCTCGTCGGATGTCTTTTGTCCCGTGCGGTCGATCTTTTTCCGCTCTACATGGGCAGTGCCCCAAAACCGGTAACGAAAGTCCAACGGTTCCCGCAGAACATCGACAACCAGAGTCAGGGAAATGGCTTCCGGTGAGAGGTCTTGCAGCCTAAAGACGCCCCATGCCGGACCGATTGCACCCGCGGGCGTAATCTTTTTCCAATAGGTGAATGTGTCCACCAGCGCAGGCGCGGCAAGGTCGTCCAGCCGTTCCTCGCGCGAGGCGCCATACGTGAAATCCCCCCAGGAATTCAGGCTACGGAAGGCCATGATCATTTTCCCCTCGATAGGCATCCCCCAACACCTAAAGGCATCATATCATAGTGCCGCCTTAATCGATCCGGCATTTGGTGATTGCAACATGCCGGTTTTCCCCAACCGGCCATGCCGTTTCGGTTCTGGAATCGCAGCGGTGAAAACCTGCAGTCGGCACGGCACATGAGGGCGGAAATAGAGGTGACTATCCAGACCTATTGCTTCAACCCCGTTGATGAAAACGCCCGCAACCTGTTGTTATTACATAGAACCATGCGCCGTGCGGCCGTTTAACTGCCGAAGCGGTTGAAGATAACTACGTTTGCAGATGTCTTGGCTGTTATGAGCTGCCCGTCGCTTGAAGAAAGTCGAAATCGGCGCCTTCTTCGGCCTGGGTCACCGTATCCAGGTACAGTTTCAGATACCCACGGTCGGACCCGTTATGGGGTGGTGGCGGGGTCCAGGCGTCTTTCCGGGATTTCATTTCGACATCGTCTACTAGTAGAGCAAGCGTCCGGTTCGGTGTGTCCAGGCGGATGCGGTCACCGGTTCGGACCAGGGCAAGGGGACCGCCGTCGGTGGCTTCCGGCGAGACATGCAAAATGATCGTTCCGAAAGCGGTGCCGCTCATCCGGCCGTCGGAAATACGCACCATGTCCTTGACCCCCTGGGACGCCAATTTCTTCGGGATCGGAATGTATCCGGCTTCGGGCATGCCGGGCGCACCCTTGGGCCCGATATTGCGCAGGATCAACACGTCGTCGGGGTGGACGTCCAGGTCTGGGCTGTCGATCCGTTCCGCCAGGTCTTCCAGGTTTTCGAACACCACGGCACGACCTTCATGGGTCAAAAGGTTCTGGTCGGCTGCGGACTGTTTCAAAACCGCACCGTTCGGCGCCAGGTTGCCGCGCAGCACCACCATGCCCCCTTCGGGGTAGAGGGGGGCGGTGCGCGGGCGCACCACGTCCTGTTCCCAGCCCGGCGGCATGGCATTCAGGTTTTCACCCAGGGTCTTGCCGCTTACGGTCATGCAGTCCAGGTTCAACAAGTCTTCGATCTCACGCAGGATGGTGGTCAGACCGCCGGCCTTCCACAGGTCTTCCATGTAATAGATGCCATTGGGCTTCAGGTTGACCAGGGTCGGCACATCGCGCCCCATCGTATCGAAGGCGTCCAGGTCGACGTTCAGGCCCAGACGGCCGGCAACGGCCGCCATATGAACAATGCCGTTGGTCGATCCGCCGATGGCCAGAAGGGTCTTCATGGCGTTGTCCAGGGACGCTTGCGTAATGATTTGATCCGGCGTCACTTTTTCCTTGGCCAGGGTGACGGCGCGCGTGCCCGTTTCCTCGGCATGGCGCAGGCGATCCGCCGCGAATGCGGGGATGGCGGCGCCGCCCGGCAGCATCATGCCCATGGCTTCGGTCATCAAGGCCATGGTCGAGGCCGTGCCCATAACCCCACAGGTGCCCGCCGTGGGCACCAATTTGGATGAAATATCCTCGATTTCGGCCTCGTCGATTTCCCCGGCGCGGAACTTGCCCCACATGCGCCGGCAGTCTGTGCAGGCGCCCAGGCGCTCACCCTTGTGTGATCCTGTGCCCATGGGGCCGGTCACGCAGACGATGGCGGGCACATTGGCGGAAGCTGCCCCCATCAACAGCGCCGGCACGGTCTTGTCGCAGCCGCCGATCAACACCACCGCGTCCATGGGCTGGGCGCGGATCATTTCTTCCGTGTCCATGGACATCAGATTGCGCAGGAACATCGACGTCGGATGGGCGAAACTTTCGTGAATCGAGATGGTCGGGAATTCTACGGGCAGCCCGCCCGCCAGCATGACGCCGCGTTTAATGGCCTCGACCAGATCCGGCACGGTCTTGTGGCAGGCGTTGTAGCCGGAAAAGGTGTCGGCGATACCGATGATCGGGCGGCCCAGCGCATCGTCCGTATAGCCCATGGCCTTGATGAAGGCCTTGCGCAGGAAAAGAGAGAAAGCGTCGTCGCCGTAGCGGGTCAGGCCCTTTTTCATTCCGGTTTGTTCCGGCTGGCCTTTTTTATCGTCGGTCATTGGATGGTCCCTTGGATGTTCGTGGTCGAATGGTCGGTTGTTTCAATTGTTATAGCACTGGTGCCAGAGAAGACGGGAAGGGTCCAGGTTCCGGAATGCGAAATAAGGGGCTTCTTGTGTTCCGGGGTGGACAATCGCGATGATATCGACCCAAAGCGTCGCACCGGGTTTGATGTCGAATTCCGTTGCGGGCAACGGCCAGGCCTTGAGCATCATGCCATGGGTTTCGATCCGGGCCCGCACGGCCGGTCCGGTCAGCGAACATTTGACGTCGATCAAAGATTCTTTGTCCGTCGGCAGGGCGTGAAAGCGGGCATCGGCACCTGGTTGAACTTCATGGGGATGTGAATCTTCTTCCAGCATTTCAGCCCTTGGCAGGGTGCGCCATATCGGTTCCGCCCAAACGACGGCGGGCGTGACCGTAATGGCCGAAAATGCATGGAACAATATCGTTGCCGATAGAATTCGAATCATGATTGGGCTGTACACGCAACGGCGCATGTGGCCAAGCTAATAAATACAACAGCGTTCGACAGGCTCTGTTGCGCCGCACCAAGCGATGCTCTAACGTTTAAGGACAACTGGGAGCCAACGGCTACTTTGTCTGACAAATTGCAACCAGGAATATTTGACGAGATGCACGCTGGAGACGGCGACATCCGTTCCGCTTACCGGGATTATTCGGCATGGTTGACGGAACAGTCGATGGATCGGCTGCGCCAGAAGCATGAGCAAGCGGACCTGCTTTTCCGGCGGCTTGGAATTACCTTTACGGTCTATGGCGAAGATGAAGGCGGCGAACGCCTGATCCCCTTTGACGTCATTCCCCGAATTCTCAGCCACGATGAATGGGCGATCCTGGAACGGGGCGCCATTCAGCGCGTCGATGCTCTGAACGCCTTCCTGCACGACATTTACCACGATCAGGAAATCATCCGCGCCGGGATCGTGCCTGCGGAACTGGTCATGACCAATGAAGCCTTCCAGCCGCAGATGCTGGGCCTGGACCTGCCGCAACGGGTTTATGCCCATGTTTCGGGCGTCGATGTGGTGCGCGTTGATGACAAGACGTTTTATGTGTTGGAAGACAACGTGCGCACACCGTCCGGCGTGTCCTATATGCTGGAAAACCGCGAAACCATGATGCGCCTGTTCCCGGATTTGTTCGCTCAGTCCGTGGTCGCACCGGTGGATCGCTATCCCGAATATCTGCTGCGCTCGCTGCAGGCTGTTGCGCCGCCGGGCGTCGACGATCCGACAGTCGTTCTGATGACCCCCGGGCAATACAACAGCGCGTATTTCGAACATGCCTTCCTGGCCATGGAAATGGGCATCGAGCTGGTCGAAGGCCGGGATCTGTTTGTCGATTCAGGCTCGATCTTCATGCGCACGACCGAAGGGCCCAAGCGGGTCGATGTGATCTATCGCCGGGTCGACGACGGGTTCATTGATCCCTTGGCGTTCAAACCGGATTCCGCATTGGGTGTGCCCGGTATTCTGTCCGTGGTGCGCAGCGGCCGGGTAACCGTCTGCAATGCCATGGGCACCGGTGTTGCCGACGACAAGGCCATGTACTGCTTCGTGCCGGACATGATCCGGTTCTACCTGGGGGAGGAGCCGGTTCTGCAGAACGTGCCGACCTATTCCTGCCGCAAACCGGACGACCTTAAGTACGTACTCGATAACATCGCCGAGCTGGTGGTCAAGGAAGTGCACGGCTCCGGCGGCTACGGCATGTTGGTCGGGCCCAAGGCGACCAAGGCGGAATGTGACGATTTCAAGAAACGTCTGAAGGCCGAGCCCGACAACTACATCGCCCAGCCGACCCTGGCGTTGTCGACCTGCCCGACGTTGGTCGAGGAGGGGATCGCGCCGCGTCATGTGGATCTCAGGCCTTACGTATTGTCGGGCGAAAAAACGCGTGTGATGCCGGGCGGATTGACCCGCGTGGCGTTGAAGCCGGGCTCGCTGGTGGTGAATTCATCGCAAGGCGGCGGCACCAAGGACACCTGGGTCCTGGAAGCGCCCGTGATCGCGGAGGAAGAATAGATGAGGGCGCGCAACAGATGATGCTGTCGAGCACCGCCGACAATCTGTTCTGGATGGCGCGCTACATGGAGCGTTCGGAGAACACCGCGCGTCTGCTGACGGGGCTCTATCACATGTCCCTATTGCCTGCGCGGCGTGGAACGCAAACGGGCTTGTGGGAAGGCTTGTTCCAGACCGAGGAAGAACGCAATGACTTCCTTTCCAAGTACGACACGTTCAAAACCGATCCGGTGCTGACCTATATGGTCCTGGATCGCGATAATGCATCGAGTATCCGGTCCTGCGTGTGGTCGGCCCGGGAAAACGTGCGCGCGACCCGCCATGTCCTGACAACGGATATGTGGGAAACAGTCAATTCCACATGGTTGGATATCGCACAGATCACCTATGCCGATATGCAGGATATGGGGCATCACGAATTTCTGGAATGGATCAAGACGCGCTCTCACCTGTTTCGGGGGGTTGCACACGGCACCATGCGGCGCGGCGATGCTTACGATTTCTGGCGCATGGGCGTGTTCATCGAGCGCGCGGAAAACACCATTCGCCTGCTGGCGGCGCGGGCCCATACGTTCAAGCCGACGGGCCCGGCATCCCGCCCGGATACGGCGACGCTCGATTACTATCAATGGGGAACGCTGCTGCGTTCGGTCAATGCCTATAAGGCCTACCGGGAAATCTATAAAAGCCAGATCGATCCGCGCCGGGTGGTCGAACTGCTGACACTCAATCCGGAAATTCCGCGCTCTGTCATGGCCTGCGTTGAAGAAACCAGTGAAATCCTGCAAGGGTTGCGCCCCCGTTCACGCGCATACGAACAAGCGGCGGATTTGCTCAACCGTCTGCAGGCGGCACGCATCGACCGCATTTACCGGACGGGCATGGCGCGTTTCCTGGAAGACTACCGCAGCGGCCTGCATGACCTGAGCCTGCAGATCCAAAAAGACTTCCTGATGATTCAGTGAGCCCGGAATGTTTTTGACCGTCAATCACGTCACCCAGTTCAAGTTCGCGGAAGCGGCGACGCACTCCATTCAGTATCTGCGGATGACGCCGCGCGCGGATCTGTGCCAGCGGGTGCAGTCCTGGGAAATCACGGCCACGGGCCGGCTGACGCCTTGGGTAGACGGCTTTGATAACCAGGCCCATGTGGCGACGTTCGACGGCGATCATGACGAAGTGCGCGTCACCGTGGCGGGGCAGATCGTCACATCGGATACCAACGGTATTCTGCCCATGGACGACGGTCTTCCACCTGATATCTTCCTGACGCCGACGGATTACACGGAAGCCGACGACGAAATCCGCAAGTTCACCAAACCCATCGCCAAGGCTCTGGCATCGGAAGGGGCTCTTGCCGCGGGCCATGCCTTGATGGCGGCGGTGGCCGAGGCCGTGACCTATCAGTCCGGCCAGACCACAGTGGAAACGAAAGCGTCCGAGGCCTTGGCCGCCGGTAAGGGGGTGTGTCAGGACCAGGCACATCTGTTCATCGCGGCGGCGCGCCATATGGAATTGCCGGCGCGTTATGTGTCGGGGTATCTGGCGGCGGCAGAAGGCAACGACAGCCATTTGGCAAGCCATGCCTGGGCCGAAATTCTGGTCGATGGTTTGGGGTGGATCAGCTTCGATCCCGCCAATCAGCAATGCGCAACAGATGCCTACATCCGTTTGGCGCTGGGGCAGGATTACGGCACGGCCTGTCCGATCCGGGGATTGCGCTCAGGCGGCGGGCTGGAAGAAATGGACGTCAACGTTCGCATTGAAGAACAGTAGACACCGCCTTCATCCGGAAAGCATTAAACGCCCCGGGCAAAATCCAAAATCAACACGAAGGCCAGCAGGGCCACGACCCAAAACACCATGGAACTGAGGTGCAGGGTTTTCGCCATCAGGCCCTCGGGCCCGTGGTGGCGTTTGATCGTGGCGATGGTGCCGGCGACGCCCTTGGTCAAGGTTTCTTCCACGGCTGTGCCGATGGCGGCCAGGGCCTGGACGATGCGCCCGACAACGGCCGGGCCCAGGACCCGGTAGAACCAATCGAAATCGAGTGAGATCGTCAGCGTCCGTTTCATCATCGGCAGCAGCAGGAAGAACGCAAGGCCCGAGAACAGCAACAACTGCAGCATCTCCGCCACATGGGCAAAGGTGTAAGGCACATAGTCCACGGGGAACGGCAACAGGGCGTAAAGCGGATCAGGATAAACGCCGAGCCCGATGCACAGGAAGGCGAAGAAGATCATCGCGGCCTTCATGTTCCAGGCCGGGTCCGGCGGACGCATACCGGAATCCTTCTGGAAGAACACGAACCAGGGGAACTTGATGCCGGCATGCAGGAACACACCGGCCGAGGCGGCCATCAGCATGTACCACACGAAAGTCAGGTGTTCCGTGGCGGCGGCGGTGTTGATCATGGATTTGGAAACGAACCCCGACGTCCAGGGGAAGGACGAAATGGCAAGGGCGCCGATGGTGCCGCAGATACAGGTCAAAGGCATGCTCTGGAACAAACCGCCCAGGTCCGTGCACTTGCGCTTGCCGGTTTGCTGCAGCACCGCACCCGCCGACATGATCAGCAGGGCCTTGTAGATGATATGGGCGAAGGCATGGGCCGAGGCGCCGTTGAGCGCCATTTCCGTGCCGATGCCGATGCCGCAGATCATGAAGCCGACCTGGTTGACGATCGAATAGGCCAGGATGCGGCGCATGTCGTTTTCAAGCAACGCATAGATGATGCCGTAGCAGGCCATGTAGACGCCGACGTAGATCAGAACCTCGACCCCTGCGAAGGTGCGGATCAACACGAACACGGCGGTCTTGGTCGTGAAGGCCGACAGGAACACCATGCCGAACGGACTGGATTCCGGATAGGCGTCGGGAATCCAGCTGGAAAACGGCGGGGCGCCCGCATTGACCAGGAAGCCGATCAGCATCAGCCAAGCACCCAGGCTGTTCAATTCGACCGCGCTGAATTCGATGGAACCGGTCGCGTTCACATGGGCGACGATACCGGCCATCAACACCACACCGCCGAACAGATGGACGGCAAGATAGCGCATGGCGGCCCCTTGCGAGGCCTTGGTCCGGGTCGACCAGATGACCAGAGTTGAGCCGATCGCCATGATTTCCCAGAAGATGAACATGGTGATCAGGTCGCCTGCGAAGGCAACACCGATGGCAGACCCGGAATAGACGAAGGCCGCCGACAGTTCCATCACCTTGGAATGACGGAAAGCGTAGAGCCCGCCCGCAAACGCCATGATCGAGAAAATGGTGGAGAACAGGCGGCTGAGCCGATCGCCCTGAACCAGTTCAAGTTCGAACCCGATGAAAGGATGATACAGCAGCACGCCGTCGGGAATGCTGAGCCCCATGACCAGGGTCAAAATCGGCAGGCCCAGGACGGCGACCGAACGCAGGGCAGCCGGCAGCAACGGCAGGATCAGACCGCCCAGAATGAGAATCAGGGCGGGCGGGAAGGGATACTGGGCGAGCCACTCAATCGGCATCGTCATAGTACGTATCCTCCCGCTTCAGAAACAGGCCGAGCAATTTGGCGATGACGACCATGGCGGCACAGGTCAGCAGGCCGTACCAGGAATAGAACCCGAAGCTGCCTTCGATCCCGAAGTGCACATGCTTGTGAACGATGACGTCGAGCATGGTGACCGCGAACAGCAGGACAATGCCGCCGATCCACAGATTGCGGATGGTCCGGGGGCGGACCAGCCAATGCTTTTCGTCTTCGGGGCGGGGGCTTGTGTCGCTCATGGCGCGATCCCCATCAGCTGCTGGGCCAGGCCGACGGCCAAACCCGGGTTCAGGAACATGATGAATGTCATCGACGCGGTAACCGCCAGCGCACAGGCCATGGGCCAAGCGGCTTCGCCGTGATCGTATTTGATGCCGTGGCCATGACCGTGATCGTCGTGGTCTTCACCGTGTTCGTCATCATGGGCATGATCATCGCCCGCAGCGGCGTCTTCGGGGCGGTCTTCGGTCTTCATGAAGGCGGCATAGATGATCGGAATGAAATATCCCATGTTCAGCAAGGTCGATGCGACCACGACGCAGATGGCGAACCATTGTTCGGCTTGGGCCGCCCCTTGCAGGATGAACCATTTGGAAACGAAACCCGCCGTCGGCGGCAGGCCGATCATGCTGAGCGCACCGATCGCGAAGGCCGTCATGGTCAGCGGCATGCGTTTTCCGATGCCGTTCAACTGGCTGACCTTGGTCTTATGCGAGGTCACCATGATGGCGCCTGCCGCGAAGAACAGGGTGATCTTGCCGAAGGCGTGGGCCGCGATATGGATGGCTGCCCCTGCGACGGAAATGGGGGTCAGGATCGCCGCCGCGATCACCACATAGGACAGTTGTGACACCGTTGAATAGGCGAGTCTGCGTTTCAGGTTGTCCTGGCGCAAGGCGACGACCGAGGCCGCGATGATGGTGAAGCCCGATACATAAAGCAGGAAGTCCGTACCCGGTGCCACATTCAGGATATCGATCCCGAAGATGTAGACCACGACTTTGACGACAGAAAACACACCCGCCTTGACCACCGCGACGGCGTGCAGCAAAGCGGAAACCGGTGTGGGGGCGACCATGGCGGCCGGCAGCCAGCGGTGGAACGGCATCAGGGCTGCCTTGCCGATTCCGAAGGCATAAAGCGCCAACAGGATCGCCATCATCGGACCCTGGGCCTGTTCGGCGTTGAACACGCCGCCTTTAACGAAGTCGAGTGTTCCTGTGAGCTGCCAAGTCCAGATCATGCCGAATAGCAGAAAGCCGATCGAGGTCGACAGCAGGATGCCCAGATAGACCCTGCCAGACCGTTTGGCGTCTTCCGTGCCGTGATGCGCGACCAGCGGGAAGGTTGAAACCGACAGCACTTCGTAGAACACGAACAATGTCAGCATGTTGCCGGCCAAGGCGACGCCGATGGCGGATGCGATGGCGATGGCGAAGAAGAAGAAGAACCGGGTCTGGTTTTCTTCGTGGTGGCCGCGCATGTAGCCGATGGCGTAAAGCGTCGTAATGATCCAAAGGAAGCTGGCGATCCCGGCGAAGATCATGCCGAGCGGTTCCAGCGTCAGCCGGATCGACAAGCCCGGCACCATGTCCAGCAGCACGATATCCGGCCGCCCACCTGCGGCGACAAGGGGATAAAGCTGCGTGACGACATAGAACAGGCAGATCGCCGTGACCAGGCTGGCGCCGTCGCGGGCATTTTCCCAGCGGCCCAAGGCCAGCACGGCGAAGGCACCGATCACGGGCAGCACAAGCGCCAGGACCATGACGTCGCCCGGCGACCATCCAGCGAAAATTCCGGTCATGGCTTGCCTCCCGATGCGGGGCCCATCAGGGCATTGGCCGCCTCACCGGCGATGCGCAGGGTGGTGTCGCCGTCAATGCCGTACCAGACGGCGGCGGCGGCCAAAAGGATCATCGGGACCAGCATGGACAAGGGCGCTTCTTCTCTGAGCTTCGCGCCCTTGGGTGGCGCTTTCAGGTAGGCCACTTCGACCACGCGCCAGACATAGGCGATGGCCAGCAGCGACGACAGCAATATCCCGGCGGCGATGTACCACCAGCCGAGTTCAAGCGATGCCTGCACCAACTGCCATTTGGAAATGAACCCGACCGTCACGGGCGTGCCGATCAGCGACAGGCCGGCGACCAGGAACACCGCCGTGGTCACGGGCATGCGTTTGCCGACGCCCGCAAGGTCGTTCAGCTTGACCGATCCGATCACGTAGAACATGGCGCCCACGGCCATGAAGGCAGCGCCCTTCATGACGGCATGATTGAACAGGTGAACGATGCCGCCGGTCAGCCCCGCCGTCGTGGCCAATCCGATGCCCAGCACCATGTAGCCGACCTGCGACACGCTGGAATAGGCCAGCATGCGTTTCACGTCGGTCTGGAAGATGGCGACGAAGGCGCCTGCGAACATACCGGCGATGGCCAGCACGATCAGCATCAGGTTGATGTCGGTTGCCGCGAGCAGGTCCGTTCCGCCGAATACGGTAAAGACAAGACGCAGCAAGGCATAGATCGCGACCTTGGTCGCCGTCGACGCCAGGAAGACCGTGACGGCCGAGGGGGCGAAGGCATAGGCGTTGGGCAGCCAGGTGTGCAGCGGGAACATGGCCAGCTTCAGGCCCAGGCCGACGACGACGAAGGCGAAGGCCGCCAATACCGTGCGCGTATGATCGACGGCCGGCAGCAGCGTCGCCAAGTCGGCCATGTTGAGCGAGCCGGTCATCATGTACATCATGCCGACGCCGATGATGTAGAAGGTCGCCCCCAACGTGCCCATGATCAGATAGCGGTAGGACGCGGTCAGCGCACGGCGGTTGCCGCCCAGGCTGATCAGCACGTAGCTCGACAAGGACGAGATTTCCAGGAATACGAACAGATTGAACGCATCCGCCGTCGTGGTGATGCCCAACAGCCCCGTCAGGCACAGCATGTACATCAGATAGAACAGGTAGATGCGGGGTTCCGGCACCTCTTTTTCCACGCTGGCCTTGGCATAGGGCAGGGTGATGGCGCCGATCGCGGTGACGATGACCAGAACCAGCGCGTTGGCGGCGTCGATGCGGTATTCGATCCCCCAAGGGGCGGGCCAGCTGCCGAGTTCGTAAATGATCAAGCCGCTGATCAGGACCTTGCCCAGCAATACCAAGGCGATGAAGAAGGTGACCCAGGTGACGAGGGTTGCCCAGATCCAGCTGAGTTTCGCGTTGCGCAGCAACACGCAAACCGGCGCGCACAACAGCGGCACCACGACCTGCAGGATCGGTAGATGGGGTTCGATCGCGGCGGCAAAGGGCAGCGACAGGAAGAAGGCGTAGAATGTGGTCACGCGTCTTCCTCCTCTTCGACGGCTTGGATCTCGTCATCTTCGATCGTGTCGTAGGCATCCCGTATACGCACGACCAAGGCCAGGCCAAGCGCCGTCGTGGCCACGCCGACCACGATCGCCGTCAGGATCAGGACATGGGGCAGGGGGTTGGAATAGGCTGTGATGCCCTCGGCCAGGATCGGCGCCGTGCCGCCGGAAACCTTGGCCATCAGGATGTAGAACAGGAACACCGATACCTGAAACACGTTCAGGCCGACGATCTTCTTCACCAGATTGTCGTGGGAAATGACGATGTAGAAGCCGATCATCATCAGGGCGATGACCATCCAATAACCGAACAGGCCGGGTGAGCCGGGACCGGCCATGAAGGCTTCGAACCCGAGCCACAGGTCATAAAGGGGTTGGAACGCGTCGACTATTCCCTGCATCCGTCAGTTCCTGCCCCTGTGGCCGGCGAACACATTGAAGATCGTGATCATGGAGGCCGCCACCGTAATGCCGACGCCCAGTTCGACGATCAAAATGCCGTAATGCTGTCCATCCAAGGGGGTATGCGCCAGCACGTTGTAATCCAGATAATTGCCACCCAGAACAAGCCCCACGACGCCGGTCAGGCCATAGGTCAGCACGCCGACCACCAACAGCAGGCGCGTCGCCCAGGGCGGCAGGACCTTCTTGACCGTCTCGACCCCGAACAGGATGGCATAGAGAATAAAGCCCGCGCCGAAGATGATACCGGCCTGGAACCCGCCGCCGGGCCCGAAATCGCCGTGGAATTGCACATAAAGCGCGAACAGCAGGATCGGCGGAATCAGAAACTTGGAAACGACGCGGAGAACGACCTTGCGATGCATCATGATGCATTCTCCTGGGCCGGTGAATTATTATCGTCCGCTTCCTCATCCTCGCGCCGGCGCCGTGCGGCCCGGCCCATGATGGCCAGCACGCCCGTGGCGGCGGTGAAGATCACGAAGACTTCGCCCAGGGTGTCGAAGCTTCGGTAGCTGGCCAGCACGCTGGTCACCACATTGGGCATGCCGACTTCCTCGGCCGATTTTCCTAGGTAGCGCGGCGCCACATGATGGTGGATCGGAGCGATTTTGTCGCCGTATCGCGGCATGTCGAAAGTGCCGTAAACCAGCACCGCGCCGGTCAGCGTGACAACAAGGAACGCGGCCGTGCTCTTGGCCTTGCCGCCGCCCAATTTTTCCTGCCGCGTGGTCAGGGCCAGGGTGCCCAGCATCAGCACGGTGGAAATGCCTGCCCCCACGGCGGCCTCGGTGAAGGCCACATCGACCGCGTCCAGCACCACATAGATCGCCGCCCCGGTCAGCGAGAAGATGCCCGACAGCATGGACACGGCGAACAGGTCACGGATGCGCGCTATGGCCAGCGCTATCGCACCCATGATCAGCATCAGAACGATGATCGTGATGTTTTCTATGACCGGCCTCCCCGGCTGAGAGCCGCGCTCTTTTCTTCATCCACCTTGGGTGTGACGCCGGCGTTCAGGCAAGCCCGGGCCAATGCGTGGGTCGCGGTGGGGGAGGTGAAAAAGATGAAGGCCAGGATCAGGGCGAGCTTGATCGTGACGATGGATAATCCGGCCTGAAACATCAGGCCGACCAGAATTAGCTCGCACCCCAGAGTGTCGATCACGCCGGCCGGATGCATGCGCGCGAACACATCGGGCATGGTGATCATGCCGACACCGCCGATGATCAGCAGCAGACAGCCGGGGATGACGAACAGCCAGGTCAGGATGTCAAAAAGGATCGGGTCCATCAGATGTCTCCCGCGTCCGAACCGGGGGCTTCTTCCCCGTGTCCCATATCCTGGAACTTGATGAACTTGGTCACGGCGATGGTGCCGATGAAATTGATCAGCGCATAGACCAACGCCAGATCGAGGAATTCAGGCCGTCCCTGCAAAAAGCCGACAACGGCGATCAGCAGCACGGTCAGGGTTCCGAACGAGTTGACCGCGAGAATCCGGTCGAACACGGTCGGTCCCTTGAGGGCCCGCACCAGAACCAGGATCATGGTGACCAGAACGGCCAATGTGGCGGCGGCGAAGCTCATGGGATCAGCGGTCCTCTTCCGGTGCACCTTCGACGGCGGTGCATCGGCGATCCATTTCGCCGGTCTTCAAACCGTCGACCGCACCCCGGGTCAGGGCGTGGACGGTCATCACCCCGTCTTCGACGGCGAGCGTCACCGTGCCCGGTGTCAACGTGATCGAATTGGCATAGATCACATGGCCCAGTTCGGTTTTTTGTGTTGCCTTGGTGCGGATGACGGTGGTGTGGACGCGGCCTTTCGGCGACAGGATCGCCTTAACCACGTCGATATTAGCCATGACGATTTCCTTGCCCAGCCAGGGCATATAGGTGATCCACCGCCAGGTTGCGTGGATGGGGTGGCCTTCGTGGTCGACCACGTCCATGCGCATGGCAATGAACACGACAAGGGCGACGGATAGGGCGCCGAACGCGAGAATCAGGGGCAGGGTGAAGCCGGAAAGCAACCACCACAAAGCAGCAAGGCCGATGCTAAGGCTGAGTGCGTGAAGCATCTGGATGTTCCCCCGTTTTCCCCAATCTGGTGCCGCCGCCGAGTTTGCGGCGTCACGCGACGCTGGATGAGCCGAGGCTCAGATATATCATCCAAAGCCATCGACGTGGCAACAATTTCGTCATAATTTTCAATAATTACAAGGGCGTTGCTCTTGGTATACCAGAGGGCCGTATTTCTTTTGGAAAGTCAGGCGATTATGACGATGGGACGAAACGCGGGATGAGATTTCAGGCAAACCGATTGATCAATTTCAGCCGTCGAATGGTTCTGAGGGCGCTCGTCGGGGCGGCGATTCTGTGGATTAATCCGCTCTTGGCGGCTGAACCCGCGGTCACGTTCGGCGAATCCAGCGCCGTCGTCAAAACGGCCGACGGCGACCATCGGTTCACGGTCGAGATGGCGATGACGGACGCCCAACGCTCGCTCGGCCTGATGTTTCGCCAGGAACTGGCGCCCGATCGCGGCATGCTGTTCGATTTCCAGCGGCCCACCTATATTTCCATGTGGATGCGGAATACTTATATCTCCCTGGATATGCTGTTCATCGGAACGGACGGCCGAATCAATTACATCCGCGAGTACGCGACGCCCCATTCCCAGGAAACCATTGAGGCACCGGGCCGGAATCGCGCGGTTTTGGAGGTTGCGGCCGGGACCGTTGCTCGTCTGAACATCCGTGTCGGCGACCATGTGGCGCATGCCATGTTTCAATGATGCCGCTGCCGGGGCATAACCGTCACGCCGCGCTTGCCATAAGCAGGCTTAAATCATAGGTTTCCCCCGCATCGGGGCGTAGCTCAGCCTGGTAGAGTGCGTGCTTTGGGAGCACGATGTCGCTGGTTCGAATCCAGTCGCCCCGACCAATATGCGGAGGGCAGGGTCACAACAGCCGTTAACCTGCCGGTTGACGGATGCGGTCCAAGGCCTTCATAGAAAGAAGTGTCGAACATGCCTGTTCGGATCCGAGCAGGGAATGTCTGGAAGGGATAACAGGCAGATGAGCGAAGCGCGCATTTTTCAACCGGCCAAGAACGCCATGCAGTCCGGCCGCGGCAAGACCCGCCGGTGGATTCTTGAATACGAGCCTGCGGAGGCCCGCGTTGCGGACCCGCTGATGGGCTGGATCGGTTCCGGTGACACCAAGGGGCAGCTGCGGCTTAAGTTCGACAGCAAGGAAGAAGCCGTCGATTACGCCAAGAAAAATGGCCTGATCTACCGTGTGATCGAGCCGAAATCCCGCAAGGTCAAGCCCAAGAACTATTCTGACAATTTCGCTTTCAACAGAGTGGGTGTGTGGACCCACTGATTTCGGGCTGCGCCGGGCCATGTGTCTCCGGCGTATTGTCCGCCGGGGACTCCGTAGCTCAACTGGATAGAGCAGCTGCCTTCTAAGCAGCAGGTTGCAGGTTCGAGTCCTGCCGGGGTCGCCAGTTATATCAATGACTTAAAGGGAGTGAGGCGCGGTGAGCTTGAAACGCATGGTTCTGCAGCTCGGGCAGGGCACCGATATCCATGGCGCGGACAGCACCAAAGCCGCCGAACGTGCCGTGCGGGACGCGCTGTGGCGGAATTTCCTGCAGATCGCCGATGCCCTGGGGCAGCCGCGCGACAATATGATCATCGAAGTTACCATCGGCGCACCCCGTCCCGAGACAATCGACAAGGCCGCCGTCGCGGCCGTCTTTCCTTACGGTCAGATCACCGTGATCTGCCAAGAGGGCGGGTTGGAAATAACGACGCCGGACGGCAAGGATTCAACCTTGCTTGCCCATGCGGCTGTTGTGGTCCGCATGGAGGTTTCGGACGACGTTCTGGGGGACGCCCAATGAGCAAGAAACTGGATCGCGTGATTTTGGAAATGGGGTCCGGCGTCTCTCTGCGCGGGGGCAATTATACGAAAGCCGCCTGCCGCGCCGTCGATGACGCCATCCATCATTCAAGCCTGTCGTTCATGCGCGAATTGGGCGGGGATCCGGATACCGATATGACGGTCGAGGTGACGATCGGCGTGCAGGACCCGTCGGCGGTCGATCAGGAAGCCGTGAAGGCCATGCTGCCGCACGGCAAAGCATCGGTCCGTGTTGTCAAAGGGGGGCTGAACGTTCCCTATCCAGAGCGCGGATATGAAACCGTCATTGCCAGTGCCGCGGTCGCGGCATTTGCCGATATGTCGCGGTACAAAGTTTCTTAAAGGCCGGCGTTGTCGGGTTTAAGACGTAACGCCGGTTCGTTCTGTTCTAAATATTTGAAATTGCATATAAATAGACCCGCACCCGATACTGGGCGCGGGCCTGCATGCGTTGTTACCTGGGCTATTTCACACTCGAAAAAGCCGTCGGTTTGAGGATGTGGTTTTCCAGGGTCGCGACGATGGGGCCGTCTTTTTCCGACTGGGCCCGCTTTTCGATCCATTCGGGATCGGCCTGGAACGCGTTCCATTTTTCTTCGCGTTCGGCCAGGGATTCCCATTCCAGCAAATAGTACAAAGCGTGGTTGGACGGCCCGATTTCCGTTGTCCAGAACCCGGCCTGGCGAATGCCGTGGCGGTCCCAGATGCCCAGGGTGGTCGTCGCGAAACGGTTCAGCAGGGCCGGCAGGCGCCCCGGTACGCAGTGGTAAATTCTCAGTTCGTGGATCATGAAGGCTTCCTCGTGGACAGATAAGATGTTTGCCCGAGAGTGCCTTCATTCATATCCCGGCGTCTACGCCGAATTCGCGCGGCCGGTGCGGCCGCCCGCCGCGTTCGGCGGAATTATACGGCTGATCGACCGGATCATCCGGGCTTGCGCGCGACGCCTTTGGCCGCTTGTTCGACGCCATAGGCCTGTACCAGGATCTCTGTCGAGGCTTCTGCCAATTCGATGCAATCGGTCAACATGGTGAGAATCCGCATGTTGTTGGCAATGACTTTTTCCGTGTCCCGGTCATGGTCGGCGACGGATTGCTGGCATCGTGTGATGATGTCGTTGCGGACGGCGCGCAAGACGTCTTCCAGTTTGGCGCCATCGGGGTTTTCGTCGGATATGAGCAATTTCGTCATCGGGGTTCCTTTCTTCCGGGTCCGCTGATCCTTCGCCCGGTCTTTTGGTCATCCTTGTTTCGATGCCAAAATAATGAAGGAAACCCCTGGGTTGTGTGATGATTGGCACACCCTGGACATGAGATATAGGTGATGACGAAGCGGCGTTATCCGACGGTCAATCCAACGGGGCAAGCGACGCCCGTGCCGCCCAACCCGCAATAGCCGCCCGGGTTTTTGGCAAGATACTGCTGGTGCACGTCCTCGGCGTAATAGAACGGCCCGGCATCCTTGATTTCCGTGGTGATCGCACCGTATCCGGCCCGGGTCAGTTCTGACTGATAGTCCATCAAGGACGCTTCGGCGGCGGCGCGTTGTTCCGGAGAGTTCACATAGATGCCGGAACGGTATTGCGTGCCCCGGTCGTTGCCCTGGCGCATGCCCTGGGTCGGGTTATGGTTTTCCCAGAACACCTTGAGCATGTCTTCGTAGGTTGCCGACGCTGTGTCAAAAACCGCCAGCAGAATTTCGTTATGGCCGGTCTGGCCCGTGCAGACCTCCTGATAGGTCGGATTGGGCGTGTAGCCGGCGCCGTAACCGACGGCCGTGGTCCACACCCCCGGCGTTTTCCAGAACATGCGCTCTGCCCCCCAGAAACACCCCATGCCGAACACCGCCGTATCCATGCCGTCCGGAAACGGTGGTTTGATGGGATTGCCGGTGACGAAATGGGTTTCCGACGTGGGGATCGGCGTGTCGCGGCCGGGCAGGGCCTGATCGGCGGCCGGCATCTGGGATTTCGCAGGGGTATTGAATAGGGAAAACATGGCGCTGATCCTCCGACACTGTTGCAGCATGCCCGCGGGCGGGGATGGTGATCAACATATAGGATTGCGGCCCCGGCGTACCAGAGAGGCTCGCGAAACAGTGAACGCGGTATCGTCGCGGTTTCCCAAATTCCCGGACCGCCATTTTCCTTGGATCAACCGCCAAACGGCCATAATATGCCGTCATGCAACGGCATTTCGCACTCGCCGCCCTGGTCGGCATGGCCGCCCTGATCTTCGCACCCGAATTGCGGGATGCGGGGGCCTACGTGCTGTCCAAAAGCCTGGATGCCAATGCCGCCAAGGTGATCGAAAATTCGCTGTACGGCCTGGGATGCTTCTAGGCGGCATTCCACCCGCCGTGGTGGCGACCTGATCATGGCTGATACCCCCTCTGACCCTGCCCAAGACGGCATTCTCGACCTTTGGCCGACCAAGCTGATGCGCCGGCGCCTGCCGGGGTTCGAGGAACCGACCCAGGCCCTGGTCAAACTGATCCGCGACATGGAGCGGGTGAACAAGAACCTGACCACGGATTATCTGGCGCCCGATTTCTTCAATCAGGACCATCCCGCCGTGAACTGGCTGCGGGAAAGCGTGAACGCCACGGTGGTCGATTATCTGCGCGCCATCGGCATCGATTACGATGTCAGTTGGACCATCCAGGGGTGGCCCAACGTCAACCGCCTGGGCGATTACCACGACGCCCACAACCACCCGGGGGCGTATCTGTCGGGAACCTATTACCTGAAGATGCCAGGGGTGAAGGAGCCCATGCGCAACCGCGCCGACCTGCGCCCGTCGCACATCACATTCTATGACCCCCGACCGGGGATCAATATGAACGCAATCCGAAACGATCCTTATGTGGATCCGGAATTCACGGTGCTGCCGGAACCGGGGCTGTTGATGATGTGGCCGGCGTTCCTCAACCACTTCATTCACCCGAACCTGTCCAAGGAAACCCGGGTGAGCGTGAGTTTCAACATCGTGCTCAAGTGGCAGGACCACTACGTGCCGACGCAATAACCTTTCGTGATTTCCGTCACCACCCGATCGCTTTGGGCAGCCAAGTCGCGATTTCCGGGAAAGTGAACAGTAGGCCCAGGGTCCCCATCTGCAGGACGATGAACGGAATGACACCCCGGTAGATGTCGCCGGTGGTGATTCCCGGCGGCGCCACGCCCTTGAGGAAAAACAGGGCCCAGCCGAAGGGCGGGGTCAGGAACGAGGTCTGCAGGTTCATGGCGACCAGGATCGCAAGCCACACCATGTCGACGTCCGAATTGACGAACACAGGCAGGAACAGGGGCAGGGCGATGTAGGAGATCTCGATCCATTCCAAGAAGAAGCCAAGCACGAAGATCACGGCCATCATGAACAGAAGGTCTGCGGTCACGCCGCCCGGGATGAAATCGAACATGTAGCCGACAAGGTGTTCGCCGCCGAGACCCCGGAAGGCGAGGCCGAACGGCTGGGCGCAGATCAGAATGAAGAACACCATGGCCGAGGTCAGCAGGGTGCTTTTGCACACTTCCACCAGGATGCGGACGTTCAGCCGTCTGCCGAACAGGGCCAGGACAAGGGAGCCCAGGGCTCCCATGGAGGCGGCCTCCGTCGGTGCCGCGACGCCGCCGACGATGGAGCCCAGCACGGCGAAGATCAATGCAAGCGGCGGCAGCACGACCTTGGCCAGCTTGGTCAGTAGTTCCCGCCGGCCCATGGCATCCCGTTCGGTTTCGGGAATGGCAGGGGCCATGTCGGGGCGGAAATAGCCGAGCAGCAGCAGGTAGAGGGCGAGAATGCCCGCCAACATCAGGCCCGGCACCATGGCGGCGGCGAACAGGGTGCCCACGGACAGACCCAGAATGTCGGCCAACAGGATCAGGACCAGGCTGGGCGGAATGATCTGGCCGAGCGTGCCCGAGGCGCAGATGGTGCCGCAGGCCAAGCCCTTGTCGTAGCCGCGCCGCACCAGGGGACCCAGCGCCAGCAGGCCGACGGTGACGACCGTGGCGCCGACGATGCCCGACGACGCGCCCATCAGCACGCCGACGATGACGATGGCGAGCCCCATGCCGCCGCGCACCCGTCCCATGGCGTGGCCGATGACGTCAATCAGGTCCTCGGCCATGCGGGATTTCTCCAGCATCACGCCCGTGAAGATGAACAGCGGCAGGGCCAGCAGGGTGTAATTGGTGACCACGCCGTGAATGCGCCCCGGCAACAGGCCGAACAGGCTGGTCCCGAAACCGAGATAGCCGAACAGCAGGCCCGACACGGCGAGAGAAATGGCGACGGGAATGCCGATCACCAGAAGCCCGAAGAAGCCACCGATCATGCCGATGGCGAGCAGTTCCATTTCCGTCATTGCGAGGCGGTCCGCTCGGCGCGCGCGACGGCGAAGGTGGTGAGGGCGCCCAGAGTCTGGCTGATCGCCTGCAGGCCGAGAAGCCCGAAGCCCAGGGGAATGAAGGCTTTCAGAACCCAGCGGTAGGGCAGGCCGCCCGGATCGGGCGAGCCTTCAAGAATACCGTAGGACTGCTGCACATAGGGCAGGGACAGCACGACGATGGTGACGGAAACCCCGATCACGAGAAAGTCCGTGACCAGGTCGACCACCGCCTGCCAATGGACGGGCAGGCGGGCGTAGAGGAAATCCACGCGTACATGCTCGCCCTTCTGCATGGCATAGGACATGCCGATCAGAGCAATGGGCGAGACCAGATGCCATTCCAGTTCCTGCAGGGCGACGGAGCTGATGTTGAGGCCATAGCGGGTGAGCACGTTGCCCGCGACGACAAAGACCATGAGCAGGCCGCAAGCGGCCGCGAGACGGCCCGCCCATTCCACCGGAATGAGCAAGGCCGCTTCGAGACGCCGCAGGCCCGAGGGGCTGCGTGGATTCATGTGCGATTACCTCGCCCGCGTTAAGACGAGATCATGCCCTGATAGGGCTTTTCCGAAATCGCCGCCCATGACCGGTGCTTGTCACGGAAAGCCATGAAATGGTCGTGGACCTTCTTGGTCAGCGGGTCGGCGGCGGACTTTTCCGCCAAAACCTGTTCGGTCAGCGTTTTCAGTTCGGCGACGACCGCGTCGGGCAGGGTTTGGGCGATGACGCCGTGGTTGGTCACCAGATCGGTCAAAGCATCGGCGTTGTTGGCTTCGCTCCAGGCGTGGCTGTCCAGATTGCAGGCCTGGGCGCAGGATTTGACGATGGCCTGAAGATCTTTGGGCAGACTGTCCCAGGCCTTCTTGTTCATCAGCAGTTCCGTGACGTTGGACGGCTCGTGCCAGCCGGTGGTGTAGTAATACTTGGCGGCCTTGTGCAGGCCCATGTGGCGGTCCTGGAAGGGGCCGACGAATTCGGCCGCATCGATCACGCCGCGTTCCAGGGCCGGGAAGATTTCCCCGCCGGGCAGCAGCTTCACGGCGACGCCGAGTTTCTCGTAGACCTTGCCGGCCAAACCCGGAATGCGCATCTTCAAACCGTCGAAATCTTTAACGGATTCAATGGGTTTCTTGAACCAGCCGGTCATCTGCACGCCCGTGTTGCCCATGGGCAGGGCGGTCAGGCCGTAATCGGCATAGATCTCGTTCCACAGTTCCAGGCCGCCGGCGTGGTACATCCAAGCATTAACCCCCTGGAAGTTGAGACCGAAGGGTACGGTGGTGAAGTACTGCGCGGCGAAGATCTTGCCGGCCCAGTAATAGGCGTTGCCGGCGTTCATTTCGATAGTGCCGGCGCGAACGGCGTCGAAGCCTTCCTTGGGCGGGATCAGTTCACCGGCGGCGAAATGCTGGATGTTCAGGCGGCCGTCCGACATTTCCTTCACGCGCGCACAGAAGTCAGAAGGGCTGCCCGGGCCGACCGTATAGAACGGTGCGCCTGCCGGATACATGTTGGTCATCTTCCAGTTGAAGGTGTCTTTAGCGCGGACAATTGATGGCGCGGCAAGGAGACCGCCCACGGCAGCGGCAGCGGTTGTGGTGGCTTTGAGTGCTTGACGACGATTCATGACGATTAACTTCCCTGATGTTGTTTATCTCTGAAAGGCACTGAAAAAATTAAGAAAAGTGCCAAACGGTAAGATTGATAACAGCGCCGGACGCCATTGCCTGGCGGGCCGCAATCCATTCGCTACAGGGACTCAATAGTCCTATGGGGCTGTAGACGGCCCCCGATTGCCACGAACGTAATATGTGTGGCGCCGGGATTAAGCCTGGCTCACCGTGGTGACGGATGGATTGTGATGAGTCCCGCGCCGTTGCGGGAAGAGGGTAATGCATGTCCAATTGGACGTTTTGGACGGTCCGGGACGCTCCCTCCCTGGCTTGTGACTGGGCCGAGGGAGCGTCACCGGATCCGACCGGCGGAGTAGGGCGGGACCACGCGCGGTGGGAGGTCCGCTGAAACGCCCGCCCTGTGTACGCCTGCTCCGCTGAAAATTGTCAGGCGAAATTCTGCCTTACGGCAGGCGGGGGTTAGCGTGCACCCGCAGTATTCGGGTGGATCAGGCCGTCGATGCCGTCGCGGATGGCGGTGACAAGGTGTGCGATGCCCCGGCCAAGCGCAAAGAAGTGATCCCGCACCGATTCGGCGCGAAGGATTTCCGCTTCGTGCATGTGGCGGGCCAATTCTTCGACGGAGAGTTCCTTGTACGAGGTATGTCCGATGATGTCTTTCATTGCAGGACTCCTTTCATAAATGCCTGTGGCTTGTGTCGTTCATCACTGAATTCGAGATCGCTGCGTTGCAACAATCATGTTGCGGTGCAATATAATGGTAAGATGAATAGGCGATAATCCCCACGAAACGCACAAGGCTTGTGACCGTGGCGCACAAGAACACAAAAATTTAACAGGAATAAAGTTAATTGATATCGCGACGCAGATGATCATGTTCGCTGCCGTGGTTGAAAACGGCGGGTTTTCCGCGGCTGCGCGGGATTTGGGGGTCACGCCCTCGGCCGTCAGCCGGCAGATCGGCCAGCTTGAGGACCGTTTGGGCACGCGGCTGCTCAACCGTTCAACCCGGCGCATTTCCCTGACCGAGGTCGGGCGCGCGTTCTATACCCGCTGCGCCGAAGTTTCGCAGAACGTACAAGAGGCGGAATCGCTTGTTCTGAACATGGTCGATCACCCCCAGGGCACGTTGAAAGTGGCGGCAACCGTGGCTTTCGCCAAAGCGCAGTTGCTTCCCCTGTTGCCCAGGTTCCTTGATGCAAACCCGGACTTAAAGGTTCTTCTGGATGCCACGGACAGGCCGATCGATTTGGTGGAAGAACAGGTCGATGTCGCCATTCGGTTCACGGAGCAGATCGATGACGCATCGGTCGTTTCCCGCAAACTGGCGACCAATCGGCGGGTTTACGTGGCAGCACCCGACTATGTCGCGAAACACGGGGCACCGGCCACGCCGGACGATCTGGCAGGGCATAATTGCCTGCGCATCTCGACCGTAGAGGCCTGGAATACCTGGGCGTTTGATAGCGGAGCGGACTCCTGGCGCCTGCCTATCAAGGGCAATTTCGAAGCCAACAGCGCCGATGCCATCTATTATGCGGTCTTGGCCGGTGTCGGTGTGGCGCGACTTTCCACATATCTGGTTAACGATGCTTTGGCCACGGGGCGGTTGATCCGCGTCTTGCCGGAATACGCCGACGAAACCTCGGACATTCTGGCGATCTATTCCAACCGCCGGAACCTGTCGCCCAACGTGCGCGCCTTCATCGATTTCTTTGCCGAAAAATTCGGCCCCGTGCCGCCGTGGGAGCAGAAAGGCCAGGCGGCTTAATCGTCTGTTGCCGGTGAAACAAACGCCTGGAACGTGTCTTCGATTACCTGGCGGCCGATGTCGCGGGTGATGAATACCAGTTTGGATCGATGATCATCATCGGGCCATTCCGGCAGACCCACGGGCGGGTGGAACAGGTGCTGCACCCCGTGCACGGCGACGGGGTTGGACTCGCCTTCAATGTTCAAAATCCCCTTGATGCGCAGCAGGTTCTCGCCCTGGGTCGTGATCAACATTTCAATCCAGGTCACGAAACCGTCCCAGGGAATGGGATCATCAATGGTCATGCAGAACGATGAAATCCGCGCGTCGTGACGGTTGGCGTCATGATGATGTTCGTGGTGGTGGCCGCCGTCATCGTGATCATGATCATGATCATGAGTGTGATTATGTTCTGCGTGGTCCTGGGCGAAGGCTTCTTCGCGCAGCCAGCCGGCGACATCGGCGATCTTGCGGTCGGCGGAAAACAGTCCGGCATCGAACAAATCCCGGGGGCCGAAGTCGGTTGATGCATCCAGAACGGGGGCCGAGGGGTTGAGGGCCGAAAGCCGATCACGGATTGCCGCCAGCTGCTCCGGCGTTGCCAAGTCCGCTTTGGCCAGCACGATGCGGTCGGCGACGGCGGCCTGTTTCACGGCTTCGGGCTGGGCATCCAGCGTGGCGGGGCCGTTCACGGCATCGACCACCGTGACGATGCCGTCCAGACGATAGCGTGGGCCGACGGTCGGGTCGGTCATCAGGGTGTGGATGATGGGGGCGGGGTCGGCCAGGCCCGTGGTTTCGATCACCATGCGCTTGAACCAGGGGATTTTCTTGTCGAACCGCTGCCAGAACAATTCGCGCATGGCGTTGACCAAGTCGCCGCGCACGGTACAGCACAGACAGCCGGAATTAAGCAGCACCGTGTCTTCGCGGGTTTCCTTGACCAACAGATGATCAAGGCCGATTTCCCCGAATTCGTTGATCAGCACGGCGGCCTCGCCCATGTCGGGATGGGACAGCAGCTTGTTCAGCAATGTCGTCTTGCCGGCACCGAGAAACCCGGTCAGCACCGTGACCGGGATGGTCTTGGCGATCAGGCGCGCGTTAACGTCCTGGGGGGCGGGCTCAGTCTTTTCCGCCATAAAGGTCCTCCGGTGCGACCTCGGGCTCGGCGATCACGCGGATGTCACCATCCTGCACGGCGTGGAAGAAACAGTTGTGCCGCCCCGTGTGGCAGGCCACGCCGGTCTGATCGACCAGCAGCAGCACCGTGTCCTCGTCGCAGTCGAAGCGGAATTCCTTCAAGGCCTGGACCTGGCCCGAACTTTCGCCCTTGCGCCACAGCTTGCCGCGCGAGCGTGAGAAATAGCAGGCCTGACCGGTGGCCAGCGTCTCGCGGATGGCATCCGCATTCATCCAGGCGAGCATCAGCATTTCGCCCGTGTCGTGCTGCTGCGCCACGGCGGGAATCAGGCCGGCTTCGTTGAATTTCAGGCGGCCGATCACCCGGTCCGCCACGTCGTTGCTCATGCTGTTATCCTCGTTATTTCGCCGCGTTTAACCGCGCGAACCCTTCTTCCAGGTCCTCGATCAGGTCGCGCGGGTCTTCCAGACCTATATGGAGGCGCACCATGGGATTGTCAGGCGTTCCCTTGGGGGGCCAAGGCACGGCCGTGCGCGAGCCCGCCGGATTGGCGGGAATGGCCAGGCTTTCAAATCCGCCCCAACTGGCGCCGATGCCGAACAGGTCCAGTCCGTCGACCATGGCTGAGACGGCGGCCTTGGGATAATCGCCGAGCATCACGCCGAACAGGCCCGATGCCCCCGTATGATCGCGCTTCCACAATTCATGGCCCGGATCGTCGGGCAGGGCGGGGTAGAGCACGCGTTCGACCTCGGGCCGTGCCTGCAGCCAGGTCGCGACCTCCATGGCGTTTTTCTGATGGCGTTCCATGCGCACGGAAAGGGTGCGGATGCCGCGCAGCGCCAGATAGCATTCGTCCGGCCCGGACCGGGATCCCAATGTGTTCTGCATGCCCTTGACCGCCTGAAACAATTCTTCCGTCGCCAGGCTCACGGTGCCCAGCATGGCGTCGGAATGGCCGCACAAATATTTGGTCCCGGCTTCGATCACGATGTCCACCCCCAGGGCGAACGGATTGCAGAAATAAGGCGACGACCAGGTGTTGTCGATCGCGGTCAGGATTTCGCGTGCCCGCGCGACCTTGGTGATGGCCGGCACGTCCTGGATGTCGAAGGTGTGGGAGCCTGGGGATTCCATGTAAATCATGCGGGTATTGGGTTGGATCAGGTCTTCGATCCCAGCGCCGATCAAGGGGTCGTAATAGGTGATCTCTACCCCGGCGCGTTCCAACAAATTGGCACCGACCCGCTTGCGGGTGGGGGCATAGACCGAGTCCGACACCAGAATATGGTCGCCGTGGCGCAGGAAGGTGATGGTCGCGGCCGCGATGGCACCCAGGCCTGAGGGGAAGGAAACGGTCTTGTGGGCCCCTTCGTAAAGCGAGGTGACAGCTTCTTCCAAGGCGAACTGCGTCGGCGTGCCGGAACGGCCGTATTGAACGCCTGCGAACGGTGGTTTGTCCCGGGTTTCGAAATCTTCGATGGTCGGAAACAGAACGGTCGATGCGTAATACACGGGCGGGTTCGGAATGCCCTGATTATCCATGGGTTTCATCGCCGTATGGGCGATCACCGTATCCTTGCGGTGGGATTTCTTGGTCATGCGGGGGCGTCCTCAATGTGTTGGATGGCCTCGGAAAGATACCGGGAAACCATGTTTTCGCAAGGGGTTAGAAGGCGCGCGGCAAAACACATGAGGCACGTTCTATGCATGTTGAAACAATCATTCTCGCTTGAGGCATTTTTGTAGAGTATGTTACGCCTGTAAGCGTTCACGGGGACGCCAAAGGGGGAACCCCGTGAAAAACAAAGGTAATAAATCGATCTCAGATAGCCAGGGAGCAATCTACTTAATGTTGAAGCGAGCAAGTTTCGCAGCCGCCGCCATTGCGGCTGTCAGCATCGCGTCGGGGGCCCAGGCGGGCACGCTCGACGATGTGAAAGCGCGTGGTATCCTGCACTGCATCGTGAACACCGGCTTGCCCGGTTTCTCGTTTACGGATGCCAACGGCAAATGGGCCGGCTTTGATGCCGACATGTGCCGGTCCGTCGCCGCCGCGGTTCTTGGAGACGCCAACAAGGTGAAATTCATTCCGGCGACGGGTAAAACCCGGTTCACGCTGCTGAACTCCAAGGAAGGCGACGTCATCTTCCGCAACACGACCTGGACTTTTGTGCGTGATGTCGATGTGAAGCTGACCTTCATCCATTCGACCTATTACGACGGTCAGGGCTTCATCATCCGTAAGTCCAAAGGGGTGAAGAGCGCTAAGGAACTGGACGGTGCCACCGTGTGCATCCAGACCGGCACGACGACCGAGTTGAACCTTGCCGATTATTTCCGCGCCAACAAGATCAAGTACACGCCGGTACCGATCGAAGACAGCTCGGAAGCACGCAAGAACTATCTGGCTGACCGTTGCGATGCCTACACCACGGATGCCTCCGGCTTGGCCGCGACGCGCGCCACGTTCGAGAAGCCCTCGGACCATGTGATTCTGCCGGAAATCATTTCCAAGGAACCGCTGGGACCTGTCGTCCGTCATGGCGACGATCAGTGGGCTGACATCGTGCGCTGGTCCGTATTCTCCCTGATCCAGGCCGAGGAATCCGGCGTCACCGCCGCCAATGCCGACGAGATGGCCAAGAACCCGCCGAACCCTGATATCGCTCGCTTGCTGGGCGCCGAGGGTGCGCTGGGTGAAATGCTCGGGCTCGACAAGGCCTGGGCCGTGCGCGCCATCAAGGCACACGGCAACTACGGCGAAATCTTCGAGAGCAATCTCGGAACGAAAACGCCGATCGGGCTGGAGCGCGGTTTGAATGCCCTCTATACCAACGGTGGTCTTCAGTACGCGCCGCCGTTCCGGTAAGCCGGGTCTTAAACGTGCAAACGACCTAAACGATACGCGCCGGGCGGGGCCTCCCCCCGGCGCGTCTTCGTTCTGGGGCCGAAAATAAGAAACGACCTTCCCATTCTCGGGGCAGGACCAAGACGGCGGAACACCGGTAAGGTTTGAAACAAACCGCCCAATAACGACAGGGGGCTGACGTGACCACGACCGTGGATCAAAGAAGCGTGACGGCACAAGATAAACCGAATGTGCTGCTGAAACTCTGGCGGAACAAGGAAACCCGCTCGGTCATCATTCAGATTGTGACGATGGCTCTGCTATTCGCCTTCTTCGCCTACATCATCAACAATGCGGTACTGAACCTGCAAGCGCTGGGTAAGACCTTCAGCTTCGATTTCCTGAAGGAACCGGCGTCCTACGACATTAACCAGACGCTGATCGAATACACCTCGCGATCGTCGCATGCGCGGGCCATGCTGGTGGGCATCCTGAACACTGCCCTGGTGGCCGTCTGCGGCGTTATCCTGGCGACGGTCCTCGGCTTCGTGCTGGGCGTCATCCGATTGTCCAACAACTGGCTCGCGTCGCGCATCGTCTATGTCTTTATCGAATTCACGCGCAACGTGCCGGTATTGCTGCATATCCTGCTGATCCACGGCATCATGGTGCATTTCCTACCCTTGCCGAAGCAGGCGATCAGCATCGGCGATGCCCTGTTCCTGTCCAACCGTGGTGTCTATGCACCGCGCCCCGAATTCCTCGACGGCTTCGGCTTTACCGTGGCTGCCTTCGTCATCGCGGTGATCGGTGCCATGGTGTTCCGCCGTTGGGCCAAGAAGGTGCAGGAGGATACGGGCAAGATTTATCCCGTGTTCCTGATCTGCACGGGAGTCATCGTCGGTCTGCCGCTGCTGGTGTTTCTGATTTCAGGCTCGCCCTTGGTGTGGGAACTGCCCAAGATGGGCCGCTTCAATTTGCAGGGCGGCGTCATGATGCTGCCCGAGTTTCTGGCCCTTTGGCTGGCGCTGTCGCTCTATACCTCGGCCTTCATCGCCGAGATCGTGCGTTCCGGTATCATGGCCATCAACAAGGGGCAGTGGGAAGCCGCGGGGGCGCTTGGCATTCGCCGCAACCGCGTGTTGCAGCTGGTCATCATCCCGCAGGCCCTTCGCGTCATTATTCCGCCCTTGGCCAGCCAGTACCTGAACCTGACCAAGAACTCATCCCTCGCCATCGCCATCGGCTACATGGACATCGTCGCGACCATCGGCGGCATCACGCTCATGCAGACGGGCAAGGAAATGGAGACGATGATCATCGTGCTGCTGATTTATCTCAGCTTCTCGCTGGTCATTTCGGCCTTCATGAACTGGTACAACAAGCGCATCGCGCTGGTTGAAAGGTAAGGGGAGAGGATCATGGCAAGCACAAGCACTTCCGCGGTCCAGACCTACGCACCCGGCGAGCATCCCGATTGGCCGGCGCCGTCGTCGGTCAAGGGGCCGGTCCATTGGATCAAAACCAATCTGTTCGGCTCGGTCACCAACACGCTGCTGACCCTGCTGACGGTCTATCTGTTGTACAAGATCATCCCGGCCATGGTGGACTGGATGTTCATCGACGCGGCTTATACCGGGGCCTCGCGTAAGGATTGCGAAGCTCAGGCCGGGGGGGCTTGCTGGGCCTTCATCGGCACCCGCCTGCAGTTGTTCATTTACGGCTTCTATCCAGAGGCCGAACGCTGGCGCGTCAACCTGACGGCGGTCCTTCTGTTCGTCGCCCTGGCCCCCGTGCTCTATGACAACGTGCCGCATCGGGGAAAGGCGTTGATCTTCACAGTGCTTTACCCGTTGATCGCCGGTGTGCTGCTGGTCGGTGGCGTCTTCGGACTGGAGTACGTAGCAACGGACCAATTCGGCGGCCTGATGCTGAACGTCATCATTGGCGTCACCGGCATCGCCTTCTCGCTGCCCATCGGTATTTGCCTGGCGTTGGGAAGGCAGTCGCACCTGCCGGTGCTGCGCATCGTCTGCGTTGCGTTCATCGAATTCATCCGCGGCGTACCGCTGATCACCTTGCTGTTCGTCGCGGCCGTGATGCTCAGTTACTTCGTGCCGCCGGGCACCAACTTCGACCTGCTGATCCGCATGCTGATCATGGTCACGCTGTTCGCCTCGGGCTACATGGCCGAGGTCATCCGCGGCGGCCTGCAGGCGATCCCCAAAGGGCAGTACGAAGCGGCCGACTCCATGGGCCTGAAATACTGGCAGTCCATGCGTCTGGTCGTTCTGCCGCAGGCCTTGAAGATCTCAATCCCCGGCATCGTCAACACCTTCATCGCCCTTTACAAGGATACGACCCTGGTCATCGTCATCGGCCGACTGGATATCCTGGGCATCGGGCGGTCATCGTTGGCCGACAGCAAGTGGCAGGGCCTCTCGACCGAGGTCTATGTCTTCGTCGCCATCTTCTTCTTCATCAGCTGCTTCCTCATGTCGCGGTACTCCCTGTACCTCGAGAAGAAGCTGCACACGGGTCATTAGAGGAGCCACAGACCATGGCTGAAACGCAAACCGCCGAACAGACCGGCGCGATCGAATCCTCCAAAGGATCGGACGACATCATCCAGATCAGCGGCATGCACAAGTGGTATGGCGATTTCCATGTTCTCAAGGACATCAACTTGAGCGTGAAGTCCAAGGAACGCATCGTCATCTGCGGGCCGTCCGGGTCGGGCAAATCGACCCTGATCCGCTGCATCAACCGGCTGGAGGAGCATCAGAAGGGCGATATCCTGGTCAACGGGATCGAGCTGACCAACGACCTCAAGAACATCGACCTGATCCGCCGCGAGGTCGGCATGGTGTTCCAGCACTTCAACCTGTTCCCGCATCTGACCGTGTTGGAAAACTGCACCCTGGGCCCCATCTGGGTGCGCCAGACGCCGAAGAAAGAGGCCGAAGCCATCGCCATGCAGTACCTGGAGCGGGTCAAGATCCCCGAACAGGCGCTCAAGTTCCCGGGCCAGCTTTCGGGCGGCCAGCAGCAGCGCGTTGCCATCGCGCGCTCGCTCTGCATGAGCCCCAAGATCATGCTGTTCGATGAGCCGACTTCGGCCCTCGATCCGGAAATGATCAAGGAGGTCCTGGACACCATGATCGAGTTGGCGGACACGGGCATGACCATGCTTTGCGTGACCCATGAAATGGGTTTCGCCAAGACCGTGGCCGACCGCGTGATCTTCATGGACGGCGGCGAGATCATCGAAGAGAACGAACCGAACCAGTTCTTCGACAACCCGCAGCATGAACGCACGAAGCTGTTCCTGAGCCAAATCCTGGCGCACTAACCCCATCGCCGTCATTCCCGCGCAGGCGGGAATCCAGGGCTGGACCCCCGCCTTGACGGATTGGTGAATGCCATGGAACTGACTGAATTGGAAAAGGCGCCCTTCGGGGCGCCTTTTTCATTTGTGAGGATGTCGGCTTATAGCCAGGAGCGGCCTTCTAGTCTTTTGGCGGGAACCCCTCTTGGCTAGGTCTGCCGCGATCATGATCGGCCAACCGCGCGGAAAATAAATGCAACTTTCTTTTTGAGCCAGAGGAGTTGCGCAATCAGTTATAGTATTAA
>JAVJRK010000008.1:0-99089 GCA_040218445.1 Rhodospirillales bacterium | reverse complement strand
ACCGTGGGCACTATCTTTGAACGCTCAAAGGTGCCGCTGCACAAATGGGTTCTGGCCTATCAACTGATGGCGTCCAGCAAAAAAGGAATGAGCGCTCATCAGCTTCATAGAATGCTTGGCGTGACCTACAAGACCGCCTGGCGCATGGGCCAGCAAATCCGGCAACTGATGGCGAAGGCTGACGGCTTTGAAATGCTGCGCGGCCATATCGAACTGGACGAGGCGTATGTCGGTGGCAAGCGGTCTGGCGGCAAGCGCGGTCGTGGCGCCGAAGGCAAGACCATTGTATTCGGAATGAAAGAGCGTGAAGGCCGCATGACCACGGAAATCATTCCGAATGTCAAAAAGGTCACGCTTCGCGAGGCGACCCTTCGTAACGTGGAGCCGGGTTCGACCGTTTCCACGGATGAACTCATGTCTTACGGATTACTGGACGGCGACGGGTACAAGCACGGGTCAGTGAAACACGGTGCCAAGGAGTGGTCGTATTACGACTACCGGCATGATGCGTTCCATCATGTCAATCACGTCGAAAGCTTCTGGAAACTGTTCAAGGCTTCGATCCGCTCGACGCACGTTCACATCAGCGCGAAGTACATGGACCGCTATCTGAAAGAGTTTACTTTCCGCTCGAACCACCGCGAGAAACAGAACGCGATGTTTGATCTTCTGGTTGGGGCGGTTTAATGGCCCTCGCCAAAGCCGATTCAAGCTTGGATTTTTCAACGGGCGGCAGGCCACGGGCTTCCTGTTCTTCAATGAAGTCCTCTAGTCTGCCGTCTCGAATCGCCTGGGCCAATGTCAGCATTTGAACCTCTAAGCCGCTAGACTTTGATACGCATTGTCTGGGGCGTCTCGCTCAATCACGGTAGCTGCTTGCGATAGGACCGCAAGGTAGGTCTTAAGATCTGCCTTCTTTCTAACGACCGCAATTCTGGCCGGGGCGGCTTCTATGGCCGCGATGTCGTGGAACTTAGTTGATGCCGCAAAAATAGAGGTGTGGTGAGCAGTGACGGGTTCAAAGATTGCCGTCTGATGCTCTCCACGCACCATTGCCGCAACATGCCATTCGGTATTCGATTGCCCAATTATAGGAACGTCTTTGGCAACCTTTGGCGGGGCAAATACTGCGACGAGGCGCTTATACAGCACTTCCGATGCGTCCTTTCGTTTGCGCTCCGCGATCTTATATGCGGCTACATTAACGGCCTCTTGCGAGCAGTTTGCTACTGCGGCAACCGCCCCAGCCAGTTGTTCGCGGCTAACTCTCAGAAGGAAAAACGAGTGGCTATCAAACCCTACGCCAGCGTGCTCTGCGATGCCTTTCGCATGTCTGGCATAGATGTTGGCGGCCCCAAGCATGGAGGCCTCCTCATAACCAGAACCAAAGTCCGTCACAAGAAAGTCGCGGCCAGCATCTTCAATGCGAATAACTACCGAGGACCCTGATGGGTACATAAGTGGAGTGCTGATAAATGAGCGGCCGGCATCATGGGAAACGGACACAAGTTGACGCGCAACGCTGTCGATCAGGTCGCGAAATGACGTGGCTTGGTCCGTGACAAGTGCCCCAATCATAACAGTTTTTTCTCCCAAGGAGGGGGCGCTAAATCCCTTATATTGCTGATTCTAAAGCATTTCTCCGCAAACTCAAGAAGTTCCGAGAAATTCTTCGGATCATCCGTGACTGGCTCTGCAATGGGTAGGTTGGTTTTCCGCATCCGCTCCTCATCTTCAAGCCAATTCAAATCGAAACTGTGTCGGTGGGTGTGCTCTTGCCAGATATGGCGAAGATTGGCTGGCCCCTTTCCTCTGTTGTTGTGTCGGTGTAGAGGGCGCCAATCAATTCGCTCGATAGCATTGTCGTGCCGATCCTGAGCATGAGGGAACTCAATTTGCAGCATCACCTCTTCGTCCGGCCTGTCCTTGAGCGCCCGCGCCCGAAACAACAAGCCCTCCGGCGTGACGCCTAGCTGGTCTTCAAGAGGAAGCACGGCACTCACCCGGCCATTTTCGCCTTCAACCCAATCTAGGTCCGAAAATGTCACGATGCGCTTGGGGGCGCGGTATGTTTCTGGCAGCAGCGGCATAACCGCCGATTGTAGACACGCAACGCCACTCAACGCGAGTCGCGCAAGGCAATACCTGCTTCAAAGGGATAATCCCGTAAACTTTTGGCCAAAGTTGTCGCAGAAGTAAGAGAAGAAAGTATCGTAGAAATATCCATGACTTATTCCTTCGGGGAACGAACAGTGATGGGGAATCTACCGCTTTATTGAACAACCTACACCTTCAATATTGAGTGCCTGCACATAGGCTACCGCGTCAGCTTCTTGTACTTGATACGGTGGGGCTCCAGGGCCGCGTCACCCAGCCTGCGTTTCTTGTCTTCTTCATAGGCTTCGTAGTTGCCTTCGAACCACACGACTTCGCTGTTGCCTTCGAACGCGATGATGTGGGTTGCCAGCCGGTCCAGGAACCAGCGGTCGTGCGAGGTGATCAGGACGCAGCCGGCGAAATCGCCCAAGCTTTCTTCGAGGGCGCGGAGCGTGTCCACGTCCAGGTCGTTGGTCGGTTCATCCAGCAGCAGCACGTTGGCGCCGGACAGCAGCATCTTGGCCAGGTGCACGCGGTTGCGCTCCCCGCCGGAAAGCTGGCCGACCTTTTTCTGCTGGTCGCCGCCCTTGAAGTTGAACTGCGCCACATAGGCGCGGGACTGCATGGCCCGTTTGCCCAATTCGATTTCGTCGTTGCCGCCGGAGATTTCCTCCCACACGGTCTTATCGTCGCCCAATGTGTCGCGGCTTTGGTCGACATAGCCGAGCACGACCGTATCGCCCACGCGCACGGTACCGTCGTCGGGTTTTTCCTGATCGGTGATCATGCGGAACAGGGTCGTCTTGCCGGCACCGTTGGCGCCGACGATGCCGACGATGGCGCCCGGCGGGATCTTGGCGGACAGGTCTTCGACCAACAGCCGGTCTTCGAAGCCTTTCTTCAGGTGATCGAATTCGATCACCAGATCACCCAGGCGCGGTGCCGGCGGAATAATGATCGAGGCCGTGCCCATGACCTTTTCCTCGGACTGGGCGACCAGGTCTTCATAGCGGGCGATACGGGCCTTGGATTTGTCCTGGCGGGCGCGCGGCGACTGCCTGATCCATTCCAGTTCCTGTTTCAGGGTGCGCTGACGGGCCGATTCCTCGCGCTCTTCCTGCATCAGGCGCTTCTGCTTCTGTTCCAGCCAACTGGAATAGTTGCCTTCGTAGGGAATGCCCTGGCCGCGGTCGAGTTCCAGAATCCAGCCGGTCACATTGTCCAGGAAATAGCGGTCGTGGGTCACGATCATGACCGTGCCGTCGTAATCGGCCAGGAACCGTTCCAGCCAGGCCACGCTTTCCGCATCCAGATGGTTGGTCGGCTCATCCAGCAGCAGAATTTCCGGCTTTTGCAGCAACAGGCGGCACAGCGCCACGCGGCGGCGTTCGCCGCCCGACAGCTTGGTCACGTCTGCATTGCCCGGCGGGCAGCGCAGGGCGTCCATGGCGATCTCGATGGTGCGTTCCAGCTCCCATCCGTTGACGGCGTCGATCTTTTCCTGCAGCTCGCCCTGTTCGGCCAGCAACGTGTTCATTTCGTCGTCGTCCATGGGCTCGGCGAACTTGGCGGAAAGCTCGTTGAAGCGGTCGACCAGGTCTTTGACCTCGCCCAGGCCGGACATGACGTTTTCCTCGACTGTCAGCTTGGGGTCAAGGTGGGGTTCCTGCTCCAGATAACCCACGCGGGCCCCTTCGGCGGCCCAGGCTTCGCCGGAATAATCCGTGTCCTTGCCCGCCATGATTTTCAGCAGGGTCGATTTACCGGCCCCGTTGACGCCCAGCACGCCGATCTTGGCGGTCGGCAGGAACGACAGGGTCAGACCCTTGAGGATCTCGCGTCCGCCGGGAAATACCTTGCGGACGTCTTTCATCACATAGGAATACTGATAGCTGGCCATTATATGAGGGTTCCGCTGGTCGGAGAGACGTTCTTGGCGCGCTGTTTAGCGGATCGCACGGGGTCTGACAACTGGACTCCGGCGCGCGGGGGGCTACCGTAATATTACGGGGCCCGGATCGGCCCCTGGGCGTGGTATGTTTCGGGGCGGAACACAGGCGGGAGGCACCGTTCCCATGGACCGGTTTTCGATCATCCGTGGCATGAGAATCCGGCAACTGGCGGCTTGTGCGCTCGGCCTGTGCGGGGTTGCGGCGCTGGCGGTTCTGGCCATGGTGGCCTGGGCGCTATCGGACGGTGCCGTGATCGACGCGATGCGGGTGGCCGGCCCGGGCGCGCTTGCCCTGATCCTGATATTCGCTGTGGCCTGGGCCGTGTTGGATATCCTGCTGCGGGCCCGCGAATTCGATAAGAACACCCTACCGGCGCGCCCGGAATTTTACGATTTCGACCGGCTGAACCCGCCCATGCATGTGGAAGAACTGGGCGGTGCGGTGTTGAAGGACCTGACCTTCGTGGTGTTCGACACGGAAACCACGGGCCTGAAGCCGTCGGACGGCGACGAGATCATTTCCATCGCCGGGGTCCGCGTTTCCGGCGGGCGGGTCGACAAAGACCGGGCATTCGCCCAACTGGTCAATCCGGGTAAGGCGATCCCCAAGGCCTCGATCCGCTTTCATGGCCTCACCGACGACACGGTCGCGGCGGCACCCTCCATCACGGAGGTTCTACCGGCGTTCAAGGATTTCGCGGGCGAGGTCGTGCTGGTCGCCCATAACGCGGCCTTCGACATGCGGTTTTTGAAGCTGAAGGAAGATGCGGCGGGCGTGCGGTTCGATAATCTGGTGTTGGATACCCTGCTGCTTTCCGTGTTCCTGGACGCGGAAAACCGGGACCATTCCCTGGATGCCATCGCCGAGCGCCTGGAAATCGAGGTCGAGGGCCGCCACACGGCATTGGGCGACAGCATCGTCACCGCCCGGGTGTTCCTGCGTATGGTGGACATGCTGGAAGCGCGGGGCATCACCACCCTGCGCCAAGCAATCGACGCTTCGATCAAGATGGAACATGTGCGGGAAATGCAGAAAAAATTCTAAGCAGCACAAGGCGCGAGGCTAGAGAGACGCCACGTAGGCCGCGATCTTCCGCCGCATTGCGGCATCGGGCATCGACCCCTGTGCCGCGCCCATGTTCTCCGTCATATGGTCGACGCGGCTTGTCGCCGGGATGGCGCAGGTCACGGCCGGGTGGGAGACGATGAATTTCAACAGCACCTGGGCCCAGTTGGCGGCCCCGATCTCGTCCGCGAAGGGCGGCAGGGGCCGGCCCTGTAGGCGGTCGATCAGCGCGCCCCGTTGGAACGGCCGGTTGGCGATCACGGCGATGCCTTTTTCGGCGGCAAGCGGCAGCAGGCGCTGTTCGGCCTCGCGGTCGTCGATGTTGTAGGTCAATTGCACGAAGTCCAGCGGCTCGGCCTTCATGATGGCTTCAAGATCCCAGTGGCGCCGCCCGTGCGACGTGGTGATGCCGATATGGCGCACCCGGCCATCCGCCTTCCAGGCTTTCAGGGTTTCCAGATGGCCTTCCCAGCCGAGCAGATTGTGGACCTGCAGAAGGTCGAAGGACGGCACGCCCCACAGGCGCTCGGATTCCGCCATCTGCCGCACGCCGTGATCCTTGCCGGGCGTCCAGACCTTGGTCGCCGAAAACAAACTCTTTGGCATGCTCAGGGCCGCCAGCCCATGGCCGATGACGTCTTCCGATGATCCGTACATGGGCGAGGAATCGATCATCCCCCCGCCCAAGTCGAAAAAGGTTTTCAGAACCCGGGTCCGTGCCGCCCGTGCCTGGGCATCGTTCCCCACGTCGAAGGTGATCCAGCTGCCCATGCCGATCACGGGCAGAGTCTGGCCGGTGCGGGGGATTTTCCTGGTCGCGGGGGTGGGGGCGGCAGCATGGACCGGCAGGGCCGCGGTGAGCCCGGCGGCGGCGAGGGAGTTCAGGAACATGCGGCGTGTCAGCATGGCCGTTATTGTAGCACGTCGCCGGTGAATTCGCCGCGCATGCGGTCCTGCAGTCTTCGGATGGCTTCGAACCCGTCTTTCAGGATATCCGTCTCGCGGCGGGTCAGGCTGCCGGGATGAACGAAGTTGGTGACGGGGCGCCCGGCTTGATAATCGGCGATCTGCTGGCGGAGCAACAGGTGCGAGATATGTCGGTATGCGCCCTGCAGGTAATCGGCTTCGTCATCGGACAGGATGCCTTTTTCATGCAAGGCCTGCAGCCGGTCCAGGGTCGGGTTGACCACCAGGCCTTCGCGCAGGCAGAGCAGGCGCATGGCCTCGACCAGGGGCAGGGTGCCGGAATGCTTCAGGTTCAGATAGCCCTTATAGCCGGGGGCGTCGCTGTCCTTCATGGTGATGAAGCGGCGGAACCAGCCGAGCGCCGGGCCGTGGGCCTGGTCGTCCTCGAACATTTCCTGCAGGAACAGATGATTGCCGCGCGCTGTCGCGGTCACATGGCGGCGCAGGTCGTCGGCCAGGTCTTCCCGGCCCCAGGCAGAGCGGAAATCGAAAAAGATGTCGCACAGCCGCAGCATGGCCGAGCCACGCTTGCGGCTCCACAGACGGATCTGTTCCTTCCATTGGCTGATGGTCTTGCGCCAGAGCGGATTGGTCGCCATCACGAAGCCCCTGCACAAGGGCAGGCCGACCGCATCCAGGTCTTGGGTCATGCGCTCCGCCAGATTGATGAACCAGCCGTCGATGCGTGCATGATCGGCATCGGGATAGTCTTCCAAGATGAAACCGTTGTCCTGATCCGGGAACAGGAAGCTTTCACCGCGTCCGCCCGATCCCATGACGATCACGGAAAATTCCACGGGCGGCGGGCCCAGTCCTTCCGCCGCCATGGCCCGGATCGCGCCATCGGTCACGCGGCGGTAGATGTCCAGGTTGATATGGCTCAGCAGGGCCTGAATCTCGGTTGCCGGCAGGTTGTCCCGAAACAACTGGTCGGCCAGGCCGATCTGCGCGGCCTTGATACGGGACAGGCCGGCAATGTCGCTGCCCTGGGTCAGGCTGTCGATCTGATCCATCAGGGACGACGACGCCGTGCCCAGGGTATCGTGAAGGTTCAGCATGCCGGACAGGCGCCCTGATCCGTCGACCGCCGGCATATGGCGCAGGTCCGTGCGCCGCATCAGGGCGATGGCGTGATAAAGGTATTCGCTTTCATCGATCACCTGCACGGGCCGGGTCATGATCTCGGCGGCCGGGGTGTTCCCATCGGTTTTGAATATGGCGCGCCGCGCGATGTCGTGTTCGGTGATGATGCCTTTGGGCCGGGCGGTTTCGTCCGTTATCACAAGGCTTGATGCATTGGCTTCCACCATGGCCTGAACGATCTGGCGCAAGGGCGTTTCCGGTGCGGCTGTCGGCGGCAGGGCGGCCATGGATTCGCGCACCAGCATGCGGAAAATTGCGGTCCGGGGTTCCATTTTCTGGCCTGCCTTCCAATCTGTCCGACGTTCGGCGGCGGGGCGGTGTGATTTGTGATGCGAATCGGCCGTTACGTAAATATCAGAAAAACCTAACCGAGCACGCGGTCCGGAACAAACCGCTTGCGCCCGGCCCCGGCGGCGGGATGCCCGCCAAAGTGGCGGATAGCCGCCATTGACCGTCTATTTGATGAAATCAAATTGTGCAGGTTTCACAAAAAAGAAACGGGCAAGAGAAAATATTGTGAAAGAATTAGTGGAAGGTTGATTACTTGGCCTTTGACATGGTGCGCTGCAACAAAATGGCCTTATTCATTGGCTTCTTTATTTTTACACAGGGGCTTTTGTCTCTACCAGTTGTGCAAATTAGAGGAAAATGTTATTAGATTGCCAACTTCGTGGGCCGGACGAGGAGAGTGTTTTCGGCAGGCGGAGGAAACGGAAACGATAACAATAACGTTCCGCAGGGATGCACAAGCGCCGGAAGGCGTGGGAGGCGTAACATCCTACTCCATACATTCCAGAGTTTGTGTGTCTGGCTTCGTGAGGGTGAGCTCGCGTTGGGCAAACCTTCTTCTGTGACCGAGGCTTAACGGCGGGACTTCTGCGTTATTGATGAAAACCAGGGAGCCACCGGGTTCCGGCATTTCCTGGCGTTCGATCGTTTCACCACATGCGGCATCGGGGGTGGTCTTCGATGCCGTCTGTTTCGGTTACGGCTTCGACGTTGGAAAACGGGTTAACGACCGCACGGCGTCCAGGAACCGAACAGAAGGGGAGAATTGAATCTTGTCAGCTAAAGTTGTGTGGCTGTTTGTATTCGTCGCGCTTTATTGGGCCTACTGCATTTATTGGGGCATCAAAGGCGCGCGGATGTCGAAAACCGCCAGCGATTACTTCATTTCGGGCCGTCAGCTCGCGATGTGGGTCTTCGTGCTGGCCGCTACGGCGACATCGTTCTCTGGTTGGACCTTTATGGGCCATCCGGGTCTGATTTACCGTGACGGGTTCCAGTACGCATATGCGTCATTCTACGCGATCACCATTCCGTTCACCGGGGTGATGTTCCTGAAGCGTCAGTGGATGCTTGGCAAACGCTTCGGCTTCGTGACACCGGGTGAAATGCTCGCCACCTATTTCCAAGGTGACGGCATTCGGCTTTTGGTGGTTCTCGTGGCCCTGCTGTTCTCGATCCCATATCTCGGGTTGCAGCTTCGCGCGTCCGGCTTCCTGTTCAACGTTCTGACCGACAACCTGCTGTCCGTTGAAGTCGGCATGTGGGTGCTGTCCGCGGTTGTGTTCATCTATGTGGCGTCCGGCGGTCTACGCGCCGTGGCCTATGTGGACACCGTGCAGTGCCTGATGCTTGCCTTCGGTATCGTCGCGATCGGCATCATTGCCTACAGCGAACTCGGCGGCTGGTCGGCCTTCGGCGAGAAACTGGCCGCTCTTGGTCAGACCGGTATCGGTAAATGGAAAACCACCCAGGGCTGGGGCGGCGGCGACTACAACGCCTACCTCGCCATTCCGGGTGTGATTCAGTTCACCGCCGGCCTCGGCAAGGAAACCCCGGTCGGGGGTCTCTGGACGGGTATCATGGTCCTGACCTACATGTTCGCGCTCATGGGCATTCACTCCGCCCCGGCGTTCACCATGTGGTCGTTCTCCAACGCCAACCCGCGGCCGTTCGCGCCGCAGCAGGTCTGGGCGTCGAGCTTCGGCATCGGCCTCATCCTGTTCTTCTTCACCGCGGCTCAAGGCATGGGTGCTCACTTCTTGGGTGCCACGCCGGATGCAACCGCGTTGGTGAAGGGGGCTTCGGTGATCCCGGATCTGACCGCCAACAAGCAAGGTGGCTTGGTGCCGCACTACATCAACCTGGTGGGCGATACCGCTCCGTGGCTGGTCGGCCTGCTGGCTGTCTGTGCCCTGGCGGCAATGCAGTCCACCGGTGCGGCCTATATGTCCACCGCCGGCGGCATGCTGACGCGTGATCTGTACAAGCGGTATCTCAATCCGACCGCGGACCACACCACCCAGAAGCTGTTCGGCCGGATTGGTGTTGCCGTCATCGTGCTCTCCGCCCTTGTGGTGGCGACCACGGCGAAGGACGCATTGGTGCTGTTGGGCGGCCTGGCGGTTGCCTTCGGCTTCCAGATGTGGCCGTCGCTTGCGGCCATCTGCTGGTTCCCGTGGATCACCCGTCAGGGTGCGACATTGGGTCTGGCAGCCGGTCTTATCGCCGTGATCTTTACCGAAAACTTCGGCGCCTCCATTGCCGGGTTCTTCGGTGTCGAGCTCGGTTGGGGCCGTTGGCCCTGGACGATCCATTCGGCCGGTTGGGGGATGATCTTCAACCTGACGATTTGCGTGATCGTTTCGGCGATGACACAAGACGAAGGCGCGACGCAGCATCGCATGAAGTATCACAACTTCCTGCGTGAGCACGCGTCACTGCCGGAATCCAAGAAGGGTCTGGTCCCCGTTGCCTGGGGTATCACGCTCGTCTGGCTGTTCTTCGGCATCGGTCCGGGCGCCGTTATCGGTAACGATATCTTCGGTGCTCCGAATGCCGGTTACGAGAACTGGACCTTCGGCATTCCGTCCATTTGGGCTTGGCAAATCCTGTGGTGGGCCATCGGCGTCTTCATGATGTGGTTCTTGGCCTACAAGATGGAGATGTCCACGGTTCCCGATCGGGAAATCGAGTCTCTTGTGGACGATATCGGCGATGCGGCACCCGCACAGGGTGGCGACGACTAAGCCGATACATCCGTATTGGAACCCAATCGGGGGGAGGGCCTTGGTCCTTCCCCCGATTTTTTTGCCAATGCCTCTTTCTTGCCGCAAAACCCTTGGATGATGTCTAAGATTAATTGCTATGATTAGCCGCGACGCAATCAAGAATAATTTCACAATCCAAGTCCGCGCATAGAATCATGGAAGCTTTTTTTACAGCCGAATATCGGTGGTACTGGATGGCGGGGCTCTCTGTGGCCCTTTTCTTTCCTGTCCGGCATCTGATCTGGGTCATGTCCGTCCGGCGCGCGATCAGAAAAGGTGGCGAGGAAAACATCGACGAAGCCGAGCAGCAGCGTCTTCGACGCCGGGCCGGTGTCACCGCGGCGCTGCTGTGTTTCATTTTCTCATTTTTCTACGTTCAGACCTGGTTCAAATAATTCATGGCATCACTATCCGACCCCAAAGTCCTTCGCCGATTCATCATCTATCTTGGGATGCTGACCTTCGTCATGTTCGGTGTCTGGTCGTTCTGGGGGACCTTCGTTGAAACGCCCGACGGTGATTTTGAAGTCCGTGCCGGCGATATCCACCTGACCGGCCGTGAATACGAAGAAGCCATTGAAGACTTCAACAAGGCATTGGTCGTGCAACCCAATCACCGCGGCGCGCTGTTGGGCAAGGCGGCGGCCCTTATTCAGTTGCAGCGGTTCGACGATGCCGAACAGGTGCTCAATCACGCCATCAGATATTTGACCAAGAATTTGGACCCGGACGACCCAACGGGGCGGGGGGCCTTGGCCGCCGCCTACGGCAACCGGGGGATCATCCATGACACCCAGGGCCGGTACGAACAGGCCCTGGAAGATTATATTCAATCCCTCAAGGTCGATGCGGATTCCGTCGAGGGTCCCGGCGTGATCAACCGGCTGCTGTATCACGATGAAAAGCCGTCATCGATCCGTGACCGGGCGGAATACCTCTACAAGCAGCTTCAATTGCCGGAAGATCAGCGCCTTCTGCGCCTGCCGGAAAAAGACGCACAGCAGCGCATGCACAAGCCGTAATTATTGATTTCGCACAAAACGCCTGTCGCGGCGATGCCGCTCAGGTTTTGTGACCGGGTGGCTCTGCTTGTTTGAAAGGCCCGTGGGTCAGCTGAAGCTGACGACGCCCAACACGTCCTGGAACAGCACCAAAAAAAAGAACACGGCGGCGATGGAGCCGAACAACAGGCGCACGAAGTCCTGTTTACCCTCTTCGTCGCGGTAGCGCACGCCGTGCAGAGCGATAAAACCGGTCACCGCCAAAAAGACGATGTTGATGACCGGTTCAAGCTCCGGCGGTAATCCCAAATCCAAGAACATGCTCGGAAGGTAAAGGGCGGATGGGGGCTTGGCAAGCGCTTGAAGACACAGAAGAACGCCCCTGGCTTACGGCCCGGACCCGCGCTCTCCGCCGGTTATTTTCGTGCTTGGGGTGGGGGCGTCCTGGGTCGTTTCATCCGGGGTCGCCTGCAGGTCTTTTTCGCTGACATAGGGCGGGAATTGGGTGGCTGACCGGCCCGTGGTCATGATCGCGCCGGCCACGCCGCTGCCGAATATGAACATCACGATGCCCGCCGCGATGGCGAATTTCTTGATCCCGTGAGGCGGTGCCTTTGGGCCGTAATCGTTGTCGTATCGGTGAAAGCGCAGATCATTGCCGGCGATTCGCCCGGCCTGGTCCAGGCGGATGATCTGGCGGGCATAATGGCGCGCCCAATGGGGCACGATATTGTCGATCATGTATTCGTTGAACAGGCGGTCGATCTGGCTTTCCGGCAGGTCTTCCTGATGCCATTCGCGGTAGGCGAGCTGCAGCAACTGGAATTCGCCGACCTGAAGGATGTTGGCCGCGCGACCGACTTCGCGCCGGTCCATTTTGTCCAGCTCGTCCTTATCCGGTTGGATTATTGTTTCTAAAAATCCGGTCATATGTTGGGGCGTCTCCGAAAATGTGACCGTCCCCACCCAAAGTACTCAGCTTAAGATTGGGTGTAAAAATCGTCCTTGGCAAGTGTCGCGGGCTCACATTTTGGTCATCCATCGGGTAGGCTTCGGATAACCTGTTCTGATGAAAACGAGTTTTCCAAATGTCTGATACCGCCGATCCGTTCGATCTGACCGGCCGCACGGCCCTGATCACCGGCGCCAGCCGCGGCCTGGGCCTGGAAATCGCCAAATCCCTGGGGCAGGGCGGGGCGTTGGTTTACCTGGGCGGGCGCGACGTGCCGGCCCTGGATGATGCCTGCGACGCGGTGGCACAGGCCGGCGGCCGGGCGCGGCCGCTGCCGTTCGACGCCACCGACGAAGCGGCCACCCTGGCGGCAATAGATGACCTGGATGACGGGCAGGGCGGGCTGGATATTCTGGTCAATGCCGTGGGCGGTCGCGACCGGCGGCCTTTGGGGGAACTGGATGCCCAGGCCGTGCGTGACCTGATGGAGGTCAACCTGGTCGCGGCCTTTACCCTGTCGCGGGCGGCGGCTGTCCAGATGCGGGCCAAGGGCCGGGGCCGGATTGTCCATGTCACGTCCATCGCGGGGCATATCGCCCGCGCGGGCGATGCCGCCTATACGGCGTCCAAGGCCGGTTTGACCGGATTGGTGCGGGCCCTGGCGGCGGAATTGGGGCCCGACGGCATCACGGTCAACGCGGTCGCTCCCGGATATTTCGCGACCGATGCGAACAAGACCATGGCCGAGGATCCGGACATCGCGGCATGGCTGGCCCAGCGCACGTCATTGGGCCGCTGGGGAACACCGGCAGAGATCGCCGGGGCCGCCCGCTTCCTGGTATCCGACGCGGCGGGCTACGTAACCGGGCAGGTCATCGCCGTGGACGGCGGATTTCTGGCCCGGTTTTAGGTCACGTCGCCGGGGGCCGTATCGACCAGGGGGGCGTCGGGCAGGTAGGGGACATCCGGCGTGATCGTGCGGACGGGTGCGCCGGCCAAATAGGATTTCAAGTTCTCGAAGCTCTGGCGGAAGAACACCTCGTAATTTTCCTGCGTCACGAAACCGATATGCGGCGTCGCCAAGACATTGGGCAGGGTGCGGTAGATGTGGTCGCCGGGCAGGGGCTCCATGGTGAACACGTCCATCCCCGCCCCGGCGATGCGCTTTTCCTGCAAGGCGGCAATCAGGGCGTCTTCGTCGACCAATTGCGGGCGGGAGGTGTTGACCAAAAACGCGCTCGGCTTCATGCGGCGGATATCTTCCGCCCCGACCACGCCGATGGTGCGGTCCGACAGGGGCATATGGATGGTCACCGCATCGGCGCGGGCGAACAAATCTTCCTTCGACACCGCTTCTACATCGAAGGGGGCCGCGCGTTCCGCCGTCAGGTTGGGGCTCCAGGCGATCACCTTCATGGCGAAAGCCTGCGCAACCTTGGCCACGGGTTGACCCATATGGCCCAGACCGACGATGCCCAGGGTCTTGCCTTCCAGGCCCAGTCCCAGGCCGTGTTGCCAGCCGCCGGCGCGGACGGACGCGACCTCGCCCGTGAAGCCCCGGAACAGGGACAGCAGCAGCAGCCATACGACCTCGACCGTGGAATCATGATGCAGGATCGTCGTCGCGCAGACCGTGATGCCCTGATCTTCCGCCGCCTTCAGGTCGATGGACCGGGCGTTGCGCATGCCCGTGCACAACATCAGCTTCAGCCGGGGTAATGCTTCCAGGATATGGCGGGGGAATTCGGTCCGCTCGCGGATGCGCAGGATGGCGTCGAAATCGCTTAGCCGCGCGATCAGCTCGGCCTCGTCGAACACATGGTCGCGGAACGGCACGACGGTCACGCCTTCTATTTCCCGCCAGTCCACGAACCGGTCCCAAACCGACTGATAGTCGTCGATGATCGCTAAACGCATTCCTGTTTTCTCCTGTTTGCTTGTTGGGGACAGCCTATGCCGTCCCTGCTGTTTGCCGCAGTATGGCGTCACTTTCTTTCGGGCGCATCAGGTTCAATGCGGATCCGGCCGTGAACCATTCGATTTGCGCCGTGCTGTAGCTATGGGAAAGCCGGATCGTTTCCAACGTGCCATCCGCATGATGGATGGCGCATTCCACGGGTATTCCAGGGGCCAGTCCGGCCAAGTTTATCAGGCTCAACCGGTCCTGTTCACCAATCCGGTCGTAGTCGGCCGTATCCGTGAAGGTCAGGGCAAGAAGGCCTTGTTTCTTCAGATTGGTTTCGTGAATGCGGGCGAAACTGCGGGCGATCACCGCCACGCCGCCTAGCAACCGGGGGGACAGGGCCGCGTGTTCGCGGCTTGAACCTTCGCCGTAGTTGTCATCGCCGACAATAACCCAGGGCAGACCTTCGGCATGGCAGGTGCGGGCGATGGTGGAAAACGGCACGCCCTTTTCATGGCTCAGCGGCTGTATGCCGCGGCCCCGTTCGCCGGTAAAGGCATTGATCCCTCCCATCAGAAGATTGTCGGAAAACCGATCCAAGTGCCCCCGGTAGCGCAGCCAGGGCCCGGCCGGAGAAATGTCGTCGGTGGTTGTCTTGCCTTTGGTTTTGGCCAAAACAACCGCCCGGACGATGTCCTGGCCGTTCCAGGCCGGCCAGGGTTCCAGCGCCTGCAGGCGTTCGCTGTCAGGAACGATGCGGATGTCGATGGAACTGCCGTCCTCAGGGGGCGCGTGGAAACTCGCCGATCCTTCGGCCATGCCGGCGGCGGGTACGTCGTCAACGTCGCCAGGGGCTTCCAGCATGAAGGGACGGCCGCTTCCATTCATCAGGCTGTCCGTCATCGGGTTGAAGCGCAGCGTTCCCGCCAGGGCAAAGGCTGTGGCCAATTCGGGAGATGTGATGAAGTTCATGGTCGAAGGTTGCCCATCATTGCGCGCCGGGAAATTGCGATTGAACGAGGTCACGATGGAATTCGGTTTTTCGCCGGGTTCTTTGGCACGGCGCCATTGCCCGATGCAGGGGCCGCAGGCATTTGCAAGCACCACGGCACCGATGTGTTGCAGGGGTTTCAGCTGGCCATCCCGTTCGATGGTGGCGAGAACCTTGGACGAGCCCGGGGTCACATAGAACGGCATGGCGGCTTTCAGACCCTGGGCTTTTGCCTGTTCGGCGACGTGGGCGGCGCGGCCCATGTCTTCATAGGATGAATTGGTGCAGCTTCCGATCAGCACGCTGCTGATCTCTTCTGTGATCCCGTTCGTATCGTCATCCAATTCGGCGATCATTTGCGACAGGGGGCGGGCGCGGTCCGGCGAATGGGGTCCGGCGACATGGGGCTCCAGGGTGCTGAGGTCGATCTCGATGACCCGATCGTAATGGGCATGGGGGTTGGCTTCGGCCATGGCGTCCGGCTCCAGCAGGTGACGGTGGCGTTCCGAGATGCGGGCGATGGCGCCGCGACCCGTGGCCTCCAGATAACGGGACATGCGATCATCGAAGGGGAACATCGATGTGGTGGCGCCAACTTCTGCCCCCATGTTGGTGATAGTTGCCTTGCCCGTGGCGCTGATGGTGCGCGCCCCCGGCCCGATGTATTCGATGATGGCGTTGGTGCCGCCGGAAACCGTCAGTTTCCGCGCCACGGCCAGGATCACGTCTTTGGGCGCTGTCCAACCGCTCAAGCTGCCGGTCAGGTAAACCGCGATGCGTTTGGGATACAGCAACTCCCACGGCAGGCCGGCGATCACTTCGGTCGCATCCGCACCGCCGACGCCCGAGGCACAAGCCCCCAGGCCCCCGCCGTTGGGCGTGTGGGAATCCGTGCCGATGATCATGGCGCCCGGGAAGGCGTAATTTTCCAACACGACCTGGTGGATGATCCCGGCTCCCGGTTCCCAAAAGCCCAGGCCGTATTTGGCGGCGGCGGATTTCAGGAAATCATAAACCTCTTGGTTTTCGACCAGGGATTCGGACAAATCCCGCTCTGCTTCGCTGCGTGCTTCGATCAGGTGGTCGCAATGAATCGTCGCCGGCACGGCCACGCGGGACCGCCCGGTCTGCATGAACTGAAGCATCGCGCTTTGCCCAAGAACGTCTTGAAATACCACCCGGTCCGGTCGCAGGCTCAGGAACGACCGCCCCGGTTCCAATGCCTGTGTTTTCGGGTCGTCCAGATGACCCATGACGATTTTCTCGGAAAGGGTCAGGGGGCGGCCCAGGCGCGAACGGATGACGGAAAGGTTACGTTCGATGGCCAAATAGATGCGCTGTGCGTTTTCCGGGGTCAGGTCGATGGCCGGGGCGTGTTCGGCGGCGGTCATGGCGCGGTCTCCTTTTTTAAGGGCTCTCTGACTGAACGCATGTCAGGGCATGAGGGCCGAAATCGGATATCGGCGCAGACCGTAGTAACTGCATGTGCGTATGTCTAATATATGGAATGTGCTTTATTCATATGATTTAAGTATGGATATGGATATCCGGCATCTCCGATATTTCGTTGCCGTGGCGGAAGAAGGCAACGTCACCCGCGCGGCCGAACGGCTCGGCATTCAACAGCCGCCGCTGAGTCAGCAGATTCAGGCGCTTGAGCGTGAATTGGATACCCAGCTTCTGCGCCGCAAGCCGCGCGGCGTGGAAATGACCGAGGCCGGGCGCGCGCTTCTCGCCGATGCGCGGGAAATCCTTGAGCGGGTTGAGCGGACCGTGCAGCGGGTCAAGCGTCGCGGGCGTGGTGAAGAGGGCTCGCTCGCCATCGGTTTCACAAGCTCGGCCTCGTTCCATCCCTTTGTGTTGGATACCATCCGTGCGTTCGGCGAAGGCCATGGCCGAGTTTCCTTGGACTTGGAGGAATCGAATACCGGTGAACTGGTCGCTGCCATCCACGCCGAGCAGATGGACGTTGCTTTCATCCGTTCGCCCATCAGCCTTGTGCCTGGCCTGACCGTTCACCGTCTGTTGGACGAGGACATGGTTGTCGCCATTCCTGCCGACCACCCCCTGGCCCGGGACGGCGGAGCACTCCCCCTGACTGCGCTAAAGGACGAGTCCATGATCCTCTACCGCCGGCGGTCCGGACCCGGTTTGTATGACACCATCATCGCCGCCTGCCACGCCGCCGGGTTCAGCCCCCGGGTCGGGCAGGAGGCACCGCGCATTGTATCTACTTTGAATTTGGTTGCGGCGGGGGTCGGTATTTCCGTAGTCCCGGCATCACTCGACAAATTGCATCTGGAAGGAGTCCGGTTCCGGTCCTTGACACCAGGGTCGGAACTGACGGCCCCGTTGAACCTGACCTGTCCGGCTACGGGACTGTCCGTTGTTGCGGCAGGGTTCGTCGATCATGTGCGCCGTGCGGCGCGGCGCTGGCAGAACGCCGGGGGCGCGGGTTAACAGGCCGTCAGGTTGACGGCCAGACCGCCCTCGGACGTTTCCTTGTATTTGGTCAGCATGTCCTCGCCCGTCTGGCGCATGGTTTCGATGGCGGCGTCCAGGGGCACGAAATGGGTGCCGTCGCCTTTCAGCGCCAGGGAGGCTGCGTTGATGGCCTTCACGGCACCCATGGCGTTGCGTTCGATGCAGGGCACCTGCACCAGTCCGCCGACGGGGTCGCAGGTCATGCCCAGGTGGTGTTCCATGGCGATCTCGGCGGCGTTCTCGATCTGCGCATTGGTGCCGCCCAGCACGGCGGCCAGGCCCGCCGCTGCCATGGCGCTGGCCGATCCGACCTCGCCCTGGCAACCGACCTCGGCCCCCGAAATAGAAGCATTGGCCTTGACGATGCCGCCGATGGCGGCGGCGGTCAGCAGATAGTCGCGGATGCCGGCCATGGAAGCATCGGGGCAGAAATCCAGGTAATAGCGCCCGACTGCCGGCACGATCCCCGCCGCCCCGTTGGTCGGCGCCGTGACCACGCGCCCGCCGCCGGCGTTTTCCTCGTTCACGGCCAGGGCATAAACGCTGATCCAGTCCATGACCGTGTGCTCCAGGCGGAAATTGCGTTTCTTGTCAGCCTGCAGACCGTCCCAGATGGCTTTGGCCCGGCGCTTGACCTTGAGGCCTCCCGGCAGGATGCCTTCCTGCGTGACGCCGCGCTCGATACAGGTGTTCATGGCCGCCCAGATGCGGTCCAGTCCCGCGTCCAAGCTGTCTTCATTCATGCGGGTCAGTTCGTTGGCGCGTTTCATTTCGGCCACGCTCAGGCCGGCAGCCTTGCCCATGTCCATCATCTCCTGTGCCGAGGCGAAGGGATGGGGCACCGTATCCGGCTCTGAGCCGGCGACGTCGGCGGTTTCCGTCGCGGCTTCGAATTCGTCGTCCGTGGCGATGAAGCCGCCGCCGATGGAATAGTATGCTCTTTCTTTGTCGGGCGGGCGGTCCGTATCTCCTTCGCCCATCCAGGCGGCCATCACCATGCCGTTGGCATGCCCCGGCAGGGCCGGGCCGTAATCGAACACGATGTCCGTTGCAGGATCGAACGGGATCTCTGGCCCGCCGCCCAGTTTCAGGCGTTTGGTTTCCGCAACCCGGGTGATCAGGCCGTCGACAGCGTCGGGGTCGGCGCTGTCCGGCGTTTGACCCAGCAGACCCAGGATGATCGCACGGTCCGTGGCATGGCCTTTGCCGGTAAAGGCGAGGGAGCCATACAGCGTCACCCGCATGGCGGTGACATCCATCAAGGTGCCCTGCCGTTCCATGCGCCGCACGAACCGGTTCGCGGCCAGCATGGGGCCGACGGTGTGGCTCGACGACGGGCCGATGCCGATTTTGAAGATGTCGAAAACGCTCAGGAACATAGGAGCCTCGCGGTTTTCCGTGATCCTGTCAGAAAGCGGTGGCGATGGGAACGCGCGTGCCGAGGTTTTCCATTTTTGGCTATTTGCGCCGTCGGGGCGGGCGCATGCCGAGACCGCGCCCATCGGCAAGCGCTTCGGCGGCAATGGCACGGATCATCCGGCCCACCATTTCACGGGCCGGGGTCAGCGGCACGGTGTCCGGTGTGCACAAGGCGACCGTGCGTTTCAGGCGTCGGTCATCGATCACGGCCACGGACAGCAGGCCCTTTTCCGCCTCTTCCGCCACGGCGGGCCACGGCAGGATGGTATAGCCCATGCCTTGGCCGACGGCCTTTTTCAGGGTTACCAGGCTTTCCGCCTGTAACGCCACATTGGCGGTAATGCCTTTGGATTCCAGGCATTTGTCCAGGATGGTCCGGGCGCTATTGGCCTTGGCCGGGATCAGCATGGGCAGCCGTCCGATAACCTCCAGCGGGACACGGTCGTCCAGTTCCGACCCAGGAGGGCCGACCAGCAGGAAATCTTCGACCCAAAGCGGCTCCGCCGTCATGCCGGGTGACGGGCCGTCCTGGTAGAGAACGGAAAGATCCAGCTGCCCCTTGGCGGTCATTTCGGTCAGCATGGCGTTATAGCCTTCGGTGATATGCAGTTCGATCTGCGGATGTTCGGTGCTCAAACGTTCGATCAGCGGCAGGCAAAGGATCGCCGCCGCACTGTTGGGAAACCCGACGCTGACCGTGCCGGCCAGGCTTTCCGCGGCCGTCTTGACCAAAGAGCGGGCCTCTTCGATCTGACGCAGGATGATTCGCGCCTGACGATAGAACTGCAGCCCGGCGGCGGTCGGTTGCACGCCCTGGCGCGAGCGATGCAGAAGCTGCGCTTTCACGTCCTGTTCCAGGATTGCAAGTTGTTGGCTTAAGGCCGGCTGCGCCAGCCCCAGGTCCTGGGCGGCGCGGGAAATGCTGCCGGCGTCGACAATTCGGACGAAATACTCAAGACGGCGGGTTTCCATGTACGGGGCCTCATTGGCGGTGCGCGGCCATTGTCCCCCGGCGACAGGCCTGAAGGCCATAAGAAAATCATATACCCCTATCCGGCCTTGCTGTTTCCACCACCGGCGGCTGGCTGATAGCACGGGGAAAGATGTTTGGATGCATCCAAAACCAAGGAGGACATCATGACGCAAAGCCCCCGCAGAACATTTTTGCTGTTGCCGGGTCACGAGCCCCGCAAGACCCGGAAGGCAGCGATCCTGGCCGTCGATGCCGTGATCTTCGACATGGAGGACGGCGTGCCGCCGACCCATAAGCAGCCTGCGCGTGACGGCATCCGCCAGGCCTTGGCGGAGGTCGATTACGGTGCCCGGGAACGGATGGTGCGCATCAACGGCGTCGACACGAACCTGTGGCGGGACGACCTGGCTGCTCTCGACGGCATGCCGTTCGAGGGCATTTTTATCCCCAAGGTCGAACACCCGGATCAGGTGGCCCGGATCGCGGATCATGCCGCGGCCAAAGGCAAAGCCCTGTTCGCCACGGTGGAGACGGCTCTCGGCCTGACGCGGGTTGAAGAAATCGCCGCCGCACCGGGGCTTTGCGGTTTGTTTTTCGGCTCCGGTGATTACAGCCTGTCCACGGGGATCGAGATTTCCAAGGACAGCCTCAACTATCCCCGTTCGCGCATTGCCGTCGCGGCGGCGGCCCATGGGCTGCAGGCGGTCGATGTCGCCTATTTCAAGGATGTGAAGGACAGCGGCCTGGCGCGTCAGGATGCGTTTGATGCCCGGGAACTCGGCTACACGGGCAAGGTCGTGTTTCATCCCAATCAGATCCAGCCGGTGAACGCGGTGTTCACCCCGTCGGCCGAAGAGATTACCCGGGCCGAGAAAATCCTGGCCGCTTTCGAGGCTTCGAAAGGGTCGGGCCGGGGCGTGTTCATGGTTGATGATGATTTCGTCGCGGTCGACATCGCCTTGATGGCGGAACGGGTTCTGATGCGTGCCGGGCGGACCGGTGCTACCCGGCGGGCGGCAAGGGAGGAAAGCGCCGCGACGGCTGAAGCGGAAGCCGCGCATAATCACGGCCGTGCAGGCCTGCCGCTTGCCGACATCAAGGTTCTGGACATCGCGACAATGGGGGCCGGGCCCTTGGCGGCCACCTTCCTGGCCGATTTCGGTGCCGACGTGATCAAGGTCGAACATCCGGAAAACGGCGATCATATCCGCGCCTTCGGCATGAAGAAGGACGGGGTGTCGCTTTATTGGAAAACGATCAGCCGCAACAAACGGGCGGTGACGCTCAATCTCAAACATCCGGACGGCCAGGCGGTCCTGAAGGAATTGGTCAAGCAGGCCGACGTCGTGGTCGAAAATTTCCGTCCCGGCACATTGGAAAAATGGAATATCGGTTATGACGAATTGGCCAAGGTCAATCCGGGTCTGGTCATGTTGCGAACCACGGGCTTTGGGCAGACGGGACCTTATGCATCGCTACCCGGTTTCGGCACCTTGGCCGAGGCCATGAGCGGCTTTGCCTCGATCACCGGCACGCCGGACACGCCGCCCCTGTTGCCGCAACTGGCCCTTGCCGACGGAGTCTGCGGCGCCTTCGGCGCCTATGGCGTGTTGGTCGCCTTGCATGCCCGCGACCAAGATCCCGAACGCCGCGGCCAAGTCGTCGATGCCAGTATTTGTGAAGCCATGTCGCGGCTTCTGGAAAGTGTTTACCTGGAATACGATCAATTGGGTGTGGTCCGCCAACGTCACGGCAACCGTTTGCCCGATGCAGCACCTCGCGGCGCCTATGAAAGCAAGGAGCCCGGCAAGTACGTCGCCCTTTCGGGTAGTGCTCAGCCCATCGCCATGCGCCTGCTGGAGGTCATCGGCGGGCCCGAACTGGCCGCTGATCCCCGGTTCGCCACCAATGCAGACCGGGGGGCGAACATCGACGAACTGGACGACCTGATCGCCGGTTGGATGAAGCGGCATACCCGGGACGAAGCCGTCGAAATCCTGCGCCGCAACCAGGTTGCCGCCGGCCCGGTCTACGATGTGGCTGACCTGTTCGCCGATCCTCATTACCGGGCGCGCGAAGCCCTGGTGCGGGTTGACGATCCGGAACTTGGAAAACTGACCGTACATAATGTCATGCCGCGCCTGTCCCGCACCGACGGAAAGGTTTTGTTCACGGGCCGGGAAAAAGGGGCGGACAACGCGGACGTTTACGGCAAAGACCTGGGATTGAAGGTGGATCGAATGGAAGTTCTGCGCAAAGCAGGCGTGATTTAAAATACCGCCGACAGGGAGATCGAGCCGAACTGGCTGGGCACGCGCTGCCCCTGAAATTCCCGGGTGCGGTAGATTTGGGTGAACGACAGGCGGGCATAACCCAGGGTGAATTCGATCCCGCCCTGGAAATCCAGGACGAAGTTGTTTTTATCCACGCTGCGGCTGTCGCCGAAGGTATTGCCATCCAGGAAGATGTTGCGTGCGATGGCCCGGCCTTCGATGCCCAGGAACAGGTTCCAGCCAAATTGTCCTTTCTTGCGCACGATGGCGGCGGCGGGCAGGGACGGGCGGATGAACGGCGGGCCATAGGTCAGGCCCAGGTTCTGACCCAGTCGGATGGAGGCCCCGAGTGACCCCAAGGTCAGCACGTTACCGAGTGCGACCCCAGCCGACGGTGTTACGTCCAGTTCCAGGAAATGTTCCGGCCCCAGGATTTCCTGGCGCAGGCGGGCTTGATAGCTGAGCATGATTCCGGGTTCGTTGTGCAACTGCTTGCCCCAACCGCGCGGCAAGCCCACGTTGATCAGGGAATGCCAGCGACGTTGCGTATAGCCGCCCAAGGACGCCGGGCCGACGATGCCCAAATCCAGGGACACGTTCTGCAATAGGTTGGAATCGGGTTGTTCGACGATCGCGCCGACAGAGCCGAACAGCCATCCCGCATAGGGCCGGTCCGTCGGATCTGGATCGGAACGGGTGGTGTCTTCGGGCGTGAACATCTGCTGGCCCAGGGCCACCACATAGGTCGATTGACCGTCCAGATTGACGCCCGGGATCATATCCATGAGGTCCTTGAACCACCGGGGCTCCCACTTGTCCTTGGGCACGAAGGTCAGCTGCACACCCTGGGTGTAGTACTGGTCCGTGCCGGCGCCGAACAAATCGTTTTCAACCTGCAGGACAAAAGTGCCCGGGCGCGCGTCGTCGTCTTCCGCCACGACGTCCACGGGGAAAGTCAATGTCAGCAACGCCGCGCATAGGACGGCCAGGGAACGGTCAAAGCCCATCATGAGTTGAAGATTAGCAGATAGATCGTGTCAAACCGAAGGCAAGAGGAGGCCAAGGGAACGTGGGCGGTTCAATCGTTGCCGATGATGCCTTAGGATCGCGCGCCGAAACCGATGCCGGAAATAAGAAAAGGAGACGACAATCATGGTGGAAATCTATGTCGATGCGGATGCCTGCCCGGTCAAGGACGAGGTTTTGCGCGTTGCCGGCCGCCATGCCCTTCGCACCAAAATGGTTTCCGACGGCGGCATTCGTCCCGTTCGCGACCCCCTGGTCGAAGTCGTCGTCGTGCCCAGCGGACCCGATGCGGCCGATGATTGGATCGCGGAGCATATCGGGACGGCCGACATTTGCATCACCAACGATATTCCCCTGGCCGCCCGTTGTTTGGAAAAGGGTGCCCATGCGGTCAAACCCAACGGCGAGGAATTCACCGAGGACGGCATCGGCATGGCGCTCGCCAATCGTGAACTGATGCAGACGCTCCGCGAAACGGGCGAGATCACGGGCGGCCCCCGGCCGTTTTCCCGGGGGGACCGCTCCAAATTCCTCGACCGATTGGAAGTCGTCGTTCAGGCCGCCAAGCGCCGCTGATTTTAAACTCACCGGACCATTCGTCTTTTGAAATTGGCTCTGGGCTGTCTCTTTCCCCGTTGCCATGATCCATCAGCAGGATTGAATATGACCCTGCGGCGGAGGGAAAAAAGACATGACGGACAATTTGGGCAAGCGCCTGTTTACCTATGCGGTGATCACGGATACGCATTTGAATCAGGGCGAGACGGAATGCAATTCACCGTTCGAGGTCAACAAACTGGCCAACGGCCGCATGCGTCACGTGGTGCGCGACCTCAACACCCGCGAGGTTGATTTCGTCCTGCATCTGGGTGATCTGCTGCACCCGGTGCCTCATATTCCGCATCTCTATGAACAGGCGGCGCAATGCTTCAAGGATCAGGTCAAGGACCTGCGCCATAAGCTGTACGTCATTCCCGGCAACCACGATGTGGGTGACAAGCCCGTGGATTGGTGCCCGGCGGGCATGGTGCGCGAAGAATTCCTGGACCTGTGGGACCAGCACTTCGGCGCCCATTATCAGGTCTTCGACCATCAGGACGTGCGCTTTGTTCTGATCGACGCGCAGATCATCAATTCGGGCCTGGCGGCCGAGGATGAACAAAAAGCCTGGCTGGAAGGTGAACTGGCCAAGGCAGAACAGGACGGCAAACGGGTGTTCCTGAACACCCATTACCCGCCCTACCTGACCTATCCGGACGAGGACGAACACTACGACAACATCGGCGAGCCGGGGCGGTCCTGGCTTTTGGGCCTGCTGGAAGAACACAAGGTCGAAGCCATGTTCGCGGGGCATGTTCATAATTTCTGGTACCACCGTCACGATGCCACGCAATGTTGGCTGCTGCCGTCCACGGCCTTCGTGCGTCAGGACTATTCGGAAATGTACCGTGCCAGCCCGCCGCCCGAATTCGAAGCCGGGCGCAACGACTGGAACAAGTTGGGTTATTTCATCGTCCATGTGCACGAGAACGGGCATCTGTGCGAAATCGTCCGCACATACGGTGCCGTGGCCGAGCCGGGGGCACCGGTGCCCGCACCCGTCGACCGGATTCCGCCGGTTCATCCCCTGGAAAGCCCCGTTACCCGGTTCGGTTTCGACATGCGGCAGAACTGGCTGGAGGTCATTGAAATCCCGCCTTCGGGCGGCCTTGACGAATTCGACCGTAAGCGCACGCGCAACGACTATGCCCTGATGGCCTTGATGGAAATGGGCATCCGGCGCCTGCGCATCCCGGCCCGCGATCTTTTGGACCCAGGCCACCGCGCCCGTTTGGATGAATTGTCGGAATTGGGTTTCCTGTTCACCCTGTTTTCCTTCGACGCACCCGATCGGGAACTGGCCGATGCGGTCAAGGGTGCGAAGGGATTGATCGATGCCTGGGAGGTTGCCCAGAATCTTGCCGACCTGCCCGCCGTGGCGGCGGCGGCACTTCCGGCGGCCCAGGCCGCGGGGGCGGATTTATATCTGTCCAAGTTGCGTTCCAAGGACGAGATGGAGCGGGGCGGAGAGAAATATTATCACATGATCAATCACGGCTTTACGCCCGACGAAGCGGATCAGATCGCCCAGGCCGCCGGGATCGCGGGCGTTGCGGGCCTTGTGTTCCGGGTCGCGGGCGAAACCGCGCCGGGGCAGGCGGCGGAACAGGTGCTTGCTGCCCTGGCCCCCCATGGCTTGAAGGCCAGCCTGCATATCCGCATGTCGATCGGCAGCCCCGGCGCCAAACAGGCTGATCAGACCTGGGTCGCCATGCGTGTGGCCGAGGCCCTGGCCGCAGCCCATGCCCATGAAAACGCATATGTCTATTGCGATACCTTCGCCGACGTGGACCGGGGGTACTTCGCCCGCGAAGGGGTGGTCGACCGGCTTTACAATCCGCGCCCGGCCTTTCATGTGCTGAGGAATTTGACCGGGGCCCTGGCCGCGGCCGAAGGTGGGGCCTGGGAAGTGCGTGCCGGCGACGGTGCCGTCACATCCGGCGATACGGGCGGCGGCGGTACGGTCATCGACCTGGTCACCGGCGAACGCCGGCCGGGCCCGTCAGGCGGTGCGGCCGTGGACGGCGGGCCCATGGCCTGGATCGCCCGATCATGAGCGGCCAGACATGACCGGCCCGGGCCTGCCGCTTCAGGGGGTACGCGTTCTGGATGCCAGCCATGTCCTGGCCGGGCCGTTCGCGACCTATCAGCTTTGCCTTATGGGGGCGGAGGCCGTGCGGGTGGAACGCATCGGCGGGGACGATTTCGTGCGCCGCCATGCGGGATCGGACGACCTTAGGGCCCAGGGCATGGGCGGGTCGTTCGCCGCCCAGAACGCGGGCAAGGCCTGCATCTTGTTGGACTTGAAGGCACCCGGCGGACGCGAGGTGTTCTTGAAGCTTGCCGCGCAAAGCGACGTGGTGGTCGAGAATTACCGCCCCGGCGTGATGGACCGCTTGGGCGTCGGCTATGACGACGTGTGGGCCGTGAAACCCGATGTGATTTATTGCTCGCTTACGGGCTATGGGCCCGAGGGTCCGTTGGCGGGTGCGCCTGCCTATGACCATATCGTCCAGGGCATGTCGGGGTTGATGAGCATGACCGGCACCGAAGCCTCGGGCCCGCAACGGGTGGGCCTGCCGATCACCGATTACATCGCGGGCCTGACGGCGGCCTTGGCGGTATCCGGCGCCCTGCACCAATTGCGGCAGACGGGCCAAGGCCAGCATCTGAAGGTTCCCATGCTGTCATCGGTCCTGGCCATGATGGGAGTGTTCGCCATCGACGTGCAGACGGCCGGCCGGGAACGGGGTCTTATGGGTAACACGCCGTTCAGCGGCAGCCCCTTCGCCGGCCGGTTCGATACGGCCGATGGCTATCTGGTGGTGACGGCCAACACGGCGGCCCAGGCGGCCCGCATGGTCCAGGCCCTGGGCCTGGACGATCTGGCGGACATGGCCGGCGACACGGCACCCGATGCCCTGACCGAAGAACAAAAGGCACAGGTGACGGCGGCCCTTGACCGCGTTTTCCGCACCAAGCCCGCGACGGAATGGGAACAGGTCCTGGCCGAGGCCAATGTGCCCGCCGGCAAGGTCCGCAACTTGGGTGAAATATTAAGCCATCCCCAGACCCTGGCGTCCGGATGCCTTGATGACCTGCCGCTTCCCGGGATGGATGGGCCCGTGCAAATCCCGGGGCTTGGGTTTACCTCCGACGCCTGGCAGCGGGCCCCCCTGCCGCAGCCGGAACAACCGGGTGCAAGCACGCGCCGTGTCCTGGCCGCGGCAGGGTTCGATGATGCCGAGATCGATGGCCTTGCCCGTGCCGGGACGGTCGCCGGACCGGACCTGCCGCCCAAGGCGGATTAGCCGAGAATATCCTTCCGTGCGCGTAGAATGGTCATCACGGCCCGGTCGCGCCAGGCCGCGCGGGCGTCTTTCCGGTCAAGCGGCAGGGCGGCCCGCCGCTGGGCCGCGACCTGGGCGACCATCTCGTCCGTCCAGGGATCGTTCTGCCCCCGTTCCGCGCCCAGGCGGGCATAGGACGGGCCCATCCGTTTGGCATGGCCTTCGATCCCGCCCTGGGCATTCAAGTCCGCGTTTTCGAACGGGCCGGTCACGGCCAGGCGGATGCCCATGCCGTCGCGCACCAGGCGGTCGATGTCGTCGGCGGTGGTGACCCCATCCCGGATCAGGCAATAGGCTTCACGCAGCAAGGCCCCCTGCAGGCGGTTGAACACGAATCCCTCGACCTCTTTGTTGACGCGGACCGGCGCCATGGCGGCGCGGGTCAACAGGTCTTCGCAGCGGCTTGCCGCCTCGGGGGCGGTGAAGGGGGCGGGCACGACCTCGACCACGCGGATCAGAAAGGGCGGGTTGCCCGGATGCAGGACCAGACAGCGTTCCCGGCCCGGCACATGGTCGAAGATGCGCGACGGTTCGATGAACGAGGTCGAACTGGCGATGGTGCAGTTTTCGGGCGCGGCGGCGGCCACACGGGCAAGCAATTCGCGTTTGAGGTCCAAATCCTCAGGCGCACTTTCCTGAACGTGATCGGCGCCGTCCAATGCTGCTTTCAGATCGTCCATGGGGGTAATGCGCGGCATGATGAGGTCGGGTGCTTCATCAATCAGGTCGTAGGCGGCCAGATCGTTTAGGCGCGCCCGCGCCATGTCCAGGGCCGCGGGCAGCCGGGCCGCATCGGCATCGAACAGCCGCACGGCCATCCCCGCGCTGGCGAATACAACGGCCCAGGCCGTGCCGATGGTGCCGGCGCCGATCAGGGTGACCGTCGGGGCCGCGGGCAGATTTGTCAGTGTCATGAATGTCTCCTTCGTCGTCACGAAACCGGGGGCTTCGCGCCGCCATCATGTGATGCGCGAAGCCGATGATGCAACGAAGTATCTTGATTGTCATTTCGGCGATGGATATGCTGCACTGCAACAACACATCCGCAACGGTGGGGAGTGTGAGATGGACCAAAATTTCCAACGTGGGAATACGGCTCGCCACCATGTCCGACAGCAAACTCAGCATTGTCGTCATTGACGAAAACCCGGTTCGGGCCGCGATCCTGATGGACGGCCTGGCGGAAGCCGGGCATGCCGATGTCGTTCATATCGACAATGTCGACAACCTCCTGAAAAAGATTTTCGCCATTGATCCGGACGTGATCCTGATTGATTTGGAAAACCCGTCCCGCGATACGTTGGAACAGATGTTCCAGGTCTCGCGCGAAGTGCGCCGCCCGACCGCCGTTTTCGTGGACGAAACCGACCGCGCCATGACCGATGCCGCCGTCGATGCCGGTGTCAGTGCCTATATCGTTGACGGCTTGAAGAAAGAGCGCGTCAACCAGGTCGTCGATTTGACGATTTCCCGGTTCAATGCGTTTTCGCGTCTGCAGGCTGAATTGTCCGAAGCCAAGACGGCGCTGTCCGAACGCAAGACCATCGAACGCGCCAAGGGTATCCTGATGCAGACCCGCGGCATGAGCGAAGAACAGGCCTATGCGGCCCTGCGCAAGACCGCCATGAACGAGAAAAAGCGCATCGTCGATATCGCCAACAGCCTGGTCACGGCCGACCAGATCGCATCGTGACGGTGCGCCATGGAGATTACGGTGTTGGATAGTCAGGGGGGAGAGCAGGACAATTCGTCGGACGCCGACGCCCGGCCCGAAATCACCACCGTGCATGCGGGGATCATCCCGCTTTTGGATTGCGCGCCGCTGGTCGCCGCCGCCGAATTCGGGTTTGCGGAAAAGTACGGCCTGGAACTGGTGCTGTCGCGCGAGCAATCCTGGGCATCGATCCGCGACAAGGTATCCATCGGGCATCTGGATTGCGCCCATATGCTGGGCCCCATGGTTCTGGCCTCGACCCTGGGTGTGGGGCATGTTCGCACGCCGTTGATCGCCCCCATGGCCCTGGGCCTGAACGGCAATGCGATCACCGTGTCATCGGACCTGCATGCGCGTCTGAAGACGGCGGGGTTGAACGGCGATGACGTGCTGTCGGGCGCGCGTGCGCTCAAGGTCGTGATCGATGAAAACCTCAAGGCTGGGCGCCCGCCCCTGACGTTCGGCATCGTCTTCCCGTTTTCAGCCCATAATTACGAGTTGCGCGGCTGGCTGGCCGCTGCCGGAATCAATCCCGATTTCGACCTGCGCCTGGTGGTTATCCCGCCGCCGTTGATGGTCGCCAATCTGGACCAGGGACTGATCGACGGGTTCTGCGTCGGCGCACCCTGGAACGCCGTCGCGGTCGAGGCCGGTGTGGGCGAGATCGTCGTCACCAAATCGCAGCTTTGGCATAACGGGCCGGAAAAGGTTCTGGGTGTTCGCCAATCCTGGGCCCAGGCCCATCCCCGCACCTTGCGTGCCCTGATCCGCGCCCTGGTCGAGGCCGCGCGTTGGGTCGAGATGCCGGAAAACCGGCTGGCCGTCGCTGAAACCCTGTCGGCGCCGAAATACCTGGATATAGATGCTACGATCATTGCCCGCTGCATGGCCGGTGCCTTGCCGGCATCGGATGTTACCGGCGCGGCCCCGGACCCTGATTTCATTACCTTCTTCCGGGATGATGCCAATTTCCCCTGGCGCTCCCATGCGGCCTGGTTCGCCGAACAGATGATCCGCTGGCGGCAGATCGATCAGGATACGGATGTCGGCGCCCTGGCCGAACAGGTCTACCGTCCGGATATGTATCGGGATGCAGTCAAGGTGCTGGACCTGCCGGTTCCCGGCGCGGATTGGAAGTCCGAAGGCATGGGAGAGGCCGAAGGCCGCTTCTTCGGCGGTGCCGTGTTCGCCCCTGCCAGGCATGATTTTGATAAAAATGATTAATATTTATACAGATATATATTTGCTGTTTAAAATTTAATCATTAAAATGCGCTGAGCATCATCGTTATTCCCATATACCGTTGATTTTATTTAGTTTTCAGATTTGGCACATATTGTGCAATGCAACATGCATAGTCGGAACGCCGATGACCGCCGTTCAAATCGACTTCTCGGCTCGTAGATAAGCCGAACAAAGAAACAAAAATAACGGGCCCAACAATGCGCCCACGAAGCATGGCCGCTTCCTAGACCGAATTCCGCCACTGGGAGTTCGATGAAGGACGCGGCCGATTTATTTCCAACGCGGGGAAACGAGAGGCCATTTGGGCGGAAGTCCACATGGGAAAAGCGATTAATCAGGAGTTTCAATTATGAAACGCACATCGAAAACAAAACGCTCGTTTCTGAAAACCCTCACCGCCGCTGTGGTGGCCGTGGGTTTGGGCGGCGCCACGGCCATGCCGGCGGGTGCTGCCGATCTGAAGCTTGAAAAGGAAGAACTGAAGTTCGGCTTTATCAAGCTGACCGACATGGCGCCCCTTGCCATTGCCTATGAAAAAGGCTTCTTCGAGGACGAAGGCCTGTTCGTGACCCTGGAAGCCCAGGCCAACTGGAAGGTTCTTTTGGACGGGGTCATCGACGGGCAGCTTGACGGCGCTCATATGTTGGCCGGCCAGCCCTTGGGTGCGACCATCGGGTTCGGCACGCAAGCCCATATCATCACGCCCTTCTCCATGGACCTGAACGGCAACGGCATCACCGTTTCCAACGAGGTCTGGGCCAAGATGAAGCAGCACATCCCCCATAAGGACGGCAAGCCGGTCCACCCCATCAAGGCCGATTACCTAAAGCCCGTGATCGCCGAGTACAAGGCCGAGGGCAAGCCCTTCAAGATGGGCATGGTGTTCCCGGTTTCGACCCATAACTACGAACTGCGCTATTGGCTGGCCGCGGGTGATATCCACCCCGGGTTCTATTCCAAGTCGGATATTTCGGGTCAGATCAAGGCTGATGCCTTGCTGTCCGTGACCCCGCCGCCGCAAATGCCGGCGACCATGGAAGCCGGGACGATCCACGGTTACTGCGTGGGCGAGCCGTGGAACCAGCAGGCCGTGTTCAAGGGCATCGGCGTGCCGGTGATCACCGATTACGAGATCTGGAAGGACAATCCGGAAAAGGTCTTCGGCATCACCAAGGAATTCGCCGACAAGTACCCCAACACCACCCTGGCCATGACCAAGGCCATGATCCGCGCCGCCATGTGGCTGGATGAAAACAACGATGCCAACCGCAAGGAAGCCGTGAAGATCCTGTCGCGCTCCGAATACGTAGGTGCGGATTACGAAGTCATCGCCAATTCCATGACCGGCACCTTCGAATACGAGAAGGGCGATAAACGGCCGCTCAAGGACTTCAACGTGTTCTTCCGCTATTTCGCGACCTATCCCTATTACTCGGACGCCGTCTGGTACCTGACCCAGATGCGCCGTTGGGGCCAGATCCCCGAAGGCAAGTCGGACAGCTGGTATCACGAAATCGCCAAGAAGGTGTATCGCCCCGACATCTACCTGAAAGCGGCCAAGCTGTTGGTCGATGACGGTGTCGCGGCGAAACAGGACTTCCCCTGGGACACGGACGGGTTCCGTGCGCCGCAGTCAGAATTCATCGATGGCATCACTTTCGACGGCAAAAAGCCGAACGACTATCTGACCAAGTTTCCCATCGGCCTGAAAAAGAACCAGGTCGTCGTGGGGGCAGACGTACAGGGCTAGGCCCTCAACTGATGGACGGGGCCGCTGCCTTCTCCGGCGGCCCCGGCCCCCCCCTCCGGTTGCAAGCAAAAGATTGAAAGAGAACGTGCCATGACCGCCATCACCGCAAACCGCGTCAATAACGTCCTGACGCTGATCGGCCTGACCTGGTTCACGCCGGTCATACGGATGATCTCCGGTGAAAACCCGCGCCAGGAACTGGTTCAGCTTTGGCGTCTTCTGGGCATTCCCGTCGTGGCCTTCGCCGTGTTCTTGGGCTTGTGGTCGCACCTTGCCCAGCAGGTCGAAACCAGCCTGGGTAAAATTCCCGGCCCCGTCGGGGTTTACGAAGAGGCGGTCAGCCTGTGGGAAGACCACAAGATCCAGCGTGGGAAAGAAGCCGCATTCTACGAGCGCCAGGAAAAACGTCACGCCAAGAAGTTGGCGGCTGATCCGAACGCCGAAATCAAATGGCGCACCTATACGGGCAAGCCCAGCTATGTGGACCAGATTTTCACCAGCCTGAAAACCGTGTTCATGGGCTTTTTGATCGCGACCGCCTTCGCGGTGCCGATCGGCATCCTGTGTGGGCTGTCGCCCTTGTTCAATGCGGCCATGAACCCCCTGATACAGATATTCAAACCGGTCTCGCCGCTGGCTTGGCTGCCGATTGTCACCATGGTGGTCAGCGCGGTCTATGTCAGCGACGACCCGTGGTTCGACAAATCGTTCCTCAACTCGGCCATCACGGTGACGCTGTGCTCGCTCTGGCCGACTTTGATCAACACCTCCGTCGGCGTGGCCTCCATCGATCGCGATCTGGTCAACGTGGGCCGGGTGTTGAAGCTTAACTGGATGACCAAGGTCACCAAGATGGTTCTGCCGTCGGCTCTGCCGCTGATCTTCACGGGCCTGCGCCTGTCGCTGGGGGTCGGCTGGATGGTGTTGATCGCCGCCGAAATGCTGGCCCAGAACCCGGGCCTCGGCAAATTCGTGTGGGATGAATTCCAGAACGGCTCCTCCCATTCGCTCGGCAAGATCATGGTCGCAGTGTTCACCATCGGCATCATCGGTTTCCTGCTCGACCGGGTCATGCAGACCCTGCAGGGCCTGCTGACCTTCTCCGACAAACGCTAGAACAAAAGGACCGGAACCATGGCTTTTCTGGAACTGCAAAATGTCTCCAAGTCCTATGGCGTGGGCGATGCGAAAACCGACGTTCTGAAGGACATCAACCTTTCCATCGAAGAAGGCGAGTTCGTCGCCATCGTCGGGTTTTCCGGCAGCGGCAAGACGACCCTGATCTCGGCCATGGCCGGGCTGATCAAGCCCGACACCGGCAAGATCGTCATGAAAGGCAAGGAAATCGAGGGCCCGGAACCGGAACGGGGCGTGGTGTTCCAGAATTATTCGCTCATGCCTTGGTTGACCGTGGCCGGCAACATCGGCCTTGCCGTCGATGTCCTGTTCAAGGATGAAAGCAAGGCCGAACGACGCAAGCGGATCGAAAAATACGTCGACATGGTCGGGCTCAGCCATGCCATCTCGCGCAAACCGGCGGAACTTTCCGGCGGCATGCGTCAGCGCGTCGCCGTGGCCCGTGCCTTGGCGATGGAGCCGGAGGTCCTGTTGCTGGACGAGCCGCTCAGCGCGCTGGATGCCCTGACCCGGGCCAACCTGCAGGACGAGATCGAGGAAATCTGGAGCCGCGACAAGAAGACCGTGGTGCTGATCACCAACGATGTGGACGAGGCGATCTTGCTGGCCGACCGCATCATTCCATTGAATCCGGGGCCGGGGGCCACGTTCGGGCCCGAATTCAAGGTCGACCTGCCGCGCCCCCGCGACCGTGCGTCCATGAACCACGATCCGGCATTCAAGGCACTGCGCCGTGATGTCACGCAGTATCTGATGTCGGTCGGTGTCGATCGCGGATCCGAAACAGCGGACAATTTGGTTCTGCCCAACGTGGTGCCGATCGATCTTTACACCAAGCTGCCGCAGGTCGCGATGGACGCGGCCCAGCCCCGCACACCCCATGACGAACGCTATTGCGATTTCGCCAATATCTCCAAAACTTATCCCACGCCCAAGGGTCCTTTGACGGTGGTCGACGGGTTCGACCTGCGTCTGAAACGGGGCGAGTTCATTTCCATCATCGGCCATTCGGGCTGCGGCAAGTCGACCGTGCTGTCCATGGCGGCGGGCCTTAACCCAATTTCAGATGGCGGCATCATCCTGGACGGGCGCGAAGTTTCCGATGCCGGGCCGGACCGGGGCGTGGTGTTTCAAGCACCCTCGCTGTTTCCCTGGCTGACCGCATTGGAAAACGTGGCGCTGGGTGTCGACAAGGTCTACCCCCATGCGTCGCAGGCCGACCGCGAAGGGATCGTGCGTTACTACCTGTCGCGTGTCGGCCTTTCCGATGCGGCCGACAAACCGGCCTGCGATCTGTCCAACGGCATGAAGCAGCGTGTCGGCATCGCCCGCGCGTTTGCCTTGTCGCCCAAGCTTTTGTTGCTGGACGAGCCTTTCGGGATGCTCGACAGCCTGACGCGATGGGAATTGCAGGAAGTCTTGATGGAGGTCTGGACCCGCACCCAGGTGACCGCTGTTTGCGTCACCCACGATGTGGACGAAGCGATCCTGTTGGCCGACCGGGTGATCATGATGACCAACGGCCCCAACGCGCGGGTCGGCAAGATCATGGAAGTGGACCTGCCGCGTCCCCGCACGCGCAAGCAACTTCTTGAACATCCCAAATATTACGAATACCGGGCCGAGCTTTTGGATTTCCTGGAGGAATACGAGCACGGCAACCAGGGAAAAAGCGGCAATCCAACGACGGAAGAGGCAGCGTAATGAGCCAGACAGCAGCAAAAAAACTTGTCGTTATCGGCAACGGCATGGCGCCGGGCCGGGTTCTCGACAATCTGTTCGATGCGGCGCCGGATGCGTTCGACGTCACGATCTTCAACGCCGAACCGCGCGTCAACTACGACCGCATCATGCTGTCGCCGGTGCTGTCGGGCGAAAAGGCCTATCAAGACATCATCATCCATGACGACGCTTGGTATGAAACCCACGGCGTGACCCTGCACAAGGGCAAGAAGGTCATGGAGATCGACCGCGCCGGCCGCAAGGTCATTGCCGAGGACGGAACGGAAGCCGAATACGACAAACTTCTGATCGCCACGGGATCGTCGCCCTTTGTCATTCCGGTGCCGGGGTCGGACCTGCCCGGCGTCGTCACCTACCGCGATCTGGATGATGTGGATGCCATGCTGGATGCCGCCAAGTCGGGCGGCAAGGCGGTGGTCATCGGCGGCGGGCTTCTGGGGCTTGAAGCAGCCTACGGCCTGAAGCGCCAGGGCATGGACGTCACGGTCCTCCACCTGATGCCGACCTTGATGGAACGTCAGCTTGATCCCAGCGCCGGATACCTTTTGGAAAAGGCCCTGGCCGAGCGGGACATCAAGATCATCACCCGCGCCAATACTCAAGAAGTCATGGAAGCCGACGGCCGTGTCGCGGGCGTCAAGCTGGACGACGGCACCGAGCTTCCTTGCGAAATCGTGGTCATGGCCGTCGGCATTAAGCCGAATGCCCAACTGGCCGACGATGCCGGACTGGAAACCAATCGCGGCATCCTGGTTGACGACCACCTGCGCACCAGCGACCCGGACATCCTGGCGGTCGGTGAATGCGTCGAACACCGGGGGCAATGCTACGGCCTGGTCGCGCCCCTTTACGACATGGCCAAGGTCATCGCCGCCAATTTAGCGGGGGACGACGCGCCGGAATATACGGGCTCGGTCACGGCGACCAAATTGAAGGTCACGGGCATCGATCTTTATTCCGCCGGTGACTTCGCCGAAGGCGACGACCGGGAGGAAATCGTGCTGCGCGATGCCGCGGGCGGGGTCTACAAGCGCCTGGTTCTGAAGGACAACAAGATCATCGGCGCGGTGCTGTACGGCGACACGGCCGACGGGGCTTGGTTCTTCGATATGCTGAAAAAGGAAACGGATGTTTCCGATCTGCGCGAAACTTTGATCTTCGGCCAGGCCTATGCGGGGGGCTCCCCGCTGGACCCTACGGCGGCCGTTGCAGCCTTACCGGATGACGCGGAAGTCTGCGGTTGCAACGGCGTGTGCAAGGGCTCGATCGTTCAGGCGATCACGGAAAAAGGCCTGACCGGCCTGGACGAAGTCCGTGCCCATACCAAGGCGTCATCCAGCTGCGGCACTTGTACGGGGTTGGTCGAACAGCTTCTGGCGTTGACCCTGGGCGACGATTTCCAGCCCGATGCGGTTCAGCCCATGTGCGGCTGCACGGATATGGGCCATGACGATGTTCGGCGCCTGATCGTGGCACAGGAATTGAAATCCATTCCCGCCGTCGTGCAGGAACTGAACTGGAAGACCTCCTGCGGCTGCGCTAAATGCCGGCCGGCCTTGAACTACTATCTGCTGGCCACATGGCCCGGTGAATACGTGGATGACAAGCAGTCGCGCTTCATCAATGAACGGGTCCACGCCAACATTCAAAAGGACGGCACCTATTCCGTCATCCCGCGCATGTGGGGTGGCATGACCACGCCGGATGAACTGCGCGCCATCGCCGACGTGGCGGATAAATTCCGCATTCCTTCGGTCAAGGTGACGGGCGGCCAGCGTATCGACCTTCTGGGGGTGAAAAAGGAAGACCTGCCTGCTGTCTGGGCGGATTTGAATGCCGCCGGCATGGTGTCGGGCCATGCCTATGGCAAATCGCTGCGCACGGTGAAGACCTGTGTCGGTACGGACTGGTGCCGGTTCGGCACACAGGATTCCACGGGCTTGGGCATCAAGCTGGAAAAGTTCCTTTGGGGGTCCTGGACGCCGCATAAGGTCAAACTGGCCGTATCCGGCTGCCCGCGCAATTGCGCCGAAGCGACCTGCAAGGATATCGGCGTGGTCTGTGTCGACAGTGGCTATGAAATCCACTTCGCCGGGGCTGCCGGGATGCACGTTAAGGGCACGGAGCTTCTGTGCACCGTGGCGACCGAGGCCGAGGTCATGGAATACGTCGGTGCCCTGATGCAGCTTTATCGTGAACAGGGCCGGTACCTGGAACGCATTTACAAATGGGCGGACCGGGTCGGCTTTGACGTCGCCCGTGATCAGGTCGTGGAAAACGCCGAGCGGCGCAAGGAATTGAACGAACGCTTCATCTACTCGCAGCAGTTCATGCAGTCCGATCCCTGGGCCGAACGGGCCAAGGGCAAGGACGCGGAAGAGTTCACGTCCTTCCGGTTGGCGCATTTAGGGAAAGTCGCGTGATGAACGAAATGAGCATGAATGCCAGCACGAAGACGCAAGTCTGGATCGAAATCTGCCGGCTGGAAGACATTCCGCCGCAGGGTGCCCGCGTTGTTCGGGCGACGCTCGGCTGCGTCGCCTTGTTCCGCACGGCATCGGACAAGGTCTTTGCCCTGGAAGACCGCTGCCCGCACAAGGGCGGGCCGCTCAGCCAGGGCATCGTTCACGAAAACGGCGTGACCTGTCCGCTGCACAACTGGGTCATCGACATGGAAACCGGCCGCGCCAAGGCGCCGGACGAAGGGCGCGTGCGCACCTTCCCCGTCGAGGTGCGCGACGGGCGGGTTCTGATCGACCGGACCTTGTTGGCATAGAAGGGGCAGGGCGTATGAGCGATAAGGAGGCAGTTGAAAGCAAGACGACGTCGACAACCTGCCCCTATTGCGGGGTCGGCTGCGGCGTTCAGGCCAGTGTGGGTGCCGACGGCGCTGTTTCCATCGCAGGCGATCCGGATCATCCCGCCAACTTCGGTCGGCTTTGTTCCAAGGGAACGAACCTTGGCCAGACGATTTCATTGGACGACCGGTTGCTGCACCCGGAGATCGGGGGACGTCAGGCTTCCTGGGATCAAGCCCTGGATCTTGTCGCCTCCCGATTCCGTGCCGCGATTGATGAATTCGGACCTGATTCCGTCGCGTTCTATGTCTCCGGCCAGTTGCTGACGGAAGACTATTACGTCGCCAACAAGCTGATGAAGGGGTTCATCGGCTCGGCCAATATCGACACCAACTCGCGGCTTTGCATGGCGTCCAGCGTTGCCGGCCACAAGCGCGCGTTCGGCGCCGATACGGTGCCGGGGCTTTACGAAGACCTGGAACAATCGGATCTGATCGTGATGGTTGGCTCCAACCTGGCCTGGTGCCATCCAGTCCTGTATCAGCGCATGGAAGCGGCCCGTAAACAGCGCGGAACGCGGGTCGTCGTGATCGACCCCCGGCGCACGGCAACGGCGGAAACAGCCGACATGCACCTGGCGCTGTCGCCCGGTTCCGACGTCGCCTTGTTCAACGGCCTGCTGTCCTGGATGGCGCAGAACGGCGGGTTCGACGGCACCTTCATCGCCGATCATACCTCGGGCGTGTTTCATGCCCTGCGCGCCGCCGAATCTGCCGACGTGGAACAGGTCGCAGCACGCTGCGGCCTGCCGGTCGATCAGGTTATTGCCTTTTACAGGATGTTCACTCGCACCGAACGCACGGTCACGGTCTACAGCCAAGGGGTCAATCAGTCGACGGCGGGCACGGACAAGGTCAACGCCATCATCAATTGTCATTTGGCGACCGGCCGTATCGGCCGTCCGGGGATGGGGCCCTTTTCGGTCACCGGGCAGCCCAACGCCATGGGCGGGCGCGAAACGGGCGGGTTGGCCAATCAACTGGCCTGTCATATGGAATTGGACAACCCCGTACATCGCGATGTGGTGCAGGAATTCTGGGGTGGGCCGGCGCTGGCCGCGGCGGCGGGCCTGAAAGCGGTCGACATGTTCGACGCCGTCGCCGACGGCCGGATCAAGGCATTGTGGATCATGGCGACCAATCCGGCGGTCAGCCTGCCCGATGCGGATCGGGTGCGGGATGCCATTTCAAAATGTTCCTTTGTCGCCGTGTCCGACGTGACGCGCCGTACCGATACGGCGGCCCTGGCGCATGTATTGTTGCCGGCCGCCGCCTGGGGCGAAAAGGACGGCACGGTCACCAATTCGGAACGCCGCATTTCCAGGCAGCGGGCCTTCCTGCCCATGCCCGAAGACGTGCGCGCCGACTGGTGGATGATGTCCCAGGTGGCAACCCGCATGGGCTATGATCATGGCTTCGACTATGCCGGCCCGTCCGATATCTTCCGTGAATACGCAGGCCTGACGGCGATCAACAACGGCGGCAGCCGAGATCTGGATCTGGGGGGCATGGCCCAGATCGACGACGGTGCTTATGATGGCCTGAAACCGACACTTTGGCCGGTCCGCGCCGAAGGGATATCGGAACAGCGCTTTTTTGCAGAGGGCGGATTTTTCACGGACGATGGGCGCGGCCGCTTCATTGCGGTCGAGGACCGGGCCCCGGCATCGGCCCCTGACGCGGCTTGCCCCCTGGTTCTGAACACGGGCCGCATCCGCGACCAATGGCACACCATGACCCGCACCGGTCTGTCGCCGTCTTTGTCACGGCATCTGGCCGAACCCTTTTTGGAAATTTCACCGGAAGACGCCGACCGGATCGGCTTGGCCCCCGCCCAGGTGGCCCGTGTGGAAAGCCCCCTGGGCGATTGCCTGCTGCGCGTTCTGGTCACCAGCCGTGTGCGGGCGGGGCAGGTCTTCATGCCCATGCATTGGAACGACCAATGGTCCGGCCGGGCGCGGGCCGATGCCTTGGTCGCCCCCCATGTGGACCCGGTGTCGGGCCAGCCCGAAGCAAAATACACCCCCGTCAACGTCAAACCCTTTGCTGCCGCGTTCTATGGCTTTGCCGTATCCGTGACGGAACCGACAACCGATGGCGTGGATTACTGGACCCTGGCCCGTGCCGAAGGCGGCTGGCGGGTTGAAGTGGCGGCAGGCGAGCGGCCCGATAATTGGACGGACTGGGCCCGGGGGTTCCTTGGAATTTATCCCGACGACACGGGCGTGCAGATCATGGCCAGCGAAGACAAAGCCAACGGCGGATATCGCATGGCGGCGTTCCGGGGCGATGTGCTGATTGCTGCCATGTTTATCGCCGTGGATCCCGTCGCCGTCGATCGGGCCTGGGTTGCACAGCAGGTCGGGACCGAAGTACCCGCCCTGGCCGACCGGCTTGCCGTTTTGGCCGGGCGGCGCGGCGCAGACAAGGCGGATCCGGGCGCCATCGTCTGCACCTGCATGTTCGTCGGCGCCAATGACATCCGCCGCGCGATCGCGGAAGAAGGCTGCGCCACCGTCGATGCCGTGGGGGCCTGCACCGGGGCGGGGGTCACCTGTGGGTCCTGCCGCCCGGAAATTCAGGTCATGCTGAGCGATGCCGAATTGAAGGAGGCAAGCTGATGGATGGTGGAAGGCCCCATCGCAAGCCCGAGGAACGCCGCGCGGGTGCCCCGGCCCCCCTGGCCGTTCTGCCGCTGTTTCATGACCTGAACGGCCGCAGGGTGGTTGTTTGGGGGGGAACGGATGCCGCCGATTGGAAGACCGAATTGATTGCCGCCGCCGGGGCCGAGGTCATCCGCATGACCGATGGCCGTCTGTGGGGCCGGGATGACCTGCGGGGGTCTGCCTTGGCCGTGGCCGATGCGGGCGATGTGGAACAGGCCGCCCAACTGGCTGCTGCCGCACGTGGCGCGGGCGTGCCCGTCAACATCATCGACCGGCCTGATTATTGTGATTTTTCCTTTGGCGCCGTGGTCAACCGTTCGCCCGTGGTGATCGGCATCTCCACGGCCGGGGCGGCCCCCGTGCTGGGCCAAGCCATCCGCCGTCGGATCGAAACCTTGTTGCCACCGGGCATCGCGCGCTGGGCCGCCGCCGCCCGCATGCTGCGCGACCGGGTGCGCGATTTCATGCCCGAAGCCGCCCGCCGCCGTATTTACTGGCGCACCCAGGCGGAACGTGCCTTTGCCGAACCGGATCACCCCGCCCCCGAACAGGTCATGGACCCGCGCGACCTTTCCATCCGTGATGCGGGCGCCCCCGGCCGCGTGACCCTTGTCGGTGCCGGGCCGGGTGATGCGGAACTTTTGACGCTCAAGGCCATGCGTGCCCTGCAGGCAGCCGACGTTATTCTGTACGACGACCTGGTATCCGACGAGGTTCTGGAACTGGCCCGGCGCGAGGCTAAGCGCCTTCTGGTCGGCAAGCGCGGCAACCGGCCGTCCTGCCGCCAGGAAGAAATCAACGGCCTGATGATCAAATTGGCGAGTCAAGGCAAACAGGTGGTGCGCCTGAAATCGGGCGACCCCATGGTGTTCGGCCGCGCCGGTGAAGAGATTGAGGAACTGCGCGCCCAGGGCATCGCGGTCGATGTGGTGCCGGGCATTACTGCGGCCTTGGGGGCGGCGTCGGCGCTGGGCGTGTCGCTGACCCACCGCGATCATGCGCGCTCGGTCCGGTTCGTGACCGGCCATGGCCGTGCGGGCGGCCTGCCCGACGATCTGGATTGGCGGGGGCTGGCCGATCCGGCAACGACGCTGATGGTCTATATGGCCGGGCGGACGGCCGGGGTTCTGGCCCGGCGCTTGATTGAACAGGGTCGCGCACCGGGAACGCCGGTGGTTGTCCTGAGTAATGTCAGCAGGGTGAATGAAACCCGCGAGGTCCGCACATTGGGCTATCTTGCCGGGCAGGCGCTGGAAGCAGGCGACGGGCCGGTCTTGATCGGTGTGGGCGAAGTTTTTGCGGGCCTGCGCGACGGGGCAGTCCTGCCCGCACCTGTGGCAGCGGCGCTTATCGATGGACAGCCCGAGGTGCCGTTTTCATCCAACGGATGACGGCAACCGGGGGCGCATAATCAAACGAACAGGGACGTTACCACGGTCGTCACACCCAGGCCGACGGTCAACAGGCCGATCGCCGTTTGCAGGCCGTTATGGGCCCAGGTCAGCGACCGCGCCCCGCGCAAAGGTAAGGTAATGGCAGCGGAAAACAGCGCCATGCCGACCATCGATCCGATCCCGAACAAGGCGACATAGCCAAGTGCCAACCAGGGCGACGCCGTGGTCTGCGCCGTCATGACGGCCAGGGCCGCCGACCCCGCCATGCCGTGCATCAGGCCGACCACGAAAAAGCGCAGCGGGAAGCTGCCCCGATGGGGGTGCTCATGGTCGTGGTCGCGGGGGTGTATCGCTTGTTTGGCTTCGCCCTTGTGGGAATGGGCATGAAAATGGACGTTGCCGTCACCGTGGCGGTGGGCATGAAAATGGACGCGGTCGCGGATCAGGCGGCGCAGGACTTCCAACCCCAATCCGACCAGCAGCACGCCAACGGCGGCTTCCATCATGCGCGCGGTCCAATCGGAAATCGCCGTTTCCATGTAGATCACGGCGCCGCAAACCAGGAACAGGGTTGTCGTATGCCCCAGGCCCCAGACGGCACCTTGGCGTAATGTCTGACGCAACGAGGTCTTGCCCGTCACCATCGCGGTCACGGCGGCAAGGTGGTCGGGCTCGAACGCATGACGTATCCCAATGAGAAAACCCAAAACCAGGATCGAGGTCATGCACGTGCTCCTTTTTTATTCTGAAAGCCGGGGAAGAGAGGAGGAGGTGTTGTGACGGAAAACGCGGCCGAGTGCCAGTGCTGTTTCGCCCGCGTTACAGTGATTCGTTACTGAGCGCTTCCCACGGTCATGCCGCCGCAGACGAACAAGGTCTGGCCCGTGATGAACCCGCTGTCCTTGTTCAAAAAGAACGCCGCCGCATTGGCGATATCTTCGGGCGTGCCCAGACGCTTGACCGGCACGCCGTCGATGATCTTCTGGGTTCGGGGGCTGCCCGGCGGATTGACGTCGTTGAACAACTTGGTCGCGATTGGGCCGGGGGCGATGGCGTTGACGGTAATGCCGTGTTCCGCCAGTTCCAACGCCCAGACCTTGGCCATGGCCGCGATGCCGCCCTTGGTCGCGGCATAGACGGTGCGCAGTTCCTTGCCCAGGATGACCCGGCTGGAAATATTGACGATCCGCCCCCAACCCGCCTGCTTCATATTTTCGGCGGCGAATTTCGCGCAGAGGGCGGGTGCGACCATGTTCAGGGGAACGACCTTGTCGAAATCTTCCGGGGTGGTGTCTTCCAAAGGTTTGGCCAACGACATGCCGGCGTTATTGACCAGGCCGACGATGTCGAAATCGGCGGCGATGTCGGCGAAAACCTGTTCGATCCTGGCGTGATCATAGAGATCGATCTCCATGAAGGTTTCATTATCAACAAGCGGGCCGGGGGTGCGGTCCAGGCTGACGACCTTGGTGCCGCGGGCGGCAAGAGTTTCCACACAGGCACGGCCGATGCCGCTGCTGCCGCCGGTGACGACCACGCATTGTTCCGCCATTTGATTGATCTCCCATCAAGGCATGTTTTCTAAGGACCGGACCCGTTTAGCGGATTTGCCGTGCCCTGAACAGATGCGGGGCGAACGGGTTTCGCAGGGCGAAAGCGGTTGCCGGGCACGGCAATTTCCACGATTGTCCCCTTCGGATCAAAACAACAAAGAGGCCGCCCTTATGCCCGACACCCTGATCATCACCCGTACGGACGGAATCACGCGGGTTACCCTGAACCGTACCGACAAGGCAAATGCCCTGGGTCCGGCCCTGGTCGAAGACCTGCTTGTCGCCGTCGAAAACGCCGCGGGTGACGGCACGCGGCTTCTGGTTCTGCAGGGGGAAGGTAAAAGCTTCTGTTCCGGCTTCGATTTGTCGGACCTGGCGGATGTCACGGATGGCGATCTGGTTCACCGCCTGATCCGCATCGAAACCCTACTGCAGGCGGTTTATCACGCACCGGTGCCGACCTTGGCCTTGGCCCACGGGCGGGTGTTCGGTGCGGGGGCCGATCTGTTCTGCGCCTGCAGTCGGCGGGTGGCGGCCCCCGGTACGTCTTTCCGCATGCCGGGGCTGGGATTCGGGATCGTGCTGGGTACGCGGCGGCTCAAGGTCCGGGTCGGCGAGGACGAAGCGCGCCGCATCCAGAACTCGGGCCTGACTTTTGGTGCCGACGAAGCCTTGGCCCTGGGGTTCGCCACGGATGTCGTGGACGATGATGCTTGGTCGCAATTGGTCGACGAAGCCGGGGGATCGGCCAAAACACTGAGCCCCCAGGCAACCGCGGACTTGTTCCGCGTGACCGTGACCGACATGCGCGATGCAGACATGGCTGATATCGCGCGCACGGCCTCTGTTCCCGGCCTGAAAGAGCGGATCACGGCCTACCGTGAGGCGGCGTTGAAGGCAGCGGGCAAGAAGTAGCGGAATAAGGAGATGGCCTTATGTGTGGGCCAAAAACTTGTGCTAACGTCTTTCCGCCTCATCCGATCAGGAAAAATCAATTCGTGCATGTAATGTTTGGGTAAAACGAGGTCGGTTCAATCTCGGAAGCGCTCTCAATACCGACTGCCTACCTTAGCGGCTATGACAGAGCGGCTCTCGTTGATCGCGAGCTTGCCGAGCGTTATGTGGCGGCAACCCGTATCGGTGATCCTGAAGCCGATGCGGTCATCGCAGAATTGTCGAAACACGACACGGCGGTAGGCGAGGAATGGATCCGGCAGGGGATCGAGGCCGGTCCGGTTCGAGCTCTGCCTGCAGCCGCGGGTGTTGGAGAGTGATCCATTGGACGACGCCCGTATGGCGTGGAAAAGCCCGGTCCACGTGGTCGGTACCTTGGAGATACCGCCACAGGATGTCGCGGACACGATTGCGCTTGGCGAGGCGCTGACCTTCAGTCCGTGGAATTGCCTCGCGGCGCATGAACCGCTCGGTTCGATCAACACGCTTCGGCAGGATGCCTACGCGGCCTCGGCGGCCAATCGAGGGGCGACGGCCGTTCCGCCGACGGCTGCCTGGGGCGAAGCGGCGTTGAAGGCAGCGGAGGATTAAGTAAGCCGCCGCATCCGCGCCACGCACATTATATTTTTTACGAATGCTTGTATCGGTGCGCGGGGTCCCGTATGGCTTTGCCATGACCAATTCTTCCGACTTCCCCCAAAGTTCTAAAAACGTCGTCATCCTGTCGCTGTGTCAGGCGCTGTTCTTCAGCGGCCGGACTCTGACATTCTTCGCGGCCTCCCTGGTCGCCATCGCCATGCTGGGCAAAAACCTGACCTATGCCACGGTGCCGGTCACCATGATGCTGGTCGGCACGGCGTTGGGCACCTTGCCTGCGGCCTTTTTGATGCGGGCCTGGGGGCGCAAATGGGGGTTCGCGTTCGGCTCTGCCATCGGCTGTGCCGGGGCCATGATCGCGGCTCAGGCCGTGGCCATGGACAGTTTCATCCTGTTCAGTGTGGGGATTTTGATTTCCGGCTTTTACAGCGCCTTCGCCCAGCAGTACCGCTTTGCCGCGGCGGAAGTCGCCCCGGAACATCTGAAGGAAAAAAGCGTTTCCATCGTCATCGCCATGAGCGTCGTCGGCGCGGTCGTCGGGCCCGAAACGGCCCTGCTGGCCAAGGGCTGGATTTCGGCGGTTCCGTTCCAGGGGGCGTTCTGGATGCTGGCGGCTTTTTACGGTCTTTCCGGTATCATCATCCTGTTCGGGGAATTTCCCCGGTTGACGCAGCAGGAATATGAAGATACGGGCCGGCCCCTTTCAGCCATCATGGTCTCGCCCACGTTCATCGTCGCCCTGATCGCGGCGCTGTTCGGCTATGTGGTGATGAATTTCCTGATGGTCGTCACGCCGATCACCATGGAAACGCTTAAGACCGTCGTGTTCTCCCACGAGAACATCAAACTGGTCATTCAATGGCATGTGGTCGGCATGTTCCTGCCGGGTTTTCTGACCGGCCATCTGATCCGGAAATTCGGCGTGGTCCGCATCATCGCGACGGGCGCGTTTATTCTTCTGTGCTCGGTGCTGGTCGCGCTGAACGGCATTACCTTCGCGCATTTCATGGCGGCGCTGATCCTGCTGGGGGTGGGCTGGAACTTCACCTTTACCGGCGGCACGATCCTGGTCACCGAAGTTCATTCGCCGGCCGAACGGGCCAAGGTGCAGGGCACCAACGATTTCCTGTTGTTCACGGGATTGGCTTGTTCCTCGCTCATGGCGGGAAGCGTTTATCACTTCTTCGGCTGGGCCTGGGTGAACTATGCGATGCTGCCGGTCATCCTGGTCATTCTGCTGTCGGCATTATGGCTGCGTTCCGTCCGCCGCAAGGAACAGGCGGCGGCCAAGGCGGCGGCGCAGTAAACCGGGCGACTTACGTCCGGCTTATCCTGCCGGGGGTATACGCGTGCTTACTGACCTTTGAAGTTCGGCGGACGCTTGCTCAAAAATGCGTCCATGCCTTCGCGAAAATCCTCGCTCATGTAGCACATCAGCAGAAGATCGCGCCCCCCGCCAGCAGGCAACTCCGGACGCAGGCGGCGAAGGGCCTCTTTGGCGGCATACAAAGTCAGCGGCGCATATTCGGTGATTTGGCGGGCGATTTCCTCGGCCCGTGGGGCGACTTCTTCCGGTGTTTCCACCATCTCGGTGATAAACCCGCAATCGAGCACTTCCGGGGCTTCGATCATGCGGGCCCGGAAAATCAGATCCTTGGCGCGGGCCGTGCCGATAAGGTCGACCAGTCTGGCGAAGTTCATCATGGATAGGCAATTGCCCAAGGTGCGCGCGACGGGAAACCCGAAGCGCGACGGCCGTGCCGCGATACGAAGGTCACAGCATGCGGCGATACCGGCGCCACCGCCCGCACAGGCGCCGCGGATGGCGGCGATCGTGGGAATGCGGCAGCGTTCGAGCGCGCCGAGCGTCCGGTCGATACGCGCTTCATAGGCCAGCGCGTCTTGTTCGGTTTCGAACGCGCGGAATTGGGACATGTCCGTTCCAGCGGCAAAGGCCTTTTCGCCGGCACCGGTCAGAACAAGTGCCCGGATATCCCGCTTCTCACCGGCTTCGACGCAGATTTGGGCCATGCGTTCGTACATGGCAAATGTCATGGCGTTGCGTGCTTGCGGGCGGTTGAAGGTCAAAAAGCCGATATTGTCACGAACTTCATAGAGAATATCCTCGCCTGCCTGTGCGGCGAGATCGGCATCGATTTCAGTTTCCGGGGTGGTTGTCGACATCGGGGAAGTCCTTACATCCAGGGGAATGATAACGTCAGCCGGTGCGGTTGTGCGGCTGTGCGGCGGTCGTGCGGGGTTACACGATGCCTGCGTTCTTAAGCTCGGTGATTTCGTCTGAAGAGTAGCCGAATTCCTGAAGAATTTCGTCGGAATGCTCGCTCCGTTCCGGCGGCGCCACTTTTAAGACGCTTGGCGTTTTGTTCATCTTGATCGGCTGGGCGACGAGATTGAGGTCCCCAAGCGCCTTCGATGTGACGGTTTGCGCCATTTCCAGGTGTTGGACCTGAGGGTCGGCGAAAACCTTGTCGATCGTGTTGATCGGGCCGCAGGGCACGCCTGTTTCATTGAAGCGCTCGATCCAGGTGGCACTGTCGGCGGTGCGCAGAATCTCGTTGATTTCATCGCCCAGTGCGTCGCGGTTCTGGGACCGCAGGGTGGACGTCTTGTAATCCGGATGCTCGATCCAGTGCTCCGCATCGACAGAGCGGCAGAACCGTTCCCAGATTACCTGGCCCGTGACGGCAAGATTGATGTGGCCATCGGCGGTTTCGAATACGCCGGTCGGAATGGCGGTGGGATGGTTGTTGCCGGCTTGGGGCGGAATTTCGCCATTGACCAGCCAGCGCGTGGCCTGGAAGTCGAGCATGGCGATCTGAGATTGCAGAAGGGATGTCTGCACCCACTGGCCTTCACCGATTTCCTCGCGGGCGAGAAGGGCGACCATGATCCCCAGGGCGCAATACAATCCGGCGGTCAGGTCCGCGATCGGAATACCGACCCGCATCGGTCCTTCGCCCGGACGTCCGGTGATCGACATCAGCCCGCCCATGCCCTGGGCGATCTGATCGAAGCCGGGGCGTTTGGCGTAGGGGCCGTCCTGTCCGAAGCCCGAGATCGAGGCATAGACCAGCTGCGGATTGATGGCATACAGGCTTTCATAGTCGATACCCAGCCGGTCCTTAACGTCGGGCCGGAAGTTTTCGACGATGACATCGGCCTTTTCGACGAGGCGCTTAAGCACGGCCAGGCCTTCCGGGGATTTTAGATTGAGGGTCAGGGCGCGCTTGTTGCGATGCAGGTTCTGAAAGTCCGAACCATGCCGGGGCCCGCCCGGGCCTTCGGCGGCATCCAGGGCTTCCGGTAACTCGATCTTGATGACGTTGGCGCCCCAGTCCGCCAATTGCCGGACGCAGGTGGGGCCGGAACGGACGCGGGTCAGATCAAGGACAGTGAAACGTTTGAGCGCGGGAGAGGCAGGTGTGAAAGGCATGGCAATGCTCCAGAATTTTTCGGAGACTGTGATTCAAATTGTATATTGTCAACAATATATCAAAAACATTTTTCGATCTACGATTGACAATAGATAGATCATGGGCGCTAATCATCCCCCATGACGGAAGATGTCTCAGACGCCATCGCCCTGCGCCGTGCGGAATCTTTGACTGCGATCGTTCAGAAAGAGCTGGAGCGAATGATCGTGGACGGGGAACTGCGCGCGGGAGACCGGCTTAACGAACAGGCCTTGGCGCAGCGTTTCGGGGTCAGTCGCGGCCCGGTTCGCGAGGCCATGCGGGCGCTGGAATGCGCACAATTGGTGTCGACGCGCATGAACCAGGGCTTTTTCGTCCGCGAGATCACACCTAAAGAAACCGCCGAAGTTTACGATGTTCGCGCCGTCGTCTACGGGTTTATTTGCGCGCGCCTGGCGATGAACGTTTCCGCGCAGGCGCTTAAGGAGCTTGAGGGTTTGATCGCACAGATGGATGACGCGATCACCGCGAACGATCCGAAGACTTATTATCGTTTGAACCTGCAATTCCACGACATAACCATTCACCATGCGTCCCATGACCGGGCGCAACAGACGTACCGTTCGTTGATCAATGAAAGCCACTTGGTCCGTCAGCGGTCGTTGATCGAACCCGAACGTATGCGGGAATCAAACAAGGAACACGCAGGCCTGGTCGATGCCTTCAGGGCGGGTGACGCCGAACTGGCGCGCCGACTGGGCGAGGAACATTCGCTTGCTGGCTATCGCCGATGGAAAAATTCGGTCGCGGAAGACGGGGCTTATTCGCCTGCGGTCTCCAAGAATAATGCGGCCGAAACGAAGCAGGCTCCCTGAGTAGACGGCACCGAATCGAATAAATCTTACCACCTGAAAATACGTAGTCTCTGGCCCGCATCCATTTTCAAGATGGAGCGGGTCGCCAAACCTGTAATGGAGGAAAATTCAATGCGACTTCACAAAAAGATCGCCATGGCCGTTAAGGCTCTGGCCTTGTCATGCGCCGTGTTGGTGCCGGCGTTTTCGTCGGATACCGCCCAGGCGGACAGCTATCCGAGCGAGCGGCTTAACTGGACGATTGCGTTCGGTCCCGGCGGCGGCAACGACATCATGTCGCGCACGATCATTTCGATCTTGGAAAAATACAAACTCTATCCCGGCGAGATCGTGGCTCAGAACCGGCCGGGCGGCAGCGGTGCCGTCGGTTGGGGCTATCTCCACAATCAGGAAGGAAACGCCTATCACATCTCCTCGACCTCGGGCAGCTTCCTGACCACGCCGCTGAAGGCGAAAACGCCCTGGTCGCCCACGACCTTCACGCCGGTTGCCTTGCTTGCGGCAGATGATCTTCTGCTTCTGGTGAACGGCAAATCCGAAATCAAGGATTTCGACCAGTTCATCAAGGAAGCCAAAGCCAAGGGGCCGGCGATCGGCGGCATTGGTGCCGTCAACGTCGATTTCATCGTGCCGACGTTGCTGGCCGAAAAAGCCGGCTTTAAATTCGATTATGTGTCCTTCAACAAACAGGGTGAACTCACGACGGCCCTGTTGTCCGGTGCGCTCGACGCCATGGTGGCGAACCCCGGTGAAGTTGCCGGTCTGTTGGAATCCGGCGATTTGCGGGCGCTTGGGTTCTCGGGCAAGAAGATCCCCGACAGCCTGAAGGGCGTTCCGACATTCGGCGAAAAAGGCTACGAGCTGGGCATTTCCATGCCGCGTGGCGTGGTGCTGCCGCCGAATGCACCCAAGGAAGCGCAAGACTGGTGGATCGAAACCATGAAGAAGGTGGTTGATAAGCCGGAATGGGCCGAATACGTCAAAAAGCATGAGCTGACGGAAACGGTCCTGTGGGGCGACGACTTCCGCAAGTTCCTGGCCAACTCTCACGATGAGTTTGCCCGCATCCTTAAGGCCAAGGGTGCGATCAAGTAATTGAGCATCAGATATCGGCCGCCCGCCGGGCTTTTGTCCGCGGGCGGCCGGCATCATCCGTCAATTCACTTCCCTTCGCCCCTGCCGATATGGGGCTGTATTGGTTTAATCATTATCCGTGCAAATTGACTTCAAGGTGGGCTTGCCACATGCGAATAGCCTTCATGACCGCTCTGCTGCTGCTGTCTGTGTTCTACGCGGCATTGGCATTTTCGGATTTGGAATTTCTCAGCGCCCGCGGCCGTATCGGGCCGGGTTTCTTCCCGCAGATCATCGCGGTTCTGCTGGTCGCTTTCGTTCTCTACAACCTCGTGCTGGACTACCGGCGGCGAGACGGGGACGAGGCGGTTTCCGAAAATTGGCCGGTGACCCTTTCGGTCGTTGCCATGGTCGGCCTGCTGATCGCGGCCAGCTATTTCCTCGGCGCACTCCCGGGAATGGTCATCTTCATGCTGCTTGCCCTTTCGGTGCTCAACCGGGGGCAGCATGTCACCAATCTGCTGGTCGGGTTGTTGTTGCCCATCGGCCTGTTCACCCTGTTCAGGTATTCGCTTAACGCAGCGATGCCGCCCGGCCTGCTGGGTCTTCCGTTGTAGGACGGATAGAAACCCCGCGTTGATCCGATACCCGATATTTACAGGCAGTCCTCGTTATGGAAATTTTCGACAATCTCTTTCTCGGTCTCTCCGTCGCCGTCTCACCGATCAATCTTGTCTATCTTCTGATCGGCTCCTTGATCGGGATGGTCGTTGGCATCATTCCCGGTTTCGGCCCCGCCGCGGGGCTGTCGATTCTTCTGCCGCTTACCTTCGGAATGGATCCGACGGGGGCCATCATCATGCTCGCGGCCATCTACTACGGTGCGATGTACGGCGGTACGATTACGTCGATACTTCTCAATACGCCGGGTGAATCCGCCGTGGTGGCTTCCACGTTCGACGGCTTTCCGCTGGCCCAACAGGGGCGCGCCGGGCCGGCGCTGGTGATGCAGGCGGCGGCATCCTTCGTCGGCGGGACGGTGGGGATCATTCTGATCTCGGTCCTGGCCGCCGTATTCGCCACGGTGACCCGCAATTTCGGGCCGCCCGAATTCTTCATGCTTGTAATGATGGGGATCGTGACGCTGGTCGTTCTGATTGGCGAAAACTGGCGGTATGGCGCGATCTCGGCCCTGATCGGGTTCGCCATCGGTACGGTCGGCGTAGACCTGGAAACCGGGATTCAGCGGTTCACCTTCGGATCGGCCGAACTGATCGGCGGGATCGAATTTATCCCCATCGCCATCGGCCTGTTCGGGCTGGGTGAACTGTTTTACGCCTTTTATCAGGGGCTGCACCGTGCCGGCAGCGGCGGCATTATTCAGTATCAGAATGAAGCCCGGTTCTGGCCGGAGTTGCGTGATTGGGTTGAATCGAAAATGGCCTTCGTCAGGGGCTCGATCTTGGGTTTTTGCATTGGCGTCGTGCCGGGTGCGGGGGCGACGGTCGCGTCTTTGATGTCCTATTCGATCGAGAAATCGGCCTCGCGCACGCCGGAAAAATTCGGCAAGGGCGCGATGCCCGGTCTGGTGGCGCCTGAATGCGCCAACAACGCGGCCTCCGCCGGCGCCATGGTGCCGTTGCTGACGCTGGGTATTCCGGGGTCCGCGTCAACCGCGGTTCTGCTTGCTGCGCTGTTGATGTGGGGCCTGAAGCCGGGTCCGCTGTTGATGGAGCAGAATCCCGAATTTGCCTGGGGTCTGGTCGCCAGCATGTATCTGGGCAATATGGCGCTGCTCGCCATCAGTATTTTCGCCATTCCCTTGTTCGTGCTGTTCATCAAGCTGCCCTATCGCATTCTGGCGCCGGCTGTCATCGTGGTCTGCACCATGGGAACGTTCAGCGTTCACGGCAGTATCGTCGAGGTCTGGCTGATGTTTGCCGCCGGCATGGTCGGCTTTTTCATGAAGCTTTACGGGTTCTCTCCCGCGGCGACGGTTCTGGCCCTGGTGTTGGGTCCATTGGCGGAAGAAACGCTTCGCCAAACCTTGATCATTTCCCGGGGCTCTCCCCTGATTTTCGTCGAACGGGGAATGTCGCTCGGCATTCTTATCGTTACTGTCGGTGTCGTCCTGTTCGGAATTTGGATGAGCCGATCACGGCGAAAATCGAAACAGACATCCCCTTGACTGCCCGGGTAACACCGGAAGGGACAGTCGATCATATCTTCTATTGAGATGATGAACAGGGGAGTGGTGGGCCAGGCAGGGCGAAGGTGCGAACCGGGTGGTCATCGTTTCTGTACGGGCAGATGGTTGTTCGCTATCTCCCGCAGGGAATATTCGACGACGGACCTGTTAAAGTGAAAGCACAGACGAAATTGGCACCTTGCTTATCGCGCATAGCAGGGCAAAGTGGATTGCCGACATTTGCGGTGGCGTTGTACGGCCGTCTTAATTCGTCGGGCTCAGATTAGTCACCCTACTCAGGGTGTGATTACTCATCCCGGATACAGATTACACTGTACGAGCCCAGATTTTTAGCATTGCGCACTGGACATACGGATGGTTATCAAGGCGTGCCTTCGTATTCCCCTTAATCGAATACATAACAGTAAGAACAAGTAATGCTAGATGAGCGTGATCAATACCTTCTTGAACTGAAGAATAAAATTCACTCCGCATCGGCGTGGAATTCGCCTCAGATGCTTGAGTTGTACCAAGAGTATGTCAGTGAGGCCGTGGTCGCGGATTCCGTGACATGGCTGGCCGGTTACGCCGGAATGTTCGGTCAGGAATGTTGGAAGGCCGAATTATTGGATGGCTGGAAGGTCATCGAGATGATCTATCCGCCTGAAAGCGACAAGACAGGCAAGGTTGCCTATGCGGAATACATGCAGTTCGCGAAGACCCATGGGATCGATGCGCTGACGGAAGTGGCGCTTGATACAACCGGTAAGACACGTGTTGTTCATATCGATGATATCGACTGGGAAAAATTCAAAACCCATCCCGAGAAGAAGAAATTCTACGAACGGTTCGATATCGGGCAGCGCATGCTCGGCGTCTATCATCTGCATGAACAGGCAGAAAGTTACTTGATCATCGATCGCGTCCCCGGCGGACCGCCGTTCAGCGGCGAAGACAGGGAAAACCTGTATCAGGCGCTATGTGAATTCCCCCGCGTCCACCACTGGTTGATGCTGGAACGAGGATTGGTGCCGCCGGCGGGGCGCCCGATCATGCCGCGATATCAAGAAATTTTAAAATTGCTGCAGCAGAACCTTTCCGAAAAGGACATCGCCGAACGCCTTAATCTTTCTGCCGGCACGGTCCATGGGTACGTCATCGACATATACAAAACCTTCAACGTCAACAGCCGAGCGGAATTGATGTCGCTGTGGTTTCAAGCCACGACGACCGTCGGCTGACCCGCAACCGCCATCCCGCGACCATGCTCGCCCATCACTTTTTATCAGCATTTCTACCGTGTGGTAGGGATGACCACCCCGGTTGATTTCGATACCGTCCCCCTAAGAGGTTTTCCAGATTTGACAATGGGTCCCATACGAGGGGGAGTGAATGGTTCCGTCGAAGTGGCTGCCAAGTGCTGCCGCGACCTTGGTTTTTTTTGCGTCCACCAGTGCTTGGGCCAATCCACAAGGCGGGCAGGTGGTTGGCGGTACGGCAACCATCAACCAGGTCGGCAATACGGTCACCGTTAATCAGGTGTCGCAGCGCGCCGTTATCAACTGGACCGGCTTTTCCATCAACAACGGCGAGCTGACGCGCTTTAACCAGCCCGGCGCCAACGCGGCCGTTTTGAACCGTGTACTCGGCGGAAACCCGTCGGCGATCTACGGCACACTTTCGTCGAACGGCAAGGTCTTCCTGATCAATCCCAACGGTATCCTCGTCGGACCGTCCGGTATCATCGACACCCGCGGCGGGTTCGTCGGATCGACCCTGGACATCCCCGACAGCGGTTTCATGTCCGGCGGCGACCTCAATTTCGCCGGCCAAGCAATTACCACCGTCGTCAATTACGGAACGATCAAGAATGCCCAGGGCGATGTCGCGTTGATCGGGTTCAAGGTCGAGAACCATGGATCGATCGAGACGCCAGAGGGCAAGACCATGCTCGGTGCCGGCCAGAATATTCTGCTGAAAGCAGAGGGTACCGACCGGCTTTACGTGCAATCGAGTCTGGAAACAGTCGACGATTCGGCGGAAACCGGCATCGACCAGCAAGGGGTCATCAAGGCGGCCTCGGCCGAATTGAAGGCCGCAGGCAACAATGTCTACGCACTTGCCGTCAACAATGAAGGGACCATTGACGCGACCGGGTTCGAAACCGTCGAAGGCCGAATCATTCTGACCTCCGACGGCGGGAATATCAGCGTTGCCGGAACATTACGTGCGATGCAGGCGGACGGCGACGGCGGCGAGGTGCTGATCGGCGGCGAGTACCAGGGCAGTGATCCGGAACGTATCGCCAATGCTCATAACGTCCTGGTGGTCGAAGACACGGTGATCGAGGTCAAGGCGACATCGGCGAACGGTGACGGCGGCCGGGCGATCATCTGGGCCGACAATGCGACCGGGTTTTTTGGACGCATCGATGGGCGCGGCGGCAGCGACAGCGGCGACGGCGCCTTCGCCGAGGTCTCAGGCAAGCAGTATCTGGTCTATGAAGGTTTCGCCGACTTGACAGCGGCGAACGGCAAGACCGGCACCCTGTTGCTCGATCCGATCAACGTCGAAATCACCGACGCGGCGGGCGAACAGAACAACACCGCGTCCGGTGGCTTCGTGAATACCCTTGAAAGCGACGGCAATGCACCGACCCGGATCAGCACGAATACGGTGGAGACGGCATTGGCCGGTGCTGACGTCAAGATTTCGACCAATGCTGGCGGCGCGGGCGCCGATGCCGGCGATATTACGGTTTCCAGCGCAATCAACTGGTCAAGCAACAACGCCCTGATCTTTGATGCGGATAACAGCATCACGATCAATGCCAGCATCACGAGCAGCAGCGGCGGGAATCTGAACCTGTTCGATTCTGACAGTTCGACCCGGGGGAGCGGAAACGTCACTACGGCCGCCGGGGCGGCCTTAACCGCCAATGAGATTGCCGTTGCGACGGCGGGCAACGTCAGCTTCGGGGGAGCGCTCAGCACCCCGCTTCTGAGAATTCATGCGCTCGGGGTTGGTGGCTCGTTCACGGCCAACAACACGTCCAACACGATCACGCAGCTTGCGCTCGCGTCCGGTACGCAGATGACCGGCGACGTCAGCATCTTCGACAGCGCGGGCGGGTTGAACGTCCGTTCCAGTTCGCTCAATACCACGGGCTCGGTCACGTTGCGGACGGTCGGTGATTTGTCCATTAATGATGGCCATTCAATCACCGCCGGCGGCAACATCATCTTGGAGGCCAGCGGTGGGACCTTTACCGCAAGTAATCCGGTCACCCTCACGGCGCCGCGCTACCTGATCTACGCCAGCAGCCTGAACCAGGGAAACCTGAGCCCGACCAGTTCCAAGGCCAATTACAGCAACGACCCGCTCGGCAGCGGCAATGTTTTCTATCAGCCCTGCACAACTGACTGCGCCACCGGCACCACGGAGGAGGACGCTTTTGGCACGGATTCAAGCTCGGACCAGGAGAATGCCAAGAACAACAATTCCGTGAGGCCGAAACTGGTCACGTTCAATTTTCTCGGCGACACAAATGATTCTGACGAGGAAGAAGAATCAAAGAAGGAAGAAAAGAAGACCGAGACCTTGGAAGAGATCAACGAGATCATTCTGACCGACGGCGAAGAGTTTGACCCAGACATCGTGATCAACACGGATGACCCGAATAAGGAATCAGAACTCGAGGATGTCCAGATCGGATCCTATGAAATTCCGGGTGTGCCGTCCGACGATCACCTCGGGTTTCGTGCACCGACCGGGTCGGAAGGTTTCCTCGACGACATGGCCGATGGGGCCTTCGCCTCATGGGTGAAGGATAATCCAGGCGGCACGCGCAGCCAATTCGACGGCTTGTTGGACAATGGAGATCAGGCGATTCAGGGGGCGATCATCTCCCAGGCGATGCTTACCTGGGTTTCCTTGAAAGGGCTGCCCGACGAGGTCCTGTCGCCCGAACAAATCGCGTTTAAACAAGGATTGGCGAAGTTCATCTCCGTGAAGAAAAAGGAAATGGCGGCAGCCGCGAAGAAGGAATACGAGAAGATAGTCGCCAAAGGTCAATCGAATCTTGGCGGAATGTTCCGAAAATCGTTTCCCGATGTTGTCTCCATCATTTCGGATCAAATGGTGACGAAAGATCCGATTTACAGTGCAAAGCTTGCCGGGATACTTACGGGCACCGTTGGCTCCACGGTGATTGCCGGTGCCGGTGCGACCGGGATTGCCATTTCCGCTATCTCCGCCAATGCCACCGCCACCGGGGGCTTGTTAATTCAAGGCGGCACCACGGCTGCCGGGGGCGGAGCGGCTGCAGGCTCGGGTGCTGGCGCAGGGATTGGTGCGAGTGCGGCCGCCGGTCCCGCTGCGATTATCGCCGCAGCCGTCGTCGTCGGCATCTATGGGGCTGTGAATCTGGAGAAGGACAACGCCAACCAGGTGGCGTATGAAACCCTGCAAACCCAAGCACGTGCGCCGACGGACCTTGCGGCGATGGACGCTTCGGAAATGGGGTCGTGGATCGCCATGATGATGGTGGCACCCTGATGCCAAGCCGTCATTCCCCGGGTTCCGTGGGCCCGCTTTGCGCCGTGGTCCTTGCCTTCACTGCATTTCTGCCGACGCCGTCCCATGCGCAATCGGGCCAGTTGGAGCGGATCCAGCCGCAGACTGTGCCCGATGTCGCCCGCCCGGCGGCGCCTGATACGAAACCGGAGGGCGGTGGAAAAGAGAAGGATGCAATACAAGACACTCCTTTGGGTATCGATCTGAAAGGCATCGCCTTTTTCTCTGACCCGGCCGATGTGACACGCCAGGGCTTGGGCGTCGATGAACATTCCGACCGGACTAACGGTGCGCTGATCATCAGCGCCCTGCCCGTCCCCGAACTTCAGAGCCCGCAATTCGCGGCGCGGCTTCAGCCCTATGCCGGCATTGCTCTGACCACGGGCGTGCTGGACAAGCTGAAAAAGGAAATCTCACGCTATTATCAGTTATTGGGGCGGCCCTTCGTTTCCGTGACCATCCCGCCGCAGGATATTTCCTCCGGCCTTCTGCAGATTCTGGTGGTCGAAGCCCGGGCCGGCGCGGTCACGGTGAAAGGCAACACCTATTTCGGCACGGACCAATATCTTTCCACCCTTCGTGTGAAGAAGGGCGACCGGATCGACATCAATCAACTGAATGCTGATGTCGATTGGATCAACCGCAATCCGTTCCGTAACGCAGACGTTGTCACCCGGGCTGGGGACAAATTCGGCGAGACCGACATCGCGGTCGTGACGAACGAACGCTATCCGCTGCGCGTCTATGGTGGGTTGGATAATTTCGGTTCCGAGAATTCGGGCAAGAATCGCATGCTGGCGGGGTTCAATTGGGGCGACGCTTTCAAGTTGGGGCACGAACTCAATTATCAGCACACCCGGTCCTTCGATTTCGGGCGGTCGCAGGCTCATTCCGGCAGCTACGTGGTGCCTCTCGAATGGCGGCACGTTTTCAGTCTGTCCGCCTCTTATGCGAAAAGTCACCCGGATATCGGCTCCCTGTTCGACAGTGAAGGCACGTCGTGGTCGGTCGAGCCTGCCTACGTCATTCCGCTGCAGAAACGGGGCGATTATTCGCATGAATTCTCCATGCGTACACCGTTCAAGGTCAGCGACAACACGCTGGACTTTTCCTCGACCCCGATCACCGACAACACGACTCATGTCGTGCAATTGGAATTGGGGTATGCCGGAAACTGGCGGCACGAAGAACAACAGTACGGGGGCAATGTGACGGCGGTCGGCAGCCCGGGCGGGTTATCGGCGCGCAACGAGGATACGCATTTCGACAGCAGCCGTTCGGGTGCTTCCGCGCGATATGGCATCTTGCGGGGCGGTGCCTCGTTCTCCACTGCATTGCCCAAGGGCTTTCATTGGTCGACCAATGCGAACGGTCAACTGGCGACAGGCAATCTGTTGGGTGGCGAGCAACTCAGTCTTGCCGGTGTCGGCGCGGTGCGCGGCTACGACAACGGATTGGCATACCGCGACAACGGTTTGGTGGTGCGCAACGAATTGAGTGCGCCGGAATTTTCACTGATGGACCTGGTTGCCAATGATCCGGCGTTCAATGAGCAGTTTGAACTGCCGCCCGACACGATGACCATCTTCGCCTTTTTCGATGCCGCAGTCGGTCGCAATGTCGAGCCGGTTCAGGGGGAACAGGCACGGGTCAAGCTGGCATCGACGGGCGTCGGCATCCGCTACGCTCTGGGTTCGCTGCTTTCCCTCGACATGTCCTATGGCTGGCAACTGACGGACAATCCGCCGTCCCTGGACGCCAGGTCGAGCCAATTGCACATTTCCATGACGATCGGTTACTGAAATCCGCCTGACGGTCCCTTTGGCTGGGGGCTTCTCCAGTTGATGATTTTTTTGAGTATCAGCGGATCAAAGGAAGCGCTTGCCGCTGCCATGCAGGCAAAAGCCACTGAAAACGGGCAGGTGCCCAGTTATGTAGGGGAGTGGTGGTGGAGGCAGTCAGGCGCGAACCGGTCTCTGGTGTTTTTTCCCTGATATGCAGGGAAAAAACAGGGATATTTTCAAAATATGATCGCGGATTGGCCTTGTTCAGATCAGCAATCGTGCATGATTCAGCGCTTTTCGAACGCATTTCCCTAATGTACGGAACAGGGAATTTTTTCGGGAGGTCATCGAATTAAAATCTGTGATCAGGGAACATTTTTCGTAGTTTGAATCGGCTAGTCGATGTTCAGTATTTCTGCCGGGATCTAGGTTTTGAGAAGGGACAGGTCCGTTCCGTCTATCTGCGGCATGCTTATTTTCCCGCCCATAAGCGGATGCTTAGGAGATCGGTGACGCTCAGCCTAGCTTTATCAAAATGGCCTTGACCCTTCTGGAGCCTCTACACTTCCTTCCAGTCAAGGTGAGATCCGTCTCACCAACCTTTACTTTGGAAGGAAGTCGGCCGCATGCGCCATTTCACCTTTCCCGATACCGTCTGTCCGAAGCAGACAATGAGTAATGTTGGCGTTGCCATCTTAATATTGGGTTTGAGCGCATCCATTGCGGTCGGCGTTCACGCCGGTGAGCGGGCACCCGAAGACATCTATACGGAATCCTGCGCCGTGTGCCACGGCGTCGCCGGCGAGGGAGCTATGCCCGGGATACCCGACTTGACGGAGCCGAACGGAAGCCTGTCAAAACCCGAGGTCGATCTCGTCCGCAGCATCGTCAACGGCGTTGAACGCCCTGGCCTCGAAACACCGATGCCTCCATCGGGCTTGGATGAAAATACAGTGAAAGCCGTTCTCGTCTACCTCCGCGCAATGGCAGCGCAGTCCAGATAGGAAAAGGAAAGAACATGCGTTCCATCACGATTAAAAATCTGCTCAGCGCCCTCACCCTGTTCAGCGCGCTCGGCCTATCTGTGACGCCATCCCTTGCAGAACCGCTCGTTTATGTTGCCGCAGGTTCCGCCAACCGGATACTCGTCATCGACGCCGCGACCGATAAAGTAGTCAATGAGTACGATGGCGTCGATAACCCACATGCGGTGGTCGCCACCCCTGACGGCGAATACGTCATTGCGGGCAGCCTGAAGGAAAAGCGGGACGACAAGAACATTCCCCGCTCGACTCTTTATCTGGTCCATCCCGCCCACGGTCACGTCATGTCGACGCTGCCCGCAACCGGTATGATCCACCACCAGGCGATTACGCCCGACGGGAAATACGTCATCTCGACCCATCCGACCCAGAGCGGGATCAGCTACGCGGATATGCTCGGCGACGGCACAGTAAAATCCGTCAAGACAGGCCCCGGCGCAAACTACGCCGTCTTAACGCCGGACGGTGCCCGCGCCTACGTCAGCAATACCGGCAACGCAACGATCAGCGAGATCGACACCAAGACATGGACAGTCGTCCGGAACCTTGAAGGCGGACCGGGGCCGGAACACATCGCGATGTCCAAGGACGGAAAATTTCTTTATGTCGCCAACGCCCGCGCCGGCAAGGTTTCCGCGATCTCCATCCAGTCCGGTAAGGTTGTCCGGCAATACGACATCGGCAAAAAAGTCCATGGGCTGGATATTTCCGATGATGGATCGACTTTGTTCGTGACATCCAAGGGTGAGAACAAACTGGTCGTCCTCGATCCGAAGACCGATCAACGCCGGGTCGTTTCCTTGGCGCCCGAGCCGTATCACCTCCAGACCATTCCGGGGACCGGCAAGGTCTATGTGTCGAGCAGCAAGGAACCCCGCATTTGGGTGATCGATCAGAGAACCGGCACTCTGACCGGTGAAATCGCGATCAAAGGCGAAGGCCATCAAATGGCAACAGTCCACAAAAATCCACCCGCCCAACGCGGAAATTGACCCCGGGACTAAGGATAGAGTTTTAGGGAGAGAGCACGATGTTCGCACACGAAACCAACCATCAAAAGCCTCGGTTTAACCGGCGCCCATATCCCATTCTGCCGCCCATTTACCGTTTGTTTGCCGTCGCTTTAATCGCGCTGGCGGTGGTTCAAACCAGCCCGGCTCAGGCCGATGCCGAGAAGGAAAAGAACCTGCTGCCGCTCGTTGAAGCCAACGAAGAAGGATTGCATGTCCAACCCTGGTTCAAGGTGACTTTCCTCGACTTGCGCGAGGATCACGGCGATGCCGCCAGAGAAGGCAAACAACTGGCGATCATCTGGGAGCAACGCGGCTGCCCCTACTGCCGTGAAATGCATCGGGTCAACTTCCGTATCCCGGAAATCGTCGATTACGTCAGGTCCAATTTCAATGTGATCCAGTTAAACCTTTGGGGGGATCGCGAAGTCATCGACTTCGACGGTGAGGTGACGACGGAAAAGAAGCTGGCCCGCAAGTACCGGGTGCAGTTCACGCCGACTATCCAGTTTTTCCCGTTGGAACTTCCGGAAAGCAAGAAAGCCGGAGACGAATTGGAGGTCTGGCGCTTGCTCGGGTACTGGAAGCCGTTTCATTTCAAGAACTCGTTCGTCTACGTGCGCGAGAAAGGATACGTGGAGCAGCCCAATTTCCAACGCTGGCTTCAAGCGCTTGCGCGCAAGATGGAGGCCGAGGGGAAAGAAGTGAAGCTCTGGTAGCTTTTCCCAGGCTGATCTTTACCTACCCAAGTGCCAAGTAAACCCGAAAGTACAGTGAACGTAATACGAAGGAGTTTTCAAAAATGGATCGTGATCAATCGCAAAACTGGAGCAGCGCAATCCTGTCCCGAAGCGGGCTGGTGTTGATTGGATTCCTGGGAGTCGCCGGATATTTCCTATGGACGGAACACCAGGCTCACCTGACCAGCGCACTGTCATACCTTCCATGGCTTCTTTTCCTGCTGTGTCCGTTGATGCATTTGTTCATGCATCATGGTCATGGGAGTGATGGAGGGCATGGCAGCCATGAGGGTCATTCAGATCTTCAACCTGGTGGAGCGGGCGAAACCAAGCCCGCCAAGATCGAAGACAACCGGAGCGACAATCCATGAGCGAAACGATGGGCGAATACGGTCTATGGTCGTTGGTGGCAATAAACTCAGCGGTTTTCATCATCTTCGCGTTCAGCTTTTTCAAGCCTCGGACGACGACCGACTGGCGTTCGTTCGGCGCGTTCAGCGCGTTTCTGGTGGCGTTATTCACTGAGATGTACGGCTTCCCGCTGACGATCTATCTGCTTTCCGGCTGGTTGCAGACGAACTATCCGGGCATCGACTGGTTCGCCCATGATTCCGGCCATATCCCGGAGATGCTGTTTGGATGGCAGAGTAATCCCCATTTCGGACCATTCCACATCATGAGTTTTGTTTTCATCTTCGCTGGCTTCACGCTGATATCGGCGGCCTGGCGGGTTCTTTACAAAGCGCAAAGGGCAAAGGCGCTCGCAACGACTGGGCCTTATGCGAAACTGCGCCATCCTCAATATCTCGGTTTCATCCTCATCCTGCTGGGTTTCCTTCTGCAGTGGCCGACAATTTTGACCGTCGCCATGTTCCCCGCACTTGTATGGATGTACGTGCGTCTAGCCTATGCCGAGGAACGCCAGGCCATTGCCGAATTCGGTGCGGATTATGAAATTTACCGAAATCGGGTGCCCGGGTTTATCCCGCACCTGTCCCGGTTGGCGGACCGTACCGCATGAACGGCCAACGAGAATTCCATTGGGGTTGATTGTCTAAAACTAGAGAGGCCGTCTTCGGTCTCAAAATTGGAAAGGAGAGAACAATGGTTTTTCCAAAGCGAACGCTGGCAGTCACCCAAGACAATTCAAAAGCGCTAACGCTCAGCGTTGCCATCTTTTTGGCCATCCTTTTGATCGCGTCCGCGATTGCGGGAACCGCATCGGCCGCGATTACGGCGGCCGAAACCGGTCAGCAGGTTGCGAAAAAATTCGGCGTAGAGGTCCTACGCATTACGCCGATGACGCAGCGTGGCCGTGACGCCTTTGTTGTCAAAGTCATGACTCCCGGCGGCGACACCAATAGCGCCTTTCAAATCAATACTCTTGTCATTGATGCAAATACCGGAGAGCGGATCATTCAGTACGGCCATGAAGGAGGTCAGCAACAGTGGGCGGCCCCGCCGATTTCGCACCGAACGCATCCCCGATTGGTGGGCGCCCCTTAGGCGCGGAGAGCGACAATAGTGTCCTTATCCACATTGGGCCTGATCAAGGAGAGCCATAATTAATTGCGCCACTATGGATGCAATTTCATCAGTAAGGAAATTGAGTGATGAAGATTTTCGATAATCTGCCTGCCGTCCTCGTCACCACGGTTCTTGTCGGGGGCCTGGGCGTCGTCGTCTGGAAAGCGGTTTCGTCGAATGACGACAAGGTGACTGTTTCAGTTAAAGTGCCGGCGCTCTCGGTTTTCGCCGAATCGGGGAAAAAGGCATTCGATGTCAACTGTGCCCAGTGTCACGGCGTTAACGCGAGCGGCACGGACAAAGGCCCACCATTAATTCACGATATCTACAACCCTGGGCACCACGCGGACGGGGCTTTCGTCCTCGCCGCGCGCCGGGGGGTTCGCCAGCATCATTGGCCCTACGGCAACATGCCGCCGCAACCGCAGGTCACGGACGAGGAGATTAAAAGCATCATCCGATACGTCCGTGAACTTCAGGCCGCCAACGGCATTCAGTACAAGCCCCATCGAATGTAATTCCTCCCCAACCAATTGGCCTCGGTTATGCCGCAACCGGAGCGCAAAACGATAGATACGAAAGATGTAAAAGATGCAGCACGACGGTCACAAACCAATTTACAAGGCGGGCTCAGTCTCTCTCGGCGGCGCGGTAGCAATGGGCACCGGGGTTATGATCGGTGCCGGGATTTTTGCCCTGACCGGTCAGATTGCCGAGCTGGCCGGTCCTCTTTTCCCTCTGGCCTTCATCGCCGGGGCTGTTGTCACGAGTTTCAGCGCATACAGCTATATCAAGATGTCGAACACTTGGCCGTCCGCCGGCGGCATCGGGATGATCTTGCAGAAGTGCTATGGGCCGGGCGCGGTTGCCGCGGGGGCTGCACTCCTCATGGCACTCAGTATGGCAATCGCCGAAAGCCTGGTCGCCCGCACTTTCGCAACTTACGTCCTCCGCCCGTTTGACATTGCGGGCGGACCACTGGTCCCGGCCCTTGCCGTCGGGGTCATATTGTTCGCGTTTCTGGTCAACATTGCCGGCAACCGTTCCGTTGGCCTGTTCTCGCTTGTTATGGCGGCAGTCAAGATTGGCGGCATCGCAATTTTTGGGATTGCCGCGCTGTGGTCTAGTGGTTTTCAGTTCGCGGCCGCGTCAGCGGCCCCTCAAAATTTCGGCCCAATTGGTTTCATTGCATCGGTTGCGCTCGCCGTCCTCGCCTTCAAGGGGTTTACGACCATCACGAACAGCGGCGCCGAGGTCACCGATCCTCACAAAAATGTCGGCCGCGCCATCATGATTTCGATTGGGGCTTGCATTGTCATCTACTTGCTGGTCGCCTTCGGCGTCGGTTCCAGCCTGACCATCGACCAGATCATCGCCGCGCGGGATTACTCCTTGGCCGAAGCCGCGGCACCAGCCCTCGGCCAAACCGGTTTCTACCTGACCGTTCTGTTGGCCGCCGTTGCCACCGTCTCCGGTGTTCTCGCCAGCGTCTTCGCGGTTTCGCGGATGTTGGCGATGCTGACGGACATGAAGATGATCCCCCATAGCCATTTTGGTATGTCGGGCTCGATCCAGCGGCACACGCTCGTCTACACCGTGGTCATCGCTTCGACGCTCGCCGTATTCTTCGACTTGACGCGGATCGCTTCGCTTGGAGCCTTCTTTTACCTTGTTATGGACATGGTGGTGCACTGGGGCGTTTTCCGTTTCAGGCGCAGTGAAACCGGTGCCGCTGCCCCGATGATGCTGGCGGCATTGGCCTTCGACGGGGTGGTGCTCGTCGCCTTTACGACGATGAAGTTGCAATCCGACCCCATGATCGTGCTCTATGCCGCGATCGCCATCTGTGCTGTCTTCGCTTTTGAACGCATCTACCTATCGCGCTGGCTGGCCCCGCAGATCGAGCACCATCACTAAGATAAAAAATCCGCCTTGACCCTCCGCTCGGAGGAGGGGCTAGGCACCTACCATCGAAAGCTCGGTCAGATATCTCAGTTTACCCACCTTGTTGGTGATCCTTTGAGCCACCCTGATTTAGTTTGCTGAAACGATTTCAACATATCGGGCGAGAACAGCGGGAGATTGCTATGCATGCCTGATAACCTTGGGGATGAAGAACAGGTAGAAGCGCCTAAGTATGGTTTGGCTGAATATCTGCCGATCATTCGTATGTTGTCGCGCAAAACGACACTGCACCTTGCCCGGCTCGGCTTGACGCCGAACCACGTGACGACGCTGGGCTTGCTCGCGGGCCTCGCCGCCGCTGGCTTTTTTACGCAGCAGGGTTTTTTCTGGCAGATGGCGGGCGCCACGTTGTTCGCGCTGGCTTATCTGTTTGATTATTGTGATGGCGAACTCGCGCGCCTTTTGCAGCTGACGTCCAAGTTCGGCGCACATTACGATGATTTCGTCGATGGCGTCATTCACGCGGCGTTTTTCCTTGCGCTTGGATACGGCCACATGGCGGCGACAGGTGAGGCGATTTGGCTCTGGCTGGGCGCGGCAGCGGCCCTGGGCGGGACAATCAATGCGATCTTGCCTTTATTCCTTGGGGGTGTTCCTGAAGGTGAAACGCAAGTGGCGACACTATCCGATCTCGAGGCCGACGCCGGATGGATCGATGTCCTGATTTTCGCTTTCAGGGGATTGGCCCGCGCGGATTTTTGGTTGCTCGTTCTAATCCTGTCTTTGTTCGGCTGGACCTGGGTTCTGTTGCCTGCGGCAGCAATCGGGGCGCAAGTCTACTGGATGATCTATTTGAAAAAGTCGGCCAGACGGATTCTGACTTAGCCAGATTTTGTACGTAGCTTCGAAAATGACGCACGTATCCAAGCCGGGAATCGCTTGACCCTCCGGTTGCTGGAGTCCTTAGACTCCAATCATTGAGTAATGAATGGGGTTTGCCTTCCTCTGGATGAACTGAAGGAGGATGAGATGGTTGCGAGAAAATGGATATCCGCTCCGGCCCGCCTGATGGGCGCGGCATTGGTCGCGACGGTTGCCCTTGCGGGCGCTGCCGAAGCGCACGGCCCCCAAGGCCAGGGAATGATCGGGCCCGGCATGAAGAGCATGATGGGACCGCAAGGAATGTACGGCGGTTTCCATGCGACGCTCGACTGGGACTTTGACGCTGAGGACATCAAACGGATCGTCGACGGCCGATTGGCTTGGCTGGGCCTCTCCCGGCTGAAGGTCGGGGACGCTAGGGCGCTCGATAAGGACACGGTTGAGGTTAAGGTCGTCACCAAGGATAGATCGGTCGCAGCAGTCATGAAGATCGACCGAACAACCGGTCGTGTGAAGAGCATCGATTAGACCGGGAAGAGCATCGATTGGACAAGAGCCGATGGAAAATACGTTGAGTGCGACCCAGGTGCCGAACAGTCCTGCGATCACCGGGAGAGACATCCGACGGCCCATCGCTGTGGCCTTGGGGTTTACGCTTGTATGGGAACTCCTCATCCTTAATTTTTGGGGGTTCGAGGTGTTCTCCGCTGCGAAAACTCAGGCCCAGACTGTCTGGGCATTGACTTGCGGTGTCGCCTTGGGTGCTTTGATCGGTGCTGCCGTAAACTTCTTCGTTACGGGCCGTTTACCCGGACGGGCGGCGGCCGTCGCTTCGGCGGCGATCTTCGCTATTGTTCTGACGACCTGCACATTCCTTTGCTTCTGGATCGATCACAAGGTCGGTTTATTCGGCGCCCGGATGGAACCCGCCTTATTCATTGCCATCGGGCTCGTGCCAGCAGTCCTCGCGGCACCAGTCTATGGTTGGCTGGTCGGGAACGAAAAGGGGAAAGTGTGGTCCGACAAGATTCTAGGTTGGGCGATATAAAGGATACGCAATGGGTACAATTCAAAGTCTGCATGGCACTTCGCCAGCCGAAATTTTCAACAGCGGTCTCGAAAACGTCGACGAGATCGAAGGCGTCACCCTCTCGGTCCTTTGGAAGGATGGTTCGGTCACCAGCGGCTGGTCCAATTTAGACCCGGCGCAACTTGCGCTGATGATTTTGATGCTGGATGAAAAACTACGCCGCGAAAGCTTCTAACTAACATTTCGGGCCTTTCGCTTGATCCCGTACTTAAGTAAGGAGGTTGCAATGCGCTAAAGGCGGAAGACAAATTCTCTCAGTTGATCGAGAAGAACCATCAACTGGAAGGGTTAAGTCTGCGCTGTAAGCGCTGATCGTTCAGGGTCATTGCCGGTCTGGTTATGATCGTCACGGGCATCGCCATGATGACCGATTAGTTGACGGTCTTTTCATTCTGGTTGTTGGACGTTTTCCCAGCGCTCATCTGCATCAGTTGAGAGGTCAGGCTCATCCACAATCGACATCTCTGGTCGCTTATGGCTTGGTCCATTTGGTCACACGATGGGTCTTAACGTCGGTGACGAACATCGCTCCGTCATCGGATACGGCGATGCCCATGGGATGGGTTAATCCAGTCCCTGCCGTTGGGGATGATCCGAACGCGGTGAGAAACGACCCGTCGGAGGAAAACTTCTGAACCCGCCCGTTATAAAAATCCGATACGAAAATGCTGCCTCCTCGCTCGACGGCGATCGCGGTGACGGTCGTGAACCAGCCGTTGAAGGGCCCGTGAATGTTCATGCCGAACGGACCGCCCCATCGCCTTAGGTAACGGCCATCGGGGCCGAATACCTGCACCCTGTCGTTGTACCCGTCGGCGACGTAGAGAGTGCCGTCTGCCGACAGGGCAAGGTCCGTCGGATAATTGAACTCGCCGCCCCAAATGCCAACCTTCTCTGTCGTTCCCCACTGCTTGACGAAAACGCCCTCGGAATTCAGGTGCTGGACACGCTGGTTGTAAAAATCGGCGACGTAGAGATCGCCGTTGGGTGCGACTGCGACGCCGCCCGGAGCATTGAATTCTCCGGAGCCGGAGCCCGGGCGGCCGATGGTCCGCTGGTGGGTGCCGTCAACGGAGAATACCTCCACCCGATCATTCCAATAGTCGGCAATATAGAGTACGCCCTTGGCGATGGTTAGGTTCATCGGGCGTCCCAGTTCACCTGGTGCTTTTCCCTTATTGCCGAACTGACGTTTGAATTTCCCTTCCAGGTCAAACACCTGAATGCGGGCGTTTCGGGCGTCGGCGACGAAAACTTCTTCACCCGCCACGGCCACACCTGTGGGTTCGTTGAATTGTCCCGGGCCGATTCCTTTCCCGCCCCAGGCGGCAGCTTGGCGATACGGGGGCTCCTTGATCCCCGGAACAAACGCGAACCAACCGACCCCCACTATGAGAGCGGCCACGAGCGGAACGCCGACCGCAAGCCATAACAAAGCTTTCCGAGCCATTATCGGGCGCTCCCTAGAAATTCACTCGAAAGCCGGTTCGAACAACATAGTCCTTTTCCAACGCCGTGCCGTTCAAATTTCGGTAGACGGGTAATTGTACGGCGGCTTCCGCGATCCAGCGCTTGGTGACGTATTGCAGGCCCGGCACCAGAAACAGGCGCGTGCCGTTCGAGTTCTCATCTTCCGTTCCTGCGTTTTCGTTCTTCCCCTGATGGATCAGATTGGCCTCGAGTGTCCCATAGAGAAATCCGGGAATGCCTCTGCCGAGTTTGCGGGGCCACAACCGGTATTGCAGAGACGCATCGAGCCGGGCCACGTCGCCGAACTCGAAGTCGTTTGCCTCGGTGTTCAATTTGTAGCTCGCCTGGGCATCGACCTGAAAATCCAGGGTTTGAAAGCTCGCAACGATCCCGGCGAACGGATCCCATGATCCGGAGCCAAGTTGCACGCTTTTCGGCAGACTGCCGAAACTGTCGCGCGCATCGTCTTCGCCAGTCGGCATTTCGATCCCGCCGAAAGGTGCCACGCGAAAGGTCTGGCCCTTCCGGTCGTCCTTAAAGGCCGTATATCGGGCGAACACCTGGACATCCCCGAGGCCACGGGCGCTACGGGCACGGCGGCTGCCGTTCTCGGTCAACTCCAGGCGGTTTTCGGACACCGGCACGACGCCGAAAAGGGCGAGGTCTTTGGTCGCGCCGTATCCAAGGACCGATATTGCCGATTTGGCGGTGCGGTCCCGGTCCGTGCCGGCCGGGTCGTTTCCGGATTGATCCAACACGAACTGTTCACGAAACACGAATTCGCCCTGGGCCACGGGCAGGGCTGTGTTGAAGGTTTGCGGCGCCGCACTTGAGATTTCAGGCCGAAACACAAAGAGAGAAAACGCCAACAACGGTGCAGCCCCAAGCGACACGGCGGAGAGCCTTCCAACTTCGGCGATGTCCTTGTCGCCAGTCATTTATTTGCCGACCCGAGTTCCTGAAAACTTCGAAGGGTAAAACCTGCCGCCTCCACCGCCTTTTGCGCGGTATCCTTGCCGAGCGTGCGTCCCGCCGCCATGGTCGTTGTGACGGTCCCGCTTTCCAGGTCGATTTCAACGGAAATGACGCCGTCAATCCGCATCAATTGCTTCTCGACCCCGTAGCCGCAGAATGGACAGGCGAGTCCATCGACTCCGAGGGCATAGGCCGTGCCGGTTTCCTTCGCCGATATCGGTCCTGGCATAAGGGCGACGGCCAGCAGCAATCCGCCTAACATGCGCCGCAAGGCGGCTCTTCGAGAGAAGGCAATCATTTCACTGATCCTCTTGCGATTTGATCCGAAGGTCAGGAAAGCGGCTGGCCGAGGCCGGCGGCCTTCAAATCTTCCGCGTTCGGTCCTCGCCCCGCGCAGCACCCCGCCAATGCGCCGTCGATCACGACAGCGGGCAGCGATTTGAAGCCGAGGGACTTGGCGCGCGCGGCCACACCCGCGTCGCTCATATCCAGCACCGTGATTTCGCAGGATGGACAGGCCAGGCCTTCGACCATCTTCACCGTCTCCGAACAGACGGCGCAGCCGGCACTGAATATTTCGATCTGTCGCTTGGTCGTCATTTTACTTCTCCTTCTTGGCTGAATTTCTGATGCCGCATTCTTTTGATGTAGGAGCGTCGAGCTCCTGCAGGATCGAGCAGGCCTGCGTGGCCCCCTTGCCCGGACAGGCCCGGATGAGCCGGTCCAAAGCGCCCTGGATTTCTTTCAAGGCCGCGATCTTTTCCGCGACCTCGGCGCGTTTGGCGGTGGCGCGATCCCGAACGTCGGAGCAATCGGTGGCGGGATCGGTCCTGAGCGCCAGCAGTTCCTCTATCTCCGTCAAGGTGAAACCGAGCGTTTGCGCGTGGCGGATAAATCGAATGCGCTGAACCAATTCTTTGGGGTAGCTGCGGAAGCCGTACGATTGCGGTTTTAAGGGCTGATCGATCAAGCCCCGCCGCTCATAGAAGCGAACGGTCTCAACGCCGACGCCGGCCTTTTCCGCAAGTTTTCCGATCCTCATTGTTTGATCTCCATCAATACAACAGCGCTACCGTACATTCCGTACCTTAGTACGGAATCAAGGCGTTTCTTTGCGCCGTATCGAAATAATTTGGCTGTGTTGTGAAGTAGCTTGACCCTCCAGCCAAAGGAGGCCCTAGCATTTGACAAGTCATAGGAAAGGCTGAGGACCATGGTTGAAATCGTGTCAGGTTCGGGGTTAGACCGCATTCTTTCCTTGAATGCCGTGCAGCAGGATGCCGTCGCCCGGCAAAATATGCGTCAAGCGGCGGGCGCCTTGGAGCGGCGCAATGATTTGGTCGAGGTTGCCAGGGGAACCAATCGGGCCCGGCCAATCCCGATTGGCGACCCAAGGCCTTCAATCGGACCCACGCGCGACTTTCCAATTGAAACAGAATTTCGGACGAACCGATTAGCGAAGCTTGTTCGGGACCCGGAAACAATGAATCAAATTCTAGAAATCACCCAAGGAGCCGACCGTCGTCAAGAAACCGCAGGTGACCGTATAATTCAGGCATCGATGGTCAAAGATGCCTATGACCGCTCTGTTTACATTTCAATGATCGATCCCGGCCGTGAACTGACCGTTATGATCGCTCGAGAGAAAGCAAAATTGACCACGGGCGAGATCGAGTAGCCGCCGGTTAATTTCGAATTCTTTCGACGCGATCGGTGAAAGTGCCTCGCCGCCTCCTATCTTCTGATGAGCCTAGCTGAAAAGCGCAGGGCATTCCCGGTGACATTTATTACGAAGAATGATGTAAATCAGGTGCAATGTTCCGAAGCCTGCGAGAAGACAAAAAAACGATATGTAGGCATAACTTAAGAAGAAGTAGACCAGAACAACGATGGCAATCAAAGTCAGCCCGAAATACCGAACGTGCAAATAGGTCGAAAGCAAAGGTGGGGTGATAATTAAAACCACGTAAATCGCGTAAGTCATTGGGCGTGGGATCAAATAGTCGAGAAACATCGTATCTTCGTAAGAGATTGATCGGCTTTTGATGGTCGCACTTATCCAATCGGGATTTTGAAGGTGGGGAATAAACAGGACCAAACCCAATACCAATCCCGCGGCGGCAAAAAGAAGTAAAATACTCTTGCGCTTGCTTCCAGCAGGTTCCAAAGCATATACGCTGAACGGAATCCAGACGGGCCACATGAACCAGGAAAAGAAGATGAACCCCGTCGCCGCCCACCACGCCATACCAGTGTCACCTTGGTTCAACCCCATCCAGACATGGCCTTCGAAAAATTGCTGTACGCCTGCCATTGCCGGCATCATGGCGATCGGCAAATATCGCTTGTTGAGTTTCCAAGCCTTGAAGGCTGCCAGGGTTCCCCCTGCAACCAATAGGCCGCCCGTCGCAAAACTGACCGATTGAGAAAGGCACATGTTGTTCTTTCCGTCCTCTGTTGTTGGCGACACAGACCCATGTTGCGGATACGGATACTGATCTGCCGAGCGTACGATGATGAGCCTCATTCCTACAAGATTGAATGGTTGTTCAAGGCGCCATGCCCTATATTTTTCGGCGTACATTTGGTCGTCCGGCATGATCGCCAGGCTAAGATATCCGCTGAAATGATTTCGTGACGTCTTCGGACCTCTTCGGTTGACGGTCCTTCTACAGTAAATCTGTGGTTTCCGAAGGTTCAGTACTGCGCGTACTCGGAACCTGGTGAATGACTTGGAGAATAAAGTGAGCCTGCTGACCTTCGGCCAAATCATTTTGGTGATGCTGCTCTGGGCGGTGTGTTTTCCGTTGATCGTTGTCGGGATCGAATATGCTCCGCATCTGACCTTTGCCGCTTTTCGTTCAATTCTTGCCGGCGCCGCCCTGACGGCTCTTGCCGTTATGCTGCGCCGACCGGTGCCCAAAGATGTTCAGACATGGTGGTTGCTTGCTCTCGTCGGGTTTGGCGCAACCACCCTTGCGTTCGTCGGCATGTTCCATGCGGCGGAGTTCATATCGCCGGGCATCGCTACTGTCATCGCCAATACTCAGCCATTGTTGGCGGCGGTTCTCGCGGGGGTGATTTTGAACGAACGGATCAAAGCGGTCGGCTGGGCAGGACTTGCGCTGGGGTTTGCCGGAATAATCGTAATTTCGGTTCCTCGGTTTCTAGCGGATGACCAAGGCACTTATATAATTGGCGTCGCCTATATTGGCTTGGCCGCGGTCGGAGTTTCGGTCAGCAACGTCGCCATCAAGCGATTGATGGGACGGGTTGACGCCCTCATGGTCATGGGCCTGCAAATGTTAATCGGAAGCGTCCCACTTTTGGTCGGAGCATTGTGGACGGAAGACATGATGGCGATTGATTGGTCATACCCATTTATCGCTTCGCTGTTGTCGCTCTCCTTGTTGGGAACGTCATTTGCATATTGGTTGTGGTGTGTTGTTCTATCGACCGTTCCTCTTAATAGAGCGAACGCGTTCAGCTTCCTAGTCCCCATATTCGGGTTGACGATGGGCATGATGTTTTACGGCGAGAGCCTAGACTGGAGACATCTGCTTGGCATCGTTCTTACTCTGCTTGGGGTCGGGTTGGTGGTTTGGCGACGCTAGGCATATTGGTTTATCTGCCGGACGTGATTTTTCCATCGACAGATGGCGACATACCCGATTAGCCACGAGAAAACATGCCTGTGATGGCCTAAGCCCGGGAATTTTTTTTATTTGCAATTCTTTGACGAATTCGCTTGACCCTTCAGTCACTGGAGGGCTCAGAGTGTCTTTTGTTGGCCGCTAGAGCTCGCGCGAAACAGCACAAGCTTCGCAAGGAAAAGCGGGTGGCTAATCGTAAACAGACAATAGTCAACTCACGATAATTTCGACGGTTCTCGTGAGAAATTGGAAACGAGGTTGAGACATGGACGCACTATTATTCTTCCTTCTCTGGGGCGTCGTCATGTTCCTAATGATCCGCAAGGGCTGCGGGAGCCATGTCATGGGTGAAGGCCACGGGCGCGACGGGCGTAAAAGCGAGTCCAGTGACCACCAGTACGACGCGGAGACCTTACGGTGGGTTCCGCCGGCAACCGATGTTGACCCTGTCTGCCACAAGACCGTCCACACGAACGCCGCCAAACCAAGCGTTCATGACGGCAGTGTGTACTATTTTTGTTCAAGAGAATGTCGTGAGGTTTTTGAAGCGGCGCCGGACTTATACGTGGGACCAGACGCGGGAGACAAATCGACCCAGTTGGAGAAAAGCCATGTCTGAACTACTTCATGCGCAAACAGTATCTGAACATCGGCCAGGCACGCGCCTACAACCCCATCCCATTCCTCGCATCCCGGTCATTGCACTCGGCATGAGCCTGGGACTTTTCCTTGCCATCACGTTTACCCTCTGCGTCGTATTCGATCTTATGTTTCCGGGGCAGGCCATGTATGAAACCTGGCTGCGGCTATTGCCGGGGTTCACCTGGCTCAGCTGGCCGAGCTTCTTCCTAGGGCTTGCCGAAAGTTTTGCCTATGGCGTTTATATCGCGCTGATTTTCGGGCCGCTTTACAACCTGTTCGCCGCGCGTAGCGGCAAGGCTGGCCGGTCATGACTTCCCCGGCAAAACAGAAATTAAAGGCCCGCGCGCAGCGGAAAACGCAGCCTCCGGCTCTTAAGATTGTACCCACGGAAACCACGAACCGGGCGTCGTCCGGAAGCACAGAGGTGGTTCCAAGGCCATCCGGCCAAGATTTGTTGGACTACCAGGTTGATCTTTGGCAGCGCGCCGTCCTTTTCTGCGACGTGCTACGGCAGCGGGCAAATAACATGCTTGAGCATGAGCGAGATGGCCTCCCGCCGCTGCTGGTCTTCAAGTACGAAATGGTGCTCGACGCGCGCCGTTTTGAGCAACCCGCCAACTATGCCCTGTTGAGGATTACCGAAGTTGGCGACGATTGTTGGGATGATTGTGTTGATCCGGAAAAGCCGCCGGTGATGGTCATTGATCCGCGTGCCGGGCACGGACCGGGCATCGGCGGGTTCAAACATGATTCCGAAGTTGGCATGGCTCTGCACGAAGGCCATCCTGTTTATTTTGTGATGTTTTATCCAGAACCCGTTGCCGGGCAGACGCTTGCCGACGTCCTACATGCAATGAGACGTTTCGTCGAAGAAGTCTCCGAGCGTCATTCGGGCAAGCCGCCGGTATTGTACGGCAATTGCCAGGCGGGCTGGGCCGTGGCGCTCTTGTCCGCTGACTGCGAAGGTTTGCTTGGACCGGCGATCCTGAATGGTTCGCCTCTGTCCTATTGGGCCGGTGAGTCCGGTGTCAATCCCATGCGGGTGACCGGTGGGCTGCTCGGCGGCGCTTGGCTTGCCCATCTTGCGGCCGATCTCGGCGACGGTCGTTTTGACGGCGCCTGGTTGGCGCAGAACTTCGAAAATCTGAAACCGGAAAAAGCGATTTGGGAGAAGTACACCAGCTTGTTCAGCAAGGTCGATACCGAGCGTGAGCGGTTCCTTGAATTCGAACGCTGGTGGAACGGTTTCTATTTCATGAGCCGCGAAGAAATTGTTGCGATCATCGAAAACCTATTTATCGGCAATAAGTTGGAAAAGGGTGAATTTCGTATCTGCGACGGGTGCGTCGCCGATCTCCGGCGTATCGAAAACCCGCTGGTAATCTTTGCTTCTTACGGCGACAACATCACCCCCCCGCACCAGGCCCTCGGTTGGATCCCAGCCGTCTACAAGGACACGGGAGACCTCAAGAAAGCCGGCCAGAGGATCGTTTACCTGACCAACCCACACGTCGGTCACCTTGGGATATTCGTTTCGGCCAAAGTCGCCCGCCTTGAGCACCGCGCAATCCTCGAAAGCCTTGACGACATCGAGGCGTTGGCGCCTGGCCTCTATGAAATGAAAATTGACAATCCGACCGACGATCCAGATTGCCACAAGCCGCAATATTCGGTTCGCTTCGAGCCTCGCCAGGTTGAGGATATTGATTTCCCACAAGAGACTGAGGCGTATGAGCGCGTCCGAGCGGTATCCGAGGCCAACGAAACCTTCTACCGCAATTTCGTTAGCCCCTGGGTCCAGGCGGCGACGAGCCCGTGGCTTGCAGAAACCTTCAAATGGCAGCACCCCATGCGGACCAGCCGTTTTGTGTTCTCGGAAGCGTTTAATCCCTGGATGCGGGTCATCGCCGGGCTCGCCAAGATCGTGGCCGACGAGCGAATGCCGTTACCCGATGGCCACCGGTTGCTGAAAAGTGAGCAAAAATTTTTCAGTCAAGTCTCGGGGACGTTAGAGACCGCCCGCAAGTTGCGCGACGCGGGCAATGAGCAAGTGTTCAGCCTGCTATACGGTCCGAACATATTCAACGATGCGTTCCAAAGCGAACTTGGCAGGACGGGCAATGATGACCGTTGATAGCGCGATCCTGGTGATTAATTGCGGTTCGTCCAGCGTTAAGTTCGCGCTGTTCGATCCGGTGTGGGACGATCCCCGGCGGATTTGGCAGGGGGCAGTCGAGCGGATTGGTTTCGATGCCGGCCGGTTTACAGTAATCGACACACAAGGTGTGGTCGTCGTATACGAAACCCTACAGGTCACCGACCATGACGCCGCGCTTGACTTGCTGCTCAGCTGGGTCGATGGACAAGCTTCCGGGCCCGGACTCACTGGCGTCGGTCACCGAGTTGTCCATGGCGGCGCCGATTGCGATTGTCCGCTGTTTGTCACGCCCGCGCTACAAGACCGGCTGGAGCACTTGACCCCCCTCGCGCCCCTGCATCTGCCGCATAATTTGGCGGGCATTAAGGCGGTTGGTCTGCGCCGGCCGGACCTTCCGCAAATCGCCTGTTTTGACACGGCGTTTCACGACGGGTTGCCCCGCGTTGCACAGCTGACCGGCCTACCCCGCCGATTTGATGAAGACGGCATCCGCCGGTACGGCTTCCACGGCCTGTCTTATGAATATGTCATCGATGAGATCCGACGTCGTCGCGGCGACCGAGCTGCGTCGGCGCGGATAGTCGCCGCCCACCTTGGCAATGGCGCGTCCATGGCGGCGATCAAAGGCGGCCGCAGCATTGAGACGTCGATGTCTTTCAGTACGCTCGCCGGGTTGCCCATGGGCACACGTCCGGGTGACCTTGATCCAGGCATACTTCTTTATCTCTTGGAGGAAAAAAAGATCACGCCTGGCGACCTCCAACAGGTTCTTTATCATCAATCGGGGCTGCTCGGCCGTTCGGGCTTGAGCCGCAACATGGCTGATTTGCTGGCCCGTCAGGATCTGCCCGAGGCAGCCGAAGCAGTCGAATTCTTTTGCCATCATGCGCGCCGGCATTTGGCCGGTCTGACGGCATCGCTGGGGGGGCTTGACCGTCTTGTCTTCACCGGTGGAGTCGGCGCAAATTCGCCTGAAATCCGGGCTCGCATTTGCCAGGGCCTCGGCTATTTAGGCCTTGAAATCGACGCTGACCGCAATCTGCGGCAGGAATCTCTGATCTCGGCTGACGACAGCGCCGTCATGATCGAGGCGTTTATGACCGATGAGGAGTTGGTGATTGCGCGCCATGTGCGGGATCTGTCGGCGGCGGATTCAATGAACGGAAAAGCACATGCCCATGGTTAGTCAGGCGGCGACCCTTGAGGACCTCGTCGCGCGGGCCGCGAACCATGCGCCTATCCGTGTTGCCGTCATCGCCGCCGATCAGGGCCTAGTCCTTAAATCTGTTGCGCAAGCCAAGGCAGCCGGCCTGATCGAGCCCCACCTCATCGGCGACCCGGAGGCGATTATCAGCTGTGCCAAGGATGCGGATGTCGATATCGACCGGGCAGCGATCATCGCCGCGAAAGGCGAGGTTGCAGCGGCCAGGGCCGGGGTTGATCTTGTTCGCAGTGGAAAGGCCGAGGCGATTATGAAGGGACGCATTCACACCGATGTATTGATGCGCGCACTTCTCGACCCGGATCGCGGCCTCAAGCTTGCCGGCCGTCGTGTCAGTCATGTTTTCATGGTTGATATTCCGGCTTATCCGAAGCTCTTGGCGATCACGGATGCTGCTATCAATATTTCGCCGGACCTTAACGCCAAGGCGCAAATTCTTGAGAACGCCATCTCGCTGCTCCGGCTCCTGGGAACCGCGACACCCAAGGCTGCGGTGTTGTCGGCGATCGAGACCGTCAATCCGGCGATTGCATCGACCTTGGATGCGGCCAGTCTCGCCGTCATGGCCAGGCGCGGGCAGATTGCCGGCGCGGTCGTTGACGGACCGTTGGCTTTCGATAACGCAATCTCGGCCGAAGCCGCGCACGAGAAGGGGATTATCTCGGAGGTCGCGGGCGACGCCGATATTTTGCTCGTGCCCGACCTGGTGTCCGGTAACATCCTGGCTAAAAACCTCGTCTACCTTGCCAACGCAACGGCGGCAGGCTTGGTCATGGGGCTCACCGTGCCGGTCGTGCTCAGTTCGCGGGCCGATCCCCCGAAGTCACGACTTGCAGCCCTGGCTCTTGCGGTCTTGATGCATCGTCCGGCGCCGGAACAGGCGCCCACCCGGGAATCGGAATCGGCCATCCACTGCGCACCGCAGCCGGAGACCGCCTGCTGCGCGGCCGGCGCCTGATGCGATTACCCCTACCAAACGCACAGATGGAGATAGAACAGATGGAAGTCATTGATCTGAAAGGCCGGAAGGGTTTGGTGGTTGGCGTCGCCAACGAGCAAAGTATAGCCTGGTCGGCGGCGCAGCATTTCCGCAACGCGGGCGCCGACTTGGCCATTACCTACTTGAACGACAAGGCTAAACCTCACGTCGAGCCACTGGCCCGCGAGGCTGGAGCATCGCTGATACTACCCTGCGACGTTGGCGAACCGGTTCAGATGGAGGCCGTATTCGATGCCATAACAAAAAAATGGGGCCGGTTGGATTTTTTGCTCCATTCGATCGCCTGGGCCCGCAAGGAAGATTTGCATGGCCGGCTGACCGATTGTTCGGCTGCGGGCTTCGCCGAATCCATGCTGATCTCCTGCCATTCGTTTATCCGAATGGCAAAGCTTGCCGAACCGTTGATGGACCGTGGCGGCAGTCTGATGACGCTGAGCTATTATGGTGCGGAAAAAGTGGTCGATCATTATAACGTCATGGGTCCGGTCAAGGCGGCGCTTGAGGCATCGGTCCGCTATCTGGCGCACGAGCTTGGGCGCGGGTCGATCCGCGTAAACGCGATTTCGGCCGGCGCCGTGGCGACCCGCGCCGCTTCGGGGATCGAGCATTTCGACGAGCTGTTGAATGAAAGCGTCCGCAAGGCGCCGCTGCGGCGCACCGTAGAAGCCTGCGAAGTGGGCCGTGCGGCGCTCATGCTGGCGAGCGATTACTCGAGCGCCATCACCGGAGAAACTCTCTACGTGGACGCGGGTTTCCATATCGGTGGCATGGTGTTTCACTAATGACGACGTCGGAACTGTTTCGGTGAATGAGCGCGAGAAATTGAGATGACGACGAATTTTAAGAAAACGATAGTTGGGTTAGCCTTCCTGTTGGGGCTTGCGTGGATCATCACTCCGCTGGCGCGCGATCTTCTTTTGGCAGAAGACTCCCCTCGGAGCATTATGCCGCGCGGCGATTTAGCAGGTTTTGAGAGAACGGCAATCCAATTATTTGAGGCCGCCAGTCCCTCGGTCGTCTACATTTATACCGAATCTGCAGTCAATGACCGGATCGATCGATCGACCGGCAATACAGGCGCAGGGTCTGGTTTTCTTTGGGATCGCGCCGGATATGTCGTCACTAACTTTCACGTCGTCGAAGGCGCAGATCGCATCGCCGTTCAATTAGGCGGCGGGAAAGCAGTAAAGGCAAAGCTAGTCGGCGCGGCACCGGACTATGACCTTGCCGTTCTCCTCCTGGGTGAAGTTCCTCCTGGTTTGAAGTCGTTGCCCGTTGGACGGTCCAGCGATCTTCGAATAGGCCAAGCAGTGTTCGCAATCGGCAATCCGTTTGGCTTGAGCAGATCGCTAACGACAGGCGTTGTGAGCGCTTTGAACCGACATCTTCCGACCGCCTCTGGCCGAGAAATCCATGGCGTCATTCAATCCGATGCAGCAATCAATCCCGGCAATTCCGGCGGGCCTCTCTTGGATTCAGCGGGGCGATTGATCGGCGTAAACACGGCAATTATTTCAAAATCGGGCGGTTCGTCCGGGGTCGGGTTTTCGGTTCCTGTCGATATCGTCAACCGGGTTGTTCCGGAACTTATTCGAACCGGAAAATTTCCTCGGCCCGGGATCGGAATTGAGATCGTCGATGAGCAGAAAATTGCGCGCATGAACATACGTGGTGTGGTCATCGCCCGCCCTTTACCGGGAAGCGAAGCGGCGCGAGCCGGCCTGCGCGGAATTGATCAAAGAAATGGCCGGATCGGTGACATCATCACCCATGTTGATGGTCGCCCGGTCCGCAACATTTCCGAATTTGCAAAGGCATTGGATGCGTTGGGAATCGGCACCGAAATGGAATTAACCATCATAAGGGAAGGCCGCGAACGGCGCCTCAAGATCAGAGTGATGGATATTTCGTAACAGGTTGCCACCCGCTCGCCGCTCGGCATCGATACCACCCATCCCAGTACGGACCAGTCACCGACATGCAGATCAGAAAATTTTTCACGTTCGAGAAGGCCGCCGGCGTCATCATGCTTATTTCCATGGCGCTCGCCCTGATTGCGGCAAATTCTCCATTGGCCGGTCTTTATCAGGCGATACACCATTCGCCAATTCATATTCGGGTCGGCGGCCTGATATTCGAGGGGACTCTCGTTCATTGGATCAATCAAGGCCTCATGGTCATATTCTTCGTCCTTGTCGGATTCGAAATCAAACGACAAATGATCGAAGGCCATCTCTCGACAGCGAAAAGCGCAGCGCTGCCGGCAATATCCGCGCTTGGCGGTATGTTGGTTCCCGCGATAATTTATGTGGGTTTGAATATTGGCGATGCGGCGGCGATCAAAGGCTGGGCCGTACCGACGGCAACGGATATCGTCCTTGCTCTGAGCATCCTTTCGCTTCTCGGCCCGCGAGTGCCCGTGGGCCTGAAGGTCTTCCTTACCGCCTTGGCGATATTCGACGACATCGGTGCGGTTGTTATCATCGGAATTTTCTACGGCGAGCATTTTGCGTTGGCGCCGGTCTTGATCGCCGCGACGGCGGTGGGCGGTTTGGGATTGCTCAATCGCGCACGGATATGCCATCCCGCCGCTTATGTGGCGGTCGGGACGGTGCTTTGGCTTGCGATGATGAAATCCGGGCTTGAGGCGGCGCTCGCGGGGGTTGTCATCGCCTTTTTCGTTCCGATGTACACTGAATGCCATTCGCCGCTTCGGACGGCCGAAAAGGCATTGCATCCGTGGAGCGTCCTGCTTGTGGTGCCGGCATTTGTTTTCATCAATTCAGGAATATCCATTGATGGCCGCGCAGTTCTAGATTTTTCGAACGGGGTTTGGACGGGCACGGTTTTCGGGCTTTTGGTTGGCAAACAGTTGGGCGTCTTTGGCGCCGCTTGGCTTGCTGTAAAAACCGGGATTAGCGAACTTCCGCGTGGTGTGACTTGGCGTCACGTATATGGTGCATCATTATTGGCGGGAATTGGTTTCACAATGAGCTTGTTCATCGCTTCCCGGGCATTTCCGGACCCAACTGTCCTTGCCACGGCTAAACTTGCCATCTTGATCGGGTCTTTGTTGTCGGCTCTAGGCGGAATTCTCGTGATACGGAGATGTCTTGGGCACTCTGAGGCACCTGACTGTCGAGATATCGCCCGTGATTTTGACGCCAAGGAAGCATAAATTATCTTTGACCCTCCGGTCGCTGGAGGGGGCATTGTGTAGCCATTGTTAGGACAGAAACACCCTCGCGCAGGCGAAAAAGGAAGACGAAAATGGACAAGCAAGCAACCGGTCACGACCATGAACACGCCACGGCGACAGAGCAAGAAAAGCAAAAGGGTTGCTGCAAAGCCGAAAAGCCGCACGGCCATCACGCGTCTGGTCATGAGGGCTGTTGCGGGGGGCAAGGCCACCAAGGAAAAATCGCGGGCGAAGCGACGACCGCGACCGATCCGGTTTGCGGGATGAGCGTCGATTTGAGCGCCGGCAAGCCGTCGCTTGAGCATGCCGGCGCAACCTATCATTTCTGTTCGGACAAATGCCACGGCAAATTCGTCGCGGATCCCGAGCATTATCTGTCCGGTGCTCATAAGGCCGCGGAAGATGTTCCCGAGGGGACGGAATATACCTGCCCCATGCACCCGGAGATCGTCCAGATCGGCCCCGGCGACTGCCCGATCTGTGGTATGGCGCTGGAGCCCATGGGCGTACCGGCGGGCGACGAAGGGCCAAACCTTGAATTAATCGATTTCACCCGCCGGTTCTGGATCGGCGCCGTTCTGACGGTGCCGCTTTTGGTAATGACCATGGGACCATTCGTCGGCCTTGGCTTTATTCGAGAAATGATTGGAGAACGCACCGCCCTATGGCTGGAGCTCGCACTTGGGACGCCGGTTATTCTTTGGTCCGGCTGGCCGTTTTTCGTGCGCGGTATAAATTCGGTCATCAATCGCTCGCTCAACATGTTCACCCTGATCGGCATGGGCGTGGGTGCGGCCTACGTCTTTAGCGTCATTGCGGTTGTCGCTCCCGATGTATTCCCGGATGGATTTAGGGACGCGAAGGGTCACGTGGGTGTCTATTTCGAAGCCGGCGCCGTCATCGTCGTCCTGGTTCTGCTGGGCCAGATGATGGAATTGGGTGCCCGTGACCGTACCGGTGCGGCGATCCGCGCCCTTTTGGATATGGCGGCGAAGACCGCCCGCGTAATTCGGGATGACGGATCGGAAGCGGAAATTCCCTTGGAAGATGTAAAGGTTGGCGACAAGCTGCGAGTCCGCCCTGGCGACAAGGTGCCCGTAGACGGCGTCGTTCTTGAAGGCCGCACCTCGATCGACGAATCGATGATTTCGGGCGAGCCAGTTCCCGTCGAGAAAGTCGCCGGCGACGACGTCACCGGGGCCACCATTAATGGCACCGGAAGCTTGATCATCGAGGCCAAACGTGTCGGTTCCGACACCATGCTGAGCCAGATCGTCGAGATGGTGGCGAACGCCCAGCGGTCCCGTGCGCCGATTCAAAAAGTTGCCGACGCCGTTGCCGGTAAGTTCGTGCCTGTCGTCATCGCGATTGCGATCATTGCCTTTATTGTCTGGAGTGTTTGGGGTCCGGCGCCGGCCATGGCCTATGGTCTGGTTTCGGCGGTTGCGGTCCTGATCATCGCCTGCCCCTGCGCGCTCGGTCTGGCGACACCCATGTCGATCATGACGGCAACGGGGCGCGGAGCGCAGGCGGGCGTCTTGATCAAGAATGCCGAGGCGCTCGAGCGTTTCGCCAAAGTCGATACCCTGATCGTCGATAAAACCGGTACGCTGACGGTCGGTAAACCGAAGCTTGTTGCCGTCTTGCCGGAAACCGGGCACGACGAGGCCGAAGTTCTGCGTTTGGCGGCAAGTCTGGAACGCGGCTCGGAGCATCCCTTGGCCGAGGCGATCGTCTCGGGCGCCGAAGACCGGGGGGTCGACTTCGCCCAGGTCAATGACTTCGACGCCGTCACCGGGAAAGGTGTGAAAGGTGTTGTCGATGGCAAGCCCGTTGCCCTCGGTAATGCAAGGCTTGTTGCCGATCTGGGCCTTGATGGCGCCGGTTTGAAAGGCCTCGCCGATGCCCGGCGTGATCAGGGTGAGACGGTTATGTATGTGATCGTCGGCAATGAAATCGCCGGCCTGGTGGCGGTGGCCGATCCAGTCAAGGAAACCACGCCGGCGGCCCTGGAAGCCCTTCACCGGGAAGGCTTCCGCATCGTCATGGCGACGGGCGACAATGAACGCACGGCGAAGGCCGTTGCCGCCAAGTTGGGGATCGACGAAATCCGCGCCGACGTCTTGCCCGAAGACAAGGCTCGGATCATTCAGGAACTGCAGGCTCAAGGGCGGAAGGTCGCGATGGCCGGCGACGGCGTCAATGACGCACCTGCGCTGGCCCAGGCCGACGTCGGCATCGCCATGGGCACCGGCGCCGATGTCGCCATCGAGAGCGCCGGATTCACCTTGGTCAAGGGTGATCTGAACGGTATCGTCCGGGCGCGCAAGCTGGCACGGGCGACCATGCGGAACATCAAGCAGAACCTGTTCTTCGCCATGGTATATAACGCGGCAGGCGTGCCCGTGGCGGCGGGAATTCTCTACCCCGTGTTCGGTATTCTGATATCGCCGATATTCGCAGCGGCAGCGATGAGCTTGAGCTCCGTTTCCGTCGTCGGTAACGCGCTTCGCCTCCGCACCGTATCCATAGAGGAGAATTAAAATGAATGTGGGAGATGTCGCGACCGCGACCGGCATGTCGGTCAAAACGCTTCACTACTATGAAGAGATCGGGCTGGTCGTTCCCAAGCGTCAAGATAACGGCTATCGGGTCTATAGCGAAATTGACGTCCACAAGCTCAATTTTATCCACCGCGCCCGCGGGCTTGGGTTCTCGGTCGATGCCTGCCGCACGTTATTGTCGCTTTACGAGGACAAACAGCGCGCCAGCGCCGACGTCAAAGCCATCGCCAACGAACACTTGGAAGAAATCGAAATCAAGATTGAGGAACTGCGGTCGTTACGGAACACGCTTAAACACTTGATCGACCACTGTAAGGGCGATCATCGACCCGACTGTCCGATCATCGATGGATTAGCCGGAGAAGAAAAGGACATGATGCATTAGTTTAATTGATCGGGAGATGTCTTGCGGCGCGAGTGTTCTGTTAGCGGTCGTCAAGAGAAGCCTGTTTTTCGAATTTTCAAGGCTTGACCCTCCCGTGGGAGGAGGGCTTAGAAACAAGCGCAGAATGGAGAGATGATGGTGTGGGGATTTACAGATTTGACGTACGCCATCGTTGTCTCAAAAGAGCGGGAACATCTTTTGTCGGAGCGTCTGTCTTCGGACCGGGCACTAATCTAAGCCCCCATCAAGTGTGGGCCCGCGGCGGGCCGGTCCTGGACCATGTTTAGACAGTGCGATCATTAATAGTTATTATCCGCACGTGAGATTGAATATTGGAATGAGCCTTAATCTGCGATGGATGTGTGTTTTGCTTCTTGCCTTTTCCGTGGTTCTCGCGGGGATGGGCGCGACGCATGCTGCCGGTCACAATTCAGGTGATCGGGGCCATCACAGCCATGATGCGCAGATTTCCAAAAGTGTTAAGGCACATGGTAGCGGGTTCCACGGGAGCTCCGAACATCAGAAATCTGAGTGTCACGAAGTCGGAAGTGATACGAGTAATGCGCCCACATCGCACCATGAAGGCACGGGTGGCTGCTGCCATAACGTGACATCTTCGTCGTTTGCCGTGCGCGATGCTTCCGACCACGCCATGGTCCTTCTTGAAGTCAAGGGCGTCTCACCACATCGAGACCGCAGCTTGTCTCCTCACATGCCTGAAAGTCAGCCGAAACCGCCACGCATTCTTGCGTAGTTTCCAAGCGGTTGGAATTGACTACGGAGCATAGCCTTCTTTGAGCCTGGGGCCCATTGGCCCATATGGAACAACCGCCTACCGCAGGCGATCGTGACACACGACGAGCGCGTGGCGATAATTCTCCGCACAAATTTCCATTCGGCCGCGAGGAACCGTGTTTCCCGAGGAGGCATTGCCCTCTTTCCGACCGACTAATCTCGAAATTCAATACTTAGAAGCAAGGATCAAGCGTATGTCCAATAACCAGTCACTCACCCGCCGTCCGTTCATCCAGATGGTGGCCTTTTCCACCGCCATACTGCTGGCGATCAACGTACCTGCATTCGCTGGAGCCGGCAAACCAGGCCATGGCCACGGCGATGCAAAGCCCGCCGCCGGTGGGCACGGGGCGCCGGGCCACCACGGTAATGCCAGCAAGGGCGCGGATATCGGCGGGCCCGGCAAGGCCTCAGATGTGACCCGTACTATCGACGTCGTCCTGCAGGATATTTTTTTCGAACCGGAAAAGATCACCGTCAAGGCCGGCGAGACTGTGAAATTCAATATCGTCAACAAGGGGACGCTGCTGCACGAGTTCGCCCTCGGCACCGCGGCGTCGCATGCCGAACACAAGAAGATGATGGAGATGATGATGGAGCACGGCATGATCGAAGCCGACCGGATAAACCATGATCGCATGAAGATGGATCACGGCTCAGGACAACAGATGGGCCATATGCACGGCGGGGCAAGCGGCAGCGCCCTGGTTGAGCCGGGCAAGTCCGAGGAGATGATCTGGAAATTTTCTAAAGCCATGAAGTTTGAGTTCGCTTGCACGGTCCCGGGTCATTACGAGTCCGGGATGGTCGGCCCTCTGACAGTCCAGTGACGAACCATACCGATAAAAGGAGCTAATCATGATTAGACCCATAACGAGACCTGTGGCCGCGCTTTGCGCGGCGGCGGGTTTGGCGCTCTCCGCGGCCGGAACGGCAATGGCGGGCGAGTACAACCTCACGGTAGATCCGGTTACCATTGATACCGGCGAATTCACCCGAAGCGGCATCGGCTATAACGGCGCCTCACCGGGACCAGTGCTTCGGTTCAAGGAAGGTGAGGATGTGGTCATTAACGTGACCAACAACCTCTCTGAAGATACTTCGGTTCATTGGCACGGTTTGATCCTGCCGTTTGATCAGGACGGCGTGCCGGGCATCAGCTATCCCGGGATCAAGCCGGGTGAGACCTTTACCTACAGGTTCCCGATCGTCCAGTCGGGCACATATTGGTTCCATAGCCATACCGGCTTTCAAGAGCCGGACGGGGCTTACGGCGCCATCGTCATCGAACCCGAAAAGCGGGAGCCTTTCCGCTACGACCGGGAATACGTTGTTCAATTAACGGACGCCCACCCACACCGTGGCAACCGGATCATGCGGAACTTGAAAATGTCTGCGGACTATTACAACCGGCAACAGCGGACCCTTTTCGACTTCTTCAAGGATGCCGAGAAAAACGGTTTCGATGCCACGCTGAAGGACCGCTTGGCATGGGGTGACATGCGTATGATGGCTTCAGATGTGGAAGACGTTCAGGGCTTCGTCCCATTGATCAACGGTAAAAGCGCAAAACAGAACTGGACGGGCCTGTTCAAACCCGGCGAGCGAGTGCGGCTGCGGTTCATCAATTCGTCGGCCATGGCCTATTTCGATATCCGTATTCCGGGATTGAAAATGACGGTCATTGAGGCGGACGGCAATATCGTTCGGCCCGTTACCGTGGATGAATTCCGCATCGCGGTTGCGGAAACCTATGACGTCATCGTCCGCCCGACCGAGGACAAGGCCTACACGATCTTCGCCGAGTCCATGGGAAGATCGGCTTTCGGCCGCGGGACCCTGGTCCCCCGCGAAGGCATGACGGCCGAGGTTCCGGAACTTCGCCAACCGCCGCGCCTGACGATGGCCGATATGGGCATGGGGCATGAGGGAATGGACCACGGCTCAATGGCCGGAATGGATCATGGAAGCATGAAAAAATCCGATAGCGGTATGCATAAGATGCCCGACGGGACCATGATGAAAGGCATGGACCACAGCGCCATGAAGATGCCGGAGGGTGACCACAAGATGCCCGACGGCTCGATGATGAAGGGCATGGACCACAGCGCCATGAAGATGCCCGAAGGCGCGCACAAGATGCCCGACGGTACGTTGATGAAGGGCATGAACCATGGGCCCATGGCCAAGGAAATAGATTCCTTCTATGCGCAAGGCAGCGGGTTGCTGCCGTCGGCAGCCAACGGCGGAAAGTTCCTGTCCTACCAGGACCTGAAAGCCTTCAAACCGTTGTACGAGCACCGCAACGCGACGCGGGAAATCGAGCTCCGTCTGACCGGCAATATGGAGCGTTATATCTGGTCCATGAACGGCATAAAGTTCTCCGAAGCTGAGCCCATCCGCTTGAAATACGGAGAGCGGGTCCGTTTTAAGTTCATCAATGAGACCATGATGACCCACCCAATGCATCTGCATGGCATGTGGTCGATCCTGGATACCGGCTCCGGCAAGTGGAACCCCATCAAACACGTCGTCAGCGTGTCGCCGGGGACCACCGTCTACATGGAAACGGAAGTCGATGCGCCGGGCCAATGGGCATTCCATTGTCATCTCTCTTACCATGCCGACGCCGGCATGTTCCGAAAAGTCGTGGTTGAAGGCGGGCCGAAAGAACAAGCCGAAGCGCCGACGGCGAAGACCGGACACGGAGGATGACCATGAGCAAACGACTAATCTCGGCCGGGGCCTTGGTCCCGGCGGTCCTTCTCGCGGTTTCGGTTTCGGCCCCGGCCAAGGCGGAGCCGCTGATCTATGGCATCCAGGCGGAGCAGCTCGAATACCGGTATCGAGGCGCCGACAAGACCGACGTTCTCGCCTGGAATTTCGACGCCTTGATCGGTACGGACGAATTGAAGCTCGTCTGGCGGTCGGAAGGCGAGTTCGCGACTAAAAACGATAACTTCGAGAGGATGGAGAACCAGCTTCGGCTGCAGAAACCGATCTCAACCTTCTTCGATGCGGTCGCCGGCGTGCGGTATTCTAGCCCAACTGCCGGCAACCGGGTCGATGGCGTGATCGGCCTTCACGGCTTGGCGCCTCAGTTCTTTGAGGTGGATGTGGATCTGTTCGTTGGCGAACGACCTTCAGCGAGGCTCGATGTGGATTACGAACTCCTGCTTACAAACCGCCTTGTTGCGACACCGACCATTGAGTTGAATCTTCCTTTCACGGATGATGCAAAATATGGCCGTGCGGCGTTCGGGCCGACACTGGAAGTGGGGCTTCGGGTCAGCTACGACGTCATCGACCGCCTGTTCTCGCCTTACATCGGCATTCATTACGAGAAATCGTTCGGTGGAACCGCGAACATCAAAAGAAGCGAAGGCGAGGAGGCTGACGCGTTGTTCTTCGTAGTCGGGACAAAGATGATCTTTTGATCACTGCGCCTCCATTTCTACAACTTGGCCCTCGGCATGGTTCGTCCCATGTCGGGGGCTGTATTTTTGAATGAAGAGGCTCTTGACGGGCCTCATACATAGAATCCAGTCAGGAGCACCAGTGATCGTGAACGGTCGAACGAAAGCCTTGATCGCGGCTCTTGTCCTTTTAGGGCTGGTCGGCGCCTACGGAGTACTGTCCTGGAGCGGCGCCCTGGCCGAAATCATGGACAAAGAAGCCCTCGGTCGGTGGATCGAGCGCTTAGGTGTTTTAGGCCCCGTCGGCATCATCGCTTTGATGTGCATGGCGATCGTTTTGAACCCCATCCCTAGCGCACCGATCGCCCTTGCCGCCGGCGCGGTTTACGGGCATTTCTGGGGCACGATTTATGTTGCCATCGGCGCGGAGGCCGGCGCGCTGATCGCCTTCGGAATTGCGCGACTGGTTGGTTACGACGTGCTGCGCAAATGGCTCGGCGATCACCTGTCTTTGGGCCGCTTGACTTCCCAGAACGCCCTGATGGCCATTGTCTTTGTCAGCAGGTTACTGCCCTTCATCTCGTTCGATCTCGTCAGTTACGCGGCCGGACTTACACCGCTGAGATTATGGCGGTTCGCGGTCGCGACCCTCGCCGGGATCCTGCCGGCCAGTTTTCTGCTCGCCCATTTTGGCGGCGAACTGGCCACGTTCGACAGTGACCGCGTGCTGTTCGCGATCGCTGCACTGGGCGCCGTCACCATTATTCCTTTTTTGGGCAAGGCACTCTGGGACCGCCATCACGGAAAGCCGGGATTGGATGAAACAAAGTCAACAGGGCAAGGTGACCCTGGCCAATAAGCCACCCGGCCTGCGATTGATCAGCTCGATACCGCCGCCATGATTCTGAATAATCGTCTTCGCGAGGCTCAGCCCTAAGCCGGTTCCTTCCGTGTCGCTCGATCTTGAACGGTCGCCTCGGTAAAAAGGCTCGAACACTTTCTGCAACTCGCTTTCGGGGATGCCAGGGCCGTCGTCCTCGATGTAAGCCGGGGCAATCGGGAAACCCGAAAGGGCGCCCCAAGGGCACCAAGAACCTCGCAACGGATCTACAGGAGGAATTGAACGCCAAGATCGTCGTCAGAGAAGGGCCTCGAGAGCAGAAGATACGGCAGATATTGAGGGTGGGCGTGTGGCCTTGCCGGAAGAAGCTCTTTGGTTGGCCGACTTCGAGAGAGAGTGCAGCGCTTTTCCGAACGGCGTCCACGACGATCAGGTCGATAGTCTTTCGCAGTTTCTCGAATGGGCGAGATCGCACGCACGCGAGCATGTGAGTTTTAACACTCTCGAACGCGCACTTCGGGAGCTTACGCCGCCGCCTTCGGGGAATATCGGTGGAAAGACGAATGCGGCATTCTATAGGTCGCTGCAAGGGTCGAACCCTAGGAACCTGGGACACATTGTCGATATCCCGAGGTATAGATAGCGGTACTATCCCAAAGCGTAATTGATCATGGGGGCACTCGATTTCGGGTGCCCCCATCTCGTCTGTTTGAGTGCAAAACTCCAATCAATGACTGGACTTCCGTTGCGAACAGAGCAGTACTGTCGTCCAAGCGGTGAGGCAAAAAGCACTCCAATACGTCTCCTAACACCGCCCACCCGGGCTGGTCTTGCGACTATTCGGCGGGCTCAGTGCTGCCGTCAAGCGCCGGCTGAAGCAGGCAACGAAGCACAACCCCACGAAGAAACAAAAGGCTCCGAAGACATTGGCGCCCGGGGCCCGGCTGGTCCGGGAATGGCAGGGCCAGGCCCATCATGTAGAGGTTCTTTCTGACGGCTTTGCATATGAAGGGGAGACTTACGGCTCTTTATCCGAGGTCGCCCGGACGATCACAGGCGCCCGCTGGTCCGGGCCGAGGTTCTTTGGGCTATGACCGTGCGCTGCGCCATTTACACCCGCAAGTCGACCGAGGAAGGCCTGGAGCAGGACTTCAACTCCCTGGATGCCCAGCGGGAAGCGTGCGAGGCCTTCATCAAGTCGCAAAAGGGGCTCGGTTGGAAGGTCGTTAACAAACATTACGATGATGGCGGCATCTCGGGCGGCACCATGGACCGTCCGGCCCTAAAAAGCCTGCTTGCGGACATTGAGGCGGGGAAAGTTGATCTTGTGGTGGTCTACAAGGTCGATCGCCTGACCCGTTCCCTGATGGACTTCGCCAAGATCATCGAAACTTTCGATGAAAAGGAAGTGTCGTTTGTCTCGGTGACGCAGCAATTCAACACAGCCAATTCCATGGGGCGCCTCACCTTAAACGTCCTTCTGTCCTTCGCCCAGTTCGAGCGTGAGGTCACCGCCGAGCGCATCCGTGACAAGATCGCGGCCTCCAAGAAGAAAGGTATGTGGATGGGGGGCCTGCCGCCGCTTGGATATGATGCGATCGACAAGAAGCTGGTGGTCAACGAGGCCGAAGCCGAAATCGTCCAGGCGCTGTTTCATCTTTACTTAGACCTAGGCTCGATCCGGGAACTGAAGGCCCAGGCCGACCAGCGAGGTTATGTCACCAAGCGGCGTGAGGCGGCAACCAAATACACGGGCGGCAAACCGTTCACCCGGGGCCACCTCGCCCAACTTCTCCGAAACCCCATCTATATCGGGAAAGTCGCACATCGCGGCGAGGTGTTCGACGGTCAGCACGAGGCGATCATTGATCTCGATACTTGGGAGGCCGTGAAACAGGCGCTCGACGGGAAGGCGCCGGTTCGACGTTCTGGGACGAACAGGGATCAAGGGAGCTTGCTGACCGGCCTGCTGTTCGATGAAACGGGAGATCGACTTACGCCATCCCATACAAACAAGAAAGGCCGTCGATACAAATATTACATATCCAGTCGTCTCGTCACCGACCCGACAGCCACCGAGGGATGGCGGTTGCCCGCCGGGCAAATTGAAACCGCAGTAATCGAGAGTTTAGGAGATATTCTGGCCGAAATCGTGCATCAAGGTATCGAGTTGAATATAGAGGATCCCGCCCATATTCGACGGCTTCTGGAGCGGGTAACTATAGCTCCCGGTAGCCTGAAGGTTGAACTCGCGCTTGCATCTATCAAGGATTTGACGGGGCATTTGCCAACTCAGCCCTTGGTTCGGGAAATCCCCATCGCTATTAAGCGACGCGGGGTGGAGGGCAAGTTCATCATGCCGGGAAAGGCTCGTGCACCTGAGCCTGATGCTGAATTGATCAAGGTTGTAACCGATGCCCACAACTGGTTTGCAAAAATTGCAAAAGGCGAGGTCAACACGATTAAGGGCATTGCCCTTGATGAAGATATTGATGCTGGTGATGTAAGTAGGTTCCTACCGCTTGCCTTCCTTGCCCCTTCCATTGTCGAGGCAATTCTTGCCGGCAAGCAACCAATTGACATGACTGCGGAGAAATTGAAACGGCTTCCGACGTTGACGATGTCCTGGATCGAGCAGCGGAAAATGCTCGACTTTGATTAGTTGCCGAAGTTCCGGTAGTTGCCAGAAAGCGGAAACTAAAAGCACTGTTGGAAATGGTCAGCAAATGACCCGAAGCGGTCAATGGTCGTTGGACTGATTTTTCCCCTGCGGAATACTTTGGACCCCAATCGAAATCAGGGGGAATACGATCGTGAAAATCATGAGCAGGCCAATCACCGACAAGGATAGAACTTCAAGAATCTGAATTGATTCCTCAGCTGTCAATCCCAAAAACCCAGGCACCCCCAGAGGGCGGTCAGCGACCTGTTCAACTACCCATCCTGCAGCGACCGCACTGGCAAGGGAGATGCCGAAGATCGCGGTACGTAAAGGAACCTTCCTCCCCCGAACTTCGCGGGCGAGTTCTGCAAATTTCACGTTTCCATTTTGCGCACGCATCAGGTCAATGCACGGACGGATCACGGTTCTTAGAATAATAATGAACAGAACGGGGAGAGCTAAATACCCAGCGGCAACGAGAACATAATAGTAGTTAGACATTATCCCCCTCTCGAGATACGCACTCCGACAGATTAATTCATAAACCGCAAAAAAACTCCACCGACCAACTTAGGTTCACGTCCGCTCCTGGCTAATCCCGGAAGTGAAGGAGGGGCGAAAATTTTGTCTGCAATCGGCCTGAAAGCGGACACGTTCGCGATTTGACGCCGACTCCATTGCGAAATCGGATGTTAACAACCGCCACGGAATGGTGACGAAAATCCGTCTCTGGAGACTTTTTGCCGAATTCAGCCAATTCCGGCTTAAATAGTCGTCTCTCCGCAACGGACCCCCCGAAAACACGGCCTGAAACTCGCGGGTTTGCGCGATCCTTCGACGGCAAACGGATTGGTGGCCGGTTCGAAGACGGGTGAATGGTGGGCCAGGCAGGACTCGAACCTGCAACCAGACGGTTATGAGCCGTCGGCTCTAACCAATTGAGCTACTGGCCCCCCGGGGATTCCATTAAGCGGTTCTTCCCCAAAAGAAAAGGCCGGAAGGGATGAGCTTCCGGCCTTGTTTGTTTTCGTATCGCCCTGGCGTTAGTAATCCAGGAAGCTTCTGAGTTTCCGCGACCGGGACGGATGCTTGAGCTTTCTGAGCGCCTTGGCTTCGATTTGACGTATTCGTTCGCGCGTGACCGAGAACTGCTGGCCGACTTCTTCCAGCGTGTGGTCCGTGTTCATGCCGATGCCGAAGCGCATGCGCAGGACGCGTTCCTCGCGCGCCGTGAGCGAGGCCAGCACCCGCGTGGTGGTTTCGCGCAGGTTGCCCTGAATGGCGGCATCCAGCGGCTGCACCGCGTTCTTGTCTTCGATGAAATCGCCCAGGTGCGAGTCTTCCTCGTCGCCGATGGGCGTTTCCAGGGAAATCGGCTCCTTGGCGATCTTCAGGACCTTGCGGACCTTTTCCAAGGGCATGGACAGGCGGCCCGCCAATTCTTCCGGCGTCGGCTCGCGGCCGATTTCGTGCAGCATCTGGCGCGACGTGCGGACCAGCTTGTTGATCGTCTCGATCATATGCACGGGAATACGGATGGTACGGGCCTGGTCGGCGATGGACCGTGTAATGGCCTGGCGGATCCACCAGGTGGCATAGGTCGAGAACTTGTAACCGCGGCGGTATTCGAACTTGTCGACCGCCTTCATCAGACCGATGTTGCCCTCCTGGATCAGGTCCAGGAATTGCAGGCCGCGGTTGGTGTATTTCTTGGCGATGGAGATGACGAGGCGCAGGTTGGCTTCGATCATTTCCTTCTTGGCCTTGGCGGCCTCGCGCTCGCCCTTCTGCACGGTCGACACGATGCGCCGGAATTCCGGGATCGGCAGGCCGGAAATCTGCGACACCTCGCCGATCTGATCGCGCAGTTCGGTGACATCGTCCTTGTAGCGCGTGGCGAAACGGTCCCAGCCCTTGCCTTTCAGGCGGCCGACGCGTTTCAGCCAGCCCGGATCCAGCTCATTGCCTTGGTATTGTTCCAAAAACGCCTGACGGTCGACCTTGGCCGTGGTGGCCATGCGCATGATCTTGCCTTCCAGGCCGACCAGACGGCGGTTGAGGCCGTATAACTGATCCAGAAGCTGTTCGATGCGGTTGTTATTGAGGTGCACGTCCTCCATCAGCTCGATCAGTTCCTTGCGCAGCTTCTGGAAACGCTTTTCCTGGCTGGGCTTGGGCTGATCGCCCGATGTCAGGGCCTCGAGACGCTGCATCTGTACGCGGTGCAGTTTCTTGTAGGTCTTGGCGATCAGCTCGAAGTTCTCGATGACTTCGGGCTTCAGCTTGGCTTCGAGGGCAGCCAGAGACAGGTTATTTTCACCGTCCTCGTCGTCGTCATCGTCGTCATCACTGCTGCGGCTTTCACCGTCTTCGCCTTCCGACTTTTCATCGTCGTCGCTGTCGTCGTCGGACTTGGCGTCCTGTTTCTTGGCACTGTCCTTGTCGTGTTCGGCCTCGGCGGGGGCGGCTTCCTTGGCCTGTTCGCCGGATGCTTCGCCGTTGCCGTCGCCGTCTTCACCTTCGGCGCCATTGACGTTGACGTTGTTGTTGGCCTGACCGGGGCCGCCGCCGTGGGTGGCTTCCAGGTCAATAATGTCGCGCAACAGCATTTCTTCGGCGATCAGGGCGTCATGCCAAAGAGTGATGGCCTTGATGGTCAGCGGGCTTTCCATCAGGCCGCCGATCATCATCTCGCGGCCGGCCTCGATGCGCTTGGCGATGGCGATTTCGCCTTCGCGGGACAGAAGCTCGACCGAGCCCATTTCGCGCAGGTACATGCGCACCGGGTCGTCCGTGCGGCCCAGGTCGTTCTCATCGACGTTGCCGGCCGGGCTGCTGCTTTTGCTTTTTTCGTCGTCGTCGTCTTCGCTGGCGTCCGTGGTCGCGCTGTCTTCGGTTTCTTCGTTCTCGACCACGTTGATGCCCATTTCGGACAGCATCGCCATGGTGTCTTCGATTTGCTCGGACGAAACCTTTTCCGGCGGCAGGGCGCTGTTCAGGTCGTCATAGGTGACGTACCCGCGCTCCTTGCCCTTGGCGACCATTTTCTTGACCGCCGCACCCATGGTGTCGAGAAGGGGGCTGTCGCCGCCTTCTTCCTGGCTGTCACCGCGTTCTTGTTCCTTAGCTTGTGCTTTTGCCACGCTCGACCTCTAAATCTTCTGGCTGGAAACCCCGCCCCCGACCGGTCCATAGCCCTGTTCGGCTTTCGATCCGGTTAATCCAATGGGGTTTCTGATATCGTTGCCCAGTTTATCTATGTGCGTTTATCTAAATGCTCATCCATATGCCGGGGCGCCGGCATCCGTACCGTCGACCCGCTTTACCACCGCGGCACCCCTAGTCAAATACGGCGCCCGATTGTTCGCTTTCGTCCATCATCCGCCGAACTCTGACGACCCAATTCATGTTTGCCTCCGACGGGTCCCGCCGGACAGCATCTTGGGCCGCTTGGAGCTCGGACTCCAAGTCCTCTCCGCGCAAATGGCTGATGGTTGCTTCCCATCCACGTCTGGCCTCTGCAAGTCCCGCATTGGGTCGCGCGAATCTGGCGTGGTCGTACGTTCGCGCGCTTAATAGCTGGCTCAGCGCCTGGGAATAACCCTGCTCTGACAAGTGGTTTACCAAGCCTTCCGTGTCAAGGGGTAAACCACCCGCGTGGGTGATTAATAACGCCTGACGTAAATTGTCAAGTTCCGTGTCGGCTACGGCGATGCGGCCCAGGTCTTCCTCGGCCTCGGCCAGCAGTTCCGGATGGTTGATGGCGGCGGCAAGAAGGATCGCCGCCCGCAGGCGGGCACTTTCCACCGGGCGGGTGTCGGCTGTGTCGGGGCGCAGGCGTTCGGCCGGCCCGGTCCAGTTGCCGCCCCCCCATTTTCCCTTGCCGAAGCGCTGGCCCTGCCGGGTGCCGCCCCGTCCGCCGCCCGCCGGCCCGTCGGGCCACAAACGGCTTTTGAAGAAGTCCTGAAAATAACGCCGCACGGTGGGGTCGGGGATGTCGCGCAGGCGCTGATCCAGCCGTTTGTTCAGGTCCGCCCGGCCTTCGGGCGTGGGCGGCAGGCGCCCGCCCGATTCAACCTTCCACACCAATTCGGACAGGGCCATGGCGCTTTCCAGCACCGTGTCGAAGGCCTTGCGCCCCCCGCCCTGGACCAAGCTGTCCGGGTCTTCGCCCGCAGGCAGCAGGGCAAAGCGCAGACCGAACCCGGCTTTCAGCAAGGGCAGGGCGCGTTCCGCCGCGCGGGCGGCGGCGCGCTGGCCGGCCTGATCGCCGTCGAAGCACAACAGCGGTTCCGGCGCCAGCCGCCACAAAAGGGCGATCTGGTCTTCGGTCAGGGCTGTGCCCAGGGGCGCGACCGCCTGTCCCACCCCGGCCTGGGCCAGGGCGATGACGTCCGTGTAGCCTTCGCACACGATGACCGTGCCGGCGGTGCGGATATGGTCCTTGGCCTGGGCCAGGCCGTACAGGTTGCGGCCCTTATGGAACAGGGGCGTTTCCGGTGAATTCAGGTATTTCGGCCCGTCGCCTTTCAAAAGCCGTGCGCCGAAGGCGATGACCTGGCCCTGGCGGTCGGTAATCGGAAACATGACCCGGCCGCGGAACCGGTCGTAAGGCTCGCGGTCCCGGTCTTCCGGCTGAACCAGCAGACCCGCCGAGACCATCAGGCCTTCCTCGATGCCCTCGGCGGCCAGCATGGCTTTCAACTTGCCGCGCCCATCGGGCGAGAATCCTAAACGGAACCGCTTGATGGTTTCGTCCGTCAGGCCCCGGGCGCGCAGATAATCCAGGGCTTCGCGGCCTTCGGGCATGCGCAGGCATTTCTCGAAGAACGCCGCGGCCATTTCCACGACCTCGACCAGGGTCTTGTTGCGGGCCCGGCGCTGGCGATCTTCGGGCGTTTCCTCGGGCATGGCCATCCCGGCCTCACCGGCCAAGCGGGTCACGGCCTCGCGGAATTCCAGGCCTTCCGTCTCCATCACGAAATCGATGACCGATCCGTGCGCCCCGCAGCCGAAGCAATGGTAATGATCTTCGTAAACGTGGAAGCTCGGCGTTTTCTCTTTATGGAACGGGCAGCAACCCTTGGTGTCCCGGCCCGAACGGACAAGCTTTACCTTACGGCCCACGACATCCGTCGCCGGCAGGCGGGTCTTCAGTTCTTCCAGAAATTCCGGGGGCAATGCCATCTGCGATGGGGGCCTTCGTTTGCGGGCAGAACAATCTTCGCAGGGTAACAGATACGCTATTGTGGCCCCCGCGTGGAGCGGGAGTTGTTCTTTTTCACCAACAGGTTATCCCGCATCTATCCCCAGGCGGGAAAATGCTGAATCCGGCGGCGGAGTCGGGGAAATTTTGGAAGATGCCGCAAAACGACCTTCGCGGACTTGAAATCAGTCCGCGAGGATTTTGCTAGCAGAGCTTCTCTTTAACCAGCGCGCTGGCCTTCGAAAAATCCATGCGCCCGGCGTATTTCTGCTTCAGGGCCCCCATGCATTTGCCCATGTCCTTGATGCAGTCCGCACCCGTGTCCTTGATCACGCCGTCGACCGCGTCGGCGACCTCGTCCTGGGACATCTGCGCGGGCAGGAAACCCTCAATCACGGTGATTTCCTCGCGCTCCCGGTCGGCCAGATCCTGCCGGTTGCCCTTTTCATAAACATCGGCGCTTTCGTTGCGCTGTTTGATCATGGATTGCAGCAGGCTCAGGATTTCGTCATCGGAAATCCCGTCCTGATTGCCTTTGTCCCGGGCGGCGATGTCCCGGTCCTTGATGGCGGCGCTGATCAGACGCAAGGTCGCCGTGGCACAGGCTTCCTTGGATTTAATAGAGGTCTTGAGCGCAGCCGAAATCTGCTCGCGTAACATGGGGTCTGCCCCGGTTGTGGCGGAAGAAGCGGACCCTAGCTCAAAATTCCCCACAACGCAAACCCCATCCGATTCTTTAATTTGTTGAAATATAAGGATATTTTTTCTCAAACGAGTCTTGACCAATCGCGGGTCAACGCGTAGAAGCTTGTTTCCAACGCATTCGAGGTCGCGCACCATTTCGCGGCCTGGGCGCCTTGGTCCAACCCCAGCCCGAAAAAGTCATATGTCCGAAGCTCTTAAGCCCGCGACCACTGCCGTGGCCGCACAACCGCCGAACGCAAACGCGGCCGTGGTGCTGGCGTCCGGCGAGGTTTTCTGGGGCCGCGGTGCGGGTCTGCCCGGCACCTCGGTCGGTGAGGTTTGTTTCAATACCTCAATCACCGGCTATCAGGAAATCATCACCGATCCGTCCTACGCCGGCCAAATCATCACCTTCACCTTCCCCCATATCGGCAACGTGGGCACCAACCCGGAAGATATGGAAACCATCACGCCTGCGGCGCGGGGTGCGGTGATGCGGGTCGATATCACCGATCCGGCCAATTGGCGCGCGGCCCAGCATCTGGATACCTGGCTGAAATCCCATGACCTGACGGCCGTGACCGGTGTGGATACGCGGCGTCTGACCCGCCTGATCCGCGACGGCGGCGCGCCGAACGGCGTCGTTGCCTATAAAGCAGACGGCCCCCTGGACATTCCGGCCCTGGTTGAACAGGCCAAGGCCTTTCCCGGGCTGGAAGGCATGGACCTGGCCAAGGACGTGTCCTGCCAGCAGACGTATTCCTGGGACACCACCACGTGGAAACTGGGCGAAGGCTACGGCAAGCAGACGGCGCCCAAGCATCACGTGGTCGCGGTCGATTTCGGCGCCAAGCAGAACATCCTGCGCTGCCTTGCCGCCGAAGGCTGCAAAGTCACGGTCGTGCCGGCAACGGCGACGGCGGAAGACATCCTGGCCCATCAACCCGATGGGCTTTTTCTTTCCAACGGCCCGGGGGACCCGGCGGCGACCGGCGAATATGCCGTGCCGGCGGTAAAGCAGGTCATGGAAACGGGTCTGCCCGTGTTCGGCATCTGCCTGGGACACCAGATCCTGGCCCTGGCCCTGGGCGCGAAGACATCCAAGATGCACCTGGGCCATCGGGGGGCCAATCAGCCGGTGAAGGATTTGGAAACGGGCAAGGTCGAAATCACCTCGCAGAACCATGGCTTCGTGGTCGAACGGGACAGCCTGCCCCAGGGGGTGATCG
>JAVJRK010000007.1:0-104890 GCA_040218445.1 Rhodospirillales bacterium | reverse complement strand
ACCGTGGGCACTATCTTTGAACGCTCAAAGGTGCCGCTGCACAAATGGGTTCTGGCCTATCAACTGATGGCGTCCAGCAAAAAAGGAATGAGCGCTCATCAGCTTCATAGAATGCTTGGCGTGACCTACAAGACCGCCTGGTTTATGGCCCATCGTATCCGCGAAACCATGCGGGATGATGATCCCTCGCCTATGGGTGGTCCTGATGGGTCCGTTGAGGCCGATGAAACCTATTTCGGCACCAAAGACGAATACCGCGGTAAGCCCTGGAAAGAGCGCAAGGGACACTCAAAGAAAATGTCCGTTGTCTCGCTTGTCTCTGGCGGGAAGTCCCGCACGTTCCATGTCAACCGCGCCGATGCCAGGACGATCCGCGAACTACTGGTCACGAACGTTGACCGCAAGACGGAACTTCATACCGACGAAAGCCGCCTCTACATCAAGGCCGGTGAAGAATTTAAGGCCCATAAGTCCGTTAATCACGGTCGCCTTGAATACGTCCGCAAGGACGGCGTGACCACGAACCACGTTGAGAACTATTTCTCGATCTTCAAACGTGGAATGAAGGGCATCTACCAGCACTGCAAGGAAAAGCACTTGCAGCGGTATCTGGACGAATTTGACTTCAGATATTCAAACCGAGACAAGACGGACGCCGAACGCGCCAACCTCGCCATTATCCGGGCGGAAGGGCGCAGGCTGACCTATCAACAACCTACTCGGTAAAAGACCGAGCGCTCTCCGCGTCTTGCCTTATGGGGCAGTCTTGGCCCGGCTGCTAAAGCGCAACAAACGACTCGACTCAGAGTAGAGTGGTAAGCCACCATTCCGGGCGGCAGTCGCCGCACCTTTTTCATGTTGGTTGTCAATACAAGGGGACAACCAGTCCATGAAAGGAGGTGATAGGCATGGCTACTCGAAAGATTGGCCGTGACGCTCGTAATGGGCGTTTCATCCCGGTCAAGACCGCCCAACGCCGGAAGGCGACTTCCGTCGTTGAGACGATCAAGACCAAGAAGCGTAAGTAATTACGTTTCTGACTGAACTTGGCGGCGGCTGCCACCTTTGGTTTTTCCAGCCTTTTTGGCTGGTTTGCGTTGCGCCGGTTTGGGTGGCGTTTTCAGGGCGCGGCGCAGGGCATCATCCCTGCGTTGTTCGTCCGGTTTTTTGTCCTGCGAGGCTGTCATGGCATCACGTAATCGAGGTAAGAAACAACAAAAGCTCCGTGATTTCGTCACTCAACCGCCCACCTCAGATGAGAGGGAGGAGCTTTTTAAACACCTAAACACCGGCGGGTCACCGATTGTTCGGGCGATTATAGGGCAAAGTCTCCTTGAGGCGATGCTTGATGAACTCTTACGCCCACGCTTCCGTCGAGGAAACCAAGAAGTGTGGGAAACGCTAACTTCTGAATCTGGACCACTTAGCGGATTCAGAAAAAAAATTGAGCTGGGGTACGCACTAAACATTTACGACAAAGATATTCGCGACGCGCTTGCTAGAGTGGGCGATATCAGGAACGGCTTTGCTCACAGCAAAAAGCCGCTCAAGTTTTCGCATGATACAGTTGTTCGGGAGCTTAAAAGAGTTCCAACATTCCCCACAAAAAAATCACTGCCATACAAAATGTTTTCCGACGTTCACGAAAAGGCTGATGAGGGGGGTAGTGGCCCCGCGTCGGCTTTCGTCATCCTTTGCTATTCAATCTACCTAATACTGCAAAAAAGAATGATTAAGAGGCTAGAATCTCGCACCGCCAGAATGAAGAACCGTTCCGACATCGGCGCGTTGGCCTCCATCCTACTTAATGGTCCCCAAGCTCCCACAAGAGGCCTTCTATCACCGTCCTGGGACAATCAAATCGACGGTCCCAAAGAGTAAGATCCCTTTCGAGCCTTTCAAGCGTCTCCCCATCAATCACCCTGTCCACCCCACAATGGGGACAGGTGATAGTGATTTCCTCAGTTGGATTCGCCGGCCTGTCGCCGCTGGTTTTAGGATTATCCATCACTTTTCTCAAGTATATAATTGGGTATTTATACCTTGATAAGCTGCGATTCGTGCCTCATGTTCAGTGCAAGTGCCCGTTCGGGCCCTTTGGCTGCCTTGCTGCCGGGGACAACCCGTTTGTACGGATAACGCTTCAGAGACATCCCATAATCTGAACCCAGGCGCGTCTGGTCGCACTTTTTTTCGTTCGCGCGCCGGCGGCCACAGCACCGCTGCGTCCGCGTAAATGCCGGGCGCGCGGAGGAAAATGTCATGTTCACTCTCTTCCGGCTAAAGAAGCCGATCGGCGAAGCGTTCAACATGGATTTGGACGACACGCTCAATGTCAAGAAAGCCTTGGTCGACCTAGGCCATATGGAAGCCCCTGAACACGGCCTCACCGAGTTTCCGGACCAGCCAATGCTTGATGGTGTCAAATCGTTCCAGCGCGAGCAGGGCCTCAAAGTGGATGGCGTGATGAAGCTCGACGGGCCGACCATCAAACGGCTGAACCAATCTCTGGCTGCAAAAAACCGGGATCAATCCGAAGAAAGGGATCGAGACAAGCAAGAAAAATGTGCTCGATTAAGGGCCGAGCTGAGCGCTGCGCGTAATAACAGAAATCGCGCTAAGCAACAGGCAGACGAGGCCGAAAACAAGTTCGAGGATGCTAGAGATCGAAGCGAGATAGCCTTTGCTGAGGTGCAGGATCAGGCTGCTGCAATCGGACTTGAACTGGCCATGGCCTTGGCGCTCCGAATTCCACCATCCGCTCCTGCAAGCCTATTCGCAGCCGTCCGAAAATATCGAGAAGCCAGCGCAGAGGCCGGCAGACTCCTTGAGGAATTGAAGGCGAAAAGGCAGGACGTTAAAGATGCGGAAGCCGAAATCAGTCGCATTCTTCGTAATATACGTGAATTGGATTGTTAGAACCGTGCGTAGGGTGGCGGGGCGGTCAGATTGACTGGCGCGCGCCGCCCGATGTATTTTTGTTCAAGCTAAAGTGTTAGCTGTCTTCGCTGTCTATCGTTTTGCTTGAGAGATGCCGATGCGATTTTTCCTGTTATTCTTGATAATTGTTTTGATCTTCGGGCCAGCAAGCGCAGATCGGAATCTGAACAACCAGAATTTAACGAACTATCGAACGACTTCGAAGACACAGTATTTAAAGTACCCTGCGTATGAGCAGGCCATCTATGTTGAGGGCCTTTACGACTCTCTAAGGTTTTTTGCGTCTCGCGGAGCGGCAGGCGATGAATTGGCGAAATGCCTTTTTGATGCCGAGACCTTTGTCAGCCAAATCACGATATCGGATCTCTTTAAGAAAACACTTGAGAAAGCGGATGAGAGTGAGCCGCTTGCTTCCGTGCTTTTGAGAACATTCCAGAAATTTTGCAACGGGCTTAAGAAGTAAGCATTTTCTACTTCAAAGTAAGAATGGCTGTAAGTGGCATGACCGTGTGTCGAGGTTGAAAACATACGCCTCAATGCTGCGAGCCGAAGTCCAGGCAAGGAAACTATTGGAGAGAAATCCATCATAATCCGGGTGTTGGGGGTTCGAGTCTCTCCTCCGCTATCAACATCGGCAGGGATACCAAAAAACCGACCACGGCGGTGCCTTGGTCGGTTTTGTTTTGGTTGGCGGCGATAGAGTTCTGCCGCGTCCATTCGGTATTCGGTCGTGTCAGGCCGGTTTCAATGTGCCCGCGTATTCCACCAGTTGATCGACCACGGTGCCCCAGCCGTCGTAGAAGCCCATGTCTTCATGCTGTTTGCGGGAGTCCGGCGATCGGTGGCGGGCAATCGCCGTGTATTCGGTCTTGCCGTCACCCATGTCCGCCAACAGCAGGATCGCGGTCATGAAAGGGTCGGGCGCGGGCTTCCAGCCCTCCGAATAGGCATCGGTGAAAACGAGTTTCTCTTCTTCGACGACGTCCAGGTAGACGCCGTTGTTTTCCATTGCGTTGCCTTCGACTTCGAATGTTGTGTTGAAGCGCCCGCCGACTCGGAGGTCGATATCGCAGAAAGTGACCCGGTGCGGACGGGGAACGAAGAATTGTACGATGTGTTCGGGGGTCGTCCAACATTCCCAGATCAACGCGCGGGGAACCTCCAGCACACGGGTGAAGCTGAGATCCGTTTCCGGGTCGAGGGTGTCGATCATTTTTGAGGCTCCTGTTGGTTTCTGGTGTTTGCGAGTTGAGTGACATAGTTGTCGAACCGGTCCAATCGGCCCTCCCAGAGGTCGCGCTGTTCTTCGAGCCAGGACCTAACCGGCGCGAGGGCTTCAGGCTGAAGGCGGCAATGGCGGATTCGGCCTTTCTTCTTGCTGATGACAAGGCCGGCCTGCTCCAATTTTCGGAGATGGCCCATGAAGCTTGGCAGGGCCATGCGGTGCGGTTCGGCAAGTTCGCTGACCGTTGCTTCGCCAAGGGCCAGGCGCGACAACACGGCCCGCCGGGTCGGATCGCCCAGGGCCGTAAAAAGATGATCAAGTGTCGAATTATGGTTAGTCATGTGGCTAAGTATATGAATTGCCAGTCTCGGCACAAGAAAAAAGTTAGCTTATTAGCTAAGTATTTTTCGGAACATACAAGGAGCGCAGCGGGCATCGATTTTTTGGTCCCTCCAAGAATAAGTTTGTATACAATCTGTGACGCTGGGAGGCAGGCCGGAGCGATCGAGAGTCGCCACAAGAAGCATTCCGGTGCGCCCGACAACACTGGAAGCCACAGACTTGCAATCAGACAATCCCGCCATCACCAGACAGTTCGACCGATTCGGCCCGTCCTACCGCTGGTGGGTGACGGCCTGCGGCATGCTGGGTTCGATGACGATGGTGCTGTCGTCGACCATCGTCAACGTGTCCATCCCGTCGATCATGGGGGCCTTCGGTGTGGGCCAGGACCTGGCGCAATGGGCCTCGACGGCGTTTTTGACCACCATGGTCGCGAGTCAGCTGCTCAATTCATTCACGTCGCGAACCATGGGGCCCCGGAATACCTGCCTGATGGCGTTGGTCGTGTTCACGGCGGGGGCCGTGCTGTCGGCGGTCAGCCCGACCATCGAAATCCTGATCCTGGGCCGCATCATGCAGGGCTTCGCCGCCGGGCTGGTGCAGCCCCTGACCCTGGCCACGGCGGTTGCCGTGTTTCCGCCGGAACGGCGCGGCCTGGCCGTCGGCACGGTCGGCATGGGGATCGCCCTGGCGCCCACGTTCGGCCCGCTTGTGGGCGGGGTGACCATCGACCTTGTGTCCTGGCGTCATGTGTTCATCGTGCCGCTGCCGCTGGTTGCCCTGTCGGCGATCATGGCGCTGACTTTCATGCCGGCGCGCAATCCGTTGGACAAGCGACCTGACTTCGACTGGATCGGCTTTTTGTTGCTGGTCACGGCCCTGGGCACGTTGATGGCGACCATCGGTAACGGTCAGCGCTGGGGTTGGCAATCGCCCAAACTGCTGATCTTCGGGACGGTCGGCGTGCTGTCGGCCGTAGCCTTCGTGATGACCCAACTGCGATCCAAGAATCCGTTGTTGGATCCGACCCTGTTTCTGGATGCCCGGTTTGCATCGGCCGTGGCGGTGGCCTTCGCCTTTGGTCTGGGGAATTTCTCGACCAACTATTCCATTCCGCTGTTCACCCAGACGATCCAGGGTTTTACGGCCACCAAGGCCGGATTGGTCCTGGTGCCGGCGGGCCTGCTGCTGGTCATGATGATGCAGGCATCCGGGCGTCTTGCGGATACGGTGCCGCCCCATTGGCCGATTATCGTCGGTTGCGCCACGTTTTCCGTGGCGGCCCTGTTCCTGGCGACCATCGATGTCAACACGGCCTTTCTGACCGTGGCCTTGCTGGCCATGTGGACGCGCGGTTCCATGAGCCTGATTTCACCCAACATGGGCAAGGCGGCGTTGTCCGCCGTGCCGGCGGAGAAAATGGCCCAGGGGGCGGGAACCTTCAATTTCTTCCGCCAGATGGGCGGAGCCTTCGGCGTCAACATGACCGCCGTGACGATCGAAATGCGCACGGCCTATCACGCCGATTTTCTGACCGCGACCCAAACCAACGTGAAGGGACCGACCGCGGAAATGCTGGACAAGGTCCGCGAGCTTCTAAATGCGGGCGGTGTGCCGGCACCGGCCGACGGGGCCATGGCGCTGGATTTCCTGGGGCGTGTGCTTTACGCCCAGGCCAATACCTTCGCGTTCCATGATTCGTTCCGACAGATCGCCCTGATTTTCGCGCTGACCTTGATCCCGGCGTTCGTCCTGGGGCGGGCGCGGTCAAAGGAATGACCGGCGGGCGGTGGTCCCGGTATGAGCCCTAAGCCGGCCGCAGCCGCTATTTCCCGACCAATTCGGCGACGATGGGCAGGATCACCCGCACGGTGGTGCCGCGGCCGATGCGGCTATCGATCTGAAGTTCCCCGCCGTGGGCCTGGGCCAGGGCCTTGGCGATGGACAACCCCAGGCCCGTGCCCATCTGCGCGATATGGGGGTCCGAGTGCAGCTGTTGGAACGGCTCGATCACGCTTTCCAGTTTCTCGTCGGGAATGCCGTTGCCCGTGTCGATGACCTCCAGCACGTGGCGGCCCGGCTCTTCGCGTGCGGCCAAGGTCACCAGCCCGCCTGACGGCGTGAATTTCACGGCATTGAACAACAGGTTCAACACCACCTGTTTGACCCCGCGTTCATCGGCCAAAAGCTGCGATGTATCCTTGGCGACCTTGATGTCGAAATAAATCTGGCTGCAGTCGGTGGCACCGGTGACGATGCGCAGGCAGTCGTCGAACATGGCCTGAATGTCGATAGGGGACCGGTTCAGGGGATTGCGCCCGGCTTCGATCTTGGAAAGGTCCAGAATGTCGTCGACCAGCGACAGCAGGTGCTTGCTCGACTGCATGATGTCGCCGGCGTATTCGTGATATTTGTCCGAACCCAGGGGGCCGAAATACTGCCGGGTGATCATTTCCGAAAAGCCGATGATGGCGTTCAGGGGCGTGCGCAATTCGTGGCTCATGGAGGCCAGAAAGTTGGATTTGGTCTTGCTTGCCTGTTCGGCTTCCATCTTGGCGGAATACAGGTTTTCCAGGACCAGGTTGTATTGCCGGGCGATGTCGCCGATGTCGGAACTGGGTTCCACGGGGATGGGCTTGGAATAGTCCCCGGTCAGGCGCTGTACTTCCATAGACCGCAGGATGTCCAACTGCTCCGTCGATTGGTTGTGCTCGCTTACGTTCAGGCCGATGCGTTCGGCTTCGGGCGAAACGCGCAGCGGCACAAACCGGTTAATCAGGCGCAGCAGAACATAACTGATGGTGAATGCCCAGACCGCGGCCGTCAGCACCCCGGTGCCTTGGGCCATGAACTGTTCCCAACGGCCCAGCCCGGTACCGATCAGGTCAAGATCGCCCAGCAGGGCGACCGCCATGGTCCCCCACACCCCGGCCACGCCGTGAACGGGAAAGGCATAGACCACGTCGTCTAGCTTCAACCGGTCCATCAGAAGCGAGGCCAGGATGCACAATCCGCCGCCGACCGCGCCGATGGTCACGGCACCTGCGGTCGACACGCAATGGGCGGCCGGTGTGATGGCGACCAGTCCCGCAAGGGCCCCGTTGAGCATGCTGGGGACATCCATGCGCTTCATGGTGAGAGGCCCCAAAACCATCACCCCCAGGCCGCCGAACGCACCGGCCATCACCGTGTTGAGAACGATCAGGGGCACCTGATCCGATGCGGCGAGCGTGCTGCCGCCGTTGAACCCGATCCAACCGACCCAGATGATAAACACGCCGAGGGCGGCCAGTGGCAGGGAATGGCTGCGGAACGGTGCGCCTGAACCGTTACTGAACCGTCCGGTCCTGGGGCCGATGATCATGACGGCGGCCAGACTGACCCAGCCGGCGACGGAATGAACCACCGTGCCCCCTGCGAAATCGACAAAGCCGAGGGCGGCCAGCCAGCCCGGATCGCCGCCGAACGCACCGCCCCAGGCCCAGTGGCCGAACACGGGATAAATGGGCAGCGCCACGACCAGGCTGATCAGCAGATAGCCCGTATAGCGCGCCCGTTCGGCGATGGCGCCGGAAACGATCGTCGTGGCCGTGCCGCAGAACATCAATTGAAAGACGAAAAAGGCCGCTGATTGCGGGTCGGTCACGGAGAACATGAAATTCTCCGAGCCGTATAGGCCGCTTGCGCTGGCGCCGAACATGATCCCGAACCCGACCATCCAGAACACCCCGGCCGAAATGCAGAAGTCGGCGAAGTTTTTGGCGGCGACGTTGATGGAATTCTTGGACCGGACGGAGCCGCTTTCCAGGCAACAGAACCCAGCCTGCATCATGAAGACCAATGCGGATGCGGTCAGCACCCAGACGATATCGATCCTGGTTTCGTCCATGGTGCTTAACCCAAGTCCCGCAACTCATGTGCAGACACCTGGTCGTGTCCGTACGTGATCCCTGCCGGGATATCGCAAGCTGAATTGCTCAACAAAGCCTCCCCCTGATGGCTTTTGGAAGAAATGCTGCGATGCAACATAAATCGATCTTATGCCCCCCGATCAGACCAGATCAAGTTTCAATAGCCCGTTCTGTGGAATGAACTGCAACCGGAGATCTATTGCAGAGCCCCTATGCGTGCTGGTTCAAATCGATTGGCGTGGGAAAGAATTTTCGCTATGCGAAATTAAATTCCGAAAATTGACGACAATATTCCGCCATGACAAAGTGCGTTCGTTCGCGGTCGGGTGTATGAGGCCGCGCGATAATGGGAGGCGGTGTGCGCCCGCGCGCCGAATCAAGAAAATGACTGGCCTTGCTAACCGCGGCGTTACGCCGCTCGACGACGTTCCTGAAATTTCCGAGCCTGAAGACCGGCAGTTCGTGACCGCCCTTGCGCGTGGTCTCAGCGTGCTGCGCGCCTTTCAACCGGGAGACGGCGTGCTTGGGAACGGTGAATTGGCGGAACGTACGGGGCTGCCCAAGCCGACCGTATCGCGCCTGACCCATACGCTGACGCGCCTGGGTTATCTGGCCCATGCGGAACGGTTGGGAAAATACAGGTTGGGTCCGGGGGTGCTGTCGCTGGGCTACTCCCTGCTTGCCAATATGGACATTCGCAAAATCGCCCGGCCCTACATGCAGGAACTGGCCAACGCGTCCGGATTGTCCCTGGCCTTGGGCGCGCGTGACCGCCTGAATATGGTTTATCTGGAACATGCCCGCGATGCCGGGTCCGTGACCTTGCGTTTGGATATCGGCTCGCACGTTCCCATTGCCACATCGGCCATGGGCCGGGCTTTTCTTGCAGCCATTCCGGAAGATGAACGGGCGTATCTGATGACTGCGATGGAAGAACGCGCCGGCCCCGCCTGGCCGGCCATGGCCCGCGGGATAGATCGCGCCATCAAACAGGTGCGTGAACAGGGGTTCTGTACCTCGTTCGGGGAATGGCAGCACGACGTGAACGCGGTCGGCGTGCCGCTGCGGTCCATGGATGGGGCGACGATCATGGCGGTCAACTGCGGCGGTCCGGCCTTTATGCATAAACCCGACCGTTTGGAAGGGGAATGGGGGCCGCGTCTGGTGAATATGGTGCAGACGATCCAATCGGAAATGCAAAGCGGTTTCGCCGCCCAGGGGCGCTGGTAGTTCGCCGCATTGCAGGTATCATGGAACGACGAGTAACGAACAAAAGACCAGAAACTGGCTTTAAACGTCCAAAGTGTGGAGGAAATCATGAAGGTACGTGGACTTATTATGGCTGGCGCAGTGGCTGTTGCCGCGATCTGGCCGCACCAGGGCAAGGCGGATGACATCAAGCTACCCGATACACTGGCATGGTCGGCTTACGGAACGAAATCGACAGGCTATGCCCAGGCCGTCGCCATCGGCAAGGCGTTGAAGGACAGCTTCGGCGTTAGCTTGCGCATCGTTCCCGGCAAGAACGACATTTCCCGCCTGACACCGTTGATGTCCGACAAGGTTCAGTTCTCGGCCAACGGTTCCGGCACTTATTTCGCATCCGAAGGGGTGTTCAATTTCGCGACCAAGGATTGGGGGCCGCAGCCCCTGCGCCTGCTGATGTCGGCCACGTCAGATGCCAACCTGTCCGTGGCGACGGCGGCCGATGCCAACATCAAGACGCCGAAGGACCTGAAGGGCAAACGCGTTGCCTATGTCCGTTCGTCCCCGGCCTTGGTTATCGGGGTCGAAGCCATGCTGGCCTTCGCCGACCTGACCTGGGATGACGTCGAGAAGGTGGAATTCTCGGGCTATGCCGCATCGTGGAAAGGCATGGTCAACGGTCAGGTTGATGCCGCGTTCGGGTCCACGGTCACGGGCCCGTCCAAGAATTTGGAAGCTTCGCCGCGCGGCATTTATTGGCCGCCGATGGCGCATGATGACGAAGCGGGCTGGAAACGCCTGATGGCCAAGGCGCCATACTTCGTCAAACACGTGGCCACCCTGGGGACCGGAATTTCGGCGGACAAGCCGCACGTAGGCGGGGCCTATCCCTATCCGATCCTGATCACCCGCGCCGACCAGGACGCCGCCCTGGTCTATTCCATGACCAAGGCCATCCATTCCAAGTACGACAGTTTCAAGGACGCGATGAAGGCCATGAAGGGTTGGGCGCTGGAAAACCAGGCCTTCATGTGGTCCGTGCCTTATCACGATGCGGCGGTGAAGTATTGGAAGGAAGTGGGTGCCTGGACCGATGCCATGGACCAGCACAATCGGATGCTGATCAAGCGCCAGGACGTGTTGGCCGCGGCTTGGAAAGACATGACGGCCAAGAACGTTGCCGAAGATGTCTTCAAGGACGAATGGATGAAGGTACGGGCGGCAGCCCTTGAAAAGGCCGGTTTCGATCCCGTCTGGAAATAACCGGTAGCTCCCGTGAACACATCATCCAACGGCACGATACAGGCCGAAGCACCGGCGGCGGGTTCGGCCCGCCACCGGGCCTTGCCGCCGTTGTGGCGCGGGGCGGTCATATTCTTGACGGTGGTCGCCTGTTTCCTGTCGGTGAACCATATCTTCAACCTGGGTTTCTTCATCGGCCAGGTGCTGCTGGACAATCAATACCAATACGCATTGGTGGGCTTGTTGGTGCCCATCGTTTTTCTGATCTTCCCGGCGACGTCAAACAGCGCCATGGACCGCATTCCCTGGTGGGACGCAGTGCTGGCGACCACGTTCTTTGCCATCGTCGTGTTCTTTTTCGTTCAGGGCGAACAGATCGTCGACAAGGGCTGGGAAATGGGTGCGCCGGCGCCGGTGACCTGGGCGGGGTATGTGCTTTGGCTGCTGGTGTTGGAAGCGACCCGCCGGGCGGGCGGCATGGCGCTGTTCTCTATTGTCCTTGTGATCTCGCTCTATCCGCTGTTCGCCGACAAGATGCCGGGGCCGATTTCGGGCCTGTCCAGCACGCTTGCCGACACGACCGCCTACCACATGATGTCGAACGAAAGCATCCTGGGCATTCCCATGCAGGCGCTCGCCAATCTGGTGATCGGATTTCTGATTTTCGGTGTTGCCCTGACGCGCACGGGCGGCGGCCGGTTTTTCATCGATCTGGCGTTTTCGCTTTTGGGGCATGTGCGGGGCGGGCCGGCCAAGGTCGCGATCTTTGCTTCGGGCCTGATGGGGTCCATGTCCGGTTCCGTGATTTCCAATGTCATCACGACCGGGGTCATGACCATTCCGGCGATGCGGCGCACCGGGTTCCGGGCGTCTTATGCGGCCGGGGTCGAAGCCTGTGCTTCGACGGGCGGGGTGCTGATGCCGCCGGTCATGGGGGCGACGGCGTTCATCATGGCCGTGTTTCTGAACGTGCCCTACATCGATATTGCGATCGCGGCGATCCTGCCATCGGCCCTTTACTACCTGGGCCTGTTCGTGCAGATCGACGCGTTTGCGGCGCGCCAGAAGATGCCGGGCCTTACCCGTGCGGACCTTCCGGATCTAAGAGCAACGCTGAAGGACGGCTGGTACTTCATCTTCGTGTTCGTGCTTCTGGTCGTGATGCTGGTCTATCTGAAGCGCGAGGTATTCGCGCCCTATTACGCCACGGTTCTGTTGATCGGGATCAACCAGATCGTTTCGTCCGACAAATGGGGATGGCCGGAATTGCGCGCCTTCATCGCCGCCGTGGGCGTGCTGCTGGCGGAAATCACGGCGATCCTGGCCGGTGTCGGCCTGATCGTCGGGGCCTTGTCGATTTCCGGCATGGCGGGAACGCTGGTCAACGACCTGTTGTTCCTGGCCGGGGGCAATACCCTGGTGCTGCTGGCCATGGGGGCGCTGACCAGTTTCATCCTGGGCATCGGCATGACGGTGACGGCGGCCTATATCTTCCTGGCCATCGTGCTGGCCCCGGCCTTGGTGCAGGGCGGGCTCAATCCCATGGCGTTGCACCTGTTCATTCTGTACTGGGGGATGGTGTCCTACATCACGCCGCCGGTGGCGTTGGGGGCCTATGCGGCGGCCTCCGTCGCGGGGGCCAATGCCATGCGCACCGGGTTCGAGGCTATGCGCCTGGGCTCCATCATCTATTTCGTGCCGTTTTTCTTTGTCCTGGACCCGGCGTTCATTCTGGATGCCGGATGGGACCGCATTCTTTACGTGGGGATCGAAGCGGCCATCGGCACGGTGATGATCGCGGGTGCGCTGCAGGGGTATCTGGTGGGGGTCGGCGATTTGACCCGTCACCCGCTGCTGGCCTGGCCGGCACGTATTCTTGTGTTTGCGGCGGGGCTGTTGCTGGCGACGCCGGGCGACAGCGTGCTGATCCCGACCGGCGATTTGGAACTGACCATCGTATCCGTGATCTGCTTGGCCCTGGGGACTGTCTGTGCCCGGGTTGGACAGGCCCATGCTCGTGCCCAATAAGACGAGGAGGTATCTAAATTGGACCTGAATTTGACTCCTGAGGAAAAAGCCTTTCAGGACGAGGTGCGCACATTTCTGCGCGCGAACATTCCGCCGGAAACCAAGCGCAAGGTCGATCTCGGACTGAAACTGGTTAAGGACGACTATGTCGTCTGGCAGCGCATCCTGCATGAACAGGGCTGGATCGCGCCCAGTTGGCCCAAGGAATACGGCGGACCCGGATGGTCGCCCGTGCAGCGCTACCTTTACGAAGAAGAACTGGCCGCGGCATCCAGCCCGCGCCTGATTACCTTCGGGTTGAAGATGCTGGGCCCGGTGCTGATCGAATTCGGCACGGACGAACAAAAACAGCATTACCTGCCGCGCATCCTGGCCAGCGAGGATTGGTGGTGTCAGGGGTTTTCCGAACCGGGGGCGGGATCGGACCTGGCGTCATTGACCACCCGAGCGGTACGTGACGGCGACCATTACGTGGTCAACGGGCAGAAGACCTGGACGACCCTGGCGCAATACGCGGATTGGATTTTCTGCCTGGTTCGAACCTCGACCGAAGGCAAGAAGCAACAGGGCATTTCTTTCCTGCTGATCGACATGAAGACGCCGGGAGTGACCGTGCGCCCGATCAAGACATTGGACGGCGGTCAGGAAATCAACGACGTGTTTCTCGAAAACGTGCGCGTGCCGGCGGAAAATCTGGTCGGCACGGAAAACGACGGCTGGACCATCGCCAAGTTTTTGCTGGGGCACGAGCGGTTCGGTATTGCCGGTGTCGCCCGGTCCAAGAAACAAATGGAACGGGTGCGCGAGATCGCGTCCAAGGAATTGAAACGGGGGCGTCCGCTGATCGAAGATGCCCGGTTCCGCGAACGCATGGCCGAGGTCGAGATCGAACTGACGGCCCTGGAAATGACGGAATTGCGCCTGTTGTCCGAAGAAGCGGCCGGGCGCAAACCGGGGCCGGAGGCATCGATCCTCAAGCTCAAGGGGACGCAGGTCCAGCAGGGTGTTACGGAACTGTTGTTGGAAGCGGTCGGCAACCGGGCCCATGTGTTCGATCCCGGCATTCTGGAAGATGAATGGCCGGGGGTGGCCAACGACGGGCCACCCGTGCCGGAACATGCGGCGACCGTGGCCAGCCATTATTTCAACTGGCGCAAGGCGTCGATCTACGGCGGCAGCAACGAGATCCAGCGCAGCATCATCGCCAAGGCGATCCTGGGATTTTGAGGGAAAATACCGGACCATGAATTTCACTTTCTCCGACGAACAAATCCTTATCCGCGATATGGCGGAACGCTATTTCCGGGACGAGTACAGCCTGGATATCCGGCGTGACCATCAGGCCAGGTCGGGCGGTTTCTGCCGTGATACCTGGGCGCAGTTTGCGGAAATGGGCTGGCTGGCCCTGGGCATTCCCGAAGACCTGGGCGGTGTCGGCGGCGGGGCGGTCGAAATGGCGATCCTGTTGGAAGCCATGGGCGGGGGCCTGGCGGTTGAACCCTATCTTTCCACCGTGGTGCTGGGTGGTGCCTTGATCCGCGAAGGGGCGGGGGACGATGTCAAAGCCGATCTGCTGCCGCGCCTTGCGGCGGGGGACCTTCTGATCGCCGTCGCCTATTCGGAAGCACAATCGCGCTACGACCTGAACGATGTGACCGCGCGGGCCCGCGCCGATGGTGACGGCTTCATCATTGATGGCACCAAGACCGTGGCCCTTCATGCCGGGACGGCGGACAAGATCATCGTGACGGCGCGGACCGGGGGGGATGACCGCGACGAGGACGGCATCACCCTGTTCATGGTCGATGCCGATGCGCCGGGGGTGGCGGTGGCCGAGTATCCGACCGTCGATGGCATGCGTGCGGGCGATGTGGTGTTGGAAGACGTCAGGGTCGATGCGGCGGCCGTCCTGGGTGAAACCGGCAAGGGGTTTCCGCTGATCGAGGCAGCGGTTGATCGGGCGGCGTCCCTGATCACGGCCGAGGCGGCAGGGGTGATGGAAGCCCTGACGCGCGGCACGGTCGACTATCTGAAGGAGCGCAAACAGTTCGGGCGCCCGCTCGGCGATTTTCAGGCCCTACAGCATCGGGTGACGGAAATGTACATGGAAACGGAACTGACGCGCTCGCTCGCCTATATGGCGGCCGTGCGCCAGGACGGCGGCGACCGTGACGCCGCCCGCCGGGCAGCATCACAGGCCAAGGCCAAGGCCGGGCAGGCGGGCCGCCTGATCGGCCAGGAAGCAATTCAATTACACGGCGGCATGGGCGTGACGGATGAAATGGCCGTCAGCCACTATTTCAAACGCCTGACCCTGATTGATCATACCTTCGGCGACGGCGCGCACCATCTTGAACGATTGGCGGGTATGCCGTGATTGCAGCGAACGACCGTGAGTTGGCCCTGCTGGCTTTGTTGTGGCTGGCCGCTTTGGCCCTGTCCGCCGTGGGCGTGGCCGACCGGGTAACCTGGTTTTTGGAAGTCGTTCCGGTGATGGCCGCATTGCCGTTGATGATGGCGACCCGCAGCCGCTTTCCCCTGACGCCGCTGTTGTACCGGCTGGCCTTCCTGCATGGCCTGGTGCTGATCCTGGGCGGTCATTACACCTATGCCCAAGTGCCGTTGGGGTTTTGGATACAAGATGCATTGGACCTTGCCCGCAACCCTTATGATCGTATCGGGCATTTCTTCCAGGGCTTCGTGCCCGCGATCCTGGCGCGGGAAATTCTGATCCGTAAAACGGATTTGGCGCGGGGCAAAATTCTGTTCTTCGTCGTGGCCTGTATTTGCCTGGCGTTCAGCGCGTTCTACGAACTGATCGAATGGTGGGCAGCCGTGATCCTGGGGCAGGGGGCCGACGATTTCCTGGGTACGCAGGGGGACGTCTGGGATACCCAATGGGATATGTTCATGGCCCTTGTGGGCGCGGTTTTGGCGCAAATTCTGCTGTCACGGCGTCATGATCGGGAATTGGCAGTCCTTGAATAGTGAGCCGGAAATAATGTGATTTTGGCGGCCCAGATTTTCATGCGATAGTTCGCACATACATAACCGTCTTGGGAGACAACCATGTTCAAGTTCCTGATCCCCGCTACGGCGGCTCTCGTACTTTTGGCCGCCCCCGCCCACGCCGGAAACTGTCCCAACCTTTGGAAGGCCTTCGACGAGGCCGTTGGATCTTCGACCGCGCCGAAAAAGGACATTGCTAAGGCCCAAGGCCTCCGGGCGAAGGGTGAAGCCATGCACAAGGCCGGCAAGCACGGCGAAAGCGTTAAGGCGCTGGAAGAAGCCATGAAGTTGATTGGCAAGTAAGTTCTGCAAGATTTCCAACCGGTTCCGGCCCCCAAGGGGGCCGGTTCCTTTTTCACCCTTCGCCAACAAGATCAGAGCCCAGCCCATGACCATCAAATCCATTGAAATTCTCCGCGTCGGTATTCCGTTCGATACGGGCGGACCGCGCCAAGGCATGCGCCCGGGCCTTAATACCAACCCCTGGCTGGTCAATGAATCCCTGATGGTCCGGGTTGAAACCGAGGACGGCTTGGAAGGCTGGGGCGAAGGTTTTGGCCACTTCGGCAATCCGGGGACGGAAGCCTTGCTGAAGGAATTGATCGCTCCCTGGTTCATCGGCCGGGACGAAACGGATTTGGATACCCTGATGGACGAAGCCCATCGTTCGTTCTTCGGTTTCGGCCGTCACGGGCCCTGCATGTACGCCTTGTCGGCGATGGATATCGCGCTTTGGGATTTGGCGGCGAAACGGGCCGGCAAGCCGCTTTACCAGATGCTGGGCGGGCCCGAAGGCAATGTCACGGTTACCCGCTATGCCAGTTTGATGCGCTACGGCGGCGATCTGGACGCCGTTGCGCGCAATACGGAAAAGGCCGTGAAGCTGGGTTTTCCCATGGTCAAGCTGCATGAGCGTGACATGCCGTCGTTCATGGCGGCTAGGGAAGCCGCCCCCGAAGAGGTGGCGATCACGCTGGACGTCAATTGCCCCTGGTCGGTCGAAGATGCCTGCGGCGTGGCCCGGGAATTAAAGGAACGGGAACACGTCAAGGGCGGGTTCCTGTGGCTGGAAGAACCGGTCTGGCCGCCCGAGGATTTCGAGGGTCTTGCCCGCGTGCGCAAGGAAGGCACGGCCATTTCCGGGGGCGAGAACATCGGTTCCTTGACCGAATTCGCCCGCGCCATCAAAGACGGGGCCTTCGATATTATTCAACCTTCGATCGCCAAGATGGGCGGGGTGTCGACGGCCAAGGAGGTTTTCCCCATGGGGCGTGCGGCGGGGCTTCGCGTGATGCCGCATAGTTTCTATTGGGGGCCGGGCTATGTGGCGACGGCGCATCTGCTGGCGGCGCAACCGGAACCGGATTGGCTGGAGACAGCGTTCATCGAGTACGAGGAAAATCCCCACGACCTGATCGATCCGTTCGCGGCGACCGTCACGCTTTCGTCCGACCGTCCCGGTCTGGGTTTCAACCCGGACGCGGCGCGGTTCGAACGGTATGAAATTTCCAGAACCGTCATCAGTTGACAGCTCGTACCTTATTTAAAAGATAAGGTCTGCCGATAAGAGCTTCTTGTTGCAGTCAGTAAACCGCAATCCGACGACATCGGTATGATGCCGATGGGCTAATTCGCGCAATCAGAAAGATAACTTTCGCTATGGCGACCCGCTGAATGTATTGCTCAAGCGTTCCTGAAAGCCGGCTTTTTCAGATTTAAATTTCTCGCCAAGCTGTTTCACGCGCTCTCCGAAGTCATCAATCTCTGTGGCATTGACAGTAATGGTCACGATCGACACGTGACCAATTCTGTCAGGTGCTGCAAAGTAACGTGTTGCATCAGCTGTCGGCCCGGCGGGTGTCGAGGCTTTGTACGCGGCGGTCAGTTCGCTTTGAGACCCGCATTTGACCTTCGTTAACGCGTCTGTTGTGTCGCTGGTCCGTTCGTCTTCGGCGGATCGCATCTTCAATTTCTTATAGGTGGGGAAATCGAGCTTCGCCAAATTTGTGGTCTCGATTGTGTTGTTTTTTGTATTCAAGCGCAAATTATCGACTTTCAGCGACAGGGTGAGATCCACATCGTCATCATTGATCAACCTGACATCATCATCTTTGAACAGGTTTGTTACGGCCTCCCATGGATTCAAGACATCCACGCCAAACGGTGACAAAAGGTCAAAAGCGACGACCTTGGCTTTGCTGTAATGGAAGTCGAGCGCAATCGGTGTGACCTGGAACAGTTTGCCGGAACTGCCGACAACCGGATCAATCCGCAGGCAATAGCTCATCGCGGTTCGGCCTTTGAGGCCTTTGCTGCTGTCTTTTCCGATCATCCGGTAGAACCGAATGGCGGCAAGCCGGTTATACACCGTCATGACGCCATCTTTCTTAACCTTCCCATCGGCATCAACCGCTTTTACGCAAAAATTATTGACCGTGATACTTTTTGAATATCCTTGGATGAACCGTTTGCCCTCGGCCTCGATGGATTTTTCGACCTGATCAAGTGCTGCACCAGCCAAGGCGGTCGATGCAGTTCCCAAAAGAGCGCTGAGTGCCCTTTGTTCTTGGGCCTTTTTTGGTTCGTCGCAGACTGGCAATTTTTGGCCGTAATAATCAACAGAGGCCTGTTCAACGTAGAGGAGTTCAATGCCCACATCTTCGCCTTTAACTTCAGCAGAGCGGGAGTGGGGCATGAATACGATGTCGGCGACTTGTTCTCCGATCGAACTGCATCCGCTTATCGAAAGTGAAATAACAAGCATTGCAATGGATTTTATGCGTTCCATGCCGGTTGACCCTTCCCATTAAACTCGTATTAAAGTAGTAAATTATAATATTCTAACATAGGGTGCAAATACAGAGAGGTCACTTACAATTATGTCGAGTTCGGTCGACACACGATATGCGGTGCTGATCGGTGCTACCCGCGTGGTCATTCTTATGACAATGATGTTCACCGGCGCGATGGCGGCGTCATCAACGGTTTTTGCGCGGGGGAATGCAGATGGATTGACACCGGCTATTGCCAGCAAGTTCGCCAATTATCTGTATACCGAAGAGCCAGGTCGCAAGGCGCTCGTGCTTGCGAATTCACACTACGTCAATATGCCGCCGATCGCAGCGGCAGCGAACGATGGTCCTGAAATTGCCAAGACGTTGGCCGGCTACGGGTTCACTCTACATCGGCACAAAGGACGTACCAGCGTCACATTCGAAGATGTGAACGAGTACTACAAGATCGTCCAGGATTTCGCGAAGTCCGTTGATCAAGGAGACTTTGTTGTCATCTTTTTTTCAGGGCACGGATTTTCATCTCCGCAGGGCAATTTTCTGGCGCCGCTGAAAGCTGTTGATGTGGTCGCCCAAGATCAGGTGAAGAACACATACGCCTCGCTTTCAGTATTGGTCAATCGGGTGAACAAGCAAGGTCCGGCGAAAATCCTGATACTGACCGATGCGTGTCGCGGAAACGCAACGTTTAAGATTACCAACGACGATGGTAATGCAACAGCCTATGGGAAAGACGCCCCGGACACCAATAAGGGCCGGGTTCCTGTCAACAATGGGCGGTCGTCGTCGGTTGCGGTGAAGTTGGATATTTCCAGCATCCTGCACTTTCATTCAGCAGACAATGGGTCCTTGTCCTATAGCCCCATTGGGGCTGATGAATTGAGCTATTTTACCAAAGGGCTGGTCGATAACATAAAGCCCGAGCATAAGTTTTCCGACATCGCCGGCGAGGTGGCCGTCGCGACCCGCGTATCATCCGGAATGTTGAATCAAAGACCGGTTGTCAATGGCGATACGGGAATGGATGTCTATTTCAAAGCACCGGATGCGTGGATCGTTCAGGTTGAAAACGCCTGGAAATCAGTACTGGAAAGCGCCTCCGTCGGTATGAACAAGGTCCATGGATTTTACCTTAAATTCGGGCTGAGTCCTTACGGCAGCGCGGCACGCAAGGTGATAGAAGACGCTTCGAGCGGGCATATTCAGTTCAGTGCTCTTGGGGTGGGGGCTCCGGCGACACGAATATCCGCCGTCGCGACGGAACTTCTGTGGCGGGGGGATATTAATAGAGTCCTGGCCCCTGTTGGAAACCTGCTTTTCGCACGGGAACAAACAGCACCCGCACAGATATCCGATCTTGTGCCGGGCACACAAATGATCGCACGTTTCAGCCGTAGCGACCCCGCATTGTCCCAGGCTTTGAATTCCAGGTTCACAGCCAGAGGGTTCGAAAGTGGTGGTCAGGCAATTGTCGGGGGTGGTGGAATGGTCGCGACTGGGGCTCCTGAACCTAACGCGCCGCAGATTGCATATCTTCCGCCCAGCACGCGCTTGATCATCGAACAGGCGAGAACTGATCGGTCCCAGGTATGGTTGCAGGTGCGGCGTGAAAACGATGACAAACAATTCTTCGTCCCTATTCCGTTCGCTCCCTCTCAAAAGGATGTTGATATCGGCAGCCCGCTGCTCGAACTGTTTCCCGAACCGGCGGACGGGTTAAACAGTGCCTTGATTAAGGCGTCGGAATTCTCTGTTTCCGTTCGGCGCCTGGCGGAACAAGGTAAGTCAATCAAATGGGTTGAGGTGGCGATCCCGAAAATTTCAGACGATGAGCCTGATGCGATCAATCGTCGGGCGGCTATCGATCTCCAGGCGGCTAACACAGTCTATGTCTTGCGCCATCGTCTGGATATCGGTCCACGATTGATCGGAATTGTCGAGGGGTACGACCCGTCGATGCCGGGTTCGGAGCATCCCGCGCGGGTTCGTGTCCGCCTGTTTGGCAGATAACGGAGAGGTGGCATGAAGAAATGGAGTTGGATTAGATATAAATCGCGCCTTTGGTCCGCCGTTCTAGGCTTGTATATGGCGGCTATTCTGGGAGCTAGTCATGTGCATGCGAATCAGGATTTGGTTTCCCCTGACAATTTGACCGCGACTGGTAACCCCTACTACGACGCAGCCGTTCTGAAATTCATCAACAAGGCCGTGCCTAAAATTGTCGGCGGAACCGAGGCGCCCGTGGGAGCATACCCGTGGCAGGTAACCTTACTCGTCGATTGGATTAACACGCCGCTGGACGCGCATTTTTGCGGCGGATCGTTGGTTGATGAGAAATGGGTGCTTACAGCGGCTCATTGCGTCTTCGATCTTTTACCCGAACATATAAACGTTGGCGTTGGGACCAATGTCCTCGCTTCGGGTATTACGAGACTGAAGGTCAAATCGATCATCGTACATAGTGGATATGCCTATCCCGGTAATGATAACGACATTGCTCTTGTGGAACTGGCGACGCCCGCTATGCCCGGTCCACGCATCGCGAAAATCAGAACACTGCCGGCGGCGGATGAGGCTTCTGTTTTACAGGTACCGACCGGTGGAACCGGGACCAAATTGTGGGCTGCGGGGTGGGGTTTCAAACAGTCAGGCGGGACAACGCAATATAAAATGCTGCACGTCGATCTGCCGTTCGTGACGCACGATACGTGCAATCATCCTGTCAGTTATTTCGGCGATGTGACGAAGACGATGATCTGTGCGGGATACGAAAATGCAGATGGGTCAAACCCAAAAGATACCTGCCAGGCAGATAGCGGTGGCGGATTGGTCTATAAGCCCAGTGGCGGGGATCCAGTACTTGTCGGCATTGTCAGTTGGGGATATGGCTGCGGAGTGGCGTACAAATATGGTGTGTATGCACGCGTTGCCTATTTCGAAGATTGGATCGGCAACTGCCGATCCAATCCACAATCCTGTAACTGAATTTGGCGTTAGAAAGTCAGTGGATCTCTTTTGATCCCTTCATGGCGGCTTTCAGCTTTTCAATGTCGAAATCGGGGGCCTTGGCGGCGTCCAGGATTACCGCTTCGCGTCGGCTGATGCGGGCCACAACGTCGGGGATCTGTTTGACCGCGTTGTCGGGGATCATCACAGCACCATGATGGTCGGCATGGATGATGTTGTTGGTCACCACGGTCATGCCGTGGATCGTGACCTGACAGTCGATATCGACCACATGGACCCAGGCATGGCTCGGCCCGACCTCGCCGCCGATCAGGTTGAAACCGCGGGCACTGTCCTTAAGGTCGCGGAACGAGCCGTTGGTGACGCCACCGACGGCACCCAGTCCTTTGTGCACGGTGGTCTGAACCTCGCCCCAGAAGGCGCCGATGCCGGGCCGGGGGTCGATGTCCTGAATGACGACCACCGTCGGCTTGGGGCCCTGGGCGATATATTCGTAATAGGCCGTGCGCTTGGCGGCCGTTTCGGCGGCGGTTTCGTTGGGCGGTTCGGCCGCGCGGATGGTGGCTGTGCGGGCATAGCCGCAGATCGGCGGCAGGTCCACGTCCAGCGGCACCAGCGGTTCGGTGGTATAGCCGTACCCGCGCCGTTCGGGCACGATTTCCTCAAGCGCGTTGCAAATGGTGGGCGTGTCCCATTGAGTCAGGACCGCCAGGTCCTCCGGCGTGAAATCAGTCAATTGAATGTCCTCTCGGTTTTTGGTCTTAAGCGTTATTCGGCGGCGCGTGTTTCCGCCGGTCCTTCGAACGAGGCTTCGTCGAACGAGCGTTCGTTGTCCCATACGTTCTTGGGGATGGGCAAGCCTTCGAAGTCGGCATCTGTCAGCGGGCGGTCGGGCTCGATCCCCAGCTTCTCGCGCAGCATCAGGATAATCTGGCGGGTGTGCTGGCCCGTGTGCCAGCCCGTGCGTTCCAGAACTTCGTGCAGCGTGACCTCGCCGTAATAGACCTTGCCCGGCTGCTTGAAGTCGGTGCCTTCGCCGTCGCGGTCCCACCAGGCGGCAAACCGGTCACGTGTGGTTTGGCCGTAATCGGCAAGATCCTGCTTGGTGGCCATGTCCGCCGGCAGGACGGATTTCAAGGCGTCGTAGGTATAGGGGGTGTCGTGTTCGACGCGGTTTAAAAAGACCTCGGCGATGTTGAACACGTGATAGACCAACTGCCGATAGGACCGCGGCCGGCCGGGAAGCAGGGTATCCAGTTTTTCTTCCGGAATCTGCTGCAGATAGCGGCCCGCAGCATCGACGTTCTGCAGAACCTTGTCCTTCATCTCTTCGGGACTGAGCATCTTATGGCCGTCGTAGTCGAAGCCGGCGACCTTGGCCACATCGCGGAAAACAGCACCATTGGCCCATTGATCGCCCTTGGCGACGATCGGCACCATGCGCACGCCGAAGGCTTCCAGTTCCTTGAAGCCGTTTTCGTCGTCGACGACGTTGACGGACACGAAGGGCACGCCGTGTTCGAGTAGAAATTCTTTTGTTTTTAGGCAACTGGAACAGCCGGGCTGCCAGTAGACCTTGACGGGATGGGCTTCGCCCCCGGGTAGGGTGTCGGTTGATTGGGACATGTGTATTTCCTCCGTGCGATCCGGGTTTCCCAGTTTGCTTTGTATACAAAATGGGCCTCTGGGATGGACGAGTCAACAATCTGCGGGAGACAGAGGAAATCACACGACGAAGTGCTGTCGTGGACAGGTCTTTAGGAATTCTCGGGCCTGACAATAGAAAAACGAAGTCTTGCCGCGCCGCCTTGGCGCGCTAATCTGGCGCGCGATAAAAACAACCAAACCAACCCCGCCAGAGGAGACCTCCCTTGAAGCCCTTAGCCGGCATCCGCATTCTTGACCTGACCAATGTCCTGGCCGGTCCGTTCTGCTGTCATCAACTGGCCCATATGGGCGCCGACGTGATCAAGGTGGAGGTGCCGGGTTCCGGCGACCTGGCCCGCCAGTTGGGCGCCGACCCCGACCTGAACAAGAAAGGCATGGGCACGTCGTTCCTGGCCCAGAACACGGGCAAGCGGTCGATCACCATCAACATGAAGTCCGACCAGGGAAAAGAGGTGTTCCACAAACTGGTGGCGACATCCGACGTGCTGATCGAAAACTTCCGCCCCGGCGTGATGGACCGGTTGGGCGTCGGATACGAGGTTTTGAAAAAAGACCACCCCAATCTGATCTATTGCGCCATTTCCGGTTTCGGTCAGGACGGACCGCTGAAATCGGCCCCTGCCTATGATCAGATCATCCAAGGCATGTCGGGCGTGATGGCGGTGACGGGAACCCCGGAAACGGCCCCCCTGCGCGTCGGGTATCCCATGGCCGATACCATCGGCGGCATGACGGCGGCCTTTGCCGTGGCATCGGCGCTGGGCAACAAGGATCCGGAAAACCGGGGATGCTTCATCGACGTGGCCATGTTGGAATCGGTGCTGTCGACCATGGGCTGGGTGGTTTCCAACTATCTGCAGTTGGGCATGGAACAGCAACCCATGGGAAATGACAACTTCACGGCCAGCCCGTCCGGAACGTTTCAGACGGGGGACGGTCCGATCAACATCGCCGCCAATAAGCAGGAGCAGTTCGAAGCCGTCTGTGACGTGGTCGGAAGGCCGGACCTTAAGACCGACCCCCGGTTCGCCGAACGCCAGGCACGGTTGGACAACCGCCCGGCGCTGAGCGCATTGCTGGAAGAAGCGATGGCCTCTAATACGGCCAGCCACTGGCGCGCGGCCTTGAACGCGGCCGGCGTGCCCGCCGGTGAGGTGTTGACCGTGCCGCAGATTCTCGCCCATCCGCAGATCGCCGACCGGGGAATGATCGCGACCTTCAAGGATGTTCCCGGCGTGGGGCGGGACGTGCAGGTTGCCCGGGCCGGCATCAAGATCGACCGGGCGCCGGTGACGACGGACACGCCGCCGCCGCTGCTGAGCCAGGATACGGATTCCTTGTTGGCGGAAATGGGGTATTCAGCGGACGAGATCACCCAATTGAAACAGAGCAAAGCCGTATGACCGGCTCAAACGAACATCCCTTGAACCTGGAAGCACTGGCCGATTTCATGGCCAGCCACATCGACGGCGTGACCCCGCCGGTGACGGCCCGCCAGTTCGCCGGCGGGATGTCGAACCCGACGTTCGAATTGACGGACGGGGCCGGGCGGCGGTTCGTCCTGCGCAAGAAGCCGCCGGGGGACTTGCTGCCCTCAGCCCATGCGGTGGACCGGGAATTCCGCATCATGTCGGCTTTGAAAGGCGGCGAGGTGCCCGTGGCCGATCCCCTGGCTTTGTGCATGGATGACGCGGTGATCGGGCAGGCGTTCTACGTCATGGCGCATATGGACGGTCGGGTGTTCCGCGAACTGGAACTGCCGGACATGGCGCCTTCCGAACGGGCGGCCATCTATGACGCCATGAACGATACGTTGGCCAAATTGCACCGTGTCGATTGGCGCGCGGCGGGCCTGTCGGACTTCGGGCGTGAGGGCGGATACGCGGCCCGCCAGGTCAAGCGTTGGACCGGGCAGTATCAAGCTTCGGCCACGGACGTATTGCCGGCCATGGACCGGCTGATCGATTGGCTGCCGGAAAACGTGCCTGCCGATGCGGAAACGACCATCGCTCATGGTGACTTCCGGCTAGAGAACATGATCTTTCATGCGACCGAGCCGCGTGTGATTGCCGTGGTCGATTGGGAATTGTCGACCCTGGGCGACCCCTTGGCGGACCTTGCCTATAACAGTCTGCCCTGGCACATGCCGGATGTCAGGCGCGGCGACCTGCGGGCAAACGATCCGGCCATCACCGGTATCCCGGCGGAAGAAGACTATCTTGCGGCCTATGCCCGGCGGACCGGTCGCACGGACCCGGGTGACCGGGTTTTCTATCTTGTGCTGTCCCTGTTCCGTCTGGGGGCGATCGCGCAGGGGGTCTACAAACGGGGGCTGGACGGAAACGCGACCAGCGCCGCCGCCCTGGAACGGCGCGATGTCTGCCGCAACTTGTCGGAAATCGCCTGGGCGCTGATCGAGGACGCGGGGCGCGCTTGAACCAAATCCGCTATGCCGGTTTGGCCGCGATCAGAAGCCGTAGACCAGGGATGCCTTGGTCAGGGTGTCGGTTGATTCCGTGCCGACCGGTGCTTCGGAATTGTAGCGAAGATTGTGGGAAAGACGGCCTGAAAGCTCACCGATGATTTTCATCGTCAGAGCCGTGGTGTTTTCCGTGATCATGCGTTCCTGGCCCCAGGTCACGGAGGTTGTGTTCGAGAATTGTGCATTATCCGATATCCGCCAAATGATTGAGGCATCGCTCCGTGCCCCCGGTTCCACATCCTGTTCGCCGGTGCTTTTGATCTCGCTGATGCGTAATGCCGGGCCGGCGGATACCTCGACTTCCCAATCCTTGGTGTCGATCAGGCGGTATCCCAATCCGGCTGACTGCGTGATCTCATAAGTGAACCCACTGAATCGGTCATCATCGTAATCGATCAGGCCATAGGCAAATGCCCGATCGGTATAGCGGTATTTTGTGTTGATGCCGGCACGAAGACGCTGGGCGTTGATGTCTCCGCTATCTTTGGCGAAATCATAACCGGCGCTTGCCGTCGTATCCCAGGGGCCGCTGATGAGGTTGATCTTTGCCGCGGCGTTGATTTTTTCCGTTTCCGTGTTTCCGGTGGCTCTGCTGCCGCCCAGTTCGATCTCACCTTTCCATACCATGTCCGTTGAAGGCGTCTTGTCCGGTGTGGTTGTGTTCGAACGCGTGACCGATACGGTGCGGGGGGCGTTATTTGAAACAGCTTTGCCTGAGGCGGCTTTTCGGATGCGGTCATCGAAGGCGGGGAATGCATTTGCCGCAGCGGTCACGATTGCATCTTTATGCTGAGGGGCTTGTGCGACGGCGAATGCGACAAGTCTCTGTGTTTCATTGGGATGCTTGGCGATGGCGCTGACCAGTGCCAGGGAAATGTCTGCCCGGCTTCCTTGACGGGCCGCCGCCGTGATGGTTTCCGCGCCGGGAAGGGAAGGTTTCGGTTGGGCCGTGGCATCAATGGCCCATAGATTAAGCGCAAGTGCGCAGACACCGGCCCTGACAAGCAGGTTTCGGTTATCAAGCATAATAATCCTTTTGAGTATTTCTGAATAACGGGATCGCGCATTCAATCGAGTGCATCGCGATGCACTGAACCGAGGCCGCGTCATCATTGACCGCCGCCGCGCGGCTGGGGAACCAGCCTGTAAGGGCTAACATATCCAACCGGGTGATGGCAAACCGGGGCAGGTTACAGCTTTAAGTGCCGATATCCGGCGCGGGTGCATGGACGGTGCGCTGACTTGGCAGGTGAATGCGTACGGTGGTGCCTGTCCCCGGCGTACTTTCCAGGGAAACACGCCCACCATGCAGTTCGATCAGGGATTTCACCAGAGCAAGCCCAAGGCCGGTGCCGCGATGGGTGGTGACGTAGTCCTGATTGTCTGAATGGGTGAAGGGCTCGAACACTTTTTCCAGATCCTGCTCGGCAATGCCGATGCCGGTGTCTTCGATCGAGATAAGAGTCCCGCCCGCCTCGTCTGATTCGACGGAAACGGTGATCGCGTCGCCTTGGGTGGTGAACTTCACCGCATTGGACAGAAGGTTAAGGACGGACTGATAGATCGCCCGGCGATCGGCCCGCACGAACAGGCCGGATGTGAGGCCCTGGGCATTTAATGTCAGGCCGTGCGTCGCTTCCCATCCCTTGACGACCTGCAAGGCACCGTTGACGCATTTGCCAAGATCAAACTCGCTTTCCGTCAGCTCGTACTTGCCGAAATCGATCTTGGACAGATCAAGGACATCGTTGACCAGGGACAGAAGATGTTCGCCGCTGTTGAGAACATCCTGCATGTATTCCCGATGCTTGGGATTGTCGATCGGGCCCAGGTCGCCCCGCAACAAAACCTGTGTCAGACCTTGAATGGAATTCAGGGGGGTGCGGAATTCATGGCTTAAATGGGCAAGGAACCGTGTCTTGACCTTTTCGGCTTCAATCGCGCGTTTGCGTTCGGTGGCGAGAGTTTCGTTGTGGCGGCGAAGCTGCAGGGTCGACCATACAGCAATCGAGGCGGGCAGGATCAGTGCCAGCAGAACCAGCCCCACGGTTTTCCAACCGAAGTTAAGAAAATCGGCGCGTAATGCCGCGGTCTCGGCCGTGCGGTCCATATAGACTTCGGCCACGGCGACCATGCGACCATCGCGTCGTACTGGCACGTATGTTTCGGAATAAAGGTCAGGGCGGTCGGGTTTTTGAGTGCCGTCTTCAAGCTGGGAATAGGGTTTGCCTGTCTTGACGACCGAAAGGGCTTTCCAGTTGTCTTCGCCGGCAGCCGGGTTGTTGGCCAACCCCGTATTCAGGTCGTCGGAAATCAAGCGGATGCGGCCCTTGGTATCGAACAGTTTGAACCGGAAGATGTCTCCGAATTGGCGGGCGCCGGTCAGAAAGGCTTGTTCTGTATCGTTAAGGGGAGCACCAGCCGCAATCTCTTCGACCCGGTTCAAACGGTTGCCGATATATCCGGCCCAGGCAATGGACGTGCGTTCCGCCTGATCGATGACGATACGGTCCAGTGTTGTGTGAAAGACATGTACACCCAGCGCGGATAACCCAACAATCGCACCCACGGCGATGGCGACGAACAACCTAAGCCGATGTTTCAAGTGATCCACCCGCATCCCAAGCGTATGTTCGGTAACCGGCGTAGTTTACCCGGTACGGCCCAAACTGCCTATATGCCCAAAGTCGAAAAAGCGGTGCAGTTCCGGGGGGGAGGATTACGACAGGCTCTGTATTTAGGAAATCGAAGGTCGCCCGAAGGGCGAAACTCAAGTGCGATGGGCAATCGGTGCGTCGCTGCGCCAGGCGCTGGAGCCCTTGCACCGCGGACAGATCCGTTCGCCGGACCAGGCACTCATGAAGCGTGTATCACAGCGCAGGCATGACCGGGTCTTGGGCTGATCCGCGGGGGCGGACCGGCTGTGTTCGTCAAGGTCGAAAGTCTCGTTTTCCTGTGCGTCGCTCATAATCTGATTCTTGAAGTTTATGTATTGATGTCGATTCGGTATGCCGATGGCATTTAGAAGCGGTGAAACTGGGGCAGGTCGGCGGCTTTTTTCTTTTTCTTAGGCTTTGCCACCGCGACTTTCGCATCACCGTCGCTTTCCGCGGCTTCCTTGGCCAGTCGCTTGGCCTTTAGGTCTGCGACATGCTTGGCCTTGTTTTCGCGGTCCTGCTCTTTTTCGTGCAATTCCTGTTTCTGCTTTTTTTGGGCGGCAAGGAACTCTTCCTCTGCGCGGGACCGGGTGGCTGCTCGTCGGCGGTCGGACATGGTCATGGAATGACTCCTGAAGGGTGCGGAACAAGCAGATGGGCAGAGGGCGCAAAGCCCGAAAATCGGATACTGCTCCCGGCGGATGGCCGGGAGCAGTGCCACGAAGTCTTAGTCGGCGAGCGTCAGGTTTTCGGCGGAAGATTTGCCGTTTTTCCCGGGCTCAAGGTCATAGGTGACCTTCTGGCCTTCGTTCAGCGTGTGAATGCCGGCGCGTTCGACGGCGGAGATATGCACGAAGGCATCCTGCGAACCGTCGTCGGGCTGAATGAAACCAAAACCTTTGTTCGGGTTGAACCATTTAACTGTACCGGTAGCCATTGTCGTATTCCTCTTGCAATGGGTAAAACAAACCGTGCCCCGCACCATGCGGCGGCGCGGCGGTGTAACGTCCACATTGTCAGGGGTTAACGAAGCTTCCCGGCAGCGCCGGTGACCTAAGGTCGACATAACAAATGTAACGTGTGGCCTATATGGGGACTTGTCAGGCCAAATGTCAATGATTTGCCGCGCTGCAGCAAATATTTAACGCAGCACCACGGGCCGGAATTTTACGGTAATTCCGAAAAATAACGGCTCTTAACAGAGCCATGCGGGATTTTTTGGAATTTTTCCCGCATCGAAAGTGTCGGCAATTATTTCTTCGAGTATTTACCGTTTTATTTGGGCCGAAGGGTAAAGCCTTAGGTGCGCGGCGGCCAATCGGCCTGGCGGCGCAGTTCCATACGCGCGATCTGGCGGCGGTGGACCTCGTCGGGGCCGTCGGCGAATTTCAATGCCCGCATGCGCGCCCAGAAATAGGCCAGCGGCGTATCCTGGCACATGCCCGCGCCGCCGAACGCCTGGATCGCCCGGTCCACGACCTCCAACGCCATATTGGGAGCGGCGACCTTGATCATGCCGATTTCCTGGCGCGCGGCCTTGTTGCCGACCGTGTCCATCATCCAGGCGGCTTTCAGCACCAACAGGCGGCACATCTCAATCTCGATGCGGCTTTTGGCAATGCGTTCCTGGGTCACACCCCGGTCGGCCAGGGCCTTGCCCCATGTTTCACGTTCCGTCGCACGCTTGCACATGAATTCAAGTGCGCGTTCGGCGATGCCGACGATCCGCATGCAGTGATGAATGCGGCCCGGGCCCAGGCGGCCTTGGGCGATTTCGAACCCGCGCCCTTCGCCCAGCAGCATGTTGGATGCGGGCACGCGCACGTTGTCGAAGACCACTTCACCATGGCCGTGGGGTGCGTCGTCGAACCCCATGACATCCAGCATGCGTTCGACCTTCACGCCGGGGGTGTCCAGCGGGACCAATATCATCGATTGCTGTTTGTAGGTTTCGGCGTCGGGATCGTTCTTGCCCATGACGATCAGGACCTTGCAATGGGGGGAGCCTACGCCCGATGTCCACCACTTGCGCCCGTTGATGACGTAGTGATTGCCGTCCATGCGGATGCTGGTCTTGATGTTGGTCGCGTCGCTTGAGGCCACATCGGGCTCGGTCATGGCGAAGGCAGAGCGGATTTCACCGGCCAGAAGCGGCTTCAGCCATTGTTCCTTTTGGTCGTCGTCGCCATACCGCACCAGGGTTTCCATGTTGCCGGTATCGGGCGCGTTGCAGTTGAAGACCTCTGGCGCCCAAGGGACGCGGCCCATGATTTCGCATAAGGGCGCGTATTCCAGGTTGGTCAGGCCGGCACCGAGCTCGCTTTCCGGCAGGAACAGATTCCACAGACCCGCTGCCTTGGCCTTGGCCTTCAGATCTTCGACGATGGGCACGACCTTCCAGCGCGTGTCCCCCTGGTTCAATTGTTCCTGAAACAGGGCTTCATTGGGATAAACCTCGGCGTTCATAAACGCGGTCAGTTTTTCCGCCAGTTCCTGGGTGCGCGGGGAGGGGGTGAATTCCATCGTGGTGCCTTCGTCGTTCTTGGATGTTTTTGCCTGGATGTCCTGGCGGGTGCGCCTGTTTGGCGTGTCCTCCGAAACGGGGTGACAGAGGTTTATCGAAAAGCCCGCCGAACACAAGGCCCACCCGCAATGCGTTTCGCATGGCGAACCGCGCTTTCATGGAAGCTTGATCTTGGTTGGCGCGACCCGCCATAGTCCGGAAAACCCGGGTGCAATGCCCGGCACAAAGAAAGACCAAGACCATACTTAAGGAGGAATACGCTTGCAGGGAATGATGATGGATGTGCCGCTTTTGACGTCGATGATCGTCAAGCATGCGGACGCCTGGCACGGCGATGTCGAGATCGTAACCCATCGGGTCGAAGGCGACATGCACCGTTATACCTATGCGGATGCGTACAAACGCATGTGCCGTCTGGCCAATGCGCTGAAGCGTCTGGGCATCGATCAGGGCGATCGGGTCGGCACCATGGCCTGGACCACTTACCGTCATCTTGAACTGTACTACGCCATCGGCGGTTCCGGCGCGGTCATCCATACGATCAACCCGCGCCTGTTCGCGGATCAGATCGTCTACATCATCAATCACGCCAAGGACCGGGTGATGTTCATCGACACCACCTGGGTCGAGATGATGGAAAGCCTGCAGGATCAATGTCCGTCCATCGAGAAATTCATCATCCTTTGTGACAGCGGCAAGATGCCGGAAACGACGTTGCGGGGTGCGGTCTGCTACGAGGACCTGCTGGCAGCCGAGGACGAGGATTTCACTTGGCCGCAGTTCGACGAGAACACGGCGGTGGCGCTTTGCTATACCTCGGGCACTACGGGCAATCCTAAGGGCGTGCTTTATTCGCACCGCGCCATGGTGCTGCATGCCCTGGCCGGCACGTCCAGCGATCACCCGCTGTGCATCTCGTCGCGCACCGTCCTGTTGCCGGCGGTCAGCATGTTTCACGTACATGGCTGGATGGCGCCCTACGCAGCACCCATTGCCGGCACGAAACTGGTGCTGCCCGGCCCGAACATGCACGGCGACAACATCTGCCGCCTTTTGGATGAAGAAAAAGTCACCGTCACGGCCGGTGTGCCGACCATCTGGATCGACGTGCTGCAGCACTTGAAGAAGTCGGGCGGCCGCCTGGACCATTTGGAAATCTGCAACATCGGCGGTTCGGCGCCGTCGCTTTCCATGATCAAGGCGTTCGAGGAAGATTACGGCGTCCATGTCGTCCATGCCTGGGGCATGACGGAGTTGAGCGCCGCCGGTACCACCGGCCGACTGCGGCAACGCCACCACGATCTGCCCGCGGCCGAGCGCTATAAAATCCAGCAAAGTCAGGGACGGCCGTTGTTCGGCTTTGAGGTCAAAATCGTCGATCTTGACGGAACCCCATTGCCCCACGACGGCAAAGCCGTGGGCCAGTTGTTCGTGCGCGGGCCCTGGGTCGCCGCCGCCTATTTCGAGGACGATGCCGCGACCGAAGCGGCCTTCGACGCCGATGGCTGGTTCGGCACCGGGGACATGGCCTCGGTCTCGCCCGATGGGCTGATCAGTGTGTCCGACCGCTCCAAGGACCTGATCAAATCCGGCGGGGAATGGATCAGCTCCATTGATCTGGAAAACTACGCCCTGACCCATCCCGACGTAGTGGAGGCTGCGGCCATCGCCGTGAAGCATCCGAAATGGGAGGAACGGCCGCTGCTGGTCGTCGTCAAACGGGAAGGTGCCGGGGTTACCGGCGATGAAATCAAGAAGGTGCTCGCCGACCACGTGGCGAAGTTTTGGCTGCCCGACGACATCGTTTTCGTCGACGAAATCCCCCACACGGCGACGGGCAAGATTTCGAAAAAGGACCTGCGCTCCAAATTCGCCGATTACAACTGGCCCGACACCGCGAAATGAAACGCTAGACCGGTTACCGGCGACGGCGTCGTGCTAAACTTTTTCGAACCGGTTTGTCCGGATACATGAACGCGGCAATGTCCGCGCCTCGCAGCCTTGAGGGAGGCCATTGAATGAAACGCGCTGCTGATATCTTGGTCGATACGCTGGCATTGCACGGTGTCGACCGGGTGTATTGCGTGCCGGGGGAAAGTTATCTTTCGGTTCTTGATTCCTTGCATGGCAACAACGCCATTCAGGTCGTGTCATGCCGACACGAAGGTGGTGCCGGGTTCATGGCTGTCGCCGATGCAAAGCTGACGGGCACGCCGGGCGTTGCCCTGGTCAGCCGCGGCCCCGGTGCCTGTAACGCCTCGATCGCCGTTCATACCTCGCAACAGGATGCGGTGCCGCTGGTGCTGTTCATCGGCCAGGTGCCCCGGGCGGACCTGGGGCGCGGCGCTTTCCAGGAAGTGGATTACCGCGTCACCTTCGGCGACATGGCCAAACATATCGAGGAAATCCACGAAGCGGGTCGCGTGGCCCCCGCCGTGGCCGAAGCCTTCCGGATCGCACAGGAAGGCACGCCCGGCCCGGTCGTTGTTGTCCTGCCCGAAGACATGCTGATTGACGCTGTCGACGGTGATGGCGCCCCGCCGCTGCCGCTTGACGTGCCCAAGGCGACGGATGCCCAGATCAATGCCGCGGCCATGGCGCTGGAAAACGCGAAGCAGCCGTTGCTGATCGCGGGCGGCATGCTGCGCCCGGCCGCGTCCCGGTCGACGCTGCTGGCCTGTTCCGAGGTTTGGTCGCTGCCCGTTGCCACCAGCTTCAAGAACCAGGATATGTTTCCCAACCACCACGACCACTTTGCCGCTCATTTGGGCTATGGCGTGCCGGCCTCGGTGCGGGAAACGCTGGAAGATGCCGATCTGATTCTGGCCGTGGGCACGCGCCTGGGCGACGTCACGACCCAGGGCTATTTGTTGCCCGCAGCGCCGCAGCCCCGCCAGCCGCTGATCCACGTCTACCCCGATGCGGAACACCTGGACCATGTGTTCGATACGGCGCAGGCGGTCTGTGCTGATCCCCAAGACTTTTTGCTTCGCCTGTCGGGCGTCACGCCGCCCAAGGTTCCGCAGGGCCGGGGTGCTTGGCTGAAGCGGCTGCGCGACGCCAACCGCAAGCTGTCGGAATGGAAACCGTGGTCGGCGCCCGACGGCGTTAATTTCGGTCATATCATTCAAGCCTTTCGCGATCAGCTTGCCGATGACGCGGTGATCACCATGGACGCGGGGAACTTCAATTCCTGGGTCCACCGGTATTTCCCGTTCAAGCCGACGCAGATTCTATTGGGTGCCGTGTCGGGGGCCATGGGCCTGGGCGTGCCCTCGGCGGTTGCGGCAGCCTTGCGCTATCCCGACCGCCAGGTCGTGACCGTTTGCGGCGACGGCGGGACCATGATGACCGGGAACGAACTTGCCACGGCCGTGCAGTACGGTGCGCGTGTCCGCATATTCGTTTCCAACAACAAAAGTTACGGCACCATCCGCCTGCATCAGGAAAAGTCATTTCCCGGGCGGATCGAGGGCACGGACCTGGTCAACCCGGATTTCGCCGCCTGGGCCGAAAGCTTCGGCGCCAAAGGCCTGCGCGTTACCTCGTCCGACGAAGCCGGCCCGGTCCTGGCGGAGGCCCTGGCTCATAACGGCCCCGTGGTGGTCGATGTGGCGGCCTCGCTGGAACATATTTCGGCCTATACCAACCTAAGCAGTTTGAAATCGGGTCCGGCCGCCTAGCCGCAACCCCGCAAGAGAAAAAGGGAAACATCACCCATGTCCGCATCCGCATCCGCATCCGATACACCCGTATCCCTGGACGTCCATGACCGCATTGCCGTCATCACCATCGACAGCCCCCCGGTGAATGCGCTTGGCCATGCCGTGCGCACGGGCGTCATGGCGGCCCTGGACAAGGCCGAGGCCGATGACGGCATCGATGCCGTGGTGATCCGGGGCGGCGGGCGTTGTTTTTCCGGCGGTGCCGATATTCGTGAATTCGGCGCCCCGCCGGCGGAGCCGACCTTGCGTCAGCTTTGTGCCCGGGCCGAGGAATTCCCCAAGTATGTCGTCGCGGCCTTGCATTCGACGTCCTTCGGCGGCGGGCTGGAACTGCCGCTTAGCTGCCATTACCGCATCGCCGATGCGACGGCCAAGATCGCCCTGCCCGAGGTCAAGTTGGGGATCGTTCCCGGGTCCGGCGGCACGCAGCGCCTGCCGCGCATTATCGGGGCCAAGCGGGCCTTGAAAGTGATTTTGTCCGGCGATCCGTTCCCGGCCCAAGAGGCGCTCGACCTGGGTGTGTTGGATCGTATCGTCGAGGGCGAGCTGACCGCCGGCGCGGTTGCCTTCGCGGGCAAGTTGGTGGCCGATAAGGCGCCGCTGCGCAAGGTGCGCGATCTGGAAGTTTCCGACGCGGGCCCCGAAGTATTCGAAGAGGCGCGCAAGACCTGGGAGCGTCGCTCCCGCGGCCTTTTGGCGCCGCTGGCCTGCATCGATTGCGTCGAGATTGCGGCCAGCCAGCCGTTCGACGACGGCATGAAGGCCGAGCGCGATATTTTCGTGAAGTGCCGGGAATCCGATCAGTCCAAGGCGCAGCGTCATCTGTTTTTCGCCGAACGCGAAGCCGCCAAGGTCAAGGACGTCGCCCGCGACACGGCAAAACGCCCCATCAACACGGCCGCCGTGGTCGGATGCGGGACCATGGGCGGCGGCATCGCCATGTGCCTGGCCAATGTGGGCATTCCCGTGACGGTTCTGGAAACATCGGAAGATGCCTTGCAGGCCGGCATGGCCAAGGTTGAAAAGAATTACGCGGCGACCGTGTCCAAGGGCCGCCTGGCCCAGGATGACATGGATAAGCGCATGGGGCTGATCACCGGCACCACGAACTACGCCGATTTGGGCCCCGCCGACATCGTGATCGAAGCCGTGTTCGAGGAAATGGATCTGAAGAAAGCTATCTTCGGCCAGTTGGACGCGGTCATGAAACCGGGTGCCGTTCTGGCGACCAATACATCGACCCTGGATATCGACGAAATTGCGTCGGCCACCAAGCGCCCGGCCGATGTCATCGGCACCCATTTCTTCAGCCCGGCAAACGTCATGAAGCTGATGGAGAACGTGCGCGGCAAGGACACGGCCAAGGACGTGATCGCCACGGTCATGGACCTGGGCAAGCGGATTGAAAAAATCCCGGTCCTGGTCGGCAATTGCGATGGTTTCGTCGGCAACCGTATGTACCACCGCTACACACGGCAGGCCTATTTCCTGCTGGAAGAAGGGGCCCTGCCGCAGCAATTGGACAAGGTGTTCCTTGATTTCGGTTTCGCCATGGGGCCCATGGCCGTGGGCGATCTGGCGGGCCTGGACGTTTCCTATCTGGTGCGCCAGCGTCAGGTGAAATTCAAGAAACCGGACGAACGCTGGCCCGTGGCCGCCGACCGTGTGGTCGAAGCCGGGCGCAAGGGCCAGAAGACCATGGCGGGCTGGTATCGCTATGAAGAAGGGTCCCGTAAGCCGTTGCCGGATCCCGAGGTGCAGAAAATCATCGAGGAAACCTCGGCCGAATTGGGGATCGAGCGCCGAGAGATTTCAGACCGGGAAATTCACGAACGCTGTTTCTATGCATTGATCAACGAAGGGGCGAAAATTCTCGACGAAGGCATGGCCCAGCGGGCATCGGACATTGATATCGTCTGGATCAATGGATACGGCTTCCCCGTTGCCAAGGGCGGGCCCATGTTCCACGCCGACCAAGTGGGCGCAGCCCATGTTTATGAACGCCTGGCCCATTGGGCGAAGGAGGCTTCGCCGGCCCTGGAGCCGGCACCGCTTCTGGAAAAACTCGCCCGCACGGGCGGCACCTTTGCCGATCTATAGGCCGGCACAAAGACAAACCGACACCTGATATCTCGTAGACAAGGATTTAAGACAATGGACCGCGCCGTCATCGTTTCCACCGCACGCACCCCCATCGGCAAGGCCGGGCGCGGGGCGTTCAACAACACCCATGGCGCGACCCTGGCGGGACACGTCATCAAGCATGCGGTTGCCCGCGCCGGCATCGACCCGGCCGAGGTCGAGGACGTGGTGCTGGGTTGCGGCATGCCCGAAGGGGCGACGGGCAAGAACATCGCCCGCATGTCTGTGGTGCGTGCGGGCCTGCCCGTATCGACCAGCGGCACGACCATCAACCGGTTGTGCGCATCGGGTCTGCAGGCCATTGCCGTGGCGGCCAACCGGGTGGTTATGGACGGTGTGCCTGTGGCCGTCGGCGGCGGCCTGGAAAGCATAAGTCTGGTCCGGGACAACGCCATGGCCAACGAAGCCAAGGAAGACTGGCTGATGGCGCATAAACCGGAAATGTGGATTCCCATGATCAATACGGCCGACATCGTGGCCGAGCGCTACAAGGTTTCCCGCGAGGCGCAGGACGAATACGCACTTGAAAGCCAATTGCGCACGGCGGCGGCCCAACAGGCCGGGCGATTCGATGACGAGATCGTACCGCTTGCCACAAAGATGCTGGTCAAGAACAAGGAAACGGGTGAAATCACGGAACAGGACGTGACGCTGGAACAGGACGAAGGCAACCGCCCGACGACGACGCTGGAAGGTCTCGCCAAGCTGGAGCCGGTCATGGGCCCAGGCAAATACATCACGGCAGGCAATGCGTCCCAGCTTTCGGATGGGGCGTCGGCCTGCGTGGTGATGTCCGAGAAGGAAGCCGAACGCCGCGGTCTGCAGCCGCTCGGCATTTTCAAAGGATTGGCGACAGCAGGTTGCGAGCCGGATGAAATGGGCATCGGTCCCGTGTTCGCCATTCCGCGCCTGTTGGAACGCCAGGGCCTGAAGGTCGATGACATCGACCTTTGGGAACTGAACGAAGCCTTTGCATCACAGGTGCTGTATTGCCGCGACAAGCTGGGCATTCCCCAGGAAAACCTGAACGTGGACGGCGGCGGCATTTCCGTCGGCCATCCCTTCGGTATGACGGGCGCGCGCCTGACCGGCCATATCCTGATCGAAGGCAAGCGCCGTGGCGCCAAGAACGTGGTCGTCACCATGTGTGTCGGTGGTGGAATGGGGGCGGCCGGACTGTTCGAAATCTGCTGAACAGATACGAATAGCAGACAACCGGGGCCAAGAACTCAGGCGGCGTTTACGTTGCGTGGCCAATAGGTCGTTGCGGTCGTGCCGCTGCCCGGTTCGCTTATAAGTTCAAGCTTGCCGCCATTCAGAACCATCAGGCGATTGACGATATAGAGCCCCAGACCCGCCCCTTTGACGGCGCCTTGGGTCTCGGAATATTGGTATGCAGCCTTGGCTTTCAGGAACGGTTGGCCGACGGCGCTAAGCATGTCTTTGGGAATGCCGGGGCCGTTGTCGGAAATCAAAACCTTGGCGAAGCCGTTCACAAGATCTGAATCAATTCGGATTTCGACGTTCACACCGTCGCCGCCGTGACTGATCGAATTGGTTGTGAGGTTGAGCATGATCTGGCGGAAGGATTGTTTGTCCGCCGTGATAAGCACGGGCGATTCAGATGCCAGAACGGAAAGGTTCAGGCTTGCGCTATCATTTGTCGCTTGAAGCGACCGGATCAGGCTTTCGACTTCGATAACCGCATCGAAGGTTTCCGGCTTCAGGGTTCGGCCTCCGGCTTCGATCGTGGACACGTCCAGGATTTCATTGACCAGGGATAACAGGTGACGGCCGCTTGTGCGGATGTCGCCCAGATAATCGATGATCATTTTAGGGTCCTGGCGCATTTGCTCCATTTCCAGCAACAGGTCGGCCATCCCGATAACCGCATTCAGTGGCGTGCGAAGTTCATGGCTCATGTGCGATATGAATTCGGACTTGGCTTGGCTGGCTTTTTCCGCCGTTTCCTTGGCGCGGGCCAGGGCAGCCGCCACGACATTGCGTTCGGTGATGTCGCGCAACGCGGCAACGATAACCGAACGCTCGTTCTGCACGCCTTCCGTCAACGCGGCTTCCAGATAAAGGTTGCTTCCGTTCTTTCGGCGACCGATGACCTCGAACCCGTTCCCGTCGGGGGACCGGGATGACGGGTCGGAAAAATACTGCAGCATCTGGGTCCGTTCCGAATTGGTGCGAAGGTTCGATAACAGGTGGGAAATGTTAAGTCCGATAAGCTCGTTCACGGAATAACCGAAAATCCGCACGGCGGCCGGATTGCAGGTTTCAATCGTGCCGTTTGTATCCAGCGTGATCACCGCATCGGCGACATTGTCCAAAATCAATTGAAGACGCTGCGCGGTCTGGTGGGCGCGTTGGCTGGCCTCCATGCGGTGGAATACCTCGTTTGCAAGCCGCCGGTCGAACACCACGGCGGCAATGCCTGCCACCAGGATCAGGGAGGCGACAATGGCGGTTGCACCCGCCAGAACGTCGGAATCCAAATTCTGTAACAGGCTGCTTGATCCGGTCCGGGAAAAGCAAATCGTCGATCCCATCGCCGTGTAGTGCATGCCGGCAACGGCACAGCCGATAAGCAGGGCGGAAAAGGCTTCGCTCGTAATCGTGCGAAGGACATTGCGGCGGGATGCGTGGAATGCGACCCACAGCGCGCACATCGCGAGGCTAATGGCGACGACCAGTGAAAGTGCGAACAGCCAGAAATCGTATCGGATATAGGCATCGAATTCGACGGCAGCCATGCCGGTGTAATGCATCAACCCGATACCGGCCCCCAGCACCACACCGCCAAGAACCAGGCGCGCGCGCGTAACATTGGCATGGGCGACGATCTGCAGATTCCATGCACTTGCAAGGACGGCGGGCAAGGCCGACAGGAATGTGATCGCCGGGTCGTAACCAACGGGGATCGGCAGGCGGTATGCCAGCATGCCGACGAAATGCATGGCCCAAATACCCAACCCCATGATCAGGGCGCCGCCGGTCATCCAAAAATAGCGTGCCTTGCTGTTTTCGTGTTCGGCGATCCGGTGCAGCAAATGGATAAAGGCAAAACCGGCAAGCGTCGCAACAAAGAACGATAGCAGCACCAGCCACAGGTTATAGGTGGCCGGCAATACGACGGACGGGTCCACGTAGAGCGCGAAAAACTGTGATGGATCAAAAACCGAAGGCCACATGGTTATTCTGTCTGGATCCCTGGTGGCGCTGCAAATGAGTTAAGCCGGTCATTAATGGCGCGGATGAGAGGAGGACTGTCTAACCTATGAAATTCCGTGATTATTTCTGTGCTGGATAAATGGGGGTATTCACGCTCTCTTACGTCTTTCCGCATGGTAAAAAATGCCATAGAAGTTGGCAAACATACAGATGTCTTCAGGTTAGGCTTTAAAACCATCCGTATAGGGCATGCATACATACGTGTGGCCGAGTCTGTGCTGGCAAGGCCTTGCCGTGTCCTTCCCGAATTTCTTGTATTCAATAAAACGGTTGCCGCGTCATGACGAAACAGATCGCCCTTATTCACGCCACGCGCGAGGCCATTGCGCCGGTTGAAGCCGCTTTTCGGGATTTGTGGCCCGATGCCGATTATTGGACCTTGCTTGACGAAAGTCTCACGGCTGATCTGGCGGCGGCAGGTAGCAAGCTGACGCCTGAATTGATCGGCCGCTTTCTTGAATTGGCGGCCTATGCGGCGGCACGCCGCCCGGATGGTATTCTGTTCACCTGTTCGGCCTTTGGCGCCGCCATCGATGAAGTGGCCAAGACTTATGATGTGCCTGTGCTCAAACCGAATGAGGCTGTGCTCGATGAAGCCCTGGCAAAGGGCGGTCGGGTTGGTCTGCTGGCCACGCATCCGCAGACCTTGCCGGACATGACGGCGGAATTGGAACGCCTGGCATCGGCGCGCAATGTTGATATCGCCGTGGTTCCCTTGCTGGTTGAAGGGGCATGGGCAGACCTTGGCGCCGGGCGGCGGGATGCCCATGACCGAGCCGTGGTCGAGGCCGCTCCCCGGCTCAGCGATTGCGGTGCCATCGCCCTGGCGCAGTTTTCCATGGCGCCCTTGGCCGGTGAGATCGCGGAACGCACAGGCCTGCCCATCTTGACCAGCCCCCATGCCGCCGTGGCGGAAATGAAGCGCCGGGTGATGGGGGCTTAAGGGCATCCGGTCTGATTGACCGGGTTTGCAGAGCCTATGATTGCGTGAACAGCATCGCCGCCACACCGATGCCGATGACGATCAACACACCGAAAATGATGATATCCCGCATCGACTTGGGCGATGTTTGATCCTGGTTTTCGGCTTGGCTCTCGGGTGGTTGATCTGTGGGGTTGGTGTCCATGATCTGCTTCCTCCATACGACCGATCACTGGATAAACGACCTGGGTGGGCATTGGTTCCGGCCTGGGGGATGATTTTTCCTATGCCTGCGGGCCGATAGCCGGGAAATATGTTAAGATCGGGGGCATGACCGAGAGGCGGCTCATGCAGGCGATCGAGGATCAAATTCCCCAATTGCAGCGTTATGCGCGTTTCCTCGAAGCCGCGCCCGACCGGGCGGACGACCTGTTACAGGATTGTCTGGAACGGGGGGTGTCGTGCATGGACCGGTTCGAGACCGGGACGGACATGCGGGCTTGGTTGTTCACCATCATGCATAACCTGTTTATCGACCGTGCGCGTCGGCGGCAGCGGCGGGGACCACATGTTCCGGTCGAGGATTGGCTTGTGGAAATCGGTCAGCCGCCCGACCAAATTGACCGCTTGCGGCTTAAGGATCTGGACCGTGCCCTGGCGGGCCTGAAACCCCGGGACCGGCGAATTTTGCGCTTGGTGGTGATCGAGGGAAAACCTTACCGCGACGTGGCACGTGAGTTGGATATCGCCGTGGGAACGGTGAAAAGCGGCCTGTCCAGGGCACGAAGGCGCTTGGCCCGCGCGGCCTGAATGGGCCCGGTTGCGGCCGCGAAATCGCCGTATTCGTTTCACCAGCCGGAAACCTGTTCCGTGTTCCGGAATGCATCCTTGCGATCCGGTCGATCCCTTCTGACGTCAATGGCGCGTACAGCCGGCAATGCGGTTTGCGCATATCGATTCACGCATTGCTTCGAACAGAGAGAAGAGGAGCACATGACCTATCGAACTCACATTCGAAAACCGATGACCCTGATGGCTGCCACTGCAGCGATTGCCGCCGTGATGTCGGGCGCACCGGCTGCGGCTGCGGCCGACAAGCAGGCCCCGTCTGAAACTTCGTCCGGGGAAACCATGGACGCCTTCGCCGACTGGGCTCAAAAGCAGGCCAAGGTGCTCGACGGTAAGCTTGATGAGGCGACCTCCAAGGCCAAGGAAGCGGGCGCCGATGCCGCCGACGAGGTTAAAGAAGAATGGCGCGAAGCCCGCGCGGCCATTGATCGTCAACGTGACGCGCTCAACCAGCAAATCGCCGAATTGAAGAAATCGGCCAAGGGCGAATGGACGGATGCCAAGGAAGCGACCAAACAAGGTTTGGCCGTGCTTGGAGACAAGATCGAGGAATTCCGCGCCATGGTTTCGGGGCGGCAAGACTCCTAGTCCATCGGCCGGCACCGTCGCCGGCCGATCAATTACTCCCCATGAATGAAGAAGGAGACCTTTATGACTTTCAATCTTCCCGATCTTCCCTATGCCGCCGATGCCTTGTTGCCGCAAATGTCGGAACAGACGCTTAACTTCCATCACGGCAAACACCATCGCGCCTATGTCGACAAACTGAATGCTGCCGTGGAGGGCACGGATTACGCCGGGATGGATTTGTTGGATGTCGCTTGCAGAGCCCATGAAAAAGATGATCAGAGCGTGTTCAACAACGCGGCACAGGCCTGGAACCATGGGTTCTTCTGGCTGTGCATGACGCCGAACCCGGCCAAAGAGCCCCAGGGTGATCTGGCGACAAAGATCACCGAGACGTTCGGCAGTTTGCCGCAGCTTCGCACCAAGTTCATCAGCGAAGGCATGGCCCGGTTCGGATCCGGTTGGGTCTGGCTGGTTGAACAGGCGGACGGAACGCTTGGCGTGCTCAGCACGGCCAACGCCGGCCTTCCCCAGACCCAGGGATTGAAGCCGTTGCTGACCTGCGATCTGTGGGAGCATGCCTATTATCTGGATTATCAGAACGCCCGTCAGGCATTCCTTGAAGCTTTTTTCGACCATTTGGTCGATTGGACCTTCGTTGAAAAATGCCTGGCGACAGAGGGCGATCCGCAAACGCTGGCAGCCTGATCCCCGGCGGCATGGCGCTCGGAAGCAGGGGAGGTATGCATTGAAATCCCTTGACTTCCCGGTCCCATCGGCGCCTTGTGTGGCCAGCGACACTCCCACCCAGGTCGAATTTCGATCGCGTGCCGGGCCTTTAATAGCGACCCGGACTTCTTTCTTACCGACAAATGCGGGCGTTTCGTGAGGCGGGCCACTGCAAGGATGCAAGCCCGGCCGAGAATGCTTGCATGATGCCGGCGATCCCGTCGGCCCCGCTGGATCACGTGGGGCCGCGCGGGCGATGATTTATTGATCGAGAAAGAACAAAATCGAAATGACTGACTTTTCGGGCCTCAATCTGGCCCAACCCATCCTTCGTGCGCTGAGCGACGAAGGCTACACCACTCCCACTCCCATTCAGGAAAAATCAATTCCGCCGCTGGTCGAAGGGCGTGACCTTCTTGGCGTGGCGCAGACGGGGACCGGCAAGACCGCGTCCTTTGCGTTGCCGATCCTGCAAGGTTTCGCAGCCCAGTCGCGCAAGGCCCGGCCCAACCGCCCCTATGCTCTGATTTTGGCGCCGACGCGTGAGCTTGCGGGCCAGATCACGGACAGTCTGCGGAACTACGGCCGCCACTTGCACCTGCGTATTCAGACGGTGTTCGGCGGAACCTCTATGCGTCCGCAAATTTCCGGCATGGCGAAAGGTGCCCATATTCTGGTCGCCACCCCAGGCCGCTTGATGGACCTGATGAAACAGCGCCATGTGCAATTGGACGGTATCGAGGTTTTTGTGCTGGACGAAGCCGACCGCATGCTCGACATGGGCTTCATCGGCGACGTCAAACGGATTGCCCAGGTGCTGCCCGCCAACCGTCAGACCGTGCTGTTTTCGGCGACCATGCCGAAAACCGTCGAAGGCCTTGCCGGGGAACTTCTGAACGATCCCGTGCGGGTCGAGGTTGCCCCCGCCGCGACCACGGCGGAAAAAGTCGAACAGCGTGTGCTGTTCGTCGCCAAGGACAACAAGCGTGCCTTGCTGTGCGATCTGATGAACGACGAAGGGATCGAGCGTGTCCTGATCTTTACACGCACGAAACATGGCGCGGATCGGGTCGCCCGGCATCTGCATCAGGCCGGTGTGGCATCCGATGCGATCCACGGCAACAAGGCACAGAACGCCCGTCAACGCGCGTTGAAGGGGTTTCGTGACGGCCGCATCCGTGCTCTGGTGGCGACGGACATCGCCGCCCGTGGCATCGATGTGGACGGCGTGACCCATGTCATCAACTTCGATCTGCCGAACGACCCGGAAAGCTACGTTCACCGCATCGGCCGCACGGCGCGGGCCGGCGCGTCGGGGATCGCCATTTCCTTCTGTGCCCATGACGAACGCGGCAACCTGAAGGATATCGAACGCTGTATCCGCCAGCCGCTGCCGACCTTCGAAGAACATCCCTATCATGCAGCCGATATCGCCAATTCCGTGGCCAACGACACGGGTCCGGGAAACCGGGGGCAAAGTCGTGGCCAGGGCCGCGGACGTGGCCAGCAGGGCCAAGGCCGTAAGGGGCCAGGCAATGGCGGTCCTAAGCGGGGCGGCGGGCGCAACCGGCGCGGCCCCCAGGGTGGAAACCGCGGCAACAGGGGTATGGCGGCCTAGTCCCGCCAACGGGTAAACTCTTCTCCTGCCGCTGAATTTGGCGGGAGAGGAGACCCGATGACCGCACCGCAAACTTTGCCCACCGAGGGCGTTCATACGATCGCCGTGAACCTTGAGTTGGCGGGAAAACCCGTCACCTTGAAACTGCGCGTCGATCTTGCGCAGATGTCTCATCGCATGATCGTCACACCGATCAGCGAAGGCCGCCTTTACGAAGAATCCTTATCTTTTCTTTTGCTCAGGATTTTACGCCCGGGTGACCGGTTTCTCGACGTGGGCGGGCATATCGGGTTTTTCTCGCTTCTGGCGTCCCATCTTGTCGGTGACGATGGTCAGGTGATGGTGCTTGAGCCCAATGCGGATAATTTCGCCTGGTTGACGGACCTTATGGCCTTGAATGAACGGGGCAATGTGACGGCCGTCAACAAGGTCGCGTCCGAAACGGACGGCACCATCGAATTCTTCCGCAATGCGGATAACGACGGCGGCCATGCTCTTTGGGATCCGGGCCTGCACGACTTCAATAAGCAGTCCCGGGAAAACCCCGAAAAAGACAGCTATCCATCGACCCGGTTGGACACGCTGACCGGTTCGGAAGGTTTCCACATCTGCCGAGCGGTCAAGATCGATACGGAAGGGGCGGAACTGACCGTGCTGAAAGGCGGGGGCGAGTTTTTCGCGCCTGACCGTGTGCCCTTTGTCGTCTGCGAAATCAACGGTTTCGGATTGCAGCAAATGGGAGCCAGTCAGGAAATGTTGCGGGCCCATATGAAAGACCGCGGCTACGACACCTTTGCGTTCGGCCAGAAGGATTCTCTGCCGGCCCTGGTTCCGGACAGCACGATGCTGACCTCGCCCTATGTCTTCAACGTTCTGTTTTCGACAATGGATGCCGTGGCGGAAGCCTGGCCCGTGGCACCGGTTCTTGAGGCTTAACGCTCTGCCGTCTTAACGACGGTTTCGTAAAATCCGAACAACATGTCCGCGGCTTCGTTCACGGCCCTGTTCAGGGAATGGCCGACGCTGATGACGAAAGGGTCATCGGCGGCCATATCGGGGGAAAACCTGTTGTCCATTTCATCCGGCGGAAGCAAGGGTGCCCGCCCGCCCCAGGTATGCATGCCCGTGCGGATGACGGCATCGTAAGCCCGGCGCGGTTCCAGGCCGTCAGGCGTGATGAATTTTTCGAACATGCCGCCGCCCGTAAGCGACGGTGTGTGCCGGCCGGCCCAGTCTTCGACCTCGGCATGATGGCTTTCGCCCTTGATGGTATGCCCGTACTGCGCCAAGTCGCCGATGTAATGCATGGCGGCCCCTAGGTAATAAGCCGCATGGCCGGGATTGCCCGCCCGGTAGGCCAGGACGGCCTTGTCATATTCTTCCTGCGCACGCGCTGCGGGCAGGTCGAAGGTGACGGTGCCAAAATCGTCGAACCGTAGGTCATGCCGCCCCTGACCGGTATCATTATAACCTTGGTTCGGAACGCCGCATTGCAGGCGGATTTTTGCGTAATCCGGTGCTTCGGTTCCGATCAGCATCAAGGCGTGGTGCGGGGTCAGCCACGCCCGGGCTGCAGGCGGCAACATCTCCCGTGCCTGGTCGGCGATCCAGTCATGGGTGGAATAGGGGGGTGTCAGGCAATCGGCGGCACTGTTGGTGACCTTGTTGTCGGGTGGGCCGTTCTTCCATGCCAGGGCCGGGCCGCTTAGCATGACCAACAAGGCAACCGCCGCGACAGGTGACGCGCATGCTCTGGTCATGGGGCGCCGTCCGGGGGGGGGCAGATTGAAAACGGCGTGACGGAGATCGCACCGTCGCCTGCCACGACAAGATGATCCGGCTCAATCGCGGTCCATTGTGTGAGATCATCATCCAGCGGTTCCGACAGGATGATGATGGCCGTGCCCGTGGCGACGGTAACCGTATCCGTCAGGTCATGAGGTTTGGCTCCCATGCCCACGTAGAGCGTGGGCACATGTCCCGATGAGGCATGACGCATGGCCCAGATGCTTTGGCCATCCGTCACGGCGATGGTCATGTAGAAGGGATCGGTGACACCGGCATCGGTCTGGGCGGCTTCGATGGTTTGAATGGCTTTCCGGATGGCTTGTTCAGGGTCGTCTTCCAGGCCGTAGGTCAACAGCAGGTGAAAGAAAATCTCGCTGTCCGTGGTGCCTTGGATGCCGGAAAACAATTCCGGGGCCACTGCGAAGGTAAGTGTCCGGCGGACCTTTTCAAACCCGCCGATCGCGCCGTTGTGCATGAACAGCCATTTGCCGTGGCGGAACGGATGGCAATTGGTGCGGTTGACGGAGGTGCCGGTGGTCGCGCGCACATGGCCGAAAAACAGGTGGGATTTCACCTGTTCGGAAATGTTCAACAGGTTCACGTCATTCCATGCGGGCAGGATGTCCTTGTAAAGGCCGGGCTGTTCACGTTCACCATACCAGCCGATGCCGAAGCCGTCGGCATTGACCACATGCACGCTTTCAAGGGCGGACAGGCTTTGCCGCGCCAGCGAGTTTTCCGGGCGCAGCAACAGGCTATCCAAGAAGATCGGCGGTCCCGCATAGGCAAGCCAACGACACATGGCGATCTCCTTTTTTAATCGCGATTAACTGTATCTGTTTCCGGCGGCAACGCCACCACCATCGACGACGATGGTCTGTCCGGTGATGAAACTGCCGGCTTGAGATGCCAGCAGGATGGCGGTGCCGGTAATGTCTTCCGGGTCGCCCAGGCGGCCCAGGGGGTAGGCGGCCTCGGCCCTGGCGCGGGCTTCCGGGTCTTCCCACAGAGCCTTGGCGAAATCGGTCTTGATCAGGCCCGGTGCGATGGCGTTGGCGCGAATGTTGTGAGGGCCCCATTCCACGGCCAGGTTGCGGGCAAGCTGCATATCGGCGGCCTTTGACACGGCATAGGCCCCCAAATTCATGGAACCTTTCAGGCCGCCCACGGATGAAATCAAGATCACCGATCCGTCACGGCGTTTTGCCATGTCCGGTAGGGCCAGATTGCACAGTTTCAATACGTTGGTGACATTGACCTGCAGGATTTTTTCCCAGGCGCCGTCGTCGATCCCGGACATGGGGCCGTGGTAGGGATTGACCGCAGCATTGCAGACCAGGATGTCGATCTTGCCCCAGGTTTTAATCACTTTTCCAACGAGATCGCTCAGTTGTTCTGCATCCGAGACGTTGCACGCCGCGGCCATGGCTTCGCCGGGGCCGTCCGCGTTTTCTTGATTGATGACATCGGCCACGGTTTCGCAAACGTCCAGCTTTCTTGAGGAAATCACCACCTTGGCGCCTTGGCGGGCATAGGCTTCGGCGATGGCCTTGCCGATTCCCCGGCTTGACCCGGTTATCAATGCGACTTTGCCCGTGAGATCGAACATGGTGGTCATGGTGTTTCCTTCGTTTGGTCTGGTTTAACCCTTGGTAGGGCACACTTTTTCATGGTTTTTCCGATTTGGAAACGGGTCCGTTTCTGTATTTTAAAACCCTAACTTTCGGCTGGGTTGACCGCGACCGTTTCATGCATTTGACTTTGATGAACCGAGGGTGGGATTCCCACTATCAAAAAATGTCTCCGTGACAAACACGGAGCGCAGATTGCTCAAGGGGGCCAACACTTTGGCCAATATTAATCTGCGTGCGTTCACCGCCCTGATTGTCGATCGGGACGATGCTCACCGGTGGATGATGCATAATCTCCTCCAGGCATTGGGCGTCGGCGAGGTTTTGACGGCGTCCAACAACGACGAAGCGTTGAACCTGCTCAGGCGCTTATCCAAAAAACCGGTTTCAGAGCGCATCGACACGATCGATTTCATGATCTGCGACATCGGTGACGAGGTGCTCAACGGAATCGCCATGGTGCGCTGGGTCCGCATGCATAAGGAATCGCCGAACCGCTTCCTGCCGGTGATCCTTATGGACAAGGCGTTCGAGCCCCAGGATATCGCCGAGGCGCGGGGGTTCGGAGCAACCCATTTCCTGCTGAAGCCGGTCACGGTGGATACCTTGGTCGACCGGATTTTGACCTTGGTCAACCGGCCACGGCCTTTTGTCTACAACAATGGGTATTTCGGGCCGGATCGCCGCGGCAGTGCCAAGGACGTCAGCAATGACCGGCGTGAGATGGAACCTTCGGATGTTCGGGTTGACCGGTCCCCCTTGGTGACGGCGCTTGAACGTTTTCCGAACGACAGCGTGATCCGCATCTTTCGGCCGCCCAATCACCTGAAACGGAAAGCCGGCGGCGATGATGAATCCGATGCCCTGTTTACCGAGGGGGCATTTTTCAAGGCACAGAAAGAGCTGCAAAAATCGAAAGAGGAATATGTCGGCTCTGCCCTGGATTATGTGGAAAGTCTGCAGCGCATCATGGCGGAAGCGGAAACGGCCGCGGACAAATCCGAGCATTTTCAGCGCATCAATACGCTCGCCAATCAGTTGGGGCTGCAGGGCGAGACATTCGGATATCCGCTGGTTTCAATGGTTGGGAATTCCCTGATGCGGTTCACGGGCGGTGGATTGCCGAACAGTGACTCGAGCATCGATTTGGTCAAGGTGCATATCGACTCCCTGACTGTTATCCTGCGCAACAATATCGCCGGTGACGGTGGCGAGACCGGGCGCGAACTGGTGTCTCAGCTTCAGGCCGCCATCAAAAAAATCACCAAGACCGCCGCAGCGGGTTGATGCCGCCCGAAGTCCGGGAAGAAGGATAAGCCGTCCTGCATTCGGGAACAGACCATGCGCTTAACCCAACCGTCACCCGGCGTTCACATCGCGGTCATGGGGGGCGTGTATTACCCCGACCATGTTCGCTGCTCCCCGCATCCCGGTCCGTGAAATGAACACGGCGCCTCTCACTGGAACCATGGTTCTGGTCGTCGGCCCATCTGGTGCCGGCAAGGACAGTTTGATCGACGGTGCCCGCGAAATCCTGAAAACTGTCGGCGATGTTGTCTTCCCACGCCGAGAGATCACCCGGCCGGCAGAGGCCGGGGGCGAGGGTCATGTGCCGGTTACCGAAAACCAGTTTCATGCCCGGCGCGAGTTGGGCGGATATCTATTGTCCTGGGGAGCTCACGGTTTGTGGTACGGCATCCCGGCTGAAATCGCGGCGGATTTAAGGGATGGGCGGACCATCGTGGTCAATACCTCCCGGTCGGTGATCGATGATGCCCGATCACGATTTTCCAATCTGCGGATTGTTTCGGTCAACGTGGATGATGACACGTTGCGTGCGCGCCTGGATGCACGCGGGCGGGAAACGGAAAAACAAATCGCCTTGCGGCTGGAACGCGCCCGGGCCTTCCGTGTAGAAGGCCCGGACGTTATTCAGTTTCCCAATGATGGGTCGCTTCAGGCGGCGGTCGACCGTTTCACCGATGTCTTGCGCGACCTGAAGCCTGCGGATTGATGAATAGAACTACCTTAGGGCGATGACTTCGACGCGGCGGCTGCCGTCGAACCAGAACCAATCCGGTGCGGTATCGCCGAACGCTTCGGCCCGCGAGGATAACGCCAAGTTCTGCGGATTGATCCCGGCGCCGATCAGGCGTGCCGCGACGGCGCGGGCGCGCTCCATGGCCAATTGGTCATTGAATTCAGCCGGTCCGCGCTTGTCCGCTTGGCCAATCACGCAGATTTTCGAATAAGGCGCTACTTCCTGTGCATAGGTGCGGATGTCCTTTTCCTGATCCTGCGGTACGGCGGCACTGCCGGTTTTGAAGCCCTTGATGACCAGCGGGATCGGCTGACCTTGGTCCAATTCGGATTCGCATGAAGGGTCGAAGGGTTCCGCCGCACGGGCGATATTTGCGGCCAGTAGGCTCGTGGCGAGCAGACCGGCGGCAGTCAAGCTTGCGGCAACGACGCCCGTTGCGATCAGGCCCAGGGGCGGGCGGGATTGGGTTGCTGTGCGTAACATGGTCGTATCTCCTTCTATCGGGTTGATCCGATGGCAGAAGGTATCGCGCCGGAACGCGGCCTTTGTTGGCGGAAAAGGGGACCATTTGGTGTCGGCGATGCCACAATTGGGGCTGCCGGGTCCGCGGTCAGCGTTTTAAAGCAAGCGTCAGGCCGTCGGCCACGGATAGCATGGAAATCGAAACCCGGTCGTCGTTCTTGAGGCCCGCGTTGAAGGCGCGGATTGCCTGGGTGTCGGCGGATGTGTCCGCGCTGTCCATGACCCGTCCGCTCCACAGCACGTTGTCAACGGCGATCAATCCGCCGGGGCGAAGCAAGGTCAGACAGCGTTCGAAATAACTGCCATAGTTTTCCTTGTCCGCATCGATGAAGGCCATGTCGAATTGACCGCTGCGCCCTTCGGCAATCAGCGCGTCCAGGGTTTCGACCGCCGGTGCAAGGCGCAGGGACACGCGCCCATCCACGCCGGCGTCGGCCCAATAACGCCGCGCGATTGCGGTATATTCCTCGGATACATCACAACAGATCAACTCGCCGTCCCCGGGCAATGTCAGGGCCATGGCAAGGGAACTATATCCCGTAAAAGTGCCGACTTCGATGATCCGCCTGGCACCAATCAGTTGCACCAACAGCCCCAATAATTGACCCTGGTCGGGGGAGACCTGCATCATTGCCCGAGGGTGATCGTCCGTTTCCTTGCGCAACCTGGCAAGAATTTCCGGTTCGCGCAGGGTGGTGTCCAGAATGTAGTCGTAAAGGGCGGGGTCCAGCCCCGTGGTTGCTTTTGTCACGGCTCAGGCATCCTTGCTGATAAAGGGTCCAGCGGGGTCATTCCCCGCGCTCAACTGTAATCGGTGCGCCCGCGGGCACGGCGGCCAGGGTTTTCACATCCTCGACGGCGTCCGCCCAGATGTTGCAGGGCGATGCCAAGCGGCATTCGTCCCCTTGGGAAATGGGCGTGCGGCCGAAGCCGATGGCGATGCTGTCGCCGTCCGGCCAGAATGCGATTTCGCCGGGTTCGACCACGGCGCGGGCATCGGCCTCGCGGGCCGGGGACACGGGCGTGGGAAAATAGACTTCTTCGCCCCAAGTGTTGGCGTTGGCCGAAAAGGGCAGGGCTTCCCAGATCGCGGCGGCGGTGGGGGTATCCCGCAGCTTGGCGGTGATGGTCACGGATCCGATGGTCATTTTGATAATCTTCATGGGATCAGGTGTCTCCTCCTCGTTTCTTGGATGCGGCTATCCTAGTCGCTTTTTGGTCGGGTGCGTGCCCGGCCGGGGACGTTATTGCATCGTGGGGTCGGCCTCCAGATTGTCGGCGGCGGACCGGTCCTGGCAGGGACCGGCCTGATGATGGATCATGCGCCACCGGGCGCCGGTTCTGACGAAGACATTGGTTGCCGTCAGCAGGGTGCCGGGCATGCTCTCGAACCCGATGACATAGGCTGTATCGCCGGCGGTGAAGGCTTGCGCGCCGACACATCGGATATCCGTGGTCTCGCCCGATGCCAGGATCGTCGCCCAACTGTCCATGACGTCGGATTGCCCGACCAGGGGGCGCCAGCCGGGGTGAATGCAGGTGATGTCCCGGTCGTCCGCCCAGGCATCCCGCATTTGTGCAAGATCACCCCCCGCGAAGGCGGTGTAAAAGGCATCGTTGGCGAACAGGATAGATTCCTTGTCTGACATGCGGGGGGCTTCTCCGTTTCTTTTGCCGGCTCTTGAAGGCAGCTTGCCCGCCGACAGAGTCAACGGAATGATCCTATTCGTGCCGCCGTGGGTCAAATGTCTGGTCCGGCGATCCGTACTCATTGAAAATGGGGACGAAACCCATCGCCATCAACAGGCGGCGGTTGCAGGGTTTGATGAAATCTCTGGAAACGCTCAAATCAGGGGATCGACCATGGCTGAAACACCAGAGCCGACCGATGGTTCCAGCGATCGGAAAACATTGGAAGAAGACGCCAAGCGGGGGTTGCCGCTTGATCTGATGACGGCGGTGCCGGGGCTTAACCCCCGGGATATGTCCGTGTTGATCGTCAGCGGTCTGGGCAAGGGGGTTTCCTTGAACGCGGGTGTCGATAACGGCGACGGCACGGCGACATTGCTGGAACGCGATCTGGAGATCCCCGGTGGCCTGCGTATGCGGTTCCCCCCCGGGGCCGGCGGTCCGCATGCCTTTGCGGTCACTGTGATTTCCGGGGACGGCCATGTACGCACGGGTAGCTTGACGGTGGAACCGGGCCTGGCATCCCTGGAAACAGGATTACGGTTTTCCATCGAAACCCCCGTGGTCATGGATGGCAAAGGGCAGGTTGGCTTTCCGGTTGCGATTTCGTTCAGCCGCGGGCTGGGCAAAATGGTTGGCGAAGTTTCCTTCCTGCTGTCGGGCGTGCCGGCTGGCGTTCACCTGACCAATGGCGTGCAAGACGGTGAGGGCGGCGGCAGCGGCCCATGGCGGATGAAATTGGACGATCTGCGGGATTTGAACCTGATCGTGCCGGATGGTCAGCCGGCCTTTGACGTCGAATTGACGGTCGATGCCCGGGGTCAATCGGGCGGCAGGCTTAAGTTTGTGCGTCCGGCGAGAATCGTGCCGCCAGGCGCGCGGGCCGAAGAAACGCCGCAAGATATGACGTCCTCCGAAAGCAAACCGCCTGTACAGGCAAAGCCAGCTGAACCGGCGGTCAACGCGCCGAAGTCATCGCTGGTGACGGACTGGCTGACGGGGAATGGTGTTTTTACCTTCGCATCGGGTCATGGCGGGGACCTGTTCGAAGGCGGTTACGGCTGGTCGGAAGGTGCCGCGGCTGAGACCAATCTGGGAAAGACGGAGAGTGGCGCGGTGTTGCGGCTTTTGGCGGGCGGGCCGGTCATTGACGGGCCCGAGCCGATTGTTTGGTAAACAGCCGGGCGCAGGGCGCGGTCAATTGACCGTCGTATCTGTGGAATCTTCGATAGCATCGGCTTCGATCATGGCGCGATAAATCTTGATGGCCTGTGCTTTTGTGATGCCGCCCGCGCGGGCACCGGCCTGCACCATGGCAAGCGATGGCTGCATCGGTACGAACTTGATGCCAAGATCGACAAGTTCCTCAAGCTCGGCAAGGGCCAAACCTAGGGTAGGTGAGGAGCGTTCTGTTCTGGAATTCATGCTGTTTCTCTTTCCGGTTTCATTTGTCATTCTTCGAATTCCGCACGACTGCACCGGGTAGATAGGCAAACAGCATGCCAATTTCACGTATCCTGGCCGTTGGTCATAGATCACTTGCTCTTTCGGTCCGTACCTTTCAAAAGTCTTGTCCGTAATCTAGTCTCCCGCGCATGATCGAAAGCATCCAGAAAACGTTATGAACACCAACGATTCCGCCATTTATCATATGTGCCGCCGCGAAGAATGGACTGCCGCAGAAACTGCGGGGGCTTACGGCGGCTCGTCTCAGGACCGGGCTGACGGCTTCATTCATTTCTCAAGTGCACAGCAGGTCGTGAAAAGTGCGGCCAAACATCGGGCCGGTCAGGACGGGCTTGTCCTTTTGCGTGTCGATACGACAAAACTGGGCGATGCATTGAAATGGGAAGAATCGCGGGGCGGTGCCTTGTTCCCGCATTTGTACGGCGAGTTGCCCGTAGGCGCGGTGATCGCGGTTTATGACGTGCCGCTCGGCACCGACGGATTGCATATGTTTCCACCCGAATTGGATTTGGTGGAGGGCGAATAAATGTCCCTTGCCGAACGGCTGATGCCGGCTCTGCGTTGCCTTGATGCGGAAACAGCCCATGGACTGGCGATCGCCGGGTTGCGCATGGGGATGGTTCCGCCGGTGCCGGTGTTGGATCGTCCGGTGCTGGCATCCCGGGTCTGGGGTATGGATTTCGCTAATCCCGTGGGGCTTGCCGCCGGATTCGATAAAGACGCCTGCGTGCCCCGCGCGGTATTGGGGTTGGGCTTCGGTTTCGCCGAAGTCGGCAGCGTCACGCCCAAGCCCCAGCCCGGTAATCCCAAGCCGCGCCTGTTTCGCCTGACGGCGGACCAGGCCGTGATCAACCGCATGGGCTTCAACAACGGTGGCCATGCCGCCATGGCGGTGCGCATGACCAAGTTCCGCGCCGGTCCGGGCGGCGGCGGGATCGTCGGCGTCAATCTGGGCCGCAACAAGGATTCCATGGACGAAGTTCAGGATTACGTGCTGGGTGTGGAACGGCTGGGCGCGCTTGCCAGTTATCTGGTGGTCAACGTGTCGTCCCCGAACACGCCGGGGCTGCGGACCTTGCAGGACCGAGGGCCGCTGACGGCTTTGTTGATGGCGGTCAAAGCCGCGCGCGACGGGTTGCAGAACCGCCCGCCGCTGCTGGTCAAGATCGCACCTGATCTGGCCAGCGCCGATCTGGAAGACATCGCCGCCGTCGCCGCCAATGTCGGCATCAACGGCATCATCGCCACCAACACCACCATCAGCCGCCCCGACAGCCTGCGCGATCCGCAAAAAGAAGAGACGGGCGGGCTTTCAGGTGCCCCCTTAAAGGGCATGGCCAAGGGCGTTCTTTCGGATCTGTATCAACTGGTCGGCCGTGAAATTCCGTTGATCGGGGTCGGCGGCATCGCCACGGGCGCGGATGCCTATGCGCGGATCCGCGCGGGTGCCACGCTGGTGCAGGTCTATTCGGCGCTGGTTTACGAAGGTCCCTATCTGGCGGCTAGGATTGCAAGCGAGTTGGCGGACCTTCTCGACCGCGACGGTTTCAAGTCGGTCGCTGCCGCCGTGGGGGTCGATCACCATTGATCGGCCGCGCCCAAGGTTTCCGAGCCTTCTTATTTCAAGGAAGCTTCCGTGCGTTCCAGCACGCCGCGCAGCAGTTTGAAGGCGATGGGTGCCATGGCGACCAGGAAGATCACGCGCACCATGTGATGGACCGAAACAAAGGCCACATCGATTCCAAGGGACAGGCTGATCAAGGTCATTTCGGCCAGCCCCCCGGGGGCAAAGGCCAGCCAAACCGTATTGACCGGAATGCCGGTGAATTCATGAACGACCCAGGCACCGGCCAGGGCCGAGCACAACATGAATACGGTCAGTCCCGCGGCCTGGACCATGGTCCCGAACATTTCACGCAGGGAAATGCCCAGAAAGCGGCAGCCGATCGAGGCCCCGATGACGACCTGGGCCAAGGCGATGATTTCTTGGGGCGGGCGGGCTTCCGTGAGGCCTGCCAAATGCACGATGGCCGATACAAGCGTCGGGCCCAGCAACTGGGCTGCCGGGAAGCCCAGCTTGCGTGCACCGTAAAAGCCGACCACGGCACAGGCGATCAGAATGGCCGCGTCCTTAAGGCGCACATCGATCATGTTGCCGAGCGCACCCATGTTGCCCGGCTGGTAGCCTTCGAAAAATTTAAACCAGAAGGGAATGACCAGCACGGTCAGCATGATGCGGACGGAATGGTTGAGGGAAATCTTGCGGTCATCGGCCCCCATGGCTTCGCCCAGCAGGGCCATTTCCCCGAACCCGCCCGGCGAGGCCGAAAAATAAGATGTGGCTGCATCCCATTTGGCGACGCGCACAAGATAGTAGGACACCATCGCCGTCACGCCGAGCGCATAAACCAGCAGCATGGAAATCGACGCCACCCATTCCGTCGCGTGGCGGATCGCTTCGGGTGTGAACCCGGCGCCCAGCATGACACCCAGTACCGGTACCATATAGATGCGCAGGCGCTTGGGCCGGACCAGGGGGGCGCCCGACAGCGACGCGATCAGCGTGAATACCAGGGCCCCGATCATCCACGGCAGGGGCATGTGCAATTCGTGGAACAGCACGCCGCCGACGCCCCCCAATGCCAGGGTCAGAACCATGCGGATGGGGCGTGTTTTCGGGTTGCCCTGCGGTTCGGGGATTGCGTCGTCGCTGTTTGTGTCGTCGATATTATCGGTGGGGGTGTCGGTCGGTTTGTCGGCGGAACTCACGGTTCGAACTGCTCCTTGAGGATGCGTTCTTCCAGGTTGTGTTCGGGGTCGAACAGCAATTCAAGCCGGTGGGTGTGGTCCTGGCAGATTTCCACGCGTTTGACGTCGCGCACTTCGGTGTAATCGGCGGTCGCGCTGACGGGGCGCAGGTCCGGTTGCAGGATATCGAACGCGATTTCGGCCTTGCGGGGCAGCAAGGCCCCCCGCCAGCGCCGGGGCCGGAACACGGAGATGGGCGTCAGCGCCAGCAGGTCCGATCCCATGGGAATGATCGGGCCGTGGGCCGACAGGTTATAGGCCGTCGACCCGGCGGGGGTGGCGACCAGCACGCCGTCGCAGATCATTTCATCCAGCCGCGCGATGCCGTCGATGAAAATGCGGATCTTCGCCGCCATGCGGGATTCGCGGATCAAGGAGACTTCGTTGATGGCAAGGGCTGTGGTCGTTTCGCCATTGGCGTCGATGGCCGTCATCTTCAGCGGGCGCAGGGCGACCGATTGGGCGCGGGCAATGCGTTCAGGCAGGCCGTCTTCCAGATATTCGTTCATCAGAAAGCCGACCGTGCCCCGGTTCATGCCGTAAATGGGGATGCCGCTGCCGATCGAACCATGCAGGCTTTCCAGCATGAAGCCGTCACCGCCCAGGGCGACGATCACGTCGGCCTGGTCCGCCGGAATGTTACCATAGCGGTGGGCAAGAAGCTTCAGGGCGTCCTGGGCTTCTTCCTGTTTGGCGGCGACAAGGGCGATTTTTGAGACAGGTCGGGCGTCGGTCATGGCGGTCTTTGAAATTAAAGAGAAACTTTCCGCAACTTAACCGCTATCGCATGGTTGCGGAAGCCTTCCGGTAATTTCATACTCATTGGTATGTCTCGTGCTTATAAACCGGACGAAACGCGGCGCCAAATTCTGGAGGCCGCTTACGGCGTCATCCACCGCCACGGCTTTCAGGCTGCCGGCCTGAACGACATCCTGGCTATGACCGGCGTGACCAAGGGGGCCATGTACCATCATTTCCCAAACAAACTGGCGCTGGGCTATGCCGTGGTCGATGAGTTGGTGAAGGATTATCTGGAAGATTGGTGGCTGGCGCCGCTTGATAATGTGGATGGGGAAGGGGGGAATGACCCGCTCGCCGCCATCGCCCGCGCCATTCAAAACAACATGACGGAACGGGTTCCCGCCATTCATCACCTGGGCTGTCCCTTGAACAACCTGGCCCAGGAAATGTCACCCATCGACAGCGGATTCCGGCAGCGGGTCGAGGAGCTATACCGCAACTGGCGGCGCGGCCTGTCACGGGCCCTGACACGCGGCCAGCATGCGGGCACGGTCGCCGCCACGGTGGATACGGACGAGGCCGCGACCCTGATTATCGCCGTCGTTCAAGGGGCGTTCGGTCAGGCCAAATCGGCCCAATCCATGGCGCCGTTCCATGACTGCATGGCGGGTTTGAACCGGTATCTGATGGGGCTTAGGCCCTAGAAGCCTTCGCCCCACCATGGAAACGGTTTAATCGCCGGTCGCCTGCAATTGCTCGATGGCTTCCAACACTTTCGGCGGTGACAGGGGCAGCGAGCCCATGGTCTTGCCGATGGCGTTTTCGACCGCGTTGGCGACGGCGGCGGGGGCGGGCACGATCGGCGGCTCGCCCACACCGCGCACCCCATAGGGATGGTTGGGGTTCGGAACCTCGACGATCACGGTGTCGATCATCGGAACGTCCGATGCGACCGGCATGCGGTAATCCAGGAATCCGCTGTTCAGCAGGCGCCCCTTGTCGTCGTAGATGTATTCTTCGTTGAGCGCCCAGCCGATGCCCTGCACGGCACCGCCCTGCATCTGGCCTTCGACGTAATCGGGCGAAATGGCCCGGCCTGCGTCCTGAATGACGGTATAGCGTTTGGGCGACACGAACCCCGTTTCGGGATCGACCTCGACATCGACCAGCTGCGCGCTGAACGCGGCCCCCGCACCACCGGCATTGATTTCCGAATGGCCGGCGATGGGGCCACCCATTTTGGTCGCCATGCCGGCAAGCTGTTTCAGGGTCAGGGGTTCGATCCCGCTGCGCCGGGTCTCGGCCTGTCCTGCTTCCCAGAACACCTCGTCGACGGGAATGTCCCATTTCTTGGCGGCCAGGGCGCGCAGCTTTTCGATGATTTCACGGACCGAATTGATTACCGCCAAACCGGTCGCGAAGGTTGTCCGGCTGCCGGCGGTCAGGTGGCTGTAGCCCATGGAACCCGTATCGGCGACGATCGGTTTGACCAGTTCGATATCGACGCCCAGTTCCTCGGCCGCCATGGCCCGCATGGAGGAACGCGACCCGCCGATGTCCGGGTTGCCCGTGGCGACGGCGATGGTGCCGTCATCGAGAAGATGTGCCGATACGCTGCTCAGCCCGCCGCCGTGCATCCAATACCCCAGGGCAAAACCGCGCCCCTGATTGGGGCCTAACGGGGCCGAATAATGTGCGTGGCTTTTGACTCTCTCCAGCACGTCGACCAGGCCAATGCGGCCGTACTTGGTGCCGCTCAGGCTTTGATCGCCGTCCTTGACCGCGTTCTTCAGGCGGATGTCGATCGGGTCCATGCCAAGGCGGCTGGCCAGTTCGTTGATCGTGTTCTCCGCCGCCAGGGCCGCCATCGGTGCGCCGGGCGCACGGTAGGCCGCGACCTTGGGCCGATTGACGCATACGTCATGGGCAATGGCCCGGGCGTTTGCGATGGTATAGGCGGAAAAGAACGTTTCGACCGAGCGGCCGACGGGCGATCCCTTGAAGGCCCCGGCCTGGTTGTAGATTTCCGCTTCGGCGGCGGTAATTGTACCGTCTTTCTTGGCTCCCATCCGAATGCGCGAATAGGTACCCGATGCGGGGCCGGTCGCGCGGAATACCTCGGACCGAGTCATGACCATGCGGACCGGGCGGCCGGTCATTTGCGACAGGCGAATGGCGACCGGTTCGGCATAGACGTTGTTTTTGCCGCCGAAACCGCCGCCGATTTCCGATGCGGTTACGCGGATCTTCGCCATGTCCATTTTCAACAGCCGCGCGCACAGCCCGCGAATGACGAAATGTCCCTGCGTCGTGGTCCAAAGCTCGACGCTGCCGTCTTCCGATGCCGCCGCGATCAGGGCTTGGGGTTCGATATATCCCTGGTGAACGGGTTCGGACCGGAACTCGCGTTCGACGACGATATCGGCCTCGGCGAAGCCTTTGTCGATATCGCCGCGCTCTTTCGAGACCACCCGGAACACGTTGGACGGTTTTTCGGGCGCGGGCTCTACCCCGTGGGTGAACTGATGGTCGTGCAGGATGGGGGCATCCGGTTCGGCCGCCTGCAACGGGTCGAGAACATGGGGCAGGACCTCATATTCGACCTTGATCAGTTTCAGGGCTTCGCGGGCGATGCGCTCGCTGGTGGCGGCGACGCCGGCCACGGCATGGCCGTCGTACAGAACCTTTTCCCGTGCCAGGACGTTACGCGAGATATCGTGGAAATCGGCGATCATCGGCCCGTAAGGGGGCTCCAACAGGGGATGGTCGGGAATGTCGGCACTGGTCACGACGGCCTTCACGCCCTTCAAGACCTTGGCCTTGCTGGTGTCGATCGACAGGATTTTCGCATGGGCGTGGGGGCTGCGCAGGATCTTGCCGCACAGCATGCCCGGCAGGATCAGGTCGTCGCCATAGCGCGCCCGGCCGGTGACCTTATCGGGGCCGTCGGGGCGGCGGGTCTGCTTGCCGACCCATTTGAAATTGGTGCCTGTGGTGTCGTTTGTGTTGCTCATGAGTTGCCAGCCCTCATTTCAGCGGCCGCGTCCATGACGGCGCGGACGATTTTGTCATATCCCGTGCAGCGGCACAGGTTCCCGGCCAGCCCGAAGCGGACCTCGGTTTCCGTGGGGTCGGGGTTTTTCTCAAGCAAGGCTTTCGCCATGTTGAGAAAGCCCGGCGTACAGATGCCGCATTGCAGCGCCGCATGGTCGAGGAATTTCTGCTGCAGGGGATGCAGTTCATTGCCGTTGGACATGCCTTCGATGGTTTCGATGTCGGCGCCTTCAAGCTCCGCTCCCAGAACCAGGCAGGCATTGATCGCGCGACCGTTCAGAATAACGGTGCAGGCACCGCAATCGCCGCTGCCGCAACCGTTTTTCGTGCCGGTCATGTGAAGGTTCTCGCGCAGAACCTCAAGCAAAGTTTGATCGGCCGCACAGCTGAAGTCGACTTCGTCGCCGTTGATCGTGGCCGTGATGAGATGTTTCGCCATTATTCGGTCTCCGCACGTTGCCAAGCGATCTTCGTGGCCCGACAGGCCAGGACGCCGGCAACTTTTGTTCTGAACTTTATGGTGCCGCGCTTGTCGTCGATGGGCGCGCATGTATTGCTGGCCGCTTCGGCAAGGGATGCCAGGACAGCGTCGTCCAATTTGCTGCCGACCAGGATGTCGGCGGCGTCTTTGATCAACCGGGCCGTCGGGGCGACCGCCCCCAGGGCCAGCCGCGCAGCCGCACAGGTGCCGTCCGCGTTAAGAACGACGGAAGCACCCGCGCCGACGACGGCGATGTCCATTTCCGTGCGGGGAATAAACCGCAGGTAGGCATCACCGGCCTTTTCGGCATGGATCGGCAGAATGAACGCGGTGATGAATTCGCCTTGTTCAAGCGACGTCTTGCCGGGGCCGGTCAGTAGGTCTTCGACGGCGGCTTCCCGGACCCCGTTCGGGCCGGCAATGACGGCTTTCGCCGCCGCCGCGATCAGGGCGGGCACGCTGTCGGCGGCCGGCGAGGCATTGCAGAAATTGCCGCCGATCGTGGCACGGCCCTGCACCTGGTCCGAACCGATCAGTTGGACCGCTTCGACAACGCCCGGCCACATGGCCTTGAGTTGTGCGTTTTCTCCCAACTCCGCGCCGGTCACGGCGGCCCCGATGCGGACATGGTCCGAATGGAACGTGATTTCGCGCGTTTCGAGAATTTTTTTGATGTCGACCAGCAGCGCCGGTTCGATCATCTCTTCCTTCATCTGAACGATCAGGTCCGTCCCGCCGGCGAATACTTTCGCCCCGGGACCTTCCGCCGCCAACAAGGCAACGGCGGATTCTATCGTTTCAGGGGATTCATACCTAAGTTCGATCACGGTTTAAGAACCTCACTCGCATATTGGAATTTTGCCCGTCGCTGAATGAACGGAACATTTTCACGCATTTGAAAGCGGGTAATTGTTCGCCGGGCAATGACACTATCTGTGTCCAGGTTAGCCCGTACGCCGGAGCTTAGAAATGGTTTTCATCCATTTCCGTCTGTTCGGAAGACCAAAATCCAATGATGCCCCGTTTCGGGGGAGGGCTTAAAGCGCCCTAAACCGGGCGTTCACCGATCACCGTGCAGCGTTCCATGTAGCGGTCGGCGGAATAGTCCGAGACCGCGTAATGCATAAGCGAGCGATTGTCCCAAACCAGCACATCATGGGGCTGCCAGGAATGGCGGTATTGGAATTCGGGCTTGGTTGCGTGCCGGTAAAGGGTGTCCAGGATCGCCCGGCTTTCCTCGACCGTGAAGCCCTCGATATGCGAGGTGAAGCCCGGGTTGACGTAAAGGGACTTGCGGCCCGTGTCGGCATGGGTGCGCACGATCGGATGAATGCATTGGTTGGCGCCGTCGAAATCCTTGTCGATCACGATGGGCTGGGCGTATTGGGTCGCCGCCGCGACGGCGAAGTCATGCACGGCGTTGAGGTTGGCCAAGGTCGCCTTCATGCCGTCCGACAAGGCTTCGTAAGCCTGGGTCATGTCGGTGAAAATGGTATCCCCGCCGTAAGGGGGGATTTCGATGGCATACAGCACCGAGGCCTGCGCCGGACGGTCGCGGAACGAGACATCCGAATGCCAATAGGTCCCGGCCCGGGCGCGACCCTTGGCCTCGCCCTTGTCGTCGACCTTGTTGGAGACACGGTAAATCTGCGGATGGTCCGGATGCAGATAGCGCGACACCGTGTCCTGCAGCGGCGGCTGACCTTCGTCGTGGAACAGCGGGCCGAAACGGCGGGAAAATTCCATGTGCTGATGCTGGTCGATGGACTGGCCGCGCACGACCATCAGGCCCCCGGCTTCAAGCCAGGCCTGTTTGATTTCACCGAACAGGTTGTCACCGGAACTGCCGGCAAGGTCTGCTCCCAGATCGACGCCGGTGATTTCGACGCCCAGATTGCCGAGGGGTTTTTTCTGAATGGTCATGGTCTTCAGGTCTTCCTTGGATGTTGGTGTCGTCCTGACCGGTGTATGTGATTTTTCTTTTCGGCCATGGGCGGAAGGCTAATGCGGACCGGCATGTTTCGCCAAGCCGCAGACGGTTCAGCTTGAAAAATGCGCGAAGATGCATATTTTATCAATGAAACTATATTTCATTTGATGAAACCACTGCGGGAAAGGCGCCGGCAAGGTCGAGCCCATGGGATCCTATAAACCGGTCAATGCGGTCATTCGCGGCATGGAAGTTCTGGCCGCCGTCAACAAACTGAAAGGCAAAGCGACGGTCGGGGAAATCCACCGCGAGACGGCGCTTGATAAAGCCACCATCGTGCGCATGCTCGAAACCCTGATGCATGCGGGATATGTGTACCGCGACGACGATCGCACGATGTACGAGGTCACGGGGAAAACCCTGTTGCTATGCGCGGGCTATGACCGGCACCGTGCGGTCGGGCGGATCGTCTCGCCCTTTATCTCATCGTTCCGCAACGCCATGGGCTGGCCGTCGGATGTGGCCATTTTCGACCGCGACGCCATGGTTCTGATCGAATCCTCACGTGCGGCGGGGCCGATCCTGGTCAACCGCCTGCCGGGCTACCGCGCGCCCATGCTGGCGACCAGCCTGGGGCTGTCCTATCTTGCCTTTGCCGCCGTTGAAGAACGGGAAGACGTGTTAAGGCGCGTTGCCGAACAGCCCCAATCCTGGAACGAGATCGCCCATAACCGGGAACAAACGGAAAAACTGTTCCGCGAGATTCGGTCCCAAGGATACGCCACCATGCACGAGGAATATTCGCGCACGGAATACGGCCGCCAGATTTCCACGGTCGGCGTGCCGATCCTCAATAATGCGGGCGTGTCCGTTGCGGCGATGAACGTGCTTTACCTGAAATCGGCCCTGTCGCGTGATGAAGCGATCAAGACCATGGTGCCGCCGCTTCAGGAATGCGCGGCCGAGATCGCGGCAGCTCTGGCGGCTGATCCGGGATGATGATCATTCGGAAAGGGATGGCAGAAAAGCCGGATCAGCCCGTTTTTTTGACGGCATTCATGCAGTCGAAGAAAATCCGCTGCGCCTGACCGCGCTGTGATTCCTCGTGGTCCCAGGCCCGTTCGCGCAATGCTTTCAAAGATGCGGCGCGGTGCTGATCGTCGGTTCCGGCAATCTGGGCGTTGAGCTGCTGGATGGCCTGATGGCGGGCGTCTTCGATGGAGGCCAGCAGTTCGTTGTGATCGGCCTTGCACTTGGCCACGGTGAGGGAGCCGCTTTCCGCCGTCGCCACCCACCACGCCAGCAGCAGCGCCGCCGCGATCAGCGGCGCCGGCGCCTTGCGCCGTACCATCAGGTCCCAGTCGTATTCCTGCCATCTGGACATGTCGGGAATCTTATTCGCTTGAGAGTGCTGGGGTCAATCAGCCGCCGGTCACGCTCATATGACGGCCCACGGCGGGGGTGTCGCCGCGCCGTTCGATGACAAAGTCGTGGCCCTTAGGCTTGCGGCCGATGGCTTCGTCGATGGCGGCATCCAGGGTTTCATCGGCTTCGGATGCGCGCAAGGGTGCCCGCAGGTCGGCCGCATCATCCTGGCCCAGGCACATGTAAAGGGTGCCCGTGCAGGTCAGGCGCACGCGGTTGCAGCCTTCGCAGAAATTATGGGTCATCGGGGTGATGAAGCCGAGCTTCTGGCCCGTCTCGGAAACCTCGGTATAGCGTGCCGGGCCGCCCGTCTTGAACGGGATGTCGGTCAGTGTCCAATTCCGTTCCAGGTTCTGGCGCACGGTCGAAAGCGGCAGGTACTGATCGGTACGGTCCTGATCGATCTCGCCCAGCGGCATGGTTTCGATCAGCGTCATGTCGAAGGCGTTTTCGCCGCAGTATTCGATCATGCGGTCCAGTTCGTCTTCGTTGAAATTCTTGAGCGCCACCGTGTTGATCTTCACATGCAGGCCGGCCTTGCGGGCGGCGTCGATGCCGTCCAGAACCTTGTCCAATTTGCCCCAGCGGGTGATCGCTTCGAACCGGTCCGCATCCAAGGTATCCAATGACACGTTGATGCGGCGCACGCCCGCGTCGACCAGTTCGTCGGCGAAGCGCGCCAGCTGCGATCCGTTGGAGGTCAGGGTCAGTTCTTCCAGGTCGCCGGTCTTCAGGTGCCGGCCCAAGGATTTGATCAGGGACATGATGTTGCGCCGGACCAGCGGCTCACCCCCGGTCAGACGCAGTTTCTTGACGCCTTTGCGCACAAAGGCCGAACACAGACGGTCGAGTTCTTCCAGCGACAGGATTTCCGCCTTGGGCAGAAAGGTCATGTCTTCCGCCATGCAATAGACACAGCGGAAGTCGCAGCGGTCTGTGACGGAAACGCGGAGGTAGGTCACCGCCCGTCCGAAGGGATCGATCATGCCGGTCATGGGGTCAGCCCAGTTGCGTCCTCAAGTTCTTTATTATGGCCCGTTTCCAGGCTGCCGGCGGGGCCTTTCGCAACCCGCCGCCGTTATTCCAGTCAGTCATATCGTTACTTAAGATAGTAACGTCAATGCTCCTTGTCGCCCCCAATTTTAATGCGGAATTCCGCAGAGTGGAAAGCCTTAGGGGCGGCAAAAGGGCCTCAGCTGTCATTATCCGGCTCCGATGACAGGCCCTTGGCCTTCATGTCCTCGGCGGCGGTTTGGCGCATTTCCTCGCGTTCGCGCAGGTAATCCTCGGTCGTTCGGGTCTGTGGGCGGGGCGCGCCGGCCAGCGGATTCGTCTGCTCGAACTGCACCATCACGCGACAGTCGTCGCACATTTTGATGCGGTCCAGGGCAGCACCGGCGAACATGGTATGGCCACGCAGTTTCTCCGTCATTTGATGGATGGTCGCATGGGTGCCATACGGCTTGCCGCAGCGGATGCAGTGGAAGGGGTCTTCCTCTTTCTGCACGCGGGGTGATTTGGCTTCGTCCTTGAACGACAGGCGCGGGGTCAGCGTGATGACGCTTTCCGGACAGGTTTTCACGCACAGCCCGCATTGCACGCAGGCGTCTTCGACGAACGACAACTGCGGTTTGTCCGGGTTGTCGCGCAGGGCCCGGGCCGGGCAGGCGCCGACGCAGGAAAGACAGAGTGTGCAGCCCGCGACGTCGATATTGACCGTGCCGAAGGGGGCTCCCTGCGGCATGGCTACTTCGTCGACCTTGTTGGGGGCGGCATCGTGCAGGGCTTCAAGGGCCAGACGCATGACCGTGCGTTTGCGGCCCAAGGGCAGGAAGTCGCCCTGCGGCATGGCGGGAAGTTTTTCGAGCGACCAGAGGGCATCCTCCACCGCCGACGGGTCATCCAGGTGCAGGTGCTGAACCCGGCCCTTGCCGTAGCCCAAGGCATCGAACACGGTTTCGGCGATGTCGATTTCGCCGACCTGGGCCTGTGCTTCCTCGCGCTTTTTCGGCGGCAGCAGGATCAGACAGCGCGTGGCACCGTAAGCGGCCGCCGACAGGAACAGGTCCAACCCGGTCTGGGTCACTTCGTTGACGGCAAAGGGGATACAGTTCGCAGGCAGGCCCCGTCCCATGCGTGATATCAGGCCGATCGCTTCCTCGCCCTGATCGGCGTCATGGATCAGCAAAACGGGATCGGTTCCGCCTGCTTTCTGATAGGTGCGCAGCACCGTGCGCGCCCGCTTGAACAATTCGTCACCCAACGGCAGGGCATATGTCGCGGCCCCGGTCGGGCAGACCGAGGCACAGACGCCGCAGCCGCCGCACAGGTAGGGATCGATATTGACCCGTTCGTTGTCGGGCGTGATGGCCCCGGCGGGACAGTTGTCGATGCAGCGCGTGCAGCCGGTGATGCGCGACCGTGCATGGGCGCAGATCTTGTCGTCGTAATCCACATAGCGGGGTTTTTCGAACTCGCCGACCATGTCCGACATTTCAAAGATCGCGTCGGCGACCAGGGCCGGGTTTTTCGGATCGGGGTTGAAATAGCCGTCGCGCATGTCCGCATGGGGGAACAATGCAGGGCCGCCGCGCAGGTCCAAAATCAGATCGCATTCAGATGTGCCGGATTGCGGCTCGCCATCCCATTCCAGAGCCCCGCGTGACGATGCCTTGGCCGGGACGAAGCCCGAAATGGTCAGCTTGAATGCGCCCAGATGGCCACCCGCCCCGGTCACCTTGCCGGCGAAAACGGGAACTTCCATGACGGCGGGGGGGTGTACGTCCTTGGCGTTTTCCAGCACCAAGGTCACGTTCAGGTGTTGCGACAGTTTGCGCGCGGCGTCGATGGCGTCTTCGCCGCGGCCGAGAACCAGGGCCACGCCGTCCGACTTCATGGTAACCGACCGCGCCCCAGCCAGATCCATGGCGGCCTCGTTCAGCAGGGCCGCCATCTTGGCCGTCAGGTTGGAGGATGCCTTTTTGTCCTTGGCCGCGTCGGACCAGCCGGCTTTTTCCCGGATGTTGGTAAAGGCAAGGGCCGGCGCCGTGTCCATTTCGTCCGCGGTTTCCAGGAACAGGGGGGCTTCCTGCGTGCAGGCGACCAAAACGGAATCGCCGGCCTTTACGGCATTTCCGGCGACGCGTTGGAATTCTTCAACCTGGCGGCGGCACAGATGCGTGGCGACAGCCAAGTCGCCTTCGGCGCCCCCGCCCTGGGCACAGGCCTTGGCCAGCGCCTTGCCGTCGATGGTCATCGTCCCCTCGCAGTCACAGACGAGGACATGCTTCTGATTGAGCTTCATGCGATCGATGCTTCCCTATACCGGCGCCGTTAAGGGGCGCTCGTGCGTTAACCTGTTTCCTTGGTGTAGGCCACTTTAACGGAAATGAAAACGGTGCAGGAAATAGGGATATTGCCATCCCATGCGACATCCCGTTTACAACGGCCCCGTCAAACCCTAACTATGTGGGGATTGCCAGGGACGTGCAAAAGCCCCGGCACGGGAGAAAGAGGACCACATGGCTGATCAGAAGGCTTCGGGTAAGAACGGCCTTTCCGTCGACGATTTTCTGCTGGCGGCACAGCGCGGCGACCGTGACACGCTGACGCAGGCGCTGGACGCGGGGTTGAAAATCAACGCCATCGATTCGCACGGCAACTCGGCACTGATGTACGCCGCCGCCGCCGGGCAGACCAAAACCTGCCAATGGCTGATCGACAAGGGCATCGACAAGGCAACGGTCAATAACTGGGGCCTGGGTGTGCGCGAGTGGTCGAAATGGTCGGACAACGCCGACGACATCCGCAAACTGGTTTACTGAATATCGCTTGAACCGCAGGAGGCGCCATGGCCGCGCCCCGACGGAAACCCGCTTCATCAAAGACCGCCCGCAAAAGCATTGCGGCGGATGCGGTCGTTGATCGCGCCCTGACGATGGCGCACGACGTCGGCTGGGATAATCTGAGCCTCCGCGAGCTTGCGGGCGATCTGGGGCTCACGCCCGCGGAACTCGCCGCTTTATTCAAAGACAAAGACGCCATTGCCGATGCCTGGTTCACCCATGCGCGCGACGCCATGCTGGCGGCTCCGCTCCGGGGCTTTTCAAGGCAACCGGTCAAGGACCGACTGAACATTCTTTTGCTGCGTTGGTTCGATGCCCTTGCCCCGCATCGGGATGTGTCGGCCCAGATGCTGGGGGCGAAGATGTGGCTGTTCCACCCCCACCATTATGTGCCCATGGTGTTTGATCTATCGCGGTTGATCCAATGGCTGCGTGATGCGGCCGGGATGAAAGCGGATGGGCGCCAGCGCCAGATCGAGGAAGTCGGCCTGACCCTCCTTTTCCTTGCCGTGCTGCGGCGCTGGTGCCGGGATACCAGCGACGGGCAAACGGAAACGAAGGCCTATCTGGCCAAGCGGCTGGCGCAGGCGGACGGCTTGGCGGCAAAGTGGTTTTCGGGGACAAGGGCTGTTTAGGAAAAAGTGATTGTCCAAAGGCCGGCTTGCCGCCCGGGCAGGGCCGGATCATCTTCACGCATGAAATGAACAGCCCCTACAATATCGGAGGCCTGAGCCGATGAAACTTCATGCCGATTTGTCCCGGCCCGCCATTGTCGACAGTACGGCCCTGGATTGGGCGGCATCGCCGTCGCCTGGGGTCGAACGCCGCATGCTGGAACGGGACGGGGATGAGGTTGCGCGTGCGACCTCGATCGTGCGCTACGCCCCGGGCTCCGAATTTCCGCCCCATACCCACGGCGGGGGCGAGGAGTTCATCGTCCTTGAAGGCGTGTTTTCCGACGAACATGGTGATTTCCCGGCCGGCACCTATGTGCGCAATCCGGTCGGCACCCGTCATGCGCCCAAGACGGCACCCGGCTGCACCATCTTCGTCAAGCTGCGCCAGATGGACCCGGAAGATCAGGCCCAGGTGACGGCAAATTTCAATGACGGCGATTGGATTGAAAGCAACGTGCCGGGGCTGTTCCGCATGCCGCTTCATGAATTCGGGGTCGAACGTGTGTGGCTGACCAAGATGGGCCCCGGCTGTGTCGCCGAGCCGCATACACATCCGGGCGGCGAGGAAGTCCTGGTCTTGGAAGGCAGTGTCGAGGATGAAAACGGCCGCCACGGCAAAGGCACCTGGTTTCGTCTACCGGCGGGCAGTTTCCATTCACCGCGCACGGAGGAAGGCTGTTTGCTCTGGGTCAAGCAGGGCCATTTGAAGTAGCCTCGCCCGAACGCTATACGGCAATGCAGGGAGGATGCTGGCCATGACCGCCTATATGATTGCGCAGATCGATATCACCGATCCGGAGACCTTCAAGGAATATCAGGCCCTGGTGCCTGCCACGATCGCCGCCTTTGGCGGTGAGTACATCGTCCGGGGCGGCGAGCAGGTCCAGTTGGAAGGCGAGCCGCGATCGTCGCGCACGGTGGTGATCACGTTTCCCGACATGGCGGCCGCCAAGGCCTGGCATGCCTCGCCGGAATACGAAAAACCGCTGGCGATCCGTCAGGCATCGGCCACCGGTACGCTAATGCTGGTTGACGGTCTGGATTAGCCCAAGGGAGCCACGGGAACGTCGACGCCGGTTTCCAGAATGTCGAGGCCCCGCGCCGACAGATGAAACACCACGTCCTGGCGCATCTGGATCGCCAGCGTTTCATCCGGCGGCAGGTCAAGATAGCTGCGGATCAAGGACCGGCCCGTGCCGCCGTGGCAGATCACGATCACCGGCGCGGTCTTGTCCAGGCCGTTCATCCAATCCCGCGCCCGCGCCATGACCTCGGTCAGCGTTTCGCCGCCCCCGGGCGGGCGGTGATCCCAAGGGTCCGCATCCATTTCAGTCAATTCTTCTGTGTCTCCGGCGGCGGCGATTTCGGGTCGGGTCATGCCTTCCCAGCGGCCGTATCCTTTTTCCTTCAGCCGTTCATCAATGGTGAAGGCCGCCGCATCCAGGCTCGCCGCTTCGCAGGCAAGAGCCGTGGTCTGGGCGCAGCGCCCGGCCGGGCTGCGGTAAAGGGTAAAGGGGGCAAGGGGGCTGAACCGGTCAGCCAGCAGGCGTCCGTATGCCCGGGCCTGGGCCTGACCCAGATCCGTCAGCCGGGCGTCGCCATGGCCTTGAATGCGGCCCTCGCGGTTCCATTCGGTCTGGCCGTGGCGGATCAGGATGATGTCGGGGAAAGGCATGGATGGAATCGCTGGCGGATTGGGGAGGATAAAACGGTATCTGTCTTTATCAGGAAAACATGACGTTGCCGAGAACGCATGGCGCGCGGGATCGTGATTTGCCCCACCCTTGATTTCTTGCGCCTTGCCACGGAAACTCGTGATCCCCATGTTAGGGGGCCTTCCCGTGAACACGGCATTTCAGACCGATGGTGCGGCAAGGTCCGGGGATGTATCGGCCGGCCATTGATTGGTCGGGCGGTTGGGAGAACAGGGCGTTGAGTAACACCGAAAACAAATCCGCTGCCGCGGGGGTGAACCCGCTGGGCAAATCCTATCTGGACGGGGAAGGCGAGCTTGTCATCAAACCCGACCCGGACGATCCGCGCCTGACGGAAAAGGTGCCCGGCATCGATCAGAACGGCTCGCCGGTGATCGCTTCGGTCACGGTCGAACGGCCCCTGACCCTGTTCCTGAACGGCCGCGAAATCGTCACCATGATGACGATCTGCGATTATCCTGAATATCTGGCCGTCGGCTATCTGGTGAACCAGAACATGCTGCGCCCCGACGACGTGGTGACGGAAATCGAATACGACGAAGACCTGGAAGTGGTCGTCGTCCGTACCGAGCGCGAGACCGATTTCGAGGAAAAGCTGAAGAAGAAAACCCTGACGTCCGGCTGTGCCCAAGGCACGGTATTCGGCGACGTGATGGAAAAGTTCGAACAGGTCAAACTGGCCGAGGACGCGGGAATCAAGACGTCCTGGCTGTATACGCTGATCAAGAAAATCAACACCGCCCCGTCGCTTTATCTGGAAGCGGGCGCCATCCACGGCTGCGTGCTGTGCCAGGGCGACCGGCCGCTTCTGTACATGGAAGACGTGGGCCGCCATAACGCTGTCGATAAAATCGCGGGATTCATGTTCCTGAACGGCTGGACGGGACGGGATAAGATTTTTTACACGACCGGCCGGCTGACCTCGGAAATGGTCATCAAGACCGTGCAGATGGAAATCCCGATCCTGGTCTCCCGTTCGGGCTTTACGGCCTGGGGCGTGGATCTGGCGAAACAGGTAGGGCTGACGCTGATCGGCCGGGCCAAAGGCAAACGGTTCATCGCGCTGGCCGGCGAAGACCGCATCGAATTCGATGCCGATCATGATGAAGCGGCGGACGAGCCGGTTGAACTGCGCCGCAAGGGCAGCCGATGACGGGCCCCGTTTCCGCCGCCGGTGATATTGCGGGCGTTCTGCTGGCCGGTGGCTTGGCGCGGCGCATGGGCGGCGGTGACAAGCCGTTGAAGATGCTTGGCGGCAGGCCGATCCTGGATCATGTAATCCGCCGAGCACAGCCGCAGGTGTCGGACCTGCTGCTCAACGTCAATGGCGATGCGGCACGGTTTGCGTCCTACGGCCTGCCCATGGCGGGCGATGTGATCGACGGCCATGCCGGGCCCCTTGCCGGTATTTTGACGGGCATGGAATGGGCGGCGCAACATCATCCACAAGCGGCCTGGCTGGCATCTTTCGCAACCGATGCGCCGTTTTTCCCCGAGGATTTGGTTACCCGGCTGCGCGCTGCGATCACGGCCGAGGATGCGGATATGGCCTGTGCCATGTCGGCCGGGCGCACCCATCCCGTGTTCGCACTTTGGCCGGTCGCGTTGAAAGACGATTTGCGCCGCGCCATGACGGAACAGGATATGCGCAAGATCGATGCCTGGACGGCTCGGTTCAATATCGTCCATGTGGATTTCCCGGCGGACCCCGTCGATCCGTTCTTCAACATCAACAAGCCGGAAAATCTGGCCGAGGCCGAGACCCTGTTCGCGGAGGCCGTGACATGAGCCGCCGACAAGCCGTGAACCTGGGCGTCATCATCGAGCGCCGGGAAATCGACAATCCCTGGCAGGATTATTCGTTCCGCCCGGTCGCCGTGGTTCCCGGCATGCCGGAGATGGAGGACGAATCCGAATGGAAGGTCATTCGCGAGGGCGAGGGCTGGACACATTTTCATGTGGCGACGCTGGAGCTGGAATTGTTCGCGGGGGAAACCACCGGCTACAGGACCAATCTCAGCAATTTCCAGCCCCATATTTACGTGGTGTTGTCACCCGGAGAGGAAGCGGATGACCCGGAAGTCATTCCGTCGCTGGTGACGGCCTGTCCCTATGAGGCGGAAAGCTACATGGAAGATTCGGAAATGATCGTCGAAGGCGTGCCCATGCCCGATGAATTGGCGGCCTGGATCGGATCGTTCATCGACACTTATCATGTCGAAGAGACCTTCCAGAAACGCAAGAACAAGAAAGCCTATGATCCGCGAAAGGGCGGCATGCGCCCCCGGCCGCTGGTGGAGAGCGATGAATGAGCACCGATGACGGCAAAGGGTTGAGCCGCTGGTCGCGCCTGAAACGCAAGCGCGCGCGGGGCGAGGAGGTTGTCGAGCCGGAAGCCGCCCTGCAGGACCGTCAGGGAGCGGCGGCACCGGTTGTCGGGCCTGCGCCGGATAATCCGGTCCCCGCCGTCCAGGACAGCGACCCGGACGGTGAAGAACGCGAACTGACGGACGAGGAAAAGGCCTATGTGGAAACATTGCCCGAGGTCGATGAATTGAACTCCGAAAGCGACTTCAAAGCCTTTATGGACAAGCGGGTGCCTGAATTTCTGCGCCGGCGGGCCCTGCGTAAGCTGTGGCTCAGCGACCCGGCATTCAGCTTCCTGGACGGCATGAACGAATACGACGAGGATTATTCCATGATGGCCGAACTGGCCGCCGGGGCAAGCAGCTACCGCCCGGACCAGGGCGGGTACAGTTGGCGGGAAAAGCCCAAGCCGAAGGAAGAAGAGGAGCTTGCGGAGGACGGTGCAAAGGCCGACGGGGCCGGCGATTCCGGGGCCACGCCTTCGGAGTCTGTGGAGGGAGAATCCGTGGTTCAAAAGGCGAACCGCGTCCAGGACAGGGGTGGGTCCAGCGTGCGGGCGCAAACCTATACGGCCAATCCCTATTACCAGGCACCGGGCATGCGGTCCCCGATCCCAGACGAAGTCACGCTTGATCGGGCGGATGACGAGGATGACCTGGGCGATGCCGAGGATGAACTCGGCTGAGTGTCATTATTGGATCGGGAAATGCCGGTGGGTCATTCATGTTGCATTGCGGTGTTAAAAATATACCGAAAGATGAATGAGTTAACCTGAAATTGCAAACCATTCGCAATAGAATGCATCTAGCTTTTCTCCTAAGCCCATGAAAACTTTATAGTTTTTGGGGGCGTTATTCCGCATGATGGAATTGGCATCCCGTTGACTTGAAGGGGGAAAAGGCGTTCACTTGTAGGTTAGCGGGATAGCTCGTCGGACGTGGGCCTGCACCAAGGTCCCCGAATGCTGGAAACCCGCTGCTTAGGGAACGGAATCCGCCGATAAATCAGGCGGAACCGCGGATGGAGAAACAAGGAACATCCAGGTGGAGGCTAACGCCACTATGGAAAGTGACCGGAAGGGAGATCGGGCGCTTTCCGCTACAGATCAGCAGCCAGAACCGACCGCCGTGCCCGAAGAGGACATGCTGCGGGGCGGTATCTATGCGCTTCTGTCGCGGCTACTGGCCAAGCCCTTGGATGACGACACCATTGAATTCGTGCGCGAGCTTTCGGGCGATGCCTCCCCCATGGGTGAGGCTGTCAACGCCCTTGCGGCTCTTGCCAAGCGGACAACGCAGGTCGCCGCCGAAGAGGAATATACGATCCTGTTTTACGGCTTCGGCGCTGGGGGAGAATTGTCGCCCTATGGATCGCAATACCTGACCGGCTTCGTTTACGAAAAACCGCTTGCCGACCTGCGCCATGACCTGGAGGCGCTGGGGATCGCCCGCGCCGATGGCGTCAGCGACCCGGAAGACCATATCGCCTTCGTTTGCGAGGTCATGCATGGCTTGATCACCGGCGCCTTTGGCGCGCCGGCAGATCTGGAACAACAACGTGCCTTCTTTGACAAGCATCTGGCCCCTTGGGCTGGGAAGTTCTTTACCGACATGGAAAAAGCCAAGTCTGCGGCGCTGTACATGCCGGTCGGCACCATCGGAAAACTGTTTATGGAAATTGAACGCGACGCTTTCGGCTTCGGCGACTAAGGCGGCGCGGCATTTCAACGGAATTACGGGGCTCGCCCCGTTGTCAAAAGCAAGACCCGAAACGGGCGTTTGGTACCAAGCAGTAAGTGTTTAAGTGTGATCACAACCTCTGAGGAGACCGCGATGAGCGAACAAAAGCAAAAGCTCGGCCGCCGCGAATTCCTGAAGAAAGCAGCCGTCACCGGCGGCGCCGCGGGTGTTGCCGCGGTTGCGCTTTCGAAGGGATCAGCGGAAGCAGCCGTGGTTTCCGATAGCCCGACGTCTTCGGGGTATCGCGAAACCGAACACGTGAAAACTTACTATGACCTTGCCAGGTTCTAGTTAGGGATTAACCAACATTGGGAGATAATTAAATGCTCACCAAGAAGAGCAACGGGGTTGCGAATGGCCCCCGTTTGAAGCAGGCGTTGGCCGGTGTGGTCGGCGGGTCCATGGACCGCCGCACATTCCTGAAGCGATCGGGAATCACCGCCGGGGGCGCTGCGCTTCTGTCTGCTGCTCCGCTCGGTTTGGCCAAGCAGGCCAAGGCGGCGACCGCAGCGGCGAAAGGCATGACGCAAATCAAGTCTGTGTGTACGCACTGCTCCGTCGGCTGCACCGTGATCGCGGAAGTCGACAAAGGCGTGTGGGTCGGCCAGGAGCCGGGCTTCGACAGCCCGCTGAACCTGGGTTCCCATTGCGCCAAAGGTGCATCGGTCCGCGAACACGCCCACGGCGATCGTCGGTTGAAATACCCGATGAAGCTTGAAGGCGGTAAGTGGAAGCGCCTTTCCTGGGACGCAGCCATCAACGAAATCGGCGACAAAATGCTCGACATCCGCAAGACGTCGGGTCCCGATTCCGTGTACTGGCTCGGTTCCGCCAAATTCAACAACGAGCAGTCCTACCTGTTCCGGAAGTTCTATGCCTTCTGGGGTTCGAACAACGGTGACCACCAGGCCCGTATCTGTCACTCGACCACGGTCGCGGGTGTTGCCAACACCTGGGGCTACGGCGCCATGACGAACTCCTACAACGATATGCACAATTCGAAGGCCATGTTCTTCATCGGCTCCAACGCCGCTGAAGCACACCCGGTCGCGATGCAGCATATCCTGAAGGCCAAAGAGCAGAACAACGCTGAACTCATCGTCTGCGACCCGCGCTTCTCGCGCACGGCCGCGCACGCCGATGAATACGTGCGGTTCCGCCCGGGTACGGACGTCGCCCTCATCTGGGGCATCCTGTGGCACGTGTTTGAGAACAATTGGGAAGACAAGACCTATATCAAACAACGCGTCTACGGCATGGACGAAATCCGCGCTGAAGTGAAGAAGTGGGATCCGGCCGAAGCCGAGCGGGTGACCGGTGTTCCGGGCTCGCAGCTCAAGCGGGTTGCCCGGACCATGGCCAACAACCGTCCCGGCACCATCGTATGGTGCATGGGCGGCACGCAGCACCACAACGGCAACAACAACACGCGCGCTTACTGCGTGTTGCAGCTGGCCCTCGGCAACGTGGGTAAGGCTGGTGGCGGCGCCAACATCTTCCGCGGCCACGACAACGTTCAAGGTGCCACCGACTTCTGCATTCTGTCGCACTCGCTTCCGGGCTACTACGGCCTGAAAACGGGTTCGTGGAAGCATTGGGCCCGTGTTTGGGATGTCGATTACGACTACCTCCTGAAGCGCTTCGCCTCGAAGAAGCTGATGGAAGGCAAAGGCATTCCGGTGTCGCGCTGGATCGACGGTGTTCTCGAAGACAAGAAGAACATGGATCAGCCGGATAACCTCCGGGCCATGGTTCTTTGGGGGCACGCCGTGAACTCACAGACCCGTCTTCCGGAAATGAAGAAGGCGATGGAAAAGCTGGACTTGATGGTCGTCATCGATCCGGTCCCGACCTTCGCTGCCGTCATTCCCGACCGCAAGGACGGTGTCTATGTCCTGCCGGCCTCGACGCAGTTCGAAACCTATGGTTCCGTGACGGCGTCCAACCGGTCCCTGCAATGGCGTGAAAAGGTGGTCGATCCGGTTTTCGAATCGCTGCCCGATCAGACCATCATGTACAAGTTCGCCAAGAAGCTCGGCTTCGCCGACCAGATGTTCAAGAACATCAAGGTCACGAATGACGAGCCTTCCATTGAAGACACCACGCGTGAATTCAATGGCGGTATGTGGACCATCGGCTATACCGGCCAGTCGCCGGAACGCCTGCGGGCCCACATGGCGAACCAAGCAACCTTCGACAAGACCTCGTTGAAAGCCGTCGGCGGCCCCGTCGCCGGTGACTACTACGGTCTGCCGTGGCCTTGCTGGGGTACGCCCGAACTGAAACATCCGGGCACACCGATCCTGTATGACACCCATAAGCCGGTCGCCGAAGGCGGTCTCAACTTCCGTGCGCGTTTCGGCGTCGAGCGGAATGGTGTCAATCTTCTGGCCGAAGGCTCCTACTCCGTCGGCTCGGAAATCAAGGACGGCTATCCCGAGTTCAGCATGGCCGTGCTGAAGAAGCTTGGTTGGGACTCCGATTTGACCGACGCGGAACGCAAGGTCATTGAAGGAATTGCTGGTGACAAGACCAACTGGAAAACCGACCTTTCGGGCGGTATCCAGCGTGTCGCCATCAAGCACGGTTGTGCTCCCTTCGGTAACGCCAAGGCGCGTGCCGTGGTGTGGACATTCCCGGATCCGGTGCCGTTGCATCGCGAACCGCTCTACACCGCCCGGCGCGATCTTCTGCCCAAGTACAAAACGTACACGGACCGGAAGATGTACCGTTTGCCGACCATGTATGAGTCCATCCAGAAACAGGACTTCTCTGAGAAGTTCCCGACCATCCTCACTTCCGGTCGTCTCGTGGAATACGAAGGCGGTGGTGAAGAAAGCCGCGCGAATAAGTGGCTTGCTGAACTGCAGCAGGACATGTTCTGCGAAGTGAATCCGGTCGATGCCAACAATGCCGGCATCAAGGATGGTCAGCAGATGTGGGTGTACTCGCCGGAAGGCGGCAAGGTGAAGGTCAAAGCCCTGGTCACCGAGCGTGTGGCTCCGGGTGTTGCCTTCATGCCGTTCCACTTCGGTGGTCACTGGCAGGGCGAAAGCCTGCGCCATAAGTATCCGGAAGGGGCCGATCCTTATGTGTTGGGCGAAGCGTCCAACATGTGCGGCACCTACGGGTATGACATCGTGACCAACATGCAAGAGACCAAGGTCACCTTGTGCCGAATCGAAACGGCCTAGGTTAGGGAGACGCAACAATGGCAAGAATGAAGTTCCTTTGTGATGCCGAGCGCTGCATTGAATGCAACGCGTGCGTCACCGCGTGCAAAAACGAGCACGAGGTGCCGTGGGGTATCAACCGCCGCCGCGTCGTCACTATCCGTGACGGCCAGCCCGGTGAACGGTCCATCTCGGTGGCCTGCATGCACTGCTCTGACGCGCCGTGCATCGCGGTCTGCCCCGTGGACTGCATCTATCAATCGGAAGAAGGCGTGGTCCTGCACTCCAAGGACCTCTGCATCGGTTGTGGTTACTGCTTCTTCGCGTGCCCGTTCGGGGCACCTCAGTATCCGCAGGCGGGCAACTTCGGATCCCGTGGCAAGATGGACAAATGTACCTTCTGCAACGGTGGCCCGGAAGAAGACCACTCCGCCGCCGAATTCCAGAAGTACGGCCGTAACCGCCTTGCGGAAGGCAAGTTGCCGCTGTGCGCCGAAATGTGCTCGACCAAGGCTCTCTTGGGCGGCGACGGCGACATGGTGTCCAACATCTACCGCGAGCGTGTCGTGGCCCGTGGCTTCGGGTCCGGCGCTTGGGGCTGGGGCACCGCCTATCAGCTGAAGGCGGGCTCGTAAGGCCCATCCGGTAGCCTAATCTGGGAGGGGTGCCTCACCGCAATATGCGGAGAGGCACCCCTTCCGGCTACTGGTCCTGACGGGGTGTGATAAGGAAATCAATATGACCGGAAAGCGCATTCTAAATGCTCGCGCGGTGAAGTCTTTGGGTGTGGTCGCTATTGCCGCGATCGCGCTCACGGCCTGCCGTGGCGAAGAACAAGGCCGGATGATCAGGTACGAGCCCGGCGTCTACAAGGGTAAGCCCGATACGGAATTAAGTGCCGCGCAGCTTGAAGAACTCCGCAACCGCACTCGGAATCAAGTTGGGGTGGCTGCGGCTGGTTTTGCCGGCGGTGCCGCGCCCAAGGCTTCGGAAGCCGATGTGCGGCCTCCGGGAGAACTCAAAGAGCGTGCCCTCAAGCAAAGCGGCGCCAAATAGAACCAGCGCCACGCGCGGTTCGCAAACGATATGACGGGGAATTGTGACATGACCTGGTCGAATATTCGAAAACTGGCGGGGGTTTTGGTTCTCGCATTTGTAATGGCCTATGGTGGTGCTGCGGTCCTGACCGGCTCGCCCACGCTGGACGTGACTCAGGCTGCGGCGCAGACGGGCGGGCAGATACCCGGCAGTTCGCGCGGTTCGGACTCGACATCCATGATGTGGGGGCAAATCCGTGCCGGTCTTTGCGGAAACGTATCCATACCGGATGCCAAAGCCGGCTGCATGATCAACTCCGATGGTGATTTCTGGCGGGCCGTCAAGAATGGTCCGCTCAGCCAGTTCGGCGGCATCTTTTTGCTGATCTCCATCGTCGGTGTCGCGGCTTTCTATCTGATCCGCGGCAAGATCAAGATCGAACACGGGCCTGATCCGCAAGGCCGCACGATCGAGCGCTTCAACGCGCTGGAACGGGCGACGCATTGGCTGACGGCCTCCAGCTTCATCGTGCTGGCTTTGACGGGCCTTAACGTCAGTTATGGACGTTATGTCATCAAGCCGATTTTAGGTCCGGAAGCCTTCGGTACAATCACCTATTACGGCAAGCTGGCGCACGGCTATATCGCCTTCGCGTTCATTCTTGGGATCGTCGTGATGTTCCTGCTTTGGGTGCGTCATAACATTCCGGGCTGGCGCGATGTGAAATGGCTCGCGGTCGGCGGTGGTTTGTTCTCCAAGGGGGTTCATCCCGAAGCACCGCGCTTCAACGCGGGCCAGAAGATCGTGTTCTGGCTGGTTATTCTCGGCGGGGCGTCTCTGACGCTGTCGGGCTTGGCCTTGATGTTCCCAGGCGATGTTTCGCCCTGGGCCGGAACTTTCGCGCTGTTGAACATGTTCGGCACAAGCCTGCCGACGGAGTTGTCAACCCTGCAGGAAACGCAGCTTTCCGTTCTGTGGCATTCCCTGGTGGCTCTGGTCATGATCGGCGCCATTATCGGCCATATCTATATCGGTTCGCTCGGTATGGAAGGGGCGATCGATGCCGTCGGCTCGGGCCAGGTCGACCTCAACTGGGCCAAGGAGCACCATTCTCTTTGGGTCGAAGAGGAAATGGCCAAGGGCGAAGGGGCCAGCACCCAGCCCGCGGAATAAGGCAATCCCGGCACAGGCCGGGGTACTTCGAAGATTAAGGGCGGCCCTTAAAGGGGCCGCCCTTTTTCGTGGCGATGTTTCGCGATGACGCTGCCAGGTTAGGGGAGAGAACAAAATAAAACCGGCGGGGGCCATGCCGCCGCCGGTTAGATCACTCGGTTGCCGCCGAAGCTAGTTATGCAGGCGAACGTTACCTGTTGAATACTTGTCGCCCGCGCTCGTATTCGCTGCGTTCAATGCGAACCCGGCGACGACGGCAACGATCACGGCGGCGATGGTACCGGTCCAGAACGACTTCATGCTTCCACCCCTTTTTTCATAACGCCGACGATGTGCCGCCGACTGCAATTAGGTGCCTGTATTTTAGTGGATTTTCGCGTCGATTCAACTCGCGCTTGGGGAGATGCCAAAACCGGAAACAAACAATGGGGGGCACCTCTCGGGCATGACAGACGCGCGGCCAAAGGTTATGCTGAACACGTCAGCTGATAATCCATAAGGGGGTAACATGTCCGTCAACAGCGGAGACGACGCGCAAGCGGCCTCGCAGGCGTTCGTGAAGCATCTTGAGGATTCGGGCTTCTTCAACCAGATCAAGGATCTGGAAGGAAATCTGACGAGTATCGCCGAGGAACTGCAAAGCTTCGGACAGGCCACCCAGGCGCGCATGGAGGAATCGGAAAACCTTGCCGCGCACATTCTGGCGATCGAATCGATTCTCGCGGTTTTGCTGAAATCGTCGGGCGTGACCTTGGATGACGTCAAGGCCGAGGTCAAAGACCGCACGGCGGCCATTTCCGGCGTCGAAGACGGCAGCCCCTCCGTCCACGCCATTGCCGAAGACATCGTCAAGCGGGGCGAGACTTAGGCGCAAAGCCCAAAAAGAGGGGGCGTTTCCGCCCCCTGCTTCTTGCAAATCTGTGTTTGATTACTCGGCCGCTGCCTGTGCGTCCGGCACTTTTTCGATGCGCGCGGCGCAGAACTTGAATTCGGGAATTTTTCCGACCGGATCCAACTGCGGATTGGTCAGAATATTGGCGGCCGCTTCGTGATAGCAGAACGGAATGAAGATCATGCCGTCGGCCACGTCGCGGTCGGCGCGAACCTTCAGTTCGATCTCGCCACGCCGGGTTTCCACTTTGACCCGGTCGCCGGGTGCCAGACCCTTTTCGCCCATGGTGTAGGGGTTGATGCTGACCACGGGTTCCGGCTCCAACAGGTCCAACACCGTGGCCCGGCGGGTCATGGCGCCCGTGTGCCAGTGTTCCAGCACGCGGCCGGTGGTCAGGACCAGCGGGAATTCCTCATCGGGCAGTTCGTCCGGTGGGATCAGATTGGCGGGCACCAGCTTGGCCCGGCCTGACGCGGTCGGGAAGCCCTCGCCGAAGATGATGTTTTCGCCCGGGCTGTCTTCCGACTTGCAGGGATAGATGATGCTGTCTTCGTTCTCCAGGCGCTCCCAGGTGATGTTGTCCAGCGAGCGCATGGTTTTCTTCATCTCGTTGAACACGTCCTTGGGGCCCGTGTAGGTCCAGTTCAGGCCCAGGCGGTTGGCGATTTCCTGAATGATCCACCAGTCCTGTTTCACGTCGCCGGGCATGTCGACCACGGGGCGCGCCATCTGAACCTGGCGGTTGGTGTTGGAAAACGTTCCGGCCTTTTCCGGGAAGGCCGAGGCCGGCAGCACCACATCGGCATGGAAGCAGGTTTCCGTGAAGAAGATATCCTGCACCACAAGGTGTTCCAGCTTGGCCAGGGCCTCGCGAGCGTGGCGGGCATCCGGGTCCGACATGGCTGGGTTTTCACCCATCACGTACATGGCCTTGATCTCGTCGGCCAGGATGGCATGGATGATCTCGACCACGGTCAGGCCCCGTTCGCGCGGCAGATCGACACCCCATAGGTCTTCGTAGATGCCGCGGATGTCGTCGGCTTCCACCGATTTGTAATCGGGATAAACCATGGGGATCAGGCCGGCGTCGGAGGCACCCTGCACGTTGTTCTGGCCACGCAGAGGATGCAGGCCCGTGCCGGGACGGCCAATCTGACCGGTGATCATGGAAAGGGCGATCAGGCAGCGCGAGTTGTCCGTGCCGTGGACATGCTGGCTGATGCCCATACCCCAGAAGATGATGGACCGTTCGGCGGTGGCGAAATCACGGGCTACTTCGCGGATGACCTCGGCCTTGATGCCGCAGACGGCTTCCATGGCTTCGGGTGAGAATTTCTTGGAATTCTCCTTCAGTTCCTCGAAGCCTTCCGTATTGGCCTGGATGTATTGAATGTCCGTCAGGCCTTCTTCGATGATCACGTTGATCATCGCGTTCAGAAGGGCCACGTCCTGGCCGGCTTTGAACTGCAGATGGCGGGTCGCGTGGCGGGAAAGGTCCTGGCCCCGGGGGTCCATGATGTACAGCCGGGCCCCGCGCTTGGCCGCGTTCTTCAGGTAGGTCGCGGCAACCGGGTGGTTCTGTGTGGGGCGGGCACCGATCACGATGATGACGTCGGAATCCTTCGCATCGTTGAACGATGCAGTGACGGCACCGGAATTCATGCCTTCCATCAGCGCCGCCACGGAAGACGCGTGGCACAGCCGCGTGCAGTGATCGACGTTGTTGGTGCGGAAGCCTTGGCGAACCAGCTTCTGCACCATATAGGCTTCTTCGTTCGAGCCCTTGGCCGAGCCGAAGCCCGCCATGGCGGAAGACCCGTCGCGGTCCAGCACCTTTTTCAGCCCGGAAGCCGCAAGGTCAAGGGCTTCTTCCCAGCTTGCTTCCCGGAAATGGGTCAGCGGGTTGGCCGGATCGAGTTTCATATCGCCGTGTTTTTCAACGCCGTCCTTGCGGATCAGCGGTTTGGTCAGGCGATGGGGGTGGTCGATATAATCGAAGCCGAAGCGGCCCTTCACGCACAACCGGTTTTCGTTGGCGTAGCCGTCCTTGCCTTCGACATAGACGATCTTGTTGTCTTTGACGTGGAAGGTGGTCTGGCAGCCGACGCCGCAATAGGGGCACAGGCTGTCGACCGTGCGGTCGGGCTTGCCGATATGGATTTGTTTTTCATCGACCATGGTCGACGGCATCAGGGCACCCGTCGGGCAGGCCTGCACGCATTCGCCGCAGGCGACGCAGGTGCTGTCGCCCATGGGGTCGTTCATGTCGAACACGATCTGCGAATTGTGGCCGCGGCCCGCCATCCCGATGACGTCGTTGACCTGAACCTCGCGGCAGGCGCGTACGCAAAGATTGCAATGGATGCAGGCATCCAGGTTGACGGCCATGGCCGTGTGCGAACGATCCGGGGCCGGGCATTGCGTGCGTTCGTCAAAACGGCTGTCACCGACGCCGGCTTTGTCGGCCCAATACCAAAACAGGGAATCCGGGTCGTGGGCTTGACGGCGTTCCGGCTGGTCGGTCATCAACAGTTCCAGGACCATGCGCCGGGCCTTGGTCGCCCGTTCGTTGTCCGTCGTGACTTCCATACCTTCCGTCGGTTCGCGCCGGCAGCTGGGGGCCAGAACGCGCTCGCCCTTGATCTCGACCATGCAGGCGCGGCAGTTGGCGTCGGGCCGGTAGCCCTTTTTCGGGCGATGGCACAGATGAGGAATGGTGTTGCCGCCCCGTTTGGCGACATCCCAGATGGTTTCACCCGGCTGGGCTTCGGCCGCCTGACCGTTCAGCGTGAACTTGATTGTTTCGGTCATTTCCTTGGCGCTCATTGCACATCCTCCCCGAAGAAGCGTAGCGCCGCCTGTACGGGATTGGGCGCTGCCTGGCCCAGGCCGCAAATCGACGCATCGCCCATGGCCTGGCTCAATTCTTCAATCAGATCGGCATCCCATTTGGGCTTGTCGATCAATTTTAGCATTTTTTCGCAGCCGACGCGGCAGGGTGTGCACTGGCCGCAGCTTTCGTCCTCGAAGAACCGGATCAGGTTCTTGCAGATTTCCTTGACGTCGTCCTGGTCGGAAAAGATCACGACCGCCGAGGACCCGATGAAGCATCCATGTTTGTCGAGCGTGCCGAAATCGAGCGGCTCATCGGCCAGGCTTTCCGGCAGAATGCCGCCGGAGGCACCGCCCGGCAGGTAGGACTTGAAGGTATGGCCGTCTTCCATGCCGCCGCAATAATCTTCGATCAGTTGGCGGGCGGTCGTGCCGGCAGGAGCCAATTTGACGCCCGGCTCCTTGACCCGGCCCGAAACGGAATAGAAATGCGGCCGGCCCTGGTCCTGGTACCAATTGGGCCCGTGTTCGATGATCTTGGGCAGCCAGTAGACCGTTTCCACGTTGTTGATCAGCGTCGGGCGGCCCCACAGGCCCGCCTGGGCGGGGAAAGGCGGGCGGTTGCGCGGCAGGCCGCGTTTGCCTTCGATGCTTTCCAGCATCCCCGATTCCTCGCCGCAGATATAAGCCCCCGCACCACGGCGCAGGTGCAGCTTGATGTCGCCGTTCAGGCCGGCGTCCTCGACTTTCTTGATCTCGGTCAAAAGAACGTCGCGGCAGGCGGGATATTCGTCGCGCAGATAGATATAGACGGCATCGGCTTCGACCGACCAGGCCGCGAGCAAAGCCCCTTCGATCACCCGATGGGGATCGGTCTCGAAACAATAGCGATCCTTGAAGGTGCCGGGCTCGCCCTCGTCCGCATTGATGGCGACCAGGCGCGGCTTGGGCGCATTCTTCATGAAGCCCCATTTGGTGGCCGTGGGGAAACCGGCGCCGCCCAGGCCACGTAGGCCTGATTCCTTAATAATTTCAACGGTCTCGTCGCGTCCGCGGGTGCCCTTTAGGCAGTCGCCCAAAATCTTGTAGCCGCCTTCGGTAAGGTAAGCGGAAAGATCCTTGTAGTCGGGCAGGTCCATCTTGACCTTGCCGCCTTCGACCGCGGCTTTGACGCTGTCCGCATCGGCATTGAAAATCTGGCGCTGTTTGACGACCGCTACCGGCGCCTTGTCACAGGCGCCGACGCAGGGAGCATGAATGACGCGCACGTCCGAACCCAGGACGCTTTTCAATTTGTCCGTCAGCGCGGCGGAGCCCTTCATTTCGCAGGTGATGCTGTCGCACACGCGCACGGTCAGTTCCGGCGGGGCATTTTCACCGGCCTTCACCACATCGAAGTGATGATAGAAGGTCGCGACTTCGTAGACTTCCGTCTGCGCCAGGCGCAGTTCACTGGCCAACGCGGCCATATGCGCATCCGACAGGTGTCCATAGGCATCCTGAATAAGATGCAGATACTCTATAAGGTATTCGCGTTGACGGGGCTGGTCGCCCAGCAGGCCACTAACATCCGCGAGCGCTTGGTCCGAAACTTGGCGGCCCTTGCCATACGCGGCGCGATCGCGGCGGCTTCCCTTTTGGGCGGTAGCGGTGGACATGCGGGCTTCCTCCTTGACGTAAATCTTATTTCCGGCCCGGTTCCATCGGGCTTCGATTATGGCCGCACTGATCGTTCTGCCAGCGTCGAATAATTATGTCGCGAAACGGCGGATGCCTTTATCGAATTCTCGATATCGGTACTCCCATACACCCTGGTTTCGCACTTGGCATTTGGTATACCACAGAATGTCTATAACATGATCATCCCACTTCGGGAAACAGGGAAAAGGGTCTTTTCTCGATCAGGTGCCCCCTTTTTTCCATGATGGAAAGCGGTGCCGCTGCTCATGGGTACGGGGTAGGAGGAAGGGATGGAGGATGCCATCAGCCGGTTCAAGGGGGTGTTGGCTCTTGTGCCCTGGGCGAGGGTCGGCAATAGTCGTCGCCGGTGCAGCTAAAATGAATACGGTTCAAGGACATACGGCCCATGACCATTGATATTCACCTGGCGCAATTGATGTGTTCCAGGCTCTGCCACGACTTGGTGGGACCAGCCGGCGCGGTCAATGCGGGGCTTGAATTGGCGGAAGAAGGTGACCTGGACGGCGATGCGCTGGATCTCGTGACATCCAGTGCTGCCGAAGTGACCCGGCGCCTTGCTTTTTTTCGCATCGCCTTCGGTGCCGCCGGTGGCAAGGCATCGACGGTGGGCACGCTTAGCCTTAACGAGGCACGTGAACTTGCCGGTGAATTGGTAGAAGGCGGCAAAACCACGCTGGAATGGCCGGACAGCGATCACGCCCCCGACAGCTTTTCCGCCAATGTCGGTAAGGTCTTGCTTTTGATGATCTTATTGGCATCGGAATGTCTGCCCCGCGGGGGGATGGTGACGGTTCATACAGCGGCCTTGCCGGAAGGCGCAGGTTTGGCGGTCAGCGCCAATGGTCAAGGGGCGGCGATGAAGCAGGATATTGCCGTGTCGTTGGACCCGGAGGCGGCGGAAGACGCCCTGACGGCCAGAAATATCCACGGCTACTTTGCGCAGCAGTTGGCCCATTCAGGGGGCGGGCATATCGAAACCTCGCAGGAGGTGGAAGATGAAATCCGCTTCATGGCCTTGTTCCCCAAGGATAAAATCGGCTGATGATCAAACCGGAGAATATGAGAGCCGATACCTTTGCATAGATCCTTGGCATACCAAGGACATAAGCCATCAGTCATAGTCGATTCGCCTTTAATTCATTTGCCGACATATGGTGGTTTTGCTTTAATTTCCGAGCCTTAGAATTTTCCGTTCTGGGGAGGGCGTCGTACGCTTCGGTTGAAGGCGGGTCAAATGACCCAGCACCAAACTGATTGGCGCAGAATGCAGAACAGTCATGCGTAGCGCGCCGACGCACCATCGGGCGGATACGGCAATAGATTTCGGGGCCAAGGCTCCTGGGAGTAGCAGACATGGATGATCTTCTCACTGAATTCCTGACCGAAACCTCGGAAAGCCTAGCCGTGCTTGATGTCGAACTCGTCAAGTTCGAGCAAGAGCCGGACAACAAAGAGATCCTCGGGAATATTTTCCGTCTGGTCCATACGATCAAAGGGACCTGCGGTTTCTTGGGGCTGCCTCGTCTTGAATCGGTCGCTCATGCCGGCGAGAACGTCTTGGGGAAATTCCGCGACGGCGAGCTTGATGTCACGCCCGAGGCCGTGACCCTTATTCTCAAATGCATGGACTGTATCCGTGATCTGTTGGGTAAATTGGAAGAAACGGGCCAAGAGCCGGACGGCACCGATCAGGAACTGATCGATGCCCTGAACGCCCATGCGGAAGGCGGCAATGCACCCAAACCGGCCCCGCAACCGGCCGCCGAGGTTGCCTCCCCCGCCAGTGACGGCCCGACGCCGACAAATGAGTTCGGCGCGCCCGTGGCGGCGGAACTGCTGGCCGAAGTCGAGGCGGCGTCGGCTCAGGGGGTTCAGGCTGCAAGCCAGGAACAACTGGACGCTGAATTGGCGGCCGAACGCGAAGCCGAAGCGGCCATGGCCACCAATCCCGCGACCAATGAACACGGCGCCCCTGTCGCGCAGGAATTGCTGGCCGAAGTCGAGGCCGCGCAGGCCGCGGGTGCCCGCGCCGCGACGGAAGCGGAATTGAAGGCGGACCTGGAAAAGGAACGTCAGGCCGAGAAGGCCGGTTCCAGCGGCGTGCCCGCGCCGGCGGCATCCACGGAAGCGGAAAAGAAAGATACGAAGGGCGGCGGGGCCGGTGTTGCCGCGTCGTCGATCCGCGTCAATGTGGATGTGCTCGAAGACCTGATGACCTTGGTCTCCGAATTGGTCCTGACACGCAACCAGCTTCTGCAGATGGTGCGTGGCCTGGACGACAGCGAATTCACCGTGCCGTTGCAGCGCCTGTCCCACATCACCACGGACCTGCAGGAAGGCGTGATGAAGACGCGCATGCAGCCGATCGGCAATGCCTGGGCCAAGCTACCGCGGATTGTGCGTGATCTGGCTGTTGAATCGGGCAAGAAGATCGAACTGGTCATGCTGGGTGCGGAAACGGAACTCGACCGTCAGGTCTTGGAACTGATCAAGGACCCGCTGACCCATATGGTGCGCAACTCGGCGGACCATGGTCTTGAAGATATCGAAGGCCGGAAGGAAGCGAACAAGCCGGAAACGGGCACCATCACGCTGAACGCTTTCCACGAAGGCGGCCACATCATCATCGAGATCGCCGACGATGGGCGCGGCCTGAACATCGACCGCATCAAACAGAAAGCCCTGGATAACGGTTTGACGACCGAAGCCGATTTGGAGCAGATGACCGATCAGCAGATCGGCATGTTCATCTTTAAAGCCGGTTTTTCCACGGCAGAGAAGATCACCAACGTATCCGGCCGCGGCGTCGGCATGGACGTGGTGCGGACCAACATTGAAAAAATCGGCGGTACGGTCGAGTTGAAGACCAACCCGGGCAAGGGTTCGACTTTCACCATCAAGATTCCGCTGACGTTGGCGATCGTCTCCGCATTGATCGTCGAATGCTGCGGCGAACGGTTCGCCGTGCCGCAAATCAGCGTGCTGGAACTGGTGCGGGCCTCGGCGCAGTCGGAAAACGCTATCGAGATGATCAACGAATCCGCCGTGTTGCGCTTGCGCGACCGCTTGCTGCCGCTGATTTCGTTGCGCGAACTGCTGCGTTTGCAGGATCCGCCGGCTGCCGCGAAAGGCAACGGTGCGGGTGCCGGTGATCAGGTCGATGACGAAACACCCAAATCGACGGATGCGTTGGTTGCCGAAGCGATCGCCGATGACGAGGAAGTGTTCATCGTCGTCACGCAGGTCGGATCCAACACCTTCGGGATCATCGTCGACCGTGTCTTCGATACGGAAGAAATCGTCGTCAAGCCGGTCGCGCCGATTTTGCGCGACATCACGTTCTACTCGGGCAATACGATTCTGGGCGACGGCAGCGTAATCATGATCCTGGACCCCAACGGCATTGCCGAAGCAGCCGGCGAAATGGATACGGAGCATCGTTCCGAAGCAGACATCCAGGCCGTCTCCACGGACGAGGAAACGACCTCGCTTCTGGTGTTCCGCGCCGGTGGGCCGGAACTCAAGGCGGTGCCTTTGGGGCTGGTTGCACGCCTTGAAGAGGTCGATATGTCCGAGACAGAAACCTCGCATGGCCAGGTCATGGTGCAGTATCGCGAACAGCTGATGCCGCTGATCCCGTTCTCTTCCGACCATCAGTTCAAGGAAACGGGCCGCCAGCCGATCCTGGTGTTCACCGATCGTGAGCGGTCCATGGGCTTGGTCGTGGATGAGATCGTCGATATTGTCGATGACCGCCTGAAAATTGAATTGACGACCGACATTCCGGGCCTGATCGGCAGCGCCGTGATCGCCAAGAAAGCAACGGACGTAATCGATGCCGGATATTTCCTGACCCAGGCGTTTTCCGATTGGTTCGGATCGTCCGAGAACGCGGCGCTTGAAGTTGGCCCGGGTGGCCGACGCAGGGCTCTGCTGATCGATGACAGCCCGTTTTTCCGTAATCTGCTGACACCGCTTCTTTCCGTCGCGGGCTGGCAGGTGACGGCATTGGACAGCGCCCAGGCGGCCCTTGAAATGCGTGACAGGGGGGCGGCCTTCGATGTCATTATTTCCGATATCGAAATGCCGGGCATGAACGGTTTTGAATTCGCGAACGAAGTCCGCAGCGGCGGTTCCTGGTCACAGGTTCCCATGGTGGCTTTGTCCGCACACGCCACCAGCGCTGATTTCGAGCGTGGCCGCAGTGCCGGTTTCAATGATTATGTGGCCAAATTTGACCGGGAAGCCTTGGTTTCAAGCTTGGCGCAAACCGTTGCAGGGGCAGCGTCTGGCGGGACCGGGTGATCGGTACAATGCATGTGTGTTTCAATTGCGATGACGAACGTTGTTGCGGAGTCATCTAATGTACTGTTATCCAGGCCATTAACGCGGTGTTGGGACTTCGCCGTGAATGTTATAGCCTGATATTGGATATTGAGTTGGCACATGCTGGCTCAGTGATCTGGACGTAATCGAAGGCGAACCAAAGCGGGTGGGCTAATGAAATCTTGTCTGATCGTCGATGACTCGAAAGTAATCCGGATGGTCGCCCGGAAAATTCTTGAAGAACTCAGCTTCGAGACTCTGGAGGCCGCCGACGGCCAAGAGGCACTTGATGCCTGCAAGGAGCGGCTGCCCGATGCGGTGCTGCTTGATTGGAATATGCCGATAATGAGCGGTATCGAATTTCTTCGAGAGCTAAGGGCGCTTCCGGGCGGTGGCGGGCCGATTGTCGTGTTCTGTACCACTGAAAACGATATTCAGCATATTCAGGAAGCGATCGAAGCCGGTGCGAATGAATACATCATGAAACCGTTCGACAGCGAGATTATCCAAACGAAGTTCTCGCAGGTCGGCCTTCTCTAGCTGTCTGCCGACCGATTGGCGGCGGATATGGTCTATTGCAACGCGATAAGGGGTTACGGATGACGAGTGACGAAGTCCGCGTCATGTTGGTCGATGACTCCGCCGTCATCCGCGGCCTGATCGCGCGCATGATCGAAGGCGAACCTGGATTGCGCGTGGCGGCTTCCGTCGGCAACGGGAAAATGGCCGTTGACCGCCTTAGAACGCAGCCCGTGGACGTCATCATCCTGGATATTGAAATGCCAGTGATGGACGGACTGACGGCTATTCCCCAATTGTTGGAAATCAAGCCAGACGTCAAGATCATCATGGCGTCGACCCTGACGGAAAAGAACGCGGACATCAGTTTGCGTGCACTGCAGGCGGGGGCAACCGACTATGTGCCGAAACCGACGGCAACACGTGAGATTTCCGGCGGCGACGTCTTCAAGCATGAGTTGCTTGAGAAAATTCGCCAACTGGGTTTGGTCGCCCGGCGTCCGGCCTCGACGCCGAACGGTGTGGCCAGGGATTCCGACGTCAAGCCGGTCGAGAAAACAGCTAAACCGCTTTACGAGAAAGCGGTGGAGTTGCGTTCCAGTGGTTCAATTAAGCCCAGAATTCTTGCCGTGGGCAGTTCAACCGGCGGCCCGCAAGCCCTATTCAAGTTGTTCAAGGATGTGCGCCCCGATATCAACCTGCCCGTGGTCGTGACCCAGCATATGCCGGCGACATTCACGAAAATCCTGGCTGAACATATTTCAAAGGCTTCGGGTTGGGCGTGCACGGAAGCTGTGGACGGAGAAGCGCTGCAAGCGGGGCATATTTATGTGGCGCCCGGAAATTTCCACATGACCGTTGAGAAGTCCGGATCGGGCATGGTGATCCGCACGAATCAAGATCCGCCTGAAAACTTCTGCCGGCCTGCGGTCGATCCCATGTTGCGGTCACTCGCGACGGAATTCGGCGGGGCCGTGTTGACCGTCATTTTGACCGGAATGGGCCATGACGGACGGGAAGGAAGCCGGGTTGTGGTCGAAGCCGGTGGCACCATCGTCGCCCAGGACGAGGCGTCCAGCGTAGTCTGGGGCATGCCGGGGGCCGTCGCGACGGCCGGCCTGTGCGAAGCGGTGCTGCCGCTCAACGACCTGGGGCCGCACATCATGCAGAAATTGCGGACGAGGGCGGCATGAAACCGGACGACTTCCAATTCATGTCGACGCTGCTGAAGCAGCGGTCAGGACTGGTCCTTAACGAGGACAAGGCGTATCTGCTTGAAAGCCGTCTGATGCCCGTGGCGCGGGCGCAGAACATCAAGGGCGTCGAGGAACTGATCACCGAAATCCGCACTTCCAAGAACGAGGCCTTGATCGTCGAGGTCACGGAAGCGATGACCACGAACGAGTCGTTCTTCTTCCGTGACATCAAGCCGTTTGATTTGTTCCGCGATCATGTTCTGCCATCCATGCTGGAAAAATGTGCGGCGAAGAAATCCCTGCGCATTTGGTGTGCTGCTGCGTCGAACGGACAAGAGCCGTATTCCTTGGCCATGATCCTGAAGGAAGAAGGCGCCAAACTTGCCGGATGGAAGGTCGAAATTATCGGCACGGACATTTCACGTCAGGTGTTGAAAAAGGCGGAGCAGGGGGTCTATTCCCAGTTCGAGGTGCAGCGTGGCCTGCCGATCACCATGCTGGTCAAATACTTCGACAAACAGGATGACCAATGGCAGCTGAAACCTGAGATCCGCTCCATGGTGCAGTATAAGTATTTCAACCTGCTTGAAAACTTGGCGCCGCTTGGGCATTTCGATGTGGTGTTCTGCCGCAACGTTCTGATCTATTTCGATCAGCAGACCAAGGGCGAGGTCCTTGCCGGGGTCGCAAATCTGATGCCGGATTACGGCACGTTGTTCCTGGGTGGGGCGGAAACGGTGCTGGGTGTGTCGGACAAGTTCGCCCCCGTGCCCGGGCAGCGCGGTCTTTACGCGCTTACCGGCAACTAGGCGAACGTCTGCTGCCAGTAGAATGATCAGCAAAAGAAAGAGGCGGGTTTAACCCGCCTCTGTATTTGTTTTCCGTTCCGGGGCTCTGCAATCGGTCAACCGTTGGCGGCGGCTTTTTGTTCCGGCTCCGGATCGCGCAGGACGTAGCCCCGCCCCCAAACTGTTTCGATGTAATTGTCGCCGCCCGTGGCCGTCGATAATTTCTTGCGCAGTTTGCAGATGAACACGTCGATGATCTTCAATTCCGGCTCGTCCATCCCGTTGTAAAGATGGTTGAGGAACATTTCCTTGGTCAGGGTCGTACCCTTGCGCAGGGACAGCAGTTCCAGGATGCCGTATTCCTTGCCGGTTAGGTGGATCGGCTGGGCGTCGACCTCGACCGTGCGGGTGTCCAGGTTGACGGTCAGGCGGCCGGTCTCGATCACCGATTGGGCATGCCCCTGGGAGCGCCGGACAATGGCCTGAATCCGGGCCATCAGTTCTTCCTTGTTGAAGGGCTTGGTCAGGTAATCATCGGCGCCGTGGCCAAGACCTTTGACCTTGCTTTCCGATTCCACCAGACCTGACAGGATCAGAACCGGCGTATTGACGCGGGAATCGCGCAGCCGGCGCAGGACTTCAAAACCGTCCATGTCCGGCAGCATGATATCCAGGACGATGATGTCGTAATCGTAAAGTTTTCCGATTTCCAGGCCGTCTTCGCCCAGGTCGGTTGTATCGACGACCATATTCGCCGATTCAAGCATCATCTTGACGCTTTTTTGGGTCGAAGGATCATCTTCGACGAGCAACACACGCATGAACGGCCTCCTTAATCGGACGCATTAACCTTTGTTAACCATAACCCTCGGCGGGAATCGGCGCAAGTTGGCCCGGCGAATACAGGAATATTTCGTTATTCAGCAGGGGTTTAACACTCCATCAACCGTTGTCCGTGATAGTATGGAAAGGTAATAAAAACAGGTTCCGGATTCGCGGTTTATACGCGTGTATACATTCGTCAACGATATCCTCAATGAGGTCGACCGTCATACCGGTCAGGTGCACTTTGGCCGCGTCGCCAACGTGGTGGGCCTGTTGGTCGAGGTCGAAGGCCTGCAAGGCGCGGTCTCCGTTTCCGACCATTGCGACATCTCGACCAAGAACGGACAGGTCGTACCCTGTGAAGTCGTTGGCTTCCGCGACGGCAAGGCGCTGGTTATGCCGTTCGGCTCCGTCGACGGCATCGGCATGGGCTGCCGCGTCGAAGTGGGGTCGTCGGAACCGGTGATCTATCCGGTCGAGGCATGGTTGGGCCGCGTGATCGATGCCTTCGGCCGGCCGATCGACGGCAAGGGATCCTTGCCCGGCGGCGCCGCGCCCTATCCCATTCACACCGTGCCGCCGCCCGCCCACGAGCGGACGCGCATCGGCGGTAAGGTCGATCTTGGTTTGCGCGCCATGAATACCTTCCTGACCTGTTGCCGGGGGCAGCGGTTGGGCATTTTTGCCGGGTCGGGCGTGGGCAAATCGACCTTGCTGTCGATGATGGCCCGCAATACGGATGCCGAGGTCAGCGTCATCGGCTTGGTCGGCGAACGCGGCCGTGAGGCCCGCGAATTTATCGAGGATCATCTGGGTGAAGAAGGATTGAAGCGCGCCGTCGTCGTGGTCGCCACGTCGGACGAACCGCCGTTGGTCCGGCGTCAGGCCGCCTTTATGACCATGGCGGTGGCGGAATTTTTCCGCGATACCGGTGCCAATGTTCTGTGTTTGATGGACAGCGTCACCCGCGTGGCCATGGCACAGCGCGAAATCAGCCTTGCCGTGGGCGAACCGCCGGCATCAAAGGGATATACGCCTTCCGTGTTCGCTTTGTTGCCGCGCCTTTTGGAACGGGCCGGCCCCGGCCGGCCGGGCGAAGGCGATATCACCGGACTGTTCACCGTGCTGGTCGAAGGCGACGATCATAATGAGCCGGTGGCTGATGCAGTGCGCGGGATTCTCGACGGGCACGTGGTGCTGGACCGAGCCATTGCCGAACGCGGCCGCTATCCGGCGATCAACATCCTGCGCAGCGTTTCCAGAACCATGCCGGCCTGCAACACACCGGACCAGAACGCGCTGGTCGCCCGCGCCCGCCAGCTTCTGGCCGTCTACGAAGACATGGCCGAACTGATCCGGTTGGGGGCGTATCGCAGCGGCAGCGACCCAAAGGTCGATGAAGCCATTCAGTATTACGACGGGATCGAGAAATTCCTGGACCAGGAAATCGCGGAAACGACGGACCTGAACAGTTGTTACAGCTTGTTGGCGCAAACGCTGGATATGCCAGAGCCCGCGCCCGAAGGTGCCGCCGAAGCCCCTGCCGGTGACGGCGCCGCGCCGGCGTCGTGATGTAGCTTAACGAGGACCCGGACCTTTAATGGCAAACGGCCTGAAAAACCTTATCCGGTTGCACGAATGGACCGTTGACGAACGGCGCCGTGAACTGGGGCAGCATATTCGCATCCTCAACGATTTGGATCAGCAGGTCCGCAATCTGGAAGATGAATTGAAACGTGAACAGGCCCTGGCCAGTTCGACCGATATCGGCATCACCTTCGGCGCCTACTACAACATGTTCCGATATCGCCGGGCCCGTTTGGACGGTCAGATTCAGCACAAAGAACGGGAAATCCTGGAAGCCCGTGACATTTTGGGGCGGGCCTATATGGAATTGAAGAAATACCAGGTTGCCGATGATGTTCGGCGGCGTGAAGAAGCCGAGGAAGAAGCCCGCCGCGAGCAGGCGGAATTGGACGAATTGGGCCTGCAGCTTTACCGCCGCCAAGAAGCCCGCTCCCAGGCGACCCGTCGTACACGTTAGTTAGGCTGCGGGTTTTCGATTAAATCCCGTCAGATCGGATCAAGATGCGCCAATAGATCCGGGTTGGACCATTGCGGCTGTCGGTCTTCGACCAGGATTTTGTGCTCGGCCATATCAGATCCATCTGCGTGACGGGTCACGACCTGGACCCAGCGCGGAACGAGTTCGTTACTGATGTCCTGCAGGATGGTCGTGGCCAGGTTTTCATGGGACGGCCAGTCAATGGATTCCAGGGTTTTCAAATAGGCCGCGAAGGCCGCCGGTGCGATGGTCGAGGTATCGGGCACATAGCGCAGGATGACCGTGACCGTGCCGTCCAGCACCGACAGGGTGTTGGTCAGGCTGGACACATAATCGATATTTCGATCCGGGTTCGAACCCGGTTCCAAGGCGGCGCGTCGTTGCCAAAGGTCCATGATCCAGTTCCCTTATACGACCAGGCCAACACCGCCCTCGGTCGGGGCGGGTGGCTCGATCTCGATGAAATTCGCGGGTTGTGCCTGGAACCCGACGCCCCCCTTGTAGCCGGTAATCGCACCCGATTGCTCGTAAAGATGCCGGATGTCGTTGCGCATGCCGGACGGCAAATGGGTGTCGGAGCGGACCACCATGTCCAGGCGGCGATGGGCCGTATCGACCAGACCGTCCAACTGAACATGTCCCAATTTGGAGAGTGTCACATCGACGACGAAGCGGGTGCCTGGGCCGACCTCTTCGTCATCGTCGTCTTGATCCTGGGTGCGGGTGAACAGGCGGATTTGCTCAAGTTCGGATCCGTTCAGGAATGGGATCATGAATATACGCCAGTCGCCGCTCGACGGCTCGTCCGCCAAGCGCGACAACTGCCCCAGGTCTTCCCGCACCTTGCCCAACAAAGCGGGATTGAGGCGCTGCAAGACCCGCACGGTATTGTCCCCCAGCCATGAACGGACATCACCGCCGCGTACGGCTGCCAGGAAAAACAGAATGTTCGCCGCTAAATTTCCATCCGGGCGCGGCAGGGCTGTTTGCAGCACATGCTGAGCGGTGTTGGGGGCGGCGTTCCCCAGTGTATCAAGAACCTCGCGTGCCGCCGGCCATTGCCGGTCCAGAAACAAGGCCTGGCGCAGAGTCAGTTGCTGATTGTCCAACAGGGGGGCGGGATTGGCGGGGGGAAGGGGGGCGCTTGTTATGTTCAAGACGACCCGCGATCCTTCAGGGGGCGGATTGCTGCCGGCCAAGGCGACCGGCCCAAGCGGGGTTTCTACGATTGCCTGGCCGCCGGCCTGGCTGCTGCTGACGATACCGGTCAGGGGCTGTCCCAATGCGGCGAGGGCGGGTGTGGGGCCTTGGGTCTGTGTGACTGCTGCCGCACCCCCAGGGGGCGGTGGCTGGACCGCCGTCAATTGCACCGTGAATTGCGTTCCAGCCGGAAGAATCTGCGTGCCTGATGGGGAAACGATTCCGCCGGTCTGGCCTGCGAGACTACCCGCAGGTGATGACGTGGTACTTAATCCCGAACCCGGTGTTCCGGACGACATGCCTGGGCTCGGTTGTGCCGTTAACGGTTGGCCGGCGATTTGCCCCCCGGTCTGCCCGGGTGCTCCCGGTTGTAAGGCGGGGGCGGCCTGCCCCGGGCCCAGGGCTGCACTACCGGGCGTGGCACCGGACAAAATTGGTGCCGGGATGCCCTGCGCGGGCCGCAGCAGGGTCGCGGTCAGGCTGTTTCCTGCGGCAAACGGCGGCAGGTTCAACAGCCCGGTTGCGGCATTGGCTTGTCCGCCTGCCTGCGCCGCCTGAGCAGCGCCACGCAATGCAGCGGCAGGGTTTTGCCCGTTGATGGCAGCGATAATGAACTGAAGTTGTGGCCCCTTGCCGTTTAATTGCAGGGTGAGCGTGTCGCCGGGGTTCAGGTTCAACAAGGCTTGCAATTGCAGCTGCAGCTTGCCGGCAACGCCTTCAAGATTGGCAAGACCTTGCGGGGTTAGGTTCGTAAGCTGAAGATCGAAGCGAGCCCCCAAGGCGGCATCCAGGATCGCTTGCGGAACGGCAACCTGTGCCTGAGCAGGGGGAAGGGTTATCGCGGTCGGCGGCGGTTGAGGAGCCGCAGTCCCCGTTGTGACCGGCGGGGGTGGCGGTGGTGCGGATATTTCCGACATGATTGCGGCCCCCTTCGTGACTTGGTCGCCGGGCCGGCGGGCTTAACCCTCGGCCGGCAGGGCGACGTTGATCATCACCTCGTGCCCGTCGATAAGGTCGTCGAGATCCTCGTTCTCGGCCGCCGCGCCGCGAATCGTCAGCTCAGCGTTAAGGCTCAGCACTTCCCCATACAACAGATCGGACAGGTCCGGTGCGGACATGGGGAAAAAGCCGTTGATCGGATCGGCCGATCCTGTCGTTCCGGCCAGGGCAAGATCGGCGCTTTCCATGGCGGTCAAAATCGCGCCCATGCGTCCGGTCGCGTCCGTGCGGGTGACCAGCATTCGTTTGACCCCAAGCGCACTGAAAGCCGTTGCCGCATCGGCGGCTTCCATGACGTCCATGCCGGCGTTCATCACCAGGACCGGTTCCGCCGGGGCGGCATTGACGAAATCGAACAGATCATCCATTTCGGTCTGCGAGCGGTGATTGATGCCCGGGGAATCGACCAGAACCAGCGTTCGTTTGGGCGTACGGGCCATGAACTGTGCGAGTTCATCCGCCGTTTCCGTGATGAAGACTTCCTGACCCATGACCTTGGCGAAGGCCGTCAGTTGTTCGACCGCGCCGGCACGCTTCAAATCCGTGGTCAAAAGCTGCACGGACCTTTTGGCCATCAGGGCACGGGCGGCCAGCTTCACAAGCGCCAGGGTCTTGCCGGCACCCGGGGGGCCGACCAGGATCAGGCGCTGATTGTCGGCGGTCACATCGACCGGAGAGAAATTGAAATCAAGGGCCAGGGCCCCGGTCAACGCTGCGATCGGTGTGCGCGGTTCCATGTCGGCGACGGCCTGGGCGAGCCTGTCCGCCAGGTTCATGGGAACACCGTGAAGCAGCAGGGTCTCCAGCACTTGATCGGCGCGTTGTTCAGGGGCCATTGCGACCTGGCCCAAACGCGGGTCGCGGGTATTTTGCGCGCGGCTGGCGACGATCCGGGCTGCGCCGGTTTCAGGGTCGGTCTGCGTCGACACGATGGTCGCTTCATCGCCCAGTTCGCGCCGGGCAAGCGTCATAGCCTGTCTTAGGGTTGCCGCTTTGAAGGTAAGTAGCCGCATGTTCGTCTCCTATAGCTTTCTGCCGTGCACTAGACCTGCCCCACGGTTTTGATCTTCGCCTTGGGGTGGATTTCATTCTGAGACATCACGACCGTCATCGGCCGGAACCGCTCGACGATCGAGCGTACATAGGGCCGGATGGCGGGGCTGGTCAGCAGAACCGGGCTTTCGCCCATCATGGCCTGTCGTTCGAAATTGGTGCGCAGCGCGCTGATGAATTCCTGCAGCTTGCTGGGCGCCATGGACAATTGTTTGTCTTCTTCCGGGCCGACGATTGATTCGGCAAAGGCCTGTTCCCAAGGCGGCGACAGCGTCACCAGGGGAATGAAGCCCTGATCGTTGACGTTGGAATCGGAAATCTGGCGGGACAGGCGTGCGCGCACGTGTTCGGTGATCATCATCACGTTGCGGGTTCCGGCGCAGGCCTCGGCCACACCTTCCAAAATCGTCGGCAGGTCGCGGACCGATACCCGTTCCGCCAGCAGGTTTTGCAGCACGCGCTGCAACCCGCCAAGCGAGATCGTGGCGGGAACGATCGAATCGACAAGCTTCTGTTGTTCCTTGTCCAACTCGTCCAGAAGCTTCTGCGTTTCCGCGTAGCTTAGGAGGTCATCCATGTTGTCCTTGATGATTTCGGTCAGATGCGTGGTCACCACGGTCGCGGGATCGACAACCGTATAACCGCGGAACAGGGCTTCTTCCCGGTTGGCTTCTTCGATCCACATGGCTGGAAGGCCAAAGGTCGGTTCCACCGTTTTCTCGCCCGCCAGGGTGATTTCCTCGCCGCGCGGGTCCATGACCAGCAGCATGTTGGGGCGCAGGTCGCCACGGCCGGTCTCGATTTCCTTGACCCGGATCACATAGGTATTGGCGGGAAGCTGCATGTTGTCCTGAATACGCACGGACGGCATGACGAACCCGACCTCGGATGCCAATTGACGGCGCAGCGCCTTGATCTGATCGGTCAGGCGTTGGCCGTTCTCGGGCGGTGCGTTGATCAACGACAGCAGCCCATACCCCAATTCCAGGCGCAGGTAGTCGATGCGCAGCGCCGTCGAGATCGGCTCTTCCGCGGCTTTGGTCGGCTCGGGTGTGCTTTCTTCAAGCGCTTTGATCGCCTCTTCGGCGCGGCGTTTATCCTTGGCGGTGATGACGAAGGCCATGGTGCCGGTAATCCCCGCCAGCAAAAGGAAGGGAAACGCGGGAATACCCGGCATGGCGGCAAGCCCGACCAGAAGGAAGCAGGAAAGGCCCAAGGTCTTCGGCTGGCCGCCGATCTGGCGGAACAGGGTGGCTTCCGTGGGGCCCGTGATGCCGGCCTTGGTGACCATCATACCGGCAGCGGTCGAGACGATCAGGGCGGGGATCTGGCTGACCAGGCCGTCGCCGACGGTCAGGCGGGTATACATGTCGGCAGCTTCGCCGAAGCTCAGGTCGTTCTGTGCGACACCAATGATCATGCCGCCCAGGACGTTGATCAGGGTGATCAGCAGGCCTGCGATCGCGTCGCCCCGCACGAATTTCGAGGCACCGTCCATGGCACCGAAAAAGGTGCTTTCGTCTTCCAGGTTTTTGCGTCGTGCGCGGGCGTCGTCTTCATCGATCAAGCCGGATGACAGGTCGGCATCGATCGCCATTTGCTTGCCGGGCATGGCGTCCAAGGTAAAGCGCGCGGCGACTTCGGCGATACGGCCCGAACCCTTGGTGATGACGATGAAGTTGACGATCACCAGGATCGAGAAAACGATGATCCCGATAACGAAGTTGTCCTGCATGACGAATCCGCCGAAGGCCTGAATGACCTGTCCGGCGGCGTCCGTTCCGGTATGGCCCTCGGCCAGGATCAATCGGGTCGAAGCCAGATTCAGGGCCAGCCGGATCATCGTTGCCAACAGCAGCACAGTGGGAAACGAGTTAAAATCCAGCGGCTTTTCGATGAAGATCGCCGTCATCAGGATCAGCACGGAAAACGTGATGGAGAATGCCAAGCTCATATCCAAGAGCCAGGTCGGCATGGGCAGGATCAGCACCACCAGGATGCCGATAACGCCAAGCGCGAAGAACAGATCGCCGCGCTTTAAAAGCTTGACGATGCCCGCAAAGGGGTTCTCACCTTCTTCCTCGCCGCTGCCTTGCGGTGCGCCGCGCGGGGCAGCGGCGGACGCCGGCGCGGGCGCCGCTGTTTGCGTCGCCTCAGCCATCGCTGGTTACCGCCTTGAAAATTGTCATTCCCGTTCTCGTCTTTGCCGACATTTTTTGCCGTTGCCTTGGTCGTTGGTGGTCTATTCCGGCTTAGGAGGGAGCCGGTGCCGCGCCGGCTTCGCCCGGCTGCGGTACGGAAAAGCCTTCCTGGCTGTATTGGCGTAGCTTGTTGCGCAGCGTGCGGATGGAAATTCCCAGAATATTGGCCGCATGCGTGCGGTTGCCCAGGCAGTGATGCAGGGTGTCGATGATCAGATCGCGCTCCACATCGGCCACGGTCCGGCCGACCAGGGCCGCCGTTTCCGCATCGTCGCCGTCGGCGGATGCCGATGCCGGCGCGCCGCCGTCGCCGGAAACCATGATTGCTTCCGGGCCGATTTCTGATCCGGTGGCCAGGATCACAGCGCGGTGGATGGTGTTTTCCAGTTCGCGCACGTTACCGGGCCAGTTGTGGGATTTCAGCTTCGCCAGGGCGGCTTCGGATACCGGGCGTTCGTCGATATGGTTGGCTTCGGAATACTTGGTCACGAAATGACGGGCCAGCAGAGGGATGTCCTGTTCACGCTTGGCCAGCGACGGCATGGCCAGGTTCACGACATTCAGGCGAAAGTACAAGTCTTCGCGGAATGTTCCCTTGGCGACTTCGTCCTGCAACACGCGGTTCGACGTTGCGATAATGCGGACATCGATCTTGACCGGCTTGGTGCCGCCGACCCGGTCGATTTCGCGTTCCTGCAGGGCACGCAGAAGTTTGGCCTGCAGGCGTGGGTCCATTTCAGAAATTTCATCAAGCAACAGCGTGCCGCCGTCGGCTTCCTCGAATTTGCCGACACGGCGGGAAACAGCGCCGGTGAAGGCACCTTTTTCATGGCCGAACAATTCCGATTCCAGAAGATTTTCAGGGATCGCGGCGCAGTTCACGGCGACGAAGGTCTTGTCCTTGCGGCGGCTTTTGGCATGCAGGTGGCGGGCCATCATTTCCTTGCCCGTCCCCGATGCACCGGTGATCAGCACGCTGGCTTCCGAAGGGGCGACCTGATCGGCCATCTTGATGACATCGCCCATGCCCGCATCGGCGTAAACAATGTTGCTGGGCTCTTCCGATACGGCCTGCAGGACCGCTGCGATCAATTCCGCATCCGGGGGCAGGGGGATGTATTCCTTGGCACCGGCCTTGATGGCGCGTACGGCAGCCTGGCTGTCGGTGCCGACGCCGCAGGCGATGACCGGAAGGGCGATGCGTTCGCTTTCAAGCGAAGTCACCAAGCGTGCGATATCGGCTTGTACGTCGATCATGATCAGATCGGCACCTTGCCCGGCGCGTAACTGCTCCAGGGCGCTGTCCGTCGTTTCCGCCTGCTGGACCTTGGCCCCTTTTTGCATGGCGATCTGACTGGCGGCGCCGATCTGTCCGCCCAAAGTGCCGATAATCAATAACCTCATGACCGTTCTGTCCCTACTGTATTGCGCCTGTTGTGCGCCCTGTTTGGTCCGTCGATGATCCGCATGGTCCCGGACTTAGTCGAAATAATTGATCCGTTTTTCCGGCGGCAGGATGCTGTTCAGCAGCATTTCCAGTCGCCGGGGGTTTTCTTGACGGCCGATCGAGCCGGTCGACAGGACGTAGACCTGATTGACCATGGCTTCATCGGTCGAATTGCGTTCCAGCTTGTTGGCAAGCGGGGTGAACACCATGTTTGCCAGCACCGCGCCGTAAAACGTCGTCAGCAGTGCAACGGCCATGCTTGGCCCGATGGCGCCGGGATCGTCCAGGTTTCCCAGCATCTGGACCAGGCCGATCAATGTTCCGATCAGGCCCATGGCGGGGGATAGTTCCGCCATGCGGCGCAGCACGTTGATGCATTTCTGGTGGCGCTGGAACATGGCCTGCATGTCGCGGCGCAGGATGGCTTCGACTTCCTCGCCGGGGGTGCCGTCGACGACCATGCCGATCCCCTTGTGCAGGACCGGTTCCGCCTGAATGCTGCCCATCACGTTCTGCAAGGCCAAGACACCCTGTTTGCGCGACAGTTCGGCCAATTGCAGAACCTGAAAGGATGCCCGGGTCGGATCCCGATTGATCCGCGTAAAGGTCTTCATGGCGACCCGGGCGGTTCGGCCCATTTCGCCAAGCGAATAGCTTGCCGTGGTAATGGCGACGGTTCCGCCGATCACGATCAGGATCGACGGGACGTTGAGGAACGACCCCGGCGAGCCGCCCAACACAATGGCGGTGGCCAGCAGGCCGAAACCCGCCGCCAAACCCAGAACCGTGGCAGCATCCACGGTGGTCCGGTTGCGCAGGGGGCCTGCAGTTGGTGTTACATCCGCCATCGTCAATCGTTCCGGTTCGCCTGGTTCTGCTGTTAGCGGTCGGTCTTGATGATTTCCGTCATGGTCACACCCAGACGGTCTTCGACGACGACCACTTCACCGCGGGCGACCAGCCGGTTGTTGACGTAAATATCGATGGCTTCCCCGACCTTACGGTCAAGTTCGATGACAGCACCCCGGCCCAGCCGTAACAGTTGGCTGACCTGCATGTTTGCCTTTCCCAGAACGGCGGATACCGTCACCGGGATATCGTAAACGGCTTCGAGATCACGGGCGCTTTTGGGCAGGTCGGTGACTTCCGGCAGGCCCGAAGGGCTCTGCATCGGTGCCGGCGCGTCACCGCCAGCGTTGTCTTCGCCGCCGCTGCCGCCGTTGGACGCAAATTCGCCCAGTTCAAAATCGTCTTCGGCCATAACTCTCTCCTAGTCCTTCAGGTCGTCTTCCAGTTCCAGGTCAAAACCCCCGTAACTCGTGGAATCAGGGGCGCTCTCTTCAGTGTCTTCCATTGCCTCATCACCGGCTTCCTCAAGTTGAGGTTCGGCCACGAGATCGTCCGAGGGAACCGGGGCGGCGTCGGGTTCTGCGCCTGTCGGGTCTGTATGCAGGGCGGCACCGGCTTCTGCTTCGGCGATGATTTCTTCGGACGGCATCGGTGCAGGCCCGGCTGTGCTGTCGTCTTCCGCAGGGGCCTGGACGGCCGGCTCTACTGCTGTTTCGGCGACAGTATTCGACATATCGGCGGGCATTTCGGAAGGAATGGGGGCGTGGGGCACGTCTGGCAGGGGGGATTCCGGCGCGGAATCTTCGGGGGCAGCAGCGTCCGGGAGTGCTTCCGGTTGTGTTGCAACCTCGACCGGCGCGGGCTCCGTTACTTCCGGGATAGGTTCGGCCGGTTGTTCAGGCATCACGTCTTGGGCAGGGGACTGTTCAAGAGGCGGTTCCGGTTGGGCATCCCCGGTTTCCGGCAGGCCGGATGCGGGAACTTCCGGCGCGCTTGCGTCTTCACTCGACCTGCCTTCGGCCGCGGCGGTCTCAGTATCCGTCATGGATTCCAGGTTGCGGGCGACGATTTCATCCAACTGTTCGGCCAATTCCTTGGTGCTTCGGGCGACGCCACCGGTCGACCATTCCAAGCGGCAGTCGCCGGTCGCAAGTGCCGGGTCGCCAAGAATTTTGATGTTTCCCTGAAATCCGGAAAGCGCGGATACGGCAGAAATCCGTTCATGAAGATCTTCGGCAAGGTCGTCGGGGACACGGACAATGATCTCCGCCTCGCCGCTCGTCTGGCCCAGGGCCGTTTCGAGCATCGCTTCAACCTGATCGGTCGCGGTTTGCCGATTCAGGGTGGGGAACAGTTTGCGCACCAGGGCGGCGGCAACGGATACGGCGTGCCGGACCATGTCCTGATTGGCGGTTTCCTGGGATTCGACAAGCCCCTGAGCCTGTTGAAGGATCGCGGCAAGAGTATCGGAAATTTGCTTGTCGACACCGGTTGCGGCTTCTTCGGTGCCAAGACGCTTTCCTTCGGCAATGCCTTCTTCGCGCGCACGCGCGACATCGTCTTCGCTGAAGGCCGGCGCTTCCGGCTCGGGCTCAGGTTCCGGATCGTCCTGTTCCTGTCCCCCCTCCTGGGCAGCGTCGGCTTTGGCCTTGGCATGTGCCTGTTGACGCCGCTCCGCCAGTTCGTCGAAGTCGGTATCGAACATGAATTTCTTGTACGGGGTTTCGCCCACCTTGTTGGCCTCTAATATCATTGTTTTTCAGCGCCCTAGAACACCAGTTCGCCTTCTTCGTCGCCGCTGGCGATGACGATCTCGCCGCTGTCGGACAGGTTCTTGGCGACCTGCACGATGGCGGACTGGGCTTCGTCCACGTCTTTCAGACGCACCGCGCCCATGGCCTCCATGTC
>JAVJRK010000004.1:0-107114 GCA_040218445.1 Rhodospirillales bacterium | reverse complement strand
GTCGAAATCACCTCGCAGAACCATGGCTTCGTGGTCGAACGGGACAGCCTGCCCCAGGGGGTGATCGAAACCCACCGTTCCCTGTTCGACGGCGCGCTTGAAGGCATCCGCGTCGACGGCAAGCCCGTGTTTTCCGTGCAGTATCACCCGGAAGCCTCGCCGGGTCCGCAGGATTCGCATTACCTATTCAAGCGCTTCGTGAAGCTGATGGAAAAGAAGAACTAACCACAGAGACAGTGAGGCGATGAGAAGAAAACATGAGCCGTCCCGCTCTCCAGAACGACCCCCTGACTGAGAAAGTTATTGGTCTAGGAATTGAGGTTCATCGTCACCTGGGGCCTGGATTATTGGAGTCGGCTTATGAGGAATGTCTTTGTTATGAACTTGGCGCGGCCGATATCGCCTTCGAAAGACAGGTTTCGCTGCCTGTTATTTACAAAGACGCCAAACTCGACTGCGGGTACCGACTGGACATAGTCGTTGCGGACAGGCTGGTTGTTGAATTGAAGACGGTAGAAAACCTTTTGCTCATCCATGAAGCTCAATTGCTGACCTATCTGAAGCTAAGCGGTCTTAAGACTGGATTGTTGCTCAATTTTAATTCCGCCGTCCTCAAGAACGGCATCCGGAGACTGGTCCTATGATGCCCCTCATTCTTTCTTCTCATTGTCTCACCGTCTCTGTGGTTCAATCATAAAATGCCAAAAAGAACAGACATCTCCTCGATCCTGATCATCGGCGCCGGGCCCATCGTCATCGGCCAGGCCTGTGAATTTGATTATTCCGGCGCGCAAGCCTGCAAGGCGCTGCGCGAAGAAGGCTACCGGGTCATTCTGGTCAACTCCAACCCGGCCACCATCATGACCGACCCCAGCATGGCCGACGCCACCTATGTGGAGCCGATCACCCCGGAAATGGTCGAAAAGATCATCGCCAAGGAACGGCCCGATGCCCTGCTGCCGACCATGGGCGGGCAGACGGGCCTGAACACGGGCATCGCCCTGTTCGAAAGCGGCGTGCTGGACAAATACGGGGTCGAGATGATCGGCGCCGACGCGGCCGTGATCGCCAAGGCCGAAGACCGCCAGCAGTTCCGTGACGCCATGGACAAGATCGGTTTGGAAAGCCCGAAGTCCACGGTCGTCAATTCCATGCCCGAAGCCCTTGAGGCTTTGCAGAAAGTCGGCCTGCCGGCGATCATCCGCCCGTCCTTCACCATGGGCGGGATCGGCGGCGGCATCGCCTATACCCGACCGGAATTCGAGAAGATCGTCGCCAGCGGCCTGGCCGCCAGCCCGGTCACGGAAGTCCTGGTCGAGGAAAGCGTGCTGGGCTGGAAGGAATACGAGATGGAGGTCGTCCGCGACAATGCGGACAACTGCATCATCATCTGTTCCATCGAAAATATCGATCCCATGGGCGTGCATACGGGCGACAGCATCACCGTGGCCCCGGCGCTGACCCTGACCGACAAGGAATATCAGATCATGCGCAACGCCTCGATCGCGGTGCTGCGCGAAATCGGGGTCGATACGGGCGGGTCCAACGTGCAGTTCGCCGTCAACCCGGAAACAGGCCGCCTGGTGGTGATCGAAATGAACCCCCGGGTCTCCAGATCTTCGGCGCTGGCGTCCAAGGCGACCGGTTTTCCCATCGCCAAGATCGCGGCCAAGCTGGCCTGCGGCTATACCTTGGACGAATTGGACAACGATATCACGGGCGTGACGCCCGCCAGCTTCGAGCCGACCATCGATTACGTGGTCACCAAGATCCCGCGCTTCACGTTCGAGAAGTTCCCGGGTGCGGAGCCGACCCTGACCACGGCCATGAAGTCCGTGGGCGAGGCCATGGCGATCGGCCGATCCTTCGCGGAAAGCCTGCAAAAGGGCCTGCGGTCCATGGAAACGGGCCTGACCGGCCTGAACGATCAGGAGATCGAGGGCCTGGACCCGGAAGCGGGTTACGAGGCCAACCGCGACGTGCTGCGCGCCGCCATTTCCAGCCCGACGCCGGACCGTATCCTGGCCATCGCCGAAGCCCTGCGCCAAGGCATGCCGGTCGAGGAAGCGGCCCAGATCACCAAGTACGATCCCTGGTTCCTGGACCAGATGCAGGCCATCATCGATGCGGAAGCCCGGGTCAAGAAAGACGGTCTGCCGCAAGATGCCGGCGGCTGGCTGTCCCTGAAGAAAATGGGTTTCTGCGATGCGCGCCTGGGCGAGCTTGCCGGCGAGACCGCGCTGGATGTTTCCGAAGCGCGCCGCGCCGCCGGGATCACGCCGGTCTACAAGCGGGTCGATACCTGCGCCGCCGAATTCCCGGCCAAGACGTCTTATATGTATTCGGCTTATGAAGGCGACGGCTCGCGCCCGCCTGAAAACGAAGCCGAGCCCACGGACCGCAAGAAGGTCGCCATCTTGGGCGGCGGGCCCAACCGCATCGGCCAGGGCATCGAATTCGATTACTGCTGTGTCCATGCGGCCTATGCGCTGAAGGAAACCGGGTACGAGGCCATCATGGTCAACTGCAACCCGGAAACGGTGTCGACCGATTATGACACCTCGGACCGTCTGTTCTTCGAACCCCTGACCGCCGAAGACGTGATTGAGCTGATCCGCGGCGAACAGTCCCGCGGCGAGTTCAAGGGCGTGATCGTGCAATTGGGCGGGCAGACGCCGCTCAAGCTGTCATTGGCGCTGGAAAGTGCGGGTATTCCCATTCTGGGCACGTCACCCGACGCCATCGATCTGGCCGAAGACCGCGAACGGTTCCAGAAGCTTCTGCAGGACCTGAACCTGCGCCAGCCGGCCAACGGCCTGGCCCGCTCTCAGGACGAGGCTGAAGCCGTGGCCGAACGCATCGGCTATCCGCTGGTGATCCGCCCGTCCTACGTGCTGGGCGGCCGCGCCATGGAAATCGTCCACGACCTGACGGCGCTGCGCCGCTATATGACCGACGCGGTCAAGGTTTCCGGCGACAGCCCGGTGCTGTTGGACAGTTACCTGCAGGACGCCATCGAGGTCGATGTGGACGCGCTTTCCGACGGCGAGGACGTGTTCGTCGCCGGCATCATGCAGCATATCGAGGAAGCGGGCATTCATTCGGGCGACAGCGCTTGTTCGCTGCCGCCGTTCTCGCTCGGCCCCGATACCATTGCCGAACTGGAACGCCAGGCCCATGCCCTGGCGCGCGGGCTCAACGTGGTCGGCCTGATGAACGTGCAGTTCGCGGTCAAGGACGGCGATATTTATATCCTGGAGGTCAATCCGCGGGCATCGCGCACCGTGCCCTTCGTGGCCAAGGCCACGGGCATTCCCGTCGCCAAGATCGCGACGCGCCTGATGTGCGGCGAGAAGCTCAAGGACATGGACCTGAAATCCCATGCGGTCGGTGATCATGTGGCGGTCAAGGAAGCCGTGTTCCCGTTCTCGCGCTTCCCCGGCGTCGATACGGTGCTGGGTCCGGAAATGAAATCGACCGGCGAGGTCATGGGCCTGGACAAGGATTTCCCCCGCGCCTTCGCCAAATCGCAGCTGGCCGCGGGCATGAGCCTGCCGTCCACCGGCACGGTGTTTATATCGGTCAAGGACCGGGACAAGACGGGCATGGTCGATATCGCCCGGCGCCTGGCCGCCCTGGGGTTCAAGGTGGTGGCGACGGGCGGCACGCAACGTTTCCTGGCCGATCAGGGCCTGGACGTGGCGCGCATCAACAAGGTTCTGGAAGGCCGCCCCCATTGCGAAGACGCCATCGTCAACGGCGATATCCATCTGGTCATCAACACGACCGAGGGAGCGCAGGCGATCGAGGACTCACGGTCCATCCGCCGTGCGGCCCTGGAAAACGGTGTGGCTCACTATACGACCCTGACGGCGGCGGCGGCCGTCGTCGAAGCCATGGAAGCCATGGCTCACGGGACCCTTGAAGTGGCGCCGCTTCAGGATTATTTTTCACAGACGTACTAATCAATTCCGACATGATGCGGTTTTGGGCGGTCCCTGCGACTGGGGGCCGGGTGTAAGGTTTTTGTTTTGGCGCCCCCCGGAGAGGCGTTGGAGAACGGTGATATGGAAAAAATCCCGATGACGCGCGAGGGCCTGAAGGCCCTTGAAGACGAATTGCGGCGCCTTAAGACCGTCGAACGCCCGGCCGTTATCCAGGCGATCGCGGCGGCCCGCGAACACGGCGACCTTTCGGAAAACGCCGAATACGATGCCGCGCGTGAAAAACAGGGCTTTATCGAAGGCCGCGTGGCGGAACTTGAATCCGTCGTCAGCCTGGCCGAAGTGATCGACACCTCGGGCATGACCGGCGATACCGTGCGCTTCGGTGCGACGGTCCTTCTGGCCGATGAAGACACCGGTGAGGAAGTAAGCTACCGCATCGTCGGCCAGCACGAAGCAGACCTGGAAAAGGGCATGATCTCCGTGACCTCGCCCCTGGCCCGTGCGCTGGTCGGAAAGTCGGTTGATGATTCCGTCGAGGTAACGACACCCGGTGGCTCAAAAGCCTACGAAATTTGCGAAGTCAGCTTTAAATAACCTGCGGGTAACGCGCCCGGTTCGGGGGATGTTGCCTCAATCAACGGGCACGCCTGTTTCCGGGTGACCGTTTCTTTCCGTTCATGCTACAGAAGCGTTACAGCAAGCCTATATATCCCCCTGCGGGCTAATCAGTGTTAACCGATCATAGGACGAAGAAGTGACATCAATGTCTAAAGTCAAAATTGCTATCGCAGGGGTGGGGAATTGCGCCAGTTCACTTGTTCAGGGGTTGGAATTTTATCGCCGGGGTAACGGCAGCGAACATGCCGGTTTGATGCACCCGGACGTGGGTGGTTGGGGTGTTACGGATATACAGGTCGTCTGTGCCTTCGACATCGACCGCCGCAAGGTGGGCCAGCCCGTGGAAAAGGCGATTTTCGCCAAGCCCAATTGCACCACCGTGTTCCAGCGCGCCTTGCCGGTCTCGGACGTCATCGTCCGCATGGGACCGGTGCTGGACGGCATCGCCGACCATATGGGGGACTACGAAGACGACCGCGCCTTCCGCGCCGCCGATCAGGAACCGGAGGACGTCGCCCAGGCGCTTCGCGACACAGGGGCCGAAGTCCTGGTGTGCTACTTGCCCGTAGGTTCGGACCAGGCGGTCAAACACTACGCTCAGGCCTGCCTGGATGCCGGTGTCGCCATGGTCAACTGCGTGCCCGTGTTTATTGCCACGGACCCGGATTGGGCCGGGCGCTTCCGCCAGGCCGGTGTGCCCATTGTCGGCGACGACATTAAAAGTCAGGTCGGTGCGACCATCGTTCACCGCCAGCTGGCGCGCCTGTTCGGCGACCGCGGCGTTTCCATCGACCGCACGTATCAGCTCAATACCGGCGGCAATACGGATTTTCTCAACATGCTTCAGCACTCGCGCCTGAAGTCCAAGAAGAAATCCAAGACCCAGTCCGTGACATCGCAGTTGGACGTTCCCATCGACAGCAACGACATCCACATCGGGCCGTCCGATTACGTGCCTTGGCAGAACGACAACAAGGTCGCTTTCATCCGCATGGAAGGCCGTGGCTTCGGCGACGTGCCGCTGGAAATGGAATTGCGCCTGTCGGTACAGGATTCCCCCAACAGCGCAGGCGTCGTGATCGATGCCATCCGATGCGCCAAATTGGGCTTGGAGCGGGGTATCGGCGGGCCGCTGGATGCGCCCTCCGCCTATTACATGAAAAGCCCGCCCGTGCAGATGCGCGATTCCATGGCACGGGAATTGACCAATGCCTTTATCGCCGGCGGATCGGCCAGCGTCACGAGCCATCGGGCGGACGACCGCGACCTGGCGGTGCCGACGGATGCGCCGAAAACCGCCCTGATCCTGGCTGCCGGTACGGGCTCGCGCCTGTTCCCCAATGCCAGCCTGCCCAAGCCGTTGGTTCCGGTTGCCGGCGTCACCTTGGGTGAGCGCATTGTCACGTCGCTGCGGGAGTCTTTGGGCATCGAACGGTTCGTGGTTTCCCTGGGGCACGAGGCCGAAATGGTGCGCAGTTATTTCACCTCGCTGACCCAGCGTCTTGGCATGGCCCCGATGACCTTTGTGCATGCCGACGATTGGGAAAAAGGAAACGGCGCCAGTACCTTGGCCGCAGCCGAGGCGCTGTCCGGCGAACCGTTCATCCTGACCATGTGCGATCATCTGTATGACGCGGGCCTTCCGATGGCACTGGCCGCCCAGGCACCGGCGCCGGGCGCCATGGTATTGGCCGTCGATCACGACAAATCCGGCATCGTCGACATGGACGACGTAATGAAGGTACGCCTTGACGCCGCCGCCATCACGGAAATCTCCAAAAGCCTGGACGTCTGGGATGCCGCTGACACGGGTGTCATGTACTGCACGGACGGCCTGTTCGAGGGCCTTCGCCTGGCCGCCGAAGAAGGTCGCCACGGCCTTGCCGACGGCTTGCGCGAATTGGCGGGACTGGGCCGGGCCACGGTTTGTGACGTCACCGGGAACTGGTGGCTGGACGTGGACACACCGGAAGCCCTGGCCATCGCCGAAGACCGCTTGCGTGGCCGGTTGCGCTCTATCGCCTAGGCACCCCTAGGGATCTAGATAGGTAGGATACTAGGCAGACCGTTCGTCAGGGCGGGTGCGTGCTGCCAGGATCAGCACCAAGATCAGGAACACGGGCGCACCCACGGCGGTAAGGGCCAGGAACCAGGCCGCTTTGCCGAACAACGCCAGGACGAATACCAGATAGATGAAGTCCCGGCGTGACAGGGCGTCCAGATGTTTCGACAGACGGTCCGGCGTGCCGCTTGAGACCGACGTATAGACCGGCCCGCCTGTATCCTTGCGGCGCAGTGTGAACCAATAGACCGCAGCTGCCGAACCTGCGGTCCCGGCCACGGCCAGGCCGGTCAGATACAGCGGCCAGACGGCGTCCGCCGCCATTGCCCAGCCCAGGCCCATGGCCGCGAACACGGCCACATGAACCAGATTGTCACCCCAGAAATCCAGCAGCCCGCCGATCCGCGATTCCCGGAAGGTCAAACGTGCCAGTTCGCCGTCACAGCCGTCGACTATGGAATGCAGAATGAACAACGCGCTGCCCAGGGTCTGCATCAGGGGGCTGGATGACAGAAAGAAAGGCGCGGCCGACAGTCCGATGGCCGTGCTGACAACGGTCATCTGGTTGGGAGTTACGCCGCGGGGCGCCAGGATGCGCGATAGCCGAAGGGAAATGGGACGGGCGAAATGGCGCGACATGAAGCCGTCCGTATCCTTGATCAGGGTGGACAGCAGGCGCTGCTCCGCCTTCTTGATGTCGGGATCGACGGCCAGATCCAAGGGCGGGACCGGGAAGGTCATCTGTGTCGCGTCGCCGGGCCGGGCTGCCAGATCGGCGAGCCAGGCCTTCTCGCCCAGGTAGGTTGCAGGCACGACGGCAGCGCCCGCGGATGGGAAGGTGTCCGGCGGTGTCAGCGTTGCATCCGTTCCGGCCAGAAGTGGTTCCAGCGACGAATCACCGGCCACCTGGATCGTGGCGAATCCGTTCTTTTTGGCCGTTTTGACCAGACGTGCCAGCACGGAAAGTCCCAGGATGAAGCCGCCGGGATCAACGTTTCCCAGGGTCTTTGGCCGGGCATCAATATGAAGCAGGGGGCCGGAACCGGGCCCGCCCGATCCGCCCGAATGAGGCGAGGTTTGCATTTGGGGGTTACTGTACTCGCTGGGCGGCGGCAGGCAAGGGCGGTGGTGTCCAAGTCACGGGCGCGATGCCGATAGGCCGGCCTGTTTCCGCGCTTTCGGCCGTGGGCAGGACGTCCAAATTCGGCCACAGCCCGTCTTTCAGGGCGATGCGGTAGGCATCGGGCAGGCTTTCCTCGGCCATGCGCGCCCGGGCCCCTTCGAAATCGTAATCCAGCGCCAGGTGGCGGATGGTGATGCCCTTTGTCCCTGATTCCAGCAGCGAATACCAGACCCGGGGCGTGCCGTCGTTGGCGGGAACGCCGATCACACCCGGGTTGTGCCACAGGCGCCCGTCGGACAGCACATGGCTGAACGGCAGGCCGGAATGCCCGGCGATCACCGCATCGACGCCAAGATCATCCAAGGCCACGTGTTTCTCGCCCTCGGGGGTCGAGGCGAACACCCATTCGGAAATATCCCGGGAATGGCCGTGCACCACGGCGAATTTGGCACCCCCCATTTCGAATGTGATGGGATGGGGCAGGGCGGCCATCCAGGCTTTCTGATCGGCCGTGACACGGGCACTGGCATGGGCGAACCAGCGTACGGACAGAAGATCGCATTGCGAGCCCTTTTCGAATCCGCAGCGGCAGTCGTCGCCGCCTTCGCCCAGGGCTTCCTCGCAATTGCCCATGGCGACATGGCAACCCCAACCGATGATTTCATCCAGGGTCCGGTCGGGATCGCCGCAATAGGCGACCACATCGCCTGTGCAGATCACCCGGCCAGCCGGGATGCCGAGGCGGCTGGCTTCGGCGCGCAGGGCCTGCGTCGCCTGCAGATTGGAATAGGGGCCGCCGAACAGCATCACCGGGCCGTTCAGGGGGCCTAATTCCAAGTGAGGGCGGATGGGGTCGGCCATGATCGTTAATCGCTTCCGGAACAGCTGGCGCCGCCAAGCACGCAGAAGGTGGCGCAATGGGGATGGTTCAAATGCACGGGGCCAGTTGCATCGCCCAGGGTCGGGCCCATCTCGAATCGGGCATCGTAGGGCAGCAAGGTGCAGGGCAGGACAACCGGCTCGGCACTGTCCTTACGTTTGACCACCATGCGGGACGTGGCGCACATCATGCTTGCCGGATCAACGCCCAGGATACCCCAACAGGCTTCGGTGATTTCCGGCACGTCGCGGGCCGCGTCCATATCGGGGAAGATGACCAAACCCTTCGGCGATCCTGCGTCGAGTTGGATGTTTTCCGCCGTGAACAAGTCCGCGAAGCCTGCGCGGGTTTGGGCGTTCGTTTCGCCTGACGGCTGGCGTGCGGCGATGGAAAGGTTAATGCCCTCATCCGCCAGCCATTTCAGCCCCCGGATCATGGGGGCCCAGGATCCGGCGCCGCGAATGCCTTGGTGACCGTCCGGGGTGAAATGATCGACGGACACACGGACGGCAAGGGCCTCGCCGTGACGGCGGTGAAGGTCCGCCAGCCGGTCCCGTTTGTGCCACATGGGTGCCATGGCATTGGTCAGGATCAGGACGCGAAAACCGCGTGCGAGCGCATCGCCGGCCATGTCGGCCATGTCTTTGTTCATGAACGGCTCGCCGCCGGTGAAGCCGATTTCCTGGGTGCCCAAGCGGTCGCGTTCGATCTCGTCCAGAAAGGCAGCCACTTCGCCCTGTGAGATATAGGAAAGGCGGTCGTTTTTCGGCCCGCTTTCGATATAGCAGCCATCGCATTCGATGTTGCAGAGCGATCCTGTGTTGATCCACAGGGTGCGCAGGCCCGCAAACGCCACGGCGGCGCGGGGCTCTCCCTTCGCGGTGGTTCGGGGATCGTGGAATTTTTGCGGATCGAGAACCGGCCGTTCGGCCAGCATCGCCTGAACCATGGTCATGCCCCACGCGGCCTGTTTGGCCGCAATGCCCCGGTGAATGCCTGCCCGGGGCGGTTTTTCCGAAAACAAACAATCGAGTTCTTTAACCGAAGCACGGCAGGCGCGGCCATAAACTTTTTTGTGAGCATGCGGTGAGAAGCGCGCAATGCGGCACCCCTATGCGTCGGCTGATCTTGCTTTGATCGGGGCAATGACCTATAGAGCGGAGCAGCAAGCGGGTGTAGCTCAGTGGTAGAGCACGAGCTTCCCAAGCTCGGTGTCGAGGGTTCAATTCCCTTCACCCGCTCCAATTTCCCAGTATTCCGGCGGTGTTCGGCGTATCTGCGCAAGTGCAGGGCGTAGACCTATCATTACCTATGGTTATATGACTTTTGGTTATCTTGTTTTTACATACATAAGTGCTAGGTTTTTAGTGTGGCGCTCGCGGATTTTGCTGCTGGGACAACAGCTTAGGCGCCGGGAGAAAATCCCCCCGCCGTCCGCGATGCAGCCACAGCCATTGACCGGGCCCACCGCGCGGTCTAACGGCTTCCCTCCTCCCTGAAACTCGGGCCGGTCCTTTTGGGCCGGCCTTCTTCTTTTCATGCATTCGATTGGAATGGGGCGGGATCAGGCCTTCAACGCCGTGGCGTGATGAGCGATGTGATCGCCGATGAAGGTCGCAATAAAGAAATAGGAATGGTCGTAGCCTTCCTGCATGCGCAGGGTCACGGGCTGATCCACATCCTTGCAGGCATCGACGAACCGTTGCGGTTGCAGCTGATTGTCCAGGAACTGGTCGCCCAAGCCCTGATCGATCAGAATGTCGCCGGCAAACAAATGCCCCGAAATGATCAGTTCCGTGGCATCGAACTCTTTCCAGGCGTCTTCGTTATCGCCCAGGTATCCGGCAAGCGCCTTTTTCCCCCAGGGCACGCTTGCGGGGGTTACGATCGGCGCGAAGGCCGACAGGGATTTGTAGGTCCGCCGTTCACGCAGCGCGATCACCAATGCGCCATGTCCGCCCATGGAATGGCCGAAAATGCCCTGGCGGTTCCGGTCGCAGCTGCCGATACCGTTGAACACCACGTCGGGCAGTTCCTCGGTCACGTAGCTGTACATGTTGTAATTCTCGCGCCAGGGATCTTGCGTCGCGTTGACATAGAACCCGGCGCCGGAACCGAAATCGTAATCGTCATGTTCGCCCGGATGATCCGTGCCGCGCGGGCTGGTATCGGGGGCCACGACCATCAGGTTGTGTTCGGCGGCGTACTTCTGGAAGCCGGATTTCACGGTGAAGTTCTCTTCCGTGCAGGTCAGGCCTGAGAGCCACCACAACACAGGTACGGGGCCGTCGGCGGTTCCGTCCACCACCGCAGGCGGGGTGTAGACGGAAAACCGCATGGGACATTGGCAAATATCGGATTGATGTTCCCAGACGGACTGAAGCCCGCCGAAGGATTTGTTTTCTGATAGCCTCTCCATGGTTTGGATGATGGCCTCCCCCGCCTGAAAATTCAAATGCCGTGTCGTGTTATGTTGCCCGTCTTATGATGCCGGTCAAATCCTGCGGTCGTCGCCGGCCGGATGGCGGGCGAAGATATGGTTGGCGACATAGGTCATGACCGTTTCGCCCTTTTGATTGACGACCGCATAAGCGATTTTCGTGTAGCCGCGATCCGGTTTTGAATCGGACGCGCGGCTTTCCGCCACCTCGGCCTCGACATGCAGGGTGTCGCCCGGGCGCACGGGAAGTTTCCAGCGGATTTCATCCAACCCCGGGGACCCCATGGAGCATTCGTTCATGACGTTTTCCTGGAACCACAGGCGGAAAGCGACCAACAGGGTTTGAAAGCCCGATCCGATGATGCCGCCGAACTGGCTGTCACGGGCGGCTTCGGCATCCACGTGGAACGGTTGCGGATCCCACTGCCAGGCGAATTCCATGATCTGGGCTTCGGTCAGGGTCATGCCGCGGGTCTTGAATTTGCGGCCAGGGGTGAAATCCTCGAAGTAAAGCGCGTCCATGGTCAGATTGGTCCGTTCGTGTATGTGAATAGGGCGGGTCGTTGGAATTGCCTGCGGTTTACTGGAAACCGGACCGGAAGAAAAGCCGGGGATTTGCCGAGCGTCCGGACGATGCCAAGTGGTAGCGGCGAAATCAGTCCTCGACCCAGACGGGGTGCGTGGGACCGGCGGGCGCCGTATCCTGGTTTTCGTTCTTTAACAGATCATAAGCGCGAAGCTGGCGGGATACGGCCGGGAAGGTGTCCATTCCGTCCGGCATGCGTGCCTGGGCGGCGGTGAAGTCGCTCAGCGCCAGGCTGCGGTCGTTCTTTTTGTCATGTAATAACCCGCGCGTGAACCATCCGCGCCAGTCGTCGGGTGCAAGCAGAACCGCCTGATCGCAGTCCGCTTTGGCGTCTGCAAGCTTGTCCTGAAGGGTCAGCGCCCGGCAGCGCACGCGCAGCGCCTTGACGTTCTCAGGCCAATAGGTGACGGCCAGGGTGAAATCCGCGAGCGCCAGTTCGTCACGCTTGGTGCGGGTCAGGGCGCGGCCCCGGAAATAATGGGCATCGGAAAGCCGCTGCGGTTTCAAGGCATGGGCCTGAATGGCTTCGGTCAGATGGGCGATGGCCCGGGGATAATCCCGGGCCTTGAGAAAATGCAGGCCGTAAACGAAATCCTTGGGCACCGGGGGCGGTTCGGCCTTTTCTTCCGAAGCCGCAACCGGTCCCGCCAAAAAGCAGGCCGCCAGGCAACCGCCCGCGATGAAGCGTCTAATCAAAAGACGACGACGCTTCGAATACTCTTGCCTTCATGCATGAGATCGAAGCCCTGATTGATGTCATCCAGCGCCATGGTATGGGTAATCAGATCGTCGATATTGATCTTCCCGTCCATGTACCAATCGACGATTTTCGGCACGTCCGTGCGTCCGCGCGCCCCGCCGAAGGCCGTGCCGCGCCACGACCGCCCGGTGACAAGCTGGAACGGCCGGGTCGAAATTTCCTGCCCGGCACCGGCGACGCCGATGATGATGCTTTCGCCCCATCCTTTATGGGCGCATTCCAGCGCCTGGCGCATGACGGTCGTGTTGCCGATGCATTCGAAGGAATAATCCGCCCCGCCCCCGGTCAGTTCGACCAGATGGTTGACTAGGTCGTCGCCGTGGTTCTTGGGGTTGACGAAATGGGTCATACCGAATTTTTCGGCCAATTCTTTTTTGTTTGGGTTCAGGTCGACCCCGACGATCATGTCCGCACCGACCAGCCTGGCCCCCTGAAGGACGTTGAGCCCGATGCCGCCCAGGCCGAACACCACCACGTTCGATCCCGGCTCTACCTGGGCTGTGTTGATCACGGCGCCGATGCCGGTGGTGACACCGCAGCCGATGTAGCAGACCTTGTCGAAGGGTGCGTCTTCGCGGATTTTGGCAAGGGCGATTTCCGGCACCACCGTGTGGTTGGAAAAGGTCGAAGTCCCCATGTAATGAAACACAGACTGGCCGTTCAACTTGAACCGCGACGTGCCGTCGGGCATGACGCCCTGGCCCTGGGTCGTGCGAATCGCCTGACACAGGTTGGTTTTCGGGTTCAGGCAGTATTCGCACACCCGGCATTCCGGCGTGTAAAGCGGGATCACGTGGTCGCCTTTTTTCAGGGACGTCACCCCGGGCCCGACATCGACCACCACGCCCGCACCCTCGTGCCCCAGGATGGCCGGAAAGATGCCTTCCGGATCGGCGCCCGACAGGGTGAACTCATCCGTGTGGCAGATGCCCGTGGCCTTGATCTCGACCAGGCATTCGCCTTCTTTGGGGCCGTCCAGGTCGACGGTTTCGATGGAAAGGGGTTTGCCGGCTTCAATGGCGACGGCGGCGCGGGTCTGCATGTGGGGTCTCCCTAAGCTTTGGTTTCTTGACGGTTTTTGTCACGCGTTGGCCCTAAGACTATGCGTTTTCACGCTTAAAGAAAATTAAGTTTGATTCAGAAATCGTTAACGACTCCCCCTTAACGTGGTCCATGGGACGACTTGACTAAAAGTGCAGGAGGCTACGGCAAGAGAAGATGCCATGCCTGCAAGCCTCAAGAAGGAGGTGCGATTATGCAGCGCAATTTGACTTCGACAAACGCGACATCACTGACCGTGACCGGGCTTGTGCTCGGCTTCATGGTGGCGACCGCTGTCATTGCCTCTGTAGCTTTTGGGTAAGCCCGCCCCACTTCGTTTGCCCCTTAGGTCGTGAGTCCACGGCCTGAACCCCGCAGAGAGGCCCGGCGGTCACTCCCCAACTCCCCAACCTTCCCCCCAGCCGCCGGGTCTCACCCCATCTATAGAATTCTCGACGAAGGCCTTCGGATTCCCCGTCCGGAGGCCTTTCGCCGTCTGTCACCTTAATGTCAGGGCGGCATGATACGGTCCCAGCCAACATTGATCGGAAGCTCTCGGCTTTCATGCCGGTTGGCCCATTTTGACGGATCTTGCACATGTTTTTTCTGAAAGCGTTGTTCGGTTGGCTGCACCATGTTGTGGATCGCTATTTCCCCGGTCATGGGGGGCGTGGGGATGACGTCATCGTCGGCACGGAGGGCAATGACCGTCTGTACGGGCACGGCGGCGATGACACGATCGATGGGCGTGGCGGCAACGACAAGATCTATGGCGGCAAGGGCGACGATTGGCTGACCGGCGGGGCCGGCCGTGATCTGGTTGATGGCGGCAAGGGTGATGACACGGCCGTCTATGTGGCGGCCCGCAACGGTACGGGCTGCGACGTTTACGACGGCGGCAAGGGTGATGACACGCTGGTTCTGAAATTCACCGCGGCGGAATGGCAGGACGACGCCGTCCGCCAGGATGTCCTGGGATATCTGGATCATCTGGAAAGCGCCACCAGCGGGCATCATGGCCGCTGGTGGAGCCGGGGCAACAACCATACCTATAAATTCACCGCAATTGCCCTGACGGCAAAAGACTTCGAAGCCTTGAAGGTGATCGTCGACGGGGTCGAGATCGATCCCACGGACCCGCCCGGCGGCAATCAGGCGCCGACGGCGATTGCCCTGGATACATCCAATGTTTTGGAAAACGAACAGGGCGTGGTGATCGGTATGCTGAACGTGACCGACCCGGACGCCGGCGACAGCCATGTGCTGACCGTCAACGACCCGCGGTTTGAAATCGTGGCAGGTCAGTTGAAACTTGCCGATGGCGTCAGCCTGGATTTCGAGGCCGAACCCACCATCACGCTTGAAATCACGGCAACGGACGGCGGCGGCCTTGTCTATACGGAAACAGTGGAAATTACGGTCGATGATGTGCCCGATACGGCAACCACGGGCAATGACCTGCTGATCGGGTCAAGCGGCGCCGATGTGATCGATGGCCTTGCCGGAGACGACGATATCCGGGGCCTTGCAGGCAATGATCTTTTGATCGGCGGTGCCGGGAACGACACCATTTCCGGCGGTACGGGCCATGACGAGCTGATCGGCGGTAGCGGCGATAACATTCTCGACGGTGGCGACGGCGACGACATCCTGCGCGGCGGCAACGGCGCCAATACGGTGCTGGCCGGGGCCGGGAACGATCAGGTCTTCCTGGGCCACGGCGATAACATCGTCGATGGTGGGGCCGATGACGATGACATTGAAGCCCTGGACGGCGACAACGAATTGACCGGTGGCGCCGGTGATGACGATCTGGCCGCCGGTGACGGGGATAACCGTGTGTTCGCGGGTATCGGCGATGACATGGTCGATTTGGGCGACGGCGACAACGAAGTTGACGGCGGCGACGGCGATGATGAAGTCCTGGTCGGCGATGGCGACAACCTGATCCGGGGCGGTGCGGGCGACGACATCATCGACGCCCTGAACGGCGATAATGAAATCCACGGCGGCGCCGGTGACGACGTCGTCATCACGGATGACGGGGACAACCGCATTTTCGGCGGCGGCGGCGATGATGATCTGGACGTGGGCGACGGGGACAACCTGATCGACGGCGGTGATGGTGACGACATCATCTATGCCGGCGACGGCGACAATGAAATTTACGGCGGCGCGGGTGACGACGACATCGAGGCCGGATGGGGCGAGAATTACATCGATGCCGGCGACGGCGACGATATCGTGACTGTCGATGACGGCGGCAGCATCGTGTTCGGCGGTGCCGGGGATGACGACATCTGGGTGATCGGCGGCGACAATGACATCGATGCCGGTGCTGGGGACGACATCGTCGAGACCGGGGATGGCGACGACGTCATCACGGGCGGCCTGGGCCAGGACATCCTGATCGGCGGCGAAGGCCGCGACGTGTTCATCTATCAATCGGCTGAGGAATCGGGCGTCGGGGCGGCTCTGCGCGACGTGATCGAAGACTTCGATGCCGGCGGAGCGGGGGATTCGGTCGATATTCTGGACCTTTCCGCCTTTGCGACCGGGACCTTCGATTTCCTGGGCGATGAAACCCACGGTTTCGATGGTGGGGGCAATGCCCAGGCCCGGTTCAACGATCAGACCAAGATCCTGGAAATTGACGCCGACGGCGACGCCCAGGTCGATATGGAGATCGAGCTGACCGATACGGACGGCGCGGCCCTGGACGACAGCGACTTCAACGTCACCTGATCATCATCCTTTGACCGACCGGCGCATGTGAGGAATCCTTGAAGGGTTCTTAAGCAAAACTCGCTTGCCGTCATCGGGTGTCCTGAGGCTCACTAAAAGCCCGGGACTGGCCGTATGCCGCCGTTCGGCGTAAAATTCACGGACAACCCGAACCAACTGCAGCTTCCTTGGGAGGGAATGATGCCGAAGCTTCTTTCGGAACAGCAGGTCAGCGATTTTCACAGCAATGGGTTCGTCGCTCCCGTGCCGGTCATGGATGGGGAAACGGCGCTTTCCTATCGCCGCCGGTTCGAAGCCTATGAAGAAGCCCAGGGCGGCTGGTACGCCCTTTCCAAGGGGCAGAAGCTGTACCTGTTGCAGACCTGGGCGGCGGAACTGGTTTCCCATCCCAAGATTCTAGACGCGGTCGAAGACGTCCTTGGCCCCGACATCATGGCCTGGGGCTGTTCGCTGTTCGTCAAGGATGCCCACGATCCCGGTTTCGTGTCCTGGCATCAGGACGCGACCTATTGGGGCCTGTCCAAGCCCGACGTGCTGACCGCCTGGGTGGCGTTATCCCCGGCCACGGTGGAAGCCGGCTGCATGAAGGTCGTGCCGGGCAGCCACAAATGGAATCAGATCGAACACCGCGACACCTTGGATAAGGACAATCTTCTGACCCGCGGCCAGGAAATCGCGGTCGAGGTTAACGAGGACGAAGCTGCCTACATGCCGCTCAACCCCGGCGAGGTCTCCCTGCACCATGTGATGATCGCCCATGCGTCGACCCCCAACACCACGGACGACCGGCGGATCGGTTTCGCCATCCGCTATATCCGCCCGGACGTATCTCAGGTCAACGCCGACAAGGATTGTGCTTGGTTGGTGCGCGGCGAGGATACCCACGGCAACTTCATCCACGAAACACCGCCCGACAGCGACATGGACGAAGCGGCCCTGGCCGAGTACGAACGCATCATGAAGCTGCGCCAGGGCATCCTGTACAAAGGGGTGCAGGGTAAGCCCGCCCATACGGATTTGAACTCCGCCGGGTAAGTGCCGGTTTAGCGTTTCATTTTGGACCGGGTGGTCTTTGCTTGCGCGGAGCAGGGGTGTAGCATGCGGCTCCTTCAATTCGTGCCCGCATCCTAACGGAAACATCCATGACCGAAACCACCACTCGACCCGCCGGACCCTTGGCGGGAATCCGCATCCTCGACATGACCCGCATCTTGGCCGGTCCGACCTGTGCCCAGCTTTTGGGCGATCTGGGCGCTGACATCATCAAGATCGAACGGCCCGGCGTCGGCGACGACACGCGCAGTTGGGGCCCTCCGTTCCTGACGGCTGAAGACGGCGGGGATATGGACGAAAGCGCTTATTACCTGGCGGTCAACCGCAACAAGCGATCGGTCACGGTGGACTTTTCCCGGCCCGAAGGGGCGGCCCTGATCAAGCAGCTTTTGAAGCATTGCGACGTGCTGGCCCATAACCTGAAGACCGGGGCGCTGGAAAAATACGGCCTTGGGTATGATGACCTGAAGGACGAGTTCCCGAACGTGGTCTATTGCCATATCACCGGCTTCGGACGGACAGGGCCCTATAAGGACCGCCCGGGATATGATGCCCTGGCCCAGGCCATGGGTGGGATTATGAGTCTGACCGGCAGCCCGGACGGCGAGCCCGTGCGCGTCGGCGTCGGCATTTCCGACATCATGTGCGGTATGTATGCCTCGACCGCGATCCTGGCGGCCCTGCGCCACCGGGACAAAACCGGCCAGGGGCAGCTGATCGATCTGGGATTGCTGGACACCACGGTTGCCTGGTCGTCGAACGAGGCGCTTAATTATTTCACCTCCGGCGATCTGCCCAAGCGGCGCGGCAACCAGCACGCCAACATCGTGCCCTATCAGGTGTTTCCGACCAAGGACGGATACTTTTATCTGGCCGCCGGCAATGACGGGCAGTATTCCCGGTTTTGCGAATTCGCGGGCGTGCCCGAACTGGCGACGGACCCGCGCTATGACACCAACCCCAAGCGTCTGGTCAACCGGGACGAACTGGTTGCCAAGCTGGAACAGGTCACGCCCAGCAAAACGACCCAGGAATGGATCGACGGGCTGGAGGCGCGCAACGTGCCCGCCGCCCCCGTCTATAACCTGGAACAGACCTTCCAGGACCCGCAGATCCAGCACCGGGAAATGAAGATCCAAATGGATCAACCGTTGGCCAAGGACGGCACGGTCGATCTTCTGGGCAATCCGATCAAGCTGTCGGAAACGCCCGTCAGCTACCGCCGACCGCCGCCGACTCTGGGCCAGCACACGGACGAGGTCCTGGCCGAATTGTTGGAGCTTGGCGACGACGAACGCGCGGCATTGCGCAAAGACGGATTGATTTAAGGGGAGGCCTATCATGTTCGATTTGACCGACGACCAGAAAGCCCTGCAGGCCAAGGCCCGAAAATTGGCCGAAGGACCGATCCGGGAACGCGCCGCCGAGGTCGACCGAACGGAAGAATACCCCTGGGACAACGTTGCCTTGCTGAAAGACGCGGGCTTCATGGGCATGACCATGCCTAAGGAATACGGCGGACAGGGCCGGTCGTTCCTGGATGCGGTTCTGGTGGTCGAGGAAATGGGCAAGCATTGCGGCGTCACCGCGCGCATCGTGGTCGAGGCCAACATGGGCGCCATTTCCGCCGTCATGACATACGGCTCGGAAGATCAGAAAAAGATCTGCGCCGAACACGTGCTGGCCGGGGACAAGCCCGCGATCTGCATTACCGAGCCGAACGCCGGTTCGGCTGCTTCGGAAATGACCACCCGCGCCGAGAAAAAAGGCGATACCTACGTCATCAACGGCACCAAGCATTGGATCACCGGCGGCGGGGTGTCGAAAATTCATCTGATCTTCGCCCGCGTATTCGAAGGCAACGAGGAAAAGGGCATCGGCGGCTTCCTGGCCGTGCGCAACGAGCATCCGGGACTGGTGATCGGCAACCGCGAACCCGCCATGGGGCTGCGCGGCATTCCCGAATGCGAGGTCCATTTCAAGGATTTGGAAGTGCCTGAATCCATGGCTCTGATCCCGCCCCAGGGGATCAAGCGCGGCTTCGCCGGTTTGATGACGGCCTATAACTCGCAGCGCGTGGGGGCCGGCACGGTGGCCTTGGGCATTGCCCAGGGGGCCTATCAACGCGCCCTTGAATACGCCAAGGAACGCGAACAGTTCGGACGGCCCATCGCCGAATTCCAGGGCCTGCAATGGATGCTGGTCGACATGGCGACCCAGATCACGGCGGCGCAAACGCTGATCTACCGCGCCGCCGCCAGTGCGGAAACCGATCCGTCCGGCTTCCCCGATATGACGCTGGCGGCCCAGGCCAAGATTTTCACCTCGGAAATGGCGATCAAGGTCACGTCCGACGCCCTGCAGGTGTTCGGCGCCATGGGCTATTCCCGCAACCTGCCCCTGGAGCGCATGTACCGCGATGCGCGGATGTTCACCATCGGCGGCGGCACGGCCCAGGTGCTGCGCAACATGGTGGCGTCCAAGATTTTGGACCGCAAACTGCCGCAGACCCGCGACGGCTTCACCAAGTTGGCGGAAAAGGGCCAGGCCTGAGCCGCGTCTTTTGGGGCAATGCCCGGGGCGGGTAAACTTCCCGCGAGCCCTCTCGCTTTCCCATGCCACCGTCCTATATGATCGGCCATGGTCTTCAATTGGTGGAAACGGAAGATGACCGGCAAGATCGAAAAGTCCGACGCCGAATGGCGCGAGCAGTTGACCCGCGAACAGTATGATGTGACCCGTAAGGCCGGGACCGAGCGTGCGTTCACGGGCAAGTATCACGACTGCAAGGATGCGGGCACCTATGCCTGCATCTGCTGCGGCGAGCCGCTGTTTTCATCGGATACCAAGTTCGACAGCGGCACCGGCTGGCCGAGCTATTATCAACCGGTCAGCCCGGACGCGGTCGTGGAGCACGAAGACGTCAGCTTCTTCATGCGCCGGGTCGAGGTCGTCTGCTCGAAATGCGATGCCCATCTGGGCCATGTCTTTCCTGACGGGCCCGAGCCCACGGGCCTGCGTTACTGCATCAATTCGGCCTCGCTGGACCTGAAGCCGAAAGAGTAGCGTTTGCGCCGGCTAGGACGCCGGCGGCATCCATCCGGAAAAGCATTGTTTGTTGAAGGGCTCCATATGCGCGGCTTTACAGGCCGGGCGCGCCTTGATCGCTTGCCACCATTTGGCGGCATGGGGGCGCTTTTCGGGTGAAACGTCCTCAGGCGAGAGTTCTTCCGTGCGGATCACGTAGGGTGCGGCCGCGATGTCCGCCAATGAATAGGCATCGCCGGTGACGAAGCCGGTCTTGGCCACGCGGGCTTCGATCCGGTCCATCATGTCGCGCAGGATATTGAGAGCCGTTTCCAACTCTTCGGCCGTATAGGGATCGCGGGCCATGCGGTACCATACATGCTTGCGGTTTTCAGTGGGGATGGCGGCCAGTCTGCGTTCCAATTCTTCGTCCGACCATTCGCGTGCCATGGGATGGAAATGGAACATCCAGTTGTGTTTCTGGATGGCGGGCAGGCAGGTGTCGTCGATGTATTTCGCCCATAGCCGCACGTCGTGGCGGAGAAGCGGGTCGGTCGGCATCAGGGGCGGCGTGGGATAGGCATCGTCCAGATATTCGTTGATGTAATTGCTTTCCACCAGGGGCCGGCCGTCGACCATTAAGGCCGGGACGATACCCGACGGGTTCAGTTTCTTGTACCAGTCCGAATGGTGATCGAACTTGTTCAGATCGACGATCTGGGCGCCGAACGTGAGGCCTTTTTCGTGCAGGCACATACGCACCTTGCGCGATGCGGACGATGCCCAGGCATGATAGAGGAACAGTCCGCTTTCGGGGCCTTGCCCCGGCGAGGTCTCGGTGGTCATGGTCGTGTGATGATCCTTGAGGTTGAGTGAATGGTTGGCCTGTCAGGCCATCAGGCGGTCATGCCCGAAATGTAATCGCGCATGGCGGCGGCATCGTGTTCGATTTCGTCCATGCGTTCCTTGACCACGTCGCCGATGGAAATCAGGCCGGTCATCTTGCCGTTCACGGCCACGGGCAGGTGGCGGATGCGGCGTTGGGTCATCATGCCCATGAGAATGTTGATGCGGTCGTCGGGATTGCAGGTGATGACGTCGGCGGTCATGGCCTCGGTCACGGGCCGGTTCAAGGCGCCTGATCCGTCCGTGCCGATAACGCGCACGATGTCGCGTTCGGACAGGATGCCGGCGATGGTCTCGCCGTCTTCGGATACGACGATGGCGCCGATCTTGGCTTCGGCCAGAAGGCGGGCGGCGTCGCCGATGGTGGCGCCCGGTTTGATGGTGGTGACGGTGCTGCCTTTACGTTCAAGAATATTCTTCACGTTCATGGATATGTCTCCCGTCTGTTAAGCCCCGGGGTGTTCCGCGTGGGCGATTTTCATCCAGTATAACGCAAAATACTTATGCGAACACGGCTACTGGGCCGGGTCGGGCGGCTTGCTTTCATCAATCGAAGTCGCGTTGCGTGATGGGGACATAGCCCGGTAAGTCGCGAAACCGGCCGATCCAGGCGGTGGTGTTGGGATAGGCATCCAGCTCGTAACCCCCTTCGGGGGCGACATGGGTGTATCCGTAAAGAGCGATATCGGCGATGGTCGGCTCCGCCCCAACCAGCCAGGGGCCCGTACTCAAGCCTTGTTCCAGCACGTTCAAGGCCGCATGGCCCTGTTCCAGTTTTTGCGGCAACTGCGCCTGCTGAACCTCGCTCAACGGTGCTTCCTGTTCGGTCAACCAAAACCGGCGCACGGCGATGGTCGGTTCTAACGTGTATTGTTCGAAGAACATCCATTGCAGCACCCGGGCACGGTCCCAGGGATCATCGGGCAGGAAGGCCGTGCCGTCGGCGACGAAATTCAGGATCGCGCCCGATTCCGACAGGCAACGCCCATCGTCCAGTTCCAGCACGGGAATGCGGCCGTTGGGGTTGAGGCGTGACAGGAAATTGGGTGTGCGGGTTTCGCCTTTGGTGATGTCGTATTCCTTCAGCGTGAAGGGATGACCCAGAAAGCGCAGCAGCAACCGGCATTTGTATCCGTTGCCCGATGGCAGGAAATCGTGAAGCGTGATCATGCGGGAAAGCGTATCCTTATGCCCCGTGTCGCATCAAATGAAGAAATATCATGCGTGCATTTGTTATTCTTGTCTGCCTGATTTCAACGGCCGTGCCGGTGGCTCCCGCCCGTGCGGCGGATCTGCCGGCGACGCAAACGACCCTTGATCTGGTGCGAGCCGCGGCCGCGGGCGACCTTCCGCGCACAACGGCGCTGCTGGCGGCGGGGGCGGATCCCAACGTGGTCGCCCCGGACTGGCGATCGCCCTTGATCCATGCGGCGCGTCTGGGCCGGTTTGATCTGGTTCAGGTTCTGGTGCGGGCGGGCGCGGTCGTCGATTGGCAGGATGCGGACAAGGTTTCGGCTTTGATCCTGGCGGCTTGGGGTAACCATCCGAAGATTGCGGAATTCCTGGTCCGTGCGGGGGCTGATCCCATGCTGACCGACCGCTGGGGACGGCGGGCACTGGACTACGCGCTTGCAAGGGGTAAGAATGATGGGATCGCGCGGATGCTGCGCCGGGCCGAGGTCAACCGCCCGCTGGCATCCGGCGCGGGCAGGGACCACGCAGGGGAGGCTGTAAAATGACCCGCAATCACTCAATTGATGTTCAACCGTTGACGGGCGCCATCGGCGCGCGCGTGACCGGTGTTGATTTGTCGCAGGAACTGGACGCCGAAACGTTCGCCGCGATCCAGCAGGCATTGAATGAATATCTGGTTTTGGCGTTTTCCGGCCAGGACCTGACGCCTGCGGAACAAAGCCGATTTTCCAAGTTGTTCGGGCCGGCCGAACCCCATCCTTATGGTGCGCGCGTCGGGGTCAATAATGAAAACCCCGAAGTGATCGTGCTGGAAACCAAGCCGGGCCGCAGGGGGGCACGCAACGATTTCTGGCATTCGGATATCTCGGCCTCGGAAAAGCCGCCGGCGTTGTCGTTGTTGCACGCCAAGATCGTGCCCGAAGGGCGCGGTGATACGCTGTTCTGTAACATGTACCGGGCGTTCGAAACCCTGTCCCCGGCCATGCAGCAAACATTGCGCAGCCTGGATGCCCTGCATTCGCCCGATGCGATCCGGCAGCGGAATTTGGCGGAACCGGATACGGACTCGCCGCAAATTCCCGCCGGCCTGAAGTCCTTCCGCCATCCGGCCATCCGCACGCATCCGGAAACGGGCCGTGACGCACTTTACGTCAATACGTTCTTCACCGTGCAGTTCGCCGACATGACGGTGGAAGAAAGCCGCCCCATTTTGGACTTTCTGATGGACCATGCCACGCGGCCCGAAAACGTCTATCGGCACCGCTGGCAGGCGGGGGATTTCGTGATGTGGGACAATCGCGCGACCATGCATTACGCGGTCCGCGATTATGACGAGACCATGCCCCGGCGCATGCACCGCACGACCGCGGGCGGGGACCGGCCGTTCCTGAACCGACCGGCGACAGCGGCTTGATGTTGGTTTAAGGGAATGGATTGCGCCGATCAGGCGCGATCAGCCCGAAGTTTCCAACGGCTCGAAGATTTCTTCGAAAAAGGCCGTCAGGTCCGCATCCGGGTTGACGTGTTCGAACTTGTACAGGCCGATGCCGTTTGACACCTCGGTTCCATTGTCGGAACAGGGCAGGCGCAGGACTACGGCCCGGCCGCGGTACCCGGCCGAGGTGTCAAACTGTTTGACCTCGCAATGGGGTACCTTTTCATAAACCAGACGCCCGCATCCGCCGCGTGCACTTAGTCCCATGGTCCTGGGCGGTACTTCGATGGGGGAGCGGTTGGTATAGTCGGCGCCGATGGTCTTGGTCAGGCCGGTCCCCCAGTAGCGGTAGACGGAAGACAGGGGCTCCGGCGTGATGTTCGTGATGTTCATGAACGGTATGACGTCCGGGTTCAGGGCCGACAGATCGAATTCCGCCAGGCTGGGTGCCCAGCGGCTGCCCTTGACCTTGTTCCAATAGGCGATGACCGCACCATGGAATACCGGCAGGTTGCTGCCCGCATCCAGGAAAGTGGATCTGATGCTGACGGTCGATCCCATGGAACGTTCCTCTGCGTCCGGTCTCATTGCAAGCCGCCGGATGTTGATGGGATGACCGTGCCACAAATCACCTGCCGTTAACATTAGCCAAAGGGCATAGCCCCCGGAAATCCAGGGCTGCTGACGTTTGAAGGGGTATTTGTCGCCAAGGTTCGATGAGCTTTCGATTTGTCATTTCGATAATTCTAGAAATATAGTTGCGATACATCGAGCCGGAGATTATAGTTCACGGCATGGATACGGATCTGGCCGCGCAACAGCTTGCCGAATTGGGCAATCCTCACCGCCTTCAGGCTTTCCGCCTGCTGGTCAAGGCGGGGGAAGACGGCCTTGCCGTGGGCGAGATCCAGGAACTTCTAAGCATTCCGGGATCGACCCTGTCCCACCATGTGTCGCGTCTGGTCTGGGCGGGGCTTGTCACGCAAGAGCGCGAAGGTCGCACGCTGCGGTGCCGCGCTAATTTCGCCGCCATGCAGGGATTATTGAGCTTCCTGGCAGACGAATGCTGCACGGGCGTGCGGACGGACAACGGGGACTTGGAAATGGCCGCCGGCGGTTGAACATTTTAACGACGTCAAAGAGACCGAACATGAGCGAGACAATTCTCACACCGTCCCTGCAAACTGAAACGGCCAGCCCGAAAACGGCGGTGCCTGAAAAGCCCGGTCTGATCGCGCGCCTGGGAAACATCGACCGCGTGTTGGCTGTGACGCTGGGCCTGCTTGCGGTTCTGGCGGGGGTCAATTACGGCCAGGCGGTGGACAGCACCGTCTTCGTTCTGGATGCCTATAGCTTTATCGCGCCGTTCTTTTTGCTGTCAGTTCTGGCAGCGGCCTGGACCAAGGCGACCGGCCTGGACCAACAGATCGCCCGTGTGTTCAACAGCCGCCCCATGACGGCGATCTTTCTTGCTTCCATCTTCGGTGCGTTTTCGCCGTTCTGTTCCTGTGGGGTGGTGCCGATCATCGCGGGCCTATTGGCGGCCGGCGTGCCGTTGGCCCCGGTGATGGCGTTCTGGATTTCATCGCCTCTGATGGACCCGCAGATATTCCTGTTGATGACAGCGGTGTTCGGGCTGCCCTTTACCGTGTTCAAGGCCGCCGCCGCCGTGGTGATGGCATTGGTGGCGGGTTACGGTACCCATATTCTTGTGGCGCGGGGGGCGTTCGCCGATCCGCTGAAGGGGGCGGTCACATCCTGTTGTTCCGCGCGCAAGAAAGCCCTGGCCAATGCGCCCGTGGAAATGGCGTTCTGGCGGGACCGGGATCGCATGGCGATGTTCCGGGGTGAAAGCTGGTCCACGGGCTGGTTCCTGTTCAAATGGCTGACCCTGGCCTTCGTAATCGAAAGTCTGATGGTCGCCTATATTCCCGCCGATCAGGTCGGCCGTTGGCTGGGCGGCGGCGAATGGTGGACCATCCCCGCCAGTGTGCTGGTGGGTGTGCCCGCCTATCTGAACGGGTTCGCCGCGATCCCCACGATCGACGGGTTGATGGACCTGGGCATGGCGCCCGGCCCGGCCATGGCCTTCATGATCGCGGGCGGCGTCACGTCGATCCCGGCGGCCATGGCGGTCTGGGCCCTGGTCAAGCGGGGAACGTTCATTTGGTATGTCGCATTGGGGTTGAGCGGCTCGCTTGTGGCCGGGCTTGCGGCGCAGGCGATCTTGTCGTGAACCCATGGTCTGCAAGGTGCTAGGCCAAAGGCAGGGTTGCGGAGGAACGGTCACACAGGCAAGCTACGCCGCTTAACGTGAACCGAGGATTCGAGTATGCCAAGCGACGATGCGAAAAAGACCGTTGCCGCCATTTCGTTCCACGACAACAAGAACCTGTCCATCGATGTCGAGGACGTGGTCGGGATCGACATCGGCAGTCCGCAGGAAATGACCCCGGGCGTGTGGTTCGTCGATCTGATTATCCGCTCCGACGTCGGCAACGTCTCATTGCAGCTGACGTCCGATAGCCTGGAAAAACTACAGGGTATTCAGTCCAGCGACCGGTAGTCGGGCGGCTTGACGAGCCGACAGCCTAATCCGTTCAGGCCGGCACCAGCGGCGTGCGCTTGACGCCGTTCATGTTCATGCCTTCGATGCGGATCAGGCGGGTTTCCGTTTCCCGCGCGGGACAATGGACATCGCCGACCTGATAGACACGGGCGTCGCCGGGCACCATCTTGTAGTTTTCCCGTTCTTTGACCTTGCCGGGCTTATCGCCTTGGGGCGGCTCGACGATGTCGTATTCGATCATCTTGGTTTCGCCGAACGCTTGGCCATAAATCGCCCAGGACGGTCCGTGATCGTGGGGGTTGCCGGTCTTGGCCCCTTTGTAGACATGGGCCAGGATGCAAAATCCCAGATCGGGGTCTTCGTAAATGATTTTGCGTTCGTCTTCGGCATCGTCGCCCAGATGGGTTTGCACGAATTCGGAATCCTGCAGCGCCTTTTCCACGATCTGGCGGCTTTTTTCCAGCTCCGCCGGTGACTGTCCCTGGGACAGAACGTCTTTCAATTCACGGGCAAAAGTATCAAGCGTGTAAGCCATGGCGCAAAATCTCCCTGTTCGTCGGCCGGGTGTGGTCTATAAATCTATCACATCCCAAGAAACGATATCCATCAAGGAGGCATTCCATGAGCCCGCAATCCCTTAACCCTGCGTCGAAGATCGCGATCGTGACCGGTGCCGGAACCGGCGTCGGCCGCGCGGCGGCGCTGTCGCTGCTGGCCGACGGCTATTCCGTAACCCTGGCCGGCCGGCGTGCCGACATGCTGGAAGAGACCAAGACCCTTGCAGGTGCGGATGGCGAACGGGCCCTGGTGCAGCCGACCGACGTGACCGACCCGGATCAGATCAAGGCCATGTTCAAGGCGACCACGGACGCCCATGGCCGGGTCGATGTGATTTTCAATAATGCGGGCGCCAACGCGCCGGGCATTCTGTTGGAAGACCTGGCGGTCGAAGACTGGAAGCGCGTCGTCGACGTCAACCTGACCGGCGTGTTCCTGTGCATCCAGGAAGCTTTCCGCGTGATGAAGGCGCAAAAACCCATGGGCGGGCGGATCATCAATAACGGGTCTATTTCGGCCCATGCGCCGCGTCCCGATTCCATCCCTTATACGGCGACCAAACATGCCGTGACGGGTTTGACCAAGACCGCGTCCTTGGACGGGCGTAAGTACGACATCGCGGTCAGCCAGATCGATATCGGCAACGCGGTCTCGCCGATGACGGAACGCATGGCCCAAGGCCATGGCGTGAAGCAATCGGATGGCACCTTGAAGGTGGAACCCCGCATGCCGTCGGAACATGTGGGCGAAGCCGTGGTGCTGATGGCCAACATGCCCATGGAGACCACCGTGCAGTTCTTGACCATTCAGGCCACCAAGATGCCTTGGATCGGGCGGGGATAGCCGCAAAACCCGCGCGCAGCGAAGGTGATTGTGCGGGAATAAGAAAACCCGGGTTAGGGGTCGAAAGCGTCGAAGGCATCCTTGAAATTCGGATGCCAGCGGGTCAGGGGCGGGCGGTTTTCCGTGATGTCCCGGGCACCCCATAGGATACGTTTTTGGTCCATTTCCGCCGTTACCTCGCCGTCGGGGCAGATGATGTAGAAATCACCACGGTCCAGGGCATTCAGCATGTAATCGACGACCTGGTCCGGCCACCAGGCCCCCTGCCTGTGTTCGCGGTCGCCCGTGGTTGTCATGCCGGGGACCAGCAGATGCGCGGTTACGGCGCATCCGTCCGTGTTGCGAAGTTCGTGCTGTAAAAGCTCGGTGTAGGATTTCACGGCCGCTTTGGCCACGTTGTAATGGGGCCGTCCCGGCGGGTTGGTGATGCCCTGTTTCGAGCCCACGTTGACGATCATGGCGGGCGTGCCCTGGGTGATCATGTCCGGGACGAAGGCCTGGCAGCCGTTGATCACGCCGAACAGGCCCACATCCATGGTGCGGCGCCAATTGTCGTGTTTGTCCAGGCAGCCGCCGGACAGGCGGCAGACGGCGTTGTTCATGACGAAGGCGATATTACCGAAGGTATCCATCACCCGGTCCTTGAGCGCCGTCATATCGTCCAGATCGGCGACATCGGCGGCAGCGGACAGCACACGCCCGCCCTGCGCCGCGGCGCGGACGTCTTCATGGGCCTGGTCAAGGGCTTGTTGGTCCACATCGACCAGGCAAACATGCATGCCCTTGGCGGCAAATCGTTTGGCGGCGGCAAGCCCGATGCCCGATGCGGCCCCCGTGATGACGGCGCCACGGCCGGGTGCCAGGACCGGATCAAGGGCGGAAAGGGATGTGGAATCGCTCATGGACGGGCTCCTTCAATGAAAAGACGGCATTGCCCCCTTATATCACCGGATATCGCTTGCGTCGGCGCGCCGGCTCCGGCATTTTGCGCTGCAACATGTCCATACCCGCACTGAAACCCGCACCCGACCCCATGTCCAAAATCCAGAATCCTTCCCTGCCCAAGGAAAAGATCAAGGTTCTTCTTCTTGAAGGTATCTCGCCCACCGCTTCTGCCGTGTTCAAGAACGCGGGCTATTCCAATGGCGAGCGACTGAAAACGGCATTCGATGGCGAAGCGTTGAAGGAACAGCTGAAGGATGTGCGCATTCTGGGCATCCGGTCGCGCACCCAGCTGACCAAGGAAATCATTGATGCGGCGCCGTCGCTGATGGCGATCGGCTGTTTTTCCGTGGGCACCAACCAGATCGATCTGAATGCGGCCCGCAACAACGGCATTCCCGTTTTCAACGCACCCTTTTCCAATACCCGGTCCGTGGCCGAACTGACCATCGCCGAAATCGTAATGCTGTTCCGGCGTACTTTTTCCCGGTCGCAAGGGGCACACGAGGGCAGGTGGGACAAGTCCGCCGCCGGATCCCGCGAAATCCGCGGCAAGACCTTGGGCATCGTCGGCTACGGCAATATCGGCAGCCAATTGGCGGTGATCGCCGAGGCCATGGGCCTGCGCGTGCTGTACCATGACCGCACGGACAAGCTACGCCATGGCAACGTGATGCCGGCGGCAAGCCTGGAAGACCTGCTTGCGCAGTCCGATGTGGTGACCCTGCATGTGCCGGAAACACCGGATACCAAGGATATGATTGGTGCGAAGGAACTGCGCGCCATGAAAAAAGGCGCCTTTCTGATCAACAATTCGCGCGGCACGGTGGTCGATATTCCGGCCCTGGCCGAGGCTTTGAAGGACGGCCATCTTGGCGGGGCCGCCGTTGACGTGTTCCCCAAAGAGCCGTCATCCAACACCGACCCATTTATCTCACCATTGCAGGGCCTGGATAACGTGATCCTGACACCCCATGTGGGGGGCTCGACCGAAGAAGCCCAGGAACGGATCGGTGAAGAGGTCGCGCGCAAGTTGGTGGAATATTCCGATATCGGCTCGACCGAAGGGTCCGTCAACTTCCCGCAGGCGCAGTTGTCGCCGCGTCAGGGCGGCACTCGCTTTATCCAGGTGCAGCGCAACCTGCCGGGTGAATTGCAGCGCCTGAACGAGGTGTTCGCCCGCCATGACGTCAACATTGCGGCCCAGACCTATCAGACCGATGGCGAAATCGGCTACGTGGTGCTGGAAGCCGAAGGCGCCGTCGCGGATGCGGAAACGATCCTGGGCGATATCCGCGAACTGCCCGGCACGATCCGCGCGCGGCTGCTCAACCGGGTTGCTTGAAACACCGTTTTAGGCCCTTTCTTATGCGGGCTGAACACGAAGATGTCACTCGCCGGAAAATCGCGTTTTATGTACAATCCCGGCAATCGTAACCTCATAGATTGCAGGGAGTTCGCGTTATGAATACCCTTTCACGCCGCCGGTTTTCGGTCCTGACTGCTGTGTCGATTTTGTCTGCCGCTGCCCTTGCGGCACCCATCCCCGCCGCGGCCGAGCCCGTGGTCGGCAGTCCGGCGCCGACATTCAGCGGTACGGACACCAAGGGGCAAAAGGTCAACCTCGCCGATTATCTTGGCAAGACCGTGATCCTGGAATGGACCAATCATGACTGCCCCTTCGTGGTGAAGCACTATTCATCAGGCAACATGCAGATGACCCAGAAGAAAGCCGTCGATGACGGGATTGTCTGGCTGTCGGTGATTTCGTCGGCACCGGGCGAACAGGGGAACGTCAGCGGCCCGGAAGCGGATGCTTTGACCGACAAACGGAGTGCTCATCCCAGCGCGGTCCTGTTGGACCCGTCGGGGGATATCGGGCGCAAGTATGCAGCGCGCACCACCCCGCATATGTTCATCATCGATCCCAAGGGCTTGCTGACCTATCACGGGGCGATCGACAGTATTAAGTCGACGGATGTCGCCGATATCCCGAAAGCGCAGAATTACGTCTTGAATGCGCTTCAACAGATGAAGGCCGGTGAAGCCGTCAAGCCGCAGGGCACGCGCCCGTACGGTTGCAGCGTCAAGTACGGCTCTTAAACAAAGCATCTGATCCGGCTTCCGGCGCGGCGTCTGCCGCGTCGGAAGCCCATTTTCGGCTTCTGTTCAATCGGTCCTGGTTCGGTTCCATGACGTTTCGTCATGGAAAACGCAGGCCTGTGTGCTTTCTGCCTGTGCCTTGTTCAAAAGGTTAAAGGGGCGGAAACCGCTGGTGAGAAGCTGATTCCCGCCGGATGCTCGTTGCTTTTGCCGCTCAACGGCGCGGTCGAGGTATTACTCACCCCATACTTTTTTGTCTCTTTGCCTCGTCTCCCGGTCAGCAGATTTCCTTGCGGCAGCCCGATATCTTGAATTCACCACAAACGGGAAGCGTTCCGGCGCCAGATATGGGGCGCGGGAATGAAAAACGCACAAAGGAAGCCGAAATGGCACGAATTCTAGTAGTCGACGATGACAACGATCACCGGGCCTATGTGGTTCAGCTGGTTGAACGGTTGGGCCACACGGCGGCATCCGCGGAAAACGGACAACGCTGCCTGAACGTGCTGCGGGAACAGGAAGTCGACGCGATCATCACCGATATCTTCATGCCCGGCGCGGACGGGATCGAGCTTGTGACCGAATTGAACAAGCTGGGATCGCGGGTTCCGGTTCTGGGCATGACTGGTGGATACAAAGGCGTGATCCGCCCTTACGAAAATCTGTTTCAGGTTCTGGCGAAAGCCAAGGTCCTGCACAAACCTTTTGGCGCGCGGGATCTTGAAACCGCTTTGAATGAGGCATTGGCCGATGCAGCTTGATTTTGACGGATTCAGCATTGTGTATGACGAGTCGCAGAGGCGCCGCGAGGCCGCCCTTGACCGGCTGCGTGCCGCGGTCGATGCGATGGAACGGGAAAACAGGGAACTGCAATCCGGCGTCGGTGAATTTCAGGATACGTTGGGCGATTTGCGGTCCGAACTGGAAGATCTGACCGGTTCCGCCGATGACTTCAGCCTTACCCTTGCCGCGATCAATACGAATCCGTTGCGCCGGACTGTTCAGCGCCTTGGAGAGATCACCGATGGCTGGTTGAAAAACGATGACCAGCTTTCCCTGCCGCTTCCCAACCCGGGGACAAAAACCGCCGCCTGAGAACTGCATTACAACCGGCATCGCTTGAATAAAAAAACATAACGGAGACCTCAAGTGAATATCAGCAGCAACGTCCTTCCCGACCAACTTGGATCCTCCGGCCTTGTTTTTTCGATAGACGGGGACGGACGTTTCCTGATGACCGATGGAATGGCGGGTTGCCTGCCTTTTGCCGGGGTTTTCGGAAACCAGCTTATGCGCCTTCATGATCTTCTCAGCGGGGAAGGGGGACGCATTCTCGACACGCTTTTGAATGAAACCACCCGGGGGCTGGAAGACGGTTTGACTCGCCGGGTTACCGTGCATGACCGGGAAGGCCGGCTTTTAAGTGTTGCCGTCAGCCGCCTTCCTGGCCTGGCACAGGGCCGGCTGATCTGCGCATTGGATGAATGCCGGTTCCCCATACACAACCAGGTGCGGACGACGGATGCCGGTAGAATCGGGTTGAGAGACGTCGCCTCGCGTGCCGATGCGGTGCGTCTTGCGGCCGCCCTTGCCGTTGATGGGACGGTCATCGGCGAAAATTTCAAGATCATGTTGATCGGCCTGAACAAGCCCCGGAACATCGAAGGGCCGGTTGCGGAATCGATCTGGTCGCGCCTTGTAAAGCGCGCGGGAAACCGGATACAGGCCGTGGTCGGGGCGCGTGGTCTGGTCGCGCAGTTCTCCGAAGATGTGTTCGCCGTGGTCAATGCCCAGGACAGGGGCCCCATGCTGCCGGAAATGGCTGCCGGGTCGATCATCAGCAGCTTCGATCATCCGTTCGATATCGATGGTGTGGATTTTTATCTTGGGATCAATGTCGGCATCGCCGATGCGGGCACGGGACCGACCGACATCAGCCATTGTTTCCGCAGCGCCGAGCTGGCCCTGGGAGATGCACGCCGGTCCGGGTTGTCCGTATGTGAATGCACGGCAGAGATGGTCGCGGATGTGAGTGAAAAGCTGCGCTTCGAGCAGGAACTTAGAGAAGCCTTCAATTACGGCGGGTTCGAATTGGAACTGCAGCCGAAGGTCGATATGTCCAAGCGCGGGTTCAGTGGGTTCGAAGCCTTGATCCGCTGGCATCATCCCGAGCGCGGCATTATCCAGCCCCAGGATTTCATCCCCGTGGCGGAAGAGACCGGCCTGATCATTCCGATCACCGATTGGGTGTTGCATGAGGTTTGCCGGCTGCTGAGGCAGGAGCGCGACGCCGGCCGCACACCGCTGCCCATTTCAATCAACATACCGCCCAGCCAGTTCATGCGCCGTGAGGTGAAGGATTTCATGAAGGTGATCAATGCCTATGAAATTCCGCCGTCGCTGATCGAACTTGAACTTACGGAAACGATGACAACCAGTGAGGTCAGCCGCGGCATCGCCATGATGTCGGCACTTCGCGCCGCCGGGGTGAAGATCTCGGTCGAGGATTTCGGAAGCGGTTCGAACGTGTTGTCGCACCTGATCAAATGGCCGGTCAGCATTTTAAAGATCGATCGGGCGATCGTTGGGCGTCTTCCGGATGATCAGGAAGCATGCGAAACCGTCATGGCGATTACGCGGGTTGCCCATGCGTTGGATTTGACCGTTGTCGCGGAAGGCGTAGAAAACAACATTCAGAAAAAGTTTCTCGCCAGCCAGGGCGTTGAAGTCGTTCAGGGGTTTTTGTTCAGCAAGCCGCTGCCGCCTGAGCAGGCGTTCCGGCTTGCCGAGAACGCCACCGAATGAAAAGATTGAATAATTAGGCGTTTCCGCCAGCAGAAAACCGCATTGTAAGCCGGTGGAATCGTCCGGGAGGACCAGAATGCCGGGTAGGACGAGGAATAAATCGGGGGTAACGCGCCAACCGGAAGGGGGCGATCGTGCGGGCCTTGACGACCGCATTCTCGACTTTGCCCGTGCGGGTTCTGACTGGCTTTGGGAAACCGATGCGGACAGCCGGTTCACCTATCTGTCCGAAGGTGTTTTCGAGGCAACCGGTCTTGCTCCCGATTACTTCGTTGGAAAAACGCGCGATGAATTATACGGCGGCGGACCGCGTAGTGATCTGTGGGACGATTACAAGAAGGTCCTCGCATCCAGAGAACCGTTCCGCGACTTCACGTTTCTTGTTCCCATCGATGATGGAACGGCTTGTCCGGTTGCCGTCAGCGGTGTTCCCGTATTCGAAGATGGTCAATTTACCGGTTATCGTGGAATAGGACGACGGCTTCCGCCGGGCGAACTGATCGGCAAGCTGGTCAACAATGTTGTCGATGCAACAGCCCAAGCCGTGGGACAGGAATTCCTGAAGCAGATTTCGATGTCGCTGTGTCGGGAATTGAAGGTCGATATTGTCTTGATCGGCGGCATTTCCGAAGACAGGACGGCCATAGAAACGGTGGTTGCCGTCGAGGCGGAAAAGCTTCTCGACAATTTTCATTACGCACTTTCCGGTTCTCCTTGCGAGACGGTCGTTTCGAAAAACGAAATGTGTGTCTATGCGCATAGCGTGGCGGACCAGTTTCCAAAGGACGTGGCCATACGCGAGCAAGGAATAGAGGGATATGTCGGCATTCCGCTAATGGCGTCGGACGGCGGCTGTACCGGACTTATTGTTGCGATGTGCCGCTCGGCATTGGTGCTGGATCAGTCCTGTAAATCCGTTCTGCAGTTTTTCGCCGGGCGTGTTTCTGCGGAAATCGATAGAGCAAAATCAGAGGAAACCCTCCGCAATAACCAGGTTTTGTTATCTGCGATTGTCGACAACATTCCCCATGGCTTGACGGTCAAATCCCCGGAAGGCCGCTACATACTGGTGAACAAGGAATTTTCATCCAGGTACGGCGTCAAGACACAGGATGTCATGGGTGCTTCGAACGAAGAAATGTTCCCCGATTGGGAATCTGCTTGGGCTTTGTCGCGGGCGCAGGAAAAGGATGTCGCAGCGCAAGGAAAGAAACTGGTCCGGGAACAGGAGCGCCGTTTCTCCGATGGCTCGGAACACTTGCTGGAAATCGTCAAATTCCCGATCGTGGACGACAACGATACTTTGCTGGGTGTGGGAGCCCTGGGGATCGATATCACCGAAACCCGTGAGCGCGAACGGGTTCTCGAGGGATATCACGAAGCCCTTGACCGTCTGGTTTCCAGCGATGCCCTGGCATCGCCGGATGCTGCGGAAGCTTTCGGCCTGCTGACCCAGGTGGCGGCAGAAACCTTGGGCGCCGAACGCGTCAGCGTGTGGCAAACCAATCCGGGCATAACGTGTATCGAATGCCTTGACATGTTTACGCTGTCGGCAAACCGGCATGACAGCGGCGCCGTTTTGGAGCGCGATTCCTGTCCTGAGTATTTCAATGCAATGCAGCAGGTCGAAGTCATCGATGCCCATGATGCGCGTACGGACCCGCGCACCCGGGAATTTGCCGATGGATATCTTGATCAATTTGGAATCACGTCGATGCTCGATGCCGCCATACATGTCGGCGACGAGCTTAAGGGGGTCCTGTGCCTGGAGCATGTGGGAGAGCCGCGGCGATGGACCCTTGAAGAACAGTCTCTTGCCCGCTCTCTTGCGGCGTTGACGTCCATGATCCTCGCGCGCCGGGAGCACCTAGAGGCTGAACGGGCCCGGCAATCGGTCGAACAGCGGTTCAGTGAGGTCGTCAATGCATTGCCAAGCTCGCTGTCTCTTAAGGACAGGGATCAGCGATACGTATTCGTCAACCGGGTGTATGAGCAAAATTACGGAGTGACGGCGGCGGAAGCCAATGGCAAGACCATCGCGGAATTGGGGCTGAATAACGAAGATATTCTGAGAAATATTCTGGAAGAAGACACGGCGGTCCTGGCACAAGGGAAAACCTTCACCAAGGAAACGACCCGCATCGGCCGGGACGGCGTCGCGCGCTCGGCATTGGTGTCCAAGTTCCCGGTCTACGACAAGGACGGCAATGTCGAGCTGATCGCCACCCTGTGGACGGACATATCGGAACAGAAGAACGTCCAGAAAACGCTTGAGGACGCGCGTTCCAGGCTGCGTGCAATCACCGACAACGTGCCGATGATGCTGTGTCTGAAAGGTTTGGACGGCCGGTTCCTGGACGGAAATGCACCATTTGCGGATTGGCACGGCGTTACGGTCAAGACGCTGCCGGGGAAGACGTCCAAAGATTTGCTATCAGCGGAACGCGCGCGCGTGGTCGAGGATCTGGATGAACGTGTCATTCAGACAGGGGAAGTGATCGAAGAAGTCTCGGTGTCGCAACTGCATGCCGGCCGCGACGGTGAGCCGACGATTTTCCGCATGATCAAGTATCCGGTGAAGGATGACGCCGGAAACATCACCGGCGTGGGTACGGCGATGATGGATATCACTCAGGAAACCGTGGCGCAGCAGTCGCTTCAGGCGACACAGGCACGTCTGACCGCGATCACGGAAAATGTGCCGATCATGCTCGGCCTGAAGGACATGGAAGGCCGCGTGCAGGCTTGTAACGCTGCCTTTGCCGAATGGCATGGCCTGGATAAAGACAGCATGATCGGCAAAACCATCTGGGATTTCTCGACCAAGGAAATTGCCATGTTGGTGGATGATATCGAGCACGAAGTGAAGGAAACGGGCGAGGTGCGGGTCAGCGAGCTTCCGTCTGTCCGGAATATGTGGTTGGACGGCACGCCCAGGATCGTGCGCATGGTCAAGTTCCCGGTCAAGGATGCGAACGGCACCATGACCGGCGTGGGTACGGCGGTCACCGACATCACCGAACAGAAATTGGCGCAGCGTGAACTTGAAGCCACCCAGGCACGGTTGATCGCGATCACCGACAATGTGCCGATCATGCTGTCCCTGAAAGACAAGGATGGGGTTTATCTGCATTGCAACCCCAGTTTCCTTGAATGGCACGGCTTCTCTAGTGATCAGATCGTCGGTAAGACGTCGAAGGACATGCTGCCCCCTGACCGTGCTGAAGAGATTGAAAAACTTGACCGAGAAGTTATCGAAACAGGCGAAGTGCGGGTGTTCGAAAAGGAAACCGTTCTGGGTCATTTGAAGAACGGCGAGCCCATCACCTTACGGCAGTTCAAATTCCCGATCCGCGACGGCAGCGGCGGCAAGGTCAGCGGTATCGGTACCGCGATACTGGATATCACGGACGAGCGCCGCGCTGAACAAGCGCTGCAGGGACATCTGGAAAAACTCGAAGACATGGTCGCCGACCGCACGGTCGAACTGACCCAGGAAATCGTCGAACGGCGCCGGGCCGAGGCGGAGTTGCGCCAAAGCGAACAAAACCTGCGGTCCGTGTTGGAGAAAAGCCCCGTCGGCGTCGCCATCGTCGCCCGCGACCCGCGCCGCAGACTGTTCGTCAACAACAGCTTCCTTGAGATGTTTGGCGCGGACACGGAAGAACAACTGAATGCCGTGCCGATGGCGGAAACTTACGCGGATGCTCATGAACTGGAAAAAATGAGCAAGATGTTCGACCAGGACGGCAACATAGCGGCTGCCGAGGTTCAGCGCGTTCGGCTTGATGGCGAGAAAATCTGGCTGTTGATTCATGCACGCCTTGTGGAGTTCGAAGGCGAAAGTGCTGCCCTTGTCTGGCATTACGACATCACCCAGCGCAAGGAAGCGGAAGAAACGCTCGCCCGCCAGGCGGAACTTCTGGAGCAAACCGTTGCGGAACGAACCCAGGAACTGCGGGAAAACGAAGGTCTTCTAAGCTCGATCATCGAGCACCTTCCCGTCGGGGTGTTGATCAAGGATGCCGAGCTTCGATTGGAGCGGGCGAATTCCGCGTATTTGAAATGGTATGGGGTCGATACCGCGCCGTTTGTTGGAAGAGCGGATATCGTGATCGAAGACATCCAATCGGACGAAGATGCGGCATTGCGTGCCAAGCAGGAACGGATCGTGTTGGAGACGGGTGACATTCAAACCCGCGAAGCGGAACGCCGCTTCATCGATGGCCGCATGCATACGGTCAATATCACCAAGTTTCCGATCCGGGACGAAAACGGCAAGGTGGTGCGCATCGGCTCGGTTTCCGTCGACATGACGGAACAGGTCGAAGCGCGCAAGGCCCTGGAACGTCACGAACGGTTGCTGCGCTCCTTGATCGATAACCTGCCCGTCGGCATTACGATGACCAACCAGGATATGCGCTACAACCTTGTCAACAGCACGTTCTGCAACTGGTATGGGCTGACCAATGACATGGTGGTCGGCAATGATATTTCCGGAGTGTCAAAGCTTCTTGGCACGGACGGACAGGTGATCCGCCAACAGGAAGCGACTGCATGGAAAAGCGGTCAGAAACTGGCAAGGGAAACGGAACGTAATTTTGCCGACGGCAGCCTTCATAATCTTTTGATCACCAAGTACCCGTTTATCGATGAAGCCGGCGAGGTTGCCGGTGTTGTGTCGGTCAGTGTCGATTTAACGGACCTGCGCGCGCGCGAACGCGAACTGACAACCTTGGTCGAAAACGTCCCAGGCACTGTGTTCAGAACCTTCATGGGATTCGATGGGAGTATCGAGCAAAAATTCGTCAGTGAGGATATTGAGGAGATTTCCGGTTACACGGCGGAGGAAATTATCGCGGCATTCGATGCGGGGGATTACAGCCTTGTCCATCGGGATGACGTGGGCGAAATGCTCCGCCTGCCGCAGGTGGGGGCAAGAATCGGCGAAGCGCACGAATCAAAATTCCGCCTGGTTACCAAGGATGGCGATGTCAAATGGGTGTTCCGGCGCAGCCGTGTTGTCGAGGAAAATGAAGACGGCTTTATGGTTGAAGGCCTGCTTATCGATATCACGGAACAAAAACTGGCCGATGACGCATTGCGCCAAAACCAGGCATGGCTAAGCGCCTTCACGGATAACCTGCCGATCTATCTTAATCTAAAGGATACCGGCGGCAGGTATCTCTTCGTGAATAAGTTGTTTAAGGACATTCGAGAAAATCAGACCATTCAGTACGAAGGAAAGGCCGTCCACGAAGTTTTCCCAGATCAGGATAACTATGACGAGTTGCTGGATGTCGACAGAAGGGTTCTTGCAACAGGTGAAGTTGCCGATTTCGAAGCGCCCGCGAAAAGCCCGGAGCTTGACGGTAAATTACTGCGGTTCATCAAATTCCCGGTGCATGACGGCGACGGAAGTGTGATCGGGATTGGCACGGCGGCCATGGACATCACGGATCAAAAAAGGGCCGAAATTGCGATCCGCGAAAGCGAGGCCAAACTGCAGGCGATCACGCAGAACGCGCCCATGCTGTTGAACCTGAAGGATTTGAATGGGCGCTATCAGTTCGTCAACGAAAGCTATTCCCAATGGGTGAAAAAGCCGGTCGAAGAGATCATCGGCAAAACGCTGAAAGAGGTGTTCGACCGCCAGCACGCCGATGAGATCATTGAGCAAGAAGCGATGGTGATCAGGACAGGTGAGCCGGCGGAGTTTGAAACCACGTCATTGACCGAGCACGAAGACGGCCTGCGTACCATGCAGTACATCAAGTTCCCGGTGCGCGACGGCGATGGCGAAATTTTCGGCGTCGGCACGGCGATCATGGATGTGACCGAAAGAAAGCGGGCCGACATCGCCTTGAAAGAAAGCGAAGCACGGTTCCGCGGCTTGTTCGAAAATGCACCCGCTGGAATTACCATCAAGACGATTTCCGGCCGCTATTTGGCCATGAACAAGACCTTCCTGGATTGGAAGGGCTGGGATCTGGTGGATGTCGTCGGCCGCCGGACCGAAGAATTGTTCGCGGAAGACGAAGGTTTGATATCGGGCCGGGAAGACGCCCAGGTGGTCGGTAATCGGGCGCCCATCATGAAGGAAGTCGTCATAAAATGCGTGGATGGCCGTAATCTGGTCACGACCAATATCACTGCTCCCATGTTGACTCCGGACGGCGATGTCACGGGAATTTGCTCGTTCTACGTCGATGTATCCGAGATCCGCGAGATCGAGGCGCAGTTGCAGCAGGCCCAGAAAATGGAGGCCATCGGCCGCCTTGCAGGCGGTATCGCACACGATTTCAACAACCTGCTGGGCGCCATGATGGGATTCAACGAATTCCTGATTGAAGACTTGGAGGACGGAACGCCACAGCACAATTTTGCCGAACGCGTCGCCAAGGCCGGCGAGCGGGCGAAGCAACTGGTTAGCCAAATTCTCGCTTTCTCAAGGGCGTCCCATGGCGAGCAAACCGTCATCGACCTCAATGCGATCGGGGAAGAAGCCGCGACCCTGCTGTCCGGCACCCTGCCGGTCACGACCCGGGTGGCGTTTTCACCATCCGATGCGGAAGTCACCGCATTGACCAATGCGGGCCAGATGTCGCAGGTGCTGATGAACCTGGGCGTCAATGCCAACGATGCGTTTTCCGGTGCGGACGGGGTGGTCAGCATTGGTGTTGAACGGATCCCCGCCGGATCAAAAATCCTGCATCTCCATGAAGGGCCGGTCAAGACAACCCCCGAAGACTTCATGGAAATCCGTGAAGCAGAGGACGGGGCCTGGCAGGTCGTCGCTGGTGCAATCGAGCCGGATGCCGATCATGTGCTGATTTATGTCGAGGATACGGGGCCGGGCATTCCCGAGCATGTGCTGCGGCGAATTTTTGATCCGTTCTTCACGACCAAAGAGGCAGGCAAGGGAACCGGCCTGGGTCTTGCCGTGGTTCATGGAATCGTCACCGCGCATCATGGTGCCGTCTGTGTCCGCACGAAGGCCGGCGAAGGTACGCGGTTCGAGGTATTCCTACCCTGTGCCGTACCGGCCGAGGCCGGGGATACCGCTGATGAGGTGAAGGAACAAGTCTCCGGCCAGGGAATGATTCTGATCGTCGATGATGAACGTGATGTGGCGGATATGGTGTCCATCGGCTTGGAACGTCTGGGATACGAGGTCGGCGTATGTGCCGGCGGCGAGGAAGCGCTTGAGGTGTTCAAGGACACCCCTGATCTGTGGCGCGCCGTGATATCGGATCAGATCATGCCCGACATGCGGGGCATGGAACTGGTGCGTCAAATCAAGGAAATACGGGCCGATATTCCGTGTATATTATGTACCGGTTACAGCGACACATTGACTGAAGAATCGGCGCGGTCCGGCGGGGCCGATGCCTTCTTCCAGAAACCCGTCTCTGCCGCGCGGATCGGTCGCATGTTGGCTGATTTGCTCGGCGAAAAGACCTGATCTCTCAATATCTTAATACCAAAGTATGGTGTGACGGTTGGCACAGGCTTATCCGTACATACTAATTAACCGTTATTCCGATTCCTCTGGTCAGCATCCGTGCCGCGGCATGGTTGATACAACATATGGATCGTTTGGGGGTGTTCAACGAAGGGCACCGGGGACACTGAACACCATAGGAGGACCAGAGACATGGAACAGAATAATATTGAAAACGGCGCGCCCGATACCGGTGCATCTGTCGCGTCCAAGACCCTTTTCGGAAATTTCAAGATCGCTCAGCGGGTCAGCGGGATCGTTATCTTGGGCGTTGCGGCCATCGCCGTCTTCGCCGGCATTCAATTCTACGGCCAAACCAAGTTAAACGCGGCCCTGGCCGACAACGACGCTTATCGCGAACTGGCCGAATTGTCGGAGCAGGTCGAAATCGAATCCCTGCAGATGCGCCGTTCGGAGAAAGATTTCCTGCTGCGTAATGACCTTAAATACGCCGAACGCTATGAACAGCATGAAGCCAAAATGGTCGAACTGCTTGGCGAAGTTCGGGCTCTTCCCGTTGCGGCCACGCAAGCGGATGCCATCACCGGCCTGGACACGGCCGTCAAAAAACACCTTAACCAGTTTCGTTTGGTCGTTCAGCAGCGCCAGGACCTGGGCTTGGACGAAAAACAGGGCCTGAAGGGCAAGCTGCGCAGTGCCGTTCATGGCGTCGAGACCAAGCTGAAGGAAGCCAATCTGGACGGGCTTACGGTCAAGATGCTGATGATGCGTCGCCATGAAAAAGATTTCATGCTGCGCGGTGACGATAAATACATCGCCCGTGTTGCCACGCGTCAGGAAGAGTTCCTGGGCTTGCTTCCGAATGTGTCACTCGGCGATGATGCGAAAGCGGAAATCACGGCGTTGCTTGATACCTACGTGACGTCGTTCAATGCGTTCTCTGGGCTTTCCGTCGAGAATGCCAAGGCCATCGACGAGCTGAGCACCATCTACAAAGCCGTCACCCCGGCCGTTGAAGGCCTTGTCGCCTATGCCAAAGCCGGCGCCGTGAAAGCGCAAAAATCCATGGATCAAACCCAGCAGGCGACCACGCTGCTGATGATCATCGGCGGCGTTGCCGCGCTGGTTCTTTTCATTGCCGCAGGTGCCGCCGTTGCAATCAGCATCACACGGCCTGTCAAAGCCATAACGGCAACGACGGAAACCCTGGCGGAAGGCGATTGGAACGTTCAAATCCCGGCCCTTGAAAACAAGGACGAGGTCGGTGCCGTCGCCCGCGCATTGCAGGTCTTTAAGGAAAATCTGATCCGCGCCAAGGAATTGGAAGATGAACAGCGTAAGGAACAGGACCGCCAGGTTGAGCGGGCGGAACGTCTGGCCAATCTGACCTCAACCTTCGATAGCAGCGTCACGGAAGTCCTGGGCGTGGTGTCTTCGGCATCGACCGAACTGCAGGCCACGGCGGCCAGCATGCGGGGCACGGCCGAGCAGACCACGACACAGTCGAACACGGTTGCCGCGGCGTCGGAACAGACGGCTTCCAGCGTGCAGACGGTTGCAACCGCGACCGAGGAACTGACTGCCTCCATCGGCGAGATCACCCAGCAGATGGCGCGGTCGTCGGAAAAGGCCGGCCAGGCCGTATCCGAAGCCGATCAGGTGCAGACCAAGGTCGACGGCCTTGTCGAAGCGGCCCAGGCCATCGGCCAGGTGGTCGAGCTGATCAACGAAATCGCCGAGAAGACCAACCTTCTGTCCCTGAATGCGACCATCGAAGCGGCCCGCGCGGGCGAAGCGGGCAAGGGCTTCGCGGTGGTGGCGTCGGAGGTCAAGAACCTGGCGGCACAGACCAAGCGGTCGACCGAGGAAGTGGCGGCCCATGTCGCGAAGATCCAGTCGACCACGGGCGAGGCGGCTTCGGCCATCAACCTGATCAAGCAGACCATCGCCGACGTCAACGAGATGACCTCCGCAGTTGCGGCCGCGGTCGAAGAACAGGCCGCCGCGACCCAGGAGATCAGCCGCAATTGTGAACAGGCGGCAGCCGCCACGCAGGAGGTTTCAAGCTCGATCACGACGGTGCAGACGGCGGCCAACGACACCGACGGGTCGGCCACGGAGGTTCTTACCGCTTCCGAGGAACTGGCCCAGCGGTCGACTTCTCTGCAGCAGATCGTGCAGACCTTCCTGCAGGATGTCCGCACGGCCTAGGATGTTCTGACAACTCTCCTCCTCCCTCCCCCTTTGAACCCCGAACGGTGCATAACAGCCGTTCGGGGCTTTCTTTTCCTGAAATTCAACGAAATTCCCGCTCAAATACCAACGAATCCAACGGGATAAATCGGTATCGACGTAAGTATGTGCATAAGGCATACTTAAGTATGGGTTGGGGATATCTGCATCGTAGGGTCTGAAAATTTGTCCTGCGAGTACGAAGTAAAAGGGCAGGTAAATGAGATTACTGTTTGCCGATGATCATCCCATGTTTCTCGACGCGGTGCGTGAACATCTGCGCCGTGCATTTCCCGACATAGACATTCAATCGGCATCAAACCTGGATGATGTTTTGGGATTACTGGACACGGCGGATGATTTCGAACTCGTCGTCTTGGATTTTTCCATGCCTGGCATGGAGGGTGCGAACGGTGTCAAGACGTTGCGGGAAACCTATCCGGATTTGGCAATTGCGGTGACCTCTGGGGTTGCGAAAACCCGGGATGTGAAGGCGGTTCTGGACCTGGGCGCGCAGGGATACCTGCCCAAAACGTTGACCGGATCGGCCTATGCCGGGGCATTGCGTGTGATCGCCGAAGGCGGAACCTACGTGCCGGTTGAAACCATGCAGGCGCTTGCGAGCGAAGCCGCCGACCGCAAGATCAATGCCGAGGGTCTGACGCCCCGAGAAATTGAAGTTCTTGAAGGCATTGCAGATGGCAAGCCGAACAAGCAGATCGCGCGGGACCTGGATATTCATGAAGTCACGGTGAAGTTGCACGCACGCAGCATATTCAAAAAAATCGGCGTGCAGAACCGTTCTCAGGCGGCTGTTGCCGCCCGCGAACGGGGGCTTGTCTTGAGGGGGTGAGGTATAAGTATTCGGAAATAGTTCATTGGGTGTATCCATGGGGATTTCGTGGAAGATCCATGAGAATGAAAACTTAGTCAGTATCTCTCTCTTCGGGCAGTCCAGTCTGCTGGAGACCGTAGACGCGTTCCGTGCCTTGGATGCAGACCCGAAATTCAATTCCTCCATGCGACGTCTTTACATTTGCGCTGATAACCTGGAAGACGGGCCGGGCCTGGATTCGACCCGTGGGGCCTTTACGGATGTTCTGGCGCATCAAGTGGTCAAAATGTTCGCTCATCCGGCGCCCGTTGCGTTCGTGTACAAAAAGGGCAATGCCGTTGCAGCGGACCGGTTCACCGTCACAGCGCGTGTTTGCGATGAAATCTATATGAAGGACGGTTTGGGTCCCATGGAGCGGGCCGCATTCAGCGACCTTGCCCCGGCATTGAAGTGGCTTGACCTGGACCCGGGGTTCAAGCCCTAACTGACTGTCCTTGCCGCTCGACGGGGCTTATTCGCATATCATGCCATATGAAATTACGGACGAGGGGAGGGGTGTTTACATCCGGCATTATGGGTTCACGACGCCGCGTGAGATCATGGAGTTGACGACTTGGGAGGCCGATAACATCCGCGATACGCACGGCTATATCATTGCCGACCTTCTGCCGGTGAATTCTGAAACCGTGTTTTCATGGACCCATTCCCTGCTTGAAGCGGTTGCCGATGATGAGGCGGTCCGCCTGCCAAAAACCTATCTTGATCGGCCCTTCAAGCTTGCATTCGCATGTGACAACAAGCTGCTTGAAGATGTTCTTCAGGCTTTTATAGAAAGTGGCTCGCGCCCGAACCACGATATCCAAATCTTTCCAACCTTACAGCGGGCCCGCCAATGGGCCGAGGACGGGTAAGCATAAACCGTGATCGGCGGTGTGAATGGCCAAGCCGTGGCGGTATCAGCGATCACGCTAGCAAACAGCCCGGATGCAGGGACGTCAGGCAGGAATTGGCGTTCAAGCTGAATTAAGCGGATAAAATCCGGCTCTGCCGAAGAAGGTGGCTGGGGCGGGAGGATTCGAACCTCCGAGTGCCGGTACCAAAAACCGGTGTGTTAGACCGCTTCACCACGCCCCAATAAACGCCATCCCGCCCACAGCCGCTTTGTCCGGGGACGGGCCGACTTATTAGACCATCTCTCGCCCATGGGCAAGGGATCGCAGGCAGGTAAATTCCCCCGTCATCGGGTCAGTTAAGTCCGTCCCCCGGGGTGCCCAGATGCCCCATGGCGACCCACCAATCAGGTTCCGCATCGTACAGCATTTCGGCGGCGGCAAGGGCCTGGCCTTCGGTTTCGTACAGGGCGAAACAGGTCCCGCCCGAGCCGGACATGCGGGCCAGCAAATTGCCTTCGGTGGCTTCCAGGTCGGCCAGCACCCGGGCGATGGGCGGGCACAGGGCACAGGCGGCTTGATCCAACCCGTTGGCGCGGGATTTCAACAGAAAGGCGAGATGCGCGCCGTCGATGGGGGGTTCCTTGAACCGGTCGGCTTGCTGGAAATCGCCGGTGCGGGCCTTGAACACGGCCGGGGTCGAAACACCTACCCTTGGGTTGACCAGCAGCAGCGGCACGGGGGGCAGCGGCGGAGCGGGTTCGATCTCATCTCCGATGCCGCCCACGAAGGCAGGTGCTCCGACCCAGCAGATGGGCACATCGGCGCCCAATTCCAGGGCCATCGCGCGCATGTCGGGTTCCGGCAATTCGATGTCCCAGACCCGGGTCAGGGCCTTCAGCGCCGCCGCCGCATCGGCGGACCCGCCGCCGATCCCGGACGCCACGGGCAGGCGCTTTTCAAGCACCAGATGGGCCCCCGCCGAAACGCCCGCCGCCTGACGCAGCATGCGGGCGGCGCGCAGGACCAGATTGTCCGCTTCGTCGGCCAGGTCCTTGGCGAAGGGGCCGCGTACGGCCAGGGTCAGGGAACCGTCGGGGGCGGCGCGGGCCTTGATCTCGTCGCCCACGTCGGCAAAGGCGATCAGGGAATCCAACAAGTGATAGCCGTCGTCCCGCTTGCCGGTGACGTGAAGATACAGGTTCAGCTTCGCAGGGGCTGCGACGGTAACAATGGGGTCTGCCACGCGGCTACAGCCCTTTTTCGAGCTTGCCCTGAATTTTGGGAATCAGGTCTTTTTCGGGGTCGAGGGAAAGCGAGCGCTTCCATTGGAAGCGGGCCTCCAGTTTACGCCCTACCTTCCAATAGGCGTCCCCCAAATGGTCGTTGATGACGGGGTCCTGTGGGCGCAGTTCAACGGCACGTTCCAATTCAACCACGGCCTGCTCGAAATTTTCCAGGCGGTAATAGGCCCAGCCCAGGCTGTCGGCGATAAAGCCGTCGTTGGGGGCCAGCGAGACGGCCTTCTTGATCATCTCCGTGGCCCGGTCGAGCTGCTGTCCCTGATCGATCCAGGTATAGCCCAGATAGTTCAGCACGTAGGGCTGGTCGGGGCGCAGGTCGAGCGCTTTGAGCAGATCTTTTTCCGATGCCTTCCACCGTTTATCCCGTTCAAGCGCGATGCCGCGCGCGTAAAAGAGGCTCCAATGATGGGGCTGCGGATCCTTGACCCGTTCGATCGCGGCTGAATAGGCCTTGGCCGCTTCGCCATAACTTTCCATGCGGCGGTACACATCGCCCATGTGCAAATGCGGGTCGGGCAAATCGGGCCGCAGCTTGGCCAGCTTCTTCAGGCCCTTAATGGCTTCATCGGACCGTTTCAGGTCCCCCAGCAAGGCCGAAGCCTGAAGCTGGGCGCTCCACCCATAATCCGAAGCATCGTCGATCAGGGCATATTCCTTGATCGCCTGTTCCAGACGGTCTTCGGTCTGAAGAATGTCGGCCAGGATAAACTGTGCCACGGCGAAATCGGGTTTCATGTAGATCGCCATGCGGATCAAGGCGATGGAGGTTTCATGGGCATTCTGGCGCCGCAGGGAGGAGCCGATGTCGTACAGCGCCTCGGCACTGCCGTCGCGGGCATCCTTGATGACCAAGGGGGGCTTCTTGCCCCGTTTGATGCGTTCCAGTGCGGGATCCATCAGGCGCGAGACCGGGTGTTCGTCCAAATAAAGCTGGTAAATCGCCTTGGCCCGCTCTGTATCGCCGGCGCGTTCCAACAAGGCCCCCAATAGATGCACGACGCGGGATGACGGTGGCGATTGGCGTTCGACCACGCCGGTCAAAAGCTTGGCGGCCTCTTCCGTTTTGCCCATCAGTTGCAGGATCAGGGCTTCGTGAATTTCGACCAGGTTCTCGACGCCCTTTTTGTCTTCCAACGGTTTCAATGCGGCAAGGGCGTCCTGGCCCTTGCCCTGACCGTACAGGGCCCAGGCGGTCAGGATTGGTTTGGTGAACACCGAAAGCCCCTGGTCCGGCAGCTTGTCCAACAGCGCCTTCGCTTCCTTGAAGCGTTTGTGCTTGATGTGATCGACGGTGATGGTCAGCTGCGCGATGGTCTGATCCGGGTCTTCCTTCAGATATTCCTTGGCCAGCTTAACGGCCGTTTTCATGTTGCCTTCGATCAGGTTGACGATGAAGGCTTGGCGCAACAGGCCGGGTGTTTCCGGCTTTTGCGTCAGGGCGGCGCCGTAATAGGCCGAGGCCGCGCTCAAATCACCGTCGCGCTGTGCCTGCCGGCCGGCCAGGTAGTTGCCGATGAAGGTATTGGTGTTCAGGTCCGGCTCGGCATTCGGCTTGGCCGCGGCGCTTTGCGGCAGGGCCAGGGCGGCAAACGCGCCGAGCAGGCCGACGGTGAGAAGGCGGTGAATTCGACGTGTCGGGGTCACGGGCGGTCTCATACCTCAAAGGCGGGTGGGGGAATGGGTTCAAGCAGCGACCAGTCTATCCGACGCCGGGCCGGGCCGCCATATCCCGCAGGATCAATTCTTGTTGCATCGACCTTTGGCGAAAAAAGGGCAATCGTCCATACTGGCAGGATGGAATATTCCCGAAAAACCGCGCGCCCCCTGGTTTTGGCGTCACTTGAAAACAGCGACGGCACCCGCTGCGTCGATCTGTTCCGCCGCGCCGACGGCACCTTCGGGTTCGAGGAATACCGCCGCGACCCGGAAGATCCCCGCGGCTGGTCGGGTGCGGCCGGGTATGCAGGCCGCCTGTTCGGCGATGAGAATGCCGCCCGCGAGGCGGCGCGTGACGCCGTTAAATGGCTTGCCGGCGGATCGGTCGAATAAAAGATTCTTCTTGTCTTTCAGGACGTTCGAAAGTACGAATCGAAGCGTGATTAAGCCCCGGCCGGATTTGGCGGACGGTAATTGGGCCTTCGGCCCCAAACCCCCCAACCCTAGGAAGCGTTGATCACCCGGACCGCTCGGTTGCGTTCCGGTCTTTCACCATGCCGTGTCGGCTGGGACGACACGTTCGTAATTCGACCGGCAGCTAGTACAGGACTTTAAGTACATGACCACTGGAACGGTTAAATTCTTCAACACGCAGAAGGGCTACGGCTTCATCACCCCGGAAGATGGCTCCAAGGACGTTTTCGTTCACATCACCGCCCTCGAACAGTCTGGTCTTGCCAGCTTGGCCGAAGGCCAGAAGGTGACCTTCGAAGTGCAGAACGAAGCGCGCGGCCCCAAGGCTGTGAACTTGCAGGAAGCTTGATCCGAACGGATCCAGACTAGATCCAAGCTTCAACTGCGTTGAAGTACGGTTCCAGGGTCATCTGCCGGACGGCGGGTGACCCTTTCCTTTTTTAGGCCCCTTTTTTCAGTCCTATTGGGGGGATTGATTGACCGGCTACATCTTTTTGCTGCTGGCGGGTGTCGCCGCGGGAACGCTCAGCGGCGTCGTCGGCACCGGCGGCTCCATCGTGCTGATGCCGATCCTGGTCTATCAGTTCGGCCCGCAGCAGGCGGTGCCGATCATGGCCATCGCCGCCGTTCTGGGCAACATCGGCAAGGCCGTGGCCTGGTGGCGCGAGGTCGATTGGCGGGCCTTCTGGGCCTATGCCGCACTTGGCGTGCCGGGGGCGGCCCTGGGCGCGCGCACCCTGCTGATCCTGCCGCCCAGCGTGGTCGAAACGGTGCTTGGCGGATTTTTCCTTTTGATGATTCCCGGCAGGCGCTGGATGCGGGCCCGGGATTTCCGCATCCGCTATTGGCAAATGGCGGTCATCGGCGGGCTGATCGGCTATCTCAGCGGTATCGTGCTGTCCACGGGGCCGCTCAGCATTCCGGCATTCCTCGCGATCGGTTTGACCAAGGGGGCGTTGATTTCGACCGAGGCAGCGGCGTCCCTGGCATTGATGATCGCCAAGGTCGCGACGTTCCAGCAGGCGGGGGCGCTGCCGTGGCCGATGATCCTGCAAGGCCTGATCGTCGGCGGATCGATGATGGTCGGCGCCTATCTGGGCAAGCAGGTGATGGCGCATCTCAGCCTGAAGACCTTCGAATACGTGATGGACGTCATGCTGTTCTGCTCGGGCCTGGCGCTGTTGTGGACGGCGATTAAATAGCGCACCGCCCACCCCCGGGCACGCGGGGCGCGAAATCCAATGGACTTAAGCGGTTCCTGCCAACTAACCTGAGCTCCGTCGACGTCTTCCTTGGGGGAACAATGAGCAGTTACGACTATGACCTGTTCGTCATCGGCTCGGGCCCGGCGGGCCAGCGCGCGGCGGTGCAGGCGGCCAAGCTGGGCAAGCGGGTGGCGTTGGCCGAACGCCAGACCGTGGTCGGCGGGGTATGCCTGAACACCGGCACCATTCCGTCCAAGACGCTTCGTGCCGCGACCATGCATTTTTCCGGCTACAACGAACGCAGCGTCTACGGCTCGTCCTACAAGGTGAAGCAGGAAGTCACCATGGCCGATCTGCTGGGACGCGCTGATCATGTGCGCCAGATCGGCATCGACGTCACGCGTCACCAGATGCTGCGCAACGACATCAAGATCATCGATGCGGAGGCATCGTTCATCGACCCGCATCGCATTTCGCTGGTCCCCTGCGGCGGCGGGCCGGCGTCCGAAATCACGGCCGACAAGGTCGCCATCGCCGTCGGCACGACGACCACGCGCGACGACAACATCGCCTTCGACGGCAAGCACATTTTCACTTCGGACGATATCCTGGAACTCAACACCCTGCCCAAAAGCCTGACCGTGATCGGCGCCGGGGTCATCGGGAGCGAATACGCGACCATTTTCGCGACCCTGGGTGTGCGGGTCACGGTGATCGACAAGCGCCTGCGCGTCCTGCCCTTCGTGGACGAGGAAATCATCGACACCCTGGTTCATCTGATGCGCCAGGAACGGGTGACCCTGCGCCTGGGCGAGGAAGTCAGCGGGATCGACCTGGTCGACGGCGACCAAGGCCAGAAGGTTCATATCGCGCTGAAAAGCGGCAAGCACATCAATTCGGAAACCGTGCTTTATTCCATCGGCCGCACCGGAGCGACGGAAAACCTGAACCTTGCAGCGGCGGGTGTGGAAGCCGACCCGCGCGGGCGCATCACGGTCAACGCCAGCTATCAGACCGAGGCCAGCCACATCTATGCGGTCGGCGACGTGATCGGCTTTCCCTCGCTTGCCTCGACCTCCATGGAACAGGGGCGGCTCGCTGCCTGTCATGCCTTCGGTGTGGAGGCCCGCAGTTTCCCCAACCTGCTGCCTTACGGCATCTACACGATCCCCGAGATTTCCGTGGTCGGAAAGAACGAACAGGAATTGACGGAGGCGGAAACGCCTTACGAGGTCGGCCGTGCTGCTTATAAGGAAATCGCCCGCGGCCAGATCGTCGGCGATCAGGCCGGGCTGTTGAAACTTTTATTCGATCCGCAGTCGCGGAAGCTTTTGGGGGTGCATATCATCGGCGACGGGGCCTGCGAGATGATTCATATCGGCCAGGCGGTGATGTCGCTGGGCGGCACGCTCGATTACCTGATCGACACGGTATTCAACTATCCGACCTTTGCCGAATGCTACAAGACGGCGGCGTTCGACGGGATCAACCGGCTGGGATGAGACAGCGCACCGGCGCGGAGTTCATCATTGATCGCATTGCCCGAAAAGAAACGGGCAGACCGATAGGGTCCGCCCGCACTTCATTCAGGATACCGCGTTAAGGTCAGGCGATATCGAAACGGTCCAGGTTCATCACCTTGGTCCAGGCTTCGACGAAGTCTTCGACAAAAGCTGCCTTGGCGTCGTCACAGGCATAGACCTCGGCGATGGCCCGCAGTTCCGAATTGGACCCGAAGATCAGATCGACACGGGTGCCGGTCCATTTGACGTCGCCCGTCGCCCGGTCGCGGCCTTCAAACAGATCGTCATCGTCAGAGGTCGCTTTCCAGGTGACGCCCAGGTCCAGCAAATTGACGAAGAAGTCGTTCGTCAATGTCCCGGCCCGGTCGGTGAACATACCGTGGTTCGTGCCGCCGGCATTGGCGCCCAGGGCCCGCATGCCGCCGATCAGGACCGTCATTTCGGGCACGGTCAGGGTCAACAACTGGGCCTTGTCGATCAGCATTTCTTCTGCCGATACGGCGTACTTCTGCTTCTGGTAGTTGCGGAACCCGTCGGCCAGGGGCTCAAGCGGTTCGAACGCTTCCACGTCCGTCTGCTGTTGCGAGGCATCGGCCCGGCCCGGTGTGAAGGGAACCTTCACATCGGCGCCCGCTGCCTTGGCCGCCTGTTCCACGGCCGCACAGCCGCCCAGCACGATGATGTCGGCGAGCGAGACCTGCTTGCCGCCGGACTGGGCATCGTTGAAGGCCTTTTGTACGGCTTCCAATTTGTCCAGCACGCCCGCCAGTTCGGCCGGGTCGTTGGCGTCCCAGTCCTTCTGCGGTGCCAGGCGGATGCGGGCACCGTTGGCGCCGCCCCGCATGTCCGAGCCGCGGAAGGTCGAGGCCGAGGCCCAGGCCGTGCGGACCAACTGCGGAATGGAAAGACCCGTTGCCAAGATGTCCTGTTTCAGCGCGGCGACGTCCTTTTCGTCGATCACAGCATGGGTAACCTGGGGAATGGGGTCCTGCCAGATGAGTTCTTCGGCGGGAACGTCCTTGCCCAGATAACGGGCGACGGGGCCCATGTCGCGGTGGGTCAGCTTGTACCAGGCCCGGGCGAAGGCATCGGCGAATTCTTCCGGGTTCTTGTGGAAGCGCCGCGAGATTTTTTCATAGGCAGGGTCCATGCGCATGGCCATGTCCGCCGTGGTCATCATGATCGGCACCTTCTTGCCGGATCCGTCGACTTCCGGGGCATGGTCCTTTTCGGCCAGGTCTTTCGGCCGCCATTGATGGGCGCCGGCGGGGCTTTTGGTCAGCTCCCACTCGTAACCGAACAGAACATCGAAATAGCTCATGTCCCATTGGGTCGGTGTCGGGGTCCAGGCGCCTTCGATGCCGCTGGTGATGGTATCGACGCCCTTGCCGGATTTGTGGCTCGAAAGCCAACCCTGGCTTTGCGCCTCGATCGGCGCGGCGGCCGGTTCCGGGCCGACCTGGGTTGTGTCACCGGCACCATGGGCCTTGCCGAAGGTATGACCGCCGGCGGTCAGCGCGACCGTTTCTTCGTCGTTCATGGCCATGCGGGCAAAGGTCTCGCGGATATCCCGGCCCGACGCGATGGGATCGGGATTGCCGTCGGGGCCTTCCGGGTTGACGTAGATCAGGCCCATCTGCACGGCGGCAAGCGGGTTTTCCAGATCGCGGTCGCCGGAATAACGGCTGTTGGTCTTGTCGCTGGTCGCCAGCCATTCGGTCTCGGCGCCCCAATAGATGTCCTGTTCCGGCTCCCAGATGTCGGGGCGGCCGCCGGCGAAACCAAAGGTCTTGAAGCCCATGGATTCCAGCGCGCAGTTGCCGGCCAGGATCATCAGATCGGCCCAGGAAAGCTTTTTCCCGTACTTTTTCTTGACCGGCCAGAGCAGCAGGCGAGCCTTGTCCAGGTTGCCGTTGTCGGGCCAGCTGTTGAGCGGTGCGAACCGCTGGTTGCCGCTTCCGCCGCCGCCACGGCCATCGCCGGTGCGGTAGGTCCCGGCGCTGTGCCAGGCCATGCGGATGAACAGCGGGCCGTAATGACCGTAATCGGCCGGCCACCAGTCCTGCGACGTGGTCATCACGTCGATGATGTCTTTCTTAACGGCGTCCAGATCGAGCGTCTTGAACTCTTTCGCGTAGTCGAAGTCCTTGTGCATGGGATTGGACAAGGAAGAGTGTTGGCGCAGGATATTGAGCTTCAAGCTGTTCGGCCACCAGTCGCGGTTTGTCGTGCCGCCGCCTGAGTGTCCAAAGGGACATTTGCTTCCGTCCATAACTTCCTCCGTTAGGGTTTTAGGTCGTTGGGTTTCAATAACGGCGGCCTGTTCGGCCTGCCGGTTCGTCGCCGACGCCGGTTCGTTCACGAAACCAGGTATCTTAAGGATGCGTGACGCATCGTTCGTTCGGCTGGGAAACAGTGTATGGGCAGCCGATAAAATGTCTAAATTGATTTAAATTGTAATTTTAATCGATATTAGCGATTTATAATTTTTGCCCGTCGGATGCCATCCTAACACAGGCAAGGCCTCGGGGGCTTTAGCTCCCGCCCGACGGTGGAGCGGGGCGATTGGGCCCTTGTGTTAATTCCGCTGTTCGGCGGTTGACGGCGCGAATTCAATGATTGCGCCATCGGCCTTGGTCGCGAGGAACAGATGACCGCCCTTCATCACGTAGCTGCGGACCCATGCGAACTGGGCCAAATATTGTTCAGACAAGGACCCCGGCGGGCATAGGGCACGGGTTGCGGCGACCGGCGTGAACTTAAGGTGGTTTTTGCTTTCCGAACGCCATGATCCGGCGCCCCGGTTGCAGCCGGCCCGGATCGCGGCCGATCCGTCGGCCTTGAAGGTTAGCGTATATTGCGAAGGGGCTTCCGGGACATGGACGCTGTCGTCCATGGACATGATTTTCACCAACTGCCAAGCCGTCCCGGCCAATCCGTCAGGCGCCGGGCCGTCGGATGTCGTTTCGCATGCGCCCAGCAGGCCGACAGTCACGGCAAGTAGGCAAATGATCGAACGGAAATGCATGTCACCCTCCGTCGACGGCAGCCCTGGTTACATGTTCGGGTAGTTCGGCCCTTCGCCGCCCTGGGGCGTGACCCAGTTGATGTTCTGGGTCGGGTCCTTGATGTCGCAGGTCTTGCAGTGGATGCAGTTCTGACCGTTGATCTGGAACTGGGTTTCGCCGTCCACTTCCACATATTCATACACCCCCGCCGGGCAGAACCGGGCTTCCGGCCCGGCATAGTCCGCCCAGTTGACGGCCATGGGTACGGCGTCGTCCTTAAGCGTCAGGTGGCAGGGTTGTTCTTCTTCGTGGAAGGTGCCGGCCAGTTGCACGGACGACAGCTTGTCGAAGGTCAGCTTGCCATCGGGCTTGGGGTAGTCGATGGGCTTGGACGCCTTGGCCGTCTTCAACTGGTCATGGTCCGACTTGTTCTTCAGCGTCCAGGGCGCGTGGCCGAAGAACAGGAAGGTGTCGATGGCGCCCAGGATCAGCCCGGCCCACATGCCCCAATGGAAGTTGGGCCGCATGTTGCGGGCCTTGTACAGTTCCTTCCACACCCAGCTGTCACGTACGGCTTGGGTATAGGCCGGCAGGCCGTCGGCCGGATTGGCACCGGATTTCAGGGCCTCGGCGACGGCTTCGGCGGCCAGCATGCCGGTCTTCATGGCCGTGTGGCTGCCCTTGATCTTGGGCGTGTTGAGGAAGCCCGCCGTGCAGCCGATCAGCGCACCGCCCGGGAAGCTCAGGCCCGGCACGGACTGATAGCCGCCTTCGTTGAGCGCGCGGGCCCCATAGGAAATGCGCCGCCCGCCTTCCAAAATCGGTGCGATGGACGGATGGGTCTTGAAGCGCTGCAACTCGTCATAGGGGGAAAGATAAGGGTTCTGGTAGTCGAGCCCGACCACGAAGCCCAAGGCGACCTGATTGTTTTCCAGATGATAGAGGAACGAGCCGCCATAGGTCTTGGAATCCAAGGGCCAGCCGATGGTGTGCAGGATTTCGCCCTGTTTGTGGTTCTCGGGTTTGACCTCCCACAGTTCCTTCAGGCCGATGCCGTAGGTCTGCGGGTCGGCGGGCGTGCCTTCCGGGCCCTTGGCGCGCAAATCGAATTTCTGTTCCAAAGTCTTGGTCAGATGGCCGCGGCAGCCTTCGGCGAACAGGGTATATTTGGCGTGCAGTTCCATGCCCGGCTGATGGTTGGGGCCGGGCGTGCCGTCACGGTTGAGGCCCATGTCGCCGGTGGCGATGCCTTTGACCGAACCGTCATCGTTATAAAGAACCTCGGCGGCGGCGAATCCGGGATAGATTTCCGCCCCCAGGGCTTCCGCCTGTTCGCCCAGCCAACGGCACAGCAACCCTAAGGAAATGATGTAATTGCCGTGGTTGTTCATCTGCGGCGGGGTCGGCAGGCGCAAGGCCCCGGCCGGGCCCAGCAGCATGAACTTGTCCTTGACCGCGGGCGTGTTAAGGGGCGCACCCTTTTCCTGCCAGTCGGGGATCAATTCGTTCAGGGCACGCGGTTCGAAAACCGCGCCCGACAGGATATGGGCGCCGACTTCTGATCCTTTTTCGACCACGCAGACGGTGCATTCGGGATGGATCTGCCGGATGCGGATGGCGGCGGACAGGCCCGACGGCCCCGCGCCCACGATCACCACATCAAATTCCATGGATTCCCGTTCCATCCTCATCATCCTCGTGTCTTGTTGGTGTTGGTCGAAATGTGCAACTGCGAAAGGCGTTATATCACTCTCGCTTGCGCGAGGAAACGTACCAACATTTCAGAATGATCTTGTGTGCATTCGGCCGGTATTCTGTGGATTCAATGGGGACAATCTCTGCTCCGTCCTGTGCTAGGCTCTGACCATGACCCAGACCGCAACCGACCCGATTGCCGTGAAGGCCCTGCTGCAGTGGTATCTGGAAGCCGGTGTCGATGAAGTCATCGTCGATCAGCCCCAGGACCGCTTTGCCGAACAGGCCCAAGCCCTGGCGGCGGCGCGGGCGTCCAAGGCCGCCGGGCCGGGGTTAAGCGACGGGCCCATGCCCGCATCGCCGGTGTCTCAGGGGCGCGGTCCGCTGACCAAGCCGGCGGCTCCGGCGCAGGTTTCCGATCAGGCCGCCGTCAAGGATGCCGTCGCCATGGCGGGTAAGGCGGAAACGCTGGACGACCTGCGCACGGCCCTGGAAGGCTTCGACGGCTGCGCGTTGAAGACCACGGCGTCCAACCTGTGCTTTTACGACGGCAATCCCAAGGCCCGTGTGCTGTTCGTGGGTGAAGCCCCAGGGGCGGAGGAAGACCGCCAAGGCCTGCCTTTTGTCGGTCCCTCCGGCAAGTTGCTGGATGCCATGCTGGCCTCGATCGGCCTGGACCGGCACGGGGAAGGCGACGCGGCGGCCCTGATTTCCAACACCGTGTTCTGGCGCCCGCCCGGTAACCGCACGCCGACGCCGTCGGAAGCGGCGATCTGCCAACCCTTCGTTGAACGGCTGATCGAAATCGTTCGCCCGCGCGCTTTGGTTTGTGTCGGCGGGCCCTCGGCCAAGGCGCTGTTGGAACAGACCCAGGGCATCACCCGGCTGCGCGGCAAATGGTTCGACTATGCGACGGCCAAAATGGACGGTCCGATCCCGGCCATGGCGTTGTACCACCCGGCCTATTTGTTGCGATCCCCAGCCATGAAACGAGATGCCTGGCGTGATCTGCTGATGCTGAAGGCGAAGCTTGCCGGGGGTGCCGATGGGGGATAACGGCGACGGATTATTGCGGCGTTGTTAACCATGTTTTCAATATATGCCGCCATGCTTTCCCATCATCGCAAAATATGGGATGATGCAAAGTGTCACGGGGCGGTACCCCCAACCTGAATGGATGCCGGGAATCCCGGCAGGTTGAGGTGCCAGGGACAGGACGCTATAACATCGCAGCTCATTCGGGCAGCTCATTGGGGAGCAAATGCGAAGCCGCCATCGTCAGGCGGCCAAACGTAAAAGGGGCTTCATGGCCGGGGTCAAATCATGGGGTATGCCCGTTCTGGGCGCTCTTTCCTTGCAATTCATGGTCTGCGTGTCGCCGGCATTTGCCGCCGGGCCGGCTGCCTCTGCGGGCAGCGGTGAAACGGCGGCGGTCGCACCCGTTCCCGGTACGCCGCAATCCGTGGCACCGCGCACCCTTTCCGATGCGGATGCCGAACTGTACCGGCATATTTTCGATGTGCAGGAAGACGGCGATTGGAAACAGGCGGACCGCCTGATCGCCAAGCTTTCCGACAAGTTGCTGATGGGCCATGTTATGGCGCAGCGTTACCTGCATCCGCGCAAATACCGTTCCAGCTATAAGGAACTGAAGGCCTGGATGGCGGAATTCGCCGACCACCCCCAGGCCGGGCGCATCTATAAACTGTCGCTGCGCCGCCGCCCCAGCAATTGGCGAATGCCGGAAAAACCGGACGTGCTGCCGCTTCGACCCGCGTTCATGGATGAAGAGGCCGAAGCCGACCAAACCGACGCGGAAGAAGAACAGAAAGCTCCCAAAATTCTGCCGGCCAAACGTCTGAGCCGGTCCCAGGCGCGCCAAGCGCGCGCGATCAAATACCGGATCGTGCGGGCCCTGCGGCGCGGCCATACCCTGGTCGGCAAACGGCTTATTCAGTCGGCGGATGCCAAGAGGCTGCTGTCCGATGCGGAAATGGATCAGGCGAAGGTGCGGCTCGGCACCCGGTATTTCTTCGATCGGCGCACCGAATGGGCGGCCCAGTGGCTGGATACGGCCTTGAAGCGTTCCGGCAAGTATCTGCCTGACGGGCATTGGACGCTCGGCCTGATCGCCTGGAAATCCAAGAACTATGAAAAGGCGACCTTCCATTTCACCCAGGCCGCCGATATCGGGTTTGACGACGAATGGATGGACGGTGCCGCCAATTTCTGGGCGGCGCGGGGCCTGCTGATCACCCGAAAACCCGAACAGGTCACCCACTACCTGGCTGGTGCGGCCAAACACGCCCGCACGTTCTATGGCCTGCTGGCGGCCCGTATCCTGGGTCAAAAGGTCGCCTATAAATGGTCTTCGCCGCCGGTTGTCTCGGGCGCGATCACACGCATCGTCGAAACGCCGCGCGGCCGCCGCGCCATGGCCTTGGTGCAGACCGGGAACGAGCGGGGGGCGGAACGCGAACTGCGTAATCTGGCCCGGCTTTCCGACAAGACGCAGGCCCTGGCGATCCTTGCCCTGGCCGATGCCGGCGGCATGGCTGGTTTGGCCGTGCGCCTGTCGGACCGCATGTTTCCGGACGGCGGTGGGTTTGACGGTGCCGCCTATCCGGTCCCGGCCTGGGAGCCGCAGGATGGCTTTACGGTCGATCGGGCGCTGGTCTATGCCTTCATCCGCCAGGAAAGCAAATTCAACCCCAAGGCCAAAAGCTGGGCCGGCGCGCGCGGCCTGATGCAGTTGATGCCGCGCACGGCCAGTTTCGTGGCACAGGATTCGTCCCTTCACCGGCATCACCGGCGCAAGCTGTATGACCCGGATCTGAACCTGAAATTGGGACAGAAATATATCGACATGCTGCTGGTCGAGCCGCATATCCAAGGCGACCTGCTGCTGTTGGCGGCGGCCTGGAACGGCGGGCCCGGCAACCTGAACAAATGGCGCCGGCGTACGGAATATACGGACGATCCCCTGTTGTTCATCGAAACCATTCCGGCGTTCGAAACCCGGCATTTCGTTGAACGGGTGCTGGCCAACCTGTGGATCTACCGCGACCGCCTGGGACAGGACAAACCGTCCCTCGACGCCCTTGCCGCCGGCCAGTGGCCGGTCTACAAAGCCCTGGGCCATGGCAAGCAAGAGGTCGCGATTTTCAATGAGCCAACAAACGGAATTTCTGCCCGTTAACATTGCGGTCCTGACCGTGTCGGATACGCGCACGCTGGACGACGACCGGTCGGGGGACACCCTGGTCGAACGCCTGACCGCGGCCGGGCACAAACTTGCCGACCGCAGGATCATCAAGGATGACGCCTCCCTGATCGCCGATCAGTTCCGCGCCTGGACCGACGATCCCGACATCGACTGCATCATCTCTACAGGCGGCACCGGCGTGACCGGGCGGGACGTCACGCCCGAAGCGCTCGACGCCGTGGCGGAAAAGATCATCCCCGGGTTCGGCGAGATGTTCCGCTGGATCAGCTATCAGAAGATCAAGTCTTCGACCATTCAATCGCGGGCCTGCGCCGGCGTGGCCAACGGCACCTATATCTTCGTGCTGCCGGGATCGACCGGGGCCTGCAAGGACGGCTGGGATGAAATCCTGGTTCACCAGTTGGATATCCGACACAAGCCCTGCAATTTCGTCGAACTGATGCCGCGCCTGAAGGAACATTTGGCGCCGTGAGAGCTGCGAAAACCGCAGGTCATCCGTGATGAAAATCCATATTGACGACAGCTGAAAACAGGCGCCAAATCCGCACCTGTAATGCGGCCGCGCGCCCGGTGCCGGGACGGCAGGGCCAACACGCGCCGCAACCTTTTCCTCTGGAGTTACAAACAGATGCGTTTCGCATTGCCCCTCGCGGCGGTCGCCGTGATGCTGTCCGCTGTCGTCCTGTCCCCCGTTGCCCAGGCCAATGACTGCAACGCCGATCCCAAAGCCGCCATCAAGACAGCCGAAGGCGAGTTCAAGAAGATGAAGAAGGGGTTGGATAAGGCCGCGTCCAAAAGCTTCGTCCGGGCCATCGACAAGGCGAAAATGGCCTTAAGAAGCAAACAGGTCGATGTCGCCTGCGCCAACTTAAGCGATGCCATGGGTTTCCTTGCGCCGAAGAACTAAGCCTCGGCGGGCGTTGATCCGCCCTCCATATGCATGCGGTCACGCCGGCGGGGGCTTCCTGCCGGCGTTTCCTTTTTGGGCGCGCTGCCGGGCCGATTCGCGATCATTTTTCCAAGGGTGTTATCCACAGCATGCGGGGAGGGCTGTGGAAAACTGAATTGATGTAATTTGGAAAGTGTCAGTTATCTGAAAGCATTAGACTTTAAATTTCCCACCTTGGTGCAAAACCGGGAAATCTGGAGCCTTTTCCGCGCCTGTTTTGATACTATGTAGTTTCTGAATTCAATCGTGCATCAGGATCGGCTGCCGCAGGAACGCGCGGGCACCGGTTCGTTTAAACTAAGGGACAGTCCAAAAGCCAAAAAGGCCAGGTCTTAAGGGGGACCCAATGGACAAGTTCATGAAAAGCCTTTTGATCGGCGTCGGTGCGTCGGTCCTGCTGATCGGCGGCATCGCCGGGGTTGGTATTTGGGTCAGTTCGGAGCCCAGTGCGTCAAGCACGTCGGTGGCGGCGGTCAAGGACACCAAAATTCATAAAGTGCGCATGCGCCCGCAGGCGGTTCAGGTCGGCGGATACAGCATCAAAAGCAAGCAGAAGGCCAAGAACCTGCTGGTGTCTATCTCCATGCGGGTCACCGGCAGCCATAACTTCGCCAAGGTGTGCCAATTGATGCCGCGTCTGGTGTCGTCGGTGAATACGGCGTTCGCCAGCCAGGTCAATTATTCGGACAACGTCCAGGATGCGATTTCCAAGGATTTGACGGTGCAGCTTCAGCAGCGTTTCAATCGCGCGCTGGGGGAAAGGATCATCGAAAAGGTGACTCTTGCCGCCTATCAGGACAAGGGCGACGTTCCGTCGACCAATTGCCCCGAAGAAACCTGATCTTCTTTTTTGCCTGAAACATGCGGGTGCGGGCCTTGTCGGGCCGTGACCTAGACCTTTGGCGTGGTTGTCTTGACCGACGTGCAAGGTATTCTTTGCATGTAATCGCCGACAACGGCGGGCAGGTTTCATCGGTGCCGACGCCAGCCGATGGTTCAACCAGATAAAAGAACGATATCGAGGGTACGGCCGGATTTCCGATAAGTTTTCGGAGAGGGAAGAATGCCTGGCTTTATCAAGAGTACGTTGATCGCATCGACTGTTGCCGCCGGCACGGTCGGGTCCGTCGCGGCCATCGGGACGGAGTTCGATTTCGGTTTCGGCAAGGGCAAGGCCGGTCCTGTCGACCCGGGGCCCTCGGTCGTTCGCATGGCGCCGATCTCGATCCAGATCGGGGGATGGACGCTTAAGAAAAAGAAAAACGAGGCCAAGGTCCTGATCGTTTCCATCGCCCTGGACGTGCCAAGCGGCGAGGCAAAGGAAACGGCCTGCCGTTTGATGCCCCGGCTGATTTCAGCGGTGAACAGCGAGGTTTCGCGTGAAGTGCTGTATCAGGCAACCTGGAAACAGGCACTTGAAGGCAGTCTTGGTCAGCGTTTGCAAACCCGGTTCAACCGCGCCCTTGGCCGCACGGTGATCAGCAAGGTCAGCCTGCAGGCTTACGGCAGCGAATACGAAGCCCCGCAGGCAACCTGTCCGGCCACGGCCTGATCTCCCCGTTGATTGATTAGCGGGCGTGCCGGACGAACGACGGGCCGTCATCAATATCTTCCAAGGTTTCGATCAAGGCGACGTTCAATCCCTTAAGGTTCGCCTGCGTATCGGCAAGGGCCTGGGCTGTCGACCAGCGCACATTTTGAAACGGGTCGATGAAACGGGGCCGGCGCTTCAGGCCGACCAGCCAATATCCCCCGTCCGCCGCCGGCCCGAACACGGCGTCATGGTCGCCCAATAACCGAAAGGCCCGGGCGATCATGTCCGGCCGTATTCCCGGGATGTCCGATCCGATCAGGACAACCGGCCCCGGCGGAAGGGCTGCCATGACACGGGCCATGCGGTCGCCCAATCCGCCCTCGCCTTGGGTTGCGAAGGCATCAATGCCGGGTGCGGCGAGACGCCACAGGCCCTGGTCGAACAGGCTTTGTTCGGGTGTGACGGCCAGCCAGCACCGCCAGCGCCGGTCCCGGCCGAGCCGCCGTGTCAGTCCCGCCAGCATGCCGCGATAAAATGCCCAGGCGCCGACCGCACCGATATGCCGGGCAAGACGGGATTTGACCCGCCCCATGCGCGGCGCTTTGGCGAAAACAACAAGGTGCCGGTGCAGGCCTGTTCCGTTCATCGATACAGGCCGGCGATCCAATGGGGGCGAACACCCAGGTAAAACAGGCCCAGGCAGAACAGATTCCGCAGCGGGCGCAGCCACCAGCCGTCCTTGCGGTAGCGCGCGGCCGAGGTGGTCGCCGCCGACGGCAGCATCACCAGACGCCGGCCGCCGATGCGGCGGACAAGGTCGACGTCTTCCATCAGGGGCAGGGGGCTGAAGCCGCCCAGGAAATCGTAGAACCCGCGTGAAATCAGCAATCCCTGATCACCGTAAGGCAGGCCCATGTGCTGTGCCCGCCAATTGGCCAGGTTCTCGACCCGGCGTGCCTGGGGGGCTGCATCGTCCAGCAATAACTGGAAGTATCCGGCCTTGAAGTGGTTGTCGCGGTTGCCGGTGAACCCCCGCAGGATGATCTGCCATCCTCGTTGCAGGAGGGTATCGGCATGCAGGAACAACAACCATTCACCCCTGGCCGCACCGGCCCCGGCGGCAAGCTGTGTGCCGCGCCCCTGAGGAGCCTCGGTCACGCGCGCACCGAACGCCCGGGCGATGCGCAAGGTGGCATCGGTCGAACCGCCATCCACGACAATGACCTCGTGATCGATCCCACCGCCCTTAAGGCCGTCCAGTGCGCGCCCCAGGTCCTGGGCCGCGTTCAGTGTGGGAATAATGATGCTCAGTGTCGGCCGGCTGCTGTCCGGGGTGGGGTCTGCCGGCGGGTCTTTTTCAGATGTGGCGGGGCGTGTGTCCGACGGCGGCGGCACCTGCTCGTCAGGGGCAGTCGTCGGCGGCAGGCCAGCAGGGTCTTCGGGTGGGTGATCGCTCACGGTGTGTGGTTCCGATGGCTGCAGGTCATCGGGGATACTTTAGGCGATTTTCAGGTGAAGGTCAGCGTCGCGGGCGTTGTTGCGGGCGGGTGCGAACCGGAATGGGAACGGGGGCCGGGGGCGGGGTCAGAATTTCCGCCAGTCCTTCGAGGATTCCGTTGATAACGTCTTTGATCTTGTTCATGACCTTCTGCCCAGATCTCGATCATTTCGTGGGAACCGGGCGCAACCCGTCCCTATCCTTAATAAAACTCTAACAAACCGAATCGGCGCTGTCACCGAGACTCTTGTCTAGGGTTGCCTTGGGATGGTGGTTTTGCCGGTTACCGCCTGGTGATGGAGATCGGCCGGCCCAGCCGATGATAGATCATGCCGTGAGGCGGTGATTTATGATCGTCCTCTTCACAGCGATAATGAGCCGTTTCCTCAACCTGCGTTGCTTCCGGCACATTCAGGGCAATCAAGCGCCGGGCTTCTTCACTGCTTGACGCCTTGACCCAGAACGAGTCGCCGTCGGTGATGGGGTAAACGTGAAAATTGGCCAATAAGGTCTCCTTACAAGTGACGGCAGCATATCCCATCGGATGCGGGGGAGCGAGAACTGTCGGCATGTTACGGCATCGCTTGATGGCTGAAATAAATGTTCTTGATATGTTCTTTTGTTGCGATAAGCTTCAGAGCATGGCCGCATACATCAAATCACCGAAAGCGGGGGAGACCCGTGCTCTTAAGGGGCGGGGGGCCGTCACCAACCGGGACGGCCGGTTCGAACGCCTGACCCATGTGGCGGAAGACGACGGCTGGACGGTATCGGATGATCTGCCGCCGCTGCGTACCCATGTTCTTCCCGATGCGGCGCGCAAGGTTATTACCCGAAATACCTCGCCGGATATTCCCTTCGACCGGTCGTTGAATCCGTATCGGGGATGCGAGCATGGATGCGTCTATTGCTTCGCCCGACCGACCCATGCCTATCTGGGATTGTCGCCGGGCCTGGATTTCGAAACGCGCCTGTTTGCCAAGTTCGATGCGGCGGATTGTCTGCGCACCGAACTGAAGGCGCGGAATTATCAGTGCCGGACGCTGCAGTTGGGGGCCAACACGGACCCGTATCAACCGATTGAACGGCGCTACGAAATCACCCGCGATGTGTTGCGCGTTCTGGCCGAATGTGATCACCCCGTTTCCATCACCACGAAATCGGATTTGGTGTTGCGCGATCTTGATATCCTTGCCCCCATGGCGGCGAAGGGGCTGGTCTGTGTCGCTTTGTCGGTGACGACCTTGGATGGCACCCTTGCCCGCCGGCTGGAACCCCGGGCGCCTACGCCGGATAAACGTATCGCCGCCATCAAAGGCCTAGCCGGGGCGGGCATTCCGGTCACCGTGCTGGCGGCCCCCATGATCCCGGCCTTGAACGATGAAGAACTGGAAGCCATCGTCACCCGTGCGGTTCAGGCCGGGGCAACGGCCGCGGGCTATACCCTTCTGCGCCTGCCGGGCGAGGTCGCGGGCCTGTTTCGTGAATGGCTGGAAACCTATTGCCCGGACCGCGCCGATCGAGTCTTGAACCGTCTGCGCGCCAGCCGCGACGGCGCACTTTATAAATCCGAATGGGGCACGCGGCAGACCGGCACGGGGATGGAGGCGGAACTTCTGGCCGCACGTTTCCGGCGCGCGCTCAAACGTGCCGGGATCGAACGGTCGCGCTCGGCCGGGCGGCCCCTTAATCGTGATCTGTTTCACCCGCCGGCTCGCGACACAGCGCAAATGTCCTTGTTCTAACGGCAATCCTTGCATTCAGCATCTGGTGCTGCGCCGGGGAAATGTTACCTTATTCGAATGGACCCCCAGGAACCCGCACAGGAAGCCGTCAAGGAACTGCCGGACAAGATCGCCGAAATCGGCGCGGCTGCCGTCGACGCGGCGGCGGAGGTCGCGGAAAAGGCCATGAAGGCCTCGGACGGGGCCCACGGCAACGATCTGACCGGCATCGCCATCGTTGTTTTGGCCGCCCTTTTGTGCGGCATGCTGATGACCCGCCTGCGCCAGCCGGCCATCGTCGGTTACATCCTGGCCGGGGTGATTTTGGGGCCGTCGGGGATCAGCGTCGTCAAGGATCACGGCTCGCTCGAACTGATGGCGGAAATGGGCGTGCTGCTGCTCTTGTTTCTGGTCGGCCTGGAACTGTCGCTGCGCTCGTTCCGAAGGATGTGGCGGCTGGCCGTGTTCACCGTGGCGTTCCAGATCATCGCCTCGGTCGCGGTGACATTGTTGTGTTCACGCTTTTTCGGATGGTCGACGCCGCTTTCCGTGTTGCTGGGCTTCATGGTTGCCCTGTCGTCGACCGCCGTTGCGGTCAAGCTTTTGGAAGATCTGGGCGAGTTGCGTACGCGTACGGGCCGGGTCACGGTCGGCATCCTGATCGCGCAGGATTTGGCGGTCGTGCCCATGCTGCTATGGGTCAATGCCATGCAGGGCGGTGCCTTCGAATGGACGGCCATCCCCAAGATCATTTTGTCGATCGCTTTCCTGGCCGGGCTGATCTGGTATCTGTCGCGTGGCCGCAAGGTCGAATTGCCGTTCACGCAACGCATCCTGCCCAACATGGATTTGCGCCCGCTGGCCGCCCTGGCCTTTTGTTTCGGATGTTCCGCCGTCGCCGGGGTGATGGGCCTGTCGGCGGCTTATGGGGCATTCATCGCGGGCCTGATCGTCGGCAACTCGACCCTGCGCCATGCCATCACCGAGGTCGTGGTGCCGATCCAAAGCGTGCTGATGATGGTGTTCTTCCTGTCCATCGGCCTGTTGCTGGACATGGCCTATATCTGGGACAACCTGGGCCGGGTCCTGCTGCTGTTCTTCCTGGTCAGCGGGTTCAAGACGATCATCAACGTGGGCTTTCTGCGGGCCCTGGGGCAGCCCTGGGACCGGGCCTTCCTGTCCGGCACCATGTTGGCGCAGATCGGGGAGTTTTCGTTCCTGCTGTCCGTGGTCGGTGTTTCGGCCGGGGTGCTCAACCCGGAGGATTCCCGACTGGTGGTCTCGGTCACGGTGATGAGCCTGGCCTTGTCGCCGTTATGGGTGATCACGGCGCGGCGCATCCAGGCTCTGGCCCATGACGGGGTGGAATCCGGGGCCGAACTTGTGCGTCTGGTCTATGCGCCCGAAACGGAAATCTTGCAGGAAACCTTGGGCACGGCGCGGTCGCGGTCCATGCACCAACTGCGTAAGGGGGCGCTGCTTCTGCGCCGCGCCCGCCTGCGCCGGGCCCGGCGCAAACGGACCGAAGCTGCGGCGCCACCCGCCGCACCGGAACAGACGATCGAGCCTGCCACCGCGACGGCTGTATCGGCATCTGATGCCAAGACGAAATCTGCGGCCAAGCCTCGGCGGAAGGCCAAACCCCGGGCCAAGGCCAAGCAGACCGAACCCAAGCCGAAACCGGCGCCCAAGGACGGCTAAGGGTGGCGGGCCGTGCCTGATTTCGCGTTCGAGGACCAGGCCCTTGCCGCCGGACAGGGGGTGATCTGCGGCGTTGATGAAGCCGGACGCGGCCCCTGGGCCGGGCCCGTGGTCGCCGCCGCCGTGATCCTGGACCGGGCGAGCCTGCCGGCGGACGTCGCGGCGGAATTGGACGATTCAAAAAAACTGAAGGCCGCCCAGCGGGAACGGTTGCTGCGCGCCATCGAACCCCATGCGGTGATCGGCCTGGGACAGGCGACGGCCGGGGAAATCGATGCCATCAACATATTGCAGGCGACGTTCCTTGCCATGGACCGGGCCGTGGCGGCGCTGGCTGTTTCGCCCGGCCTGGCCCTGGTTGACGGCAACCGGCCGCCGCCCCTGCCGTCCGTAGGGAACTGCACGGTTGAATGTTTGGTCGGCGGCGACGGGCGGTCGTTGTCCATCGCCGCCGCCTCGATCGCGGCCAAGGTGACCCGTGACCGCCAGATGGCGGCCCTGGCGGCGCAATATCCGGGATATGGGTGGGAGCGCAACGCGGGATATGGCACGGCCGAGCATAAAGCCGCCCTGGAACGCCTGGGCGTGACGCCCGAGCATCGGAAAAGTTACAAGCCGATCCTCAATATCTTGGGCGGGACGGAATCCTGACTCCCATATATGCCATCAAGACTCTGCTCTAAGTATTTGAATCCAAATAATTCTTGACCGCGACTCCCGCCCTGGCCATGCTGCCCGTGAACTGGGGACCTGGGAAAGTCTGACCATGACGAGGAAGCTTGCCACGCGGCGCCGCAAGGCCGCCGTTACAGAATCGGATTCTGCCCAAAACACGGCGGAATCCTATATCGATACCGTTCATGTGGGCGACAGCATCGCGCTGATGAATGCCATGCCGGCGGAAAGCGTCGACATGGTGTTTGCCGATCCGCCCTACAATCTGCAGCTTGCGGGCGACCTGCACCGGCCCGACAATTCGCGGGTCGACGGTGTGGATGAAGACTGGGACCGGTTCGACGGGTTCAAGGTCTATGACGACTTTTCCCGCGACTGGCTGGCGGCGGCCCGCCGGATTTTGAAGCCCAACGGCACCCTTTGGGTGATCGGCAGCTATCACAATATTTTCCGCGTCGGCTCGGTGTTGCAGGATCTGGGCTATTGGATTTTGAACGACATTGTGTGGCGTAAATCCAATCCCATGCCCAATTTCCGCGGTCGGCGGTTCACCAATGCACATGAAACCCTGATCTGGGCGGCCAAGGACAAGGACGCCAAGTATCGCTTCAATTATGAAGCGATGAAGGCCTTGAACGACGATCTGCAGATGCGGTCCGACTGGACCATCCCCCTGTGCACCGGGGGCGAGCGCCTGAAAAACAAGGACGGCAAGAAAGCCCATCCGACGCAAAAGCCGGAAGCCTTGTTGTACCGCACCATTCTGGCTTCGACCGAGGTCGGGGATCTGATCCTCGATCCGTTCTTCGGCACGGGCACCACGGGGGCCGTTGCCCGCATGCTGGACCGCCACTTCGTCGGCCTGGAACGGGACAAGGACTATGCCGCCCTGGCGCGCGAACGGGTGAAGGGGATCGAGCCCCTGGCCGAGCCGGATCTTCTTTCGACACCGGCCAAACGCGAACAGCCGCGCATTCCCTTCGGCTGGGTGGTTGAACGGGGATTGCTGAAAGCCGGGCAGACGTTGACCGATCAGCGCCGCCGCCATACCGCGCGGGTGCGCGCCGATGGGACGCTCAGTGCCGCCGAATTCCGGGGCTCCATCCATCAGGTGGGCGCCCATGTTCAACAGGCACCGGCCTGCAACGGCTGGCAGTTCTGGCATGTGGAACTGGGCAACGAACTGGTGCCCATCGATCTGTTTCGCCAGAAGCTACGGGCGGAACTCCACTAACTTCCGGTCTTCCCTGGGAATATCGTAGACCCGGCGCCGATGCGATCCGGTGACGCCGGCCGTGACCTTGCCGTGACAATGGCCGGCCAGGGCCTTGCGGCCCTTGAAATCACGTGCCTGAACCGGTTCGTGGAAAGTGACTTCGACCATGGCACCGCGCAGGCCGAACACGGACATCAGATGCGGCAGCAGGGTCATGTCGCCATACCAGGCATAAAGCGCCTGCAGGCCCGATTCCAGCGGTCGCCCGTCGGCATAGCGGGTATAGGCGATGGACACGGGCTGCACGCGGGGCTGCACGGCCCCCCGGGCCATGTCGGCCACGGCGAACAAGGCACTTTTGAACGGCAGGACGCGCTTGCCGTCGGATGACGTGCCTTCGGGAAACAGCATCAGGCTGTCGCCACTGTCCAGACGTTCGGCCATTTCCGCGCGTTGGTTGAGCGCCTCACGCGCGTCGCGGCGGATGAAGACCGTGCGATAGATCTTGGCGCAGACGCCGAACAGCGGCCATTCGGCCACATCGTCCTTGGCGACGAAGGCCGCGTCCGTCAGCAGGGCCAGGACCGGAATATCCAGATAGGATGCATGATTGCAGACATAGAGCGTGCCCGATTGGTCAAGCGGCGTGCCCCTTACCGTGATGCGCAAATTGCACAGCCGCACCACGCCCCGAAACCACACAAGGGCGATATGCCGCACGGCCCGCGCGCCGAACGGATAGGCGACCGCCGCCACCGGCAGCAGAACGCCCGTCAGGGCAAGAAATACCAGACCCCGGCTGCCGGCCCTAAGGCCGGAGGCGGTGATCTGCCCGGCGACGGGACCGGCGTCGCCTAACGCTTCCCACAGGGCTTGTAGTGGCGATGGTATTTCTCGGTGATGTGGTCCGTAGGTACGATTACGCATATGTCTGTCGTGTTGAATTGATGGTCAATGACGGCACCGTCGCCGATGAAACCGCCGACGCGCATGTATCCCTTGATCAACGGCGGCAGCATGGCACGTGCTGCCTTTTGGTCCAGCCGGGTCAGGGGCACCCGGTCGATCCTTACGTAACGTTCGTCCAGCGCGCGGGGGCGCAGGTCGCTGGGGGCAAGGTGGAAATGATGAAGGTAGCTGAGCGCCGGCATCAGAGCCTGGGCGTCCGTTCCGGAAAGCGAGCCGCAGCCGAACATGATCTTGATGTCATAGGCCGCCAGGTATTCGGCGATGCCGCGCCATAACAACTGCATGACCGCGCCGGTGCGGAAATCGGGGTGGACGCAGGACCGGCCCAGTTCGACCAGCTCTCCCGGATTGTTCAACAGGGCCGTCAGATCGTATTCATCGGCCGAATAGAACCCTTGATGGGCATCCGCGACAGAGCGCCGCATCAGGCGGTAGGTGCCGCAGACGAAGGGCTGACCGGGGGCGGAACGTTCCGTGTCGATCACCAGCAGATGGTCGCAGACCGTATCGAAGGCATCCGCGTCCCGTTCGTGGCGGGTGGCATCGACCGTGGGGATGGCGCCCATTTCCCGGAAGAACACGTCATAGCGCAGGCGCTGGGCGGCGGCAATTTCTTCGGGCGTTTCGGCCAGCCGGATTTCCAGATTACGCGCGCGCACGTCAACGGGGCGGCTGGTTTCCGGCAGCACATCGGGCCGTTTTAGTCGCGCGATCTTGGGCAACATCTTTTTTGGGACGGCCAGTTTGGCGAGCATGTTCATGAGTTCTCGGTCCCTAATGCCGGTATGGCTTGTCTCGTCTGGTCAGGTGCAGAACCATCGCCCAGGGACAATTTCACACCTGATGACAGACAGCCGGGCCGAAAACAAAAGAAGCTTTGTTAACGCTGGCGTGACGGTTCGATGACAGACGAAAAGGGTTCTTATGCCTTTGTCGTGGCCCATCCGTCCGTGATATGGCAACCTTCGGCGGAATGGGGTGTCATATGGGGAATTGCCGATGAACGGATTACGGCCATGAGCGAAAAGTGGGATTTGCGCTTCCTGCGCCTCGCCAAGGAGGTTTCCACCTGGTCCAAGGACCGGTCGACCCAGGTGGGGGCCGTGATCGTCGGGGACGATAAGACGCCGGGGCCTTACGGCTTCAACGGCTTTCCTCGTACCATCGACGACGAGGTCGAAGACCGGCATTCCCGGCCGCTGAAATACAAATGGACCGAACATGCGGAACGCAACGCGATCTATAACGCGGCGCGCATCGGCATGTCGCTGAAGGGCTGCACGATCTACGTCACCCATCTGCCTTGTGCCGACTGCACGCGGGCGATTGTTCAGGTCGGGATCAAGCGCGTGGTGGTGGATTCCGACAGTCTGGAAAACGCCGACTTCGCGTCACGTTGGTCAGAGGATGACAAGATCACCAAGGCCATGCTGGACGAAGCCAGGGTCGACCTGGGGTTGGTTTCCGCGTCGCAGGACCCGGGCGGCGATGACGACTGACGCCGCCGCCGAATACGCCCAAGCCCTGCACCGCGACACCATCGTCATTGACGGCGTTTGCCCGCTTCTGATGGATCCGGCGAATGTCACCTATTACATGGACGGCGGGCTGACCGCCGCGATTCCCACCATCGCCATTCGGGAAACGGCGGAACAGACCCTGCGCACCTTTGGCCGCTGGCATCGCTTTATCGACGGGCATGAGCGCCTGCGTTTGGCCCGCCGCGCCGCCGATATCGATGCCGCCAAAAAGGCCGGCGACATGGCTATCGTGTTCCATTTTCAGGGCACGGACGCGGTCGAAGACGATTTGGATCTGTTGGATGCCTACAAGGCATTGGGCCTGGGCATGGTGCAACTGACTTATAACGTCAAATGCCGGGTCGGCGATGGCGCCTTGGAACGTACGGACGCGGGCCTCAGCCTGTTCGGCCGGGACTTGGTCCGGCGTTGCAATGAATTGGGTCTGATCGTCGACGGCAGCCATACGGGATGCCAAACCACCCTGGACGCCATCGAAGCCTGCGACGGGCCCTTCGTGTTCTCGCATGCCAATGCCAAGGCACTGCATCCTTCGCCTCGCAACATCACGGACGATCAGATGAAAGCCTGTGCGGCGACCGGCGGTGTCGTCGGCATCAACGGGTTCCCCAGCTTCCTCGGCGACGACCCCCGGCCCAGCCTGGATCGGTTCATCGAATTCATCGACTACGCGGTCGAACTGATGGGCGTCGACCATGTCGGCCTGGGCATCGATTATTACATGGGAATGGACCCGATCATCCCGGCGGATAAGGCGAAGGCGCGCTATGATGATGCGATCAAGACCGGGCGCTGGGATGCCGCCGTCTACCCGCCGCCGCCGCATTATTTTCCCGAAGGCATCGAAACCCCGGACAAGCTGGCCAACTTAACGGCCAAATTGTCAGCACGCGGCTATGGCGAGGCTGATGTCAAAAAGATCATGGGTGGTAACTGGTTGCGCGTGTTCCGCCAGGTCTGGGGCGGCTGACGCGCACTTGATTACCGGGTCGGAACGGGCACGTCCGTGGAATAATCGTAGAACCCGCGGCCGGTCTTGCGGCCAAGCCAGCCGGCTTCGACGTATTTGACCAGCAGCGGACAGGGCCGGTATTTGCTGTCGGCCAGACCTTCGTGCAGCACGTGCATGATGGCCAGACAGGTATCCAGGCCGATGAAGTCGGCCAGTTCCAGCGGACCCATGGGATGGCGGGTACCGAGCTTCATGGCCGTGTCGATGGCTTCGACCGATCCGACCCCTTCGTACAGGGTGTAGATCGCTTCGTTGATCATCGGCAGCAGAATGCGGTTAACGATGAAGACCGGGAAATCTTCGGCGTTGACCGGCTTCTTGCCCAGGGCTTCGGTCAGTTCGCGGATTTCGGCGAAGGTTTCTTCGTTGGTGGCGATGCCGCGGATCAGTTCCACCAGGTCCATGCGCGGCACCGGGTTCATGAAGTGCATGCCGACGAAGCGCTCGGGCCGGTCGGTCTGGGCGGCCAGACGGGTGATGGAAATGGAAGACGTGTTGGTCGCGATCATGGCGTTGTCGCTCAAGTGATCGGCGAGGGAGCGCAGGATCGCTTTCTTGACCTCTTCGTCTTCGGTCGCGGCCTCGATCACCAGATCGCAGTCTTTCATGCCGGCGTAATCGGTGCCGGTCTTGATGATGGCCAGCGCGCTTTTCATGTCGCCTTCGGAGATCACGTCGCGTTCGACCTGGCGGATCATGCCGCGCTCGATCGCGTCGATGCCGCCTTTAAGCGCGTCTTCGTCGACGTCCAGCAGGTAGACCGCGCGCCCGGCAAGAGCACATACATGCGCGATGCCACTACCCATCTGGCCGGCGCCGATGACGCCGATCTTCTTAATTTTGTCCGACATTATTTTCTAATCTCCACACTCCGATGCGCACCGCCCCGGTCCGATCTTTTTGCCGGAATTGGACTGTTCGCACTCGCACAATAGGGCTGTGCCCAGGGGCGGTCAAGGCCCGTTCAGCCGGATTGTATACATAATGCCAAGGTAATGGATGGCGCGTTTCAGCGGTTGGCGCCGGGCACCCAAAGCACGTCGGCCCGTCCGCCGTCGTTAAGCCGCCGGGCCAGGACAAACAGATGGTCGGACAGCCGGTTGATGTACTTCACGGCCGCCGGGTTGACGTCTTCGGCCGTCGCCAGTTCGGTGATCAGGCGTTCGGCCCGCCGGGCCACGGTGCGGGCGTGGTGCAGATGGGCGGCGGCCGGCCCGCCACCGGGCAGGATGAAGGATGTCAGCGGCTCCAGGTCGCCGTTCATGGCGTCGATTTCCTGCTCCAGGCGGTCCACTTGCGAAGCCTGGATGCGCAGCGCCCCTTCGGACCGGGCCCCGCCTTCGGGGGTGCACAGATCGGCGCCCAGATCGAACAAATCGTTCTGCACGCGGCCCAGCATGGCATCCGCTTCCGCATCGGCATCGCCGGCACCGGATGTGGTGTGCAAACGGGCCAGGCCGATCACGGAATTGGCTTCGTCCACGGTGCCGTAGGCCGCGACCCGCAGGTCGTGTTTGGCGACGCGGTCGCCCGACCCCAACGAGGTTTGGCCGCTGTCGCCGCCCCGGGTATAGATCTTGGATAAGGTGACCAAGGAATTCGTCCTCCGCGTGGATTGCCGGCTATTTGCCGCTGAGGATCATCAGCGTGGCGAACAGGATGACCGCAAGGCCCTGCATCAGCACACGCAGGCGCATTAATTTGTTGGAATATTTCTGGCTGAATTTGCCACCCACGGCAAAGGCGCCGATGCCGACGAACAGCACCAGCAGCGTCATGGCCAGGGCAATGATCAGCAGTATGGTGAAAAAGCCTTCCATGCCGATGATATAGACCTTCGGCGGACCTGCGTCACCGAATTTTCCGGTGTTGGGGCGTGCCGGGGGTGGGGCCGTATGCCCGGGCGCGGTGGTGGCTGGTCAGGGGGTGGCAACGGCATTATCGAACTCGCCCACGATTTCATGGGACAGGTCGATGGCTCGGGTTGCAAGTTCGTGAACGGAGTCCGCGTCTTCTTCCTGCAATATCTTGTTGGCCTGCAAGGTTGCTTGCGCAATGGACCCGGTGATCCAGCGCGTGCTTTCGGCATCGTAGTCCCTGGCCCCGTTCCGCATCATGTGGATCGTGGTGAAATGAAGCAAATTGACAAGCGTGCGATGCAATTCAAATCGACGTGTCAGGTGTTCTCGGGATTCCATTGACCTGACGTCGAAGGCAGGACATTGCCGGATTGTTCCGTTCATATCCTCTAATTCGTTGAGATAACTGCAAAATCTATCTTCTTGCATGGCACTGTCTCTTTTCCTTTGCCTCGGCGGGTAACGGCGGCACCGAGGCGCTTGGCATGATTACATCAGGAAAAGCAAAAACCGCGCCAATCACGCGGCATGAAGCGGCGCGGTCGATCAGGCAGACCTCAGAAACGTCGACGGGATAAAGAGAGCGGAGACGTCAGCCGGCGTTGCTTTGTCCCTGAACCATGACCTTATAGGCAAGGCCGTAGCATTCCTTTGCCAAGTCATTGGCGGCTTTGGACTTGGTGTTGTCGAAAGCATCGCGGGTCGTGCGGATTTCGTCATGAAGATTGCGCAACATGGCGCGTTCGTCTTCTTGAACGCGGTCACCCATCAGTAGGCAGAGCGCCGCTAGGTCCAGCAGGTTGATCAGGCGGGAGCGTAATTGAAATCGGTTGAGGACCGTTTTGGGGGAAAGTCTTCCGTCGTCCGGTGACAAGGCCCGGCAGTTGCTGACTTCAGTTGAAAGGCGGGCGATTTCCGCAAGAAAGTCCTCGCCGGTATCGGTGCGTGCCAAGTCGTTTCCCCAATCGTGGTGTCGCACCACCCTGGGGAGCGGCGCCGAACAATCAACCCGAGGCAATACTGCAACAGCAGGCGGAAAATCTCAAGTTTGGCCGGAAAACACCTAATTCCGCCCGGAAATTAGACCGCGGGCGATGACCTGGGCCTGGATTTCGGCCGCCCCCTCGAAAATGTTCAAGATGCGCGCATCGCAGAGCACCCGCGAAATCGGATACTCCATGGCATAACCGTTGCCGCCGTGGATCTGCAGGGCGTTGTCCGCGTTGGACCAGGCCGTCCGCGCGCCCAAAAGCTTCGCCATGCCGGCCTCGATATCGCAGCGCCGGTCGGAATCCTTTTCCCGCGCCGCGAAATAGGTCAGCTGCCGGGCGATCATGGTTTCCACGGCCATCCAGGCAAGCTTGCCGTGAACGCGCGGGAAGGCATGGATGGCTTGCCCGAACTGAATGCGCTCGGTCGCGTATTTCAGGCCCAGTTCCATGGCGTTCTGTGCCACGCCGACGGCGCGGGCGGACGTCTGAATGCGGGCACTTTCAAACGTCGCCATCAGCTGCTTGAAGCCCTGGCCTTCCTGGCCGCCCAGAAGCTGGCCGGCCGGCACTTCAAACCCGTCGAAGCCGAGCTCGTATTCCTTCATCCCGCGGTAGCCCAGAACCTCGATCTCGCCACCAGACATTCCAGAAGCGGGGAAGGGATCGTTTTCCGTGCCGCGGGGCTTTTCCGCCAGCAGCATGGAAAGCCCCTTGTAGCCGGGCTCATTCGCGTCCGTGCGGACCAACAACGTCATCAGATCGGACCGCGACGCATGGGTGATCCAGGTCTTGTTGCCGGTGACTTTATAGGTATCGCCGTCCTTGACCGCGCGGGTCTTCAAGCTGGCCAAGTCCGATCCCGTATTGGGTTCCGTGAACACGGCCGTCGGCAGAATTTCGCCCGATGCGATCTTGGGCAGGTAATGGGCCTGCTGTTCCGGGGTGCCGCCAAGGCGGATCAGTTCCGCCGCGATTTCCGAACGGGTACCGAGCGAACCCACGCCGATATAGCCGCGCGACAATTCTTCCGTGACCACGCACATGGCGGTCTTGCCCATGCCCAGGCCGCCGCCTTCTTCCGGCACGGTCAGGCCGAACACGCCCAGTTCGGCCATCTGATCGACCACCTCGATCGGAATCAGGTTGTCGGCCAGATGCCATTCATGGGCATGGGGCATGACCTGTTCCTCGACGAACTTGTGGAACTGGTCGCGCACCATTTCCAGCATTTCATCGTCCAGGCCCAGGTTGCCGAAATGGCCTTCGGCCATGATTTCACCCATGCGGGCGCGCAGCGCTGGGGTGTTGCCGCCCGCGATCAAGGCCTTGGCGGCGGCGCCGTCAAGCGGCGCCAAATCTTCGGCCGTCAGGCCCATGTCCGCCGGGCGCAGGATTTCAACCTGGGACAGCGCAATGCCGCCCCGGATCTGCGCCAGGTATTCGCCGAACGCGGCCTGGACCATCAGCTGTTCCATTTCGCCCAGGCTGCCCGCACCTTCCAGGCGTTCGGCCCAGCCCAGCATTTGGCGCAGGCCTTCCACATAGGTCGCCAGCCAGGCGAGGCCATGGGCCGCGTACTGATTGGCGTCGACCAGGGCGGGAGAGACTTTGCCGTCCTGGGTGCAGGTGTCGGCGACATGGCGCCGGGCGGCGGCGAACACGTCGTCGGCTGCTCCCTGGGCCTCGCGGCAAAGGGGCAAAAGATCGGGCAGCAGGATATCGCCGCTGGGTCCGCTGGCGTCCATGACGCGTCTCCTTGGTATCAACCGGGGCTTGCGCCCCGGGGCTGTCAGGCTGAAATGCAGTCCTCGATGGTCCGGAACCCGGGCCGCTTGGCCTGCACCAGCACGGCCATGTTACCGGGCTTGTGCAGGTTGGCACGCATTTTCATATGGGCCGCCGGAATCTCGTCCCAGGAAAAGACCTCGGACATGCAGGGGTCAAGACGGCGTTCGATCACCAACTGGTTGGCCTGGGCGGCCTGCTTCAGGTTGGCGAAGTGGCTGCCCTGGATGCGTTTCTGGCGCATCCACACGAACCGTGCGTCCATGGTCAGGTTATAGCCCGTGGTGCCGGCGCAGAACACGACCATGCCGCCGCGCTTGACCACGTTGCAGCTCACGGGGAAGGTCGCCTCGCCGGGATGTTCGAACACGAAGTCGACGTCGTTGCCCTTGCCGGTGATGTCCCAGATGGCTTTGCCGAACTTGCGGGTCTCGGCCATGTATTCCTTGAAGCCCGGGCCGTTGACTTCGGGCAACTGGCCCCAGCAATTGAAATCCTTGCGGTTGATCACGGCCTTCGCACCCAGCGACATGACGAAATCGCGCTTGTCTTCTTCGGAAATCACGCCGATGGCATTGGCACCCGAAACGGCGCAAAGCTGCACCGCCATGGAGCCCAGGCCCCCCGAGGCCCCCCAGATCAGAACGTTATGGCCGGGCCGCAGGATATGCGGGCGATGGCCGAACAGCATGCGGTAGGCCGTGGCCAGCACCAGGGTGTAGCACGCACTTTCTTCCCAGGTCAGGTGGCGCGGCCGGGGCATGCATTGGCGGTCCTGCACGCGGCAGAACTGGGCGAAGGACCCGTCCGGCGTCTCATATCCCCAGATGCGCTGCGAGGTCGAAAACATGGGATCGCCACCGTTGCATTCCTCGTCGTCGCCGTCGTCCTGATTACAATGAACCACGACTTCGTCGCCGACCTTGAAGCGTTTGACCTTGGCGCCCACGGCATAGACCACGCCCGAGGCGTCGGAGCCGGCGATGTGATACTCGGCCTTGTGATAATCAAACGGCGAGATCGGCAGGCCCAGCGAGGCCCAGACGCCGTTGTAGTTGACGCCCGCGGCCATCACCATGACCAGCACGTCGTGGCTGTCCAACTCGGGCACGTCGACGACCTCGACCTGCATGGCGGTATCGGGCTCGCCGTGGCGTTCCTTGCGGATCGCCCAGGCATACATCTGTTTCGGCACATGGCCGAGGGGCGGAATTTCCCCGACCTCGTAAAGGTCTTTTTTCGGCAGTTCCGGTGTCAATTCGATCACTTCGGCGGCATCCGTCATTGCTGCCTCCTTCTCACATCAGTTACGCCATCCCCAACGGTCCGCGTTTTTGCCTGTATCTTATTGTTCGGCATGCGGCCATTTTTGTTGTCCTATTGGTCATATCCGCTTTACATTTTCTTCGCAATGCACAAAATGCTATCTTTCGTTAACAAATAAAAAAACGAAATAAAATTACACATATACGGAATAAATGGCTGATTTCAGCCATTTTATCGGGAGCGCGTAATGAGTGATGATTTAGCAAATGCAGCAAAAATTTCGGCTTCGCAGCAAGATTCCGCCGCGCCGGTGACCGGCAAGGCCAAGGACCGCCCCTGGATGTTCCGCACCTATTCGGGGCATTCCTCGGCCAAGGAATCAAACGCGCTTTACCGCTCCAACCTGGAAAAGGGGCAGACGGGTTTGTCCGTCGCCTTCGACCTGCCGACGCAGACGGGCTATGACGCGGACCATCCGCTCGCCCGTGGCGAGGTCGGCAAGGTCGGCGTGCCGATCTCGCACCTGGGCGACATGGAACAACTGTTCGACGGCATTCCGCTGGCGCAGATGAACACTTCGATGACCATCAACGCGCCGGCGGCCTGGCTGCTGGCACTGTACATCGCGGCGGCGGAACGCCAGGGGGCGTCGCGTGCCGATCTGGCGGGCACCACGCAGAACGATGTGTTGAAGGAATACCTTTCGCGCGGGACCTATATCTTCCCGCCGGGCCCGTCCCTGCGCCTGACGTCGGACACCATCGCCTTCACCTGTGCCGAGGTGCCGAAATGGAACCCGGTCAATGTGTGCAGCTATCACCTGCAGGAAGCGGGCGCCACGCCGGTCCAGGAACTGGCCTATGCGCTGGCCAATGCGCGGGCGATCCTGGATACGGTCAAGGCCTCGGGCCAGGTATCGGATGAAGATTTTCCGCGTCTGGTCGGGCGTATCAGCTTTTTCGTCAACGCGGGCATGCGCTTCATCACCGAGCTGTCGAAAATGCGCGCCTTCACCGAACTGTGGGACGAGATCACGCGTGACCGCTACGGCGTCGAGGACGAAAAATACCGCCGCTTCCGCTATGGCGTGCAGGTCAACTCCCTGGGCCTGACGGAACAGCAGCCGGAAAACAACGTCTACCGCATCTTGTTGGAAATGCTGGCGGTGACGCTGTCGAAAAACGCGCGCGCGCGCGCGGTGCAGCTTCCGGCCTGGAACGAAGCCTTGGGCCTGCCGCGCCCCTGGGACCAGCAATGGTCGCTGCGCCTGCAGCAAATCGTGGCCTATGAGACCGATCTTCTGGAATTCGGCGATATCTTCGACGGAAGCACGGAGATCGAGGCCAAGGTCGAAGAATTGAAGGCCCAGGCTTTGGCCGAACTTGCCCGCATCGAAGCCATGGGCGGCGCCGTTCAGGCGATCGAGGCCGGATACATGAAACAGCGCCTGGTCGAGGCGAGCGCCAAACGGTTGGCCGCCATCGAGGCGGGGGAGCAGGTCGTCGTCGGCGTCAACAAGTATACGGAGGCCGAACCCTCGCCCCTGGTGGGCGAAAGCGGCGCCATCGTCACGGTTGCGCCCGAGGTCGAAGCCCAACAGATCGCGGCCTTGAACGCCTGGCGGGAATCGCGGGACGACGCCAAGGCACAGGCGGCACTTCGGGCCCTGACCGAAGCCGCCAAAACCGATGCCAACATCATGGAAGCCTCTATCCAATGCGCCCATGCGGGCGTGACCACGGGCGAATGGGGCAGCGCCTTACGCGACGTGTTCGGTGAATACCGCGCCCCCACCGGCATTTCCGGTACGGCCCTGGGGGCGGCGGGCGATATCGCCGCCGTGCGTGGGCGGGTCGAGGAAGTCTCCGACGCTCTCGGCCGCCGCATCAAGATTCTGGTCGGCAAGCCGGGCCTGGATGGCCATTCCAACGGGGCGGAACAGATTGCCGTGCGGGCGCGGGACGCGGGGATGGAGGTCGTCTACGAAGGCATCCGCTTGACCCCGGAACAGATCGTCAGCGCCGCCCGTGACGAGGCCGTGCATGTGGTGGGATTGTCGGTTCTGTCGGGCTCGCACGTGGCCTTGGTTACAGACGTCATGGATCTGATGCGCGCCGAAGGCCTGGACGACATCCCCGTGGTCGCGGGCGGCATCATCCCGCCCGCCGATGCGGAAACGCTCAAGGCCGCCGGTGTCGCCCGGGTTTACACGCCCAAGGACTTCGACCTGACCGCGATCATGGATCAGATCGTCGATCTCGCCGCCGAAGGGCTGCCCACGGCGGCGGAGTGACGGCTTCGAGGTGGGCTTGCCCGTCCGTCCATCAATCTTTGTCGATCTGTTCGTAATGGCCTCAGCCGAGTTCTTGGGCGAGTCCGATAAGAAGTTTTTCAGGCCCACGAATGTAGCAGAGCCGGTACGCGTCATTATACTGGACGACCTCACCTACGAGTTGCGCGCCATGATCACGCAGCCTTTCAAGGGTCTCGTCGATATTGTCCACGGTGAACATGACGCGGAGATAGCCTAGCGCGTTCACCGGAGCGTTACGATGGTCCGCGACGGCAGGCGGCGTAAGAAAGCGGGAGAGTTCTAGTCGCCCGTGGCCGTCCGGGGTGCGCATCATGGCAATTTCGATGCGCTGGTCGCCTAGGCCAGTGACGCGCCCAGCCCACTCTCCTTCGATGATGGTCCGCCCTTCGAGTTCAAGGCCGAGTTCAAGAAAAAAATCAATCGTCCCTCCGAGGTCCTCGACGACGATTCCTATGTTATCCATTCGTTTGAGTGCCATATGTCCTCCCTACAAGATGTTCTGTCGTGAAACAATCGACCATTTTCGTCCGATCCGGGAGGCCCTGAATCGGCGAGAGGAGGCTTCGTCGGCATTGCAGATACGAATAGCTGAGTAATTTCCATTTTCCTCATCCCCCCGCAAAGGTAGAGGCCAGGCCCATGGATTTCCGCCAGCGTGGGAATGAAGGTCACTTTCTAAAAATACCGGCTTAGCCGCACGTTCAAAAACGTATCCCGGCGGAAGGGATCGGCGCCGTTTTCGCTGTCCACGTTGGTCAGCATGCGGGCTTCCAGTTCGGCCTTCCAATCGGTGCCGAGGCGACGGGACATTTCGACCGAGAAAAACATCGTGCCGTCGTCGCGGTCGATGACCATGCCCGCGAGTGCCTGCGTGTCCTGGATATCGTTTAAGGCCAGGCGCGCGCCGAGGAACACATCGTCGTCGGCCAGCACCCCGGCCCCGTCCGCCGGGTCGCGGCCGTCGTATTGATATTCGGCGAGCAACCCTAAATCCGCATCGGTGCCTGCGATTTGGTAGAGCGTGTATTCGAAGCCGAACACGGTGGCGAGGAAGCTTTTGCCCTGGCCCTCCCGCGCGATGCCTTCGAACTTCCACAGCCAGGCGTTGGTGGTGTACTGCAAATCCAACCCGCCCTGGGTGATCGTGTCGTAATAGGGCGCCAGGGTGCCGCGGCCGGTCGCCACCAGGCGCGGGTCGCGGGCCGTGCCGCGAAAGACGGACAGGCCCAAATCCACATCGCCGATCACATGGGTATAGCGCAGCGCCAGGTCCACATTGGCCCGGCCCAAACTTGCTTCGTATTCGGCAGCATTTTCGTCCACGGGACTGCCGGAGCGCAGGCGGCCCGTGTCGCCTGCGAAGGTGCGCTCGCGAAAGCCCGGCAAAATGAACAGACCCAGCCGGCCCCAATCCTGCTGGGTCGCGATGTTGATCATGGGCTGGCCCAATTTGTCTTCATCGTCCGTGTCCTCGACCAGATCAGTCTGGTTGATGATGTCGACCAGATGGCGGGATTCCGTGACCCCCCAGAACACCTTGTTGAAACCGGTCAGGATTTCGACCTCGTCCCCCAAGTAAAGATGATAGGCCTCGCGGATGTCGCCGTGGGTCCGTTCTGCGTCGCGCCCGGCCAAGCGCGCGAAGGGCACGAAGGCGACCCGGTGGCGCCGGTCTTGGGACCGCCAACGGAATTCCGGGTTGATCAGAAGCGATGCTTCCGCCCCCGCATATTGCCCGGCATGCGCGGGCGTTTCGGGAAACCAGCGGACTTCTGATCCGATGAAGCCGGAAACCCGGACGTCGTTCCAGGGACGTTTCTTTTCACCCGCCGCCGCGGGCGTGATGAACAGCACCTCGAACAGCAGTACGGCCAGGCCCAGGACGATGCCGAACACAAACCCGGCGGCAATGAAGGCGAGAGGGCTGTCGCCCTGCCCGGTGGGTTTCGGCTTGGCCCCATCCCGGCGAAAAAAGGTGGCCGCCGCCGGTGCCACGGCCATGACGAGGGTAAGGGTCATGGCCCGGAGCGTGGCACTAGGGGGTCGTCCGGCGGCGGCCGAGGGGATCGGTGGGCAATCGAAAGGCATGGCAGTGGCGGGTCCTTAACGTTGGCGTTTCAGCGCACCCTTGACGAAATCACGGTCGTCCAGGTTCAGGCCGAATTCATAGGCGCTGTAGATCAGGTCCGTGGACTTGCCGGTCTGGTGGTTGACCATGTCCAGCCGATGGGCACGCCAGAACCGGGGCGGATAGAGCTTATAATCGCGCAGGGTCAGGGTTTTCAGAAGGTCGCCGCGCCGGTCGTAGAATTCGACCTTGCGGATCTGGAAGTCCTTGGTGTCGATCCAGGCTTTCTGTTTGGTGTAGCCGGAATGTTCATACCGGGGCGTGCGTTCCAGCACGTCGCAGGTCAAATCGCCGCAGGCTTCCTGGTTGAGAAACTCATAGGTGAACTTATTGAGTTCCAGGGCGGTGAAATCCTCGAACGCGAATTCCGACCCCACGAACGGCCCGGACTTGTTGACGGACGACACCCGCTTGACCCGCTTAAGCGCCGGCAGGAACAGCCATTGGTCGTCCGGGTCCAAAATCTTGGCGTGGGACAGCAGGGCCGTGCCATCGATGTCGGCGGGCTCGGAAAACACGATCAGGCTTTTGTCGCCCACGTCCTCGTCGGGCAGTTCCAGGGTCTTGATGGATAACAGGCGCGTGGTTTCCTGTCCGGCGCGGTTGCGCAGGACCATGTGCAGGTCGACGCGGCTGTCCTTGAAGTCCCGGTCCGACCGGTCGGACCGGGCGGCGATTTCGAAGCCCTTCTTGGCGGCGTCTTCCGCATGGGCCGGCGCCATCAGCAGCAGGAACAGCCCGAAGGCGAAGATCAGGGCGGCCTCAACGGCCCGGGGTAACGGCAACAGTTTCATCTTGCGTAAGCTCCTTTTTCTTGGATTTGCCGAGCAGCAACAGTGCCGGCAGGAGAAGGAAGTCGAAGGCCAGGGCCAGCACGATGGCGAGTGCCGTCAACAGGCCCATTTCGGCGTTGATCTTGAAGGTCGATGCGGCCAGCACGGAAAACCCGACGGCCAGGATCACCGTGGTCGTGGTGATGGCCTTGCCGACCATGGAAAAGGCGTAGCGCACGGCATCTTCGGGGCTGAGCCCCTTTTCCCTGCGCCCGCGCAGGTACTTCGATAGGAAGTGCACGGTATCGTCGACGACGATGCCCAGCGCCGTCGCCAGAACCGTGGCCGATGCCATGCCGACCTGGCCGACCAGGATCGCCCAGACGCCGAAGGTCATCAGGACCGGCACGGCGTTGGGGATGACCGAAAAGGCACCGATCGGGATCGAGCGCAGGGCCAGGGCCATGATGCCCGCGATCAGGACCAACGCCACGGCATTGCCCCGCAGCATGGACAGGATGTTGCGTTCCGATATATGGGCAAACATCACCGACGCACTGGTCGGGCGGGCGTGCATGTAATCGGGCGTGTGGGTCTTCAGCCAATCCGCCGAACGGGTCAGGAAGGCCCGAAGCTCGACCGTGGAAATATCGTCCAACGTCGCCGTCACGCGGGTCGCGGATTTGTCGATATTGATGCGGTCGTTCAGGTCCAGGCCGTAGGGCAGGCTGAGTTCGAACAACAGCAGGTACTGCGCCGCCAGTTCGCGGTCCTCGGGGATGCGATGAAAAGTATCGTCATCGCCGTGCATGTTTTTGTTCAGCCGCTTGATGATGTCCGTATAGCTGTAGACATGGCGGACTTCCGGCTGTTGGCGGAGCCAGCCTGTGAATTTTTCCAGGTTTTGCAGATAGACCGGATCATTGATGCCCTGGGGGCCCCGGGCCTTGACCGAATATTCGATGGGATACAGGCCCGAAAGATGTTCGATGGCGAATTCCGCATCGCCCCGGAACGGCACCCGGTGGTCGAAGTACTTCACCCATTGGTCGTCCAGATCGATGGTCGGGATCAGGGCGATCAGGGCAACGGCGGCGGCGCCGAACCCGATCAGGATCGGCCGCGACCGGCGGATCACGAATTCCGCCAGATTATCCAGCGCCCGGTCGGCCCAGGATTTATAGGTCGCCTGGGCCTTGACCCGCACGGGCAGGATGCTGACCACCGCCGGCAGGAAAAGGATCGAATAGGCCCAGGCGGCGGCGATGCCCATGGCGGTGATGTTGCCCAGGTCGTGGAATGGCGGGGCGTCGGAAAAATTCATCGCCAGGAAGCCGACGATGGTCGTCAGACTGGTTACCGAAACGGCGACGAAGTTGATGCGCACGGTCTCGCGCAAGGCTTCGTGCTTGTCCATGCCCTGGCGCATCAGGGTCAGCATGGTCGACAACAGGTGAATGCTGTCGGCGATGGCAAGGGTCAGGATGATGGTCGGCCCGGTGACGGAAATGGGGGTCAGCTTGATGCCCATGGTGCCGGCGATGCCCATGGCCGTGGCCGTGGAAAAGCCGATCACCAGCAGCGTCGCCACCGTGCCGGTGAACGACCGCAGGCTGACGATCATGATTACCAGCAGCACGGCATACATGATGGGGATCAGGGTCGCCGCATCGGTTTGGCCCGACTCGCCAAAGGCGTTGTTCAGCATGGACACACCGGAAAGGGCGACGGTCAGCTCGGGATAATCGCTGCGGATTTGGGCCGCGATCTCGCGCGCCTTGGCGGCGGCGGCGGGCACTTCAGTCAGGCTTTTTTCGGGATACTGCAAAACCACGTTGATGCCGGTGGTTCTGGCGTCGGGGGAAATCAGGTTTCCGGCCAAAAGCGGTTCGGCCAGGGCAAGGGCAAGCCGGCGGTCCCGCTCGCCCTGGGTCATGGCCCGTCCGTCCCGGTATAAATCCTCGACCGTCAGGTCGTCGCCGTTCGCCCAGGTGTGCTGAAAGTTGGTCACGGAATCGACGCGGATCGCATAGGGGATCTTCCAGGCCTCGGCCGTGGCCCGTTCGATCGCTTCCACATGGCGGCCCGTGAACAGCTTGCCGTCCTTGGCCTGGATCACGAACAGGATGTTGTCGTTCTTGGTATAGGTCGCTTGGAACTCCTCGAACGCGATCAGGTCCGGGTTGTCCTGGCCGAAGAACACCCGGTAGTTGTTGGAAAACTCAAGGAACCGCCCGCCGGAAGCGGCGGCCCCGACGGCCAGCACGGTGAACAGGATGACCAGCCAGCGGCGGCGGATAACGATATCCGCCAGCGCCAGGGCAAAGCGGTCGGCAAACGTATGGGTCATGATCGGGGCCCCTCCTCTTGGAACCGATTAACCGGACAGACATCCGGGTTATTCAAGAATTATCGTTCTGTTTTGGGTCAAAAAAATATCAGGATGATGACAAGCCGCGCCTACCCGTCGAGAAACTTCAGATAGGTGCGGAAACAGGGGGTCAGGTCTTCGACGGTCCAGCCGATGCGGTGAAGGCCCGCCATGCCCTGTTCCATGGTGAACAGCACCATGGTCAGGTCGTGGGCCGGGATGTCGCCGCGGATATCGCCGTCTTTTTGGCCCTGGGCGATCACCTGCTCCAACAGTTCACGCAGGTTATCCCACAGGGTTTTCATATGGGCGGCCATTTCAGGGTCGTGCGGCGCCAATTCGTTGGCCGTGTTGCAGACCATGCAGCCGCGCTGCCCGGCGTCGGATGCGATGAATTCGCCGATGTAATTGAAGTAGGCTTCCAGTTCCCTGCGCCCGGCGCCCGGCTTGCGCAGGTGCTTCTGCATTTCGTCCTTCATCATCTCGGTGTAGCGCATCAGCGCCTGGCGATAGATGTCGTCCTTGTTGCCGAAGGTTCCGTACAGGCCATAGCGGCTGACGCCCGTATGCTGAACCAGGTCCTCCATGGAGGTATGCTGATAGCCGCGCTCCCAAAACAGGTTCATGGCCTTGTCGAGGGCGTCGTCGGGACAGAATTCACGTGTGCGTACCATGTAACCAGAATGGTCATTCTGATTGATTTGGTCAAGGGTAATTTTCAGGTGGCGGTTGGCGAAGGCGGGGAAGGGAAATCCCGGTGCGAAAAAGCCCGGGGGCCTTATGCGGGCTTGGCGCCCGGCAGCATGACGGGGATGGCTTCTACGGCGGCGGTGGGGGCAAGCGGGTTTTCCACCTGGGGCTTGGCCACCTGCGTCAGATAGCGCGCGGCCCCTGCCTGGAATTCCTTGCGGATGAAGCACCAGCTGACGAACAGGCCGCCGAAGCGTTCGAAGTGCATGATGTCTTCGTTGTCCTTGCACCATTGCAGGTCACGGGCAAGGTTGCGCGACGTGCCGACGAACACCCAGGCCGGGCGTACGCCGCCGTGCCAGATCACGAAGACCCCCGATTGTCCTTCCAGGTTCTTTTCTTCCGGCACGAGATTGATGAAGCGATAGAACTTGCCTTTGTCGTTGCGCACCCAGTTGGGATCGACCGGCTTGCCCAGCTGGCTCATCTTTTTTGCCGCGCTTTTGAAAAACATGTTTTCTTCCCTCGCCCCGGTTTGCTTTTTACGTTCCAGGGTGACACTTAATATGGGGCGGTAATTTGACCGCGAAAAGTGGTTCTGTCGATGGAATTTTTCGTGCTTTTCCCGGTCGTTGCGGCCATTGCCTTGATCCTTGGCGGCACGCTTTGGACAGGGGTGCCGCCCATGCCGACATCGCCCGCCGTGCGCAGCCGAATGTTTGCCATGATCGAGGACCTGGATCCGTCGGTTATTTATGAGCTTGGCGCGGGATGGGGCGGCTTGGCGCAAGCCCTGGCGCGACAATTTCCGGGGGCCCGCGTCATCGCGATCGAAGTTTCGCCCCTGCCTTGGGCGGTCTGCCGCCTGCGCGCGTCTTTGTTCGGCCCGAAAAACCTGGATGTATGGTTCGGCGATGTGCGCCGCGCGGAGCTTGAAAAAGCGGACCTCGCCGTCTGTTTCCTGTGCCCGCCGGCCATGGCCAAACTTGCCCCGGTTCTGGCCGATCGCCTGCGGCCGGGAACGCATGTTTTGTCCAATACATTTGCCCTGCCGGGCTGGACCCCGGTTCATGAAACGCGGGTCGACGACCTGCATCGCTCGGCGGTGTATCTCTATACGGCATGATCGCGGCGATTGACGTATTATCTCATATTGCGATTATTAACGTCTTTAAATTCTAATTTTATCAAATTAAAAATGCGATTAAAGACATCCCATACCGAAACGACCCCACCGACGGAGCATCCCCTTCCATGACCACGGCTCAGCCTGACACCACCGATCCTTCAATTCTGCCCGATGGTCCGGGCGGCCCGCTTGCCGGATTATGCGTGGTCGAACTGGGACATTTCGTCGCCGCCCCGTTCTGCACGCGGGTGCTGGCCGATCTGGGTGCCCGGGTCATCAAGGTTGAGCCGCCGGTCAAGGGCGACCCCGTGCGGTCCTGGGGGACGCAAAAGAACGGCCAGTCCCTGTGGTGGTCCGTGCATGGGCGCAACAAGCTGTGCGTGACCGCCAATCTGAAATCGCCGGAAGGCATCGATCTGGTCAAAGGCCTGATCGCCCAGGCCGATGCGGTGGTCGAAAATTTCAAACCGGGTCAGTTGGAAAAATTCGGTCTGGGGCCCGACGTGATCGAGGAGATCAGCCCCGGCTGCGTGTTCACCCGAATTTCCGGCTATGGCCAAACCGGCCCGCGCAGCACCCAGGCGGCGTTCGGCGTGATCGGCGAAGCCATCGGGGGCTTGCGTCATTTGACGGCCTTTCCCCCGGGCATGACCGATCTTCCGCCGGTCCGCACGGGGGTCAGCCTGGGCGACATGGTGGCGGGGCTTTATGCCGCCATCGGCATGCTGTCGGCCTTGTGGGAACGCGGGCGCCTGGGCGATGCGGCCGGGCGTGGCCGGGTGGTCGATGCGGCCTTGACGGAATCGGTGTTTTCCCTGCTTGAAGGATGCCTGCCCGAATATGGTGCCCTCGGCGCCGTGCGCCAGCCTTCCGGCTCGACCCTGCCGACCACGGCCCCGTCCAACGCCTATCCGTCCAAGGGCGGGGAATGGATCATCATCGGCGCCAATTCGGATCCGTTGCTGGCACGGCTGTCGGCTCTGATGGGCAAGCCCGACCTTCCGAACGACCCCCGTTTTGCCGACAACCAGTCCCGGGTCAAGCATATGGCGGAACTGGATGCGGAAATCGGCGCCTGGACCCGGACTCTGGATGTTGCGGAACTGGAAAAACAGTTGGCCGGTGCGGACATTCCGGCGACCCGCGTGTTCACCATCGCCGATTGCGCCGAAGATGCCCAATACCTGGCGCGGGACATGATCCGCACGGTCGACGACCCGCAGTTGGGCCCGACCCTGCATCCCGGCGTGGTGCCCCATATGGGGGACGACAACGCCGGCGGCATTGCCTGGGCCGGTCCTGTCGTGGGCGGCCACAACCGGGCGGTTTACGGCAATATTCTGGGTCTGGATGCGGATGCCTTGGCCGGCCTGCAGGAAAAGGGAGTGATCTGATGAGGAACAACGCCAATCGGGACCGGGTCGATATCGTCGACGTGGCACCGCGCGACGGGTTTCAGGCCGTCGGCCCCTGGATTCCCACGGAAACCAAGGTCAAAGTGGTCGATGATCTGTTTGCCGCCGGATTCCGGCGGATCGAAGCGGGCGCCTTCGTCAGCCCCAAGGCCGTGCCCCAAATGGCCGATACGGCGGACCTGCATGCTGCCGTGACGCGGCCCGAAGGGGCGCGCATTTGCGCCCTGGTTCCCAATGTGACCGGTGTGCGCCGTGCCCTGGAAGCCGGGATCACCGATCTGGTCTATGTGTTTTCCGTCACGGAAAGTCACAACCAGGGCAACGTGCGCCGGCCCGTTGCCGACAGTCTGGCCGAATTCGATGAGGTTTTGGGCCTGGTCCGCGACGTGGACGGTTTTCAGCTTCGCCTGAACGTGGCGACGGCGTTCGATTGTCCGTTCGAAGGCCGGGTTCCGGTGGATGCCGTGATGGCCTGCCTGGACCGCGCAACGGCATCGTCTTTCCCAATGGAGATTGGCCTGTGTGATACCACGGGCCGGGCCTTTCCCGATCAGGTGGCCGCCTTGTTCGAAAAAGTCATCGCTGCCTACGGCGGGGCCAATTGCGGCTGGGCCTTTCATGGTCACGACACCTTCGGCCTGGGCGTCAGCAACGCGCTGTATGCCTATCAGGCGGGGGTGCGGGTGTTCGACGCGGCGGCGGCGGGATTGGGCGGCTGCCCCTTCGCGCCGGGTGCGACCGGCAACACGGCCAGCGAAGATCTGGTTTTCACCTTCGGCAACATGGGCATCGAAACGGGGATTGACCTGGAACGCCTGCTGGCCGTGGCCGAAGACATCGCGGCCTTGCCCGAAGCCGCAACCGGCGGCCATATCCGGTCTGTCCCGCGCGGCCGCGCCCTGGCCGACCGGCCGGCGGCTTAAGGACAGAGTAGGCAGGGAAGGAAGACAGGCCATGCGCTTCAATCTGACGACCCTGCGTCTGTTCGTGACCGCCGTTCAGGAAGGCAGCATCATGGGGGCGGCGGCACGCCATAATGTTGCGACCTCGGCCGTCAGCCGGCGGTTTTCCGACATGGAACAGCAGTTGGGGGCGCCGGTGCTGTACCGCTCGCGGGGCGGGGTGAAGCCGACACCGGCGGGCGAGGCCCTGTGCCGCCATGCCCTGAACCTGCTGCGCCTGTCCGACCGGATGGAGGCGGAACTTAGCGAATTCGGCGCCGGGGTGCGCGGCCATGTGCGGGTCGCGGCCAATACATCCTGCGTGACGCAGTTCCTGCCGGGCGAGCTTGCCGCCTTTCTGGAAGACAATCCGGAAATCCGCATCGATTTGACCGAACGCGTCAGCGCCGACGTCGTTCAGGACGTCGCCGACGGCCATGCCGACCTGGGCCTGTTTTCCGAAGCCGCCGATCCCGGCGGGCTGGAAACCTATCCCTACCGCACGGACCACCTGATGGTGCTGATGCCGGCCGGTCATCCGCTGGATCACGGGCGGGATTTGTCGTTCAAGGATGTCCTCGGCTATCCCGTCGTCGGCCTGCAGACGGGCAGTTCCCTGCACGCCCGCATGCAAGAGGCCGCGCGGGAAGCCGGGGGCATACTGGATTGCCGATTGCAGGTTTCCAGTTTCGACGGCCTGCGCGCCATGGTCGAAGAAGGCCTGGGGATCACCTTCTTGCCCAAGGGGGCGGTCATGCCGTTCATGAATGCGCGCCTGGCGGTCTGTAACCTGACCGACCCCTGGGCCCATCGGCGGCTTTTGCTGGGCGTACGCGAGGCCGCGGGCCTGCCCGCCGTGGCGCAGAAACTGATGCGCCATCTGACCGTTTCGGACGATGCGCCCGCCGCCCAAGCAGGGTGACCGCGGGCTGAAGGGTTTATTTCGGAAGGGGCACCGTCGCCTTTTCCAGCCAGGCGCGGGTGGCCGGGTCGACCAGTGGCGACAACGCCTTGCGGACCCGTGCGTGATAGGCATCCAACCAAGCGCGTTCTTCCTGATCCAACAGGCTTGTTTCGACCAGGGCTTGGTCGATGGGGGCCAGGGTCAGGGTTTCGAATTCCAACAGATCGCGCTCGGCGCCCCTGGGGGCTTTTGCTTCCCTGACCAGCACCAGATTTTCGATGCGGATGCCAAAGGCGCCTGTCTTGTAATATCCGGGCTCGTTCGAGATCACCATGCCGGGCTCCAGCGCGACCGTGCTGGCCGCTTTTGAAATCCGCTGCGGCCCTTCGTGGACGGAAAGATAGCTGCCCACGCCATGGCCCGTGCCGTGGTCGAAATCCAGACCCTGGGCCCAAAGGAACTGCCGGGCCAGTGGGTCCAGTTGCGATCCCGTCGTGCCCTTGGGAAAGCGCGCGCGGGCCAGGGCGATGTGGCCTTTGAGGACCCGGGTGAAACGGTCGCGCATTTCCTTGGTCGGCGCTTTTTGGCCCGAATGGCCGATGTACACCGTGCGGGTGATATCCGTGGTGCCGTCCAGATATTGCGCGCCGGAATCGACCAGATACATGTCGCCCGGACGAAGCCGCCGGTTGCTTTTCTCGGTCGCCTTGTAATGGACGATGGCGCCGTTGGGCCCGCTGCCGGAAATGGTGTCGAAGCTGAGATCGCGGATCAGGTCGTTTTCCCGGCGCAAGGCATAAAGGCGGTCGGAAACATCCAGTTCGGTCAGTTTGCCAAGAGGGGCTTCGTCCGCAAGCCAGCAGAGAAAACGGGCGACCGCCACGCCATCGCGCAGATGGGCCGCGCGCATGCCGTCGATTTCCGTCTTGTTCTTGCGGGCTTTGGGCAGAATGCAAAGGTCCTGCCCCCGGTCGACGCGTGCTCCGGCATCGGCCAGGCGGGCCGCGATCCACATGGGGTCGGCCGTGGGGTCGATGCGCACGCGGGCTTGTTTGCCGCCCAGGCGGTCAAGAACCTCGCCCAGGGCATCCGCCGGTTTGATGCGGACTTCCTTGCCAAGATGCCGGGCCACCGCCGGTGGAATTCTGGTTTGGTCGATGAACCAATCGACGGTTGCGTCCTTGTGGATCACGGCAAAGCTGAGGACCAGCGGCGTGCGCGGCACGTCCGACCCGCGAATGTTCAACAGCCAGGCGATGGAATCGGGTGCCGACAGGATTTGTGCATGCTGGCCTTGGGCCTTCAGGGAGGCGGCAATGGATCGGCGTTTGTCGGCCGATCCCAGGCCGGCGTATTTCAGGGGATGGGCCCGCACGGGGGCGTCGGGGGCGGGGGGCTGGTCGGACCAGACGGCGTCGACAGGGTTGCCGTCGACCGGTACCAACGTGCCGCCTGCCTGCTCGCAGGCTTCGCGGTAACGCGGCACCTGGGCGGGGGTCAGAAGCCAGGGGTCATAGGCGAGCTTCGCCCCCTTGGGCAGGGTTTCGGCGATCCAGTCCGTGGCCGGTTCCTGAGAAATGTGACGCAGGTCGTAAAGGTCGCCGTCGACCTGGGCGGCGGCCTGTAGGGTATAGCGGCCATCGGTGAACAGGGCGGCCCGGCGGGTCAGCACGACCGCCAAACCGGCCGAGCCGGTAAATCCTGTCAGCCAGGACAGACGTTCGGAACGGGGGGCGACGTATTCGCCCTGGTGTTCGTCGCTGCGCGGCAGGATGAAGCCGTCCAGACCGCGCCGCGCCAGTTCCGCGCGCAGGCGCTTCAGGCGGTCATGGGTAGGTGCCAGCGTGCCGGTGGCGGAGAGTTTCGGGCGTCCGGTCGTGCGGGCGGCGGCGGGTGATTTCGCGTCCATGGGCTCAAGCTATGAAGGTCGGGGACTAAGGGCAAGCGAAGACATGCAAATTCAGGAAACGGTCTGTGATTTTCCTCACACTTAGATATGCATTTATTGCATTGCTGCAGTGCAACAATTGATGTTTTCGCATATCGCCGACAGGCATAAGTTCCGCCCAACGCAGTCGCCGGCGATATCCATTCAGGGTCAGCCCACGGCATCTATCAGGAGTTACGACAATGGCGACCATGAGCCAATCTCAAGCGTCCATCCAGGACCTTATTGAAAATGCCCGTGTCTTGCGGGCACAGACTTTTTCCCGCGCGGTCAAGCGTGCGTTTGCGGCGATCAATCCCGTACAGAGCAAGCCGGTCCAGCAGGACCTGTTCCAGCAGCCGGGGCTGATGCAGGAAGACATTTATTTCCTGCCGCTGGTTCGGGGTGTTGAATCCCTGCTGCGTTCGGTGATCGTCGGTTTCCGCCGCAGCGCCATGCGCCGTCAGCTGATGGCCCTGGACGACCGCATGCTGCGCGACATCGGCATCCGCCGCGATGACATTCAGTCTCTGGTCGCCGGTGCCTTCGCGGGCAACGGCCGGGTGCCGGGTTCGACCCGCACGGCCGCGGAACTTTACTATCTCGTGCCGGCCGCGTCCGGTACGACGCCGCGCCGCGACGATCGCTTGGCCGCTTAAGCGCCAGCGCTACCAAGACCAAGAAAACGGCGGCTCCCGATGCGGGGGCCGCCGTTTTTATTTGCGTGATGTGTTGGTCGCCTGCCGGGGGCGCCTACTTGGGTTGCGGTACGATCCGCAGATAGGGCTTCACCGTCTTCCAGCCGCCCGGGAATTTTTCCTTAGCGGCTTCGTCGGACACGGCGGGGACGATGATCACGTCTTCGCCCTGCTGCCAGTTCACGGGCGTCGCGACCTGATGCTTGGCCGTCAGCTGCAGGGAATCGATGACGCGCAGAATTTCATCGAAATTCCGTCCTGTCGCCATGGGGTAGGTCAGGCACAGCTTGATCTGTTTGTCGGGGCCGATCACGAACACCGTCCGCACGGTCATGTTGGTCATGGCGTTGCGTTCCTTGGCGCCGCCCGAGGCATCGGCCGGCAGCATGCCGTAAAGCTTGGCGACCGCCAGATCGGAATCGCCGATCATGGGATAATTCGGGGCGGTGCCTTGGGTCTCGGCGATGTCTTTCGACCAGGCGGCGTGATCGTCCACGGAATCGACACTCAGCCCGATGACCTTCACGTTACGGGCGGCGAATTCCGGCTGAAGCTTCGCCATATAGCCCAGTTCCGTGGTGCAGACGGGCGTGAAGTCCTTGGGATGGGAAAACAGAATGCACCAGCCGTCGCCGATCCAATCATGGAAGTTGATGCTGCCTTCCGTGGTTTCGGCGGTGAAATCAGGTGCGGTATCACCGATTGTCAGTCCCATGTGCTTCTCCTCCTGAAAAGATGAATTTTTATGCGCAATCTCAAGTGCTCACGGGTGAGATAAGCACAGGTGCGTTATATTCAAAGCCGAATCCGGCGGGGTGCTAAAATAGCGGTTTGCTGGACCGCAGGTAGCCGCGGTTTTCCATGCAGGTCGTGAAAAACCGATCGCTTTGCTTCGATGCGTCAAAGCGTGCCATGGCGGCGTCGTATTCGCTGCCGATCAACGGGCCCGTTTCGGCTTGCGGCAGGGGTTGTCGCTTAAGAACGCGGTCGACTTCGCGATGCGCCAACGAGCGGCATTCCTGGCGGTCAAAGGCAAGCTGTTCCTTTGATCCGCCGGGTTGCTCCCACTTCGCCACGCTGCATGCCGAAAGACTTAAAGCCAGGAAGCCGAAGCATAAGTGTTTCAGGTACATCATGATCTCTATTCTAACGCGTCCGCCGCCGCCAATAAACCGGCCAGGTCCGGCCCCCGGGTATCCTCGCTTGCCGGGCGGAGGGCAACGGTAATACCCGGCGTTTCCGACAGGGTCTTCTTCACCATCAGCTGCATGACCTGGCTGTCGTCTTTCCACACCGCACCGGTCAGGGCATCCAGCACGGCCTTCGCCACATTGTCCACGTCCAGGCGTTTGGGGGCTTCGTCGGTGATCTCGATCCAGATGGCGACGTCATAAGGCCGGAAATCGGGCCGCCATCCCCGGTATTCCTTACGGAAGAAATCTCCCATATCCGCTTTCAGGCGCCCGCCCCGGCTGGTCAGGCCGGAAAAGCGGATCAGAAAGCGGCCATCGACACGGGCGATGCGGAATTTCCCCCCACCGCGCCAGCCGTGATCGATGTTCATTGTCTTAGCGGCCTGATTTGGACGGCAGACAGGCGCGGATGAAATCGACGATGTTCGGCGCGTTCCATTCAGCGATCCCTTCCAGGCGGCCTTTCTCCCGGCCCGTGGCGTCGTAAAGAATTGTCGTCGGCAGACCGCGCACCTTATTGGCGCGGGCGAACGCGGCCTTGGGGTCCAGGTGGATCGCCAGGTTCTTGTATCCGTGTTTGTCGAAGAACGGCTTGACCACCTCCATCCCGCCACGGTCCTGGCTGACCGTAATCACGGAAATTCCGTCATCGGCCAAAGTGGCCTTCAGGGCGTCCAATTCGGGCATTTCCTTGATGCAGGGCGCGCACCAGGTCGCCCAGAAATTAATGACGGCACCCCGCTTTCCGGCCACATCGGCGACCGTGACCGGCGTTCCGTCGCTGGTCTGGAAAGATGCTGTCACAGGGGTTGTGGCCGGATCGGCGGGCTTGAATTTCGGCAGGGCGGGGGCATCGGCGGGACAAGTTGTCTCCGCTGCCCTTGCATTGCCGGCGGGAATGGTGAAAATCCCCCCACTCATCAAGACGGCGGCGGCCAGGGCCGACAGGATTGCGGTGGATCTCGGGGTTTTAAGGGTCTTCCGGGTCGTCATGCGGTTCACTGTCCGTTTACGCTTGATCGTCTAAACACACGCCTTGGACTTAAGGAGATAGCCATGGCGCGCACACCGGGCAAGTCCGGATCGACCGAAGGGGACGTTTCCGGTGCTTCGAGCATCTGGGGCGGGCGCTTCGATGCCGGGCCAGATGCCATTATGGAGGAAATCAATGCCTCCATCGAATTCGATAAGCGGCTTGCCGGCGAAGACATCGCCGGGTCGATCGCCCATGTCCGCATGCTGGCGAAACAGGGAATCGTCGCCGATGCCGATGCCGACGCCATCGTCGGCGGCCTGGAAACCGTGCGGGACGAGATCGCGGGCGGCAAGTTCACCTTTAAACGCTCGCTTGAAGACATTCATATGAATGTGGAAAGCCGTCTGGCCGACCTGATCGGCGAGCCCGCAGGCCGCCTGCACACGGCCCGGTCGCGCAACGATCAGGTGGCCACGGACTTCAAATTGTGGGTGCGGGGCGCCATCGACGCCCTGGACGCAGGCGTCAAGGATCTGCAGGCCGCGCTGATCGCGCGCGCCGAGGCCGAAGCCGCGACCGTCATGCCCGGTTTTACCCATCTGCAGGGGGCGCAGCCGGTGACGCTCGGCCATTATCTGCTGGCCTATGTGGAAATGCTGGGCCGCGATCGCAGCCGGCTGGCCGATGGCCGCAGGCGTTTGAACGAATGCCCGCTGGGTGTCGCGGCATTGGCCGGGACGTCCTTTCCCATCGACCGGCACATGACGGCAGAAGCCTTGGGCTTCGACCGGCCGACCGCCAATTCGCTGGATACGGTTTCCGACCGGGATTTCGCGTTGGAGTTCCTGTCCACGGCGACCATCCTGGCCGTGCACTTGTCGCGTTTTGCCGAGGAAATGGTGATCTGGTGCTCGCAGCAATTCGGGTTCGCTACCTTCACCGATGCGTTTTCCACGGGCTCGTCGATCATGCCGCAGAAACGCAATCCCGATGCGGCCGAACTGGTGCGGGCCAAGGTCGGGCGCATCGCCGGGGCGTTCCAGGGCTTGGTCATCGTCATGAAGGGCCTGCCGCTGACCTATGGCAAGGACATGCAGGAAGACAAGGAAGCCGTGTTCGATGCGGCCGACAACGTCGCCCTGGCCGTGGCCGCCACGGCGGGCATGGTGCGTGATGTGAAGTTCAACACGGACCGCATGGCGGCGGATGCCTCGCGCGGGTTTTCCACGGCGACGGACCTTGCCGACTGGCTGGTGCGGGTGCTGGGCATGCCGTTCCGCCAGGCCCATCACGTGACCGGTTCGCTCGTCGCCAGGGCCGAGGCCAAGGGATGCGAATTGGAAGGTCTGACGGTCGAGGAAATGCGCGAAGTGGACCCGGCCATCACCGAAGACGTATATTCGGTGCTGGGCGTCGACAATTCGGTGACCAGCCGGACCAGCTTCGGCGGCACCGCACCGGACAACGTGCGGGCCCAGGCGGGCGCGGCACGGACAAGGTTTCTGGATTAAGTCAGTAACGACGGTTGAACGACGGGAAGACGGACAGGACGATCAGGTGGTCATGACACGCAGGCAGTTTGTTTCGACGGGTTTCGCCGTGCTGGCCACGGCGGGGCTGAGTGCCTGTGGGCGAAAGAACCAGCCCAAGCATCCTGCCGGTTCCGAATTCCCGCAAGATTATCCTTATTTTCCGCCGGAAAAGCAGTATCCGTACAGGGCCGTTCCGACCGAAGAAAAACAGGAGCCGGCGGATAAAAGCCAGTTTCTGAAACTGGACCCCATCCAGGACCGCAGCAGATGACCCGGCCGGCCCTGGCGTGCCGGGGCCACCATTGAACAAAGACCGGAAACCGACCCTTGGATCATTTTACCTATAAAAACGGGCTGCTGTCAGCCGAAGACGTAAGCCTTGCCGACCTGGCGGATCAGGTGGGAACGCCGTTCTATTGCTATTCCCGGGCGACGTTGGAACGCCATTTCAAGGTGTTCGACGATGCCCTGGCCGGCCTTGACCACACGATCTGCTATGCGGTTAAAGCCAACGGCAACCTGGCGGTGATCAAGACCTTGGCGCAAATGGGTGCCGGCGCGGACGTGGTTTCCGGCGGCGAGTTGCAGCGCGCCCTGTCCGCCGGGGTGTCCCCGTCCAAGATCGTGTTCTCCGGGGTCGGCAAGACCCAGGCGGAAATGGCCCAGGCGCTGGATGCCGGGATTTATCAGCTGAACGTTGAATCGGAACCCGAGCTTGAGGCCCTGTCCCAGGTGGCGGCGGCCAAGGGCGTGACGGCGCCGGTGGCGATCCGTATCAACCCGGATGTGGACGCCAAGACCCACGCCAAGATCACCACAGGCCGGGCGGAAAACAAGTTCGGCATCGACTGGGACCGCGCCCCCGATATCTATGCCAAGGCGCGCGATCTGCCGGGCATCGACGCGCTGGGTATCGCCGTGCATATCGGCTCGCAATTGACCGATTTGGCACCTTACCGGGCGGCCTATCAGCGGCTGGCCGATGTGGCCACTGACCTGCGTGGGCAAGGCCACGATATTCAGCGGTTGGATCTGGGCGGGGGGCTCGGCATTCCCTACAACGATGAACAGGCGCCGCCGCCGGCCGAATACGGGGCCATGGTCAAGGACATCATCGGACCGCTCGGCTGTCATGTATCGGTCGAACCGGGGCGCCTGATCGCGGGCAACGCGGGTATTCTGGTGACACGGGTGCTCTATGCCAAGGATGGCTCGACGCGGCGTTTCGTGATCGTCGATGCGGCCATGAACGATTTGATCCGCCCGGCCCTGTACGATGCCTATCACGGCATCGTTCCGGTCAACGAACCGGCGGCGGATTGTGAACGGCAGGTTGTCGATGTCGTTGGACCTGTCTGCGAAACCGGTGATACATTTGCCGTGCAACGCCATCTTCCCGCCGTAAAGCCGGGCGATTTATTGGCGATCAGGTCCGCGGGGGCCTATGGGGCCGTTATGGCATCGACGTATAACGGCCGTCCCCTGGTTCCCGAGGTTCTGGTGTCGGGCGGCGACCATGCCGTCGTCCGCCGCCGCGTCGAAGCCGATGAATTCATGGCTTTCGACGCGATGCCGCCCTGGCTGAAAGGCTGAGCGCCTAACGGCGCTTCCAGCCTTCTTCGTTCGGCGCACGGCGGAAAACGTTGCGGGGTGCGATGGGCGGCCCCACCTTAAGATAATTAAGGAAACGCGCCCGGGGTTGAAAGGAGCCCGCCGCATGCTGGATGCGCCGTCTCCGGCAACGGGTCGGACGGACACCGGATTGGGCCTACGCTACCGCCTGCTGCTGGGGCTGGCGCGGGTCACTGTTTTCTTTGAACGTCTTTGGCCGCTGGCCTGGCCTGTCCTGTCCGTGGCAGGCCTGTTCCTTGCCGTTGCCTTGCTTGATGTCCTGCCGATGCTGTCCCACTGGCTGCATGGTCTGGTGCTTGTCGCTTTTGCCGCTGCCTTTGCCCTGATGCTGCGTCGGGCCTGGGAAAACCGTCCCCGGGTCAGCCGGGCCGCCGCCCGTCATCGCCTGGAAGATGACAGTGGCTTCGATCACCGCCCCCTTGCCGCCCTTGATGACCAATTGTTGATGGGGGTCGATGACCGCTTGGCCCGCCGCTTGTGGCAGCGCCACCGCCAGCGCATGGCCGAACGCGTCGCCGGTATGCGCCTGGGCGCACCGGCGCCCGGCGTGGCGCGGCATGACCCCAAAGCTTTTCGCGCGCCCCTGCTGGTGTTGTTGATGCTGGGCATCGTTGCCGGTTGGGGGGACGCGGGCGGGCGTTTGATGCGGGCGGTCACACCTTTGGGGGCCGCGGCATTGGGGCAGGAACTGCGCGTATCGGTTTGGATCACGCCGCCGGCCTATACCCGGCAAGCGCCCGTGTTCCTGGAACTGGGCGGCGCGGCACAAACACATGAAGCCAACACCGAAGCGGGGCGAAGTAACCCGGCAGGCAAGCCTGCGGCGACGTCGCCCGCGGGCGCAGCGCCGGCACCTGCGGTGATCACCGTGCCCCAGGGCAGTTCGCTGCTGGCCCAGGTCGGCGGCGTTGGTCAGACGCCGGATATGGCCCTGGGCGAAACGGAAACGGCCTTCGCCCCCATCGGCAGCGGCCGCGAGGCCGGAAGTTACCGCCTGGAAACGCTGCTTGAAACACCCGGTCAACAGGATATCGCCGTCACGGTCGGCGGGCGCGGACTGGCATCCTGGCCGCTGGTGGTGGTCGCCGATGCACCGCCGACGGCGGAATTCATTTCGAAACCGTCGCGCACCGGGCGGGCGTCATTCAAGACGGATTTCGAGGCCAAGGATGATTACGGCCTGGCGTCGATCCAGCTGACGATCCGCCATCCCAAGGGACGGCCCGTTCCCGGCGGCGAGGATATCGTCCGCCTGACCCTGCCGCTGGCCGAACCGGGAACCGTCCTGACCCAGGGCGTCGGCGTGCATGATCTGAGCGCCCATCCCTGGGCGGGGATTGAGGTTGTCGGCCGGCTGGAGGCAACGGACGGCCGGGGGCAGATCGGGGTCAGCGACGATCTGAAATTCCTGTTGCCGCAGCGGACCTTCAATCATCCGGTGGCGCGGGCATTGGTCGAACAGCGGCGCAGACTATCCGACGCCACGCCCGACGTGATCGGAGAGGTCGTCGAGGTGCTGAACGAGCTTCTTTATAAGCCGGACCATTTCTTCAACGACACGGTGGTGTTCCTGGCCATCAACGTGGCCGGCGCGCGTCTATTGCACAGCGGTGGCAAGGATGCGGAAATCGCCAGTGTTCAGAAACTGCTGTGGGATACGGCCCTGCGCATCGAAGACGGCGATTTCGCCGTTGCCGAACGCGAACTTCTGGACCTTCAGGGCAAGGTCATGGAGGCCATGAAGCAGGGGGCTGATTCAGAAGAAGTCCAGCGCCTGATGGATCAATTGCGCAAGGCATTGGATGAATACCTCAAGGCGCTGACCGAACAGTTGGCGCGTCAGGATTTGAAGGACCTGCCCGCGTTCGACCCCAACATGGGGGCCTTGGAAAGCCGGGACCTGCAGGACATGCTCGACAAGGCGCGCGAACTTGCCCGCAGCGGGGCCATGGATGCCGCGCGCAAGATGTTGTCGCAGTTGCAGAAGGCGCTGGATCAGATCCGCCGGGGTATGGCCATGGCGCCGCAACAGCATCAGCAGATGTCGGAAGCCAAGCGCTTGATGGACGGGTTGCGGGAATTGACGGAACGCCAGCAGAAGCTGATGGATGAAACCTTCCAACGCGCCCAGCAGGACCGCTTTGGACGCCCCCGCCCCCGGGGGGCCGAGGGGGCGATGCCGCTGCAGCGCGAAGGCCAGGAAGGCGATCAGCGGCCCGGTCAGGGAGCCCAACAGGGCCAGGAACAGGGGGCCCAGCAAGGCGAAGGCCAGCGGCAATCCCGGCCCGGAAACCGCCCGCGGCCCGGCATGGGCGGTGATCCCAATGCCCAGGGCCGTGCCCAACAGGAAGCATTGCGTCGCGCATTGGGCGAACTGATGCTGCAAATGGATCAAATGCTGGGCAACATCCCGGGCGAAATGGGCAAGGCCGAACGGGCCATGCGCGGGGCGTCGAAAGCATTGGGGCAGGGCCAGCCGGGCGAAGCGGTTCCGCGCCAGACGGAAGCCCTTGAACATTTGCAGAAATCACAAAATCAGGCCCAGCAGCAGATGGCCAAGCAATTCGGCCCGCAATTGGGTCTGCGTCCCGGGCAACAGGGCCGGCGCCGGACCGGCAATGGCGAGGATCCGTTCGGGCGAGGGGCCGGTGGTGCATTCGGCGGATCGGTCGACGGCGACGTGGATGTGCCGTCGCGCATGGAAATGCGCCGGGCACGGGAAATTCTCGAAGAATTGCGCAAGCGTTCCGGCGAACGTCAACGCCCGCCGCTTGAACGCGATTACATCGACCGGCTGCTCAAGCAGTTCTGATCAATTCAATCCAGGAAGAAGGCAGCGCAAGCAGGTCGCGACAAATTGACCGTCGGGCCCGTTGCCGGCTATCCGTCGTCGGATGGGCCGGATGGCAGCTATTTCTTGGCGGCGTCTTTCGGGTCGATGAAGGTGATCGTGATGCGGCGGCGCAGCGGCGACGGTTCCTTGACCCTGATCTTGAAGGACATCTTCTCGCCCGTCTTCAACTCGCTTTTGAACGGCGCCATGTCCGCATGCTGGACTTCTTCGCCTTCGGCATCGAACAGGATCGCGCGAAGGATCGGCACAGGACGGGTTTGCTCGTCGACGTTTTCGATCTGCCCGCGGATGACCAGAACCTCCAGGCCCTGGTCCGTTTCCTGGGCATGTTCGACCCGCTGGATCTGCAGCCCCGCACCGACTTGGTGGAAGCCGATCATCTTGAACACGTCGTTCAATTGCGGAACCTTCGCGACCAGTTCGTCCTTGAAGAAGAATGTGCCGGCGACCAAGCCGCCGATCAGCAGAACGAAGAACAGCGCGATGACCTTGCCCAGAATGCTTTTCTTCGGAAGATCGTCGTCCGGTTCCTGCTCGTCGGCCGAGAACACGTCCGGGATGTAATCCGGGTCTTCCATCTGATCCGGGGACTCGATGGAGTCCAGATCGTCCTCTTCGTCGTCGTTGTTGATCAGGGACTCGAAGGGCTCGATCTCTTCCTCGTCATCTTCGAACATGGCGTCGATGTCGTCGGGCAGAACCCCCATGTCGGAAGTATCGCCCTCGTCAACGGGTTCCGGTTCGGGCTCGGGAATAGGATCGGGCTCTTCCGCCGGTTCCGGCGGCGGCGGCACGGGGGCGGGCTCCGGCGCGGGCGGCGGTGGTGGCGGAGGGGCCGCCTGCGGCGGCGCGTAAGCGGCCTGGGCAGGTGCCGGTTGTGCATACATCTGTTGCGGCGGTTGAGCCATCGGCGCGGCGCGGCGCGCGGGCGGGTCAGGCTGGGCATCGCGCGGATCGGCGAACCAGACATGACTGCAGTTGGAGCAACTCACGTTGCGTCCCTGCCCAAGCTGCGCAGGTTGCAGCGTGTAGCGCGTACGACAATTAGGACAGGTAACCAGCATATTTACCCCGATTCCACCCATGGACTTTATATGCGTCAGCAAATAGGAAAGCAAGCCAAGCAAACCCAAGGGCTTCAACCCCCTCCCTGGACGCCGGCTTAGCCCCATGGCATTGTTCCTCAAAGGAAATACGCGATCATCCGTGAATATTTCCCTAATGCTCCCGAGAGCCCGGTCAAGGTGCCCCCAAAGGTGAAAGACAGCGATCCCGAAAGCATCGTCCGCTTTGAAAACGTCGGACTGCGCTACGGCCTGGGCCCTGAGGTGCTGCAGGACATCACCTTTGCGCTGGAACCGGCTTCCTTTCGCTTTCTTCTGGGGGAAAGCGGTGCTGGAAAATCATCGCTGCTGAAACTCCTGTATATGGCGCTGCGCCCCACGCGCGGGCAGATTTCGCTGTTCGGACGCAATGTCGCGAATACGTCACGCGGCGAATTGCCGCGCATGCGCCGGCGGGTCGGGGTGGTGTTTCAGGAATTCCGCCTGCTTGATCATCTGTCGGCCTTCGACAACGTGGCCCTGCCCATGCGTGTCGCCGGGACCAAGGAAAGCGACGTGCGCCGCCATGTCGAGGAACTGCTGACCTGGGTCGGCTTGAAGGATCATCTGAATTCCCGCCCGCCGACCTTGTCCGGCGGGCAGCAGCAGCGCATCGCCATTGCGCGCGCCGTCATTACCCGGCCCAAACTGCTTTTGGCGGATGAGCCGACCGGTAATGTCGACGACAAAATGGGGCTGCGCCTGATGCATCTGTTCGAGGAATTGAACAAACTGGGCACTACCGTGATCGTCGCGACCCACAACCTGGGTATCGTGCGCCAGATGGCGCATCCGGTCATGCGTCTTGAAAACGGGCGCCTGAACATGGACGAGGCCGAGATCATTTCCGACTTGGGGTTGGACGAACCAGGCATCGGCGCCGGGCGCGCGCCGGCCGGCCCCGGCTTCTCCCGCATTCATTAGCGCGGTCAGTCGATATGTTTCGCCGCCGCTCCGACCTGCCGATGAACGAAGATACCCTGGGCCGTTTCCTGCCCTGGCTGATCGCGTTCATGGTCTTTCTTTCGGCCCTGGCCTTGGCGGGAATGCTGGCGCTTAACGACGCGGTCGACCGTTGGGATACGGGACTGAACGCGACCATAACCGTGCAAATCCCGCCGGGGGCGACGGCGCGCGAAGACGAACAACGCCTGGGCCGGATCGTCAATGTGCTGGCCGCCAAACCGGGGGTGGAACGCTATGAAACCTTGTCCAAGGACAGGCTGTTCCAGCTTCTCAAGCCGTGGATCGGCAATGTGGGGCAGGTCGAGGAACTGCCCATTCCCATTCTGATCGATGTCACGGTCGACCGGAATTCCAACTTGGATGCCCAGGGTCTTGCCAAGGAACTATCGGCCCGCGTACCCGGCGTTTCCGTCGATGACCATCGGGTCTGGCTCAGCCAGCTGGTGCGCTTGGTCACTGTCATTCAGGCCCTGGCCTGGGCGGTGTTGGGGTTGATTGGGCTGGCGACCATCGGCACAGTGGTGTTCACCACCCGCACAGGCCTGGCCATTCACCGCGAAGCGATCGAGGTTCTGCACCTGATCGGCGCACAGGATGCCTATATCGCCCGCCAGTTCGCGTCGCGTGCTTTGGGCCTGGGACTTAAGGGCGGGTTTCTGGGGCTTGTCCTGGCCGTGCCGACGCTGGCCGGGATCGGCTATCTGGCCATGGAAACCGGGGCGACCATGGTGCCCAAGCCCGAATTCGGTCTGCTCAAGGCGATCGGCTTTCTGACCCTGCCCGTGGCCGTCGCTCTGTTGGCCATGTTCACCGCGCGCTCGACCGTGATGCGCAACCTGAAACGGATGGTCTGATGGCCAGGCGGTCCAGGCGCGGGGCGACGGTCGGCGTGGGCCGCCTGCTGCTGATGGTCTTCGTTATCCTGGGCATCTGGGCCATCGGCCTGTTCCAGTTCGCCGAAACCATCCCCAAGAAGGTCGAAGATCCGGGAACGCGCACCGATGCCATCGTCGTGCTGACGGGCGGGACGGGGCGGCTTGACGAAGGGTTGGATCTACTGGCCCGCGACCTGGCTGAAAAGCTGTTCGTTTCGGGCGTGTACTATGGCGTCGATGTCGAACGCCTGATCCATATTTCCCGGCGCGAACCGGAAGGTCTGAAGCCCCGCATCGGTATCGGCAACGCGGTCAATACGGTGGGCAATGCGGCGGAAACCCGGGTCTGGATGGAACAGAACGGGTTCGTCTCGTTGCGGCTGGTGACCGGGGCCTATCACATGCCGCGCTCGATGGCGGAATTCCATTTCTTCATGCCGACGGTGCAGATCGTTCCCAACCCGGTCTTCCCTGAGCATGTGAAGCAGGAATACTGGTGGGCCTGGCCGGGAACGGCCAGCCTGATCGTTTCGGAATACAACAAGTGGCTGTTCGCCCGCGGCCGCCATTGGATATCGACCCTGTTCGCGCCGCCGCGCAAAGCTTTGAATAAAAATCCCTGATATGCATGCCATGATCGTGATCCGCTCCGTCCTGTTCGGGGCTCTGTTCTTTCCCTGGAGCACCCTGTGCTCGATCTTCGTGCCCATTTCGCTGATCTTTCCGCGCAAGTTCATGCAGAGCATCGTCAAGGTCTGGGGCATCGGCGTGCGTTTCCTGCTGAAATGGGTGGTCGGGCTCAGCTGGCGGGCCGAAGGTTTGGAAAACGTGCCGTCGGGGCCCTGCGTGATCGCGGCCAAGCACCAAAGCGCCTGGGACACCATGGTGTTCCACGTTTTGCTGCCCGACCCGGTCTATGTGGTGAAAAAAGAGCTGACCCGCATCCCGTTCTGGGGGTGGGGGTTCTATAAGGCCGGCTGTGTGGTGGTTGACCGCAAGGCCGGGGCCAAGGCCCTGAAACATCTGGTGCAGGGGGTGCAGGTCGCCCTGGCGCGCGGCAGCCAGGTCGTGATCTTCCCCGAAGGCACCCGCACGGCCCCCGACCAACGGGTTGATTATCATCCGGGGATCGCCGCCGTTTACCGCGATGCCGGCGTGCCCATAGTGCCGGTGGCGCTGGATTCCGGGCTGTTCTGGGGCCGCATGGCGCCGGTCAAGTATCCCGGCGAGATCACCATCAAGTTCATGGAACCGATTATGCCAGGCGGCGACCGGCGCGAATTCCTGGCCCTGCTGCAGGAACGTGTCGAAGGCGAAAGTGCCAGATTGATGGCCGAAAAGCGCGCCAGATTTGCCCACCTGCCCCCGCCCGCCCCGTCTGTGGAAAACGGGTAAAACCCGCGAACTCCCCGGCCTCTGTGCGCTTCAGGGGGCTTGCCCTGTGGGTGAAACTGGGGGCTTTCGGCGCCGTCCTGTGGGAAACATAAAGGGAACAAAAGATTGACCCTTGGCCGGTAAGCACCTACATTTATTAATAATTTCCAAGATCACCCGGTTTGAAGGATTACAGGCCCGTGTCTCAATCGCCGACCACGTCAAGCGCGCCGATCGCCGCCATTTCCCAGCAGATCTGGGACATGAAATACCGGCTGAAATCACCGGACGGCCGCGCCGTGGACAAAACCATCGACGATACCTGGGATCGGGTGGCGGGCGCCCTGGCGGCGCAGGAAACCGATGCGGAAGCCTGGAAGCCCCGCTTCAAGAACGCGCTTGCCGATTTCAAGTTCCTGCCCGCGGGCCGCATCATCTCGGGTGTGGGGACCGAGCGCATGGTCACCCTGTTCAACTGCTTCGTCATGGGCGAAATCCCCGACGACATGTCGGGCATTTTCGACAACCTGAAGGAAGCGGCCCTGACCATGCAGCAGGGCGGCGGGATCGGATACGATTTTTCGACCCTCAGACCCAAGGGGGCGTTGGTCAAACGCGTCGGTGCCGATGCGTCCGGCCCGCTGTCGTTCATGGATGTGTGGGATTCCATGTGCCGCACCATCATGTCGGCGGGATCGCGCCGGGGTGCCATGATGGCGACCATGCGCTGCGACCACCCGGATATCGAAGATTTCATCGAAGCCAAGCGCGAGCCGGGGCGGCTGCGCATGTTCAACTTGTCCGTTCTTGTCACGGATGCGTTCATGCAGGCGGTCAAGGAAGATGCCCCCTGGCAACTGACCTTCGGCGGCACGGTCCACCGCACCCTGCCGGCCCGCGAATTGTGGGACAAGATCATGCGCGGCACTTATGCCTATGCCGAGCCGGGCGTGATCTTCATCGACCGCATCAATAACCGCAACAATCTGCATTACTGCGAGACCATCAACGCGACCAACCCCTGCGGCGAACAGCCCCTGCCGCCTTACGGCGCCTGTTTGCTGGGCTCGGTCAATCTGGCGCGGCTGGTCGACCGGCCGTTCGAAGACGGGGCCGGGATCGATGCCAAGGCCCTGGATGATCTGGTCCGCATGGCCGTGCGCATGATGGACAACGTGGTCGATGCGTCGAACTTCCCGCTGGAAGCCCAACGCCACGAAGCCCAGGACAAGCTCCGCATGGGCCTCGGCGTGACGGGACTGGCCGTCGCGCTGATCATGTGCGGGGCTCGTTATGGCGGCTCCATTGCGGTTCAGCTGACTGAACAATGGCTGCGCGCGATCCAGCGCTCGGCCTATCTGGCCTCGGTCGATCTGGCGAAGGAAAAGGGCGCCTTCCCGCTCTATGACCGGGACGCCTACCTTGCCGGTGAACATGTTCAATCGCTG
>JAVJRK010000017.1:0-338285 GCA_040218445.1 Rhodospirillales bacterium | reverse complement strand
CCAGCGCAGAGCCTCAAGGTGGGCGCGGGCTGCGTCGGGATCGTTGTAGATTGGGTTGGTAATATCAGTCACATCTCAAAACCCTAAGTTATTGAGATAAAACTACGAAACCTATCTACTTTTGTCAAGTATATAATTAGGTATAAATACCTATTTTATGACAACGATACCAACATCATATTACCCTGGGTGTTACCCCAGCACGCAAACGCCCTCGCCCCAAGGGGCGAAAAGCGCATAATTTATTCAAATATATGAGAAAATTGGTAGCGGAGGAGGGACTCGAACCCCCGACACGCGGATTATGATTCCGCTGCTCTAACCAGCTGAGCTACTCCGCCCCAGAGGACTTTCCATAGGACTTGCCGCCCGGGGGCAGCCATTGGAGAGGTGGGATTTAAGGCCCTGTCGCGCAGGTGTCAAGAAAGACCTCGCTTGGCGGACAAAGTCAGGCCGCGCACCGGCCCTGCCCCCCAATGAACAAGGCCCGGCAGGTCGCCGGGCCCGGGGTCAAAACCGTCCGAATTCCGGCCGCGGGATCAGTTCCCGGCCCAGCGCCAATCGCGGCGATTGAGGGGGCCGCAGGCATTCCGCGCGCCCTTCATCATGCGGGCCTTAGCCCCCGAAGCGGGCTTGGTGGCGCCGGATTTGTCCGAAGCGCCGCCAACCAGTTGATTCTGAAGGCGTTGCATCTCGGTCTGCTTGATCGCGGGTTTCTGCGTTTTGTCTTTCACCGTCCGACCCTCATTTATACTGTCAGGATTTTGTCAGGAAAGGAGAGTGGACTCGTAGCAGAACCCCTAACTAAAGTCATGTGACTCATGTCACAAATATCAAAAAAGCTGTGGAATATTTGAAAAACCTAATGGCCGCCCCGCACCCGGGACGGCCATATTGATCGTTAACCTGCTGTAGGAGCGCGCAGAGCTGCCGGTCATCAGGTCGAGGAATTAACGAAAGGGGGGCGCCTCCGCGGGCGTCTCTTCCGACGTCCGGGCATCCCCGCTTTCCCGCTGACTGAGTTTGTTCAGTTTATCCTGCGAATCCTGCCGGATGGAGCGGCTGAGATGTTCATGGGCCCGGCGCAGAAATGCCTGCGTCGCAACCGGAGACGTCTGCCCTGCCGCCGGTTCCTGATAATCGGATGCCAGCCAGGGCCGGTCCGCCGTATCGCCCTTGGGCATGGTACGGACAACCGGTTCCGGGTCCTTGACCCAAACATTGGTCATGGGCGGGGCCTGATAGGTCACGGGGGCCGGTTTTTCCGGCGCGTCATAGCGTGACGGATGCTTGCCGTAATAATTGACCAGCCGCCGGTCTTCGCCCGCCACGGGCTCGCGGAAGCATTCCACCCCGCCGCCCAGTGCCGCATAGCAATAGGTCGGTTCGTAATCAGCGACACCTTCTTCGTACTTGTCCACGTATCCGCACGCGCTCAGCACGGCCGATAAGGCAACGGCTGCAATGATCTTTTTCATGGGGGTTTTGTCCCATCCTGCGTCAAAAACTCGTCCGACTTCAGGATGGCACGGGGTGGTTAGCAATCCGTTAACCACGCGGTCCCTTACAGGGAGTCATCCCTGCCGGAAGAGCTTGGTGAAATCCCGCAGCGGCGGCGCGCTGGTGGCGAAACCAAAGGTTCCGGCATCGAGCATTTCCCGGGCATCCGCCATGGCTTTGCCGTAGGCCGAACGGAACAGCGAGCCGCCGACGCTGATCCTCTTAACGCCCAATTCCGCCATTTTCTGAAAATTCAGGGTCATGCCGGCAATGCCGCCCAGAACGTTGACCGGCCGGTCGACAGACGAGATCACGGCGCGCACGTCGTCCGCCGTTTTGAGCCCCGGCGCGTATAGAACGTCGGCACCGGCTTCCTGATAGGCCTGAAGCCGCTTGATGGTGTCGTCCAGGTCGGGGTTGCCGCGGATCAGGTTCTCCGCCCGGGCGGTCAGCACGAAGGGCGGATTGACCGAGCGCGACGCCTCGACGGCGGCCGACAGCCGGTCGACCGCCTCGGCCATGTCATAGATGTTCTCGCCGTCGTAATCCTCGAGCGACCCACCGGCGAGCCCGGTGCCCGCCGCAAGCCGGATGTTTTCGGCAACACCATCGGTGGTCTCGGCATAGGCGTTTTCGAAGTCCGCATTCACAGGCACGTCGACGCCGGCACAGAGCTCCCGGAAATGGGCGAAATGCTCCTCAATCGTTGCGTCGCCGTCGACCTGCCCCCGGGAAAGGTTATACCCCGCACTGGTCGTCGCCAGGGCCTTGAAGCCCATGGCTTCCAGCATGCGGGCGGAGCCCCGGTCCCAAGGATTGGGAATGATAAAGCACCCCGGGTCGGCGTGCAGTTTTTGAAATGCCGCTACCTTGGCCGCTTGGTCCATATCGACGCTCCGAGCCTGAAATTATGAATTGACGTCGATCACCGTGCGGCCGCGCAGCTGACCCTTGAGAATTTTGCCCGCAAGATCCGACAGATCGCTTAAGGATGCTGTTTCCGTCAGCGCGTCCAGCTTATCGAGCGGCAGGTCCTTGGCGATGCGGTTCCAGGCGGTGACGCGCCGGTCCTTCGGACAGGTCGCGCTGTCGATCCCGCACAGGTTGATGCCGCGCAGCAGGAACGGCAGCACCGTGGTTTCCAGCTTGAACGACCCCGCATTGCCGACCGAGGCACAAGTGCCCCAGTATTTGAGGGTCGCCAGCACCGTATGCAGGGTCGGCCCGCCCACGTTGTCGATGGCGCCGGACCAGCGCTCGCGCGCAAGCGGCCCCTTGGGCGCTTCTTCCAGTTCCGCCCGGTCGACGATGGTGGTCGCCCCCAGGTCCTTCAGATAAGCGTGGGACTCCGGACTGCCGGTGGACGCCGCGACCCGGTAGCCCAGATTGGCCAGGATCGACGTGGCGACCGACCCGACGCCGCCGGAGCCGCCGGTCACCAGCACTTCGCCGTCGCTGTCCGGCGTCAGGCCGTGGTCTTCCAGGGTCATGATCGCCAGCATGGCCGTGAAGCCCGCCGTGCCGATGGCCATGGCGCGTTTCAGGTCCAGCCCCTTGGGCATGGGAACCAGCCAATCCGCATTGACCCGTGCCTTCTGGGCATGGCCGCCCCAATGGACCTCGCCCACGCGCCAGCCGGTCAGGATGACCTCGTCGCCGGGTTTATAGTCCGGATTGTCCGAAGCTTCGACCACGCCGGAAAAATCGATGCCCGACACATGGGGATAATCGCGGACCAGTCTGCCCAGGCCGTTGATGACCATACCGTCCTTGTAATTAACGGTGGAATACTTGACCGCGACGGTGACGTCGCCCTCGGGCAGGCGGGCATCGTCGATGTCTTCAATGGACGACGAAACCTTGCCGTCGGTTTCTTCCAGCAACAATCCTTTGAACGTGGCCATGGGCATGCCTCCCGCAATCGGTTTCTCTGAGAATTTCGTTATCCAAGGATGTAGAGAAGCCGAGCAGCCGGGTCAACGCCGGAACCGGAAAGCCAATGCGTCCCTAGATCAACCGCCAGGACAACGTCTCGCCGCCCTGAAAGGCGACGACACGGTCGTCTGCGCCCGGAACGTCGATCGCTTCGGGAGCGGCCCAGTCCGCGCGTTCCAGGGTAATCGTCGCCTCATTAGGGGGCAGGCCGTAGAACGCCGGGCCGTTCAGGGACGCGAAGGCTTCCAGCTTATCCAGCGCCTCGGCACCATCGAACACGCCCGCATAGGCTTCGATCGCCGTGGCGGCGGAGAATATCCCGGCGCAGCCGCAGGCCGCTTCCTTGGTATGGGCCGCATGGGGCGCCGTGTCGGTACCCAGGAAGAACTTGGCATTGCCCGAGGTCACGGCCTTGACCAACGCCCGGCGATGGACTTCCCGCTTGGCGATGGGCAGGCAATACAGATGCGGGCGAATACCGCCCCGGAAGATGTCGTTGCGGTTGATGATCAGGTGATGGACCGTGACCGTGGCCGCCACGTTCGCCCCGGCACTTTCGACGAAAGCCGCCGCATCGGCCGTGGTGATGTGTTCGAACACAACCTTCAGGTTCGGCAAGCGGTCCAGCAGGGGCGCCATCACGCGCTCGATGAATACGGCTTCGCGGTCGAAGATATCAATTTCCGCATCCGTAACTTCGCCATGCACCAAAAGCGGCATGCCGATTTCGGCCATGCGTTCCAGCACGGGATAAACGTTGTCGATGTCGGTAACGCCGCTGTCGGAATTGGTGGTCGCCCCGGCCGGATAATATTTCACCGCCGTCAGCACCCCGTCTCCATGGCCGGCGGCAAGATCGTCCGCATCCGTATTGTCCGTCAGATAGGCGGTCATCAGCGGCGTGAATTCGATGCCGTCGGGCACGGCGGCCAGGATACGGTCGCGGTAAGCCGATGCCAGGGCCGATGTGGTCACCGGCGGCACCAGATTGGGCATGACGATGGCGCGGCCCATCTGGCGCGCGGTGAAGGGCACGACCGCCTCCATCATGGCGCCGTCGCGGAAATGCACGTGCCAGTCATCGGGCCGGCGGATGGTCAGGGTATCGATCATGGGCAAGGGATTACACGGCTTCGCCCAGAATGTCCAGCACGCCGCCCTGAACACCGCCGCCCAGGATATGATGCTGGTGCCAGACCGCATAGAACAGCAAGGCCCAGGCGGCCTGCATTTCGCGCTTTCCGGCCGTGCGGAACAGGTCCGTGACCGCATCGGGACGGCAGATTTCCGCAACCCCGGCCTGGGCCGCGACCAGCGGGCCCAAACGGGCACCGTCCGCCGCAATCCATTCGCCGACCGGCACGGTAAATCCGCGCTTGGGCGTGAACGGCCGGGACAGGGGCACGACCCTGTCGAGCCATTTGCGCAACAGCCACTTGCCTCGCCCGCGTTTGATTTTCAGGGAATCGGGTAAGCCGAAGCCGAAGGCCGCCAGTTTCGGGTCCAGAAACGGCACCCGGCCTTCGACCCCATGGGCCATCAGGCAGCGGTCGAGCTTGGTCAGAAGGTCATTGGGCAGCCAATCGGCAATGTCCACGGCCTGAACCTTCTGCGAGGCGGTCCAACCCTTGTTCTGGGTGTCTTCTTCCGCGGCAACCAGGCCGTCCCGCCAGGCGCGGTTTTCCTCGCGCAGAATGCCCAGGCCTTCCAGCGCTCCCCGCTCGCGCATGGGGCGTCCGCCCAGCACCCGCCAGCGCGTCGCCCGGCGATAGCGGCCGTAACCGGCAAACATCTCGTCCCCGCCTTCGCCGGACAAAATCACCTTGATCCCGGCCTGCCGTGCCGTGCGTGCCAGTTTATAGCTGGGCAGCACGGCGTAATCCGCCGCCGGGTCGTCCATGGCGGCGGCAATTTCCGGCAACAGATCCCAGAAATCCTTGGCCCCGAATTCGACCTCGTGATGATCCGCGCCCAGATGGGCCGCGATCTCGCGCGCATGGGCGCGTTCGTCATGAACACCCGTGCCCGAGAACCCGGCGGTGAAGGCCGTGACCGGGCGCTCGTTCAGGCGCGACATCATGGCCAGCAGCACGGTGGAATCGATGCCGCCGGAAAAGAACATGCCGTAGGGCACATCGGACCGCTGATGCACGCCCACGGCATCGTCCAACAGATCGTCCAGACGCGACAGGGCCTCGGCCTTGCCCAGCCCCTTGGGTGCGCCTTCCGGCAGGGCAGCCATGCGGTTGCGGCCGATCACCCGGCCTTTTTCGATGATCAGGGTTTCGCCGGGCAAAACCCGCTCGATCCCGGCAAAGGGCGTTTCCCGGCCGCAAGAAAACTGCATCTGCAGCATTTCGTCCCGGGCACTTGGATGTAGGCGGGCCGACGCCAGACCGGCGCGGATAAGCGCCTGGGGCTCGGACGCAAAGGCAAAGGCCGCCCCCGATTGGGTGAAGTACAGCGGCTTGATCCCGAACGGGTCCCGCGCCAGCACCAGCCGGTCCCGCGTGCGGTCATGAATGGCGATGGCGTACATGCCGCGCAGATGTTCGGTAAAGGCCAGTTCTTCCCGCAGGTAAAGCTGCAAGGGCACTTCGCAATCGGATTTCGTCTTGAACGGCACCCGGCCCAAGTCGAGTTTGACCTCGACGTAATTATAGACCTCGCCGTTGGCGACCAGAACCGCGTCGCCGCCGTCGGGCCCCGTCGCCGCGATGGGCTGATCCCCGGTTTCAAGATCGATGATCGCAAGGCGTGTCTGGATCAGGCCGACGTCGCCGTCGACATGCCGTCCCCGGCCATCGGGCCCGCGATGTCCCAGGGCATCGGCCAGCGCGTCAAGCGCCCCCGCCGGTGGGGCGGAGCCGTCTCGAGTCATGATGCCTGCGATGCCGCACATGGCGTTATCTTACGTCAGTTTTTCGCTTTGGTGACGATCGATTGAAAGAAATCCAGGTATTGCTTCACCACCTGGCCTTCCGTGAACCGTTCCTGATAGACCGCGCGCCCCCGGCCCGCGATGTGTTCCGCCAGTTCATAATCGTCGGTGACGGCGCGGATCGCGCGCGCCAGGGTATCGGAATCATCGACCGGCACCAGGATGCCGGAGTCCATATGTTCGATCAGCGTGCCCGGCCCCATGCTGTCGGCGGCAATGACCGGCACACCCTGCGCCCATGCTTCCAGCACCACGTTGCCGAGCGGCTCGTGCCGGGACGGACAGACGAACAGATCGCAGGCGGCGAACAGCGCCGGCGTGTCTTCGCGCCATCCCAGAAACCGCACACGGGGCTTGATGCCCAGGTCTTCGGCCTGTTTTTCCAGGCTTTCGCGCAACGGTCCCTCGCCCGCCAACCATAGATATGTATTGGGCACGCGCGCCATGGCGCGCAGCAGGACATCGAACCCCTTGTTTTCGTGCAGCCGGCCCAGCGCCAGGATCAACGAGGCATTTTCCGGCGTGTACAAGGACCGCCGGCTGATGGGGGCCGCCTGATCCTCGGACACGAAATTCGGCAGGTAATGGGCGCGGTCCTTGTCCCAACCTTTTTCGACGATATGGGTGACGATATCCTGGGTGTTGCCGATCAGATGATCGCAGCTGCGATAGTATTTCAGGTCGTAATATCCGCCCAGGCGTCCGACCTGAACGAAATCGCCCTTGGGGCACATTTTCGACGCCCGGTTCATCCAGGTCATCACGACCTGCGGCTGATAGCCGCGAATTTCGTGTTTAAGGGCGCGCGGCGTGCGCCGGTCGAGCATCCCGCCGAACGGCAGTTCCAAGGGCTCGATCCCGCCTTCGCGAAGCGTCTGGGCACGCGTCTTGTTTTCGCGGATCACCACGCGCTGATCCAACCCGGCCCGCCCAAGGGCGCGCACCAGGCGCACGAAAAAAGCTTCGGCGCCGCCGAATTCGGCCCCGGCCATGATCTGCATGACTTTCATCGCGGCATCATCCCGGTCATGGCAACAGGGCTTCCCAGGCCACCGCCGCATCCGGCCAGCGCCAGGACCGCTGCTTGGCAAGCGCCGCGGCCTGATGCTGCGTCCATAAGGCATCGTCGGTCAGAAGCTTCACGGCGGCGTCGGAGAACCCCGCATCATCGCGGGCAACAAAGCCGGTTTCGCCATCGATCACCCGTTCGCGCATGGAGCCCAGGTCCGTGACCACGCAGGGCAGGCCCATGGCCTGGGCCTCGCCCACGGACATGCAAAAGGTTTCGTTGATGTCACCTCGGTAAAGCATGCATCGGGCCTGACGAAATTCCTCGATAAGGTGTTGCTTGGGCACCGGCCCCTGCAATCGGACCCCTTTGTGTTCCAAGGATTTAGCCTTGTCGAGAACTTTCGCCATGGGGTCGGCCTTGGCCTCGCCGGCGCTGCCGTAAACGGCCGCCCCCGTGAACAGCAAAAGTTCCGCCCCCGGTACATGCGGTTGGATTTCCAGCGCCCAGCGGTCGAGCAACCAGTCAAGACCGCGCAACGGGTTCGACGTGAACACGGCACGCGGGCCGGGCGGGCCGTCGGCGGGCCGGGCGGAACAGAAATCATCGGGCAGCCCATAGGGAATGACCATCCGTTCCTTGACCGGGCACCAGCCGGGATAGGTCGTCGTATGATAATCACCGATAAAAACGATGGCGTCGGCATGCTTCCAAAGCTTCGAAAGGTAGCGCCACTTGACCATGTAGGTCGCGGGATTATGGGTCCAGAACACGGTTCGCCCGGCCCGGGGCATCAAGGGCAGAACCTTGTCCCCCCGGTTGGCGATGAACAGATCCGCCCTGTCGGGCATACCGTTCTTGAGCGGCTCCCAGCGCACGCCCTTATGAACCAACGGCGCGGCGCAATTGTTATGGACGGAAACATCATGGCCGCGCGCCGCCAATTCCTCCATCAAGGAGACCAGCCCGCTTTCCGCACCGCCCAGGGGGCGTTCCTCGGGCGTACGGCCATCGAATTCGATGCCGTCGTCGGCCAGGACAATGCGCGCCATCTAGCCCTCCTGCCCCTTACGCGGATGGCCCTCGGCATCTTCCAGCCGCGCCTTGAGATGGGAAATCAAAGGAAACAGCCCCGCGCAAAGCGCGATCAGGAAGCCATAGCCGCCTTCACGGTATCCCTTGCGCCGAACATAACATTTGAAAAACCGGGTGAAGAAACGGCGCAGGTTATTGGCGAAAGACCCGATCCGCCCGCTGTCCCGCATGTCCGCCGCCCGCGCGGTGGTATAGCTGTCCAATCGGCGGAGCATGTCCGAGATATTCCGGTCCACGTAATGATCCAGCCGGTTGGTCAGCATGGGCCCCTTGCGGCCCGACCATTCAAGCGACGGATGAACCCGCTGCGGCCCCCAGCGCTTGACCGATTTGCGGAACAGGCCCGGATAGGCCGCCTTGCCGAAGCTCGCCCCCCAGCCCCAGCGCACCAACCGGTCGCCGATGTAGTTATCGACCAGGATTTCGTGCCAATCGAAGGAAGTTGTTTCGATGGTCGCGCGGATTTCGTCGGCAAGGGCCTGGGGCACGCGTTCGTCGGCATCGACCTCCAGCACCCAATCGCCCGTACAGGCATCGATGGCCGTGTTGCGGCGATCCCCTTCCAGGGTCCAGGAACCTTCGACAATGCGGTCCGTGAACCGGCAGGCGATATCGAATGACGCGTCGGTGCATTTGTCCAACACGACGACCAGTTCGTCACCGAAGGACAGAGCCTTCAGACAATCTTCCAGCTGATCCGCTTCGTTATGGACACAGATGGCAATGGACAGCTTCGGTTCGGCCTTGTCCGTGGTGTTCACGATGCGGCCTCCTTGCATTCGGTCCACAGGTCGCGTGCCGCGGCCTCGGCCTGATCGACGGACAGTTTTTCCATCAACGAGGGCGAGTTTTCCCAATCATAGTTTTCCGGAAAGCTTTCCAGGAACCCGGCCCCGCGGACGGTCCGGCAATGAGCCCCCCAGGGCGCATAAAGCCTGTCCTGTGTGGGGCCGAACAGGCCCAAGGTGGGCGTGCCGGCCGCCGCCGCCAGATGCATCAGTCCGGAATCATTGCCGATAAAAAGCGATGCCCGTTCCAAACAGGCATAGGCTTCCAGCAAGGAAGCATGGCCGACAAGGTCGATGCGGCGGTCTTCCGGAATGCTGTTGAGGAATGCCTCGACCGAGGCCCGTTCATCCCCGTGCCCGAACACCGCCACGGACGCACCGGGCAATATTCCGTTTTCGCCGGTCAGCCGTTCCACCAGGTCCGTAAACCGTTCCTGGGGCCAGGTCTTGCCCTGCCAGTTCGCGGTCGGGCCGATGGCCAGCACGGGCCGCTCTCCGGGGACAAGACGGTTCGCCGCCGCCCGGTGAGTATCGTTGACCCAGATCTTCGGTGCGGGAACGCCGTCGGCAATGCCCATGATCTGGGCATAGCGTTCCAGACGGTGGCCTTCGCCCTTGCGCCCCATGCGAAATTTGCGCAATGCCGGAATCAGATAGGTCATGGGTGTGTTGCGCAGATCGACCAAGACGGACCACAGTCGGCCCACGCATTGCGTCCATAGGCCCAGCCAGTGAAGGGAATACCGCTTTTTATCCAGAACGATGATGCGTTCCAGGCCGGGCACAGCCTCGAACAGGGGGGCCGCCGCCCGCCCGCAGGCGACGGTGATCCGCGCCCCCGGATTGTCCGCAACCAGCCGCCCGAGGATTCCCATGGACAGAACCCCATCGCCGATGCGTGTCGCGGTTACGAACAGGATGCTTTTTGCCATGACGTATCGTTCTCGGTCGGTTTCATGGACCGTTCCCGGGCCCCTGCTTGGTTATCGTGGATTTTACACATCCCCACCCCATAAGGGCCACTTATAGGGCTGCCATCCGCTGTTGCCTAGGGCCGGGTCCGGCCCCATATTCACAACCAACCCACAATCCATTTCCGGGATCGGAATATGAACGAAAACACCTATGTCACCCTAGAAGACCGCGGCGTCCTGGCGATAACCGGTGAAGACGCCCGAAGCTTCCTGCAGGGCCTGATTTCCAACGATATCAACAAGGTAACGGATGAGCAGGCCATTTATGCGGCCCTGTTGACACCCCAGGGCAAGTATCTGCACGATTTTTTCATCGCCCAGGCAGCGGACGGCACCTTGCTGCTGGACGGGGAACGCGACCGCTTGAGCGACCTGACCAAGCGCCTGAAACTCTACAAATTGCGCGCCAAGGCCGATATTTCGGACCAAAGCGATGACTGGCGCGTGGCGATCCTGTCCGGCGGAAAAACGGGCCTGGGCGATACGCCGAGCCAGGCGGCCGCGACAGCAGGCGGCGTTCTGTTCAACGATCCCCGTCTGCCCGCTCTGGGCGCCCGCGCCATCCTGCCCGCCGTTACCGCCGAAGCAACCCTCACTGACCTGGGGCTTCAAGCCGGAGACCGCGCAGCCTATGACCTGTTACGGATCGGCCTGGGCGTGCCCGACGGCAGCCGCGACCTGGTGATCGACAAGTCGATCCTGTTGGAAAGCGGATTTGACGAATTGAACGGCGTCGACTGGAACAAAGGCTGCTACATGGGTCAGGAACTGACCGCCCGCACCAAATACCGCGGTCTGATCAAGAAACGCCTGATGCCGGTGGACATCGAAGGCGCCCTGCCCGAGCCGGGCACGCCGGTGACGCTGGACGGTAAGGAAGTGGGCGAGGTGCGTTCCTCCACCACTGCGGACAACGGCACGGGCCGGGGTCTGGCCCTGATCCGCCTGGAACATCTGGGCGCCGGCAGCCCGTTCGAGGCCGCGGGCGCCAAGATCACGCCCCACAAACCGGATTGGGCGCAGTTCTGACCGCTGGCCGGCGTCGCTGCTTAAGGACAGACTGAGTGCGAACGGGCTGGCTCCCATCCGCCGGCGCGCCTAATCTCCGTCCATGAACCTGTTTTTCTTTCGCAAGGCCGCGCGCCTGCTTAAACCCGTGGCGCGCAGCTATGAACGGCGCCTGGCCGAATTGGGCCCGGATGCACGCGCCGTGTTCTGGAAAAGCGAAGATCATCAGCTTGTCCGGTTCGAAACCCTGCATCAGGTGTTCGACCCCGCCGACGAACAAGCCGGCGGCGTATCCATCGCCGACTTCGGATGTGGGTATGGGGCGTTTTTTGATTTCCTGAAAGACCGGCCCGTTTTGCGGGGCGGAAGCTACGTCGGCTATGACATGTCGCGCAAGATGATCGACGCCGCCCGCGCGCAAATCCGCGACCCCCGCGCCCGCTTCATCCAGCAAATGACGGTGACGGAACCGGCGGATTACGTCTTCGCCTGCGGCACCTACAACATGCACATGGGGGCCGATGCGGACGAATGGGCGGACTATGTGAAACACAGCCTGCGTGAACTTTGGGCCAAGACGGAAAAAACCCTCGCCTTCAACCTGCTGCGCGCCGACGCCGATGATCGGTATCAAGGCCTGTACTATGCCGATGGAGACGCATTCCTGGATTTCTGCCGCCGGGAGATGTCACCCCGTACCGAAGTCACCAATGACGACCCTCTCCCCGATTACACCTTTATCGTCCGGCGCTAAGCAACGGGCGCGTTGAACAATCGCCGGGCAACGGCCATCACACGGCGATCCGCCCCGCGGCGCGCGACGATCTGCACACCGACCGGCAATCCACCCGCCATGGCGAAGGGAACCGTCATCGCCGGCAGACCCGCTAGAGTCCAAAGTCGTTGGGGCTCGCGGGGGCCCGTCCCGTCGCTGCGCAAGGGGGCCACATCCGTGGTTGCCGGCATCAGAACAATGCCCTCACCAATCCATGCATCCAGTCCGGCGGCGATGTCCTCTCGCCGGGCCAACGCTTCCTCGTACGCCACCGCCGTAATCGCGCGGCCGCGGCGGACGAAATCCCGGACCCTCTCACTCATCAGATCACCATGGGCGTCGAAATCGCCGCCGTGATGGCGGGCCATGTCGTGGGCCAACAACCTATCAAGCGTCTCTGCCTCCGTATCGGCGATCCAGGCAGGCAAAGTATCGGCGCGGAAAGGCACGCCTTTGGCCGCCAACCTGTCCGCGGCGTCGGTGACGGCATCACGCACGGCGGATGCGGTGGCCTCACGATACCAGGGAGCCAACACAATCCCCGTTTCGGGCAATTCGCTGTCCGGACCCGGCATAAGCACATCCAGAAGTGCTTCGGCCACGTTCGGGTCAGCGGCCAGAAAGCCGACATGGTCGAGCGGCGCCGAAAGGGGCATGCTGCCGTCTACTGCGATTGTGCCCCAGGTCGACTTGAAGCCGATACAACCGCAATAGGACGCCGGCCGGATAATCGACCCGATGGTCTGTGAACCTAAGGCAGCGGACACCAGGCCCGCCCCCACGGCGGCAGCCGATCCCTGGGACGATGCCCCCGGCGTGCGCAGCGAATCGAACGGATTGGTTGTCGGACCGGGGCGCGACATGGCGTATTCGGTCGAAACGGTGATGCCGGCGATCACGGCCCCCGCGGCCTTCAAACACGCGACGGCCGCGGCATCCGCCGTCGGGCGGCGGTCGTCATGAATGGGCGACCCCCAACCACAGACATAGCCGGAAACGTCGAAAACTTCCTTGACCGCCACGGTCATTCCAAAAAGGGGCCCCCGCTTTTCAACAGGCAGCGCGTCGAGCGCCGCCGCATCCGTTCTCAATCGCCCTGCATCGATCTGGCGAAAGGCATGCAAGACCGGCTCTAGATCCGCAGCATGGCTAAGGAACGCCTCCGCAGTTTCGGCAACGCCCCCTTTCGACAGGGAGTCAGCCTCAATCATGGAAAGTTCCCCCGCCGCCTTCGAGCTTGAAGGTCTTGGCCAGTTCTTCGTCCAACTGATCGTAGATCAGCTTCTCCATCCGCCGGAACGCTTCACTGGAAAAGTCCCTGGGATGAGGAATGTCGATAGCCTGGTCGAGCTTGATTCGGCCCGGCCGGGCGGTCATGACGACGACGCGGCTGGCCAGATAAACCGCTTCCTGAACCGAATGGGTCACAAAGACAACGGTCTTGCGATTGCGCTGCCATATTTCCAGCAATTGATGCTGCAGGAAGCGGCGTGTCAGGGCATCAAGCGCGCCGAACGGCTCGTCCATCAGAATGATTGACGGATCCGTCGCGAACACACGGGCGATAGCGACGCGTTGCTTCATGCCGCCCGACAGTTGCGTCACATGTTTTTCCGCAAAATCCTTGAGCCCGACCATATCCAAGTATTCACGCGCCCGGGCATGGCGCTCATCCTTGCCCATGCCCTGACGTTCCAGACCGAAGGCGACATTGTCGATGACGTTCAGCCAGGGGAAAAGCGCGTAATCCTGAAACACCATGCCGTGATCGATATCGGGCTTGGTCACAGCTTTGCCGCCGACAAACGCTTGGCCCGCCGTTGGCTTGATGAAGCCCGCAAGCACGTTCAGCAAGGTCGACTTGCCGCAGCCCGACGGGCCAACCAAGGCGATAAACTCGCCCGGCTCGAACTCCAAACTGGTGGGGCGTAGGGCCTCGACCGGCTCGGAGCCTTCGGGATGAAACGTCACCGATAGCTCAGAGATGGAAATGCCTTTGGTGTTCATGGCCTGTGTTGGGTTGTCCGCCATGCTACGTCCCCCAGGAAAAACGGTTATTGAGTTGGCGGAATACGGCGTCGATGAGAACACCGAGAATACCGATCGCGACCATGCCGACGAGAACCAGATCGGAGCGTAGAACCTCCATGCCGTCGGCAATCAGATAGCCGAGGCCGACCTGCGCGGCGACCAGTTCGGCGGCGATAATGGCGGCCCAGCCGGTCCCAAAGGAGATACGCAATCCGACGATAATGGTCGGCATGGCGGCAGGGAGAATGACCTTTTGGAACAGGGCCCTGTCCGTCTCACAGCCGAGCACCTGGCCGGCCCGGATCAGAACCGGATCGACCCCTTTCACCCCCGACACCGTGTTCAGGAGGATGGGAAAAAAGGTCGCGATGAAGATGATGAATATCTTGCCGCTTTCACCGATGCCGAACCATAGAATGGCGAGCGGAATCCAGGCGAGCGGCGAAATCGGACGGAACAGTTCGACCACGGGATCGACCATGTGTTCGAACCGCCGCCAGCGCCCCATGGCGAGACCCAGGGGTATGGCGACCAGGGCAGACAACAGCCAGGCCAGCACGACGCGGCCCAGGCTGGCGCCCGCATGAACGAACAGTTCTCCGGTGACGATCATTTCGGCGAAGGTGGTGGCCGCCAGCAGCGGCGGCGGCAACAGCGCGACATGCGCCTGGGTGAAGACGACCACAAGCTGCCATACGACGACGATGAACATCGCGGCCCATATGTAGGGCAATACGGAAGCGGCGGTTTTAACCGGCGTTTTCAAATCAAATCCTCGGATTGAAAAGGAAGGCAATGGGCCATCCGACAACGTCGGCGGCCGGCGCACGGGCGGCACCGGGACGGGTATAGTGAACCGCCCGTCCCGGTGAACGCTCCGCTATTTCATCATTTCCAGCGCCTTCTTGGCGAAGCTGGGGTCATATTTGGGATTATCCGTGGGCTTGAGGATTCCCGCTTCCTTCAGAAACTTGGTGTAGGCATCGACGGTCTCCGCCTCGGGAGCCACATCCAGGTTGTAGACGGAGATACCTTCCTTAAGTGCGTAGCTGATCACCTTCTCAGGAAACTTGATCTGCTCGGACCACATCTTGATCGCCTTGTCTTCGTTCTTGAGGATGAAGTCGATCGCCTTGACGATGGAAATAATCAGGTCCTGCACCAGTTCGGGCCTGGCGGCGATAAAGTCCTCCCGCGCATAAACGCCGTTGCCGATATAGTGGCCGGCTTTGATGGGCAGAATTTTCTCGGCCTTGATCAAAACCTTGGAATGACCGGCGGCCAATGCGTTGGACACGTGCGGGTCCCAGGTAATGCCGGCGTCGACGCTCTTATTGGCGAGCAACGTCGGAACGTCCGAACCCTTGGTCTTGAATAATTCGACATCCCCGACAGCAAGGCCGACATCGGCCAGTGCCTTGACCAGCAGCGGGTATTGCTGCGAGCCCTTGCCCGGGAAAGCGATGCGTTTGCCTTTCAGTTCACCGACCGATTTGATGGGACTGTCGGCGGGGATGATGATGGCCGTCTGCTCGAGGATCGAAATCGCCAGCAGCTTTGCCGGCAGGCGCGCAGAGGCAACGATGGCCGGCCCCATACCCGCCGAAGCGATCTGAAGTTCGCCGGCGGCAAGGGCCTGGTTCTCCGGCGCACCATAGGAGAACACCTTGAACTCGATTTTCACGTCGTGCTTCTTCTCGATCTCGTCGAGAAGCCCCATCGACTTGGCGATGTAGATCGGCATGGTCGCGGGTTGGGTGCCGAAATTGATGGTTTCGGCGGCAGTGGCGGAACCGGTAAACGGCCCCGCGGCGGCTGTCGCGGCGAACAGTCCGCCGGCCATGGATATGGTTTTCAGGAACTTCTGCAGCATTCTCGCTCTCCCTGTCAGGAATGAGGTGAACGACCGCTGCCGGATCATTTTTTTAGACGTCTTGGTGCCGGCTCGGCCGAGAGTTCGACATCCATCGTTGGATAATCACCAACTGAGGATTGCCCGCCAGCTTTTTATCGTCAACAAAAATCGTGACATGTCGTCACGGTTTTTGATCCGCATCAAACATGGATTGTCCGATCCGGTCCGCCGCCGCCTGAAAGGTGGCAATGTGCTCGATCGCCTTGGCGATGGGAAAGCGGGGTTCAGGCGCATGCACTGCCAAGCCCGCAATGACTTCGCCCTGCGGGTCGCTCACAGGCACCGCCATGGCGATCAGACCGATCGCATCTTCCTGATTGTTGATCGAATATCCCTGGGCCGCGATTTGTTCGAGGCTCGCTTCCAGCTGGTCCGGGTCGGTGATGGTATATTTAGTGAACTTGCGGAGGGGGGCATTGCGCAAGATGCGGTCGCGCGCGCTCTTCGGCTGATAAGCCATCAACAGCTTGCCGATAGCCGTGCAATGGGCCGGCACATGGCTTCCCGGCTTCAATTGAACGCGCAGCGGCCAATCGCATTCCACGCGGTCGATGTAGATAATTTCGTGGCCGTCCAACATACCGACATTACAGGTCTCCTTAACCTCGTCGACCAGGGACTGAAGGATTGCGTGGCTGGCCCGGGTCGAATGGGACGACGAAATGGTATTGAGCGCCAAGGCCCTGAGGCGCGCGCCGGCGCTGTACCGTTCCGTCCCCGGATCCTTGCGCAAAAGACTCAATTCCTCGAGCTGCCGGATGACCCGGTGCACGGTCTGACGGGGCAGGTCCAGGTCGCGCGAAATATCGACGACGCCCAAAGGGCGGATTTCCTGGGTCACCAATTCAAGAACGGATAACGCTTTCTGGATGGCCGAGTTCGTTTCCGGTTTATCGCTCACATGCAATCCCCGAGCTTTTGCTATTTTCCGAAGTGAACAAAAATCGGGACGGATTGTCACGCAAAATATACCCGAGACACTGTCCTGGTTAGGGCCATTTTCCAAACGTGAAACGGCCCCACCGGTCGCCCGGTGAGGCCGTTCCGGATCAGTGATCCTTCATTCCCCCGAAGGGGCCCCTGGGAAAACTGACCGGGTTCCGGTCCGGAGAGGCGATCCTTGCGGACTGCCTTCGTCCCTGAACCCATGTGAAGCCTACGCCCCCCACCCCAATCAGACAACGGCAATAGAATCCACACCCCTGTGGAACATGGGGAAAAACTAATATTAAAAAGCCGGCCAGTTTTTCGACATCTGCGTCACCGATTTATCGCGGTTTGCAGTCGTCACCATTCCGCGTAATGTTCGGGCATCCGCCCCTCATCCAAACAGGTTTTTTTTATGCTCAGTCGCACTGCCCTGACCGTCGCCCGCCGGCTTTTCCGCAATTGGGTCAAATACACAGGCAAAGACGCGAAATCGGATCCTAAATCGCAAAAATTCGTCGCCGATATCCTTCGTGTCGCAGTATCTGAACGCCTGCCGCTGATCGAACGGGACGTGATCACTGCCACCGGCAGCACCGTTTCCGGTGGGCCATTCAAAGGCATGTTGATCGACACGCAAGTTTCCTGGGGAGACGGCGCGATCACCCCCAAGCTTTTGGGCTGTTATGAGCAAGAAGTTTCAAGCCGGCTGGACGCATTGCGCGGTCAATCGTTCGACGCGGTCATCAATATAGGATCGGCAGAAGGGTATTACACCGTAGGTGCTGCAATGATCCTGGATACGCCCAAGGTTATCGCCGTCGATATCGACCCCGCAGCCCTGGACGCTACCCGAAAAAATGCGGAACGGAACGGCGTCGCGGACAAAATTGAATGCAGAGGGGCCGTCGATGCCGCCGGGCTTGCCGCCCTGTTAAGCGAGCACCCCCGCAGCCTTGTGATCTGTGATTGCGAGGGATATGAGACAGAGTTGATCACACCGCAAGTGCGTACCGCCGGAAATCACGCCCATTTCCTGATTGAATGCCACGACTTCATCGGCCGCCCAGTCGCAAAAGACCTCGTGGACTTACTCACCGAAAGCCACGACATTGAAGTGATCCCCGAAGGCCCTCGCGACCCAAATCAGTACGAGGTTCTGCAAAATCGCGACAATCTGGATCGCTGGCTTGCGATGTGTGAATTCCGGCCTGAAACGATGTCGTGGGTTTTCGCCCACCCCCGCCAGCCTGCGGCTACATAACCCGGCCATCAAATCGTGCTGTTTAATTCCTACACTTTCATTCTGGCCTTCCTACCGTTAGTCCTAATTGGATTCTACCTACTGTCGCACCGTAATGGACGCAGTAATGCCGTGCTTTTTCTCGCCGCCGCATCGCTGCTTTTTTATGGCTGGTGGAACCCCAAATTCCTGGTCCTGATCGTCACGTCCATCATTGTCAATTTCTGCATCGGGCGCATGATCAGCTATGGCTCGAAAACCGTCTGGATGTGGGTCGGCATCATCTTCAATCTTGGGCTATTGGGATATTTCAAATACGCGATCTTCCTTGCCGATACCGTTTCCCAGGTGTTGAGCACGGACATTCCAATGCCGGACATTATCCTGCCGCTGGCGATCTCGTTTTTTACGTTTCAGCAAATCACCTATCTGGTTGACACCCGAAAGGGCCAAGTCGCTTCACATCGGTTTCTTGAATATTGTCTGTTCGTCACCTTTTTCCCGCAACTCATCGCAGGTCCTATTGTCCATCATAAGGAAATGATGCCCCAGTTCAGCGATCCAGGGCGCTTTCGATTTGCCTGGGACAATCTGGGCCAAGGGCTGTCGATTTTTGCTGTCGGCCTGTTCAAGAAGGTCGTGATCGCCGACACCATGGCACGTTTCGCGACACCCGTATTCGCAGCAGCGGAAATGGGGTCCCCCGTCGGCATGATCGACGGATGGGGAGCAGCACTGGCCTATACCTTCCAGCTTTACTTCGATTTCTCCGGCTATTCGGATATGGCCATCGGCTTAGCCTTAATGTTCGGCATTCGCCTGCCGGTGAACTTTTATTCGCCCTATAAGGCAACCAGCATCATCGATTTCTGGCGGCGATGGCACATGACCCTTTCCCGCTTTTTGCGGGATTACCTGTATATCCCCTTGGGTGGGAATCGGCACGGCGGTGCACGACGCTACGCCAATCTTATGACAACGATGATCCTGGGCGGCCTGTGGCATGGAGCGGGCTGGACGTTCCTTGCATGGGGGGCCTTGCACGGCCTGTACTTGGTGATCAACAACCTTTGGCACATCTTGATCGAACGTACGGGTCTATCGGGCCGCCAATTCTTCTGGGGCCCATGGATATCTCGATTACTTACATTCCTGGCCGTGGTCGTGGGCTGGGTGGTGTTTCGCGCGGACAGCCTGAATGGCGCCACCAACGTCCTTGCCGGAATGGCCGGCCTGCATGGTAGCGGCATGGCCCCGGTTCTCGCCGAAATCAAATGGGCCGAAGCTTACCGAATGATTATCGTGCTCCTGGCGATCGTTTGGCTGGCTCCCAATACCGCACAGATATTCGCCACCAATACGCATGGTCTGCCGGCATTAATGGGGAAAGAAACGCATGCCTGGTTACGGGTCGAATGGCGGGCGAACAGAAGATGGGCGTATCTGCTTGCCCTCGCCTTCGTAGCCTCCCTTGCAAACATGACCGAAATTTCTGAATTCCTCTATTTCAGGTTCTGAAATGCGGTACGTGAAACACTTCATGCTTGGTGTCTTTCTGCTCGCATCCATCGGGGCCGGCATAAATTTGACCGTCGACCCATTCGACATCTTCGGCATGCCCCGCATCGACCATATCAACACACACAAATCAATCGGCGTCGAACGCCTGGCCAAACCACTGCAAGCCGTCGCCCGGAAGCCACAAACGGTCATCCTCGGTTCGTCCCGATGCCTGCATGGTGTGGACCCCAAAGACCTACTGGAAACCAAGGCTTACAATCTCTCCATCGCCGGCGCCCTGGCCGACGAATTAGCCGCCCTGGCCAATCACGTGGCGACGGCAACCACCGCCGAACGGCTGATCCTATGTCTCGATTTCGTGTCCTTTAACGATTCTCGCACGCAACGTGCTGGGTTTTATACCGACGTTCTTGGTGAGTTCGGCTGGTTTCGCTCTCTACCGCGCACAGTATTTTCCTATGCCGCGCTGAAACGCAGCCGCAACACCTTGCGCAATTCACTGCGCGGCAAACCGACGGCATATCGACTGGATGGTTTCCGGCCGTTCGAACCACGTGCGGGAAAAGCGGCCGGGAAGATGATCACCCCGGTCGCGTCTTTCTTGTCACCCGGTGGGGCTTATCGTGGTTTTCCCAACGTCCAAGGAAAGCTCGCCGTTTTTGAGAACCTAATGAAAGAGATCACACCCGACCTGTCAGTCACCATCATCGTACCGCCAGTCCATGCTATCCAGCTTGAGGCCATATATGCAGCAGGGCTTTGGCCCCTGTTTGAAGACTGGAAACGCGGTCTGACCCGTATTTGTGAATCAGCCCAAAGGATTTGCTGGGACTTTGCCGGATATTCTCCAACAACAACCGAAAGCCTGGACAAACCGCCTAGAAATTTCGGGGACAGCAGTCATTTCACGCCGCATATCGGACGCAGAATTCTGATGCGGATTTCGGGCCAGGAGGATAATCCGGATTTCGGCGCCCGCATGACTGTGGGCAATGTTGACCGTTTATTGGCAGATATCCGTTCTGCCCGCGAGGTCTACCGCCGAAACAATCCGCAAGATACGGAAGCCGTACGCAAGATTGCCTCCAGCTACGGCTTGTCCGATCCTCAATAAAAGCAGAACAGTAAGGTCAGCTTATTTGTCTGCCAAAGCCGCCTGAGCCGCCGCAAGGCGCGCGATCGGCACGCGGTAGGGCGAACAGGACACATAGGTCAGCCCGACCCGGTGGCAGAACGCGACCGAGGCCGGATCGCCACCGTGTTCGCCGCAAATGCCGAGCTTGATGTCCGGGCGCGACTTGCGGCCGCGTTCGACCCCGATTTCGACCAGTTCGCCCACGCCTTCCTGATCGATGGACACGAAGGGATCCTGTTCCAAAACGCCCTGGCGCTGATAGATATCCAGGAACGTGCCCGCATCGTCGCGCGAGAAACCGTAAGCCGTCTGCGTCAGGTCGTTCGTGCCGAACGAAAAGAATTCCGCCTGTTCGGCGATCTGGTCGGCGATCAGGCAGGCACGCGGCAACTCGATCATGGTGCCGATCATGTAGGGCAGCTCGATCCCCTGCTCGGCCATGACTTCCTTGGCAATGCGATCGATGATTTCCTTCTGCATCTCGAACTCTTTCTTGACCGAGATAAGCGGCACCATGACCTCGGGGAACGCCTTTTTGCCTTCCTTCATGATCTCGGCCTGGGCCTCGAAGATCGCCCGCGCCTGCATTTCGCAGATTTCCGGATAGGCAATGGCCAGGCGGCAGCCGCGATGGCCCAGCATGGGATTGCTTTCGTCCAATTCGGCCCGGCGCACGCGCACGTCCTCGGTGGTGACACCGGCGGCCTTGGCGACTTCGGCCAGTTCTTCGTCCGTATGGGGCAGGAACTCGTTCAGGGGCGGGTCCAGCAGACGGATGGTGATGGGCAGCCCGTCCATGATGTGGAACAGCTCCAGAAAATCCTGGCGCTGGTGCGGCAGCAAAGCGTCCAGCGCCTTGCGCCGCTCGCCTTCGTCGCGGGCCAGAATCATCTGGCGCATGTGGATGATGCGGTGCGGATCGAAGAACATATGCTCCGTGCGCGACAGGCCGATGCCCTCGGCGCCGAACTTCTTGGCCGTCAGGGCGTCCAGCGGCGTTTCCGCGTTGGCGCGCACGCCGATCACCTTGACCTCGTCGACCCAGGCCATCAACGCGCCGAAATCGCCGGTCAGTTCCGGCTGGATCATCGCGACCTCACCCAGCATGATCTCACCGGTCGAACCGTCCAGCGTGATGACCGTGCCTTCGTCGAGCATCTGGCCCAACGCATGCAGCGTCTTGGTCTTGTAGTCGACGCGCAGCTCGCCCGCACCGGACACACAGGGCGTGCCCATGCCGCGGGCGACCACCGCGGCGTGGCTGGTCATGCCGCCCCGGGTCGTCAGGATGCCTTCGGATACGTGCATGCCGGTGATGTCCTCGGGCGAGGTTTCCGTGCGGCACAGGATGACGTTCTCGCCTTTTTCGACCCAGGCTTCGGCGTCTTCGGCAGAAAACACGATCTTACCCGTGGCCGCGCCGGGCGATGCCGGCAGGCCGCGGCCGATCACGGTTTTTTCCGCGTTAGCATCCAGGGTCGGGTGAAGCAACTGGTCCAACTGCGCCGGGTCGATACGGGCGACGGCTTCTTCCTTGGTGATCAAACCTTCCGAAACCATGTCGACGGCGATCTTCAGCCCGGCGGCGGCGGTGCGCTTGCCCGAACGCGTCTGCAGCATCCACAGCTTGTCACGTTCGATCGTGAACTCCATGTCCTGCATGTCTTTGTAATGGCGTTCCAGCTTGTCGCGCACGGCGACCAGTTCCTTGAACACGGGCGGCATGGCCGTTTCCATGGACGGCAGATTGGATTCCTGGTTCTCCCGCTCGAATTCGGTCAGCGGCTGCGGCGTGCGGATGCCGGCAACCACGTCTTCGCCCTGGGCGTTGATCAGGAACTCGCCGTAGAAATGATCGTCGCCGGTGGACGGGTTGCGCGTGAAGCACACGCCGGTGGCGCAATCCTCGCCCATGTTGCCGAACACCATGGCCTGCACGTTCACGGCCGTGCCCCAGGCCGCCGGAATATCGTTCAGGCGCCGATAGGTGATCGCCCGACTGTTCATCCAGCTGCCGAACACGGCACCGATGGCGCCCCACAACTGAGCCTGCGGGTCCTGCGGGAAATCCTCGCCCAGTTCATTGGCGACCAGTTTCTTGAAATCCTTGACCACGGCTTTCCAGTCGTCGCCGGTCAGCTCCGTATCCAGATCCTTGCCGAGCTTGTCCTTATGTTCTTCCAGGACGTCTTCGAAATTGTGGTGCTCGACCCCCAGAACCACGTCCGAATACATCTGGATGAAGCGGCGATAGCTGTCATAGGCGAAACGCGCGTCGCCGCTTTCCTTGGCCAGGGCTTCGACCGTATCGTCGTTGAGCCCCAGGTTCAGGATGGTGTCCATCATGCCTGGCATGGAAGCCCGGGCACCGGAACGCACGGAAACCAGAAGCGGCTTGTCGGTCGAGCCGAACTTGCGGCCCAACGGTCCTTCGACCTTGGCCAGGGCTTCTGCGACGGCGTCCTTCAGATCGTCCGGATAGGATTTTTCATGATCGTAGTAATAGGTGCAGACCTCGGTCGTGATGGTGAAACCCGGCGGCACGGGAAGCCCCAAACCCGCCATTTCAGCCAGGTTGGCACCCTTTCCGCCCAAGAGTTCCTTCATCCCGGCGTCGCCGTCGGCGGTGCCGTTTCCGAAGCTGTAGACCCATTGTGTCATGATCGCTCGATCCCTTAAGTGACGTTATCCCTCGATCCGGGCAAAGTCCGCGACGCCTTCCAGCGCCGCCCGGATTTTGGAGAGCAGTTTCAATCGGTTTTCGCGGAGTTTTGCGTCGTCCGCATTGACGGTAACCTTATCGAAGAAGGCATCAACCGGGGCACGCAGACCGGCCAGCGCCGCCATGGCGCCGGTGAAGTCCTCGGCTGCCACCTTGTCGGCGATCACGGGGCCCGCTTCTTCCAGCGCGCTGTAAAGTGCGTTTTCCTCGCCCTCTCTCAGCAGTTTTTCATCGGGGACGGCAGCATAGGACGTGCCGTCCTTCTTTTCCTCGATCTTCAGGATGTTGGCCGCGCGGCGGTAGGCGGTCAGCAGGTTTTCGCCGTCATCGGTACCGAGGAATTTGGCCAAGGCTTCGACCCGGGCCAACAGGCGCACCAGATCGTCTTCCCCGCCAAGCGCGAAAACCGCGTCGATATGGTCGTGCTTCACGCCCTGTTCGCGCAAATGGACCTTCAGGCGGTCGGCGAAAAAGGCGAGGAGGTTTTCTGGCACCACTTCTTTCGCCATAGATGTCGTAAGATTACTAGCGAATGAAATACCGGTTTCAGCATCAACCGGGTTGGATCGCTCGAGTAATTCACAAGCTTGAACACAAACATCAACCAAAGGCAGGCGCAGCTTGTTTTCGATGATCAGGCGGATCACGCCCAAGGCCGCGCGGCGCAGGGCATAAGGGTCTTTCGATCCCGTCGGTTTCTCGTCAATCGACCAGAAACCGACCAGGCTGTCGATCTTGTCGGCCAGGGCCACGGCGACGCTTTCCGGTTTGGATGGGCAGGCATCGTTGGGGCCCAGCGGCGAATAATGATCGGCGACGGCATCGGCGACGGCGGCACTTTCGCCATCGTGGCGGGCGTAATAGGCCCCCATGATGCCCTGCAGGTCCGGGAATTCGCCGACCATGCCGGTCGAAAGGTCGGCCTTGGCCAGACGGGCGGCGGAACGCACCTTGTCCCGGTCGGCACCCGGCACGAAATCGCAAAGCGCCGCCGCCAGGGCCTGCATGCGGTCGACCTTTTCGTCGAGCGTGCCCAACTTGGCGTGGAACACCCGTTCCTTCAGTTGCGGGGCCTTGGACGCCAACGTCGTCCTACGGTCCTGATCCCAGAAGAATTTGGCATCGGCCAGGCGCGCGCGCAGCACGCGTTCGTTCCCGGCCACGACCTGGCGGCCGCCGTCGTTGGTTTCCCGGTTGGCGACGACGACGAACTTGGGCGCCAGGTTGCCCTTGGCGTCCTCGGTCGCGAAATATTTCTGATGCTTGCGCATGGAGGTGATCAGAACCTCCGGCGGCACATCCATGAATTCGGCGTCGATCTCACCCATCAGCACGACCGGCCATTCAATCAGGCCCGCGACCTCGTCCAGCAGGGCCGGATCGTCCTTCAAGGTCACACCGGCCCCCTTGCACATCCGGGCCGCATCGGCGGCGATGGTTTCCTTGCGTTGCGCGGGGTCGAGCATGACCTTGGCGGCCTTGAGCGACTTTTCGTAATCGGCGAAATCCGCGACTTCGATGGTGCCCGGCGCCATGAAGGCATGGCCACGCGTGGTCACCCCGGCCTCGACCCCGGCGAATTCCAGGTTCAGGCCTTCCTGATCGTAAACCGCCAGGATCGAATGCAGCGGGCGCACCCAGCGGGCCTTGCCCGTGCCCCAGCGCATGGATTTGGGCCAAGGCAGCGCCTGCAATGCGGATTGGATCAGATCCGGCAGCAACAGGCGGGTCTTTTCCCCGGCCTGTTCGACCTTGGCGAACAGGAAGGTGCCCTTTTCCGTCTCGCGCTCTTCAACCTCGGTTCCTTTAGGCAACGAGCCCATGAAGCCGTCCTTGGCCTTTTGCGGCGCATCGGCGCGGGGGCCGCGGCGTTCTTCGGAAATATCGGCCTGTTTGGCAGGCAGGCCATAAACCACCAGCGTCAGCCGCCGCGGCGTCACCAGCGTCTGGGCATTGGTGAAGGTCAGCCCGGCCGCCTTCAGCCCGTCGGAAACGAGACGTTTCAGATCGTCCGCCGCGCGCGCCTGCATGCGGGCGGGGATTTCCTCGGACAGCAATTCCAGAAGAAGCTCGGGCATCAGCCTACCTCGACCCCCTGGGATTTCATCCAGGCCGTGGCCGATCCCTTGGCCAGATCACGCACGCGCAGGATGAAGGCTTGGCGTTCGGTCACGCTGATCACGCCCCGCGCATCCAACAGGTTGAACAGATGCGATGCCTTCAGGCAGTAGTCATAAGCTGGCAGGGCCAGGCCCTTGTCCAGCAGATGGGCGCATTCTTTTTCCGCGTCCTCGAAATGCCGGCGCAGCATAGCCGTGTCGGCGTGTTCGAAGTTATGGGCGGAATATTCCCGTTCGGCCTGTAGGAACACATCGCCGTAGGTCTTGCCGCCTTTGTCTTTAGGGATGCCGTCCCAATCCAGGTCGTAGACGTTTTCGACGCCCTGCACATACATGGCCAAGCGTTCCAACCCGTAGGTAAGTTCGACCGGCACCGGATCGCAATCGTATCCGCCGACCTGCTGGAAATAGGTGAACTGCGTGACTTCCATGCCGTCGCACCAGACTTCCCAGCCCAGGCCCCAGGCGCCCAGGGTCGGGCTTTCCCAGTCATCCTCGACAAAGCGGATGTCATGGCTTTCGGGATCGATGCCGATGGCGTTCAGGCTTTCCAGGTACATGGCCTGCACGTTGGGCGGGCTCGGCTTCATCAGAACCTGGAACTGGTAATAATGCTGCAACCGGTTGGGGTTTTCGCCATAGCGGCCGTCCGTGGGGCGGCGCGACGGCTGCACATAGGCGCAATTCCAGACATCGTCGGGCTTGCCCAAAGAGCGCAGGGTCGTCGCCGGATGGAAGGTGCCGGCGCCCACTTCCATGTCATAGGGCTGCAGGATCACGCAGCCGCGCTCGGCCCAGAAATTCTGTAGCGTCAGGATGAGCGATTGAAAGCTGGGCTTATCGCTTGGGGTGTTCGCCATGGCGGCGGGTTCCAACGGAAATGCAGTTGAGAATTCGCGTTATGTTGCGGTGCCAGAAAATAGGGGGACGCCTCTGCCGGGTCAAGCGACCCGGCATATAAAATATTTCGCGCAAATCAACGTCGCGCCATATGCGCAGCGCTCGGGATTTGCCGCGCGGGTCAAGGAAGGAACTGAACCCTTTTCGCTGAAATCAGGCACGGTCCAGTTCGTCGCAGCGGTGGGAGCCGTCGGTCGGCACGAAAGCACCGCAATGGGGACATTCCACCATGTCCTCGACCTCCGGGGTTTTGGCTGCACTGCCCCCGGAATCCTTCATTTTTCGGGCCTGCTGGCGGTCGACCTTGCGCTTTTCCGCCTGCATGCGGCCAAGCCATTTGAACGCATACCAGATGGCCGCGATCGCAAGGCCGGTAAACAGCAGCTTTTGTATGGAAAATCCGAACATGCAGCCTTTTAGAGCAAATCCCGGGCGAACGGAACCGTTCGCAACGACGATAAGCGGAAAACAAAAAAGAAAGCCCCGGAAGCCGGAGAATCGAGGAATCTCGCGCGGGATCAAAGCCCGAAGCGGTTCCAGATCAGGCGTTCCTCGATGGCGGCGACGGCCTGCCCGGCCCAATCGACCCCGCCCGCTGCTTCGCCGGAGGCACCGAAACGCAATTGCGGCAACAATCCCCGCCGCGCGCCGATAAGACGGAATTTCACGTTCTTGCCGTAACGGTCCCGCATCACGGTACGCAGATTGCCGATGCCGTCGATCAGCCCCAGTTCCAGGGCTTTCGAGCCGGTCCAGAAGGCGCCGGAAAACAGCTCCTTGTCTGCGCCTTTCAGCCGGTCGCCCCGCCGGACGCGCACCATGTCCTTGAAAGCCAGATGGATGTCGCCCTGGATTTCCTTCAGATGTTTGACCTCGGCCGGTTTTTCCGGCTGGAAAGCGTCCAACATGGCTTTCTTGTCGCCCGCCGTGTGTAGGCGCCGTTCGATCCCCAGCTTTTCGATCAACCCTTGCAGACCGAACCCGCCCGACACCACGCCGATGGAGCCCACGATGGAAGACACATCGGCGTAAATTTCATCCCCGGCGCAGGCCAGCCAATACCCGCCGGACGCGGCCACGTCCTCACAAAATGCGAACACGGGGATCTGCTTTTCTTCGGCAAGTTCGCGGATTCGCCCGGCAATCAGCGCCGATTGCACGGGCGAGCCGCCCGGCGAATTGACCGCCAGCGCCACGGCCTGAAGATTGCGGGGTTTGAAGGCCCGCTCGATGATCTTGGCTTGGCTGTCGAGGCTGAACCCCCGGCGCAGTCCCCCGACACCGCCGATCACCCCGGCAAGCCGAATAACGGCCACGGTGGGGGGCGGGTCGATCATCGCACCGATGATGGGAAGGCCTCCAAGGCCGCGCGATTCCGGCTGAATATCAGACATGCCTTAGCCTGACGCTTCACGCCCCGGCTTGTCTACCTTGAATACGGGGTCCATGTCCGGTTCCTGACGTGCCCCTGCCTGGGCCTGCGATTTCCTTGCCGCCATGGCCTGTTGCAGGGCTGCGAGCTTGCGGACCTTATCATTCAGTTGGACGAGTTCCTGCGAGACCTCGGCGCGGAGTTCGGTGATCGCCGTATCCAGGCTGCCAAACTTGTCGTCCGACGCACCGGCAATATCGCGGGTGATCCATTTCTGCCGCTGGACCATTTCCCGTTCGACATATTCCTTCATCCGCTCCAACTCGTAAGCCAGGTCGTCCTTCATCTGAATTTTTATCTGATAGACGTTCTTCGCCAGCGTGCTGACGTAGAACAGCACACCCAATATGCCAATGGCGACGAATACGCCGATTATGGCGATAACCGCTGCGTTACCCACGAATTCACCGGCCCTCGAAGACCGCCCCCGTCAGAGTGACTTTATTGTTGTTTAGTTTGTTCTGAATTATTGGGCGAGACTATCCCAGGAGAATCTGCAGGAGGCAAGTGACGTGGCGCACATTCGGACTACTTTTTGACGGTATCTTCCGATGGATCGGACAGGCCTGCATACCCCCGTAGGATTTTGTCCGCCACAGCCGTATATTTACCGCCTGTTTCGTGCAGAACCAGCGGCAATTCCGTTTGCTGGCCCGCCATGGCCCCCTTGATCCCCTGAACGATAACACGCGCGGCACCGCCGCCGTCGGCCCGAGCCTGAATGGGCAGAATCCGCAAACTCCCAAGCACCCCCGCCATCAGGTCCGCCAGTTCATCCCCCCGGTCCCCATGGTGGATGAAGGTCACGCAGCCGCCATCACGCACCAATCCGGCGGCGACACGCACCCAATCGGCAAGTATGGCCTCGCCTTCGACCGTCGCCAGGGCCTTGACGGCATCGGGTGACGGACGGGACGTTCCCGCCTTCTGAAAGGGTGGGTTGGCCATAACGTGATCGAACCCGCCGGTCGCCACGTCGTCCGGCAGCGCCAGAAGGTCCCCCGTAAGAAAACCGACCCGATCTTCAAAGCCGTTTTCCGTCGCCCCTTTTCGCGCAAGGGCAATCAACGGCGCCTGAATATCCAGGCCGATCACCCGGGTTTCCGGCAAACGGAACGCCAGTGCGAAGGATGCCGCCCCGGCACCGCATCCCAGTTCCAGCACCCGACCCCCGGGCCGAGCCGCAACCGAGGCCTGCATCAGGATGGGATCGATCGCCGACCGATACCCCCGAAGGGGTTGAAAACAAACCACCCGACCGTCCAACAACCGAGTTTCTGCTGCATCAATATCGTTATCGGATGGGTCTGATGCGGTCACGGCCGTCAATCCAGGGGATCGCGCTCGCCGCGGGCGATTTCCTCGGCCTCGGCAACGACGTGTTGCGCCCGGGCCAGATCCGCTTCGTCGACCATGATCCGGCGTTGAATGGCCAGGACACTTCCGTCCATGAAACTGGCGTGCATGTCGAACACCTGGGCCGGCACGTCAAGCGAGGCCAGCCGCGCCTGCATCCAGGACAGCAACACGGGATCGTTGGTGCGGAACAGTTCGACCATGGGCTCCTCCAATACCCCCGACACAGCCTTCCGTCGCGGTTGACCATGGGGCACGGCAATCCCTATGCTCACGGCTCCTGGGACAGGCGTCAAGCAACGAACACCAAGCACAAACGCCAAACGCGGATAATTGGATATAAGGGGAAAGGCCGTGGCCCTTGTGGTCGAGCTTGAAGGCGAACGCCAAAAGAAACCCAACCTGGACAAACTTCAGGCCCTGGTCGCCGACGACCTGAAACTGGTCAACGAGGTCATCGTCCAGCGCATGGAAAGCCCGGTTGCGCTGATCCCGCAGCTTGCAGGCCACATCGTGGCCTCGGGCGGTAAGCGTCTGCGCCCCATTCTGACCCTGGCAGCCGCCCGCATGTGCGGATACCAAGGTACCCGCCATATCCCGTTGGCGGCCTGTGTCGAATTCATCCATACGGCGACCTTGCTGCATGACGACGTGGTCGACGAAAGCGAGCTGCGCCGCGGCCAAGCCTCGGCCAATGCGGTCTGGGGCAACCAGGCCAGCGTGCTGGTCGGCGATTTCCTGTTTTCCCGCGCTTTTCAGGTGATGGTCGCGGACGGCTCCCTGAAGGTTCTGAAAATTCTGTCCGATGCCTCTGCCGTCATCGCCGAGGGCGAAGTTCTGCAGTTGATGACCACCGGTGACACCGCGACGGGCGAAGCCAACTATCTTGAAGTCATCACGGCCAAGACGGCGGAATTGTTCGCCGCCGCCTGCCGCATCGGCGCCGTCGTCGCCGACCGGCCCAAGGCCGAGGAAGATGCCCTGTTGTCCTACGGCACCAACCTGGGCATCGCCTTTCAATTGATCGACGACGTTTTGGACTATTCAGCGAAACAGGCCGACCTGGGCAAGACCGTGGGCGACGATTTCCGCGAAGGTAAGGTGTCGCTTCCGGCGATTCTGGCCTTCAACCGGGGCGGCGAGGATGAACGCGCGTTCTGGCGCCGCACCCTGGAAGACCTGGACCAGACCGACGACGACCTGAAACAGGCCATCGCCCTGATGAACAAGCACGACGCGCTGAGCGATACCGTCGACCGGGCCCGCCATTACGGCGCCGTGGCGCGCGACGCGCTGGGCATTTTCCCGGACAACCCGCAGAAACAGGCGTTTCTGGAACTGATCGATTTCTGTATCGAGCGCGCTTATTAGGACGTCACTGCCGGAACGCGCAACGGCAAGCGCCTAGTCCTTGGACTTCTTGCCGCGCGGTTTCAGCTTGCTGCTTTCCTCGCCGTCGAAGTCACCGACGCCGCTTTCAATGGCATAGCAGGCCAGCCGGACGGAAAGCGGGATCTCCACTTTCTTCCCGTCGCGCTCACCCTTTTCATAGTACTGGATGATGCGGGGCTTCAGGCCCAGCGCCTTGGCCGCGTCCTTCTGCGACAACTTATGGCGCTTTCGCCAATGCCGAAATGCTTCGCCGTCCATGCTCATCATCTGTAACTCAATTGTCATGATAACTTAATGCGTCTCGACGAAGGTGATCAATGGGGACCAGTCTTCCTGTGCCTCGGCGGATCGGACGTCCCCTTTATCGAACACGCTGACACCGGAATAGGCCCCATCCGTATACAGGGCCCGGTCGGATATCATGGTCCCCACCGGATGCCCCAGCCCTGCGATGAAGGCCTCCAATTCCTGGGCCGAACGGGTCCGGGCCCGCACCCGGTTGCCGACGATCACCACCGGCTTCTTGTTGCTGCGGATCGGCTTCAGATCATCGACTTTTTTAAGAAATTTTTGCGTTGCCGCCTGATCGAACGCCGAAGGAAGAACAGGCAGAACGATCACCTGCGCCAATTTCAGAAGATCGCGGAACCGGGGCACGCTGATCGCCGCCGGGGCATCGATGATCAGTCGTTGGATCTTCTTGGCCGGTTTTTCGTACGTTTTGGTCCAATCCAGGCCGATGATTTCCGGCAATTCCTCCGGCCGGCGTTTCAGCCAGGCCAGGCTGCTTTTCTGCCGGTCGACATCGGCCAGGGCCGTTTTCAGCCCGCCGCGGGCGAAAGCCGCAGCCAGATTGGTTGCAATGGTGGTCTTGCCGCATCCCCCCTTGGAATTGGCGATCAGAATCGCACGCGCCATGCTTGTCGTCTCCTTCGGCCGCTGCGGCTTAGTCGCTGTTACGCCAGAATGGGGATGCCTTGGTAAAGCGCCCCCAATCCTCAAGCAGATGCGGTTCGCTGTCGTGAAGGCCCCGCGCGTGCCAGCCCATGACCGCGGCAGCCCCCGCAGACAGTGATCCGGCATCGCCGTTATCGGCCGTGCCCTCACCGGCGGTCAGATCGGCCAGCAGGGTTTCGGCGACGGCGACGTCGTTCAGGTGGCCGAAATCATCCTGCAGCCGTTCCAATGCACGCAGGTATTTCTTCTTGGCCGGTGAGTCGTACAGCGCCTGTAGAAAATCCATGGTGTAGCGCAGTTTCTTGACCCGGATGCGCAGCACATGCCGGGCCGGAACGTCCAGATTTTCCAGGCCTTCACCGGCGCGCAGGGTTTTCTTGTGGGCACGGCTGAGGATCGGGCCGGCCCATTGGCTGATCGGTTGCGCAAGCGGATGGTCGGGCGGACAGGGTTGCGGCGCCCAGCCCTGGGTTTCCGTGAACGCGGACAGTTTGAGAACCAAAGCGGCATAACGCGCGGACTTCAAGGCTTCGCGAACCTGGACATAGGCATCCCGGCGATGGTCTTCGGCCGCGGCACGCAATTTTGCCATGGCCAACGGCTCCACCCCGGCCGTCATGGGCGGTGCCAGAATTTCCGCAATGAATACGTCCCAGTCCCGGGCCGGGCCGAACTGATCGGCGATCCATTTCAGTTCCGCCTTCAGCCAATCGACCCGGGCCGGGTCCAACAGCTTGGAAAACACCGACAGCATGGAGCGCATGCGCCGCACCGCGACGCGGAACTGGTGAACCCCCTCGGGGTCCTTGCCGTCGATCGACGGTGACTCGTTGGCCAGCATGTGGCGCGTGCCCGCACGCAAAATCTCCGCAACGGCCTGGTTGACCGTTTGCCCCGGGGTCAGCGGTGTTTTCGCCGCACGCACCGGTTTGATTTCGGGCGCTTGCAGCAAACGATAGCCCCGCGCCGCCTTCGATTCCTCAACGATCGAAAGCCCGGTGGCCTGCTGCAGTTCAACCGCGACCTCGAACAAATCGCGCGGGTCTCCCTGCAACAGTTCCATTTCGCATTCCTGAATGGTCTCTCGAACCTTCGTCATTGCCTTGGCACGCGATCCGCGCCCGGCTTGTGCCGCCGGTTTGACCGCGACCACTTCGCCTTTGTCGATGGCGACTTCGATCCGGCTTTCTGCCCCCGTCGCGGCACGCCTGACGATCACCGTCTGTTCGCGGGTGAAACGGGTTCGGAAGGTTTCACGTAACTCGCCCGGCAGGACCAGCCCCAGGACCTCAAGTGCGTCATCAGGCAACAGGTCCAGGCGCGGCATCAGGCTGTTGACTTCCTGCTCCCACTCGCCGCGTGCGAACAAAGCCCCGGACCCGTCGTTTTCGGATTTGACGTTTTGGATGAAGCGGCCCTTTTTCTTACGCACCCGCAAGGTCACATGGCGCCGGCCCAGCCGCAGGTCGGGCGTGTCGTAGTAGACGCTTTCCAGATCGTCCGTGGACCAGGTCAGGCGGCTTTCGGACAAACCCTGGGCCGCCTTCTTGACTAAGCGCAGCTTCGCTGCACTGCCGCCCAGTTTGCATTCGTACTCGCGGCTGGCCTGGGTGCCCTCCACGCCTGTCGAAGACGATGCCGCAGACATGCCCTCAAGCACCGCGCCGCGTTGCGTGCTATCCGTCAATTCACTCCCCCAAAACCGATCAAGGTCTGTTGTGCCGCCCTTGATTACCCGGCCTGTCCACTTCAATCAATCACAAAAGCGCACTAAGTGCGCATAATTTCCGAGGCTACATCCGGCCTTCGCCACGATCAATCTCAAATATCATCCATGCCTTGGCAGCCCCCTGTATTTCCTGATCCGTCACGGGTCATTCAGCCTGCGAACCGCAAGTGCGAAACCTTGAAATTCTACTGTGCGACCGACATCGTTCCAGCGCTTGCCCTGGCCCGCAACCACCGCTATAACGGGCGCCCGTTGCGGCCCGGCGGCACGAACCCTTGGTTCCGGTCAGCCATTGCCGCAGCGGTTATTACCGGAGTGTAGCTCAGCCTGGTAGAGCACCGTCTTCGGGAGGCGGGGGTCGGAGGTTCGAATCCTCTCACTCCGACCAATAAAATCAAGGGCTTAGGCGGAAACGCCTAGGCCCTTATTTTATTCATGTAAGCGCCATGTAAGCAGGGCGTGCATGGACTCGCCATGTGCGGCGCGCGTAGGGTTTTCAGCCTTATAAATGACGGGGGATGATCGATGGGCGAAAAACCAAATGCCATTCGGATTTTGGAGCTCGCTTCGGATAAGGCGATTAGGGCCGAACTATCTTTCCGGACCAAAGAGTTTCTAGTTGCGAACAATAGGGATGACGGAGACTGGACTAACCCCAACGTCATTCAAGTGCTGAACAACGAATTGACCGGGCGCTATATGAAAAGGACAACCCTCCTTGCGATCGGGATCGCCGGTTTGTCACTGGTCGTTAGTTTGGGATCGTTGTTTGTCAGTCTCAGATTCGGCAACCTGCTTTAAGCCGATGGTCCGAGAGGATCACGGGGCGGCTGTTGGGGAAGCTGTTAAGGTAGGCCCTGTTTAACGACGCCTGCCAGTAATTGATGAAGCCGCCGCATATACAATCATGGTCATCTTGCAATCATCCAAAGCACGGTGCGCATTTGATGCGTCCAACCGGCCATCTTTCGCTAATTCAGACAGCTTGTAAGACCTGCGGCTTGGCCACGCCCGTCGTGCAAGTTCTAATGCGCAAGACACTTCGTTCTTTGTCTTTGGAAGGCCAAGTGACTTTTCTGCGGCGTGAAGGAACCCCATATCGAATTCAGCATTATAAGCGACCAATGGGAGGTCGCCGATAAAGTCTCGAAACTGGGAAATCGCATCCGCGAGAGGCTGACCGCTCTCTGTCACCATCTTTTTGTCAATTCCCGTGATCTCAGTGATCTTTCGGCTAATACGTTTCTGCGGGATCACCAAGCATTGGAACGTCTTGTGATCGACGCCGTCCCGGTTAACGCTGATCGCGCCAATTTCAAGGATTTCATGTTTGTTACAATCCAAGCCAGTAGTTTCAAAATCGAATACGACAAATCTTTCCGGCAATATCGGTCGCAAATCGCGGGCATTTTGATTCTTTTCTTCCTCGCCTTGCCTTTCTGTCCGGCGGCGCATCGCCAGCACCACGATCAAAACAAGCAGAGTCACCGCTATAATTGTTGCCCCAGCGTCAGGCATCCCCGCCTCCCTTAGTCGATGTAAGGGAGTATAGGTTCAAGATTCCAGCTTGTAACGTTGAGGTGTGCGGTCGTCGCCTAACCCTGGTGCGCCACGCCCAAGGTCGCCGTAGCGCCCCATCCCGCCGGCAGTCCGTCGTAATGCTCGCCCGACTTACACGCGCCGCAAATCCGCTCCCCGCTCCACGTTGATCTAAAATCCCTGCGGCACCGCAAACACGCCCGCCTCTTTGCAACCTGCCGCGGGCCGTCCACGCTATCCGCATTGGCCAGCAACGCGGCCTTGCCAACGGGCGCACCGTCGCGGCGGGCCTGGTCGTATGCGGCGACGACTTGGCGTCGGTATTCGGTTGAATGTCGTTTGGCCATAGCGAGGCGGTCTCCCTGTCGGAAAGAGACCGGCGCGCCGCCCGCTGGGCCATAGGAGAAACCCACACGGGCGGCGCGGCCGGATGCGAGGCGGGGCCGTGCGCCGCGCCTCGCTGGGAGGCTTAGAGGGTCAACGAGCCGTACATGGTCGCCGTCGGGCGCTCGACCGTCAGCAACGCCCGAAGTTCACCAAGGATGGTCACGAGGTTCTGGGTAAACTGGTTCCCCGTGTAGCCCGTCATAATTTGGGCGTCCTCGCGAAGCCGGAACGTCCCGACCTGTTCGGTATCGGTGATCGCGAACGATCCCTGCGTCATGGCCGGGGTTTGGTGAATGTCCACCGCCCAGACCTGTTCGGAATTCGCGCCGTTCGGATCGCCCCACAAGAACTGACCGTCGGTCACCGCGCGGGTGCGCTGCATGGCGCGATAGTCGACCGGGTTAAGGATCACCAGGTTCGCCTGGATCTCATAAGAGTTCGCGAGGGTGCCAAGCGCCCGCGAAATCGACTCGATCCCGGTATCCCCCGAGGTCGGCGTGAAGGCCACGCGGTTGTCGGCGTGCGTAAGCCCCTTCATCTGAGCCCCGGTGCCGGCGCCAGCGATGATCTGCTGTTCCAGCTTCAATTCGAGGAAATGCCGGAGATAGCGGTCGATGATGCGGCCAAGTTCGCCAACGTCCGACAGAATTTGACGGCTCGCGCGAACATAGGTGGCAATCGTCGGCACCTTGAGGTCGAGCAAATCCCACTCGATAACGCTCTCTGGCTTGTCGGCGCCCTCGTGCACGAAGGGAGAGCCAGCGCCAACAACGTCCGCGTTGTTCGTGGTGCCGCTGGCCTCGCGCGAAAACTCGACCGTGCCGCCGGTCGTCGTCACGGTCGTAAGGCGATCACGAAGCCAACGACGGCGGCGGGCCGGTTCGATCACGCCGACATTCTCGCGCACCGCGAGATCGCCGGAGTCATAGCGAATGACGTTGGCCTGGACGTTCAAGAGTTTGGTTGCCGAGACCTTCACGCCGCATTCTTTGATGCTACCGGCCGCGAACTGCTGGAAGGTGCCGTCCTTGTTGAGATCAGCCGCGAGGCTGACCGCGCTCGCCATGCTGGAAGATTGCCCAGCGCCGCCACGCGGCATGAGGTCGCGTTCTGCGAGGCGCTGTTCCATTTCAACGAGATTAGCTTCCAGCTTTTTGACTTTGGCGCTTTCGCGGTCACGCCAATCGGCATGGGCCGCGTTGAGTTCCTGAATCTCCGCCATCACATCGGAGGCTTCGGCGCGCACGGCCAGAATGCCGCGCTTTTTCTGAATGATAGACATTACATAATGCCCTTTCTGTCTGTTGCACCACGCGGCCCAGCGGGCGCACGGGTGCGCGTTGTACAAAGTGTTGGGATTGATCCGCCCATCGACGCAGCGCACGGCGTGCTATCGAGTCGGGTCCGGCAGCGCACGGCGTGCCGCTTTATTAGGGCAACGCCAGCGCACGGCGTGACGTTGCGGCGCCCCCCGACGATGCCTCATGGCAGCGCCAGGGAACTAGTAAATACTAACGCCCCGTGTAAATAACGCAACAATTTTTTACTTAGGGCGCTGCGTCCTAGTACTGTCATATTAAGCAGCTACGCAGAATGTGACAGTCACACAGTGCCGATTAGTTAAGTGATTTCAGCTCGTTCGGGTTCGCCTCGATCTCATCGGCCAGCCGTCGCAGCGTGTCCGGCACCGCATCCGGGCCACCGTTTGCAGCACCGATGATCCCGAGTGCGATCTTCACAACTTCATTCATAATCACGGCGTCGGGTACGCCTTGGTCGGCTGCGGCCTCCATGCCCAGTGCGATTGCGGTCGCAGCGTTGGCTTGATGCTTCGCGTCAGTCGTCGTCATCGTTCGTTCCTTTCTCTGTTGGTGAAGTGCCCGCGCCGACCAGCCCGGCGAATTTGCTGGAGGCCGGTTGCGGTGCGGGTTGCGGAAGGTGTTCACGGCTGGTCGGGTCGAGGCCGAGGCGACGGCCCAGGCGTTCAATCGCGTTGGCAGCGTCCTTCTGGACGGCCAGCCAAGGGTTTTTGGATTGCCGTCCGCGCGGGCCGGTCAAGATCGGGCCTTCGATTGCAAGGGCCAGCGTTGCGCGCTGGTGTTGGTCGGCGGCGCAGCAATAGGCCGTCAGGATTTCCGCGTCCGTCGCCTTGAACACGCCCGGCATGGCGTCGACCACGCGCGACCACACCGCCGCCGCACCTTCGGATAACCACACGGGCGCAACTGCATCGCCGGTCGGCGTCACGCCACGTTTCTTTATCGGGCGTTTGCCGGGGTTGCCTTCGAGTAATCGAAGATCGGGCGGTTTACGTTTCGTCATTTTTATAATTCTCCAAAATTATGGAATCGCGTTTTTGCGAACACTGCGGGCGATAAAATTTGAGTACCGCAGCCGGTCCTACGGGGAGCCCCTTTGGGACTTCCAAACCCTCCCCCCTGGCCCTGCGGGCTATATTTTCACGGGGGCGCGTGCGACTTTGCGACTTTGCGACTTTGGTTTCGGCCCATTTGTATTTGATTCTGGAACGCCTCGCGTATGGGGTAGTGTATTTAAACCAGCAAACCCACAAACCATTGAAATAATTAGATATTAAGTGCGACTTTGGCATTTTTCTAAACCCTCTCCAAAGTCGCAAACCAACGCTTTCCGTCGCGCGTCGGCTCGCATTCCAGCTTCATGCCGTTGACGATCCGCCCACGTCGGAAATTAAGGATGCGCCCGATGCTCTTGGCGCTCGGATCGTTACGCCCGGCCACGTCGGCCACGGCGGCGGCGACGGCCCGTTGCGCTTCGTCACCGAACGGTCCCGCGCCTTTGCGGATAGCGTCGGCCACGTCGGCGGCGGTAAACCCCGCATCCCCGAAACACATCCGCAACGCTTCCAAAAGATCGCCCAGGGCTTCCCGTTCTGGATCCGCTTCCGCGCCCGTGTTGATCGCGTCGAGCGGGTCAACGCCCATGATCCACGCGACCGGCTGGCGCACGAACGAGTCCCATGCTTCAAAGCTGGCCACGCGGCCGGGGCGCGGTGCCGCACCGCTGGTAAGCCAACCGCGCACAATGGCCAGCGCCGCTGTGGCTATATCGACGCGATGCGCCATGACGTGCGCCAAGGGGTCGAGGTCGAATTGCCGGGCGAACGGGCGCTCGCATTTTGGATCGATGCGACACGTAAGGACACGCCGCGGCATGTCACCCGCGAGGCTCACGTTGTTGCCGGTCAGCAGGAATACCGCTCGGTTTGGAAGGGCCAGGCTTTCCGATTTTCCGAGGATGCGGTCGCGGAACGTCGGCCCGGTCAGGAACGCGGCGAGGCTCGGGGAGTCGAGGGTGCCGGCGAGGTTGTCCCATACGATTGCACGCGCCCCGGTGCGAAGCGCGGCGAACAGGCGCTTTCTTATTTCCTCATCGTCGCGCGCCGCAACCGGGGGCCACGGTTCGGGACGTTCGCCGCTCGCTATCGCCGCGACACATGACGCCTGCAACGTCTTGCCGCTTCCAACCGACGGCGCGTCGAAGGCGAAGGCCGGCGCCGTCGGGAGTGCGGGTCGGATAACGGCGGTCAGGATCGCGGAAAGCATCACGGCCCAATCGACCGGCCCCACGAAGGGAAATTCGCGGAACGGAAATAGTGCCGTCTCATAAGCCGACCGCACTTCGTCCGCCGATGGACGTTCCGGCACGCTCGACTCGCCGTCGCCCACGTAGAGCAACCGGGATGCCGCATCGTATCCGGGCGAGTCCAAAACGCTCCCGTCGGGTCGAAGGGTCGGAATGGTCGTCACCGCGTCCAACGGCTTGAGCCCGCGCACCGCGCCCAGCGATAGTAGCTGGTCAACGAGGCGTTGCGGCGGGTCGTCGGCGCTCGCGGTGCCATCCTGTTTGAAGCGCACGAAACGCACAGCGCTTCCGAGAAAATGCGCCAGCGCGTGACGGTCGAGCGGCACCGTTGCGCCATTGTGGATATGCACGATAGCGCCGCCCAGGTCGAACACGTCGGGCCGCTCGCGCAATGTCGCTAGTACGGACTCGACCGCCTCGGCAGTCCGCCCCGGCCCGATGGCTACGGGGATTGTCGGCGCAACGGTCGGGCCTCGATACCCGGCGGCGCGTAGCGTTGATTGATTATTCATTTCCACGGTTGCGCCTCTCGTTCAAGTTCCGCGACATGGCTTTCGGCGCGGGACAGTTCCATCACAAGCCGTTCCCATTTCGGATCGTTGGTATTGAGCGCCGCCCATGTGGCCGCGTCCCATAATTCCGCCTCCGTTCGCGCCGCAGCTAGGCGGCGCTGCACGTCCACCATGCCTCGCAAGTCGCCCATCGTCGGCGGCACGCGCCGGCCTTTCGGTTCGTTAGGGATGCGACGGCGGGCTTGCAGAAGATCGTCGGCCAGCCAGTTCGAAAGGTCGTCCGCCACTCGCTTGTGGTAAGCCGCGTCGGCCTTCGTCGCATCGCGCCCGCGCGCCGCGTCAATCTCGGACAAGGCGGCGTCGAGAAGTTGAAAATTCGGGGTTTTTGGGGTATGATTGGAAACGCTCGATTTTCCAGTTACCCCGCCGCCGTGTCCCTGCCCGGGCGCGGCGGTTTCTGTTTGGTGCATATCCATCGTCAAGGTGCTCCTCGGCTAATCGGTTGCACGGCGACACGGCGCGGAACGCGCGACCCGTCCACGGGCGGCGTCATGGTCACGTCGTCCGGGATGGTCACGGGTCGCGCGAACGGTGACGGCGCTTTCATGATCGCGATCAAGTTCCGCCGGATGGCCACGGCTTGGAGTCGCAACGCCCGCCGCTCCAACGGGCATTGTGAGGCCGCGACCAGGTGTTCGATCAGCGCCAGCATGCGGCGTGCCGATCCCGCCGCCGTAGCAATGCCGTCAGCGCGTTTCGCGGCGATGGTTTGGAGTTCGGGGCGCATCATGCCACCTCTCTGTGTTCGCGCCGCACGCGGCGCAGTTCGACTTCGGCAGCACGCAGTTCGGCGCGGGCGGCGCGGACGCGAAGCTGCGCTTGGCGAAGGGCCTCGTTCAAAGTCGCGGGCGTCATCACGCGGCGACCGTTTCGGAAGTCGACCGGCGCGGGGCGCTCAGCTTTTCTTCGGCCCAATCGTCCAAGTCGGCGGGCGTGTAGAGCGCGCGGATACCGAAAATCCGATAGACGGGACCGCCGCCGACCGTCGCCCATTTTTGAAGGGTGCATTTGGATACGGGCAGACCGCGCGATGTAAGGTATTCGGCGGCTTCGGCTCGCGTGAAATATTCCGGTGTCATCGCTATTACCTTTCGAGTTGCGTCTAGGTTCGAAAGGTAAGCGGTATCGGCTGTCACGGCTTAGAAGGCCGTGACAACTATTTACTTGCGGGCGATCCTGCGGCGGATTGTGTTCCAGTCGCCGCCACGATCCTTGGCAATCCGGCGTGCCACGTCGGAGGCAGTCCACTCAGGATGGCGTGACCAAATTTCATCGGCGGCGCTTTGCCATTCAGCGCGTCGTGCGTTTCCTTCGGCGCGTGCTTGCTTGTTGCGAGGTTCCGCAACTTGATCGCGGAACCGCTCGCGGCGCTTGGCGGATTCCTTAACATACGGCGCGAAAATCTCTGCATCCGCCCGGCCGCAAAGTTGATTGAGGGTATCTACAAAATTCGAAGTGTCCCAGCCGTGTTTGTGATCGCGACGAACTTGCGCGGCGGTTTTGAGAATTTCTCTGGCAATTTCATGGCGCGAGTCGTCGGGCTGTTCCAATATCCATCGCGCCGTCTTTTCGATGCGGACTAAGCGCGGAAGATATGATAGCCAGTTCAAGTTATTGATAATGTCCCGCGCCATTATCCCCGCCCCTTCTTATCCGCCAGCGTCACCACTTCGCCGCCCTGTTCGCCAGCCGCAGCAGCCAAGCCTGCCAAAGCCGGCGCGGCGGCACGTTCGGCCAGCGCGGCGCGGGCGTTGTCGGCGAAGTGAACGTAGCGTTGCACCATCCTAAGATCACGATGGCCCGTGACTGCCTGAATCTCACTTGCCCCAGCACCGGCCATCGCCATCAGCGACGCGACGGAATGCCGGAGGCCGTGAAGGCCGATCCCTTCCGGCAAGTCGGCTTCGGCGCGAACGTCACGCCACGGCTTATTAATGTGCATCGGCTTGTCGCCACGCGCCGGGCGGAAAACCAAATCGTCCGGCTTGCCTTCCGGCTGGCGGGAAATGATCGCTTGCGCCGCCGTCGCCAACGGAATGATTCGGGCCTTGCCGGTTTTGTGGCCCGCCTTGTGTGAAGTCGCGGGAAGAACGATCCGCCCGCCTTTCAGGTCAACGTGTTTCCAACGTAGGCCGATAACTTCGGAACGGCGCGCGCCTGTCATGGCGATCAGGCGGATTGCATCCGCTACGGGGGCGCGGATGCGTTTCTCGGCTTCCATTTTTTCAAGGGTACGGAACAGGCGCTCGTACTGTTCGGGCGAATCCAAAATCACATCGCGCTCGCCGTCGCGCCCCATCTTTATCTTGGCGCAGGGGTTATCAACCTTGAGCGCCATCGCGTCTGCCGCCCAATTATAAATCGCCCGCAAAAGCCTCACCGAAGCACGGGCCGCCCCATGCCCCCCCGTCACTCGGGCAAGGCCGCGTTTGCCGGTTTTGATGTGGCCCGCCGTCTTGCCGGCGACGATCTGATTGAAGGCGCGCTGCACGTCGTCGCTTCCGAGTTTATGTGCATACATCTTCCCCAGAAGCGGGCGAAGGTGCCGTTCAATCCGGCCCTTGTCGGTCGCCCGCGTGCTTTCCGCTTTCGCGGCGAACGCGGCGGACTTCAAATAAGCGTCCAACAGTTCTGCAACGGTGATCGAATTACGCGCGGCGGATTTGTCGCCTAGCGGGTCGCCGCCATGCTTGACGGTTGCGGCCATATCCTCGGCAAGTTCGCGGGCTTTTGCCGGTGTGACGGTGCCGACCTTGGCAATCGTGGCCCGGCGTGTCCGCCCTTCCGGCGTTCTGTATTGGAAGACGAAACTTTTCACGCCCGCCGGTGTGACGCGAAGGCCGAATCCCTTCAACACGTCGTCCCAAACGAAGAATTGAGCGCCTTTCGGATGCGTGGAATCCACGGTGCTTTTTGAGATTTTCGGCATTGCATCGCCTCCAAATTCTGACCCCTGTTCGCGTAAAGCAGGGGTAAGGGGCCATTCCCATGTAAGCACGATGTAAGCAAATAAGAGTAAATCAGGGTAAATTCGCGCTTAACCACCGCCTCAAAAGTAAGGCATTTATGACGATTTTGCAATGTGTTAGTAAGAGAAAGAAAGTTCGTGTAAGCAAGGGAAAATGGCTTGTTCACGCCTTCGGGAGGCGGGGGTCGGAGGTTCGAATCCTCTCACTCCGACCAAAAGAAGCCCCTTAACTCAACGAGTTAAGGGGCTTTTACTTTCTGGGCCCAGGAGAACAAACCGCCCAGGTCCTAGTACAGGTCCTTGACCTAATTTTGAGGCGGTGGTTCTCGACGCGCAGACTTCTCGGCGATCAACTTTTCGGCCAATGCCCGGTCGGCATATCGCGGCGCCGTCTTCAGCACGTTCTCCAGACCAGCGACAGTCATATGCGGGTACAACAGCCGGTTCCATCGCTCAATCACTGGCCCCGGATTGCTGAGTATCCGCCTCACGTTTCGGATGCGCTGGGAGGAGATTGGGTGCCGCCCCCCGCGCTCGATGATCATCCTAGCCTCTATCCACGGATTATTTTTCTCGAAGTACTCCATGAACTCGAGCGCGTACTCCTGCCTCCCGTCCAGGTAAAGCATCACGACGGCGAACTCGTCCACCGTCTCCTCGTTGTCAAACCCCGGCAACCCCCAGAGGTTCAGGAGGGTGTGACCCAGCTCGTGATACATTATCGCGGACAACGCACCCTTCTTACCGGCGGCTGATAGCTTCACAAACACCTCGGAACAAATCGTAATGTCGCCCGTCCTGTGGTCAGAGTAGGCGTTCGAGAAGGATGCTTCGCCTGCAGCGAGGCGCAGGTAGTTTTAAGATCAAGTCGAAGGTTCCTGGCGACCCTCTTGACGGCAAGACGATTGCCCTCAAACACGATCTCGACAATGAATACGTCAGATGGCACTGGGAGTGGTTCAGGTCTAAGCGTACCTGATCAAATTGTCACCGCCGCGCCTGTTCGGTGACCCAGGCCATTACTTCTATGTGGGACCACTTGCGGTCCTTTCCGTCCCCCGCGACCTTCGGCGCGGGGAAGGTTCCGGCGCGAACTCGGCGGTCCACCTCCGACTTCTTGATGCCCGCCAACTCCTGGACCCGCGCTATGCCGATCAGCTTATCCTCGTAGCGCCTGTGCAGGTCCTCCAACGTGTCGGTCGTGGTTGACGCCAGCGCCGCGACGACCTCGTCGTTGGGGTTGTCGTCCATCATCCCGGCCACCCGCGAGAGGTTCGTCTCAATCCCCCGCTGGCGCAGGTCGTCGTCCAGCTTGACGACGCGGGCCCGGACCCGCGTGTGCTTTTCCGTCTTCTTCGTCACTGCGCCGCCTCCATCGGAACCACCGTCTCTTCGTCGTTGACGACCACCTCCAGCCAGTCGGCCCAGGCCTGGGCGGCGTGCCGCATCTCCTCCAGGTAGTCGTGCTGATTGTAGATGCCCGACACGCCCTGTTGCTCGTTGCCACGGCGGCCGGCCAGCATGTCGGCGACGTGGCTCTTCACGCCGGACACACGGGCGAGCCGCGTCCGCTGGGTGCGCCGGAAGTCGTGCGGCGTCCAACCGCCGTCCGGGTGGCTGGAGTCGTCCTTCACGCGGCCCGCTGCCTTGTAGAGCTTATTATGCTTCACCTTATGGGTGACAAATGGCGTCTCACCGCCGAACACGTAGTCGCCCTCCCCCGACAGCCCCCGCAGCAGGGACACCGCCTGTCTCGACAGCGGCACCAGCTTCTCCTCGCCCGACTTCGTGTCGCCGGCCCTCGCCTGCCACACGCCGTCGTCCAGGTCCACGTCTGTTCGATTGGCAAATTCACTCGTGAAGAATTGAACTATCGAGGCGTTCGTATTGCGAAAACGTCGCGTATACGCGGGACCATTCTTTGTGATAGCGTAATAAGTGCAGCGTATTGTCAGGCGCAATCATGGATATTCCGCCATTCGCTTGATTTGACCACTCAATTGTGTCGGACAATTTTGATTTTTCGAGACGAAGCGAGTTACCGATGATTGTTGAACTGGAACTTGATAATTATCGGGGTTTCGTGAAGCACAAAATCCCGCTGAGACAAACATCTGTAATTGTAGGACGTAACAACGCTGGAAAATCGACAATCATCGAAGCACTAACGCTGGTGTCCATTGTTGCCTTGCGTGCGCCGAGGACACGTTTCGTTTCACCGCCCGATTGGCTGAAAACTCCATCTGCACGCAATGGGATATCCCCATCTCTTAGAGGATTAGAGTTCGAATTCCGGAACCTTTGCTACAGGTACGGAGAACCACCAGCAATTATTACTGCAAAATTCTCAAATAAAGTAATAATAAAAATTTATCTCAATTCAGAAACAGAAGATATTTTTGCCGTATTGAGAAAAGGAAATAGTCGGATTCTAACAGCATCCCAAGCCTCAAACGCTTTGCAAGACACAATCAATGTTCTGCCTCCCATTGGGAGGCTGAGGCTATCGGAAGAGATAAGGAACTCCGATTACGTCAGGTCAAATATTAATACGCGCTTATCCTCTCTGCATTTTAGAAACCAAATTTATTATTTAGGCGGAAACATAGATCAAAGCCGAATACAGATAAATGAAGACAACGAAGAAGAGGACGGATTTATCCCGACTTTCTACGATTCTTTTGTCGCGCTCGCAGAGTCATCCTGGCCGCACCTTCGAATAGACTCAATTGACCGAACAACTCACACACCGCCGCAATTGAATCTTTTGGTTAGAGATGGCGCGTTCGTCGCTGAGGTCGGATGGGTAGGAAGTGGTCTTCAGGCATGGCTACAGACCTGTTGGTTTTTGGCGAGATGCGCAAGGCAATCGATCGTGGTGCTCGATGAGCCTGATGCCTATCTCCACCCAGATCTCCAGCGCCGACTCTTTCATCTTGTGGAAGGTTATTTTGCCCAAGTTCTGGTCGCGACCCACTCAACAGAGATTTTGGCAGAGGTGAATCCGGACGACGTTCTCGTGGTCGATAAAGATAGTTCAGACTCAAAATTTGCAGAGAACATTCCAGCCGTCCAAAGCGTGATTGATAATATTGGCGGAGCTCACAATCTGCAGCTCACCCGCCTTTGGTCAGCGCGGAAATGCGTCTTTATAGAAGGTGACGATTTTGATTTTCTTACGGCCCTTCATGAAAAGATTTTTCCGGATAGCCCAACTAGCTTCAACGCCATCCCACATATATCAATCAACGGGTTTGGAAATTGGAAACATGCGGTTGGTGCAGCGATTGGACTAAAGAACGCTGGCGATCAATCAATTAAAGCGTACTGCATCTTAGACTCCGATTACCGCCCGGAGGCAGAAAACGAAAAAATCAAAAAAGAAGCACGTGGCAATGGATTGAACCTACATATTTGGAACCGAAAAGAAATCGAGAATTACGTACTTTCAGCACCTGCAATCTCACGAGTCATCGAACAGCGAACCAAATCTACTTTTCCCAATATCGCAGCTGTTGAGAAAAAAATTTCGGAAATCTGCGAAGCAATGCAGACCGATGTGTTTGATCAAATTTCAAATGAGATAGGCGCTAGAGACCGACAAGGGTCGGCTGATGCGAACAAGAAAGCACGCAAAATAGTGAAAGGCGCAGAAGCCTCTTCAATTGGCGTCATGAGCATCTGTCCGGGCAAGGACATCGTTTCAACCTTGTCTGGATGGTCAAAAAAAGAGTTCGGTGTGTCTTTCTCTGCCTTGGCAATTGCGAGAGAAATGCAATTAGAGGAAATTGCGCCCGAAGCGCTACAGGTAATTACAGCGATGGAACAAGGCGCGGATTTCGCCTCCTAACCTCAACGGCTGGTTTCGATGATCACTTCTTGTCTTTATAGCTCCCATTCCGGTCTGTCGTTCCCCCTGAGCGCGACGCGAGAAAACGGTGCTTGGCGGTTCAATTGAACCATTTCCCCATGAACATAAGCAGAATACCACCCTGATATCGCTTAATTTGTAAGGTTTAATTACTTTCTATCAAAAGGTTATTTTCCATCGGCATGTTTCGGGAGGCGGGGGTCGGAGGTTCAAATCCTCTCACTCCGACCAAAAATCGAGAACGGCCCCTGTGGTTTGCAAACCCGGGGCCGTTTTCTTTTGCGCAGGCAGCCCCAGCAAACACCACGCGCGCGGGTTGGCCTTTCGCTTTTATTTCTAATTGGCTACTTTTATGTAGCTCTGGGGAGGAGCACCGCTCCATGAACAACGCCGGAACCAACCGCCAAGGCCGTATCATGACCGCATCTGCAAATAACAGACACCGCAAAGCCGGCACCCGCGTGATGATCGCCCTTCCGGCGCTTGCCGTACTGGCCCTGTTGGGCGGCTGCGAGACCGCGACGAACGCCTTTTCCACCGTCGCCGACAAATCCAAGGAATTATGGGATTCGGTCAAACTCCCGTTTTCCGGCGAGGAAGAAAAATCCCTGAACCGCGATCCGACGCGCGAGCGCCGCGAGGATGTGGAGAAATGGGAACGCATTCGCGGGTCGGACGACCCGAAAGTCTTCCAGACATTCATCGAAACCTATCCCGATAGCGCCCTGACCCATTTGGCACGGCGTCGCCTTGCGACCCTGCAACCGACCCAGGGGGCGCAGGTCCAGGGCACTTTCGCCGTCGATCAGCCGAAACCCCCGATGGTCCAACAGGCGGCGGCGGGCCAAATGCCGCCACCCGCCCCGCCGGGACAGTTTCCGGTCCCCTGGGTTCTGGGGCGATGGGCAATCGATTGCTCGCGCACGGAAGGCGGCAACGGCGTGACCTACAATCAGGTCAACGCACAGAAAGTCCGGGTAATCAGGGACGACGGCAGTTCCGCCGTCTATGACGTGCGGCGCGAAAACGACGTGCTGGTTCTGGAGGCCGACGGCCTGATCTATCAGGACAAGATCGTCAGCGCGACGGAGCTTCGATCATACGCCGTCAAATACAACAACCAATGGCATAAGGTCGATCTCGTCTACCGCAAGTGCAGTTGACGGCGCCCGGAGAATTGCCTGGGGTCACCCGGAACCCCAAGATTTCTTCCCTATTGCGCCTGGACTTACGAGACATATCCACAAAATGTGAATAACGGCGGTGTCTAAGGACTCCGAGCGGGCGTCTGCTTCGGCTACACTGCCGCACCCCCACGCAGGGGCCGCCCAAAGGGGGGCGGAACGGAGAGGTCATCGCCATGCGAAATGCCGCCATCGGCATCGTCGTAGGATTGGTTGTAGGCGTCGTTCTGGGGGTGTCGATTATCGCCCCGCGCCTGAAGGCCCCGCTGCCCGACACCGCCGCGGAAGTCGCCGCGAACCTGGCCGCCGGCGAACAACCGTCTGCAGACGCCGCACAAACCCCGCCCGGCGATGCGCCCCGTGACGACACCCAATCGAAAAAGCCCGGTTCGAACGAATCCGCCGCGCCCGCCGCCAATGCGGAAAACCTTCTTGCCCCCGCTGCCGTGCCGGACACCACGGTGCGCTGGCGCATGGAAAGTGCCTTTGCCAGTTCCCTGCCCCAATTGGGCGCGCAAGCCAAACGGATTGAAACAGAGCTTTGGCGTGTATCGGCCGGCGGCATGGAGATTTCCTTTCACGAACCGGGATCCGTGGCACGGGAAAAGGACATCATATCGGCGGTCAAGGCAGGCACCGTCGATGCGGCCTTTGTCGCCCCCGAAAGCTGGCCGTCGAATACCCCCGCCTTGCAACTATTCGGCGCCGTGCCGTTCGGGCCCCGGGCCGAGGAATACCTGGCCTGGCTGTATTTCGGCGGCGGCGAGAAACTATTGAACGGATTGGCGGAAAGCCTGGGCCTGCAGGTGGTCGTCTGCGGCCTGGTGTCCCCCGAAGGGGCCGGCTGGTACCGGCGTCCGCTGACCACGGTCGAGGATTTGAAAGGCCTTCGCGTGCGCATGACGGGCCTGGGTGCCCGGGTTATGAAGCGCCTGGGCGCCAAGACCATGAACCTGAATGCAGGCGAGATTTTTCATGCCTTGGAAACCGGCGAAATCGACGCCGCCGAATATTCCATGCCGGCGATCGATGTTCAGCTTGGTCTGCACCGCATGGCGCGAAACTATTACTTCCCCGGCTGGCACCAGCCGGCGACGCTTCTCGCCTTGGTGATCAACCAGGATCGCTGGTCCGCCCTAACCCCTGTACAGCGCTCACAGTTGCGGTCCGTGTGCGGCGACAATGTCCGTCATGGCATGGCCGAAGGCGAAGCCCTGCAATACCGTGCCTTGTTGAGCCTGACCAAGGAAGGCGTGACCGTTCGCCGCTGGCCGCGCGAAATTCTGGATAAACTGTCCGAAGCCTGGGGCGAGGTCGCCGGCGAGACCGCCAAAAAAGACAAGGACTTCGCCAAGGTGTGGAAATCGCTCGACCGGTTCCGCAAGGATTACGCGGTCTGGCGGGATCTGGGCTCCAGATAAAGATAAATTCCGCGCGGGCGGGGTTAGCCTGTGCTTGCGGCCAAGTCGTCGTCACCCAGAACGTCCGGCGGCAATTCGTCCATCTTGGTCAGTAGATATTCCAAATCCGAGGATTCGAATTCCACCCCCAGATCATCATACTGGGTCATGATGCGTTCGATCATGCGCCGGGCATAGCGTTCGCGGTCGTTCTCGCCGCCGTCCATTTCCGTTTCCCGGCTGACGTCCAGGGCTGCGCGCACGGCCATGTATTGCGCCGAAGGCAAATGTGCCTTGTCGAACACAGCCCGCAGCCCCAACGGTCCGCGGTCGTGGATCAGACGCCGTGCGTTGTCCAGCGTCACCCCGCCAAGAATCGCCATGGCGCATTCAAAGAACGTGATATCCCCCATGCATAAGGCACGCAGGGTGATTGACGACGTCAGACGCCCGTTTTCGTTCAATTGCTTGACCAGAAGCATGACATCATCGACACCGGAATCGGATGACAGGCTGATCGTCGCCCGTTCCCGCGATTTAAGGATGATATCCGTTGCCATGGTCGCGGACACTTCATGCCGTTTGACCAATTCGTCCCGCATATTTTCCGAAACCAGGGTGACCAACCGTTCGGCCACGGTAACCGGCAAGGACGCCCGATTGACCATCGCATCCTGAACCCCGGCACGGTCCCCGAAACCGTCGACCACTTTTTGGAATGTCTGTTCGGAAATCGCGGCACCTTCGTTTTTCACAAGGCGCGTGACCGCGGCTTCGTTGCCGGAATTGACCAAGGCATCGGACAGTTCCTCGGACACGGTCGCCCGACCGGCGACCGCTTCCTGCTTGGCGGGGTCTTGCGAGCCGATAATGGCGATCAGGTCTTCATCGTTCAGAACCTGGGAAAACTCGATCATCGGCAAGGCGACCTGATCGACATCGTTGGCCAGCGCCACCGCGACGTCGTGCGGCACGTTTCCGTTTTCCTTTAGGTTTTCCGTTAAGGCCTGACGCACGCGGATTTCCGCATCCTTGACCATGAGACGGAAAATTTCCTCGGCAAGGGCCCGTTCGGACGGCCCCAAGGCCGCCGGATCGAAGGCACCTGCGACCTTTGCGGCCGTCGCGGCCCGGTTGTCCGGCGTGGGATCGGACAACAATTTGGCGACGTCGGCTTGGCTCAGTTTATCTGCCGGCATGATGATACAATGCTCCTTTCACAGTCCTGGGACAAAACCCCTGACTGCGCCCACGATTTCCATATCCGTGAATTATACTGCGGATCGGCCTGTTTATGAAATCATCTCGGGCATGACCGGCTTGCCGATTGCGTCTCAACGATCACGTGACGATAATACAGGCACCCCTTCGCGGGCATTTTACGCGAATAAACGACAGAAACACGGAAGGTGTGTTCAATGAAGTATTCTACCCTGATGGCGGCGGTTTTCGCCGGTATCGCGGCCACGATGATGACGGCTGCCGGACCGGTCCTGGCCGACGGCGCCAAGGCATTCAAGAAAAACCGCTGTGCCATGTGCCATACGATTTCGGGCAAACACACGATCGGCCCGTCCTTGAAAGGCATCATGGGCCGCAAGGCGGGCACCGCCGACGGCTATAAACAGTCGCGTTATTCCAAATCCTTGGTCGCGGCCGGCGAAAAAGGTCTGGTATGGGATGACAAAACGGTCGATGCCTACATCACCAACCCCAAACAGTTTCTGCGCGATTATCTGGATGATCCCAAGGCCATTTCAAAAATGGCCTATCCGGGCCTGAAGAAGCCGGAAGAACGCGCGCTGATCATCGAATACATGAACAGCCTGAAATGACGCATGGGGCAATCGGTGCGGTGCAGACCACCAACGCCTTGCCCCCGCCGTCACCTTTGACGCGCCCCAAGAAAAACCGCCGCCCGGTCCTGCCCGGCGGCGGTTTGTCATTTCTATAATGCTTTTCCTGCTAACGCACGATCAGCACGGACTGGCTGGCATGCCGGACGATATGGGCCGTGTTGGGCCCCACTTCGAAAGTTTTGCCGTCGTCCGCCCGGCGCGCCGACAGGATCAGCAGGTCGCAGGAAATATCCGACGCAACCCGCAGTATTTCCGCGTATGCCCGGCCATGCCCGACGATATGCTGAACATTGACCCCGTCCGGTATGTTTTCCGCAGTCCAGGCATGAAGGCGCGCATTCGTTTCATCGAGCGCCTTTTCCTCGAAGTCCTTGGGGAAAAAGCTGGCAACCAGGGTCATCCCGAAATCAGGCACGACCGCCATGATATGCAGGTCGGCACCGGACGCCTTGGCCAGATCGACCGCCTGAGGGGCCGCCCGGTCCCAGGTTGATTCGTCTTCCAGATCAATCGCAAGAAGAATGTTCTTGTACATGGTTTGGGTCTCCTCCCCTTATGCCGCCGCCGGCGTTTGTTTTCGCTGACGTCCTTTTTGCATGAGGACCACCCCGATCAGCAGCACCAAGGCAGGGATGTACATGACGTGTTTGGGCATGCGTTCCGTCTCGCGTTCGACCGAGACGATTTCCCAATCGAAATCGATCTTCTGCTTTTCGGCCGCACTGCCGAACACGACAACGTCGACAATGGTCTTTTCGCCCTCGCGCCGCAGTTCCAGGCCCGCGAACTTCAGCCGGTCAGCCCCCTCGGCCTTGGGCCCAAGCGGCAGCATCACGGTCTTATCGACGGGTTCACCTTCAAGGGTTTCGCCCTTGACGCGAATCCGGATCTGTTCGTCCGCTCCCATTTTGGAGGCGACATCCGTAATTGTCGCCGCCGGCACGGATTCAAGCGGCGGGACGATCATGTCCATCCAAAACCCGGGTCGGAACAGGGTAAAGGCGATCAACAGCAGGGCCAGCGTCTCCCAGATCTTGTTTTTAACGATAAAGAATCCCTGCGTCGCCGCCGCGAATAACAAGACCGCCATGACGGCCGTGACGATCACGATGATCAGGTGAACCGGCCCTTCGATCCCGATCATCAACAACTCGGTGTTGAAGATGAACATGAAAGGCAGAACTGCCATCCGGATGTCGTAGGTAAAGCCCTGCACACCGGTCTTGATCGGGTCCCCGCCGGAAACGGCCGCCGCCGCATAGGCCGCAAGGCCCACCGGTGGCGTGTCATCCGCCAGAATGCCGAAGTAGAACACGAACAGGTGCACGGCGATCAACGGCACGATCAACCCGTTGTTGGCGCCCACGGTCACGATCACCTGCGCCATCAGGGACGACACGACGATGTAGTTGGCCGTCGTCGGCAGCCCCATGCCCAGGATGATGCAGGCAACGGCCGTCAGCAACAGCAGGACGATCAGATTGCCCCCGGACAGGATTTCCATGACCTCGGTGATGACCTGACTGATAGGCGTCAGGGTAATCGCTCCCACGACGATCCCGGCCGTCGCGGTGGCGACGCCGATGCCGACCATGTTGCGCGACCCGTTGATCGTGCCTTCGATCAGATCGTCGAAGCTCTGTTTCCAGGTTTCAGGCCCCGCACCGTTGCCGCGGAAAAAGGACTGCAGCGGGCGCTGCGTCAGCAGCATGAAGACCTTCAGGACCACCGCCCAGAATGCACTGAGCCCCGGCGAGAACCGCTCGACCAGCAGGCACCACATGAGCAGGCCCACGGGCAGCAGGAAGTACAGACCCGACTTCACCGTCGGTCCGGTTTCCGGCAGCACGTCGACATCCTGCATGATGCCGAGTTCCTTGTAATTCGCCGCATAACGCACCAAACCCAGATACGCCGCCGCAAGAATGATCGCGGCGATCCAGGGCGTGGCGTCGCCCATGGCTTCCTTGGTCCAGCCGAATCCGTAATAGATGATGGCACCCAGCACGATCATGCCCACGGGCACGGTGGTCCAAACGACCGCCCGCTGCGCCAAGGTCGGCTTGTCGATACGCGGCAGGCCCTGCATGCCGGCCTTACAGGCCTCAAGATGCACGATATAGACCAGCGCGATGTAGGAAATGATGGCCGGCAGGAAGGCGTGCTTGATCACCTCCACATAGGAAATGCCGACATATTCGACCATCAGAAACGCGGCTGCCCCCATGACCGGCGGGGTTAGCTGACCGTTGGTGCTTGAGGCGACCTCGACCGCCCCCGCTTTTTCGGCCGAGAACCCGACCTTGCGCATCAGCGGGATGGTGAACACGCCCGTGGTCACGACGTTGGCGATGGACGAGCCGGAAATCAGCCCCGTCATGGCCGACGACACAACGGCGGCCTTGGCCGGACCACCTTTGAAATGCCCCATCAGGGCGAAAGACACCTGAATGAAGTAGTTGCCGGCGCCGCCTTTTTCCAACAGGCCGCCGAACAGCACGAAGATGAACACCAAAGACGTCGATACGCCGAGTGCGACCCCGAACACGCCCTCTTGCGTGATCCACAGGTGCGACATCGCGCGGTCCATACTGGCGCCTTTCCAGGCGATCACGTCGGGCGCGTATTCGCCGAAGAAGATATAAACCAGGAACACACAGGCCACGACGACCAGGGGCAGGCCCAGCGCACGGCGGGCCGCTTCCAACAGCAGTAAAATACCGATCGCCGAATGAACCAGATCCGCCATGGTCGGCAGGCCCGGGCGCTCGGCGATTTCATTGGCGAATACGGCCAGATACAGCGCGCACCACGCCGCCACGGCGCCAAGCACCCAATCCTGATAGGGGATGAAGTCGCGCGGTGAATTCTTGGTCGCAGGAAAGATCAGATAGGTAAGGAAAATCGCAAAGCCCAGATGGGCCGGGCGGGTATGCGTGTTGTTCAGCAGGGGGATGAAGTCCGCCATGATGATCGGCAGCGGCGATGCGATCCAGACCTGGAAGATGCCCCAGGCGAGCAGCACGCCTGCGATGAATTTGGCAACGGATGGTCCGGGATTGCGTGCGCCGGTTTCGGCGGCGGCGACGATATCGTCCGCAGCACTGCGGTCTTCGGGACCGGTCTGCGGTCCAGGAGCGGTTTGCTCACTCATTTTCTTACCCCCCTTTGCCGCACCGTGGGGGACAGGGCGGCGCTGGATCGATCTTTAAAGACAGGCCGGAGAAAAAAGACCCCGGGGGATGCCCCCGGGGTCTCTCCGACAGATGCACTATTTGATCAGGCCGGCTTCCTTGTAGTACTTGGCCGCACCATCGTGGAGCGGGGCCGACAAGGAGTCGGAGACCATTTCTTCCTTCTTCAGATTCGCGAAGGCGGGATGCAGCTTCTTGAACGTGTCGAAGTTTTCAAACACGGCTTTGACCACCGCATAGACCACGTTTGCCTTGGTCTTGGCCGTACCGACGAAAGTCGCACCGACACCGAAGGTCTTGGTATCGTCCGGGTTGCCGCGATACATGCCGCCCGGGATGGTCGCCCAACGGTAATAGGAATTATCGTCGACCAGCTTCTTGATGGCGGGGCCGTCAACGGTGACCAGACGCGCATCGCAGGTCGTCATGGCTTCCTTGGTGTTGCCCGACGGATGGCCGACCAGCCAGAAGAAGGCGTCGATCTTGTTGTCGCACAGCGCCTGGGACTGTTCGCCGGATTTGAATTCGGCGGCAAGTGCCAGATCACCGTCTTTCCAGCCCAGCGCATTGGCCATGACTTCCCAGGTGCCGCGCGTACCGGAACCGGGGTTGCCGATGTTCACGCGCTTACCCTTGAAGTCGCTGATGTGCTTGATGCCGGAATCGGCACGGGCAACCACGGTGACGGGTTCCGGATGGACCGAGAAGATGGCCCGCAGGTCCTTGAACGCACCCGCGTCCTTGAACTTGGATGTCCCGTTATAGGCATGATACTGCCAGTCCGACTGGGCCACGCCCATGTCCAGGTCGCCGTTCTTGATGGCGTTGATATTGAAGATCGAGCCACCGGTCGATTCAACCGAACAGCGCACGCCATGTTCTTTACGGCCCTTGTTGACCAGACGGCAGATGGCACCGCCCGTGGGATAATAGACGCCGGTGACGCCGCCCGTACCGATGGTGACGAAGTCCGCCGCCTTGGCATTGGGCAGGGCCAGAACCAGCGCCGCCGCAGCGGCCGTTGCCGCCAAAGTTTTCTGTAGGAACATCTCCATTCCTCCTTGGGATTTCTTTGGTTGGATGATGATTAAACGCCGGGACAAGGCATGCGCCGAGCCACCCGGCAGGGGGAGTCCCAGGATGCGCGCGCACAGCCCCGATGCGGGCCGGTTGCGGACGTCCGGGTGAAACGCCGGGTCAGTCCCCGGCATATCAGACACGCACGGCCCCGGAGCAAATGCCTCCGAGACAGCCCTGCGGGCCCGAATTCGATTGAAACTCAAAGAGAAGGCAAGTCGGGAAATCGCGGCGAACCACTTGGTATACCAGAGACTTTGCCGGAGGAGTGGCGCCGGTGGGCAAAACCCCACCGCAGGCGTCCTTTTTAAGACTCCCCCCTGATAATGCCACGATATTCCCTGAACATTGTCGTTATGGGAAAGTTTAGCACATCAACCGAAAAGGCCAACGCCGAAGATTAGATTTGTCTTTTTATGTTCTTCGATGTCCGCCGGAAGCGCAAAACGTATCAGCGAACACGGCCGACTTCGCGCAGGTATTCCAGGGCCCCTGGGTGGCGCGGTGCGGTCATGCCCTTGCGCGCCATTTCTAAGGCATACAAGCTGCCGAAAGACGGCGTACGGGAACGAATGTAACCCAGGTTCTCGAATACCGACCGGGTCACCTGATAAATCATCCTTGAATCACTTTTCGCGGTCGTCATGACCGTGGCCAACAAGCCGATCGTCGGTGTGTCCGTCGGCATGCGGAAGTAGATCGCTCTGGGGATCATCGCTTCGACATAATACGGATTGCTGGCGATCAACCGGTCGACCACGGCGCCTTTGACTGTAATTAACGATGCCCCACATTTCGTTATTAGGTGGGTCACCGCTGAATTTGGGTGCCCGGCAAGGAATGACGCCACATCGATCCCACCATCACAAAATGCCGACTGTTGTTGTGCAAGGTCCATTGTCGTGACCGCACGGAAGTCTTTTGTCGCCCACCCCTGCGCTTCGATCATCAGCCGCAAAGTTGAATTCGTGCCGGATTTCAATTTTCCGATATTCAGGCGCGATCCCGCCAGGTGTTCCCAATCGGCGATATTCGCATCGCCCCTTGCCAGAAGGCTTAACGCCTCCGTATGAGCGGAAAACATGGACCGCATTTCAGAGAGCGCGCCGACATTCGCGAACACGCCGGTTCCGTTAACGGCATGGTACTGAACGTCCGATTGAACGATACCGATATCGAAGGTGCCCTTTTTCAACCCGATAATGTTATCGATGGACCCCTTCGTGGTTGCCACCTTGCAGTCATACCCCGCGCGCCTGGCCTTTATAACGGCGCATATGGCGCGTCCCAGGGTGCTGTACACCCCTTTCGAACTGCCGGTTCCGATCGTGATCGTCTCGTTCGCGGCAAGCCCGCCGGCATACCCCGCCACTGACAACGCTACCGCCACTGCGACAACTGCCCGCCTTACGCTCATATTCCTGCCCCCGTTCATTCCATCCGCACCCGGCACCGTTCCAGGATCACATAACCCCGGCTTCGCGTAGCGTCGCATCAATTGCGTCGCCCAGCAGGTCAACCAGTTCATTGATTTGCGACTTGTCGATGATAAAGGGCGGGGCCAGAAGAATATGATCGCCCTTGGCACCATCGGCGGTACCGCCCGCCGGATAGCAGATCAACCCGCGCCGGAAGGCGTTGTGCTTGACCTTGGCATGGACCTTCAATGTCGGGTCCAACGTTCGCTTGGTCGCCCGGTCGGCGACCAACTCAATCCCCTGAAACAAACCCCGGCCCCGGATGTCCCCGACATGGGGATGATTGCCCAGACGTTCGTGCAGCCGTTCAACCAACACATTGCCCATGGCCTTGACGTTATCCAGCAGGTTGGCGTCCCGCACCTTGCGCTGCACGGCTAGTGCCGCCGCACAGGCTGTGGGATGCCCCATATAGGTATGACCGTGCTGAAACGCCCCGCTGCCGTTCTTGAAGGCGTCATAGACTTTCGCGGATACCAGGGTCGCGCCGATCGGCTGATACCCGGCGCCCAGGCCCTTGGCGACACAGACGATATCCGGCGCCACACCATCCTGCTCGCAGGCGAACAAAGTCCCCGTGCGGCCCATGCCGCACATCACTTCATCCAAGATCATCAGCACGCCATATCTGTCGCAGATCTCGCGGATGCGTTTGAAATAACCCGGCACGGGGGCCAGCACGCCCGCCGTCGCCCCGCCCACCGTTTCGGCGATAAAGGCGGCAACGTTGCGCGGGCCCAGGCGTTCGATTTCCGCTTCCAGTTCATTGGCGATACGCAGGCCGTATTCCGCGTCGCTCTCGCCAGCGTCCCGCTCGCGGTAGGGATAGCAAGGCGCGATGTGCGAGGCCGGCATCAGCATGTCCTTGTAAGGCTCGCGCCGCCAGACGTTGCCGCCGACCGAAAGGGCCCCCAGGGTATTGCCGTGATAGCTCTGCCGCCGGGCGATGAAGCGGGTCCGTTCCGGGGCACCTGTTTCCAAAAAGTACTGACGCGCCATTTTCAACGCGCATTCGACCGCTTCCGATCCGCCGGACAGAAAATAAACCATGCCGATCCCGTCGGGGGCCGCATCGACCAGGAATTCGGCCAGGTCTTCCGCCGGCCGTGTCGTGAAAAATCCCGTATGGGCGAACGCGACCTGATCGACCTGATCCTTGATGGCTTGGATAACGTCCGCGTCACTGTGGCCCAGGCAGGAAACGGCGGCCCCGCCCGAAGCGTCCAGATAACGCTTGCCCGTATCGTCGATCAGATAAATACCCTCGCCCTTCACGGCGGTGGGCAGTTCGGTTTTGAGATCGCGGTAAAAGACGTTCGTCATGTGACCGTCCAGCCTTACAGTCGATTTACCCATAGGACGCGATTGCAAGGCTGTACGTCAATCCAATAGGATGCCGCCGCAATTTGCTCGGCATCATTATCATTCATAGGGGGAACATATGGACCTGAAGGAACACATCCGGGGCATTCCCGATTTTCCCATTCCAGGCATCCTGTTTTACGATATTTCAACCTTGCTGGCGCATCCCGACGCTTGGCAAGTGGCGCTCGGGCGTCTCGCCAAAATTGTTTCGGGCTACCAGCCTGATCTTCTTGCCGGCATCGAATCGCGCGGTTTTTTGACCGCCGCCCCCCTGGCATCCAAGCTCGGATGCGGGTTCATCATGGTCCGCAAGCAAGGCAAGCTTCCCGGCGAAACCATTTCCCACGAATACGCCCTGGAATACGGTACGGACACCCTCGAAATCCAAAAGGACGCAGTGAAACCGGGCCAACGCGTCGTCGTCATGGATGACCTTATGGCGACCGGCGGAACCATGGCGGCCTCCATCGATCTGCTGCGCAGTGCCGGCGCCGAAGTTGTCGGCGCGACCTGCTTGATCGAACTGACCTTCCTCAAGGGCCGGGACAAGCTGGACGTGCCGTTCAGTTCGCTGATGGCCTACGACGACTAGGTCGGGCATCCGCTTGATATTAAGATGACGGCGAGACGATGGAATTCCGCGAAGACGATCTAAGCGGCGAACAAACCATCGCCCTGGTGCGGGCCCACTTGGCCCATATGGCCGCCGTCACACCGGCGGACAGCATCTATGCGCTGGATCATTCGGGCCTTCAGGCAGCGGACGTCACGTTCTGGTCGGTCTGGGACGAAGGCACGATCATCGGCTGCGCTGCTCTGCGCGAGATCGATCCCCATCACGGCGAAATCAAATCCATGCATACGGCAGCGGAATGGCGCGGCACCGGCATCGCCCGACGGGTGCTCGATTTCGTGATCGATGAGGCCCGACGGCGCGGCTATCGGCGCCTCAGCCTTGAAACCGGGCATTCTGCCGCCTTCGAAGCCGCACAACGGTTATACGCGGGTGCGGGTTTCACGCCCACGGGGCCCTTCGCCGATTACGGCCCGGACCCACACAGTTTTTTCATGACCCGGGAATTGGATCAGCCGTCCAAGGCCTGACGAACCACCTTTTTCATCAAGGTCGGAAGCGCCTGACCCCCGAAATCGCGGGGATGAACCCAAATGCCCTGTGCCGCATCCCCGGCCGTATCTTTGCCGGTCGCCTCGGTCGGCGCCGTACCCCGCACCACCGCAAGCCGCAGATGGAAATGGGTGAAGGTATGGCGGACTTCCCCCGTCTCAACCCAAGGTCCTGTTTTGACCGGTGCATGGACGAACGCGGACGCGGTCTCCCACGGCTCCTCGCGCCAATCGGTCGACGGCACCTCCATCATCCCGCCCAGAAGGCCCTTTTCCGGCCGCCGGCGAAGCAATACCCGGCCTTCGGCATCCTCGATCCAGAAAACCACGCCATGGCGGGTCGGCTTGGATTTTTTCGGCGCACGCCGGGGATAGGTCTCGGGATCACCCGCCTGCCGGGCGGCACAAAACCCTTCCCAGGGACACAGGGGGCATTTCGGGTTGCGGGGCGTGCAGACGGTCGCCCCCAGGTCCATCATGGCCTGCGCGAAATCGCCGGGGCGATGGTCCGGGGTCAGTTCCCCTGCCGCCGCCTGGATCGGTTTCTTGCCCTGCGGCAAGGGTGTATCGATCAGACGCAGGCGCGCGACCACACGTTCGATATTGCCGTCGACCGGCGATGCCGGCTGATCAAAGGCGATGGCGGCGATGGCCGCCGCCGTATAGGGCCCGACGCCCGGCAGGGCCAACAAGCCGTCTTCCGTTTCCGGAAACCGCCCGCCGTGGTCCGCAGCCACCACGCGGGCGCATTTGTGCAGATTGCGGGCCCGCGCGTAATAACCCAGCCCTTGCCAGGCATGCAGCACATCATCCAGATCCGCCGCCGCCAAATCCTCAATGCACGGCCAGCGTGCCACAAAGTGGTCAAAATAGCTTTTTACCGTCGCCACCGTGGTCTGCTGGAGCATGATTTCCGAAAGCCACACATGATAGGGCGCGGCCCGCCGACCGGGCGGGGCGCGCCACGGGAGAATTCGGCGGTGCCGGTCGTACCAGTTCAGCAAAGACCGGGCGGGATCGTCGCCAGCAGAGGAAACATTCATGTCAGCTCACGGTTCCCGGCAATTTTCATGTTATCCCCCGGCTTGCGCCCCATACCCCTTGCGGGATGGGCCGCCAGACCCGTTAAATGCATCCCCCGTTAATGCCACGTCCCCCCTGGCCAGGAAAGGGGGACACATTTGCCGCCGCAAGCCCATGGATGGCGCAAGGACGCTTATGTCCCAAGACCCGGAAAAACCGAAAATTCGCCGCCGCCGCCAAGGCGGTGCCCGCGCCGTCGGCCAGACCCTGGGCAAGCTGACCGCCGCCGCCTATGGCCGGCGCGGCTTTGCCGAAGGCGATATCATCCGCCATTGGCCCGAAATTGCGGGCGAGCTTCTGGCCCGGCACACCCTGCCGGACCGCATCGTCTTTCCCCGCGGGCGGCGCAACGACGGGCTGTTGCATCTGCAGGTCGGCACATCCGCCGTCGCCACCGAGGTTCAGCACCTGGAACCCCTGATCATCGAAAAGGTAAACGCCTATTTCGGCTACGGCGCGGTCAAGGGCATCCATATCTTCCAGCGCCCCCTACCCCGCCAAGCCAAGGAACAATCCGCCGAACCGCGTCTGCTGGGCCCGGCCGAGAAGGCCGCATTGGAGGACGAACTTAAATCCGTCACAGATCCGGACCTGCGCAAGGCCCTGGAAGGCCTGGGCGAAGCCATTCTGCGCCGCCGGGGCGGCGGTGGATAATTTACGGAATGCTGTCGCATTTCAAAGCTTTAGCGAAAGGAGTCGACTCCGGATCGGGGCCGATTCTATATTCATCAACATCTTGTGTATTGGGAGGTAGATTTGCTGCGTTTAGCACAAGGTCTTGCGTTCGTTTTGACGGTGATTCTGGCGGTTTCCGGACCCTTCACGGGTTCCGCGAAAGCCTTGGACGGCGTCGACGGCATGTTATCGGAAATGGTGCTCGGCAAGGCCGACGCGCCGGTGACGATCATCGAGTACGCCTCGTTGGGCTGCCCGCACTGCCGCGAGTTCCACGAAAAGACCCTGCCCCAGATCAAGGAAAAGTATATCGACACCGGCAAGGTGAAGATGATCTTCCGCGATTTTCCCTTGGGTCAGCGGGCCATGGCGGCACATATGATCGCGCGCTGCGCCGGTCCCCTGCGGTACTTCGCCATGACCAGCATCATGTTCCGCGATCAAGCTGTATGGGGCCAGGCGCCCGACGGCTTGGCGGCCCTTCAGGCAACGGCCAAGAAGGGCGGGATGTCGGCCTCTCAGGTCGATGCCTGCCTGCGCAGCGAGGAACTTCTGCAAGGTATTCAACGCACGGCCGCGGCGGGCAACAAGGATCACGGGGTGGACGCCACGCCGTTCTTCATCGTCGCGGGCGAGAAAGTGTCCGGGGCACAGGATTTTGCCGTGTTCTCGGACATCATCGAACGCGCGCTCAAGAAATAAGTATTGGTTTAGGCATCCGGTCAGGATCGGCGAGGCAGCTTGCTCAATTTCAGGAAAATACGGGTACTTGGATTCAAATCCTTCGTCGACCCGACCGAACTGTTCATCGAGCCGGGCCTGACCGGTGTCGTGGGCCCCAACGGCTGCGGTAAATCCAATGTGGTCGAGGCCCTGAAATGGGTCATGGGCGAAACCTCGGCCAAGCAGATGCGCGGCACGGAGATGGAAGACGTCATCTTCTCCGGCACGCAGGACCGGCCGTCACGCAACATCGCCGAAGTCGCGTTGACCCTGGACAACGCCGAACGCAAGGCCCCGGCCCAATTCAACGATACGGACGAACTTGAAGTCACCCGGCGGATCGAGCGCGAAAAGGGCTCGACCTACCGCATCAACGGCAAGGAAGTCCGCGCCCGCGACGTGCAATTGCTGTTCGCCGACCAGGCGACGGGCGCGCGCTCGACCGCCCTGGTCAGCCAGGGCCGCATCGGCACGGTCATCAATGCCAAGCCGGCCCAACGCAGACTGCTGCTGGAAGAAGCCGCCGGGATTACCGGCCTGCATTCCCGCCGCCACGAAGCCGAATTACGCCTGAAGGGGGCCGAAGCCAACCTGGAACGCCTGGACGACATCCTGATCACCCTGGATGCCCAGATGAACAACCTGAAGAAACAGGCCCGTCAGGCGACCCGCTACCGCAATCTGTCGGACCATATCCGCAAGGCCGAAGCGACCCTGTTCCATATTCTGTGGACCAATGCGGAAGCCGCCCGTGACAAGGCCCGCGCCAACCTGAAAGAAGCCGAACATGCGGTAACGGAACTTTCCCAGCGCACGGCCGCCGCAACCACGCGGCAGGCCCATGCCGCCGAAGGCCTGCCCGAACTGCGCCAAGGCGAAGCCACGGCGGCGGCAGAACTGCAGCGCCTGACCCTTGCCCGTGACGGCCTGGACGAAGAAGAAGCCCGCGTCGCCCAGACCATGGAAGAAATCCGTGGCCGGCTGGAACAAACCGGCCGGGACCGCGAACGCGAACAGGGCCTGATGGCCGATGCGGCCGAGGCGGTCGAACGCCTGGCCGCCGAAAAGCAGGAAATCGAGGCCGCCCAGGCCCGGGAAGCGGACGACCTTACCGCCGCTGCCGAAGACCGCGCCGCCGCCGACGAAGCCGTGGTCGAGATGGACCGCGACGTCGACCGGGAAACCAATGACCTTGCCGCCGCCGAAGCCCGGCGCAATGCCCTGGGTCAGCGCTTGAACGAGTTGGAAAACCGTCTGAACCGGCTGGCACAGCGCGCCGCCGACGCGGAAGCCCAGAAGACCGAATTGGAATCCCGTTCGGCCGATCTGGTCGATCTGGCGGAAGCCGACGCCAAGGTCGAGGAAGCCCGCGCCACCGCCGAGACTGCCCGCGAGGCCCTGACCACGACCGAAGCCGCCCGCGCGGAAGCCGATCAGGTATCCGAACAGGCCGCCCAGGCGGCCCGTGAACGGTCGACGGAACTGACATCCCTGGAAACGGAAATCCGCACGCTGGAAAGAGTTCTCGCCGCCGGGCCGGAAACGGACCTGCCGCCGATGCTGGATCAGGTCTCCGTGGAAAAAGGGTTCGAGGACGCCCTGGGCGCCGCCCTGGGCGAAGACCTGTCCGCCCCCGCCACCGGCGACGACGGCGACGGCGCCGTCATCGGCTGGCGGGCCCTGCTGCCCATGGCCAACCCGCCGGCCCTGCCCGCCGGCGTGCGCGCCCTGTCCGAAGTCGTCAACGGCCCGCGCGCCCTGGACCGCCGCCTCGGCCAGATCGGCGTGGTCGAAAATGCTGCCGACGGCGCGCGGCTTCAGGGTGACCTTGGCCCCGGGCAGCGGTTGGTCAGCCGTGCCGGCGGATTGTGGCGCTGGGACGGCTTCCGCGTTGCCGAAGGGGCGGAAACCGCCGCCGCCCAACGCCTGGCCCAACGCAACCGATTGAACGAAGCCAGCGCCAAGGCCGAAACAGAACGCACGGCGGTGGAAGCCCTGCGTGCCACGGCCGATGCCGCCAAAACCGCCGCCGAGACCCTGCGTACCCAGGAACGGGATGCCCGCCAGGCCTTGAACGAAGCCGACCGCGCCTTCAACGCGGCCCGCGACCGCCTGGCCGAGGTCAAGGACCGGGCTGCCGCCGTTCAGAACAAATTGGCCGCCCTGGCCGAAACCCAGGCATCCATCGCCGCCGATCAGGAAGAAACACAAACCCAGAAAACCGCCGTCGAGGCCGAACGCAACGAATTGCCCGATCTGGAAGCCGCCCGCACGGCGCTGGCCGAAAAACGTACACTGCTGGCGGAAAAGCGCACTCACCAAATGGAATGCCGCTCGCGCCACGACCAATTGTTCCAAGCATCCGAGGGCCGCAAGCAGCGCCTGGTTGCCGTTGCCTCCGAATCCCAGATGTGGGTGACGCGGCGGTCGCGTTCCGAATCCCAAATGGGTGAATTGGCCGAACGGGCCACGGCCCTGAAGGCGGAATTGGAAACGCTGCAACAGAAACCGGCGGAAATCGCCGCCAAGCGCGAGGAATTGCTGACCGCCATCCAAGGATCGGAGGAACGGCGCAACGCGGCGGCCGACCAATTGGCCCAGGCGGAAAGCACCCTGGCCGAAGCCGACCGCGACCTGCGCCAGGCCGAACACGACCTGTCTCTTGCCCGCGAAACCCGGGTCCGCGCCGAAGGAGCGGTCGAGCAGACCGATCAGGCCAGCAACGGCCTGATCGAACGTATCCGCGACCGCTTGCAGGTTGGGCCGCAGAAAATGCGCGAGATGGCCGAACTTGACCCGGATGCGCCGTTACCGGATTTGGAAGCCTCGGAAAAGCGGGTCGACCGCCTGCTGCGTGAACGCGACACCATGGGGCCGGTCAACCTGCGGGCCGATCAGGAAATGACGGAACTGTCCGAACAGGTCGAAGGTCTGACCACGGAAAAAAGCGACCTTCTTGCCGCCATCGACAAGCTGCGCCAAGGCATCAACGAGCTCAACCGTGAAGGCCGGGCGCGCCTGCTGGCGTCGTTCGAAGAGGTCAACGAACACTTCAAGGTCCTGTTCCAGCGCCTGTTCGGCGGCGGCCGAGCCCATCTGGAACTGGTTGAATCGGATGATCCGCTGGAAGCCGGCCTGGAAATCTTCGCCAGCCCGCCGGGCAAGCGCCTTCAGGTATTGTCCCTGCTGTCGGGCGGCGAACAGGCCCTGACGGCACTGGCCCTGCTGTTCGGCGTGTTCCAGACCAACCCGGCCCCGATCTGCGTGCTCGACGAAGTGGACGCACCGCTGGATGACGCCAACGTCGACCGATTCTGTTCCATGCTGGATGAAATGGCCGCCGCGGGCGAAACACGCTTCATCGTCATCACCCACCACCGCATGACCATGGCCCGCATGCACCGCCTGTTCGGCGTGACCATGCAGGAACGCGGCGTATCGCAACTGGTGTCCGTCGACCTGCAACAGGCGGAAGGCTTCCGCGAGAGCGCCTGACAATCGCCCCTGAACGGTGTAATCTCCGCCCCGGCTTCTTAAATCCTTCATGAACAGGTGTTTTTCATGACCGAAGAAAGGCCCAATTCGGACCTTGACGGCCTTCAGAACCGCATTGACGGCGCCCGAGAACGGGGCGGGTTTTCGCATGCGCAAAAAAATCGCCAAGAACAGCCACCAAATAACGCTCTTAGCCTTGCATTTCGTGTCGGCATTGAGTTAGTTTCCGCCGTCGCCGTTGGGTTGGGTATCGGTTGGCTGCTGGATAAGTGGCTCGATACCAAGCCCTGGCTCATGTTGGTGTTCATAATCCTAGGGGGATGCGCCGGCATTCTGAACGTCTACCGGATGGCCCGTGGCTACGGTTACGCTGCGGGTTATCAAAAGGATGAAAATCCAACCGACGAGACAGACCGCCGATAAAACCGCACCTGCCATAAACACGTTATAGAAAGACGGGAAACCGAGCCTTGGCCGAGAACCACAGCCCGCTCGCTCAGTTCGAGATCAAAACCCTTGTGCCGCTGAAGATCGGCAATCTGGATGCGTCCTTTACCAATTCGTCGCTGTTCATGGTGGCGACCGTGGTCGTGGTCAGCGCCTTCCTGATCCTTGGCATGCGCCGCAACGCCCTGGTCCCGGGCCGCTGGCAGTCGATTGCGGAACTTTCATACGTCTTCATCGCCAATCTGGTGAAGGACACGGTCGGATCCGAAGGGCGCAACTACTTCCCCTTCATCTTCACGGTGTTCATGTTCGTACTGTTCGGCAACCTGTTGGGCATGATTCCCTACAGCTTCACCTTCACCTCCCACATCGTGGTGACCTTCACCATGGCGGCGGTGATCTTCGTCGGCGTGACCCTGATCGCGCTGGCCAAGCACAAGATGCACTTCTTCTCGTTCTTCATGCCGCCGGGTGTGCCGCTTCTGATGGCCCCGCTGCTGATCCCGATCGAGGTCATTTCCTATCTGTCGCGCCCGATTTCCCTCAGCGTCCGTCTGTTCGCCAACATGCTGGCCGGTCATACGCTGCTGAAGGTGTTCGCCGGCTTCATCGTCTCGCTGGGCGTGTTCGGTGTGGCGCCGTGGCTGTTCGTGGTCGCGCTGACGGGTCTGGAAATCGTTATCGCCTTCCTGCAGGCATTCGTTTTCACCATCCTGACCTGCCTGTACCTGAATGACGCCCTGCATCTGCACTAGGGCGCGCCTGAAACCAGTTTAGTCAATCAACCCAATCACTCAGATCAAGTATCAAGAAAGGATCAACCCATGGAAGTTCAAGCTGCGAAGCTGCTCGGTGCCGGCCTGGCCGTTATCGGTGTGATCGGCTCCGGTATCGGTATCGGTACCATCTTTGCCTCGTTCATCCAGGCCGTCGGCCGCAACCCGGGCGCCCAGGCTGCCGTGTTCCCGATGACCATGCTGGGCTTCGCCCTGGTTGAAGCCATCGCGCTGTTCGCGCTGGTTATCGCCCTGGTCATTCTGTTCGGCTGATCCTGCGGGGTTTGCCCATACCCGGGGCGGTTTCCGTCCCGGCCGGGCCAAACCCGTTACGATCAACGGCTTTGGAATAAGAAGGTTTTTCCATGCCTCAATTGGACTTCACAACCTACGTGCCCCAGATCATCTGGCTGGTGATTTCGTTCACCGCCATGTTCCTGATCATGTGGAAGGTTTGCGTGCCCCGGATCGGCGGCGCCCTCGAGGCGCGGCAGAAGAAGATCGAACAGAACCTGGAGCGCGCCGGTGAACTGAAGGCTGAGGCGGAAGCTGCCATCGAAGCCTATGAGAAAGCCCTGGCGGAAGCCCGTGCCACCGCGCACGAGGAAATCGTCAAGGTGCAGGCCGACCTCAAGACCAAGCAGGATGCGGAAGAAGCGAAGCTGAACCAAACCCTGCAGGCCCGCATCAAGGAAGGCGAAGCCGCCATCGACAAGGCGCTTCAAGAAGCCCTTTCGGGACTGGATGCCATGGCTTCCGAGGTCGCTTCTGCCGCTTGCGAGCGGCTGACCGGTGATGCGCCGGATGCCAAGGCCGTCGACAAGGCCGTGGCCACCGCCGCCAAGGCCCGTCAGGCCTAGAAAGGGAGCGAGAACATGGAAAACATGCTGCAAGATCCCACATTCTGGGTCGCCACCGCCTTCGTCGCCTTTATCGGGCTGCTGATCTACCTCAAGGTTCCGAAGTTGATCGCCGGCGCCCTTGACGAGCGCGCGGACAAGATCAAGGCCGACATCGAAGAAGCGGAAAAGCTCCGCGAAGAAGCGCAGAAACTGCTGGCTGATTATCAAAAAAAGCAGCGCGACGCGCAGAAAGAGGCCAAAAAGATCGTCACCGCCGCCAAGGAAGAGGCCGAACGTCTGGCCAAACAGGGCGAACAGCGTCTCAAAGATTCCCTGGCGCGGCGCGAAAAGCAGGCTGTCGACCGTCTGGCCCAGGCCGAAGCGGCGGCTTTGAAACAGGTCAAGGCGCATACCATCGACATCGCCATGGCCGCGACCCGTCAGGTGCTGGCCGACAGCATCAAGGGCGGCAAGGCCAACGCGCTGATCGACGACGCCATCGACGCACTTCCCGGCAAGCTTCACTGATCGATCAAGCTACTATCGGCAAGCGTTCAAGACTTTCAAAAGGGGCTCCGTTCGGAGCCCCTTTTCATTTATAGAGTCTCTGCTTGGGTGAGGATTGGCCATGACCGATGACATGACCGTACGCTGGATGACGCCGGAAAGTGCTGTGGCCGATGCCCCCGGCCTGCTGGCCCTGATCCAGGGCCTGGCCGAATTTGAAGGCTGGGCCGAACATGTCGACATCACCGAGGATGAAATCATCCGCCGGGCCCGCCTACCGCAACCGGCCTTCCGGGCTGTGCTGGCCACGGATACGCACGGCACCGCCGTTGGTATGGCCACGGTCTACGACACCGTCTACACCCATTCCCTGCGACCGTCGCTGGAACTGGAAATGCTGTTCGTGGCGGAACCCTGGCGGGCCAGGGGCGTGGGCCGCGCCCTGATTACGCAGGTGATTGAAACCGGAAAGCGCGGCGGTTACGACAAAATGGAATGGAACGTGTTGAAAACCAATGCCCGCGCCCAGGCATTCTACCGCCAATTCGGCGGGGACGAGCAGGCGGAATGGCAGCGTTGGGGTTTAGTGTTCGGGTCTAGTTGACCAGTGCCTGCCATTCTTCTTCGGTCATCACCGTGACGCCCAATTCCTGCGCCTTTTTCAACTTCGACCCCGCCCCTGGGCCGGCGACTAGGTAATCGGTCTTTTTCGACACGGAGCCCGAAACCTTGGCACCCAGGCGTTCCGCATTGGCCTTGGCTTCGGACCGGCCCATGGTTTCCAGCGTACCGGTAAACACCACGGTCTTACCGGCCACGGGCGAGCCCGCGGTATCCGCCGTCTCCATATCCTTGATGGTCAGGGCCGCTTCCAACTGGGCCAGCACCTGTTTGTTGTGGTCTTCGGCGAAAAAGCCCAGCAGGTCATCGGCCACGGAGGGCCCGATCTGGTCGATGTCGATCAGTTCCGCGTAGGCCTCGCCGTCCCGGTCCTGGGCGGCGGCCATGGCATCCTGCAGGGCCTGATAAGAGCCATAGGTGCGCGCCAGCAGCCGCGCCGTGGCTTGTCCCACCTGACGAATGCCGAGCGCATAGATGAAACGGTCGAGCCCGATTTCCCGCCGTTCCTCGATCGCCCTGCGCAGATTCTCAATGGACTTTTCCTTCCATCCCTCGCGCCCTTCCAGCTTGGCCGCAAGATCGTCCGTGGCAAAGATATCGGCGGGCGAGGCCAGCCAGCCTTCTTCCCAGAAACCCTCGATATTCTTCGCCCCCAGCCCTTCGATATCGAAGGCATCGCGGGAGACGAAATGTTTCAGGCGTTCGACCGCCTGGGCCGGGCAGATCAGCCCGCCCGTGCAGCGTTTGGCCGCTTCGCCTTCTTCGCGGATGGCAAGGCTGCCGCATTCCGGGCATTCCCCCGGCATTTGAAACGGCGCTGCATCTTGGGGCCGTTTGTCCGGCACGATTTCGACCACCTGGGGAATGACGTCGCCGGCACGCTGGATGACGACCCAATCGCCCTCGCGGATGTCCTTATCGCGGATGTAATCTTCGTTATGCAGAGTCGCACGGCCGACTACCACGCCGCCCACGGTCACGGGGATCAGGTTGGCGACCGGCGTCAGGGTGCCGGTGCGACCGACCTGAATGGTGATTTTTTCAAGCTGCGTGGTCGCCTTTTCGGCCGCGAACTTATGCGCCGTCGCCCAGCGCGGTGCGCGAGAAACCTGCCCCAGGCGTTCCTGCCAATTCAGGCGGTTGACCTTGTAGACCATGCCGTCGATGTCGTAATCGAGGGACGCCCGGTCTTGTTCCGTTTGCCGGTATTCCGCCATGATGTCATCCACGGACCGGCACAGCCTGGCCCGGGTATTGGCCTGGAAGCCCCATTCGGTCAGGCGCTGGTTGAATTCTTCCTGGGTCTGCCAGGTCACATCCGAAACCTCGCCCCAGGAATAGAAAAACACCTTGAGCGGCCGGGACGCCGTCACGGCCGGGTCCTTCTGGCGCAGGGAGCCGGCGGCCGCGTTGCGGGGATTGGCGAAAACCTTGGCCCCTGCCGCTTCCTGCCGTTCATTCAGGGCCTGAAAATCCGATTTGGCCATATAGACTTCGCCCCGGACCTCCAACACATCCGGAATGCCGCTTCCCAGCAGGTCTTTCGAGATTAGGCGCTCCGGCAGATCGCCCAGGGTGCGCATGTTTTCGGTGATGTTCTCCCCTTCCCGGCCGTCGCCCCGGGTCGCCGCCAACACGAATTCACCTTTCTCGTACCGCGCGGTAACGGAAAGCCCGTCGATTTTGGGCTCGGCCATGACCTCCACCGCTGCCTCGCCCGAAAGGTTCAAAAAACGCCTGACCCGGTCCAGAAAATCAGCCACGTCTTCTTGGCTGAACGCATTGGCCAGGGACAGCATGGGCACGGAATGCACGACCTTGGCGAAGCCTTCCGCCGGGGCGGCACCGACCCGTTTGGACGGGCTGTCGGCCCGGATCAGCTTGGGGTATTTGGCTTCGATGGCCTCGTTACGCTGGCGCAGGGCGTCATAGTCCGCATCGCTGACCGTCGGCGCATCGTTTTGATAATAAGCCTGATCGTGCCCGGATATTTCCGCCGCCAGGCGTTCCAGTTCGACCGCCGCGTCCTCGGGCCGCAGGGTATCGACGGGCACGGCGCGCAGGTCGTCGACCCCGGTATTTCCGTCACCCGGCATTACGAAGCCCGAAGGGCCAACAGGGAAAGGGCCGCCGCGCGGGCTTCCTCGGTGACCTCGGAGCCGGCCAACATGCGGGCGATTTCCTCACGCCGGGCATCCGCCCCCAAGACGGCGACAGTGGTTGCCGTGCTGTCCTTCTCGGCCGATTTCTGAACCTTCAGATGGGCCGCACCCTGGGCCGCAACCTGCGGTGAATGGGTCACGACCAAGACCTGCACGGCCCCGCCCAGGCGGGCCAGACGTTCGCCCACGGCCGCCGCCGTAGCGCCGCCGATCCCGGCGTCAACTTCATCGAAAATCAGCGTCGGCACCGGGTCCGCATCGGCCAGAACAACCTTCAGCGCCAACATGAAGCGTGCCAATTCGCCCCCCGATGCGATCTTGTTCAAGGGCCCCGGGGCGGCGCCCGGATTGGTGGCGATCAGGAATTGCACCTTTTCCATGCCCGCCGGCCCCCAGGCGTCTTCGTCCAGGGCCGTCAGGCGGGTTTCGAACCGGGCCCCCTTCAAATGCAGGGGTTCCAATTCGCCCAGGATCGCCCGGTCCATCTTGGCCGCCTGTTTGTTCCGGGCCTCGCTTAAACTTCCGGCGGCGCGGATATAGGTTTTGCGGGCTTCGGCCTCGGCCTGTTCCAGGCGCTGCAGTTCGCCCGACCCCGTATCGACGGCGGCGATCTGGGCTTCCATCTTGGCCAGAAGCCCCGGCAGGGCATCGACCTGAACGTTGTGCTTGCGCGCCTGGGCACGCAGGGCGAACAGGCGTTCCTCTGTCTGTTCAAGCTTCTGGGGATCCAGATCGACCGCCTGGAAGGCCCTGTTCAGCAGGGTGCCCACTTCCGCCGTTTCATCCAACGCACGGCCCAGGGCGGCGATGGTATCTTCAAGCGCGCCGCCTGCCTTTTCGGCAACGCTTTCCAATTCGCGCAGGGCCGTCTGCAGGCCGTCTTCGACGCCGCGGCCGTTGTTCAGGGCCGCCTGCGCCCGGTTCATGCCCTCGACGACTTTTTCGCCATGCATCATCACGGCACGGTCCTGGGCCAGGCGGTCTTCTTCGCCCTCTTCCGGGGCCAAGGCACCAAGCTCGGCCGCCGCATGACGCAGGAATTCCTCGTCCCGGCGGGCGGCTTCAAGCTCGTCTGCGGCCTTTTGCCGCGCTTCCGCCGCCTGCTGCCAGATGTCCCAGGCCCTGCGGCAGGCCGCGACGGCGGAACCCAGACCGCCGAACGCATCCAAAAGGTCGCGGTGCTGAACCGGGTTCAACTGACGGTGATTGTCGAACTGACCGTGAATTTCGACCAGATCTTCGCCGATGCGCTTCAACAGGCCAACGCTGACCGGCTCATCATTGATGAAGGCCCTGGACCGGCCGTCGGCGGTCAAGGTCCGGCGCAGAATGACCGTGCCGCCGTCGTCGCCCTGATCATCCAGGGGAGGAATGCCGTGTTCCTGAAGCGTGGCCAGAACCGGGGCACCGGGGGCGACCTGAAAGGCGGCCGTAACCGTAGCCGGGCCGCCGCCCGTGCGGACCAAGCGGGCTTCGGCGCGAACGCCGAGCGCCAATCCAAGGGCGTCCAGAAGGATTGATTTACCGGCACCTGTTTCGCCCGTCAGAACGCAAAGTCCGGCCGGAAAGTCCAGCACAAGGCGGTCAATGAGCACCACATCCCTGACGGTCAGGCTCGTCAGCATGGACCGATCTTCCGCCTTACCAGAACTTAACTCTGTCGTACCAGGACTTCTCCTCCGCCTGGGGCCGGACATTTTCGCCGGTCAGCATCTCGTAGGAATCCATGTACCACTCGCTGCCCGGGAAGTTATGCCCCAGGACCGACGCCGTCTTGCGTGCTTCGTCCTTCAGACCCAGGGCAAGATAGGCTTCCGTCAGGCGGTGCAGGGCCTCGGGCACATGGGTGGTCGTCTGGTACTTATCGACCACGGTGCGAAAGCGATTGATGGCTGCGAGGTACTGATGCTGATTGTGATAGTACCGCCCGATCTCCATTTCCTTGCCGGCAAGGTGGTCGTAGGTCAGTTCCATCTTGAACTTGGCATCGCGCGCGAACTTGCTGTCCGGGAAACGGGTCAGAACTTCGTTCAGGCTTTCCAGCGCCAGGGTGGTCATCAACTGGTCGCGGGTGACGTCGGAAATCTGTTCGTAATAAGTCAGCCCCTTCAGGTAGTAGGCATAGCCCACATCCTTATGGGTCGGATGCAACTGAATAAAGCGCTCCAACGCGGCGATGGCCTCGTCGTAATTGTTCGATTTGTAATACCCATAGGCCGCCATGATCTGCGACTTGGTCGCCCAAACCGAATAGGGATGCTGGCGTTCGACCTCTTCAAAGGTCAGCGCCGCATCGGCGAATTTGCGGCTGCCCATCTGATCGACGCCGCGGTTGTAAAGCTCGTCCACGGGCTTTTCCACATAGACGGGTTTTTCCTCGTCGAAGATCGAACAGGCGCCCAGGAACAGCGAAACCGCCAGCAGAGGGATAAGGGTTTTGATCCGTGTGCACATTCTCATCGGCTGGGGGTTTTCAGTTCTCATGCCTCTAGGTCAAGCATCCGGGCAGCATCCCTGAACAGGACACCGGGGGCGCCGAATATACCATGCAAGGGGAGCTTTTCAAAAAGGCCAAAATCACCTTCGTCGATCGGATTTGGGCAAATTTTCACGGATCGCAAGTCCCGGATACAATCCACGGCCATAAATGAAAACGGCGCCCCGGGGCGCCACATGCACTGACCATGGATGAAACGATCAGACCTGGGCGGCTTCGGCTTGAATTCCGCCGTCCATGGCGGTTTTGGATTCGTCCCCGCGCAGCACGTCATAGCACCAGGCATCCGGGGTTTCGAACAGCTTGCGCAGCAAGGCATTGTTGATCGCATGGCCGGCGCGTTCGGCCCGGTAGGCCCCGATGATCTGGCCGCCGGCAAGATACAGGTCACCGACCGCATCCAGTGCCTTATGGCGAACGAATTCGTCTTCGTGGCGCAAACCACCGTCGTTCAAAACCGTATCACCGTCGATCACGATCGCATTGTCGAGCGAGCCGCCCCGGGCAAGACCGGCCTTCTGCATGGCTTCGACCTCATGCATGAACCCGAATGTCCGCGCATTGGCCAGTTCCTTGCAAAAAGCCCCGTTGACCACGCCAAGGCGCAGATGCTGGCTGCGGATGGCCTGACTTTGGAATTCAATCTGGAAATCGACGGAAAACACCGGCGCCGGCGAAAGTTCCGCCCAGCCGTTTTCCGTTTCCACGGAAACCGGCTTGAGAACCCGGATAACCCGGCGGTCGGCGGTTTGTTCGACCACGCCTGCTTCGCGGATCACGTCCACGAACTGCTGCGAGCTGCCGTCCATGACCGGAACTTCCGGGCCGTCCAGATCGATATGCACGTTGTCGATCCCGCAGCCGGCAAGCGCCGCCATCAGGTGTTCGACCGTACCGACGGACACGCCGTGATCGTTGGCCAGCGCCGAACATAGGCGCGTATCGGCGACCCGGTCCCAACGCGCGGCAACGGCCCCTTTTTCGGCGCCATCGTCGGCCACGTCCGTGCGGTTGAAATGAATGCCGTAATCGGCAGGTGCGGGGTGCAGAGTCAGGGTGACATCGGCGCCGGAATGCAACCCGATCCCGGTCAGCGACACGGACGCCTTCAACGTCCGCTGGCGGACGGCCTTCTTGGCGGCGGTTCCGCGGTGCTGGTCTTTCTGGCCGGCTGTGGTCAAACCCATCAGGTTCCCCGTATTCTTTGATTTGCGGGCCTTACCGCCGTGTTCCGATAGCGGGCCCGGGTCACTTTCGTTTCATCCCCCGCCAGTTCACGCCCTAATCGAGCAAAACCGCAAAGGCATTAAAGAAATCCCGGGTTTCTGAATAGGACAGAACCCGGGATTTCCTCAAATCACTAATTGTTTCCGAATGTTACGGTGTTCCACCGTCCTTTCAGTTGGCCTGCCTGCGCAGGAACGCCGGAATATCCAGAAGATCGTCTTCCGTTTCCGCCGAGGGCAACCGATCGGCGGGATCGACCCCACCCAAAGAAGCCTTCTGCGGTACCGGGGCTGCCGGCTGTTCGATCATGGCCGGTGCCGATTGGACGGGCGTCGGCATCTGAACCGGGGCCGGAGCCGGCGTGGAATCCGCCTGCGGGGTCGCCGCACGTGACCGGATCAGGGCATCAATGGTGCCCCGCTCCGCTTCCTGGGCAGGTGCCTGGGCCGCCGGAGAAACCTCGGAAACCGCAGGTTCCTCAGGCTTTTTGGCCCTACCGGTGCCCGTGACCCGTTCAAACAGCGACATACCGCCGCCTTCTTTCTTACCTCGGCGCAGAAGCCCGCCGGCTTTCGGCGCGTCGTCCTCGGCGTTTGATCCGTTGACCATGGCCGCGACTTCGAAAGGATCGGCACCGGCTGCGGGGCCGTCCATGTCGTCATCGTCTTCGACCTCGACGGCACGGGGCGGAATGAAGGATTCCACGTTGCCCGCACCCGGCATGGCCGCCGGCACGCGGGGTTGAAGTTCCGCGGGTGCCGCATCGGCCGCTTCGGGTTCACTGTCCACGGCGTCTTCAATGGGCTCGGCTTCGGCCTCGGCAGTTTCCGCATAGGGCGCGGTTTCAGCCGAATCGAAGTCCGATTCGCCTGCCGTTTCGGTCATTTCCCCGGTTTCAGCAACCGCAGGTGCTTCGTCATGAATGGCGACGACCGCCGGGGCTTCGACCTCCGCTTCCTCTTCCGGGCGCGGCACACGCACCGGCTCGATCCGCTGAGCCTGGTTAAGGATATGCAGATGCGAAGGCTGCTCGCCTTCGGCCGCTTCCAGGCCCGTGGCCACGACGGACACCCGCATGGAACCTTCCATGGACTGATCGAAGGCCGAGCCGATGATGATGTAGGCATCTTCGTCGACTTCGGCACGCACCCGGTTGGCGGCTTCGTCCACTTCGAACAGAGTGATGTCGTCGCCGCCCGTGATGTTGATCAGCACGCCGCGCGCACCGCGCATGGAGGCATCGTCCAACAAGGGGTTCGAAATCGCCGCTTCGGCCGCATCCAATGCGCGGCGTTCACCGGCCGCTTCGCCCGTGCCCATCATGGCCCGGCCCATGCCCTGCATGACCGACTGCACGTCGGCGAAATCCAGGTTGATCAGGCCCGGCATGACCATCAGGTCGGTGATGGATCGCACCCCGGAATACAGCACATCGTCGGCCATTTTGAAGGCATCGGCGAAGGTCGTCTTCTCGTTGGCGACGCGGAACAGGTTCTGGTTGGGGATGATGATCAGGGTATCGACATAGCCGGCAAGCTCGTCCAGGCCCTGTTCAGCCAGACGCATGCGGTGGCTGCCTTCGAACTGGAAAGGCTTGGTTACCACACCGACGGTCAGGATGCCGTGTTCACGGGCCGCCTTGGCGATCACAGGGGCCGCCCCGGTGCCCGTACCGCCACCCATGCCGGCGGCGATGAACACCATGTTGGACTGATCCAGTTCGGCCAGAATCTCGGAAATCGATTCCTCGGCGGCCGCCCTGCCCACTTCAGGCTTGGAGCCGGCACCCAGGCCCTTGGTCACACCCGTTCCCAATTGGATGCGGCGTTCGGCCTTGGATCCCTTTATGGCTTGTGCGTCCGTGTTGGCGACGATGAAGTCGCAGCCTTCCAGGTTTGCCGCGATCATGTTGCTCACGGCATTACCGCCGGCGCCACCGACGCCGATCACGCTGATACGAGGCTTCAGTTCCGGCGCCTCGTTATCTTCAGGTACTGTAATGTTGATGCTCATTTCTCTGCCTCCGATGATTACTCGCCGCCTGAATAAATGCAACGACGACCGGTCTCTGCGCGGCCGCATTCAGGGGATTGGTTAAAAACAGGTAGATTGCTCCTCATTCAGAAATTCTCCCGCAGCCACTGCCCAAAGCGCCCAAAAGCGCCACTGCGTTCCTTGATCGGCTGAAAGTCGCCCCCAGCCACTTCCAAGGGGTTTTCCACGGCATAGCGGATCAACCCGACCGAGGTTGCGAACCCCGGCCCTGAAACCGCTTCCGATAGCCCCTCGACACCGCGCGGCCGGGCCAGGCGAACCTGGCGGCCAAGCACGTCTCCGGCGAGTTCCACCAAACCGGACAGCTGGCTCGCACCGCCGGTCAGCACAACGCGCTGACCGATGGCTTTGTCGAACCCGCTGGCCGTCAGGCGGTCGCGTACAAGCTCCATGATTTCTTCGGCCCGGGGCCGGACAATGCCCAACAGGACCGAGCGCGGCACCTGCGTCTGCGCCGCCTCCTTGTCTTCGCCGATCAACGGCACGGTGATCATTTCCGCGTCGTCGGACGGCGACGGAATGACGCAGCCGAACAACGTCTTCATGCGTTCAGCACTTTCCAGCGGCGTCGACAGGCCCCGGGCGATGTCGTTGGTCATGTGACCGCCGCCCAGCGGAATGACATCCGTGTGAACCAGTTCGCCATCGCAGAAAATGGCAAGCGAGGTCGTGCCGCCGCCGATATCGATACAGGTGGTACCCAATTGCCGTTCGTCATCAACCAGACAGGCCAGCGCCGACGCGAAGGGCGTGGCCACCAGGGCCTCGATTTCCAGATGGCAGCGGTCAACCACCGTGCGCAGGTTCTTGACCGGCCCCGACTGCGCCGTGACCAGATGAAGATTGGCGCCCAGGCGCGAGCCGTACATGCCGCGCGGATCACGCACGCCGCGGTTGTCATCGACCGAATAGCCGACGGGAATCGAATGGATCAGTTCGTGGCCGGCAGGCGTTTCAGCCGTGACCTGGTCCGCCGACAGCACGCGGTACAGATCCGCTTCCTCGATCTCGCGGCCGCCGATGTCGGCTTCATGGGCAACCAACATGGATTTGGGCTTGCCGCAGGAAAGGTTGACCAGAACCTTTTGGATGTTTTCACCGACCATGGCCTCGGCGGCTTCGACCGTGGCGCGAATGGTCGCTTCGGCGGCTTCCAGATCGATCACGCTGCCCGATTTCAGGCCATGGGATTTCTGATGCCCGATACCGACGACCCGGGCGGCAACCTGATTACCCGTCACGCCCGTACCCAGGCGCGCGATCAGACAGGAAATCTTGGAAGACCCCAGGTCCAATGCGGCAACCAGCCCGTTGCGCGGTTTCGTGTTTCCCAATGGATTGTTCATTTCGGTCGTCTCGATATTCTGTGGTCTGTGGTTATTGCTCAGGTTTCTTGGCCCTTGGGTTTGCGGGGCGGGCGCGGCTTGGCGGCCTTACGGACGATCAGGCGGTCCGGCAGGCGCAAATCCAGAACTTCGACATCGCGTGCCAAGACCTTGTGCTGGCGTTCGTACTCGGCCAGCCGCAGCCAGGCCCCGGCCGGGTCGTCTTCGGGTAATTGAACGTCGATGCCGTTATCCAGGGTCAGGGTCCAGCGGCGGCCGGAAACCCGCACGGCGGCACGCACCAGATGCATCAGGTCGGGCTCGGCCCTAAGGGTTTCCAACAATGCCTTGGCGTGCTTGGGCGCGTCGGGGCCGACAACGATGGGCAGGTCGGAAAACCGCTCCAGACCCTTTTTCAGAATCACCACGCCTTCTTCGTCGATCAGCTGGAACACACCCCTGTTCTGCCAAAGGGCCAGCGGCGTGCGCTCGTCGATATGCAGCATGACCGTGCCCGGCAGCATGCGTTCGACCACAGCACGTTTGACCCAGGGCAATTGTTCGATGCGCTGGCGGGTTTGTTCCGGATCGAAGCCGAACATCGGCGCACCGCGCCGCAGACGCAGCGCCGCCAGAAGATCCTGGCGCGAAGTTTGCGAACGCCCGGTCACGAGAATATCGTCGATGCGCAATCCGGCCTCGGCCGTCTGGCCGATCGTCCAATCCTTGGCCTGGGCATAGAGTCCGGACACCACATTGTTTGACCATACCCACCAACCGCCGACACCCGCCCCCAGCAGGACCACCGTCAGACCACCGACCATTACGGCCCGGCTGAGCCGGCCGCGCAGGACGCGTTTTCTCGGCGCGCTCTGATTTCGGGCGCGGCGCTTTCCTTCCGCCTTGGTGGTCTCGTTGTCCGTTTTCTTGTCGGTCATCAATCGCACTCCGCCTGTTCAACCATCCAGACGACCAAATCCTGGAAAGACAGGCCCGTATGGGCGGCCTGTTCCGGCACCAGAGAGGTGGGCGTCATGCCCGGTTGGGTATTGATTTCAAGCATGTAGAGGGTATCGCCGTCGTAGCGGAAATCGGTCCGCGCCACGCCCCGGCAGCCGATCGCCTTGAACGCCCGTTCCGACATGTCCATCGCCTGATCGTAGATATCCTTGTCGACCTCGGCCGGGATCACATGGATCGACCCGCCGTCGGCATACTTGGCGTCGTAGTCGTAGAACCCGCGCGACGTGGTGATTTCGGTCACCGCAACGGCATTCCCGCCCATCACCGAGACGGTCAGTTCACGTCCGGGGATGTAGCGCTCGAACATCACTTCTTCGCCGTAGTTCCAACCCGATCCTTCGAACGGCGGCTCATTGTCGCCTTCGCGGACGATATGCACGCCGACGCTGGACCCTTCGTTCATGGGTTTGGCCACGTAGGGCCGGGCCAGGGGTTCTTGTTCGCGGGCGGCTTCGATGGTCGCCACGACATGTTCCGCGACGGGAATGCCTTCGGCCGCGAACAGGCGTTTGGCCAAGGGCTTGTCCATGGCCACGGCCGAGGCCAGTAGACCCGAATGGGTATAGGGAATGCCCAGAATATCGAGCAGCCCCTGGATGCAGCCGTCTTCGCCGAACCGGCCGTGCAACGCGTTGAACACGGCATCGGGGCGCGGATAAAGGCGCGTGATCAAGGCCCCCACGTCGCGCTGCACATCGATGGTGGTGACCTGGTAGCCCGCATCCTGCAATGCCTTGGCGCAGGCAGCCCCCGACACCAGCGAGACCTCGCGCTCAGCAGACCAGCCCCCCATCAACACGGCCACGTGTTTGCTTTCCGACATGGCGGTCATGGCGCGACCTCCTGCACCTTGGGGCCGGCCGGCCGGCCGATGCGACGGATTTCCCATTGAAGCTCGACGCCTGAATTTTCAAGAACCCGCCTGCGCACTTCCTCGCCCAGGCCTTCCAGATCGGCGGCCGTGGCATTACCCGTATTGATCAGGAAATTGCAGTGCTGGGGAGAGACCTGCGCCCCGCCGCGCGTCAAGCCGCGGCAGTCTGCTTCGTCGATCAACTCCCAGGCCTTGTGCCCTTCCGGATTGGCGAAGGTCGAGCCACCGGTGCGCGATTTCACGGGTTGGGTCTCGCCGCGCGATTTTTGAATATCGGCCATTCGGCGAGCAATCGCATCCACGTTATCGGGCGCTCCTCGGAATGTCGCCCCGGTAAAGATGACATCTTCGGGCTGACCGCAGTGGCGATAGGCGAAAGCCATGTCCGACGGGGAGAGGGCCGCAACCTCTCCCCTGCCGGTCACTGCCCGTGCGGCCACGAAAATATCGGAAATCTCTGCCCCGTAGGCCCCGGCGTTCATGCGCAAGGCCCCGCCGATCGATCCGGGAATACCGATCAGGAATTCAAACCCGGCAAGGCCTTCATCACGGGCCGCGCGGGCCACGTTGACATCCATGGCGCCGGCACCCGCCGTGATTTCCTGACCGTCGACCGTGACCTCGGCAAAGGCTTTGCCAAGACGGATGACCACGCCGTCGACCCCACCGTCACGGACCAACAGGTTCGATGCCACGCCGATCACCGTGACCGGCACATCGTCCGGCAAGCCCGCCATGAAGGCCGCAAGATCGTCCCTGTCCTGGGGCTCGAACAGAACTTCGGCAGGACCGCCGACCCGGAACCAGGAGAACCCGGCCATGGAGGCATTCGCCGTCAATTTGCCCTTTACGGACGGCAGGCGGTTAAGAAGCGACATGTCGTATTGCACAGCCATCATGCGCCGACGCCTCCACCCTGTCCGTTACCGCCGGGAATTTCACGCAGGCCGCCGCCCAATTCCTGCATCTGTTCAGGCAGCGCGTTGGCCCATTGGCTGATCGTGCCAGCCCCCAGACAGACGACGAAATCACCGTTCGAGGTCAATTCAAGCGCGATCCGCGCCAGGTCTTCCGGCCCTTCCAAGGCCACGACATTCCGGTGGCCATGAACCTTCAGGCCTTCGATCAGGGCATCACGGTCAATGCCTTCGATCGGGCTTTCGCCGGCTTCGTAAACGGGCGCGACGACGACGGCATCGGCATCGTTGAAACAGGTGCAGAAGTCATCGAACAGGTCGCGCAGGCGGGTGTAACGATGGGGCTGCACCACGGCGACGACCTTGCCGTTTGTGGCGTCGCGGGCTGCACCCAGAACCGCCGCGATCTCGACCGGGTGATGGCCGTAATCGTCCACCACGGTCACGCCGCCGACGGTGCCGACCCGTGTGAACCGCCGTTTCACGCCGCCGAATTTGGCAAGTGCCCTGGCTAGGTCCGCATCGTTTAAATTCATCTCGCTGGCGATGGCGATGGCGGCCAGGGTGTTCTGCACGTTGTGCTGGCCGTACATAGGCAGATGCAGATCCGATATTTCGCGCGTTTCCCCGGTCTTGCGGTTGCGGATCACGGCATCGAAGGCCACCCCATCCAGCCCCGGGGTGACGTTGACCGCGCGCACGTCGGCCTGCGGGCTGAAGCCATAGGTCACGACGCGCCGGTCGGACACGCGGGGGATCAGGTTCTGGACCTCAGCATGGTCGGCGCATAGGACCGCGAAGCCATAGAACGGAATATTTTCGACAAACTGGACGAAGGCCTGTTTCAAGGTTTCGAAATCGCCGTAATGATCCATGTGTTCCGGATCGATGTTGGTGACCACGGCAATGGTCGACGGCAGTTTCAGGAACGTCCCGTCGCTTTCGTCCGCTTCGGCCACCAGCCAGTCGCCGCTGCCAAGCCGCGCATTGGTGCCGTAGGCATTGATAATCCCGCCGTTGATGACCGTGGGGTCCAACCCGGCGCCGTCCAACACCGCCGAAATCAGCGAAGTGGTCGTCGTCTTACCGTGGGTGCCGCCGACCGCGATGGACCATTTCAGGCGCATCAGCTCGCCCAGCATTTCCGCCCGTCGCACCACCGGGATCAGATTCTGGCGCGCGGCCACGACTTCCGGGTTGTCGGGTTTCACCGCCGACGACACGACGACGACCTGGGCCGGGCCCAGGTTGGACGCGTCATGCCCGACATGGACGTCGATGCCCATGCCGCGCAGGCGCTTTACGTTGGCGCTGTCGGCGATGTCCGATCCCTGCACGGAATAGCCCAGGGAATGCAGAACCTCGGCGATGCCGCTCATGCCGATGCCGCCGATCCCGACGAAATGCATGGTGCCGATATCCAGGGGAAGGGCTCTCATGCGGCCTGCCTCCCATGGTTGGAATTTCCGTTGGGCATCATTTCCGCCACCATGTCGGCCAGGGCGCGGGCGGCATCGGGCCGGCCGATCCGTTTGGAAGCACGGGCCGCATGGGCCAGATGACGCGGGCTTTCGAACAGGCTTGTCAGCCGCCCGGCGAGACGATCCGCCGTGAATACGTCTTCGGCCATCAGCCAACCGGCCCCGGCTTCGTCCACGGCCTGGGCATTGGCGAACTGATGATTGTCGATGGCATGGGGATAGGGCACCAGGATCGCCGGACGGCCGATCGCCGTCATCTCGGCAACGGTGGAGGCCCCCGCCCGCGCGATCAGCAAATGTGCCGCCGCCAGACGCTGAGGTATATCGTCGAAGAAACTTGCAAGGTTTGCCGATATTCCGGCATCGCCATAAACGCCCTGCACCCGGCCCAGATCCTCGGCCCGGCATTGCTGGGTCACGTTCAGACGTTTTTTCAACTTCTCCGGCAATTGGGCCAACGCCGCCGGAACCACGTCGGATAGCACGCGCGCACCCTGTGATCCGCCGGTAATCAGCAGATTCAAAGGCGCGTTGTCGTTGATTTCATCGTAAGCCATGTCGCCCGCCGCCAAAACCGCCGGGCGCACGGGCATGCCGGTCAGGCAGATCTTGTCCTTGGCCGCGTCGGGCACCATTTGCGTGCCGTCGATGGAGGTCGCAATGCGCCGCACCCGGGTCGCCAGCAGCCGATTGGCCCGGCCCAGCACGGCGTTCTGTTCATGGATCGCGGTGGCGTATCCACCCCAAGTCGCCGCCATCATGGTCGGCACCGACGCATAGCCGCCGAACCCGACGACCGCATCGGGCTTCAGTTTAGCCAGAAGAGACCGCGCCTGCAGGGTTCCCAGGCCCAGTTCAAACACGCTTTCCAAGCGCGCGGTAAGGCGCTTGCCGGCGATGCCGCCGGCGCGGATATGATGGGTTTCCAGTTCCGCCAAGGCCCCGCCGAACCCACCGCCCCGGCGGTCGGTGATCAGCGCCAAACGATAACCGCGCCCGGCAAGTTCGACCGCCAAGGCCTCCGCCGGGAAGACATGCCCGCCGGTGCCCCCGGCAGCCAGGACCGCAAGATGCGCCGTCATTTGGCACCTCCCTCGCCCGGCCGCGCGCGGGTCAGGGCCAGCATCATGCCGAAACCGAGCGCGATCGCCACGGTGGACGACCCGCCGTAAGATACGAACGGCAGGGTCATGCCCTTGGGCGGAATAAGATGCAGGGTCGACGCCAGATTGATCATGGCCTGAACCGCGAACTGCACCAGCAAACCGGCCGACGCCAGCAGGACGAACAGATTGTCGTCCTTGTAGGCACGGCTCAGCCCACGCACCACGACAAAGGCGAACAGCCCGACGATGGCAACGCAGGCCAGCATGCCGAATTCTTCGCCGGCGACGGCGAAGATGAAATCCGTATGGGCGTCGGGCAGGACTTCCTTGACCCGGCCTTCGCCCGGTCCACGTCCCGTCAGGCCACCGTTATGGAAGGCGTCGAGCGAGCGCATGACCTGATAGCCTTCGCCGGCAGACGGATCGAAGAAGCGATCGACGCGGGCCTGCACATGGCTGAAGGTGAAATAGGCGCCGACACTGCACCCCAGGAAAATAAGACCGATGCCCATGACCATGATGATCGGCAGGCCCGCCAGGAAGAACTGCACGCCCCATACGGCGGCGACGACCATGGTCATGCCGACATCGGGTTGCATCAACAGCAGGGCCGCCACCATCATGAACAAACCCGTGGCGACCAGATTGCCCGGATAGCCTTCCTGCAGCCGCGCCTGGGCGAAGAACCAGGCGGCCGTCACGGCAAGGGCGGGCTTGGCGAACTCGGACGGTTGCAGGGAAATGGCACCCAGGCTGAGCCAGCGCGTGGCCCCCTTGATTTCCGGGCCGACCGCCAACACCGCGACCATCAACGCCATGGATAACGCCAAGACGGCCATGGCCACCCTGCGCACCCCCTTGGGCGACAACAAGGACGCCGCAACGACGATAAACAGGCCCAGGCCCAGGAACACCGCCTGCCGGCCCGCGAAGTAATAGGTATCCAGCCCCAGGCGCACGGCCACGGGCGGCGAGGCCGCCAGCGCCATGACCATCCCGGTCGTTGCCAGCACGGCCACGGCGGCAAGGTTCCATCGGTCGACCGTCCACCACCAGCGGGCGAGAATGGAATTATCCGTGCGGGCAAGGGTGCTCATCTAGGCATCCCCTTCCTTGGCGATGGTGAAAGCTTCGGGCAATTCCGACGGATCCAGGTGCTCGCCGGAAAGGGCTTCGACCGCATCCTTGAAGGCATCTCCCCGGTCTTCGAAATTGGCGAACTGATCGAACGACGCACAGGCCGGCGATAGCAACACAACCGGCTTCTCGACTTTGTCCTTTTTGGCCTGGGCAAAGGCCGCCTGGACGGCCTTTGCGACCTCACCGGAAATGGTGAAAGGCACCTTGCCGTCCAGAACCTGACCGAAACCAAGTGCTGCCTCGCCCACCAGATAGGCATGGCGGATGCGCGGGAAGTATTCCGTAAGCCCGTCGATCCCGCCTTCCTTGGGCCGTCCCCCGGCGATCCAGTAAATGTTGTCGTAACAGGCCAACGCCTTGGCGGCGGCAACGGCATTGGTCGCCTTGGAATCGTTGACGAAGGCGATGCCGTCAACGACCTCGACCGGTTCCTGACGATGGACCAAACCAGGATAGCTTTGCAGGCAGGCCATGATGACCCGGCCTTCGACCCCGGCGCGGCGGCAGGCCGCATAGGCGGCGGCCGCATTCTGCCAGTTGTGCGGCCCCTGCAAGGCCGGGTTTTCCGTCAGGTTGGTGATCGGCATTTCCTGGCCATCCATGTCGTCGACCAGAACGCCGTTCACCACATAGACGCCGCCGTGAATGCGTTTCTCGCCCGAAACCGGGATCACGACCTGATCACCGATATCGGCAAGGTCTTCGTAAATCGCTTCGCAGTAGCTGTCATCGACACCGATGATCGCGGACTTAGGTTCCGTCTGGCGGTGGAAGATCTGACGCTTGGCCGCGACGTAGCCGTCCATTCCGCCGTGGCGGTCCAGATGATCGGCGGAAATATTCAACAGAACTGCAATATCCCAGGTGATCGAGACGGTCAGATCCAGCTGATAGGACGACATCTCCAGAACATAGGTTCCGCCTTCAACCAGGGTTTCCAGCGTCAAGGCGGGAGGCCCCAAATTACCGCCGATTTCCGCTTCGCGGCCGGCAAGCTGCATGATGTGGCCGATCAAGGCCGTGGTGGTCGATTTGCCGTTGGTTCCGGTGATGCCGATATAAGCCGCGTCGCGCTGGGCACGGGCCAGAAGCTCGATGTCGCTGACAACTTCCGCACCCCCTGCCTTGGCCAGGTTCACCACCGCATGCGGTTCCGGATAATGAAACGGGATGCCCGGGCTGAGGACCAGGGTCGTTACTTCCTGCCAGTTGCAGGTGTAAAGATCGACCAGGGGAATATCCTGTTCGCGGGCCCGCTGGCGGGCATCTTCGTTGTCGTCCCAGGCCCAGACCTCGGCGTCGCTTTTCATCAGGGCTTGGCAGGTTGCCAGACCCGATTGACCCAAGCCCAGCACCGCGACCGGCATACGATAGAAATAGAAAAGATCAATCATCGCGTTTCCTTCCTCACCGCAGTTTCAGCGTGGCAAGGCCGGCAAGAGCCAGGATGGACGCAATGATCCAGAAGCGGATGACGATGGTGGCTTCGGCCCACCCCTTCTGCTCGAAATGATGATGCAGCGGCGCCATGCGGAACACGCGCCGGCCGGTCAACTTGAACGAAACGACCTGAACGATCACCGATACGGTTTCCAGCACGAACAACCCGCCGACGATGGCCAGCACCAGTTCATGCTTCGTAATCACGGCAACGGCGCCGAGCGCACCGCCCAACGAGAGCGAACCCGTATCGCCCATGAATACCTTGGCCGGCGGCGCGTTGTACCAAAGGAAGCCGAGCGCCGCCCCGACCAGCGATCCCATGAACACGGCAAGCTCGCCGGAGCCGGGCACGTAATGCAGTTGCAGATAGTTGGCGAACACCGTGTTGCCGACCAGATAGGCGATCAGCGCGAACACCCCGGCTGCGATCATCACCGGCACGATGGCCAACCCATCCAGGCCGTCCGTCAAATTCACGGAATTGCTGGAGCCCACCATCACGAAACAGGCGAACACGATGAACATCCAACCCAGATCAACCAGCAGGTTCTTGAAGAACGGCAGGGCCAGGGTCGTCGCCAAGGGATCGGGCAGGTGGGCCGAAATATAGAACGCGGCCACGCCCGCGATGGAGACCTGCAGGATCAGCTTCAGCTTGCCCGGCAGGCCCTTGGAATTGCGCTTCGATACCTTCAGGTAATCGTCCAGGAACCCGATGATGCCGTAGCCGATGGTCACACCCAGGGCCGTCCAGACGAAGCCGTTTTCAAGGTCCATCCACAACAAAGTCGCCAATACCGAGGCAATCAGGATCATCAGCCCGCCCATGGTCGGCGTGCCCTGTTTGGTCACCAGATGGCTTTCCGGGCCGTCGTCGCGGATCGGCTGGCCGCCCTTCTGCTTGGCTTTCAGAACCTCGATCAACACGGGGCCGATCAGGAAGCTGACGATCAAGGCCGTGATCACCGCCCCGCCGGTGCGGAACGTCAGATAGCGGAACACGTTGAGGATCGCGAACTCATCAGCCATGGGGAATAGGATTTGGTACAGCATGTCTTGCCTCTATTCCCCGGCCATGGCGTGGCCATGCCCGCCGTTTCCTTGGTGATCGCCCAACGCCATCAGCGCATCGACCACGGCGCCCATACGCGCGCCGAACGATCCCTTGACCAGAACCACGTCACCGGCCCGCACGGACGACGCCACCAGGGGGGCAAGCTTGTCCGACGTATCCGCATGACCGCCGCGCATCTCGCGGGGCAGTTCCTCAAACAGGTTTTCCATGCCCGGGCCGGCCGTGAATACGGCGTCGATGTTGCGCGCGATCAATGGCGATGCCAGCGCGCGGTGCAGGTCATCCGACTGTTCACCCAATTCCAGCATGTCGCCCAGAACGGCGATGCGGCGCCCGCCCGTGGAGGGCTCGCTCATGGCCAGAACATCAACCGCCGCCGTAACGGCGACGGGGCTTGCGTTGTAGCTTTCATCGATCAGGGTCAATTCGCCGCCGTCGATGGAAATACGCGTCTGATTGCCGCGGCCCTTGGGGGGGGACAAACGGCCAAGCATGGCCGTCGCCACGTCCATGTCTGCCCCCAATGCCATGGCCGCACCCAGCACGCCCAAGGTGTTGATCACCCAGTGATTGCCCGGCACGCCCACGCGGTAGGTGAATTTCGTGCCCGCAAGGTCAGCCTGCACGCAAGTGCCGACCGGGTCGGCCCGCATGTCGGTCAGGCGCATGTCGGCCTTTTCATGGCGGCCGAAGGAAAGCACCGTTTCCGCCCCGACCGCACGGGCCGCCGCCGTCAGGCGGTCGAACATGGAGTTGTCGCGGTTGAGGACAGCCGTGCCGCCCGGCAGCAGACCGTCGAAGATTTCCGCCTTGGCGTCGGCGATATCTTCGATGGCGTTGAAGTATTCGCTATGGACCAATTCGACCGTGGTGATCAACGCCACATGCGGCTTCGCCATCTGCGACAGCGGGCGGATTTCGCCCGGATGGTTCATGCCCAATTCAAGCACGCCGTGAGTCGCCTCAAGCGGCATGCGCGCCAGGCTGAGGGGCAGGCCCCAATGGTTGTTCAGGTTGCCCTGGCTGGCGTGCACTTCGCCCAGACGCGCCAGAATGGTCGCCAGCGCGTCCTTGCTGCCGGTCTTGCCGACGCTGCCGGTCACGGCGCAAATTTTGGCTTTCGACCGGTCGCGGGCGGCGCGACCCAGTCCTTCAAGAGCCTGGGTCGTATCATCAACCCGCAGGCCCGGCGCATCGGCGGGAACGCCATCAAACCCGTGGGCGACAACGACGCCGGCCGCCCCTTTTTCCAAGGCCTGGGCGGCATGGTCGTGGCCGTCCGACGCCACCCCCTTGATGGCGACGAATAGGTCGCCGGGTTGCAGCGTCCGCGTATCGATGGATACACCCGTCGCCTGCCATTCACCCACGGGGCTGCCTTCCGTCGCGGCGGCGGCGGCTCCGGCATTCCACAAGACAAAGGGCGCTTTCTTCATACCCATGGGCTCACCCCTTCCCCGCCAGGGCGGCGCGGGCCGCATCACGATCATCGAAAGGAAGAATCTTGGACCCGATGATCTGGCCGCGTTCATGCCCCTTACCCGCGATCACCAACACCTCGTCCGATGACAGGCTGTCCACGGCCGTCTCAATGGCCTCGGCCCGGTCGCCGATTTCCGAGGCACCCGGGGCCGTGGCCAGGATTTCGGCACGGATGGCGGCCGCGTCTTCGCCCCGGGGGTTATCGTCGGTGACGATCACCCGGTCGGCCAGGTCCGCCGCGATCCGGCCCATTTCAGGGCGCTTCCCACGGTCACGGTCCCCGCCGCATCCGAACACCACGGCAAGAGCGCCCGCGGCATGGGGGCGCAAGGCCCGCAGAACGTTTTCCAAGGCATCGGGCGTATGGGCGTAGTCCACATAGACCGCTCCGCCGCCCGTTTTTTCGCCGACCAACTCCATACGCCCGGGCGCCCCTTTCAAGGTTTTCAAGGCATCCAAGGCCAGATCGGCGGAAACCCCGGTGACGGTGGCAAGACCCAGGGCGCAAAGCGCGTTCATCGCCTGAAAACGTCCGGCCAAGGGCAGGAACAGGGTTTGTTCCATCCCGCCGATCATCAGGTTCAGATGCTGGCCGCCGGCATCAGGCCGCGCATCCAGCAGTTTGAAATCAACACCCCGTTCGCCATAAGTCCGCACGCGCAAATGCCGCGCCTGGGCACAGGCGATCATTTCCGCACCGCGCGCATCGTCCGCGTTGACGATGGCGGCACCCCCTTCGGCGACAAGGTCTTCGAACAGGCGCCGCTTGGCCCGGGCGTAATCATCCAGGCTGCCGTGATAATCCAGATGATCGCGGGTCAGGTTGGTAAAGGCGGCGGCGGCAATGCGCACCCCGTCCAGGCGGTTCTGATCAAGTCCGTGGCTGGAGGCTTCCAACGCCAAGTGATCGACACCCAGTTCAGCCAGGTGGGCAAGGTCCGCATGCAGGTCCGCCGGGTCCGGCGTGGTCAGGCCTTCGTCGCGGGAAAACACATCGGACTGAATACCTAGGGTCCCCGCGCTGGCCGCATCCAGCCCCGCGTGCTGCCAAATCTGGCGCAGGAAACTGGCGACCGAGGTCTTGCCGTTGGTGCCGGTCACGGCGGCAACTGTTTCCGGCTGGCGCGGATAGAAGCGCGCCGCCAGCAGGGCATAGCGGCGGCGCGGGTTGTCCGTATCGAGGAGCGGTGTCGTCTCGTATCCGTCCGGAAGGCGCGTCCCCGGCGGGGCCAGAATGGCCGCCGCACCCCGTTCAAGGGCGTCGGCGATAAAATCCCGGCCGTCCATGGCCGCACCCGGAATGGCGGCGAACAGATACCCGGGCGCGACCCGGCGCGAATCACAGGTCACGCCCGTGATTTGCGGATTGGCCGGACCGGCTGTCTGGCCGTTGTTCATATCATTCGCCCACATGTCACTCAGCCGCACGCACCTGCTCCGGTTGACGGGAAACGGTTTCAAGTTCGCGAAGGGTCGCCGGTTTCAGCGCCCCCTTGATCTCCGCCGCTTGCGCCGGCAGATCCTTGGCCGCCGCCAGATGCGGCATGCCGTATTCCGGTGACATGCCCATGATGCCGGCGGTGCGCTGTACGATGCGCCCGACCGCGGGGGCGGCGACCCAGCCGCCCGTGGCATAGCCGAAGGTTTCCTTGGTGCCCTTGGGCTCGTCCACCACCACGCAGACCACATAACGCGGGGCGTGAATGGGGAACGCGCCAACGAAGGACGCGATATTGGCTTTGTCGGAATACCCACCGGCCTTGGGCTTTTCCGCCGTGCCGGTCTTGCCGCCGATCAGGTATCCATCGGCCTGTTTTTCCGCGTTCTTACCGGTGCCGCGGCTGACCACCAAACGCATCAGACCGCGCATCTTGGCCGAGGTATCGGGCGAGAACACCTGATTGCCGGGGATGCCTTCGGGGGCATCCTGCTTCAACAGTGTCGTCGGACGGTAGACACCGCCGTTGACGGTGGTCGCGATGGCATTGGCCAACTGCACCGGCGTGACCGAGATGCCGTGACCGTAGGAAATCGTCACGGTGTTGATCTCGCGCCAGGGCGAAGGCGTAAGAGGGTGACCTACCTCAGGCAACTCAACGGGGGACGGACGCAGGAGGCCGAGCCGCCCAAGGTAGGTCTGTTGGGCTTTGCTGCCCAGATCGAGGGCCATTTTGGCTGCCCCGATATTCGATGAATGGATGAGGATTTCCGGCACGCTGAGCCAGCGGTTCTTGGCGTGATAATCGGTGATCATGAAGCGCGCGACGCGAAACGGCTTGGACGCGTCATAGCCGCCCGAAATGGGGACCACCCCGGCGTCCAGCGCCATGGCGGCGGTCAGCAGCTTGAAGGTCGAGCCCATTTCGTAAACGCCCTTGGTGGCGCGGTTGAACCCGGCCTCGCCCAGCAGTTCCACCGGACGGTTCGGGTCGAAATCGGGCAAGGACACCATGGCCACCAGTTCGGACGTATTGGCATCCATGACCATGGCCGTGCCGCCCAAGGCGGAAAACTCTTGGACGGTATTGCTCAGGACTTCGTGGGCGATGGCCTGGATACGCACATCGATCGAAAGAGACAGCGGCGCGCCGCCGCCGGTCAGACGGCTTTCGAACCGGCGCTCGATCCCGGCCGTGCCGCGCCCGTCGATATCGGTCACACCCAGGATATGGGCCAACAGGCGGCCCTGGGGATAGACCCGGCGCTCGCCCCGCTCGAATTGAATGCCCGGAAGGCCCAGGCGATGAACCTCATAATGCTGTTCCGGGGTCAGGTTGCGCTTCAGATAGACGAACCGGCCGCGCTGTGCCAGCCGGCGCTCCAGCTTCTCCCGATCTAGATCGGGCAGAACGCGGACCAGCTTGCCGGCCGTTTCCTGCACGTCCAGCACATGTTTGGGATCGGCATAAAGGGAAACCCCCGGAAGGGATGTCGCCACCACGATGCCGTTGCGGTCAACGATGTCGGCCCGTTCCTGAACCGTGACTTGCGGGCTGATGCCATGCGCCAGGCGGGGTTCGGCCCGGTCCGCGAACAAGGTCAAATCAACCACCCGCCAACCCAATGCCATGAAGGCCATGGAAATGACCAATCCGGTAACCAGCAGGCGCGAGCGCCCGGTTTCCAATGCTTCGGCCGTGCGGCCCGTGGGGCCGGTCCGGCCCCGCGCGAAATCGAACAGATCACCCTGCATCATGGCGGAAATCATTGCCCGCCCTCCTGCTTGAGCATGCCGAGGGCCCGGCGGATCGCCGGCAGGGCGTCTTCGACCGATTTGTCGCCGGCAGCGGCAACAGGCTTGATGGCAGGTTCGGACACCGCGGCGGGCTTGATCACCGGCTCGGACGCGGGAGCGGCGGCCTCGCCGCGGTCGGCTGCTTCAACCAAGGGGCGCCAAGGAATGTCTTCGACCTTGCCAAGCTGCTTGGTGGCGATGGGCTCCAGCCCCAGATAGCGTTCGGACAGCATGCGCAGGCGCTGCGGATCATTCAGATGCGCCCATTCGGCCTGCAGCACGTGAACGGCGCGGCTGTCGCGCGAAATGTCGCGGTTCAGGGCATCCAGCTGATCTTCCAGGTCCTGGACCTGATAGCTGATCATGAACAATCCCAAGGACAAAATCCCGGCAAGGGCCAGGGCGAGGAACGTCGTGCGTTTGGTCATGGCCGCCCTCCTTTCGTCATGCCGCCGCCCGGGCGGGGGCATCCGTGCGTTCGGCCCAACGCATGCGCGCCGAGCGGGATCGTGGGTTGGTCTTGGTTTCCGCGTCGCCGGGTTTGACCGTGCCGCGTTTGTGCAAGGTGAAGGTCGGCTGTTCCGCAGATTGCGGAAGATCCGGCATGTGGCGCGACGGGCGCGGGCCACCGCCGGACCGTTCGCGCAGGAATTCCTTCACCGCCCGGTCTTCAAGCGAATGGAACGACACCACGGCCAATCGCCCGCCGGGCACCAGCAGCGCCTCGGCCCCGGCAAGACCCCGGGTCAGTTCACCCAATTCATCATTGACGAAAATGCGCAGCGCCTGGAACGTACGGGTCGCGGGATCGATGCCGTCCTTCGATTTGCGGACGACGCCGCGGATCAATTGCGCCAGTTCTTCCGTGCGGGTAATCGGCGCCTTGGCCCGCAGTTCGACAATCGCCTTGGCGATGCGGCGGGACGCCCGTTCTTCCCCGTACTTATAGATAAGGTCGGCCAGTTCCTTTTCGGCCATGGAATTGACCACGTCGGCGGCGGACGCCATGTCGTGGCCCAGGCGGCTGTCCGCATCCATGCGCATGTCCAACGGCCCATCGGCGCGGAACGAGAATCCACGTGCCGGATCATCCAACTGCATGGACGACACGCCCAGATCGAGAGCGACGCCGTCGACGTGCTCCACCCCGACAGAGGAAAGCAGTTCATGCATATCGCCGAAGCGCCCGGCCAGCACGGTCAGGCGGCCGGGATATTCGCGGCCCAGATCTTCGCCGATGCTTTGCGCGAGCGGATCGCGATCAATGCCCCAGACGGTGCAGTCGGCGGCTTCCAGCAAGGCGCGGGAATACCCACCCGCGCCGAAGGTCGCATCCACATAGACGCCGCCGTCCTTGGGCGACAGCGCGTCGAGAACTTCGGCAAGCATCACCGGGGAGTGACGGGATTTATCAGCCATCGCCGTCCTCCCCGGTGGATGCGCCTGGCCGTTTCGGTAATTTCAATGTCATGCCGCGCGATTTGGCGCGCTCGAAGGCGCTGCCGCGCTGGGCTTCGTAGGCTTTGGGCTCCCACATCATCATGCGCTGACCGCGCCCGACGAACAGAACCTCGCCCTTGATGTTGGCGTAATCGCGCAGATCGTCGGTCAGCACGATCCGGCCTTCCGGGTCCATCGGCAGTTCGCGCGCGTTTTCCAGGATCACGGCGGCAAGGTCGTCCTGGTCGTCGGAAAACACATCCAGGTCTTCCAGCCCTTCGGCAAGGCGCATCATGAAGGCTTCGTCACAGGCTTCGAGCGCCGGGTACTTGAAGGATGGGAAGGCATACAGGCCGGAGAACGCTTCGGCATCCGCCTCGGCGCGGCTACGAGACAGGGCCGCACGGAAGGGCTTGGGTACGCTGACCCGTCCCTTCTTGTCGATCCTATTGACGTGCCGTCCTACCAGCAGCGCCACGGCAACCCCCTTAGGTCTTCCACCCACATCCCGTTCGGCGGACCCGATCGCGCCGCACCCGCGACGTCGTTTCCGCACCCATCCGCGCGCCTGTCCTGGGACCTGGGAAAACTCCGCGATTCCCTCTCGGAGCCCCCGCTGACGCCGTTCCGTTTTTCGGGCTCGCCCGGCCCCCAACGGGCAGGGACGGGCCCGACGTCCGGAAACACTGCGCCATTCACGCACTTTGGGCATGTTTGGGATATCATGGGATAATATGGGCGTCAATGGAATTAGCCTGGGATTCCTTGGGCTTGCCGGGGCTCCGGACCAGGCCGTTAACGAATGAGAAACCACGTTTTCCCCACTTCCCGGCCCGCCCGCGCACAAGCGGGATCAGCCGCCGGCATTCGGGGCCGGATGAAAAAAGTTCCGAAGTGGGACGATTAAAGGGCCCGATCCAGGCCTAATTTTGCGGGCATGGGGGCATTTTTGGGGCGGATCGGGCAGGAATCGAAGACGTGATAATTAGGACCAGACGGCCTGTAAGCCGGGTTCTGTCCCCGGGCGCCTCGCGGCGCACCGATGGACGGCCATTCATCTGGGACAGGCGTCGCCGCCTGCCTCGCGCAACCTACCCGAAGAGCGATGCGGAAACGCATCCGCGGCCCGAAACCGCCGGCCCTTCCTATTCGGTTTTGCTCCCGGTGGGGTTTACCCTGCCGTCCTTGTTGCCAAGGACGCGGTGCGCTCTTACCGCACCCTTTCACCCTTACCCGGTCCGAAGACCGGGCGGTTTGCTTTCTGTGGCACTTTCCCTAGGCTCGCGCCCGCCGGGGGTTACCCGGCACCGTGTTTCCGTGGAGCCCGGACTTTCCTCCCCTTGCAGGTTTCCCAATACAAGAGGCAGCCGTCCAGCCGTCTGGTCCGGGGCCGTTATAGCCTATTGGCGGGAAATTGCACCACAGAGGCAGTGAGACGACTTAATTCTTGTCATTCCCGCGAAGGCGGGAATCCATAATCTTTCTCTTCTCACTGCCTCTGTGTCTCTGTGGTTTACTTAAACGGACCCGGCCTCGTCGCGGCGAATCGCTTCGACCAGCCCGAACAACCGCCGTGCCGTTTCCGCATCGATACGTCCCGTCACGCGATCGGGCCGCCAATGGCGCTGAAACGCCTTGAGGGCCGCACTGAAGTCCGTCACGTCGTAGCCGATTTCCTTCAAGGCATCGGCCAGCGCGTCCGGCTCCATCATCAGGCTGTCGCTCTCGTCCGGCCACAGGCCGATGCCTTTCTGCGCCAACCGTTCCCAAGGAAACAATTCGCCCGGATCCGTCTTGCGGGTCGGCGCCACGTCGGAATGCCCGACCACGTTGCGGGCCGGGATGGGATGGCGGGTCAGCACGCCGAAGCAGACCGCTTCCAATTCCCGGATCTGGGCTTCGGGAAATTCCCGATATCCGAATTCATGGCCCGGATTGACCAGCTCGATCCCGATGGACCGCGCGTTGATATCGGCCCGGCCCCGCCAATGGGCCACGCCCGCGTGCCAGGCGCGGTTGCCCTCGTCCACCAGGCGATGGACGTTGCCGTCCTCGTCGATCAGGTAATGGGCCGAGACCTCGGCCTTGGCGTCTTTCAGACGCTCAAGTGCGGCCCCTTTCGTTTCCATGCCGGTGTAATGCAGGACCAGCATGTCGACGGTAAACGCCGGGCCGCGGTCGTCGAAATTAGGGCTGGGATCGATGATGATCTCTGGCATAGCAAATTCCCCCTCGCAGGCAGCACACCACCCGCTGCTATTATACCCTAGAGACCGCGTTCCTTCTCGACCTGATCGTAGGCCGCGTTGATGGTCGCCATCTTCTCGTTGGCGAGGTCGATGAATTCCTGCGGCATGCCTTCGGCCATCAGCTTGTCGGGATGGTTTTCGCGGATCAACTGACGATAGGCTTTTTTGATATCCGCATCCGACATATCGCGGGTCACGCCTAAAATCTCGTAAGGGTCGGCCTTCTTGGGTTCGTCCAGATGCGTCGCCTTCAGACGTTCGAACCCCTGCGGCGTGAAACCGAAGATCAGGGCCGTGCGGCGCAGGAATTCCATCTCGCCGGGATGCACGGCGCCGTCCGCCTTGGCGATATGGAACAAGGCGGCCAGCAATTCTTCCAACACCGCCGGTTCGCGCGCGAACATCATGGCGATCTGTTCCGCATAGGGCTCGTAGCCGGTGGCGTCCTTGCGGGCTTCGTTGAACAGCTTGCCGACGGCGGCTTCGTCTTCGGGCGGGACATGGAACATGCGGCGGAAGGCCAGGATTTCATCCTTGGACACGGCACCGTCCGATTTCGCCATCTTGGCGGCCAGCACGATTACTGATTGGGTAAAGGCGACCTGACGGGCCTCGTTTTCGGCATCCGCGCCGGTCGCACCGCCCAACAGGGCTTCTTCTTCCTTGCGCTGGTCGTACATATGACCGGCGACCCCGCCGATAAGCGCGCCCAACGGGCCGCCCATGGCGAACCCGGCAACCCCGCCGACGACCTTTCCCCAGATGCTCATGTCTTGTTCGGATTTCCTTGAATGTCGCGCCCGCCGAACGGCGGTATGAATAATTGTCGGCCTTTATTACGACGGACCCAGCCGTCCCGCCAGGGGCAGTTTGATGGCAAGGTCTTTCGGGTCAATGCCGAAGGTCAGGCCCAGGATATTGATCTCGACCCCTTCCTCGACCCCCGCCATCACGCCCAATAGGCCGAACAGGGAAACCTGATAGCCGGTGCCGCTGGGTGTTTTGGCGGCAATTCCGCCCGGGATGTAGTCCTTGCCGATGGCCGTGGGCGGCAGGTCCACCCCCAATTCCGGCACGGCGCGGGCGACATGGGCGGTGAAGGTATTGGAATTGGGGCCGGGCCAGACCGTGTATTCACGGTCGTAAGGATAAGCACGGGCGGCGGCATCGATGCGTTTGATCATGCCGTCCACGCCGGCCCCCCGTTTATCGGCAATGATTTCGGGCTCGGCCCCGAACCAACGCTGGTCGGGTTCTTTCTCCGTCACGGCCAGGGCTGATCCGCCATAGCGTGCCCGCCAGCCGATGATTTCATACACGGTGAAAGCCGCCGCATCGGTCGGCTTGGTCGCGATCCAGGTATGCACGCCGAAAATCCCGCGCCAGGAAAAAGCCCGGGCCGAATAGACCTGCACGATGGCTTCGCTGTGTTCCGCCGGGTCGGGCGCGATGCCCAGGGGCTCCCGGCTGGCCGTGCGCCAATCCGCCATGACGTTGTGTTTCCCGATGCCGATGGCCGCACTGGCGACCAGGACCAGAAACAGTCCCTTCGCCACAGCCCGTAATGACTTTGTTCTGAACATACTGATACCAACAAAATCCGTTGCCAGAAGTCGCTGCCTTATTTAGGCAGGCAACAGCCGTTTCGCCAGCTGCCGCCATACGGCCGGCATCAGATAGATGGGAAACTGGCCGACCACGAAGTAAAGCATGGTATCCGCATCGATGGCCGGTAACAAAACCGCGATCAAAATCGCAAGGTTACGATTGCCCGAGGCAAAGGCCGCCGACAGAACCTTGACCCGGTCCCAATCGCGGCCCAGCGCCCGGCCGACGACCATGAACGCCCCCGCCCCGGCCAATTGCAACCCGGCATAGACGGCGAAGCTGAGGATCGTCACAAAGATCACGTGATCGGGGTCTTCGGCGAAGGCCTGGGGCACGCCCGCCATCAGCCCGGCGGCAAAACCGACCAGCAGGACCACCGACACCCCATGCAGGGGCTCCCGCCAGGCAGTGAGCCGCCCCTTGCCCAATATCCATTGTGCCGCCACGGCGGCGGCAAAGGTCGAGGCGACCAGGGCCGCCAGCCGGCCCATGAGGTCCAGGGTCGAAAGCGGAGTTGCAACCAGTGTCGAGGAAACGACCGGCAGGGTCAGCGGCACCAGAAACGTCTCGGCCACCAGCACCAGCAACAGGAACGCCCCGTCCAGGCCGATGATCATGCCGACGGCCGGTGTCGACATCAGGGGACAGCTGGCCGCCGTCAGCACCACGGCGACGATCAGGCCGGGACTGAGGCCCGTGTCCTTGACGATCAGCCACATCAGCACCGGTGTGACGGCCAGCATCCAGACCAGCGCCGTGCCCAAAAGGAACGGCCGGCGGATATGACCGATCACGTCCGCCCAGTCGATATGAACCATGGAAACGAACATCAGAACCCAGACCATATGGGTCAGCCAGGGCTGCAGATGGATCGTCACTCCGGGAAGGGCCAGGCCCGAAAACACCCCCACGGCCATCATGGTGGTTGCGTGCCGGCCCAGAAAGCCGAGAAACATGACGATCGGTGCAACGGGGTTCATGGGCTTTTTCTCGTGGTGGAAAAGGACAGCACACGGAGACTTGCACGCCGGCACGTTATGGGGCAAACCGAAGCATAGCCATCCAACGTGTATACAATCCAACCAAGAAATCCCAATACTCAGGAGCATCCATGGCCGAACAGGTTGATACAGTCGTCATCGGCGCGGGCGTCGTCGGGCTGGCCTGCGCCCGTACGCTGGCCCAGGCGGGGCGTGACGTCATCGTGCTTGAAAAAGCCGAAGACATCGGCACGGGCACCAGTTCCCGCAATTCCGAGGTCATCCACGGCGGCATCTACTATGCCAAGGATTCACTCAAGGCACTGTGCTGTGTCGAAGGCAAGCACATGCTCTATGACTACTGCGCCAGCCATGGGATCGAACACAACCGCATCGGCAAGGTGATCGTCGCCATCACCGAAGACGAAATCGCCAAGCTGGAAGAATTAAAGGCCAAGGGCGAAGCCAACGGAGTCCATGATCTGGAATGGCTGGACGCCAAGCAGATGAAAGAGATGGAGCCCAACGTGACGGCGGCGGCGGGTCTGCTGTCCCCATCCACCGGCATCATCGAAAGCCACGGCTATATGCTGTCCCTGCAGGGCGAATTGGAAGACCGGGGCGGCATGATCGCCTTCAACACCCCGACCCTAGGCGGCGAGGTTCTGGCCGACGGGAAAATCCGCATCCGTGCCGGCGGCGACGCCCCCATGGAACTGGACTGTTCTCTGGTCATCAACGCGGGCGGGCTGTACGCCCAGCACATCGCCCATGCCATCGACGGCATCCCCGAAGACAGCATTCCGCCCTTCTATTATGCCAAGGGGCATTATTTCACCATCGCCGGGAAAAGCCCGTTCAACCATCTGATCTACCCGGCCCCCGTGGTCGGCGGACTGGGCACCCATTCGACCCTGGACCTGGGCGGCGGCACGAAATTCGGCCCCGATGTGGAATGGCTCGACGTCACCCATCCCGACCAGATCGATTACAAGGTCGATGAAAGCCGGGCCGAAAGTTTCTACGGCGCGATCCGCCGCTATTGGCCGGGCCTGCCCGACGGCGCCCTGTCGCCGGGATACACTGGCGTGCGGCCCAAGCTGACCAACAGCAACGACAAATATGCCGCCGATTTTATCATCCAGGGCGCGGATGTGCACGGCCTTGCCAACTATGTCGGTCTGTACGGCATCGAAAGCCCGGGACTGACCTCGTCCCTGGCGATCGCCAAGCGGGTCGCCGGCCTTACGGAAAACTGACCGGCGCGGGGCGGCTTACTCCGCCGCCACGGCCTGTCCGAAAATACGTTCATACCGCTCGGTATAACGCTCCCAGACCTCCGGGTTTTTCAGGCGGGGCGGTTTTTCACCGCGCAGGATAGTGATCCACTGCTCGGCCGCCGCCTTGGCCATGTTGTAATTGCATTCATGGGTCACGCCCGCGTTATGCGGCGACAACAGCACGTTGTCGAATTCGATGAACGGGTTGTCCACATTACCCGTAGGCTCGACATCGAACACATCAAGCCCCGCACCCTGGATGCGTTTTTCCTTCAACGCCGCCAACAGGGCATCCTGATCGGCGATGCCGCCCCGCGCCGTAGTGATGAAATAGGCCGTGGGCTTCATCAAGGAAAATGCACGCCCATCGACCATGCCCCGGGTTTCCGTATTCAGCGGGCAGTTGACGGAAACGATATCGGCTTCGCGGAACAAGGTTTCGAAATCGACCTTGTCCGCCCCGCGTTCGGCGAAATCGGCGTCAGAGATATAAGGGTCATAGGCAATCGCCTTGGCGCCGAAGACCTTCACATAGCCCGCGACCAGCCGTCCGATGTTGCCGAGCCCGACAATGCCGACGGTCTTGCCCGTCAGCTCCGATCCGATGAAGTTCAGACGGTTGACCCGGGCATCGTGGCGGATCGCCTTATCCGTTTGAGCGATCTGTTTGGACAAAGTCAGCGCCAGGCCCAAAACGTGCTGTGCCACGGAAACGGAATTGGCGCCCGAATTGTTGACCACCATGATGCCAAGATCGTTGCAGGCATCCACATCCATCATGTCGTAGCCCGCCCCGGTCGAAGACACGGCCAGCAGATTGGGGCAGCGTTCCAGGAACGCGCGCGTCGGATACCATGCCTCGGGCGTTTCCGTGGTCGGCAGGAACTGGCAGCCATGGGCTTGTTCCAATTGTTGCCAATTGTGGTCCGCATCATCGGCGAATGCGATGCGTTGGGCCGTCAGATCGGATTCCTTACCCAGGATGTCCAGGGCGACAGGATCCATGAAATTTTCGAAATAGGCGAGTGTGCGCGACATTAGGATGGATGTCCTCTTGGTCTTGTGTTTTTGTCTGTGAGGCTGTTCTATCCGGTCTTTCACGGAAGCCACAAGTAAATCCGGGACCACGGGGGTTTGAGAGGGCCGGCAACCGACCACATGGTGGACGCAACACAAAAATCTGGACAGACATCCGGCTGGCACATCTGGATCGACCGGGGCGGCACCTTCACGGATCTGGTAGCGCGCGGACCGGACAGCCGGGTCACGACCCATAAGCTGTTGTCAGAAAACCCGGATCAATACGAAGACGCGGCCCTACAAGGCATCCGCGACATCCTGGGCCTGAAGCCCAACGATGCGATCCCCGAAGATGCGGTCAGCGTCGTCAAGATGGGCACCACCGTGGCCACCAATGCGCTGTTGGAGCGCAAGGGCGACCGCACGGTCCTGGTCATCACGGACGGTTTCGGCGATGCGCTGCGCATCGGATACCAAGCCCGGCCCGATATCTTCGCGCGGCATATTGAATTGCCGGAAATGCTGTATGAACGCGTGATCGAAACCGGCGAGCGCATCAATGCCCAGGGCGAGCCCCTCATCCCCCTGGACGAAGCGCGCCTGCGCACCGATCTGCAGGATGCCTTCGATGCAGGTATCCGTGCCGCCGCCATCGTGTTCATGCACGGCTACCGCTATTCTGACCATGAACGCCGGGCCGCCGCCATTGCCCGCGATATCGGCTTCACCCAAATATCAGCAAGCCATCAGGTCAGTCCCCTGATGAAACTGGTCAGCCGCGGCGACACCACGGTGGTCGACGCCTACCTGTCGCCGATCCTGCGCCGCTATGTGGACCGCGTTGCGGCCGACCTGGGCGACACGCCGCTGCAGTTCATGCAGTCCAATGGCGGGCTGACCGATGCCCGCCTGTTCCAGGGCAAGGATTCGATCCTGTCCGGCCCGGCGGGCGGCGTGGTCGGCATGGTGGAGACGGCCCGCATGGCGGGGTTCGAGAAAATCATCGGCTTCGACATGGGCGGCACCTCCACGGATGTCTCGCACTATGACGGCGAGTACGAACGCACCTTCGAAACCCTGGTCGCGGGCGTGCGCATGCGCGCCCCCATGATGAACATTCATACGGTGGCGGCCGGCGGCGGATCGATCCTGCATTTCGACGGGGCGCGCTACCGGGTCGGCCCGGACAGTGCCGGCGCTGATCCCGGCCCGACCTGCTACCGGCGGGGCGGGCCGCTGACCGTGACCGACTGCAACGTCATGCTGGGCAAGGTTCAGCCGAAGTATTTCCCCGCCGTGTTCGGGCCCAACGGGGACGAGGCGCTGGATCATCTCGCCGTGCGCCGCAAGTTCGAAGACATGGCCCGGACCATTTATGAGCAGACCGGCGATGACCGCTCGCCGGAAGAAGTCGCCGAGGGCTTTCTTAAGATCGCCGTCGAAAACATGGCCAATGCCATCAAGAAAATCTCGGTCCAGCGGGGCCACGACGTGACGGAATACGTTCTCAACTGTTTCGGCGGGGCGGCGGGCCAGCATGCCTGTCTGGTCGCCGACGCGCTGGGCATGAACACCGTGTTCCTGCATCCTTTCGCCGGCGTGCTGTCGGCCTACGGTATGGGGTTGGCCGATGTGCGGGCGATCCGGGAAAAAGCCGTCGAAGCCCCCCTCGCCGCCGGGCTGACCGCCCCCTTGATGGAAATCATCGAAGGCCTGGAAGCAGACGCGCAGCGGGAAATCACCGATCAGAACATCGACAAGGAATTGATTGAGGTCTACCGCCGCGCCCATCTGCGATACAAGGGCACGGACACGGCGTTGATCGTGCCGTTCGGTGATCGCCACAAGATGATCGAGGAATTCGAAAGCCTGCACCGTCAGCGTTATGGCTTCACCGCCCCCGGCCGCGGGCACATCATCGAAGCCGTGTCGGTCGAGGTTGTGGGCCGCGCCGGTATGGCGGAAGATCCGGACATCGAAGATATCCCCGGCGTGGCGGCGCTGCGCCCCATGACCCTGATGCCCATGACCTCCGGCGGCAAAGACTATGAAACGCCCGTCTACCGGACCGAGGCCTTACTTCCGGGTGACCGTGTGGGCGGACCCGCGATTTTGGTCGAAAACACCTCGACCATCGTGATTGAGCCCGGCTGGTCAGCGGAAATGACCCGCAAAGGCCACCTGATCCTGACCCGGGTGGAAGCCCGCCCGGAAGCCCATGCCATCGGCACCCAGGCCGACCCGGTGATGTTGGAAATCTTCAACAACCTGTTCATGTCCATCGCCGAACAGATGGGCACGACCCTGGCCAATACCAGCTATTCCGTGAACATCAAGGAACGGCTCGATTTCTCCTGCGCTGTGTTCGACAAACAGGGCGAACTGATCGCCAACGCGCCGCACATTCCGGTGCACCTGGGCTCCATGGGCGAAAGCATCCGCGCCGTCATGCTCGAAAACGAAGGCCGGATGCGGCCCGGCAATGTCTATGCGCTTAACGCGCCCTATAACGGCGGCACGCACCTGCCGGACGTCACGGTCATCACGCCCGTATTCGACGATGCAGGCCAAGACATTTTGTTTTATGTCGGCTCGCGCGGTCATCATGCGGACATCGGCGGCATCACGCCGGGCTCCATGCCGCCCGACAGTACGACGGTCGAAGAAGAGGGCGTGCTGATCGACAACTTCCTTTTGGTCGATCAGGGCGATCTGCGCGAAGACGCCCTGCGTGAGCTTTTGTGCGGCGGCCCCTACCCCGTGCGCAATTTCGACCAGAACCTGGCCGATCTGGCGGCCCAGATCGCGGCCAACGAAAAGGGCGCGCAGGAACTGCGCAAGATGGTCGATCATTTCGGGCTCGACACCGTCTGGGCCTATATGGACCACGTGCAGGACAACGCCGAGGAAAGCCTGCGCCGGGTTCTGGATGTCTTGAAGAACGGAGAATTCCGAAGCGAGATGGACAACGGCGCCGTGATCGACGTGAAGATCAAGGTGAACAGGAAAAAGCGCGAGGCGACGCTCGATTTCTCGGGCTCATCCGCACAACTCGACAGCAACTTCAACGCCCCCACCGCCGTCTGTCACGCGGCGGTGCTCTATACTTTCCGCACGCTGATCGATGACGATATCCCGCTCAACGCGGGCTGCCTGAAACCGCTGAAACTGGTGATCCCCAAGGAATCCATGCTGGCCCCGGTCTATCCTGCCGCCGTGGTCGCGGGCAACGTGGAAACCAGCATGGCCATTACGGACACGCTTTACGGTGCGCTTGGCATGCTCGCCTCCAGCCAGGGCACGTGCAACAACTTCACCTTCGGCAACGACCGGCATCAGTACTATGAAACGATCTGCGGCGGATCCGGTGCCGGGCCCGATTTCGACGGTACGGACGCCGTCCACACGCATATGACCAACACCCGCCTGACCGACCCGGAAGTTCTGGAATGGCGCTTTCCGGTCCTATTGGAACTGTTCGCCATTCGCCATGGTTCGGGCGGCGATGGCGCACATCGGGGGGGTGACGGCGTGGTGCGCCGCATTCGGTTCCTGGAGGACATGACGGCGGCGATCCTATCCAGTCATCGGCGCATGCCGCCCCACGGCCTTTCCGGCGGCGGGGACGGCATGCTGGGCCGCAATGCGGTCGAACACGCCGACGGGCGCATCGAGGAACTGGGCGGCAACGACCGCCGTGACCTAAAAGCCGGGGACGTGTTTATCATCGAAACCCCCGGCGGCGGCGGGTTCGGAACGCCGTGACGCGTCCTTAACCGGCATTTAACCAAGGTTTCCTATAAGAACCCCTGTTTTCCTGGGGCGATTCGGGGTGTGTTTGACCGCACCAAGCGGCGGGCATAGACTCAGGCATCAGGGTCCCCTGTGATTGGGACCATGATCCGGCTTATGCCCCGGGTCGGCGACTTGAGGGAGTTTTACTCGGTGCAGAAATATGTGATCGCCGCGATGTCGATGGCGGGCTGGGCCCTGACAGGGCTGGCCGTGCCCGGCGTGGCGCATGCCGCGCCGCTGGAGGTCGAGTTATCGCGCCTGATCACCAACCACCCAAACATTCTCGCCGCCCAAAACGACCTGGAAAGCAACCGCCAAGGCATCGATATCGCCAAGGCGCAACGCCTGCCCACGCTCAGCATGACAGGCGATGCCAGCCGCGAATTCATCGACAGCCCCTCGACCCGGTCTTCCGGCGCCAAGAGCATCGAAAACAAGAACACCACGGTTTTCACACTGACCCAGAATATTTTCGACGGGTACGCTACCAAGGCCGCCATCCGCGTTGCTGAACTGAATGAACAGCTTGCCCGCATTTCCCTGGAAGGAACCCGTCAGAACACTCTGTTCCAGGGCATTCGCGGCTATATCACGGTGCTGCGGCAAATGCGGTTGCTGGGCATCACGATCGAAAGCGAAGGCCGCATCCAACGCCAGTTGAACCTGGAAGATGAACGCGTGCGCCGGGGCTCGGGCATCGCCGTTGACGTGTTGCAGGCCAAATCCCGCCTGCAGGTCGCCAAGGAACGGCGGGTCGGTTTCGAAGGCCAACTGCGCGACTCCATGTCCCGCTATCAGCAGGTATTCGGTTTTCCACCCAATCTGGAAGACATGTACGACCCGCGCCCGCCCGTGAATGCCGTGCCCAGCGAATTGGACCGGGCCTTGGCAATAGCCTTGGTCGAAAATCCCGCCGTACGCGAAGCCGGCACCAGCATCGACATTACCCGCCAACGTCAGATCGAGGCCAAGGCCGGCCTGTACCCGACCATCGACCTGGAAGGCGAATTCAATTTCGAGCAGAACAATTCCGGAGTGCTCGGCACGCGGCGGGACTACACCATCGGTTTTCAGGCCGATTGGGAACTGTTTTCCGGCTTTTCCACCCGCGCATCGACCCTGCGCGCCGCATACGATACGGCCGCCAACCGCAACCGGTTGCAGGCCGCCGCCCGCACGGTCGAAGAACAGGTCCGCCTGGCCTGGCAGGCGCTGGAAACGGCGCGGGAGCGCGTGATCTTGCTGGAAAACGCCGTGAACATTGCTTCCGAAGTCGCACAAAGCCGCCGCAAACTGCGTGCCGCCGGTAAGGAAACGGTGATCAACGTTCTTGATGCCGAGAACGAGGTCAACAACGCCCAGATCAACTTCACCACGGCATCCTACGATGAAAAGACCGCCGCTTATCAGTTGCTGCTGGCCCTCGGCCGTCTTGATCCCTTGAGCCTGAACCTCGTGCTGGAGTAAACCTGTCGGCAGTCCTTCGGCCCCGTTCCGGGGTCCTCTTCTGCCAGACAAGGAACACAGCCATGGAAGGCTCGCTTTTTTCCCGCAATGAACTGGTCACGCTTGACGCCATCCGCGACGCCAGGGCCAACCTGCCGCGCGTCATTCGCCGCACGCCGGTGATCCCCGTGGCGCGGGACAGCGCCGAAGTGGGCGCGGAAACGCTGTTCCTCAAATGCGAAAACCTGCAGGTCACGGGAGCATTCAAGATCCGCGCCGTGTTCAACGTTCTGCATCATCTGACGGCGGAACAGAAAGCCAAGGGGGTTGTGCTGGCCTCGTCCGGAAATTTCGCGCAAGGTTTCGCCTTCGCCGGAAAGACCATGGGGATTCCCGTCACGGTCGTCATGCTGGATGCCACCAGCCCATATAAGGTCGATGGAACAAAGGGTTATGGCGCCGAAGTCTATCTTTGCGGCGATGATGCCCTGGCCCGCCAACCGACCGTGGAACGCCTTGCGGCGGAACGTGGCATGACCGCGATCGACACCTGGGAAGATCCGCCCATCATCGCCGGTCACGGCACCATCGGGTTCGAGATCATGGAACAATGCCCGGATGCCCAGCAGGTTCTGGTGCCTGTTTCGTCCGGCGGCGTGGCCGGCGGGATCGCCGCCGCGGTCAAGCTGATCAATCCCAACGTCAAGGTCGTCGGCATTCAGCCCGAACGGGCCAATGCGGCCTATGTCTCACGTCAGGCAGGCGAGCCCACAGCCATCGATTATTGGGATTCCATCGCCGATGGGCTGAGCGCACGCCGCCCCGGCGAGTACCCGTTCATGCATCTTCAGGCATTTCTGGACGACATCGTCCTGGTCAGCGAAACCGACATTGCCCGCGCCTTCAAAACCATCCTGACCCGCACCAAAATGCAGGGCGAGCCTGCGGGCGTGACGGCGGCGGCGGGATTTCTTTCCGGCAAGGTCGACACAAAGCTGAAAACGGTGGCGGCCCTGACCGGCGGCAACCTGACCCAGGAAACGGTGTTCAAACTGTTGGACATGGCCGTCGATTAAGGCGGCCCTTTGAAACCCGGCTAGGTCTTTTCCCCGGCAATCGGCGGCTCAACAACGCCCGGATCATTTTTATCCTTCCCCGTCGGTGGGTTCTTGCGTCGGATGATGATATCTCCGTTGGGCAGAACCTCGGGCATTTCGTACTGGGGAATGGTCATGATGAACAGTTCGAACGCCCGCAGGATTTTCTTGGTGCCTTCTTCCAGCAGCATTTCAGGCTCGGACGAATTGGATTGCGCCTGCACCGGCCCCGCCGCCAAAACACCTGCCATGACCGCCGCCGCCAGGAGACAGCCGGTATGTTTCCGTGATTTTTCAACAGTGACAACGGACATCATGGTTGCTCTCCTTTGATGCTCTTTAAACCCCATTCCGCGACATTGCGGACAAGGGACGTTCAGCGCCCCGGGTCCAGAAACGCCGATGCGGCCACGAACGCCTCCAGATCGCTGTCGTCCGCCGCACGCAGGCGGTCAAGCTCATCCAATTCACGGCAAACGGCATCGCGGTTTTCTGCCAATGCCTTGAAATGCAGATCACATCCGGCAACCTGCGGCGGATAATTCCGAATTTCATCGAAGATGGGCCGTTTGACGGCTACAAGCCTGTCACGGATATCCTGCCAACGCGGGCTTTGCCCGGCGGCGCCATCCATTGCGCGAGCGGATTTGAGATTGCTCATATCCCGGCCCTCCGTCAGCGATTACCAATCACATATGGACGGATTCATTCGCGCTCGCAAGGGGCGGCGGAAAATGGCAGCACCCCACTCTGCTGGCGGGCGCCGGATCAAACATGGGGTGGATTGAGGTAGATGCCAGGTGGTGGGCGGCATGCGGAGGCGGCCCGGACAGAGCCGCCTCCTTTGATATATCGCCGTGCCCTATTCGGCCGCCTGCTTTGCAGCCTGCACGACCACGCCCGCATGCTGGGTGACCATCACCTTGTTCAGCAGTTTGACGCAGGAATAAACCGCGAAGGTATGCGGGCATTCCGTACCCGTCAGCTTGGCCAATTCCAGAACGGCACCGATCAGGGCTTCCGTTTCAAGCGACCGGCCCGCTTCCACGTCCTGCAACATGGATGTCTTATGGGCACCGACGCTTTCCGCACCATTGATGCGTTTTTCGATGGTGTGACGGAAGGTGATGCCCAGTTTTTCGGCGACGGTCTGGGCTTCTTCCATCATCTTTTCCGCCAAATTCCGCGTATCGGGGAACTGGCAGATATCGACCAGGGTCGCGTGGGTCAGCGCGCTGATCGGGTTGAAGCTAAGATTCCCCCAGGCCTTGAGCCAGATTTCCGAACGAATATCGTCCAACACGCGGGAACGGAATCCGGCGCCTTCCAACAGTTCCTTCAGAGCCTCGACCCGCTCGCTGGATGATCCATCCAATTCGCCGATCGGGAAACGGTCCCCTTCGACGTGTTTGATCACGCCCGGTTCGGTCACCGCGGCGGCCGGATAGACGACGCAACCGATGATGCGGTCGCCGTCGATGTACTTGGTCAACACGCCGTCCGGGTCCAGGCTTTCAAGCTGCGCCCCGTTGTGCGGGCCGCCGTGATTGTGGAAATACCACCACGGAATGCCGTTCTGAACCGTGAGAATCATGGTATTGGGGCCCATCAGCGGTTCCAACTCCTTGGCCACCAATTCCAGGTAATGAGCCTTGAGGCCCAGGATCACCAGATCCTGTTCGCCCGCTTCCGCGCATTTTTCGAACGCCTTGACCTGGGCGACATGCTCCGTGCCGTCTTCCCAAATCAATTTAAGGCCGTTCTGACGGATCGCCTGAAGGTGCGGTCCCATGTCGATGACGCTGACGTCGTTTCCGGCCAGCGCCAGTTTGGCGCCCATCAGGCCGCCGATGGCGCCAGCGCCGATCACGCATACTCGCATGATATTCTCCCTACTTTTCTCTGTTTCCCTGCGGGCGGATGCTGATTGCATCCGCACGTCGTACCCTGCTTAAACGGAACCCGGTTGCGATGCCGGGACCGGCTAGTTGTCGAAAGTGTTGCTTAGCGTTCCAATTCCTTCAATGACAATTTCCACCGTGTTGGACGGCTCTTTCATTGTGCCGACGCCCACGTTGGTGCCGCAGGCGATCACGTCACCAACTTCCAAAGTCACGTCGTGCGAGATTTCGCTGACCAGTTTGGCCGGTGTGCGCATCATGTCGCTGACCGGATAGTTCTGGCGTTCATCACCGTTAAGGATCGTCTTCACGGTCAGGTCCAAGGGGTTAAGCCCCGTGGCGATGACCGGCCCCATGGGTCCGAAGGTGTCGAAGCTTTTACTGCGGGTCCATTGATCAAACGTGCCGTCGCGTTTGAGGATTTCAGCGGCCGTGACGTCATTGACGCAGGTATAGCCGAACACATGGCCCAGGGCCTCGTCCTCGGACACGTTCTTGGCGCGACGGCCGATCACGATACCCAATTCGCCTTCGTAAACGATTTTTCCATCGTAACTTGCCGGCCGTTCGATGGCAGCCCCCGTGCCGATGACGGAATTGTTGGTCTTGATGAACCACAACGGTTCTTCCGGGCGTTCGCCGTTCATTTTCTCGCGCATCGTGTTGTAGTTGTTCCACAATGCGACGATCTTTCCCGGACGAACCGGCGCCAGGACCTGAACGTCGGACAAGTTGACGGTTTCACCCGTGGGCTGCGCCCCCTGAAGCATGTCGCCGCTGTGCACGGCAATGGCACCCCCGTCGAGCGTTCCGAAACCTTCGGTGCCCTGATGCGCGTACCTGATCCACAAAGTCATGGTTATGTTTCCCTGCGTGTTGTTCTGTGTTGTCCCCAGCCACCGTTGACCGAGCAAGATTGTATACACCCCAAAGGGGGACAGACATTAGCCAGCAGAGGGGTGCCCATCAACAACAGGCGTTGACGCAGCGCAACATTTACGGGGATTTTTCCGGGTCGTGGAAATAGACGGCCTTTTCAGGGGCCGTCAGCGGATCAATGGTGGAAAAGGACCGGTATTTCCGCGTTCTCGACCACGTATTGGGTGACACCGCCGATTTTGAAATCATGGCGCCGTGCCTGGGCGTATCCGCCCATCAGCAACAGGTCGATCCCGTTGTCGGCACAGGCCTTCAACAGGGATTGGCCCACTTCGTGGGGATCACTTTTCAAAATCTGGATTTCGCTTGTCTGGCCGTGCCAGCGCAGATATTCGGCCAGATCGGAAGCCGGCAGATCGTCGCCATGGGTTTCCGGTGCCGAGAAGATCACCAGTTTATCCGCGGCTTCGACAATCGGCCGGGATGTCGTCACGGCGGCGGCAACCTCGGGCGATCCGTTCCAGGCGATGGCGATGTTCGTGCCGATTTCCTTGATATCCCGGGGCGGCACGCTGATGACCGGCTTGCCGGTTTCCATCAGGGCGGCCTCGAACGTATTCACGCCCAACTGCCCATCCGGCTGGGCCACGAAAATGATGTCGGTCAGGCGGCCGCGGCGGGCGACGGCGCTGGCCTGGCGGCCCTTTTCTTCGCGCCAGGATGCACTGACACCCCTATCGCCGTTTTTCGGCTCGGAAATATCGGCGATCCCGTGGGCCTCGCAATATTCTTCGTACAGTTTCTTGACCCTGGCTTCTTCCTCGGCCGCATGGGTTTCCGCGATCTCGTTCACGACATCGCGCACCCCCGCCAGCGTGGCGCCATAGGCCAGCATATCCTTGGATCCCATGCGGGCATGAAGCACGTCGATATGGGCATCGAATTTCTTGGCAAGTGCCACCGCGGCATTCAGGACCTGTTCGCCCTTTCCGTCGCCACGTACGGGTACAAGAATATTACGGATGCTCATGGACGTTCTCCCTCATTGGAATTCCAATGTCGCTCCCCCGCCGGAAATACCGGCGGGGGGTAACGGCAGAGTCCTTAGAACAGGCCTTCGATCTGGCCCTGTTCGTTCAGATAGATGTTGTTGGCCGACGGAACCTTTGGCAGGCCCGGCATGGTCATGATGGCCCCGGTCACGGCGACGATGAATTCCGCCCCCGCCGACAACCGCAGTTCGCGGATCGGCACCGTAAAGCCCGAGGGCGCACCCTTGGCGTCCGGGTCGGTCGAGAAGCTGTATTGCGTCTTCGCCATGCAGACCGGGAAGTGCCCGTAATCTTTCTGCAATTCGGCGAACTGCTTTTCGATGGCACCGTCACAGGTGATGCCGTCGCCGCCGTAGATTTTCTTCACGATGGTTTCGACCTTGTCACGCAGCGGCATGTCGTCCGGATACAGCGGCTGGAAGTTGGCTTCGCCGGAATCGGCCAGTTCAGCAACATGCTTGGCCAGGTCTTCCGTACCAGCGCCGCCGTCCGCCCAATGGGTGGCGATGAAGGCTTTCACGCCTTCGGCTTCGGCCGCTTCCTTGACCGCCTGAAGTTCGGCGTCCGTGTCGGTGATGAAGTTGTTGATGGAAACCGTGACCGGCACACCGAACTGCTTGGTGTTGCGGATGTGACGGACCAGGTTTTCGCAACCCTTCTTGACCGCATCGACGTTTTCCGTACCCAGTTCGTCCTTCTTGACCCCGCCGTGCATTTTCAGTGCACGGACCGTGGCGACGATAACCGCCGCCGCCGGATTCAGGCCGGCCTTGCGGCACTTGATGTCGAAGAACTTCTCGGCCCCCAGATCGGCGCCGAAGCCGGCTTCCGTGACCACATAGTCGGCCAGTTTCAAGGCCGCCTTGGTCGCGATGACCGAGTTACAGCCATGGGCGATGTTGGCGAACGGGCCGCCGTGAATGAAGGCCGGGTTGTTTTCCAGCGTCTGTACCAGGTTGGGCGCGATGGCTTCCTTCAACAGCACGGACATGGGGCCCGGGCCCTTGACGTCACGGGCGTAAATCGGCTCGCGATTGCGGTTCTGGCCGATCACGATGTTGCCGATCCGGTTGGTCAGATCCTGCAGGTCCGTGGCCAGACAGAAGATCGCCATGATTTCCGACGCGACGACGATGTCGAAGCCGTCTTCTCGGGGGAAGCCGTTGGCGACGCCGCCCAAAGAGTTGGTGATCTGGCGCAGCGCCCGGTCGTTCATGTCGACCACACGCTTGAAGGCGACGCGGCGGTTATCGATCGCCGGCTCATGGCCCCAGTAAATATGGTTGTCGATCAGGGCCGCCAGCAGGTTGTGGGCGATGCCGATGGCGTGGAAGTCGCCGGTGAAGTGAAGGTTGATGTCTTCCATGGGAACAACCTGGGCGTAACCGCCGCCGGCGGCCCCGCCCTTCATGCCGAAGCACGGGCCCAGCGACGGTTCGCGGATCGCGATCATCGCCTTCTTGCCGATCTTGTTCAGGCCGTCGCCCAGGCCCACGGTGGTCGTGGTCTTGCCTTCGCCCGCCGGGGTCGGCGTTACGGCGGTGACCAAGATCAACTTGCCGTCCGGATTACCTTCCTGGGACTTGATGTAGTCCATGTCCACTTTGGCTTTGTGGGGACCGTACTGCAGCAGTGCGTCGCCGGGAATGCCCAGCTTTTCCGCACCGACGTCTGCAATCGGCTTCATGGTGGCTTCGCGGGCGATTTCGATATCACTTTTGGGCATGGTTTCCTCTCGCGTCCCTCTTTCGGGATCTCTGGGTGACCTGGGTTGTTTCCTCTGGTCGATGCCGGCCGCCGGTCAGGCGCCCAGCACCTTCCCTTTCTGCAGGCCGACTTTGGCCACATATTCCGCTGCGGTGAGCTTCTTATCGTCGTGGGGACGAACGCGCATCACCTTGATGGCACCGCCCGGAGCGGCGACCAGGAAATGGTCATCGGCCACCTCGACGACTTCGCCGGGCTTGCCGCCCGTGTCGCCGTCGACCCGGCGGCTGTCGAAGATCGACAGTTCATTGCCGTCGATGGTCGTCCAAGCACCCGGCTGCGGGTTGCAGCCGCGGATCTGGTTGTAGACCTCGGCCGCGGACTTGGACCAATCGATCCCCATGTCCTTCTTACGGCACCAGGATTCGTAGGTCGCTTCGTCTTCGTTCTGCGGGATTTTCGGCGGGTTGCCGGCCTTCACCATGTCGACGGCTTCCAGCATCATCGCCACGCCGCGATCGAAAATCTTGCCGAAGTAGATGTCGCCCAGCGTGTCGTCGGGGCCGATTTCGACCTTGTCCTGATGCAGGATGAAACCTTCGTCCAGGCCATCATCGGGCCAGAAGATGGTGATCCCGGTTTCCGTCGCACCGCCGATGATCGGCCAGTTGATGGAGGACGGGCCGCGGTGCTTGGGCAGCAGGGACGGGTGGAAGCAGATCGACCCGTGGGTCGGGATATCGCGGGCTTCTTCCGGCACGAAGATGATCATATAGGCCATGACCATCAGGTCCGCGTTAAGCGACCGGATGTGATCCAACACGTCCTTATCCGTGTAGTTGGGCGGCTGGAACAGGGGCAGGCCCTTTTCCACGGCGAATTCCTTGACCGGGTCGGCGGGCTTGCCTTCCTTATCGGGCGCGCAGAACACGCCGACGATTTCGTCTTCGCCCTTTTCCAGGATGGCTTCCAACGTGGCTTTTCCGAAAGCCTGCTGGCCGTTAAGGATCAAACGCATTTTCTATTTCCTCTCTTGGGACGTCTTTTCGCGGGCAGATGAAGCACGGGCCGGTCGATCAGACCGCGCCGACTTCCTTGGCCGCCGCGATTTCGTCTTCGTTCATGCCCAGAATTTCGGCCAGGATCTCATCCGTATGCTCACCTAACAGCGGCGAACGTTTCACATCGGCCGGGCAGTCGGACAATTTGATCGGGTTGCCGACCGTCAGATAGGCACCGCGCTCCGGATGATCGACTTCGACGATCGTGCCGGTTTCACGCAGGCTCTGATCTTCGGCGATTTCCTTCATGGACAGGATCGGGCCGACGGGAATGTTCAGCGGGTTGCAGATTTCCATGACCTCGAACTTGGTCTTGGTCTTGGTCCATTCCTCGATCGTGTCGAAAATCTCATCCAGCTTGGGAAGACGCGCCGGCGGTGTGGCGTAGTCTTCGTCTTCCTTCCATTCGGGCTTGCCGATGACGTCGCAGATGTTCTTCCACACGGCGGCCTGGGTGATGAAATACGTGTAGGCATCGGGATCGTTTTCCCAACCCTTGCACTTCAGGATACGGCCGGGCTGTCCGCCACCGGAATCGTTGCCCGCGCGCGGCGTGGCATCACCGAAGGGAACACCCGCACCATACTGGGAATATTCGGTCAGCGGGCCGGCTTTCAGGCGCTGCTGATCGCGCAATTTGACGCGGCACAGGTTCAGAACACCGTCCTGCATGGCGCATTCGACGCGCTGTCCCTTGCCGGAATGGGTCCGCTGGAACAAGGCGGTGACGATGCCAAGGGCCAGATGCAGGCCCGTGCCGCTGTCGCCGATCTGCGCACCCGTGACCATGGGTGTTTCGCCCAGCATACCGGTGGTCGAAGCTGAGCCGCCGGCGCATTGCGCGACGTTCTCATAGACCTTGCATTCCTGGTAAGGACCCGGGCCGAAGCCCTTGACCGAGGCATAGATCATGCGCGGGTTAATTTCCTGGATGCGTTCCCAGGAAAAACCCATACGGTCCAGCGCACCCGGGGCGAAGTTCTCGACCATGACGTCGCATTCTTCGATCAGGCGGGTGAAGATCGCCTTGCCCTCGTCGGACTTGGTGTTCAACGTGACCGACCGTTTGTTGTGATTCAGCATGGTGAAGTAGAGCGAGTCAGCGCCCGGCACATCGACCAGCTGCTTGCGCGTGGCATCGCCGACGCCGGGGCGTTCAACCTTGATCACGTCTGCCCCGAACCAGGCCAGCAATTGGGTACAGGTGGGACCCGACTGCACGTGGGTCATATCCAGGATTTTGACGCCTTCGAGAGCTTTCATTGTGCGTTCCCGTTTCTCAATTTTGATTGGATAGAGCTGCGTTACTTTTTGGCGACCACGCTTTGCGGGTTCAGGTTGCCGATACGGCCACTTTCCGTGCCCGCGTTTTCGTCGATCACGGCATTGACCAAAGCCGGCTTGCCGGCCTTGATGGCCTCGGTCACGGCCTGGTTCAGTTCATCCGGAGATGTGGCGTAAAACCCAAGACCGCCGAAGGCTTCCATCATCTTGTCGTAGCGTGCGTCCTTGACGAACACGGTCGGTGCCACGTCGTCCCCGCCCGTCGGGTTGGTGTCCGTGCCGCGGTAGATACCGCCGTTGTTGAACACCACCACGCAGACCGGCAGGTTGTAGCGGCAGATGGTTTCGATCTCCATGCCCGAGAACCCGAAGGCGCTGTCACCTTCGACACACAGGACCTGCTCGCCGGTTTCGACCGCGGCCGCGATGGCTTGGCCCATGCCGATACCCATGACACCCCAAGTGCCGACATCCAGGCGCTTGCGCGGCTTGAACATATCGATGATGGAGCGCGCGAAATCGAGCGTATTGGCCCCTTCGTTGACCAGGACCATATCCGGGTTGTCGGCGACGATGCGCTTGAGGACGCCCAGGGCGCCATGGAAGTCCATGGGCACGTTGTTGTTCTGCAGACGCGGCGCCATCTTTTCGATGTTGGCATCGCGCTTGGCCTTGACCGCGTCGATCCAGTCGGCGGGCGGGGCCTTCCAGTCGCCGCCCATACCGTCGAGCAGCAGCTTGACGCAGGACTTGATGTCGCCGACCAGCGGGGCCGCGATTTCGACGTTGGAGTCCATTTCCTTGGGATCGATATCGATATGGACGAATTTCTTCGGTGCCTCGCCCCATTGCTTGCCCTTGCCATGGCTCAAGAGCCAGTTCAGGCGGGCGCCGATCAGCATGACCGTGTCCGATTCCTTGAGGACCAGGGAACGGGCGGCACCGGCATACAGGTCATGATCGTCCGGCAGAAGTCCCTTGGCCATGCTCATGGCGATGTAGGGGATGCCCGACTTTTCGACCAACTGGCGGACTTCATCATCGGCCTGAGAATAAGCGGCGCCCTTGCCGAGAATGATCAGCGGCTTCTTGGCCGACTTCAGCACATCGAGGGCGCGGGTGATGGAGTCCGGCGACGGCAGTTGCGCCGGGGCCGGGTCAATGACCTTGACCAGCGACTGCTGGCCTTTCAAGGCGTCCATGGTCTGGCCCAGCAGCGCCGCCGGCAGATCCAGATAGACTCCGCCCGGGCGGCCCGAAACCGCGGCACGGATGGCCCGCGCAATGCCGATGCCGATGTCTTCGGCGTGCAGCACACGGTACGCCGCCTTGCACAGCGGCTTGGCGATGGCGAGCTGATCCATTTCTTCGTAATCGCCCTGCATCAGGTCGACGATTTCACGCTCGGACGAGCCGGAAATCAGGATCATCGGGTAACAGTTGGTGGTGGCATGGGCCAGGGCGGTCAGACCGTTGAGGAAGCCCGGGGCGGAAACCGTCAAGCATACACCCGGCTTCTGCGTCAGATAGCCCGCGATGGCCGCCGCGTAACCCGCATGTTGTTCGTGGCGGAACGACAGAATGCGCATGCCTTCGGCCTGCATGAAGCGGCCCAGATCGGTGATCGGAATCCCCGGGACATTATAGATCGTATTGATGTCGTTGAGTTTCAGCGCATCAATGACGAGATGAAAACCGTCCGTCAGCGCGCCGGCTTCAGGAGCGTCTTGAACCATATCGGTTGCCGTATTGCCCATTAACTTAATTCCTTCCCTTAAACGGTCTTTGCTAAATCAAGGACTGAAACCCCTGCCCGCCGTCGGCGGACCGGGCCCCGTCTAGGTCGCCCTTAATCCAGATAGTCGACGTATTGTTCGATGTGACGGGCCAGGTTCATGGAATGCTCCCGGACCAGCCGTTCAGCCAGTTCGGCGTCTCGACTTTCGAGCGCCTCGATGATGTTGATGTGGTCGATCACGGACCGCTTGGCACGGTCACCTTCGGAAATCGTGCGCGCACGGATCGATCGCATATGAATAAACAGATTGTCGGACATATCCTGGATCAGCTTGCAGCCGCCGAGCTTCAGGATCGCCTGATGGAATCGGATGTTCTTGGATGAATATTCGTCGATCGCGGCCTTGGCTTCTTCGCTTTCGACATCGGCGAACAGCCGCCGAAGATCGGCGATGTCCTCGTCCGACGCGACCTCGGTCGCGAGCCTGGCCGCCATGCTTTCCAGCGCCGCCCAAACCGTGATCATTTCCAGGATCTCGCGCTTGGTCTTGCGCACGATGAACACACCCTTGCGCGGCACGATATGGACCAGGCCCTCCTGTTCCAATCGGGCCAGGGCTTCGCGGATCGGCGTGCGGCTGATTTCCAGCTGTTCGGACAACTTGCGTTCGTCCAGGCGAAGCTCGGCATCTTCCGCATAGATGTTCATGGAAGTGATTGCCTGCTTCAGGGAATCGTAAATGCGGTCCTTGAGCGAGAAATTCGCATCAATGGGCTGGACGACCAGTCCGGCCGACGCTGTTGCTTCCGTTTCCGCGATAGTCTCGGTTTCTCTTTCCATGGCCCCGTCCCGGGAGTTCCCTGTCGAAGATCAAATTGCCGGTCGGGCTCTTACCGCCGCCCCGGATGTCTGGCCAGGGTATAGCGGCTTTCTCTGTGGTATACAATACACCAGAACTCAGAAACCGGTAATTTATGCGCTTAGTACAACCTCCCGTGCCGCCCGCCGGGGCCGCCTCCGCGGCCCCGGCGAATACGGTCACATCATAATCAGCTTTCCACCGCCTTCTGCTTGCGGATGTAGCGCTTCCAGACGAGTTGGAAGGCCGGCAGGAACAGAAGGACCAGCGCGATGATGGTGATCGGCCCTGCGATGGGACGATTGAAGAACACCATGACATCACCGCCGGAAATCAACAGGGATTGCCGCAATGCCGGTTCGGCGATGGGGCCCAACACGATCGCCAGGACCGCCGGCGCCACCGGATAATCAAGCTTGCGCAGCAGATAGCCGCCCATCCCCAAGATCAGCATCAGCCAGACATCGAACATGCGTTCCGTCGCGGCATAGCCCCCAACCATGGACAGCACGAAAATCAGCGGCGCCAGGATCGTGAAGGGCGTGCGCAGGAACCACAGGAACAGCGGAATGAAGGCGATGTTGATGATCACCGCGAACAGGTTCGCCGCATAGAGCGAGGCGATCAGCCCCCAAACAAACTCCGTTTCCGTGACGAACAGGCGCGGGCCGGGCTGCAGCCCCCAGATCACCATGCCGCCCAAAAGGACAGCAGTGGTGGGGGAACCCGGGATACCCAGCGTCAGCATGGGCAGCATGGAGCCGGTGGAAGCCGCGTTGTTAGCCGCTTCCGGCGCGACCACGCCCTCGACGGCACCTTTGCCGAATCTCTCCGGCTCTCGCGATGTCATCTTGGCGACGCCATAGGCCATGAGAGAACCCGGTGTGGCACCCGCCGCCGGCAGGATACCGACGAAGAAGCCAAGGAACGAGGCGGCAAACCAAGCCTTCCAGGTCCCCCAGATGATTTTCAGATTGCCAAGCACCCGTTCGACCGAAACGGTCACCTTGGACATCATGTTGTCGCCGCGGCTGACTTCGATGGTCCACATCATTTCGCCGATGCCGTAGATACCGATGGCCAGCACCAGGAAGTTGATCTTGGATTGGAAGCCGATCAGATCGAACAGCACAAGGCGCGGCTCGCCGGAAATAATGTCAAAGCCGATGGCCGACATCACCATGCCGATACAGATCGAGAAGATGGTCTTGGCGATATCGTCACCGGACAACCCGACAAAGGTCGCAAAGGCGAGGATCATCAGCGCGAAGATTTCAGGGTCCCCGAAATCAAGCGCCACGGAAGCCAAGGGCGGCGCGAACAGCGTGAACAGGACGATCGAGATCGTCCCACCGGCGAAAGACGCCAGGGCGGCCGCGATCAAGGCCTTATCCGCCTCGCCCGACATGGCCAGCGGCCGACCATCAAAGGTCGTGGCCACCGCCGTCGATGCACCGGGGATGCCCAGCGTAATCGACGAGATAGCACCGCCGTACATGGCGCCATAATAGAGTGCTGCCAGGAAGATAATCGCCGATGCCGGCGGAACCAGGAAGGTCATGGGTAGCAGGATGGCGACCCCGTTGACCGACCCCAGACCAGGCATGGCACCAACGAACAGGCCGACAACAACACCCAGCACAATCAAGCCGAGGTTGAGCGGTTCGAACGCAAGCAGAAATCCGTCTGAAAGAAGACCTAGAAGTTCCATGTTCTTTACTTTGTTTCCCCGGACGGCGCCGGACATTGCCGGCTGACCCGTCGTGTTTCGTGGTTCCTGGTCTTTTGTAGACCAGAGATTTTGCCGCTCTGCCCCCTTAAGCCGGGATGCGCCGTTCCGGCAGGCTTACAGGAAGTAGTCGTAGAGCGGGATGTAGAGGGGGTCCATCAACCCCGTCGGTAGGAATTTGCGCAAGGCAATATCGAAGAACAAAAAGGTGATCACCGGCGCCGGGATGGAAATGCCCAGCGTGACCTTCCACGAGTGCCCGCCCAAGAAGCGGATGTAATAAATCAGGAAGACCGCCGCAGCCAAATGCATGCCGATGATTTCGACCAAGACGATCATGCCCGTGATCCCCCCCCCGACAAGCAGGAACATCTTCATTCCATAAGAGTCCAGGTAGGGATCTTCGGACTGGGACGGTGGGCTTTTACGGCGGAACCAATTGACGGCGATCAGGATCGTAGAGCCGAACATGAACGCAGCGAGCCAGAAGGGCCAGAAGCCGCCGCCAGGTCCCTCGCCGGGGATCCAGCCAATTGGTAGCTCAGCGCTCTTATACATAAGATAAAGAGAGAGGGCCGCCATCAGGACAGCAGTTATAATTTCAGCACGACGCATGATGACGGAACCTCCCCTTTATCCTTTGTCTTTGCTTTACGTTAGATGGGCTTAGCCTTTGATGGCGCCCATCTTGACGAGCATCTTGCGATGCACTTCGTTTTCACGCTTCCAGTACGTGACAAGCGCGTCACCCTGAAGCAGTTCGCCTTGCAGGCTTTTCTTCTTCATGTACGTCTGCCATTCCGGCGTTTCGTACACTTTCTTGAAGACGCCCTGATAGAACGCGGAGGCTTCTTTGCTCATGCCCGGCGCGCCAACGACGGAACGCTGCATGTAATAGACAAAGTCCTTACCGAGTTCCTTGAAGGTCGGCGCGTCCTTGAACAACGGCAGACGTTCGTCGGTGAACGCAGCAAGTGCCACCGTTTGGCCTGCTTCGTAGAAACCAAGCTGTTCGGACGGGTTGTTCACCGTGGAGTTGGCGTGCTTACCGGCCAACTGCTTGGCAACCTTGCCGCCGCCTTTGTACGGCACGTACTTCATGTTCAGGCCATAGGCCGCATTCAGGAAGTCAGACAGCAGATTATCTTCGGAAGCCTTACCGGTACCGGCCATGATCCACTTGTTGCCGGCAGCCTTGGCAGCCTTGACGAAGTCGTCGACGTTCTTGATGCCGGCGTCCTTATGGACCCACAGCAGGAAGGTGTCTTCGGCCATACGTGCGATCGGCGCGAACGACAGCGGATCGACTTCCAAACGCGGCTGACGCATGGGCGTGGTGTAGAAGCTGTTCAAGGTAACCATGATCGCGTGATCCGGATCCTTGTGATTCTTCATGTACACCAGCGCTTCCGCACCGGAACCGCCGGGCTTGTTGGTCGGCGTAACGGGCTTCGGAGACAGTTTGTGCTTTTCGATGATGGACTGGATCAGACGCGCCAGTTTGTCGGCGCCCCCGCCCTTGCCGGCCATCACGACGAATTGGATCGGCTTAACCGGCTCCCACGCCAAGGCAGCTTTGCCTGTGACGGTCGTGAACCCGGCGACCAGGCCGGCGGCAATGCCGACGCCCAGCAGTTTTTTGACAAAAGTCTTCATGGGTGTCCTCCCAGTTGTTGATAGCGCCTTCGCGCGTTCAGCTACAGTATAAGCCGAAGTCGAACGGCGGTTAAATGTCTTCACTTCACGCCTGTTATTATTATCGGCGGCGGTCAGTTCGGACGGTCCTGTCAATTCACTTGTTCAGTGTCTTCCCAAACATCGCGATACACAGCACCTGACTCTTTTGAGCTCTTTGGCATCTGGTATACCACAGGCAAAATAAGATCATTCCCGCCATCAAAGATCAACGGTTTTTTTGGCCCCTTTGGGGACAAAAATGTTTCGCCGCTGCAGCAATTCCCCCCCTGCCTTCCTACTAAGAAACGGCCAGATTCCTTGCCTAAATTCACATATCTCATGTGGTTTTGAAAAATTAGCAGGCTGAAAAATAAGATAAATCAGGAGAACGGGCAGGCGCGTTCCAAAACCGTGTTCCGGGTGACTGTGCAATGCGGCATATCGCCATCAAATAAAACGCCAAGCCCGAAAAATTCTTCCGAAATTTGATGTCTTATCGGCACTTTCCCAATCCGCCGGCACAGGCATCCCCCCATCAACACTTGGGATTTCCGCCACCCAGCGACAGGAATCCGGTCTAGCAAGTCCAACGCAGCGCACCCTGTTCAGGCTAGGTCGTCATGAACCGATAACGGCGAATGATTTTGAACGGCACACCGGGGGCCGCTTCATGAAACAGCGCAATGCCGTTCACGGTCATGGGCTCTGAAAGAGCCGGCGCAAACATGGATTCAACCAAGGGCAACACCCGCGCCGCCGTACGGTCATCAAACCGCCTGGTCAGCGTCATATGAAAACGGAACTCCTCCATCACATAAGGATATCCCCAGGTCGTCAGCAAGGTCTCCTGACGGGCCGTCATCCCCGCCCTGCGCCGCCCCGCCAAGACGGCTGGATCGGACGGCCTGCGGAATTTATCAAATTCCCGCACGCATTCGGCGGCAAGGTCGGTCAGTCCAGCGTCATCACCTTGGGGGCGCAGGGCAAGGAAACCATCCAGCCGCGCGACCTGAAGATACGGTGCCGCAACGGCATGATAATGAGCCGCGAAGCGGGCCAATGCCTCGTCCAGGTCCGCAAGGTCGAAGCCGTCCTTTATGGAGAACGGCGGTTTAAGCGTTGCATGAAACCCGTAGCGGCGTGGTTCCGACGTGATTTCCGACCATTCGGCCGCCTCCAAACGACCCGAGATATCGCCCACAGGCGTGACAGGACCGCTGTCTTCCTTCCGGTCCGGGTCTCGACCAAGCCACCGGCAGCCGGTCCGCCAAAGAGGCGAAGCCGCGTCCGGAATCAAATAAACGGCGAAACGTTCCCGCTGTTCGGACATATCCAGTCTGCCCGGGATCAGGCCGCTGCGGGATCGGCGAGGCTCAACACCCGGGTCGCCAGGGCATCACGGACCGCGGCATCGTGGAAAATGCCGACCACGGCAGCACCACGCCCGACGGCGGCCCCGATCACATCAACCACGACATCGCGGTTGGCCTTGTCCAGGGATGCCGTCGGCTCATCGACCAGAAGCACCGGGTAGTCCATGACGAACCCCCGCGCCAGATTGACGCGCTGCTGCTCGCCGCCGGAAAACGTTGCCGGCGCCAATCCCCACAAACGTTCGGGAATGTTGAACCGGGAAAGCATTTCGCCCGCCCGCTGTTCGGCCTGTTCGGCGGCAACACCAATGGCGTGCAGCGGCTCGGCAACCACTTGCAGGGCCGGCACGCGGGGTATAACGCGCAGGAACTGGCTGACATAACCCATGGTACGGCGGCGTAACTCAAGAATTTCGTGAGGTTTCGCCTGCGCGACATCGGTTTCCCGCCCATCGTGGCGGATCAGGATGCGCCCCGTGGTACATAGATAGTTGCCGTAAATCAGGCGTATCAGGGAGCTTTTCCCCGTGCCGGACGGCCCATGCAGGGCAACGCATTCACCGGCAAAAACCTCCAGATCGATCTCACGGAACACTTCAAGTTCAACCCCGCCCTGATTGTGCAGAACAAAAGATTTGGCGGCACCTTCGATGCTGATCACGGGCTGGCGGTTGTCGTTCATCATCATCGCGGCCTTTATGTCTGCAGAACCGAAGACACCAGCAACTGGGTATAGGCATGCTGCGGGTCGTCCAGAACCTGATCGGTCAAGCCCTGCTCCACCACCTCGCCCCGGCGCATGACCATCAGGCGATGCGAAAGCAGCCGCGCCACGGCAAGGTCATGGGTCACGATCACCGCCGACAATCCCAAATCGTTGGTCAACCCGCGCAGAAGGTCCAGCAGCCGCGCCTGAACCGACACGTCCAAGCCGCCCGTGGGCTCATCCAGGAACACAAGCCGCGGGCCCGTCACCAGATTGCGCGCGATCTGAACCCGCTGCTGCATCCCGCCGGAGAACTGTGTCGGCAGATCGTCCATGCGGTCCAGGTCCATTTCCACCCGCCCCAGCCAATCCGTGACCTGGCCGCGAATATTGCCGTAATGACGCTCGCCGACAGCCATCAAGCGTTCGCCCACGTTGGCCCCGGCGCTGACGCCCATGCGCAATCCGTCCCGCGGGTTCTGATGCACGAACCCCCAATCCGTGCGCATCAGCATGCGGCGCTCGGCTTCGGAAAGGTCGTAGATGTCGGCCGTCTCTCCGGTCCGCAGGCGATAACTCAACCTGCCCGCGATGGGAACAATCTGCGACGACAGGCAATTCAACAGCGTCGATTTGCCCGACCCCGACTCCCCGACCACACCCAGAATTTCACCCGGCCATAAATCGAAACCGACATCACGGCAGCCGATGCGGTCGCCGTAAAAATGGGAAATCCCGGCAGCGCGGAGCAAAGGCCCGCCATCACGGTCTTGTCGATGCGCGTCCATCATGCGTCTCCCGCCCCCTTATGCCCCGCGGCAACCCGTCGCTGGCAGTAATCGGTGTCGGAGCAGACGAACATGGATCCGCCTTGATCATCGGTGATGACTTCATCCAGATAACTGTCGTCGGCCCCGCAGATGGCGCAGCTTTGATCCCATGCCTGAACCTCGAAGGGATGATCCTCGAAATCCAGGCTTGCCACACGGGTAAACGGCGGAATCGCGTAAATGCGTTTTTCCCGGCCGGCACCGAACAGCTGCAGTGCCCCCATCCCGTGCATCTTGGGATTATCGAATTTGGGAATCGGCGAAGGTGCCGTCAGATAACGGTCGTTGACCAGCACCGGATAATCATAAGACGTCTCGATATGGCCGTACTTGGCGATGTCCTCGTAAAGCTTCACATGCATGACACCGTAATCGGCCAAGCCGTGCATCTTGCGGGTTTCGGTTTCGCGCGGCTCCAACCACCGCAGCGGTTCCGGGATCGGCACCTGATAGACGATGATCTGATCATCACCCAATCCCATTTCCGGAATGCGGTGACGGGTCTGGATGATCGTCGCCTCATCCGTCTTTTCCGTGGTCGCCACGCCGGCGGTTCTGGCGAAGAAGCGGCGGATCGACACCGCATTGGTCGTGTCATCGGCGCCCTGGTCGATAACCTTGAGCACGTCCTTGAGCCCGATGATCGAGGCCGTGACCTGAATGCCGCCGGTGCCCCAGCCATAGGGCAGCGGCATTTCACGCGACCCGAACGGCACCTGATAACCCGGCACCGCCACGGCCTTAAGGATCGCGCGGCGGATCATCCGCTTGGTCTGTTCATCCAGATAGGCGAAATTGTATCCGCCGTCCTGTGAGGATGATATCCGGGGCGCCGTCATTCCGCGGCCTCGTTACGTCTGGCTGCGGCTTCGCGGCGCAAGGCGCGGATCAGGACCAGTTCGCTTTGGAAATCCACGTAATGGGGCAATTTCAAATGCTGAACGAAGCCCTGTGCCTCCACATTGTCGGAATGGTACAGCACGAATTCCTCGTCCTGGGCGGGGGCGGTGACTTCCTCGCCCAGCTCACGGGCACGCAGCGACCGGTCGACCAAAGCCATGGACATGGCCTTGCGTTCCGAGCGCCCGAATACCAGGCCGTAGCCGCGCGTGAACTGCGGCGGTTCCGTGGCCGAGCCCGTGAACTGGTTGACCATCTGGCATTCGGTCACGGTCATGTCGCCGATCTCGATGGCAAAGCCCAGTTCCTCGGGCACGATCTCCACCGCGACCTCGCCCATGCGGATTTCACCGGCGAAGGGATGGTTGCGGCCGTATCCACGTTGGGTCGAATATCCCAATGCCAACAGAAAACCTTCATCGGCGCGGGCCAGGTTCTGCAAACGAAGGTCACGCCCGGCCGGAAATTCCAGAGGATCGCGGGTCAGATCAGCGACCTGACGGTCCCCGTCATCCGGTCCGGCTTCTGGTTCGATCAAGTCTTGCTGCGCCAGCAGGTCCGTAACCCGGGGCATTTGATCCGCCATGTCCTCGGGCGCAGCTTCGGCTGCCGCGAGCGGCCCAGCACCTTCTGCCGCCAGGGCGAAATCCAACAGCCGATGCGTATAATCGAACGTCGGCCCCAGAACCTGCCCACCCGGCAAATCCTTAAAGGTTGCGGAAATGCGGCGCCGGACGGTCATGTCGGCGGTATCGACCGGCTTGCTCACGCCCAGGCGCGGCAAAGTGGTCCGAAAAGCCCGCAGCAGGAACACAGCCTCAACCAGGTCGCCGCACGCTTGTTTGATGGCAAGCGCGCCCAAATCCGGGTCGTAAAGCGAGCCCTCGCCCATCACTCGGTCGACCGCAAGCGTCATCTGTTGTTTGATCTGATCAAGGGTCAACTCAGGTACCGACGGATCGCCGCGCCGTTCTTCGGCAAGCAGCGCATGGGCATTGTCGATCGCCTTCTCACCCCCTTTGACGGCAACATACATCGATCAGGCCTCCACCTTGGTGGTACGCGGCAAGCAGGCAAGCCGCGTTTCCGCACACAGGATCAGGTCCACCCCCCGGGGGAACCGCCCACGATTGTCGGCAAGTTCTTCGACAAGCCCGCCGCGCAACCCTTCGATATGAAGTCCTGCGGTGCCGTCGACACCGGGTCCACTCAGACGCCAGACACCATCAACCGGCATGTCATCAAGATCCGTCACCTGCACGATCAAGGTCGCTGATTTTTCCGGCGCCTCGTCGCTTCCCTGACGGAATGTGTCTAGCCTGGGCACCATGGCACCGTCGGCAACGACAACGAAGTCCGCATCCGCGGCGGTGGATGCGGTTGGCGCGCCGGTATGAAAGGCGAGAAAGTCCCGGGCCTGGGAAACATCGCGGCTGCCGCCGTCGATCCACAGCCGCGTTTCCAGGTCCAGCAGCGCCAGGCATACCGCCGCAGCCGCGGGCAACAACGGCGCCGGCGGCATGATCGGCGCAGTCAATTCCTGAACTTCACCCGGCCGCGACATGGCACGCAGAACCGACCGGAATACCGCCTGAGAATCATGCACGGGATCGCCGAACCCGGCGGCCGGCGCCGCGCCTTGAAGGAGGATTGCCGCCGTCATTCCAGAGATGCCCCCTGTTCGCGAACCATGGTGAAGAATTCAACCTTGGTGGCGGCGGTCTTGGCTGCCGTCTGCGCGCGGGCCACGGCAAGCGATGCCTTGACCGGCACCAGCACACGTTCGGCCACGGCATCGGCATAGGCCGGGATTTGCAACAAACCATCGAATACGGCGATGAGTTCCGCGTGGCGGGCCGAACGTCCCGCGACATAACCATGGCCGACCGTGCCGTCCGTCAGCTTGACGGAACAGCGGGTCACGGTCATCTCACCCAGATTGAACGCCTGCCCGTCCCCGCCGGCACGCCCACGCACCATCACCAATCCCTTTTCCGGGGCCCGCAGCAGGGAATAAGACACATCGCCATGGTCTGCCGATAAATCGTCCCATGCCGCTTCTAACTGGGATTCCGGCGCGCGGGCCAGAACCCCCATCCATTCGGCACGGGCGCGGCTTCGGTCGGACACTGCCGGCGTATTCGTCTTTGGGGTTTCCGTCATCGGATTTTGGAGCTCCGCCGCCTCACCTTCTATACCGGCTGGGTCGTTATTTGTTTGGGCCCGCCACAGTATAGACAAACTAACAATTTGTATAGACGTCTAGTTCTTTCGTGATAATATGAGCCCCGAGACCGGTAAAGTAAATCGGCAAGTCGTGACGGTTTAGTGACACGGCTGAATTTCGTTTTACAGCCTGTTTCATCTCTGGGCGAACCGGCCCATACCGCGATGAAACCAAGCGAGGACAAACTATGGACCCCACCAGGGTAAAACGGGGATCGGGTGTCTCATTGTGGCGCCAGATCGAAGAACAAATTACCGACGACATCGCCAGCGGCATGATCGCGCCGGGTTCGCGCCTGCCGACGGAACACGACCTTGCCGAACGGTTCAACGTCAACCGCCACACCGTACGCCGCGCCATGAAGGCGCTGGAACAGGAAGGCCTGATCCGTATCGAACAAGGACGCGGCACCTTTGTCCATGAACACGTCATCGACTACCCCGTTCGGCGGCGCACCCGCTTCACGGAAAATATCATGGCCCAGCGCCGCCAACCCGGTGGCTGGGTGTTGTTGAGCGAACAGGTCCATGCTTCCACGGATGTTGCCGAAGCGCTTGAGCTGAACGAAGGCGCCATGGTTTCCCTGATCCGCACAATCGGTGAAGCCGACGGTCGCCCGATCAGTGTCGCCGATCATTATTTCTGTGCCGAACGGTTCCCCAGCATGATCGAAGCGTTCGAAGAATCCCGCTCCATTTCCAAAGCGCTGGCGCAATTCGGTGTCGCGGACTTTTTCCGCAAGATCACCCGTGTCACCACACGCATGCCCGATCCGGACGAAGCCCAGCTTCTTAGCCAGCCGCCCAACCGGCCCGTTTTGGTTGCCGAAAGCATCAATGTTGATACAAGCGGCCAAGCGGTCGAATACGGCCTGACCCGGTTTGCCGGCGACCGGGTACAACTTCTTTTCGAGCCCTCGACCTAGCCTCTCCGCCGCAGCTGTCATTCATCCGTCACCTCAAGGTAACCGTTTGAACATGCGGAACCTCTATGAGGCGTGTTGAACTGGTCTTTCCAGTTGAACTTTGCCATCAGGAAGGGTGCGCGCGATGATGAACATCATGGTAAATAATGGGTCCATGGCATCGGAATTGATTTTCACCAACGCCACGGTAGTCACGCGCGACCGGTCGTTCACTGGAACCGTCCGGGCCGACGGCGGAGTCATCCGCGACGTGGACGAAGGCCGCAGCGGCCTGTCCCAAGCCGTCGACTGCGAGGGCGATTTTCTGATTCCGGGCATGGTCGACATCCATACGGACAACCTGGAAAAGCATCTGGAACCCCGACCCGGCGTGAAATGGCCTGGTATGGCCGCGTTCCAGGTCCACGACCGCATGCTGGCGACGGCCGGCGTCACGACGGTGTTCGACTCCCTGGTCGTCGGCGACATGCATCTGGGAAAGCCGGGACGCCAGGGCGCCTTGGCGCTGGCCAAGGATATTCTGGGCCAATCGATCGACGATACGCTGATGAAATCCGACCATCGCCTGCACATCCGGGCCGAAGTCGCGTCCGACACGGTGATGAACGAATTGGCCGATATCATCGACCATCCGTTGGTCGCCCTTGTCTCGGTTATGGATCACACCCCGGGTCAGCGCCAGTGGCGCGACCTGGATAAATGGAAACGGATGTACAGCCGTGTCTACACCGCCGATGAACTGGATGCCCAGATCGACGGCCTGATCGAACGGCAAAAGAATTACAGCAGTCACAACCGCCAGGCGGTCATCGAGGAAACCCGCAAACGGGGCATTCCGCTGGCCAGCCATGACGACACCACGGCCGACCATGTGGTCGAAGGTCACCGCGACGGTATCCTGATTTCGGAATTCCCGACCACCTTGGAAGCGGCACGGGCGGCCCATGCCCATGGCATGAAGACCATCATGGGAAGTCCCAATGTGGTCAAAGGCGGATCCCACTCCGGCAACGTGGCGGCTGCCGATTTGGCCGAGCAAGGCCTTCTTGACGGGTTGGCGTCGGACTATGTGCCGATTTCCATGGTCCATTCGATCTTCATCCTGGCCGACAACCATGGCATCAGCCTGCCCGATGCGGTCGCCATGGTAACGGCGGGACCTGCCGAAATGGTCGGCATGAAGGATCGCGGCGAAATCGCCCCCGGAAAGCGCGCCGACCTTGTGCGCGTGCAAACCTACCAGCAAATTCCGGCGATCAAGAGTGTGTGGCAGGGCGGACGACAGGTCGCCTGAACCTTTCCGCACACCAGAAAACGCGCGCTCTCCTTGTCGGATCGCGCGTCAGTCCAACCACCACTCAGCAATTGGCTTGGAGCTGGAAGCTACAGAAGGCTTGCCAGGTGGTCGACGCGGCGGCGGAGATTTTCCAAGACTTCGCCGACTTCGGCCGTGGCCCGTGCGGTCTGCGCGGACAGGTTTTTGACCTCTCCCGCGACCACGGCAAACCCCTTGCCGGCGTCACCGGCACGGGCGGCTTCGATGGTTGCGTTCAGGGCCAGCAGATTGGTCTGCTTGGCGATCGCATCGATCTGCTCAGCCACCTTCCCGACCTGGGAAATTTCGTCCTGAAGACTGGTGATCTCTTCGCGGATGTCCGCGGTCCGGTCAGTGCCCGCAACCGCCGTCGCGGCCGTGGTGGCAACTTCCGTGCTGTTTCCTTGATCCTGCGGCATTGCTTTTTTTCCTTACTTGAATAAACGCGTGGATCAGCACCACGCGCGTCTCCCCCTGGAGCCACACCGAAACCGTATCCGATTAGCCCTGACCGGCCAAGCGGGGATTCGCGCACGAAGTGATGTCGATCAATCAGGTGAAACGTTGACGCAAGATTTGCGAAAACAGGTCCAGAACCGTCACGGTCGCGATGATGATAATCATGACCGCCGCGGTTTCCGCATAATAGAACCCACGGATGAATTCCCACAGCACCATGCCGATGCCACCGGCCCCGACAATGCCGATGACCGTCGCCGAACGCAGGTTACTTTCGAACCGGTAAAGTGAAAAGGAAATCCACAGCGGCAGAACCTGCGGAATGACGCCGAAAATCACTTCATGGATGGCATCCGCACCGGTCGCGCGAATGCCCTCGACCGGATTGGGGTCGATCGCTTCGACTGCTTCGGAAAACAACTTGGCCAAAACGCCCGTGGTGTGAATCCACAACGCCAGAACCCCCGCGAAGGGACCAAGGCCGACCGCGACCACGAACAGCATGGCGAACACGAATTCATTGATGGCGCGGGCCGCGTCCATAAGCCGCCGTGTCGGTTGATAGACCCACCAGGGCACCAAGTTCTGAGACGACAGAATGCCAAGCGGCACGGAGCAAATGACCGCGAGTACCGTGCCCCAGATGGCGACCTGCACGGTAATCAGCATTTCATTCAGCATGGTCGGCCATTCATGGAAATTCGGCGGGAAAAACCCGGATGCGAACTCGGCCATGTTGTCGGAATATTCCACCAGGGCCAGCGGGTTCATTTCCGAACCTTCCCAGGCCCAAGCCAGAATCGCCAGGATCACGACCCACCCCAGAAGGTTCATGGTCGATCGCTTCATATCCCTGGCGGGAAGGGTCAAGGGTTGGCCGGCGGCACCGGTATTGTCGATCACGGTCATGACAGCTTTGTCTTTATTCAATAACGAATGGGGAATGAGATCAGGAAAAGGGGCGGCGCCGCACCCGCGAATGGGGCACGGCGCCGAAGCGTGCCGTTCCTATCGAAGGGCCAGCTGGTTTTCGCTGAGAACCTTCAGGACATCGAGCTTGCGATCGATGTCGGCAACTTTCTTGGACTTGTCGGCTGCGTCCATCCGTTCGTCATTGGCCAGCTTGCGCTTGTCCTTGAACAGTTGCAGTTGACGGATGGGATAAAGCTGCGCATTCGAAGAATCCTCGAACGGCGCCCAACCGGAGCTTACGCCGGCCAGAATCATACGCTGCTTCTCGGCGTCCGGCCCAAGACGGCCATAGGACAGGAAGAAGCCCTTGATCACGCTCTTGGTGCCCTTGTCCAGGTCGGTCCGCCAGACGATGGGATCGTTCGGGATCAACGGCGATTTCCAGATCGCCTTGATCTTGTCGAAGGCTTTTGGATGGTTCTTTTTCAGACGCGACAGGGATTCCGTATTGTTGGTGGCGAAATCGACCTGCTTGTTGGCGACGGACAGCGCATTGGTTTCATGGCTGGCGTTGCGCATCGACTTGTAACACTTCTTGGGGTCAACCTCGTTCTTGGCGAAGACATAGAAGCTGGGCACCAGGAAGCCGGACGTGGAGTTCGGGTCACCATTGCCGAAGGTCAGCGACTGATCGCATTTCAGCACGTCTTCAAGCTTGTTGATGTTGGTGTTGTCCTTATGGGTCAACAGCAACGACCAATAACCGGGATTGCCCGTCACATCGACGGTCTGCACGAAGACTTCGCCGCCGGCGCGGTCGACCGCTTCCATGGCCGACTTGTTGCCGAACCAGGCGACGTCGACTTTCTTGAAACGCATGGCTTCGATCACGCCCGCATAATCAGACGCGAAAAAAGCCTTCACCTCGACACCAAGCTGCTTGCTCATGTCTTCCAGGAACGGGGTGAAGCTTTTCTTCAGGCCCTGGGACGATTCCGTGGAAATGATACCGAAGGTCAGCGGGTTCGGCATATCTGCCTTGGCCGTGGCGCTTGCAGCGACATGGACCGTGGCGAAGGCCGCCAGCGCGAAGCTGGCGATCATTGCCTTTTTAAACATAGTCGACTTCCTCCTTGTTTGCGTGGGTCGATGGACGTTGGTGGACAAATATCTGCGGGACACCGCCTAGGCGGTGGCAGGGTGCAACCGTTGAATGGCGGGGGCTGGGCGCCCTGCACCGGCGATCGGCCCCGGAAGGATCAATTCCTCGCCGGCGGCGCCATAAAGTTCACGCAGGAAATCATGGGTCAGGGCTTCGCTTGGTCCGTCATAGACAACCTGGCCATCACGCAAGGCGACCGTGCGCGGGCAATACCGGGTGGCGAAATCGACCTGGTGCAGAGACACGACCACGGTGATTCCGTCCTCGCGGTTGATGCGCGCCAGGTTTTCCATCACACGGCGCGCCGATTCCGGGTCCAAGGAAGCAATCGGCTCGTCCGCGAGGACAATCTCCGCCCTTTGCACGAGCGCACGCGCGATGGCGGCACGCTGCTGCTGGCCGCCGGACAAAGTCGATGCACGTTGGGCTGCGTATTGGTCGATCCCGACCCGCCGCAAGGCTTCCAGGGCACGCAATTTTTCCTCGGACGAGAACAATCCCAACCATCCCCGCCAGGCCGGAATCTGGCCGAGCACACCCAACACCGTATTGGTCAGCAAGGACAATCGGTCGACCAGATTGAATTGCTGAAAGATCACGCCGACACGTCCGCGGATCGCCCGCACTCCCCGCGCCAGGCGGCCTTGTTCCTGCACGGGATATCCCAGAACCTCGATCATGCTGCCCGGCGAACGGTCAGACAGCATCAGCCCCGAGATATGGCGCATCAGCGTCGATTTCCCGGAACCGGACGCCCCGATCAGGGCAACCATCTCGCCGGCTTCGACGGTCACGCTTACCTCGTCCAGGGCCTGCGTCGTCTGAAACCCCTTGCGGAAGGTTTTTGAAAGATTGTGGACACGGATCGCGGGCGCAGAGGCAGAAGTCATGATTATCCCTGTCGAAATGCTTAACAAATTGCGGATCACCGTTACCGGACGCTTTAAAGCAACATCACCGGTGTATGGCGGTGTGCGCATTCACACCGGAACCGCGAATATCTAAGGCGTGGGGGGTGACCCATTTTTTGCGGATTTATGACCGTTTGGTGACGCGCCGCTCATCCCAATTGACATGCAATGCGCCTTGCACGTTTGTGGAATTCCACGAATTCGTGCCAAAATGTCGGGCGCCGTCGCAAATGCGCGGCCCGGCCAGGGGAAACAGGGGTCGGAGACGTTTGGATGTCGATCCAGACCAAAATTATCGCCGTCCTCGTTTTTGTGTTGAGCGGCCTTATCATCGGCGACCTGGTGGTTCTCGACCGGGTCGTGCTTGAAGGTTTTCGTAAGCTCGAAAGTCAGGAAATCCGGCGTGAAATCGGCCGCACCATGGCCAGCGTGGACGACGAAGTCCGCAGCCTGGATCCTCTTGTGTCGAATTGGTCGCAATGGAACGACCTCGCAACCTTCGCCAAGACATCGGACCCAGGATTCGTCGATCGCTTCCTGACCGATACGGATCTGATCACCCACGGTCTGGATGTGGCGATCGTGATCGACCGCCAGGGGCGGGTCATATTCAGAAGCGTATACGACCGCCGGTCCGGCGGCCCCATCCGCGCCGTTGCCCTGGATCACGTAAAATTTCCCACCGATCACCCCTTGCTCGCCCATAACCGGGGTTCAAGCCAGATTCGCGGAACCTTGGCGACCGACCGCGGCCCCATGCTGGTCGCATCGGTCGGGTTGCTGGGAAATTCAGGCCGCCCGCCCGCAACAGGAACCGTGATCGTCGGACGGCTGATGGACAAAGCCACCGTGTCCCGGATTTCGGGGCAAATGAACAACGCCTTGGAAATGACGCCGATTATCGAAACCATGTCGGTCGGACACCGCGAATTGGTCAACCAGATCGTGGCACTCGATGAGCCGGTCATCGAACAGGCGGAAGACGGTTCATGGACCGCGTTTCTTGTTCAGCGGGATTTGTTCGGATATCCGGCCGCGCTGTATTCCATCACCGCTTGGTCAACGGTACACCGCCTGGGGATCAGCACGGTGCAAACCGCCGGCACCATGGCGGTCCTCGCGTCGATCATTGTGCTTGGCGTGATCCTGTTTCTGATGCGCTTTCTGATCGTTCGCCCGTTCGCGAACATGAAACAGGACCTGTTGAGCATCCGGGCTTCGGGCGACATGACCAAATCCCTGGCCATCCGCGGCAAGGACGAATTTGCCCAGTTGAGCAACGAGATCAACGACCTGCTGAACGAACGTGCGGAGTTCGAGCGGGCACTTGAAGTCCATCAGGCGGAATTGGAACAACGGGTCGAGGAACGAACGTACGAGCTGCAACGCGAAATTGCCGACAAGGAAGCGGCGCAGGAAACGCTCCGGTTCGCGGAATTCTCGCTTTCCCATTCAGGGGAATCCCTGTTCTGGCTGCGCCGGGACCAACGCATTCTTTACGTCAATGACGCGACCTGCCGGCACCTGGGATACAGCCAGGAAGAGCTCTTGCGCATGTCCTACCCTGATTTCAGCGACGGCCCACCGCCCGACAAGGACTGGGATACTTTTTGGGAAGACCTGAAGCGCGGGGAACAAATCAGGTTCGACACCCGGCACCGGCGAAAGGATGGGTCCGCCGTGTCCGTCGAAGTCCGCGCGAGCGTCATGAAATACGCGGGCGAGGAATTCCTGTTTGCCTTTGCCCAGGATATCTCTCGCCGGTTGGCCCGTGAACAAGCTCTGGTCGACAGCGAGCGCCGTTTCCGAACGCTGACGGAAGAAGCCAACCAGGGAATCGTCGTCCACAGGGGATTCTACCCGTTGTACGTCAACCCCGCATTCCTTCGTATTTTCGGCTTTGAAAGCCACAACGAATTCCTGCAGGCCGGCAACCTGGAAATAACCCTGGCGCCGGACGAAGTCGCCCGAATCCGCGGATACGACCTTGCCCGGATGCAAGGGCAGAACGCGCCCAGCGATTACATCTATCGGGGGGTGAAAAAGGACGGCACGGAGCTATGGCTGAACAATCGGTCTTTCATGATCGATTGGGGGGATGGCCCGGCCGTCTGCACGGTTCTGTTCGATGTCACCGAAGCGCGCGAAGCGACACAGCAGCTTTATTTGATGGAGACCGCCGTTCAAGAGGTCAACGACCCCTTCTTCGCACTCAACCGCGACGGCCAATTCATTTACGTGAACGACGCTGCCTGCAATGCCTTGGGGTACAGCCAGGATGAGCTGCTGACCATGCGCTCATATCAGGTCAACCCGGCCCGTGAAGCCGATTGGTTCGATCATTGGAAGTATCTGAAAGAGCACGACCACCTGGTATCCTTCGGCGAACATCGGCGCGCAGACGGATCGTTGTTCCCTGTTGAAATTACATCCAGCTTCGTCGCCCATGAAGGCGAAGAATATGTATTTGCCTTTGCCCGCGACATCAGCGAACGGATGCGCACGGAAAACGAGTTGCGTCAGGCGCGGGACGAATTGGAAAAACGTGTCGAGGAGCGCACCCGCGAATTGACCCGCGAGGTCGAGGAACGGCGACGGGCCGAAGCCGCCGTGCAACAAAGCGAAACCCGCCTGCGGGGTGCGCTGGAAAGCCTACAGGAAGGATTCGCTCTTTACGATGCGGACGATCGGCTTGTCCTGATGAACTCCCGCTATGCGGACACACATCCGAAGTCCGAAGAAATTCTTGCCCGGGGCGGCACCTTCGAGGACATCTTGAAAGCCAGCCTTCCCACCATCGCAGACGCCAAAGGGCACGAGGAATCTTTCCTCGCCAAACGGCTTATAGAACATCAAAACCCGGGCACACCGATCATTCGCGAATTCACCGACGGCCGGTGGTTTCTATTGCGGGAAAACCGAACATCGGATGGCGGCATCACCGTAACCGCAACGGACATCACGGAATTGAAAACGGTCGAAGCCGACCTCAAACAGAAAACAGAACTGTTCGATACGGCCGTCAGGGCGATGAACAACGGCATCGTGGTGTTGGATTCCGACCTTCGGTTCGCAACCTTCAACGATCATTATATCAAGCTGTTCGATTTCCCGCCCGGCCTTGTCCGGGAAGGTGCGCGTTTAGAAGAAGCCGTTTACTTCCTGGCGGAACGCGGCGATTACGGCGAAACATCCGGAAGCCCTGAAGAAATCGTTGCGATGCATATCAAAGGCATCCGGGATGCGGAGAGCAAAATTCTCCGACGACACCTTAAGAACGGACGCACGATCGAAACACGCCGAGGCTGGCTGCCTGACGGCGGGCTTGTCGGCATCCATGTTGATGTCACGGAAAGCGTCCGCTTCGAAGAACGCTTGCGGGAAGCCCGCGACGCGGCGGAAAACGCAAACAAAGCGAAATCCGTGTTCCTTGCCAATATGAGCCATGAAATCCGCACCCCCATGAACGGCATCATGGGGGTCGCTGAAATGCTTCACGAAACAACCCTTTCCAGCACCCAGCGCGGCATGCTCAACATCGTTCAGGATTCATGCCGCACCCTGATGGGGATCATCGACGACATTCTGGACTTCTCGAAAATCGAGGCCGGGCGTCTTGAACTGGACCTGGCGCCCTTCCGATTAAGTGATCTGGTGGAAAGCGTGGCCGAATTGATGGCCCCCCGCGCCGAGGAAAAACGTAACCACCTGAACGTTTTTATCGACCCATCGATCCCCGACGAACTGCTTGGCGATCAGACCCGCCTGCGCCAGATTCTACTGAACCTTGTCGGGAATGCCGTAAAATTCACGGACAACGGCAGCATTGATATCGAAGTGCACGCCGACACGGACACCGGTGGGGCAAACTACCTGTTCCGTGTTCATGACACAGGGGTCGGCATTTCCGAACAACATAAACGCAAATTGTTCCAACCGTTCGAACAAGGAGACAGTTCAACCGTGCGCCGGTTCGGCGGCACCGGGTTGGGGCTTTCCATCTGCCGGGCCCTGGTCGACATGCTGGACGGCGAGATCGGTGCGACCAGCAGAAAAGGCCGGGGATCGACGTTCTGGTTCCGCATCCCCATGGAGCCGACCCGAGACCCCACCGCCGTCATCGGACACCCCTTCGCCGACCAGCGCATAGCAATCCTGGCGGCAGATAAATCGATCGCCCGCACAACCGAAGCTTATTTTCATCACTTGGGCGCCCGAACAGAAATCATTTCCAGCTTGCGTGCCCTGGAAGAAATGGCCGTCGGCGATAAATTGTTGGGCGACAGGTTCGATCTTTTGGTTTTGGATCACGACCGTGCCGCACGGGGAATCACCCGTTTCATCAACGAGCGGAAACAGGCGGCCGATCCAATTTCCGCGCGCACGGTGATTCTCATGCCGCGCGGCAACATCCTGTCCGTCGGCCAGGACACACTCGCGGGTCATCACCTGTTCATCCCCAAACCGATACAAAGGGCAGTACTGTGGAACGCGGCAGCCATGGCCTTGGGGGTCAACCTGCCGGGGATCGACCGCCCCATCCGCAAGATTTCGGATACAGCTACACTGCCGCAATATTCTATGCCTGATATCAAAACGGCCCGTGATGAAGGAGCCTTGATCCTGTTTGCCGAAGACAACCCGGTAAACCGCAAGGTCATCTGCATGATGCTGGAACGCCTGGGCGTCGTGGTTGAAACCGCAACCAACGGGGCCGATGCCTGGAACAAAATCCGGCACCATCAATACGGCATGCTCATCACGGACTGTCACATGCCCGATATGGACGGCTACGAATTGGCCGAAAAAATTCGCACCTTGGAAAAAACCGACCATCGCCCGCATCTGCCGATCGTGGCACTGACCGCGGATGCCCTGATCGGCACCAAGGAAAAATGCCACACCGCGGGAATGGATGATTACCTGCCGAAGCCCGTCGACCGGACAACCTTGAACGAGATGATCCAACGTTGGCTGCCCAAAGCCATTCAACTTCGTCAGCCGGCCGGCACCGAATCTATAAATACGGGCGAAGGCAAAATCGACGATGCCATTCTGGACCTTCGTTACATTCACGACGCGGTCGGTGGCGATGAGACGATGGTCGCACCGCTATTGCAGGACTATCTGCGCAACGCGCGGCGTCTGGTCGATGACATGCTGGACGCATTCGCCGACGAGGATTTCACCCGCGCCCGTGAGGCCGCGCACGCCGCCAAGGGAACCTCGCGCCTTGCCGGGGCCGTCCGATTCGCCAATTTATGCGAGCAGATCGAACTTCACCTTCGCGCCGGCGATACGTCACGTGCCGCCGCGATTTCGCGCCGGATTGAACCGGAACTCGCCGTTGTTTCCCAGGCCGTGGCGGGGCATGACAGGCATTCCGTATCCTGATTCCCGCATAAGGCAAGGCCTTCTTCCCGAACTTATATAAAACCAAAAGTTGAGAATAATAGCGAAGCGGTATTGCCCGCTGCACCGGGCGTGATACCATTAGAGCGAATCAACATATGACCGGTTTATCCGGCCGCGCCTGTATGTGGGAGCCTGGGGGGGCATAGTAAGTTCGCGGCAGACTTTTGCGGAGGTACTGCGCATTGAGCGACATCGCCTATGCCGACATGACGGCGCTGATCATCGATGATCAAGAATTTGTATTGAACATCGTCCGCGCGATGATGGGCCAAATCGGCTTTGGAAAAATCGAGACCGCCGCCGATGGGCAGGCCGGGCTGGACGTCATGACGAACGTCCAACCGCAGGTCGTACTCTGCGATATCGAAATGCGCCCAATGGACGGCCTGACCTTCCTCAAGGAATTACGCGACAGCAGCAACACGGACATCCGCGATACGCCGGTCATCTTCCTGACCAGTCATGGGCGGCACGAACTTGTTTCACAAGCTCGGGCCCTGGGGGCAGACGGCTTCATCACGAAACCAGCAACCGTCAACCTGCTGCGCGAACGGATTGAACAATCCCTTGGAAAGCGCATCGCCAGTTGACGGCTTCACCCCCGGTGCTGCGCACGTCGTTAAACGTGTGCCACCATATGGCCGGGTGAAACCTCGTCATAGGTCACAAGGTCCGGCTTATAGCTAAGCGGCTTCACCGGGCTTGGGATTTCATCAACCATCAGTTTTCGTTCCTTACGGCGCAGCTTGGGGTCGGCAATGGGCACGGCCGACAGAAGCTTCTTCGTGTAAGGGTGCTGCGGGTTTTCAAAAATGTTTTCGCGGCTGCCGATTTCGACGATCTGCCCCAAATACATGACCGCAACCCGATGGCTGATCCGCTCAACCACGGCCATGTCATGGCTGATGAACAGATAAGACAGACCCAGTTCCTTCTGCAGGTCCATCAACAGATTGATGACTTGTGCTTTGATCGTGACGTCAAGCGCCGACACCGCTTCATCGCAGATGATCATCTTGGGGTCCATCGCCAACGCCCGGGCGATGGAAATCCGCTGACGCTGGCCGCCGCTGAACTCATGCGGATAGCGCGTCGCAAAATCCACCGGAAGATTGACCTTGCGCAGTAAATCCGCAACCCGCGCGTCAATACCGTCACGCGGCACCAGGTTATGAACCTTCAAGGGTTCGGCCAGGATATCGCGAACGGACATGCGGGGATTAAGCGACGAATAAGGATCCTGAAAAATCATCTGGACCTTCGTATAGAAGTCGCGCCGATCATTGCCGCGATGGGATGACAAGGTTTGCCCCTGAAAGGTCACAGACCCTGACGTTGCCGTCTCCAGCCCGATAATGGTGCGACCCGTGGTCGTCTTCCCGCATCCGCTTTCGCCGACAATACTCAGCGTCTCGCCGTCCATGACTTTGAACGAGACCCCTTCAACCGCATGAACGCGGGCAATTGCCTGGCGCAGCAATCCATCCTTGATATCGAAGTAAGTCGTCAGGTTGTCGACCTCTAACAGGCAATCCGTATTGGCAAGTTCGTTCATGGTGTATCCACCCTATGCATTATCGTTTGTTTTCGTGGGTTCGCTTCAACCGGCGAGGGCCGGGAATTTCTCCGGCTGAGTCTTGCCGGTCATGCTGCCGATCCGCGGCACGGCGCTGATCAGCTTGCGTGTGTAGGGGTGTTGCGGGTCGTGGAAAATCTGATCTACAGGCCCTTGTTCGACCACCTGTCCTTGATACATGACGACCACCCGGTCGGCCATTTCAGCGATCACCGCCATATCATGCGTGATGAACATGACCGACATTCCGAACTCTTCCTGAATGTCCTTCATAAGGTCCAAAATCTGGGCCTGGATGGTCACGTCCAGCGCGGTCGTCGGCTCGTCGGCGATCAACAGGGCCGGCTCACAGGCAAGGGCCATGGCGATCATGACGCGCTGACGCATGCCGCCGGAAAGATGGTGGGGATATTGCGACAGCTTGCCCGCCGGATCGGGAATACGGACCCTATTCAGCAGGCTGATGATTTTCTCTTCCGCTGCGTCCTGGTTCATATTTTGGTGCTGATACAAAGGCTCGGTCAGTTGCGTGCGCAGGCTGAGAACCGGGTTCAGGCAGGTCATCGGTTCCTGGAAGATCATCGAGATTTCCTTGCCCCTGATCCCCTGAACGGTTCGGCTATCGGCCTGTGTCAAATCAATGCGGCCGTGTTCGCGGCTGTTGAAATAGGCATGCCCTTTCGGCACATAGGCGCCGATCATTTCGTTCAGGCGAAGAAGCGACATGGCGGTCACGGATTTGCCCGAACCGGATTCACCGACGATGCCGACCGTTTCACCGGGCATGATGGTGTAGGAGACGCCCCGCACCGCTTCCACGTGCTTGCCGCTTGTGGGGAAATTGACGTGCAGATTGTCGAACTCGACCAGTGGCGTGTCGGCCATGTGTTTCCTCTTTTCTTTGATGTTTTATTTGTGTCAGTGCGTGGTGCCGGAGAATTTGCGCGAGGCCCATAGAACGCCGGGCGGTGCCAGGCGCGTCCCCGTCGGCACGACAGACCCCGCCCCCTGGCCGCGCGCGCGCGCACCAAAGAAATGGGCATGGACCCATTTGCTCGGCTGAAAATCGATGCCCATATCGTCCAGAACTTCCGACAATTCCGCGAACAGCGAGCGGCCGTGGGATATCAGAACATCGGGAAACCACCAGGCCAGCAATTCATGCACCGTATGTTTGTTTCCCCGCCGCCATTCGCCCAACGCGTAGATCGCCTGTAGCTCGAACAACGTCATTCCATTGTTGGAAACCGGGTTGAAGTTCACGATGAACGGATCACAACGCCATAGAAGGTCGAGGAACGCATCGACGGCGGCGGACAATGCCGGGGGAACGTTATGTTCTCCGCCTGCGGTCGCGCCGGCCCGGTCCGGTCCGCTTGTGCTTTCCGGGGTCGCCCCCCGCCATTCCCGGATTGCCCGCAGGACGAGCCCTTCACCGGCATTGAGTGCGTTTCGTTTGGGGGTTGAATCGGTCATGGACGTGTCTCCTTGCCGATCTAAATAATGATAATGAGAGTCATTCGCAATATTATTTTTTAAAATCAACCGAATACCGCCCCAGCAAGCTTCATTGCCTTGCCCGAACCGCCGGATCACACACCGACACTTCCGTCCGCAGCACGCACCAGCCCCCGAAACAAATTCTGATGGCGGTGCCGGAATATCAGGAATTCCGGATGCCACTGCACGCCGATCAGGAACGGCGCATCCGGATGTTCCGTCGCCTGGATGACATTGTGGGCATCCCGGGCCGATACCTTCAATCCCTGCCCCAAACGGTCGACCGCTTGGTGATGCAGGCTGTTGATCGCGACCCGTGCGCCCCCCATCAGCCCGGCAAGCCGGCTATCGGGGGAAATGGATATTTGCTTGCGCGCAAGGATCGTACGCATGCGCGGCAAGTCCTGGAATCTGTCGTAAATGTCTTGGAACAAGGTGCCGCCGAAATGGATGTTGATCATTTGCGAGCCACGGCAAATTCCCAGGACCGGAAGTTCCGCATGAAGCGCATCGTCCAATACATGCTGTTCCAGCCGGTCACGCGCGGCATCGATCCGCACATTCAACGCCAATTCTCCGCCATATAGGTCGGCACCTATATCATCGCCCCCACCGATGACCAGCCCGTCAAGATCATCCGTATCCGTCTTGCCGTTCACGGAAAGCCGCACAGCCTGCCCGCCTGCCCGCCAAACCGCCAGCCAATGGGCAAGCCAAGTCAGCGTCGCGCCTCGATTGGAGACGGTCACACCGATTTTGGGTCTGCCGATCACGAATCGAACCAGGCCTGTAGTTCCTGCATCCAGCGCTCGGGCGCCGGGCGGGCCAGATTATCGCGACACCTACGTGCGAGTTCACGCAGCCGATCTCCATCGGCCGCCAATTCCTCGACCTTGACCCACCTGTTCCATTCGACGACAGGCGTCCAACCGGGGTCAGCCAGCGCACAATCAGGCAATCGGTAATGGAATGTCGGGCGTGCCTTGATCAAGGGATCATCCAGGCGCGTCATAACGGAATCTTCATCCAGGTGGCGGAACAACGGCAGCATGTCCAATTCGCGATTCCGCGTTGGATTCCAGTCCAGGTAATCCGCGATCAGCCCGCTGTGATCCGGGCAATAATCCGGATCAAGAACCTTCACCATGTAATCCTTCGGGAACGGGTCGGCATGAGGCATCAGGCGCCGTGTCGTATCGATGCTGATCTCCGCCCGCAACCAGTCCGCCAGCACGAAGTACGCCCGCAAATGGCGGGTGACGACCTCGGCATCCAGTGCCGACAATTCCGGGTTGAGATGCAGGCCAAAAGCATAAAGAACGTTGTCGCCGGTTCCTTTGGCGCCGGCTTGACGCAGGGCATCAGCTAGCGTGGACAGACGCCCCAGTTCCGGCCAGGGTATGGGCGGGGTGACGATCTCTACGGGAACAATCCCCGTCACCGCCTTGCCCAAGGCGTCCCGCATGGCCGCATCGACATCGTCCGGCAAAGCAGGCTTGCCGTCCCCTTGCCCAGCCTTCTGATCCTTGTGAACCAGTTGGGTATCCAGTTCGATGATGAAGGTGCCGAATTCCGTATCTTCAAGCTTGACCCGATGCGGGCTTTCCTCGACAGGCGCACCGCCAAACACGTCCTGTGTCAGATGCGCGGCGGCGCCGACGTCCAGGCCGGCGAATTCGATTTCGACCCCGACACGGCGCAGCATCCCGTCATCGGTGTCCGCCACCGGGGGCTTGGCCGGTTTAGCCGAATGATCTGCCTGTTGGGGTGTTTGATTGATATCATTCATGGCATGTGGGCGCCCGCGCAGCCATCAGGCGTGGGGGCGCTTAACCATTACATGGTGGATTATTCCTTGAATTCAAGGTTAAACCCCGGCAACGCACCCACAGTGTTAGGTTTTCTGCGGATAAGTCATGTACTATTCCCATGGTTGCCGGCACGCATCGGGCCGGCATCCTGGATGGGAGGATAGACCGCTGACGGCGGTCTGCAGCATGCCATGGGGGATGATCTCGGCGTATTTGATCCGCGTAATGCCACGCGCACCTTAGAAACCCTGCGCGCTGCGTTCGACCGTGTCCTGCCCAAGGATGACGCCAGGGATTGCCGGGAAAATTTCGACCCACAAGCGTTCCAGGAACTTTACACGCAAACCGAAAATTGCCTGACGCTGCTGTCCGATGCAAAAAGCTTTTCCCGAAACGATGATGCCTGGATCGACGTCGAAGCCTGTGCCGACGGTCTGTTCTCGGCACTGAGCAATGATTTTATCCCGCGCCTCAACCGAGTGATCGAGGAAACCCTGCCGGCACCAGAAGTCACCGCAGACCGCGCGATGGCCCTGGATGCATCGATCCGGACGCATTCACCGATCGCCGCCAAGATGTTTATTCTTCTGACCAGCCGAAGCAAAGACCTGACCGGACACGCCGCACCGCCGGCATGGCGCGCCGATCTGGAAAAGCGGCTTGGCAATTTGATCCGCACATACCAGGTTCAGATCAACACGATTCTGACATCGCCCGACCCGCCGGATCTGCGCAACCTGTCCGCCGATCTTCTGCGTATGGATATTCTGTACTGGACCTTGCAGGATCTCGATATCCCCACCGTTGCAGACGTTCTGGAAAAGAACGAACAGGTGACCGTTCGTCTGATCATGGACAGTGCATCGGATGCGGTCGAACGCTTCTTGAAACGGCCGGATAACCTTAACCGGTTCGACCTCGCGATCGTGCTTACAGCGATCGACGACCTGATCGCCGTCATGGCGCGGGTGATCGAGTATCACGAACGCGATATGGAGCGTCCCCATGACGGCTTTCTTGAAAGCCGCGGGCGCGAGTCCATTACCCGTTTCGTCGGCGTCATGGGCCGCTTGATGGTCATGATGTTCCACGACCTTGGAAAACAAGCTGAAGACGGCGAACTGCCTTATGAAGCGTTCGATATCAATGTGACCAAAATCGAACGGATATACGAGTTCTGCCAACTCGCCGACCCCTTTACACGCGGTCAGGTCCACAGCACGGCGGAACGTATGATCCGTGAGAAATCGCTAGACCTAGTCCGCAAACTGGAAAAGCTCGCACAAACCAATCCATCGGAAACCCTGGTGCGTGCATTGACGCGGCTGGAAACGGCGTTGCGGAAGTTGTCGCCGTAGAATACCAAATAAGCCCCTCCATAGCCTATCCGGCCAGTTCCTTTTTCATCACCAGCCGATTGCGGCCGTTGCGCCAGCTATAGGTCACATCATTCATCACCGTCTTGACCAGATGAATACCAAGACCGCCAATCTTCCGGTCTTCCAGGCTTGATCCCGTATCTGCCTCGGGCGCATCGGCAAGCGGATTGAACGCCTTGGCGTCGTCTTCAATGAGAATAGACAGCGTTTTGCGGTCGCGGGTGATCTCGACCAGGATTTGATGTTCACCGCCGTCGTCGTAGCCATAGGAAATGATGTTGGTGATGATCTCATCCATGGACATGTTGACCTCGAAGATTTCCTTCATGGACATTCCGATCAGCTCGCCGAAGGCTTCCACCTGTTCGGCAAGCCGGCCGATTTCCTCAAGATCGTTCTTCACAAGAACCACAAGATTCTGATCGTTCATTTGTTCGCTCGCATCCGAGAACCCAATGAAATGCAACGTCAGGCAGGTTAAATCATCCGACTGCTCTGCCCCTCCGGCAAAAGCCGCGACCGCGTCGGTCGCTCTTTGGGTGATCATCTTCGCCGATGCCGTTTTACCCGGCTCGGCGGGTGTGATCGATTGGACCAACCGGTCTTCACCATATTCTTCGCCTTGTTCGTCAAAGGCCTCGGTAAACCCATCCGTGAAGGCAAACAGCGAGTCGCCCGGCTCTAACGTCAAGCTTCCTTCGGTGTAATCCAGCCCCTCCATCACGCCAAGGGCGACCCCGTTGGTTCCGGGCAACGGCGATACCTCTCCATCCCGTTTAAGAATATACGGCGGATTGTGCCCGGCATTGGCATAGACGAATTCACCCGTGCGCCGGTTGATAACAGCGTAGAACACGGTCACGAACAGGCTCAGCGGATTGACCCCACACAGCACCTCGTTGGCGTCCTGCATGACGCGGCCCGGGTTGTTGCCGGTCGCGGACAGGCCCTGGATCGTTGTCCGGGCGATCGCCATGAAGATCGCCGCCGGCACCCCTTTGCCGGATACGTCGGCAATGACCACGCCGATCCGTTCGTGATCAATCGTGAAGTAATCGTAGAAGTCCCCGCCGACTTCACGCGCAGGCTCCATCATCGCCTGGATTTCGAAATCGGGCTGTTGCGACCATTCCTCCGGCAGCATGGATGCCTGCAGATACTGGGCGACACGCAGTTCCTCGGCGATGCGTTCGTGCATCTGCTGCAGGGCCTCGTTCTTGGTCTCAAGGTCCTGCGTGCGCGCCATGACGAAGGCTTCCATTTCGTCTTCGCGCTGGAAAACCTGATTGGCCATTTCGGTAATGGACCGGGCAAGCGATCCGATTTCGTCCGTCCGGCCCGTGATCCGGCTTAGGTCCACGGCGCCCGAATGGGCACGTTCGATCTCGCGGACAGCCATGCTGACAGCTTCGATCGGACGGGACATCTGCCGCCCCAAGAAGGACGCCAGCACGACCCCGATCAGCGCGATGGTCACGGTAACCTGGGCCGTCACGATCCAGGTCTGGCGGACGGCCTCATTGACCTGGGCCAGCGAGAATTGAACCACCGCGCTGCCCTGGGGTTCTCCCAACTGGTTGAAAATCGGTGCCGCCACATTCACCACATCACCCAGCATTTCGGTCATCAGGTCGCCTTCGGCGACTGATTTATGTGCCAGCGCCCGCTCACCCTCCGTCGGGTCGCGAAAAGAATGTGCAAGTTCTTCGCTGTCGTCGTGGCCCTGTTCCGCGCCGGCAAGGACCTTCCCGTCGATGTCGAACGCCCAGACGGCGACAAACCGCCTGGATCCGATCAAGGCGTCGAGCGTGCTTTTAAGGCCTACGACCTGTGCGATTTCGTCAAAGTAAAGCGAGCTCAGCCCGACCTGAACGATCCGCGGTTTATCGAACCCGCCCGACGCGACGTACTTATAGCGCCCGTCGCCTGTATCGCGCTCTCCCAGGCGGCCGACAATCAGGCTGCGGTCTCCGGTGATCAACGGCCAGAAACCGTGCGAATTGGGGTTCTTTTCAGGGTCGTTCGTGAACTGGAAATCCTCTTCCTCTGTATTGATATAGGCATTTCCGCTGGGATCGGTGATCCAGAACTCGCTGACCGGTGACGCGGTCGTCACATCGAACAGTTCGGAAATCATCTGATCGATGCTCAGGCCCGCCTTTTCCGCGGCCGCCACATAGCGTGCGGTCAGCTTGGCGTGACCGATCATCAGATCGCCGATGATTCCTTCCAGGTCCTGGGGAAGGGCGATCGCCTTGCTTGCCGCCTTGGACAACAGTTGCGCCACGACATGGGCTTCGTTCAGGGCCTGGGCACGCGCGCGGTCGCGGATCACGATGCCGCTGATCAAGCCCGTCGATAGGGTCGCGATGACCAAAAGAATGATGGTAAAGAGCGTGAATCTGGTGCGAATGCGCATATATCCCCCTCCGAAACGGCACGCCCGGCTTCCTGTTTATAGCCCCTGGGCGACCGTGATGCGACCTTGGCGCGTTATGTTCTGGGGCATAGACTTTATCCGAGCCCTTTGCCATAAATGCAGCCTGGGGCTGGGGGCCTCTATTCCGAAATGAGGAGAATCCGGGATGCTGGAAACACAATCCGAAACCGTTTCAGGTGTGCTGATCGTGCGTCCCAAGGGGCGTATCGACAGCAAAACCGCGCGTGATTTCGAGGAATCGCTCCTCATCAAGCTTGAACAAGACAAACAGCCGGCCCTCGTCGATTTCACAGGTGTGGATTACATCTCAAGCGCCGGTCTCAGGGTCTTGCTCATGGCCGGCAAGACCTGCTCCAAGATCGGCACCAAATTCGCCATGTTCGGGATGAGCGAACATATTCGCGAAGTCATCGCGATTTCCGGCTTCCTGCAGATTCTGACGCTCAAAGACAGCGAAGAAGAAGCCCTCGCCGCGGTTCAGGGCTGATCTGCCGTCTCCGCCCCTGGGCGGGTTTCATAATTTTCGGAAAGAGATATCAGTGCCGGGTTGCCGAAAATCAGGCACACCGCTTCACATGTCGATCACAGGTTTCGACATTGCGTTGATGTACTTCCAACATGTCGCTCAGATCTTCGTACAGAACAGGGTCGGAAATTTTCGGCAGCACCGTCTGTAATCTCTGCGCAACCCAACCTTGGCCCTTGTTCAGCAATTTCAATTTGGCACTGCGGCCGCGCGCTTTCGTCAGCTTCTCTAAAAAGACCCCGGTTTCCCCACTGGGAACCCCGCCCAACCGCTCTATGTTCCGGTACAACATGGCGCAGAATCGCGCCTCGTCATGGGCGATGGACGATAACGTCACGCGAAGATCCAAGTCCGCGGTCTGGCGGGCCATCCCGATAACCCCCCGAGCACCGGCTCGTTCCGCTTCAAGAAGTTCATTAAGCAAGCAGACGGTTTCATCGTCCGTCAGACATCCCATATAGGCCGGGTCCGCTTCGTGCATCAGGCATGGCGCCGACGCCGGGTCTTGATTAACCACGATCTCAGAAGAACCAAACGGCTTTTCCGCCAACCAACGGACACCTTCCTCGGTCACGATCACGTCCATGGGAATGTCATGGGCTTGCGGGTAGATGCTATCCAGGCAATCGACATCGAACCCGACACCCACGGTCAGCGGCTTGACCGGCTTCGAGGCCAGGGTCCTGTCGTAATACCCCCCGCCATATCCCAACCGATAGCCTTCTTCGTCGAAACCCAATAGCGGGACAAGCAGCACATCCGGGGTGACGGGACAACACTGCCCCGGCACGGGAATGTTCCACACTCCCGGAACCATCTTCGTATCCGGGGTCCATGCCCAAAATTCCACGGGCTGCTTTTCCTGAACCACCACAGGCAGGGCCCCCTGCCAACCCTCCGCGATCAACCCGCCGACCAGTTCACGCAGGTCCATCTCTCCCCGGAACGGCCAATAGAATCCGATACAACCCGCTTCCCGGCCTATCAACACATCGGACAGCAGGAAACGAACAACCGTGTCCCGGGCCTGCTTGCGCTCGGCCAGCAACCGCTTCATACGCCGCGCCAGCAATTCGTTCCGACGCTGTTTTCTCCACAGATTGACATCCTTCCAGATCATCTAAGCCTCCTCTTGACGGGCACCTGAAAGACGCGAAATCACCTCATGGGCTTCGTTCACCATGCGCTCGATCCGCACGGCGGCCGACGGCACATCTTCGATCTCGGCCGCGCTTTGGCCGGCGAACAAGGCCAATTGTTCAAGATCCCCCCGCGTATTCCGCAAGGGAGAATCCGTGCTGTAGCGGAAAATCGGCCGCGTGCCTTCAATCGCAATCTGTTCCTGTTCGCGCTGATAGGGATCGTTGCCGAAATGGCCACCGGTGTTTGTTTCTGTCAGGCTGTTCCGCAACACCCGCACGGGCGATCCCGGGGGCCAGTTGATCGCGAACAGATCTGTATGAACGGTATCTTCCGCACCCGCGCCGACCACGCGTTCCTTATGGTAGGCATGGGCGAACGATTCTTCCGTGGCCAGAAAGGCCGTACCGCAATGAACCCCGGCCGCGCCTAATGCCAATGCCGCAACCAACGCCGCCCCCGACGCAATACCACCGGATGCAACGACGGGGATGGATACGGCACGGACGATCTGCGGCACCAGAACCAGGGACGGTGTCGTACCGTGAACATGCCCGCCGGCTTCCACCCCCTGGGCAATGATCACATCGGCGCCCGCATGTTCGGCCCGGCATGCGTCCTCGACCGTACCGACCTGGTGAAAAACCATGCAGCCCTGTTGTTTGGCGCGCGCGATGATGTCCTGATCAACGTCCCAGAACAGGCACAAAGAATGGATATCGTGGTCGAAACACACCGAAAGCTGTTCATTCAGAAGCGCTGTGTCCGTTGCCGCGGGGATGAGATTGACGCCGAACGGCCGGTTTGTCCCCGACCGGACCAGTGATATCTGACGGTCGATGAAGTCCGGCGCCTCCCGGACCATGCCAAGGAAACCGTATCCTCCCGCATGGGTCACCGCACGGACCAGTTCGGCCCGCGCGACGCCCCCCATCCCGGCTTGAAGGATCGGATAGCGGCAACCCAGCCGGTTGCAAAGCTCCGTATTCAGCATACTGATCATCACCTGTTCACCGGAAAAGTTGCTCGAACAGGGTTACCAACAAAACCGCAAAAGCGATCGCGATCAGCCGTTGGCAGACAAACATCGTGCGCGTGGCCGGCATGGCCCAGATTTCCTTTAGATACCGGCTGAACCTGCTCTCAGCCCACGGCCCGCTCACGTGATTGCCCCGCTTTTTCGCGCGGCGGTCGATTGCGGCGCGTCCTGCGCCTCCCGGGAACAGAATCACTCGCCCCGTATGGCGCCCCGCCCCGCCACGGCTGCCGGAACAATGGGTGTGCATCCGAACGGACCAGGGATCGAGCTTCGAATACTGCATCTCTATGCTCCGGCATTTTTCCGCATCGGGCCAACCCGCGGATCAAGGCCGTTGGATATGCCCCGGGGACGCGCCAGGTTTGCCGTCGCGAAATCCCAATTGATCAGTTGCGTCATGACCGTTTCAACGAAATCGGCGCGCCGGTTCTGATAGTCCAGGTAATAGGCATGTTCCCAGACATCGACCGTCAACAAGGGCGACACCCCCTTGGCGATGGGTGTGTCGCCATTGGGTGTTGTCATGATCGCAAGGCCGGAGCCTTCGATGACCAGCCATACCCAACCGCTGCCGAACAGACCGGTAGCGGCGGCGATAAACTGTTCAAGGAAGGTATCATAGCCACCAAACGAAGCGTCGATACGGGCGGCGATTTTCCCATCAGGGCGCCCGCCCCCGCCCGGCCGCAATGATCGCCAGAAAAAGGCGTGATTCCAGACCTGTGCCGCGTTGTCCAAAAGCTGATCGTGGTGACGCTGCCGTGACGCGGTCACGATGATTTGCTCCAGCGACAGGCCGTCCATGCGCAGGCCCTTGGCCAGGGTTTTCGCCTTTTCAACATAACCACGATGATGCCGGTCGTGATGGACCTGCAGGGTCGCGCGCGACATATGCGGCTCAAGCGCATCATATGCATAGGGAAGCTTGTTGAACGCGAGTTGCATGGCCCACTCCTTCTCGGATACCGCCACAGCGGCCGGTCAAACAAGCTTTGCGCATCTTTTTATATCTTGCAAACGATGAAAATTTGCCGTTTATATTTATATATCCGATATAAAATATTTTCCGGATCAAGGCGGACAGTTTTGGACACGGAACTCGCACGCACCTTTCTGACCGTCATCGATGCCGGAAATTTCATCGGGGCGTCGGATCGCCTGCACGTCACGCAATCAACCGTGAGCGCCCGAATTCACGCGCTGGAAGACCAACTCGGCTGCCGCCTGTTCGTCCGCAACAAGGCCGGCACCACACTCACGCCGGCGGGGCATCAGTTTCAAAAGCACGCATCCGTTCTGGTCCGCACGGTCGAACATGCCCGCCAGGATGTCGGCATCGCGCGGGGATTCCGTGCCTCCTTGACGGTGGGGGGGCGGTTCGGCCTGTGGGAACGTTTGCTGTTGCAGTGGCTTCCCATCATGCGCCGCAGCGCGCCGGATATCTCCGTTAGGGCCGAAATCGGTTTCGAGGCCGATCTTATGCAGGGCCTGATCGAAGGCCGGCTGGACATCGGCGTCATGTACACGCCGCAAAGCCGCCCGGGCCTGACCGTCGAACCGTTCCTTGAAGAAACACTCATCATGGTAACGACAACCCCGCGTGACAGCGCCGAGCCGGACGATAATTACATCTATATCGATTGGGGGCCGGAATTCTTCGCCCAGCACAATGCCCGCTTTCCCGAATTCGTCGGTGCCGGATTATCCGCCAACATCGGCTGGCTCGGCATGCAGCACATTCTTGAAAACGGGGGGACCGGGTATTTTCCGGCCCGGCTTGTCGCGCCGCATCTGGCCGATGGGCGCCTGATCAAGGTCGGGGATGCGCCGCCGTTTTCCCTGCCTGCCCACTTGGTGTACGCAAACGATGCGGACCAAGACCTTCTGGCCCCGGCCCTCGCTTCCATCCGCGCCCTGGCGGACACGAAAAAGGCTCAGCCGGATCTTAGCTAAGCCTTTATAAGCCTTTGAAAAAATGGTGGGCTGTGTAGGATTCGAACCTACGACCCGCTGATTAAGAGTCAGCTGCTCTACCAACTGAGCTATGCGCCCCCAAAATCGCTGCCCAAGCGGGCTGCGCATCCTGGGTTTCCAGCCGGCGAGGCCGAATGGAGGCGGGGTTTTAGCAAGCTTGGCGGGCTTTGTCGAGGCGAAGGTGAGGGCCGCCGGGCACTGATTTACCCGGCCGGGTTCACATATCGTCGCCGAGCCCGCGCCGGCCGACCATGACATCCCGGTGTATCCAGGTTCCCATCAACAATCCGAACCCGAACAACAGGGTCAGCATGGCCGTCCCACCATAGGAAATCAGCGGCAAGGGCACGCCGACCACCGGCACCAGTCCCATGACCATGGCCATGTTGATAAAGACATACAGGAAAAAGGTCGCGGTCACGCCGATCCCGACCAGGCGCCCGAACTGGGTGCGGCATCGCACGCTGATGGCCAGCCCATAGACCAAAATCACCACGTAAAGCCCCAGCAAGGCCAGACTTCCCACCATGCCGAATTCTTCCGCCAGCATGGTGAAGATGAAATCCGTCTGCATTTCCGGCAGGAAGTTGAGATGGCTTTGCGTGCCCTGCAGAAAGCCCTTGCCGAAAACGCCGCCCGACCCGAACGCGATCTTGGATTGAATGATGTGATAGCCCGACCCAAGCGGATCGTTTTCCGGATTCAGGAACGTCAGAACCCGCTGTTTCTGATAATCGCGCAGGAACTGCCAGGCAATGGGGGCCGCCCCGACGCCGGCCAGACCGACCAACACGAACTTCCATATCTGCACGCCCGAAGCGAAAAAGATCACGCCCCCGGTAATGATCAGCATCAAGGCCGTTCCCAGATCCGGCTGCCGCAGGACCAGCCCCGCCGGAATGGCAATCAGCAGCAAGGGCACGAAAAGATGCGGAATGCGGCGCACGTCTTCGATCGAGGTTCCATGGAAATAACGTGCAAGCGCCAGGACCAACGTGATCTTCATCAATTCGGACGGCTGCAGGCCGACATACCCAAGGTCAAGCCAGCGTTGCGCCCCCTTGCCGACCTCGCCCATGAATTCAACGGCGACAAGCAAGGCCACGGTCGCCGCATAAAGGACATAGGCATATTTCAGCCACAGCCGGATATCGATCACCGCAACCGTGATCAACACGGCCATGCCCACCCCGAACCGCACCATCTGACGTGACGCCCAGGGCTCGACCTGCCCCCCGGCCGCCGAATAGAGCATGGCGAAACCGACCGACGCCGTTGCCGCCAAAAGCAGAATGAACAGCCAATGCATCTGCCATAGTTTCTGGCGCAGGGTGAAACTGGGCGGGTTCAGGGCATCTTCGCGAACAGCCATGGTCCCTACCCTTCGTTGACCACGGCGCGAACGACGCCTTCGGCGCGTTCATCACCGTCATGTTCAAAATCGTCAAGGCGCGCCTGGCTGCCGCCGGATTGGCTGATGGGGACATCACGCGCCGACTGGCGGCGTTGCGCGGTCAACAAAATGTCTCGGGCGATCGGGGCCGCAACGCTTGATCCGCCACCGCCGTGTTCGACGACGACGGAAACCGCATAGCGCGGGTTATCGGCCGGCGCGAAGCCGACGAACAACGCGTGGTCCCGCTCTTTCCACGGCAGGTCTTCGTTCTTACGCACACCCGTTTCCCGTTCGGCCTTGGTGATCCGGCGCACCTGAACGGTTCCCGTCTTCCCGCCCATGATATAGCGCGGGTCCTCGATGGCCGATCGATGCGCCGTGCCATGGGGCGAATTGACGACCTGTGACATGGAATCACGCACAATCGCCAAATGCCGCGGATTAACGCCGATCTTCGGAAACGCATGTTGATCCGGCACCGTATGGACACCGGTGGTACTGACCGATTTCGTCAGTTGGGGTGATATGGCAAACCCGCCGTTGACCAAGCGCGCCGTCATGACCGCCAATTGCAATGGCGTCGCCAGAACATACCCCTGGCCGATCCCGGCCAACAGGGTTTCACCCTGGTGCCAGGGTTGATCCCTGGCTTCACGCTTCCAGGCCTTGGTCGGCACCAATCCCTGTTTTTCCCCCGGAAGATCGATCCCCGTAGGGTCCCCAAAACCGAACCGCCGGGCCATTTCGGCGATACGGTCGATCCCGACGCGGCGGGCGATTTCATAAAAATAAACGTCACAGGATTGGGCAATCGCGCTGACCACATCGACTTGCCCGTGCCCACCCCGGCGCCAGCAATGGAACTTGGTATCGCCCAGTTCCGTGAACCCCTGACAGAATATCTTGCCTGTCGGTGAAATCACGCCCCGCTCCAAGGCCGTCAGGGCAACCAACATCTTGAAACACGAGCCGGGGGAATAGCGCCCGGCAATGGCCTTGTTGGACAGAGGGGCTGCTGGGTTGCTGATCAGCGTGTTCCAGTCTTCGATGTCCAGGCCGCGGTTGAAATCGTTGGGATCGAAACTGGGGTGCGAAACCATGGACAGCACATCGCCCGTATGGACATCCAGAACCACCGCCGAAGCACTGGCTTCCTTGGACAGGCGTTTGGCGACGGCAAGCTGCAGGCCCGTGTCGATGGTCATGCGGACCTCGGCCCCGGGCAGGCCTTCGCGCCGATTCAATTCGCGGATGACCCGGCCATAGGCGTTGACCTCGACCTCGGATGAACCACCCGACCCGCGCAGGCTGAGATCGTGAATTCTCTCAACCCCCGATTTTCCGGTACGGAAGCCGGGCAATTCCAGCAACCTGTCGCCGGTCTTTTCCTTTTCACTGACCGCCGAGACATAGCCCAGCACATGCGCCAGGTTCTGACCGTAAGGGTAGAAGCGGCTTTGCCCTTCATCGATCACCACGCCCGGCAGGTCGGGGGCATTGACCTCGATCCGCGCGACGTCTTCCCATTCCAGGTTTTCGCGCAGCGTCACCGGCACGAACGACCGGTTGCGCCGAACCTCTTTCAGGATGCGCCGACGTTCGCCCGTGCTCATGGGCACGATCTCGTCCAATAGATCAAGGGCACCGTTGACGCCCAGGCCCCGTGTATCCTCGGACACCAGCATCACGCGGTAATTTTGTTTGTTATCCGCCAGGGGAATACCGAAACGGTCGATGATCCGCCCGCGCGGCGGCGCCAACAGGCGCAAGCTGATGCGGTTTTCATCGGCCAGCATCTTGTACTGTTCGGCCTTGACGACCTGCAGGTAGTACATCCGCCCCGCCAGCATGGATACAAGCGCCAGCTTTCCCCCGACCAGCATCACCGTGCGGCGGGCGAAAAGCTTCTGACGTTCCTGATCACCATGCATCGGATCAATCCAGTTTCAGGAAAGCTTGCTGCCAGCGCGAGAAGATGAACGCAAACAGCGGAAAGGCGGCAACGGTCATGATGTATTGAAAGGCGATGGCCTCGGCGGCAACCAGCGTCACGTAAAAGGCGGACAGCACCATCCAGCTCAGCAGCGATGCCCCGGCCCCCACCAGTCCAAAGCCAAGCCAATGAACGAAAAACGACTTGCCCATGAAGAATCTGTGCTGGAACAGCACGACACCGTGCACCGCCAGGAAGATCAAGGCATGCAACCCCATGGGCGTGCCCGTCAGGCCGTCCTGGAACAAACCAATCAGAAATACGGCCGGGGCCGGCATCAGGTGCGGACGGTGGATCGACCAATGAAAGACCGCGATCAGCGGCAGTGCGGGCAAAATCCGCGCGACACCGGGAATATGCGTCGGCACGACATTGAGAATGACCAGCACAAGTGTAAGTGCGACCGGCGTCAGATTGCGGGCGAAGGAATCCAGACGCTGCCAGAAAGTCGGCCTCATGGACGGCCCCGCGGCTTGCCGGATTTAACCCCCACGCCGTCGGCAGAGCGCTGCGGCAGTTGCAGAATGCCGTTCATACCGAAGTCAAGAATGCGCACGTATTCCAGCCGGGACAAATCCGCATGGGGCTGGACGATCAATCCGCCTTCGCCCACGGCCGTGACCTGACCGACACGCAGGCCCGGCGGGAACACCCCGGCATGGCCCGAGGTCACGATGCTGTCGCCAACGGCGACAACGGCGCCCGGCGGCAGCCATGTCAGGCGGGGTTTTGATTTGTTGGCCCCGGCCATGATGGCGCGGGTTCGGGTCGGATCGATCAGAACCGGAATCTTGGCGTTGATATCGGTCAGCAGCAGCACGCGCGCAGACCGGCTGCCGACATCGATGACCCGGCCAACCAGGCCGTCGGCGGTGACCGCCGCCTGGCCCTTGCGCACGCCGTCACGGGCGCCCGCATTGACGATCACGCTTTGGGAAAAGGCGCCGCCTGTATCGGCGATCACTCGCGCGGTGACGAAACTGGCCTCGCGCTCGGGGATCACGTTCAACTGTTCTTTGAGAATGCGGTTTTCCGATTCCAGCTTTTCCGCCACGGACTTCCAATGCATCAGGCGCAACCGCTCTTCGCGCAGCCGCGCGTTTTCATCATAAAGGTTCTTCATGGCGTGGATTTCATCGACCCCGCGGTTAAGCGTGTCGATGGGACGCGAAATGACATCCAGAATGGGCGCCACCGCATCGGTCATATGGGTGCGGGCGCGTTCGACCAGAATGGTGTCGACCTTGGCCAGCATCATCAAGGCAAAGGCCGCCGCCACCAAGCCGATATAGGCAAAGCGTTGGGCGAAATTGCGGATTGGTTGTGCCACCCGCGAAAACGAATGCGGTTCCTTCACCCCAGGACGTCCTTCCTGCCCCAATACATACCACCCGGCCCGCGCCCCGTTCCCCAACGTCAGGCGGCGGAGCCGATCTTCACGACCTCCCCGTGCGCTTTACTTGTCGCCTATTGTGGTTAAGCGACAATTAATGACGCGTAACGCCATTTACCAAAAAAACAACCGATTAAGCCAATATTTTAGGGCGATTCGGAAGAAAAGTCAGCCCCGCCGTCGAAGCTCTGGCCCGGTGATGCTGGATACGGTTATGCTCCCTTCTTCCACCGCCCACCGCAGGATCAACCACCGATGAAATTCATCCACCTTACCGACCCCCATTTCGTGCCGCCGGGCAAGACCCTTTACGGCCGTGACCCCCGCCCCGCCCTTGATGCCGCCGTGACCGACATCAACGCCCACCACGGTGACGCCGCCATGGCTGTGATGACCGGCGACCTGACCCATTGGGGCGAGGCCGCGGCTTTTCAGAACTTGGCGGAAGGTCTGGCCCCCCTATCGATGCCGGTCCATGTCCTGGCCGGAAACCACGACACCCGCGATGTCCTGCGGGCGCATTTCCCGGATCAGCCTGTTGATTCCAATGGATTTATTCAATCCACGCTGGACACGCCGGCGGGCCGGTTCATCTTCCTTGATACGGTTCTCGAAGGCACCTCGGCCGGGCATTTCTGTGAACAACGCCAAACCTGGCTGGCTGAAACCCTGGCGGCTTCGGAAGGACAGGATCTGTTCCTGTTCATGCATCATCCGCCCTTTTCCGTCGGCATCCCGGCCATGGACCGCATCGGCCTGCAGCAAAAGGACGCATTCCGCGCCGTGGTCGCGCCCCACAAGGAGCGCATCCGGCATCTGTTCTTCGGCCATGTCCACCGGCCCATTTCCGGCAGTTGGCTGGGCATTTCCTATTCCACCCTGCGCGGCCTCAATCAGCAGGTCTGGCTCGACATGGTGAACGAGGAAATGACCGCCAGTTTCGAGCCCCCGGCCTATTGCGTGGTGCTGATCGAAGAAGACCGTGTGGTCGTGCACTATCACGATTTCATGGATGCGAGCGAAAAGTTCAAGATGCACAACAGTCCCTATGAGGACTGGGCGAAACGGCCGATCACCTAAAAGTGAGCCGTCTTACGTCTTCCCTTTATATGCCGCCGACGTTATAAGCCCTGCCCATGTGGATCAAGACCAGCCATATTTCCGTTCCCGCGACCGGTATCTCCGGCGGCGTGTTCACGCCTGCCGCCGTCCGCCCGGTTTCGATTTCCCGGATTTCTTCGCCCTAGTGCTGCCAGAACACGATTTGGCTTTGATCAGGGCGGACCTTCGGGTCCGCTTTTTTTGTCCCGACAATGATCCAACGACGGATACGACCGATGACTTACACCCCTCCCTGCGCACCGACCGCGCCTACGCTGTCTCCCACGCCATGGCGGACAGAGTTCCGTCAGTTGTTCAAACTGGCCATCCCGATCGTCGCAACGCAAGTCGCCTGGGTCGCCATGCTGACCACGGACACGGCGTTCATTGGACGGCTTGGCTCGGACGCCCTAGCCGGCGCAGGTCTAAGCCTCATGACCTTCTTCATCGGCTACATGCTGTGCTTCGGCGTAACCATGTCGACGGCGGGTTTGGCGGCGCAGGCATTCGGCGCCCGTCGGCCTCGTATCGTGCGGCGGGTGATCCGCCAAGGACTTTGGGTCGGCGGCATGATGATCGCCCCTTGTGTGCTCGGCTTTACCTTCACGGGCCCGCTTCTAGCCGCCCTGGATCAGCCGCCGGAAGCCTTGCCTCATGCGGAAGCCTACATGTCGACCCTCATGTGGAGCCTGCCGCCGGCCATCGCCTTTGCCATCCTGCGCAACTTTGTCTCGGCCCTGGGGCGGCCGGGCCCGGCACTCTATGCCATGGCCGCAGGCGTTCCCGTCAATGCGCTTTTGGACTACGTCCTGATCTTCGGAAATTTCGGATTTCCCCGCCTGGAACTGGTTGGCGCGGGGATCGCGACGAGCACGGTGAATGTTCTGATGCTGGCCTTCATCGCCGCCGTGGCGCAGTGGCGCCGACCGTTCAACAAGTATCAGGTATTCGCCCGGTTCTGGCGTCCAGATTGGAAGATATTCGTTGAAATTCTGCGCGTCGGCACCCCCATCTCCGTGATGATGGTGCTGGAAGGCGGGTTCTTCATCGGCGCTGTTTTCGTCATCGGTCAATTCGGTGCCGTCGCCGTGGCGGCGCACATGATCGCGATGCAGATGCCTCATATCACCTTCATGGTACCCATGGGCATGTCCCAGGCCGCGACCGTGCGCGTGGGTCAAATGGCCGGCCGCCGCGACGTGACGGGCGCCTACCGGGCAGGATGGGCAGCGCTGGCCGTGACCGCAGCCTTCATGCTGGTGACGACGACGGTCATTCTGGCCACCACCGGGCCGTTCGCGCGCCTGTTCATGGATACCGACACGGCGGGCGCGGATCTGGTGCTGCCGATGGCACAAGGATTGTTGATTCTGGCCGCCCTGTTCCAGTTGGGCGACGGCATTCAGGCCGTAGCGGCAGGAGCACTTCGGGGTGTCAACGATACCAAGATACCGATGATCAACGCCGTCGCCAGTTTCTGGGGCCTGGGTGCCACGCTGGCGCTCTGGCTTGCTTTCCACCGGGGCCTGGAGACCGAGGGCATCTGGGTCGGCTTCGTCGTCAGCCTGTGTATCGCCGCCCTTTTACAAACCTGGCGGTTCCGGTGCCTGCAGCGCCGGGCCTATCTGCCGGAATTATTGGAAGAGGAAAAGGCGCCGACCGCCTAATACATCGTCGTCAGAACGTCCTTCAGGCGCTTCATTTCCTCGAGTGCCCGGCCCGTGCCCAACACGACGCAGGACAGGGGATCATCGGCGATGGAAACGGGCAGGCCCGTGTCGTGACGCAGGACCAGATCCAGATTGCCCAGCAGCGCGCCGCCGCCGGTCAGGACGATGCCCTTGTCGACGATGTCGGCGGCCAGTTCGGGGGCCGTGTGCTCGAGCGCGACCTTGACCGCCTCGATAATGGCGCCGACCGGCTCGGCCAGGCTTTCGGCGATTTCCCGCTGGGAGATCACCAATTCCTTGGGCACGCCGTTCATCAGGTCGCGGCCCTTGATTTCCATGGTCTGGCCTTCGCCGTCTTCCGGTGCGCAGGCAGACCCGATGTCTTCCTTGATGCGCGCGGCGGAACCTTCGCCGACCAACAGGTTATGATTGCGGCGGATATAGGCGATGATGGCTTCGTCCATCTTGTCGCCGCCGACGCGGACCGAACGCGCATAAACGATACCGCCCAGCGACAGCACCGCGACTTCGGTCGTGCCGCCGCCGATGTCGACCACCATGGAGCCCGTGGGCTCGGTCACCGGCAGGCCGGCGCCGATCGCGGCGGCCATGGGTTCTTCGATCAGGAAGACCTTGCGTGCCCCGGCACTTTCCGCCGATTCCTGAATGGCGCGGCGCTCGACGGCGGTGGAGCCGGAGGGCACGCAGACAATGACCAGGGGGCTGGCGAAGGAGCGCCGGTTGTGGACCTTGCGGATGAAGTACTTGATCATCTCTTCGGCCACTTCGAAGTCGGCGATCACGCCGTCGCGCAGCGGCCGGATGGCGCGAATGTTGCCGGGCGTGCGGCCCAGCATCTGTTTCGCTTCCTCGCCCACGGCCAGGACCTGTTTCTTGCCCTTGACCTCGGCGATGGCGACAACCGACGGCTCGTTGAGAACGATACCCTTGCCTTTGACGTAGACCAGCGTGTTCGCCGTGCCCAAATCGATGGCCATATCCGCGGAGAGAAACCCGAAAAGTCGCGAGAACATTAAGCGTTCAGCCTTGTCTCTGTGTCATGGAAGCCCCGGGGCGAACCCCAAGAAGACGGGGCGGGGGCCCAATGAAAATCCCTTAATGCCGGCCCGGGTCAGGGGTTTCGGGCCACGATATATAGATGCGGGGGCCTGAGCCCCCAGCACCATATTGGGTCTTTTAACGGAAAGATTCGGCCGTTTAAAGGGCCAATCTTGGGTATTCCCGTGGCAAACATGCTTTAGGCGGACATTGCCTCGGGTGCCTTTTTCTCCCGTTTGGTCAACAGCTTGTTGAGCGCATTCACATAGGCCCGCACGGAAGCGACCATGGTGTCCGTGTCGGCCGCCGCCCCCTGGGCCGTACGCTCGCCGTTGTCGTCCAGGCGCACGGTCACTTCCGCCTGGGCATCCGTGCCCTGGGTGACCGCATGGACCTGATACAATTGCAGGCGCGCATCATGCGGGAACAGGGCCTTGATGCAGTTGAAGGCCGCATCCACGGGGCCGTCGCCGGTGCCGTCCGTGGACTGCACCTTGCCGTCGATGTCCAGTTCCATGGAGGCCTTGGGCGGGCGGTGAACCGTCCCGCACTGAACTTCCAAAGACACCAGCTGAATCCGGTCGTTGACGCGGGTTTCCTCATCGACCAGGGCAACCAGGTCTTCGTCGAACACGTCCTTTTTCAGGTCGGCCAGGTCCTTGAACCGCTTGAAGGCTTCGTTGAGCGCGTTATCGCCCATCTTGTAGCCCATTTCCTCCAACTTGGTCTTGAAGGCATTGCGGCCCGAATGCTTGCCCAAAACGATCTTGGATTTGTTCAAGCCGACGCTTTCCGGCGTCATGATTTCATAGGTCTGGGCGTTCTTCAGCATGCCGTCCTGGTGGATACCCGACTCATGGGCGAAGGCATTGGCGCCGACGATGGCCTTGTTGGGCTGCACCGGGAAGCCGGTCACCGACGACACCATGCGCGAGGCGCGAGTGATATGGGTGGTGTCGATGTTGGTGGTATAGGGCATCACGTCCTGGCGGGTTTTCAGGCCCATGACGATTTCTTCCATGGAGCAGTTGCCCGCCCGTTCGCCCAAGCCGTTGATGGTGCATTCCACCTGACGGGCCCCGGCCTTGACCGCGGCCAGGGAATTGGCGACCGCCAAACCCAGATCGTTGTGGCAATGGACCGAGAACACGGCCTTGTCCGAATTTGGCACGCGCTCGATCAACATGGCGATCAGGGCGGCGTATTCCTCGGGCACGGCATAGCCGACCGTGTCGGGGATGTTGATGGTGGTCGCCCCCGCATCGATCGCGGCCTCGACGCAGCGGCACAGGAAATCATGCTCGGACCGCGATCCGTCCTCGGCCGACCATTCCACGTCATCGACCAGATTGCGGGCGATGGCGACGCTGTCCTTGACCCGCTGCAACACGTCTTCCGGTTCGGCCTGCAGCTTGTACTGCATGTGCAGGGGGCTGGTCGCGATGAAGGTATGGATGCGCGGACGGGCGGCATGCTTCACGGCTTCGCCGGCGCGTTCGATGTCGCCCCGGGTGGCGCGTGACAGGCCTGCGATGGTCGAATTCTTAATCGTCTTGGCGATTTCCGAGACGGCTTCGAAATCACCTTCCGAGGCGATGGGGAAGCCCGCTTCGATCACGTCGACGCCCATGTCTTCCAGGACCTTGGCGATGCGGAGCTTTTCCTCCAGGTTCATGGAGGCCCCCGGCGATTGCTCGCCGTCGCGCAAGGTGGTGTCGAAAATGATGACCTGATTAGGGTCGCGGTCTGTAACGATGGTCATGGGTCTGGTCCTTCCGAAATCCCGATGGGCCTTGATCTGTGATCGGCCCGCCTAAAAGGGTGTGCTGCTCGTTAATCCCCTGAGCTTTCGCGGTCCCTTGGTCGGGATGGACTCGGTTGTTGGTTCAAAAGTGCCGGAATGAGTCCTTGGTGTCCGCGTATGCCGCTCAGGGGCGAGTAAGTCGTAGCCCTAGAAGGTTCAGCGGAAGGAGAATGCGCGCAGGCAGCAGCGCCGGGCCGGCATTGCTGCCCCCGGGAATTCGCTGATCGATGGTCATGCCTTGCGTCTGCATCTAACTGTTCCAGCCGCCTGTCGGTTGATCCGTACCCGCATAGAGTACCGGAAACAGGCTTAACAGAGAATAAAGGGATGGATTAGCCAGATGTCAAGCACGATAGCTGCGGCCGCCAAGGGATGGCATGGCTGGCTTGGCGGCCCTGCTCTTTCTCAAAGGGCGGCTTGGGGGCTGGCAGGGCGGAACGGACACGCAATCCCGTGCGCCCGCCGGTGAATTAGGGTATAATCATATTCAACAGAAACGACCGTCGTCGCAGAGGAGATATCCATGTTCGTCAGCGACATCCTGCACAAAAAGGGCAGCAAGGTCTTTTCCATGTACCCCACGGCTCAGGTCGGAAAGGCCTTGAAAGAGATGGACGCCCGGTCCATCGGCGCGGTGGTGGTGGTTGACGCCAAAGGTACCGTCAAGGGCGTCGTCTCGGAACGTGATATCGTCCAGCACCTTGCCCGCCGGGGGACCACGGTCCTGGACGACCCGCTGAGCGCCTTGATGCCGTCCAAGGTTCATACCCGTTCGCCCGATGCGGACGTGGCGGACATCATGTCGTTGATGACCTATCAGCGTCTTCGTCACGTTCCGATCGTCGAAAACGGCCAATTGCGCGGCCTGATCAGCATCGGCGATGTCGTCAAACAGCGCCTGGAAGACATGGAATTGGAGGTCGGCGTCCTGCGCGACGTCGCCCGCATCAGCGCCCACTGACGCTGTCTGGTACCGATAGCGCCACAATTACTGGCGGTTATCGCCGCGCCGTCTTGCCACGGCGTGGGGGATGGTTATTGTGCTGGCCATGACCACATTCCCCGAAGTCCCCATGGCCAAGGCCGACCCGGCCACCCTTGATATCTACCGCAAGCTGATGACCGCCGCCGGTTCCGGCTCGCCGGCGTTGATCTTTCGCCATATGGCGGTCTATCCGGGCTTGCTGGATTGGATCTGGGCCGCCGTCGGCGAAGACGTCGAGGCCGGATGGCCGCGCGAGGCCGTGTGGAAACTGGTCAAGGAACAAGCCATCCCACCCCTGCCCCCGTTCACGGCGGAAGAACTGGCCGGGGCCGGCATCGATACCCAGGCGCGCCAAACCATCGGCCATATGCTGACCAGCTACAACCGCATGAATCCGGTCAACCTGATCGCCGTGGGGGCCGCGCGGGCACTGATCGCCGGTGACGACATACCCCCGCCCGCCGACGCCTTTTCGGAGACACCCGCCGCCCCGCCGACACCGCCGCCGGACCTGCCCCCGCCGTTGGCCATGGACAGCCTGGACGCCGGTCTGCGCGGCGCCATAGACGGCATCTGCCGCACCATCCCGAAAAGCACCGCCGACGTGACGCCCACCATGTACCGGCATTTCGCCATTTGGCCGCCGTTCATGCATTTGGTCGCGGACCGCCTGGACGCTGCCATGGACGGCATCGACGGCGCGACCCATGGCTTCGCCGCGCGCTGCCGCCCGCTGATCGGCCACTTGCTGGCCAAGGCCAAGACGCGCAGCCCCGGCCCCCTGCCGATGGATGACCCCGCCCCGCTGCTGACCGTGCTGGACACCTTCGCCTACGTCATCCCGCATATGGTGGTGGTGGGCGAAGCGTTGGAGAATACCCTGCAGGATTAACGCATGCCCTGGGCCGGGGGCGGGCAGTCTTCCATCGTCCGGTAAAAATCCGACAGGGTCTTACCGGCTTCATCGCGAAAAGGATCGCCCAGATCGTCCATCCGGTCGATACGGTCCAGACGGAAGATGCGGAAATCCGACCGCAATTCGCACCAGGCAACCAAGGTCCAGACCTTGCCCCAAAACCACAGCCCCAATGGGCGGACGATGCGGTCCGTTTGCCTGTCTTCGGCGTCCCGGTAATCAAGGCGCAGTCGGCAACGGTCTTCGACCGCCCGGTCCAACGCGTCGATCCGTTCGCGGACCAAGGGGGTCATTTCCTCGGCGATGGCATGAATTTCGATATTCCGGGCGCGTTCACGTTCCGGATCGGGCAGCACCGCGTCGATCTTGATCAGGGCTTCTTCGGCCGCGCGCGCCATGGCGGCCCCGCCCCAGGCACGGATCAACCTGGCGCCGGCAACCAGGGCGACGATTTCATCGCGGGAAAACATCAAGGGCGGCAGATCATACCCGCCCCGCATCAGATAGCCGACCCCCGCCGCGCCATCGATGGGAACGCCCGTTGACTGAAGGTCGGCGATGTCGCGGTAGATCGTGCGCTCCGACACCTCCAGCCGATCAGCCAGACTTCGGGCGGTGACGAGCCGACCGCCACGCAGATATTGAACGATCTGAAACAGGCGGTCGGCGCGTCTCATGGCGTGTCCTTAACGGTGAAATATCCCAATAGAGTTACCGTCGGGATCCTGACAATAGAAGAATTTACCGTCAGGAATGGTGATCACTTCAGAAACGACGGCTCCCCCTGCTTCCAACACCCGTTCGCGGGCTTTGTCCAGATCGCCCGGGCTTTGCAGGTGGATCGTCGAGCCGGTGCCCGCAGGTGCGGGCTTGCCGGGATAAAGATGCCCGGCGACACCGTTCTTGTCAGATGTAGGGAACATTGCAATGGGGTCCGGCCCCATGTCTTCGATCCGGTTCAACTCGGTTTCGAACACCGCATTGTAGAACGCGGTTGCCCGCTCCAGGTCTGTAACGGGGATCTCCGTCCACACGGTAAAATCTTTGGGGGTATGGGACATGAACTTATCTCCTCTCTTAAGGGGGTTGTGAACGAGGAGATATTCCCACACCCCTCCTGACACCGTTTTGTCAGTAGAGTGCTTCATTCGTGCAAACCCGCAGGTAGCGGACGGCCGCATGTTGGGCAGCGCATTCGCCGGAAACTTCGGCTAGTATCCCGGCCATGAGCACATCCTCTTCCCGCCGTTATCGGCATCGCATCGGCGGGCCCGCCGCTGTCTTGATCTTTCTCGGCGCGACCGCGGGCACATTGTTTGCCGGGTTGGTGCTGAGCCATCAATCGGACGATTGGACCTGGTTTTCCCGGGCCGGGTCGCTGCTGGTCGTGCTGGGGATCGTGTTCGCCTATTTCAATGTAGACGGCTTCATCGAACGCAGTTTGCGCATGGCCGTCACGCGGCTGAGCCGCTATGACCGCGAAAATCCATCCAACACGGCCGATTGGATCGTCAGTTGGCTGTCCGAGGAGCCCGAAGGCATTTCCGGGACCGTCAAGGCATTGGAAGTCTGCGTGATCGTGATCGGCACGCTGGTCTGGGGCTTCGGCGACCTGTTGGGGCCATAAGAAAAGGGACGCCCCGAAGAGCGTCCCTTTTTTTCAATTCCTGAGGCGCCGCAAAGCCGACCAAGCCGGCCCTTTGCGGCGCGAGTTCGGAACTACTTTTTCGTAGTCGCCACCAGCTTGTTTTCGGACAGCCAGGGCATCAGGCCGCGCAGCTTTTCGCCGACTTCCTCGATCGGGTGCTCACCCCACAGGCGGCGTTCGGCCTTAAACTGCGGCTGGCCGGCCTTGCATTCCAGCATCCAGTCCTTGACGAACTTGCCCTTCTGGATGTCGGCCAGGACTTCCTTCATCCGCGCCTTGACACCGGCGTCAATGACCCGCGGGCCGGAAACGTAATCGCCCCATTCGGCCGTGTTGGACACGGAATAGCGCATGTCGGCCAGACCGCCTTCGTAGATCAGGTCGACGATCAGTTTGACCTCGTGGCAGCATTCGAAATAGGCCATTTCCGGGGCATAGCCCGCTTCGACCAGGGTTTCGTAGCCGGCCCGGATCAGCGAGGTCAGACCGCCGCACAGCACGACCTGTTCGCCGAACAGGTCGGTCTCACATTCTTCGCGGAAGGTGGTTTCGATGATGCCCGAACGCCCGGCGCCCAGACCGGAAGCATAGGACAGGGCGACTTCAAGCGCATTGCCCGAAGCGTTCTGGTGAACGGCGACCAGGGACGGCACACCCGCACCGCGCTGATATTCAGAGCGCACGGTATGACCCGGGCCCTTCGGCGCGATCATGAACACGTCCATGTCGGCACGCGGCTCAATCAGGCCGAAGTGCACGTTCAGGCCGTGGGCGAAGGCCAGCGCGGTGCCTTCGCGCATGTTGTCCTTCAGGTGTTCGTTGTAAAGATCGGCCTGGCCTTCGTCCGGGGACAGGATCATCAGGATGTCGGCCCAAGCAGCCGCATCCGAATTGGTCATGACCTTGAAGCCGTCGCCTTCCGCCGTCTTGGCGCTGGCCGAGCCTTCACGAAGGGCAATGGCCACTTCCTTCACGCCCGAGTCCCGCAGGTTCAGCGCATGGGCATGGCCCTGGCTGCCGTAACCGACGATGGCCACTTTTTTGGTTTTCACCAGGTTTACGTCGGCGTCGCGATCGTAATAGACACGCATTTCTCAAATTCTCCGGTTGGTCGTTTCAGTCGTTCGTTACGTTATTCGGTTCAGATGGGTTTGTTGCCGCGCGAAATGGCGGCGGCACCCGTGCGCGAGACTTCCGTCAGGCCCAGGGGCTGCATCAGGTCGATGAAGGCGTCGATCTTGGACGCGGCGCCGACGATTTCGAACACGAAGGAATTGTTGGAGCTGTCGACGGCGCGAGCGCGGAAGATATCGGCGATGCGCAGGCTTTCGACCCGCTTTTCGCCCTTGCCGACAACCTTGACCAGGGCCAGTTCGCGTTCGACATAGGGCCCGTCCTGCGTCAGGTCCGCGACCTTATGGACAGGCACCAGACGGCCGAGCTGTGCCTTGATCTGTTCGATGATCATGGGCGTGCCGGTGGTCACGACGGTTATGCGCGACAGACCTTCCACGTGGTCTGTTTCGGCCACGGTCAGGCTTTCGATGTTATAGCCGCGCCCGGAAAACAGCCCGATGACGCGGGCCAGAACGCCCGGTTCGTTGTCGACCAGAACGGCAATGGTATGCCGGTTCACTTCCTTGGAAGGCTCGCTCACGTCTTGGGAACTCCCGGTATTGACCGCCGCGGGTACGGCGGCGGCCCTTGTTTTAGCCACGTTATCCCGGTTGTCAACTCAAGCCGTCAACCGGGCCGTCGGCAGGATTTAGACCAGCACCATGCCTTTTTCCGAAATCGGCTTCTCTGCCTTGTCGTTCGGGCCCAGCAGCATTTCGTTATGGGCCGCGCCCGACGGGATCATGGGGAAGCAGTTTTCGGCTTTGTCGATGGCGATATCGGCGATCACCGGGCGGTCGATTTCGATCATTTCCTTGATCACGTCGTCCAGCTGGCTTGCCTTGGTCGCGCGCAGGCCGACGGCATGGAAACTTTCGGCCAGTTTCACGAAGTCCGGCAGGCTTTCCATGTAGCTTTCCGAATAGCGCCCGCCATGCAGCAGTTCCTGCCACTGGCGCACCATGCCCATGTATTCATTGTTCAGGATGAACACCTTCACCGGCAGGCGATACTGGGCGATGGTCGACATCTCCTGAATGTTCATCAGGGTCGAAGCCTCACCAGCTATATCGACGACCAGCGCCTTGGGATGGGCGATCTGCACGCCCATGGCCGCCGGCAGGCCGTAGCCCATGGTGCCGAGCCCGCCCGAGGTCATCCAATGGTTGGGCTTGTCGAAGTTATAGTACTGGGCCGCCCACATCTGGTGCTGGCCGACCTCGGTGGTGATGAAGGTCTCGCGATCCTGGGTCAGTTCGAACAGCCGCCGAATGGCATGCTGCGGCTTGATGATGTCGCCTTTCTGTTCGAACGCCAGGCATTTTTGCGCGCGCCACTGGTCGATCTGACCCCACCATTTCTTCAGCGCGGCCTTGTCCTGTTTGGGCTTTTCGGCTTTCCAGATCCGCACGATATCAGCCAGAACACGGCCCACGTCGCCGACGATGGGCACGTCCACGGGCACGTTCTTGTTGATCGACGACGGATCGATATCGATGTGAATTTTCTTGGACCCCGGCGAAAAGGCGTCCAGGCGGCCGGTAATGCGGTCGTCGAACCGGGCACCGACGCAAAGCATCACATCGCAGTCATGCATGGCCAGATTGGCTTCGTAGGTGCCGTGCATGCCCAGCATGCCGACGAATTGCTTGTCGCTGGCCGGATAGGCACCCAGGCCCATGAGCGTCAGCGTGCAGGGCGCGCCCGTCAGCTTGACCAGATCGCCCAGCAGTTTGGACGCCTTGGGGCCCGAATTGATGACCCCGCCGCCGGCATAGATGATCGGCTTCTTGGCCTGACCCAAAAGGCGCACGGCCTCCTTGATGGCCGACGCATCGCCCTTGACGCGGGGGCTGTATTTTTCTTCAGCCGCTTTACCGGCTTCCTGATAGGCGCCCAGGGCCATGATCACATCCTTGGGCAGGTCGATCACGACCGGGCCCGGACGGCCGGAACGGGCCACATGGAAGGCTTCGTGCACCACGGCGGCCAGATCGTTCACGTCCTTCACCAGATAATTGTGCTTGGTGCAGGGCCGCGTGATGCCGGTGGTGTCGCATTCCTGAAAAGCATCATTGCCGATCAGATGCGTCGGCACCTGCCCGGTCAGGCAGACGATGGGGATGGAATCCATCAGGGCATCGGTCAGGCCCGTGACCGCGTTGGTCGCCCCCGGTCCCGAGGTCACCAAAACCACCCCGACCTTGCCGGTCGACCGCGCATAGCCTTCGGCCGCGTGCACGGCGCCGCCTTCCTGGCGCACCAGAACGTGGCGAATGTGGTTCTGCTTGAAAATGGCGTCATAAAGCGGAAGTACCGCACCCCCCGGATACCCGAAGACTTCGGTAACACCTTGCTCCTTCAGGGCCTCGATCACGATCTCGGCGCCCTGCATCTTCTTCCTGGCCATTGTTCAGTCCTCTTGGTCTCGGAAACCCCAGCCAAAGCGCCCGGCCTTTGGACGCTTCGAATTTCTGAATATCGGTCAGCGGCATGTCCGCAAATGCCGCAAAAACCCCAGCGGAAGCGGGTCCCGCCGGGGAGCACCGGAACTTAATAAAGCTCAATATGGGGGTCAACCATTAAAATGCAATAAATGATAAGTTTTTCACGCAACATGAGTAATAATATTTCAACACCCTGAAGAGGCCAAATTATTCTCAGGGGGAATGACGGGGGAGCAGACGGCTTCTCTTGTTGGAAATCGATCTGGCACGCCATCACGATCCGGCCAACCGGGCGGATTATCTGTTCAACTTCATCTTTTTTATGCCGGCCTCAGCCGTTTGCGCCGCCAAACGGTCAATTGAGCGTTTGGATGATCTGGCTGGCGCAGCGTAGATACCGCACCCGGCGTTCCATCAGTTCGACATAGGTTGCCAATTCTTCGCCGGACAGCACGATGTCCTTCTTGGCCAGTTCCACCGGCTTGCCCGCGGCTTCCAAGTCCTGAAGGTTCTTCAGGCGATCGACCCAGGATTCAAGATATTCCCCCCAATCCCCCTTGTGAACGAACCGCACGTAACGCAGCACCCGTTTTACGGAATTATTGTTCCAGTTTTCACTGACGGGCAGTTCACCGCAGGCGTCGATGATCTTTTGTTCAGGTGAACCTGCAACCGATGCATCGCCGGCAGAGGCGCCCCCGCCGCTTTCCGGCGCAACGGCACTGCCCCCGCCAGGGCCTGATGCAGGCGCCGCGTCTTTCAACACGACCCCGGATTGGCTGATGTCGGCATTGTCCCCGGCATTGGATGACGTGGCCTGTCCGCCGTTCTGGGCAGCAGGGGATTTGGCTGCCTGGGATGCCGCCTGTTGCGCCCGCAGCGCAGCGGGATCTTCTTCTCCCGGGATCAGGAAAAGGCCGCCCAGAACAATGATCAGGAATGCCAGTGCCGGGCCCCAAATCAACGGTGTTTTGTACCAAGCTGTTGCTTCCTGCGCGGCCGGTCGCGGTAAATTGCGGGCATTGGGGTCTTCCATAACCGGCGCCATGGTGCGGATGTTTTGAATCCGCAGCACCAATTCCTTGGCGTCGAACGGCTTGGTCACGTAATCGACCTGCATCAGGCCGATGGCGCGCCGGCGGGTTTCCGTATCTGTCACCGCCGTCGCGAAAATGATCGGCATGTTGGAAGATCGTCTGAGGGTGCGCGCGAAATCGACACCGTTGCCGTCCGGCAACATGATGTCGAGCACGATAACGTCGAAGGTATTTCCGTCGAGGGCAGAGAACATTTCCGCCCCGGTTTCCGCTTCGGTGACCTCATAGTCTTCGCCTTCAAGAACGACCTTGAGGAACGAGCGAAGCATGGGGTCGTCTTCGACGATCAGGATTTTATTTAAGGTTTCAGACACGCGCTTTATTCCGGGTTGAAGTGGTTAAATTACTGATCAGCCACGGGTCCCCGGCGTGCCCGCCTACGGCAAGATCGTTGGTAATACATACAAGTGGCAGAAATATGACTTCCACGCACCGATAAAGAGCATCGGCGCCAAGCCTTACACGTCCCTGACAACATTCGCTTTTCGCAATTTCTCCAGCACCTGCACCGCGGCTTCCTGTCCGCCCTTTTCCAGCACCACATCCGGCGAAAGCTGATGCCGGCACCAGGTAATCTGCCGCTTGGCGTAATTCCGCGTCGCCTGACGGGCCTTGTCGGCGGCCTGCTCCAACTCCATTTCAGCGCGAATGACCGCCCCCAGCTCGGGCACGCCGACGGCACGCATGGCCGGCAGGCTGGGATCGAGCCCCCGCGCCAGCAGTGCCTTGACCTCATCCATGGCACCGGCCGCCAGCATGTCCGCAAACCGCCCGTCGCAGGCGGCATAAAGCCCCACCCGATCCGGCATCACCAACACGGTGACGAAGCGCGCCGCGACCGGCTGTTCGGCCGGTGCGTCGGATTGCCATGCCCCCAGCGTCCGGCCTGTCGCCGTGACCACCGCATAGGCACGGATCAGGCGCTGCCGGTCGCCGGGCGGCAAGGCTTCGGCTGATGCCGGATCCAGCGCAGCCAACCGGCCTTGAAAAGCTTCCCCCCCGATTTCCTCATAAAGAGCGGTTGCCTGGGCCGTCACGTCCGGCGCCACGTCCGGGACCGGCGCCAACCCCTCTGTCAGGGCCTTCAGGTACATGCCCGTACCACCGACGACGATCGGCAGACGCCCGGCAGCGCGCACCTCGTCAATCGTCTGCACCGCCAGTTCAAGCCAACGGCCGACCGAACATCTTTCTTCCGCATCCAGCACACCGAACAGCCGGTGCGGCACGCGGGCTTCCTCCGCCGCACTGGGCCGGGCCGTCAGAACCCGCAGGTCGCGGTAAACCTGCATGCTGTCGGCATTAATGATCGTCCCTTGGGCCTGTTCCGCCAGCGCCAGCGCCAGACCCGACTTGCCGCTGGCCGTCGGTCCGGTAACGATCACGACGGGCCCAGGCCCATCCTGATCATCCTCGGAATGGTTTTCCGCCCGGAAGGGCTTTTCAGGAACTTGAAAATCGGTCACTTTCTCTCCCGCTATCGCTCAACCATCCCCGGATGTGATTTTCCATGGAATTCGTCGTAACGCTGATTGCCGCATCTGACGGCGAATTGGACGCAGGCATTGTCGCCGAGGCGGCGGCCCGGCTCAATGGCCTGGGTGCGGAAACAGGCCGGGCCGATTGGCTGGCCGAAGGCCGCGCCTGCGATCTGGAATTCGACGGTCTGTCCGCCGATCAAGCCGACGCCGCCGTGCGCATCGGTTTGGACGGAAACCCGGTCGACGTCATCGCCCAGCGCACCGAAGGACGACGTAAACGTCTTCTGATCGCCGATATGGATTCGACCATCGTCACCTCGGAAACACTTACCGATGTCGCCGAAGCAGCCGGCAAGGGCGACATCATCGCGGAAATCACCGACCGGGTCATGCGGGGTGAATTGGATTTCGCCGATTCCTTACGTGAACGGGTCGCGATGCTTGAAGGATTGTCGGAAAACGCCCTGGAACAGGCTTACGGCGAAATCGGGGTTTCGCCCGGTGCGGAAACCTTGGTCCGCACCATGATCGCATCGGGGGCGGTGACCGCGCTGGTATCCGGCGGGTTCACCTATTTCACGTCGCGCATCGCGCAACGCCTGGGGTTCCACATCAACATGGCGAACGAATTCATCATCAAGGACGGCAAACTGACCGGCAAGGTGGGCGAACCGATCCTGGCGCGGACATCGAAGTACGACGCGCTGGTCAAGCTTTCGGCGGAAAACGGCCTAAGCCTGGACGACACGGCCGCAATCGGTGACGGCGCCAACGATCTGGAAATGATCCAGGCAGCGGGGCTCGGCTGTGCCTATCGGGGCAAGCCGATCCTGCGCGAAGCGGCCAGGGTCAAACTGGACCATGCGGACCTGACCGGCCTGCTGTTCGCCCAGGGATTCCGTGAACAGGAATTCGTGACAGGCTGATCACCAGCTCTATCCACAAATGAAAACGGCGCCCCCTAAATTCAGAGAGGCGCCGTTGTCGTATTAGGGAGTGGCTACGGCCTAGCTTTTACCGAGTCTGATCGCTACGAAGCGCAGGCCGTTCTGCCCCTGCACCAGCAACAAGACGGACTTGCGGCCGGCCTCGCGGGCTTCTTTGACCTTGCGTTCCACATCATCGGGATTGCCGACTTCTTCCTGGCCGACTTCGACGATCAGGTCGCCGGGACGCACGCCTTTTTCCGCCGCCGGCCCGGCACCCAACACGTCGGTGACCAGCACGCCTTTGGCATCGGCCTCCAATTTGAACTTCTGGGCCGCTTCGTCGGTGATCGCGGAAACGGTCAGCCCCAGGTCTTCCAGCACCTTGGGCTTGGCATCGCCACCGGCACCCTGTTCCGTGCGGGCGGCAACCTGCGGGCTTTGTTCCTTCAGTTCGCCGACCTTGACCTTAAGGTCCAGCTTCTTGTTGTCGCGCCAAACCTCGACCGGAACATCGACACCCACTTCCGTGTCGGCGACGATACGCGGCAGTTTGCGCATATCCGGAACGGTCCGGTTGTTGAACTTAAGGATCACATCACCACGCTGAATCTTACCGCTGGCGGCCGGGCCGTCCTCGACAACCTGAGCAACCAAGGCCCCCGTCGGCTCTTTCAAGCCCAGACTTTCAGCAACTTCCGGCGTAACCTGTTGGATATGCACGCCGAGCCAGCCGCGCTTGACCTGGCCGTGTTTGATCAGCTGATTGATGACCGGCTTGGCAGTCGACATGGGCACGGCGAAACCGATCCCCACGCTGCCGCCCGACGGCGAGAAGATGGCCGTGTTGATGCCGATGACCTGCCCCGCCAGATTGAACAGCGGCCCGCCCGAGTTACCCCGGTTGATGGAGGCATCGGTCTGAATGAAGTTGTCGTAGGGGCCCGCGGAAATATCGCGCCCGCGAGCGGAGATAATCCCTGCCGTAACCGTGCCGCCCAGGCCGAACGGATTGCCGATGGCGACTACCCAGTCGCCGACGCGGGATTTCTCGGAATCGCCGAACGAAATGGCATGGTACTTCTGTCCCGTCAGATCGACCTTAAGCACCGCGATGTCGGTCTTCTGATCACGCCCGATTACTTCGGCCTTCAAGCGCGTGTCGTCCTGAAGAATGACTTCGACTTCGTCGGCATCCTGGATCACATGGTTATTGGTGATCACATGACCGCTGTCATCAATGATGAAGCCCGAGCCCAGGGACGTCGCCTTGCGGGCCTGCGGCTTGCCGCCATTGGGCTGTCCGCGGTCGAAAAATTCCTTGAAGAAATCTTCAAACGGTGATCCCGGCGGCAGTTGCGGCATCTCGAACCCGCGACTTTCGATCACCTGGGTGGTGGAAATATTGACCACCGACGGCAAAAGCTTTTCCGCCAAGTCGGCGAAACTTTCCGGCGCCGGGCGCGCCTGGGCCAGGCTGGTCATAAGTATGAAGGCGGCGAGTGCGACCGTCACGGCCAGCGCGCCGAACACGGTCATCCGCTTCAGCGAATTGTCTTCGACGGCCGTGATCGGCGCATCCTTTTTGGAGAGACGAATCTCGTTCATCGTAACACCTAGTCCTTCCGTCACATACGGGATCATGCCGGATGGGATCATGACACGGACCCCGTAAAGATTAAACACCGTGCAGACAGGGCCCGGGACCGGGACCTCTTGAAGGAGCGAGATATGGCCGGAGATTATGGCCGATAGATGGCTCCCGCCCGGTATGTTTTAGGCAAGTTGACCCGCTTCCGGCGTAATTCACTTCGGCTCCTGCCTAGGCCCGTATGGCCCAGACGACGGCAAAGCCGACAAGTGCTGCCGCCAATCCCGCCATGCGCAACACAGCCGGCGGGGCGTCCTGCATCATCGCCATCGCCCGCTGCATGCCTTCGGGAAACAGGGCGTAGATCACGCCTTCGATGACCAGGACCAACCCCAGTGCCGTGTAGAAGTCTTCCATCCCAGAGCCCCCCGGCAGTGTGCCGGACGGCCCGGAACCGCCTTAGCGGTTCCGGGTGGTGCCGTCTTTAAGCGCGTTGAAGAACTGGAACAGTTCGGAATTGGGGCTCAACACCATCGAGGTCCCCTCATTCACCGCCATCCCCAGTGCTTCAAGCGAACGATAGAAGTCGAAGAATTCCGCGTCTTTGCCATAGGCACCGTTGAGAACACGGGTCCGCTCGCCGTCACCTTCACCGCGCAGGATTTCCGACTTGCGCCGGGCTTCCGCCAGGATGATGACCTTGTCGCGGTCGGCTTCGGCCTGGATGCGGGTCTTCTGCTCTTCACCCTTGGCGCGCAGTTCGGCCGCTTCGGCGATACGGTCGGATCGCATGCGGTTGAACACGGCCTGTGATGTTGCTTCGGGCAGATCCGTGCGGCCGATGCGGACGTCCGTGACCTCGACCCCGAATTCCGGTGCCTGGGCACGCAGCAGATTGGCGATCCGGTCCATAACCTGGGCACGCTTGTCAGTCAGCATGTCAGGCAGCAGGATTTTGCCGATTTCCGCACGAATACCGGCGTTCAACCGCCCACCGAACACCTGGCGGAAATTGGCATCGGTGCCCGCACGTTTGCGGAACTCAAGCGGATCGACGATGCGGTAACGTGCGAAGGCGTCCACATTGATGCGCTTTTGGTCGGCCAGGATAACTTCCTGCACCGGCGGGTCCAGATCCAGAATCCGGCGGTCGTAGTATTCGACGTTCTGGATGAACGGGATCTTGTACTTCAGTCCCGGCGTCCGCTCGACACGGACCGGATTACCGAACTGCAGAACCAATGCCTGCTGATCCTGACGGACGGTGAACAAACCGCTGAAAGCCGCAAGACCGGCGGCGGCGACAATGATCGCCATAATTAAGAGAGCGGAGCGCTTCATTTTGCACCTCCCTGGGATTTACGCAGTTCGTTGAGCGGCAGGTACGGCACGATCTTGGAGCCGTCCGGGCCTTGGTCCAGGATGATCTTGTCGGCGGTCGACAAAATGTCCTGCATCCGTTCCAGATACAGCCGCCGCTTGGTCACGTCCTTATTGGTCAGGTAGGCGTTGTAGACCGAAAGGAAGCGTTCGGCTTCACCCTGAGCATCCTTGATCACCCGTTCCTTATAGGCGGTCGCTTCGGCGATGACCTTTTCGGCCTCACCCTTGGCCCGTGGCACGATGTCGTTGCGATAGGCAACGGCCTCGTTAACGGACCGCTCCTGGTCCTGCCGGGCCCGCTGCACGTCGTTGAAGGCATCGATGACTTCCTTGGGCGGATCCGCCTTCTGCATCTTCAATTCCGCGATGGCGACACCCGCACCGTAGGAATCAAGCACGCGCTGCAGAAGCTCACGCGTCTTGGCTTCGACACCGGCACGGTTCTTGGTGATCGCCTCTTCCAGGGTCGACTGGCCGACGATCTCGCGCATGGCGCTTTCCGCCGCCACCTTGATGGTAATTTCCGGATCGCGGATGTTGAACAGGAAGTCGGCGGCATTCTTGATACGCCACTGCACGATGAAGTCGATATCGGCGATGTTCTGGTCGCCGGTCAGCATCAGGCTTTCCAGCGTCACGTCGCGCCCACCGGTGCCGCGTCCCACACTGCCGGGTCCGCGGAAGCCGATGTTGATGGTGTTGGTATTTTCGACGTCGACCTTGATGACTTCGCCGATCGGGCTCGGGAACCAGAAATTAAGACCCGGCCCGGTGCGTTTGACGAATTCACCGAACAGCAATTCCACGCCCTGCTGGCCCGGCTGAATGCGGTAGGGCACGGTAACACCCATCCACAACGCCACGGCAATCAACAGGCCGACGATCACGCCCTTGGCGCCGCCGGTACCGCCGGGCATGAATTTCCTCATGCTGTCCTGGCTTTTTCTCAGCAATTCCTCGATGTCGGGCGGATTGGGTCCGCTGCCGCCGCCACCACGAGGTCCACCACCGCTGCCGCCGCCCCATGGGCCGCCGCCGCCTCCGCCGCCCCCCCAGGGGCCTCCGCCTTGTGGTTTCCAGGCCATTTTCCGGGATTACCTCTCTGTTCTTTACGTTGATGCCGCTCCTAAAAGCGGCCTGTTTCAGGGCGCTCGGGCCTTGTATTCGGCCTCCGCGACGCCATTTGCTTATCATCCCACGCCGCAGGCGCCAAACCTTGCTTACACCCTTGCGATGAAGCGCAGGCTTGCACAACCACCCACCGATGGGGCATTAACCCCGACGCAGGGCGAATATCGGCTTATAACCCGGAGATTTCAAGGATGGCGCAGACAAACCCGCAAACGATCTTGGAGGCCTTGGCCACCGTGACCGACCCGGCCACCGGCAAGAACCTTGTCGAGACCGGCATGATCCAGGGCCTGCAGGAAAAAGACGGCCATGTCGCTTTTGCCATCGAAATCGATCCGGCCCGTGCCGGCGAGATGGAAGAAATCCGCAAACAGGCGGAAAAAACCGTCCATGAATTGGACGGCGTGCTGACCGTGACCGCCGTGCTGACGGCCGAAAAATCAGGCAGTAGCAGCAACGCCGCCCCTCCTTCCGGGAATGCCGGCCCGCCGCCGCCGCAATCAGGACAGCCGCGCCCCAGCGGCCCGGGTGGCGGCACCCCCTCCCCGCAGGCCGGTGCCGACATGCTGCCGGGCGTCAAATCGATCATCGCCGTGGCCTCGGGCAAGGGCGGTGTCGGAAAATCGACGACTGCCGCCAATCTGGCCCTGGGCCTTGCCGCCGAAGGACACAAGGTCGGCCTGCTGGATGCCGATATCTACGGCCCCTCCATGCCGCGCATGATGGGCATCACCGGCCAGCCGGCTTCGGCCGACGGCAAAACGTTGGATCCCATGGAAAATTACGGCGTGAAGGTCATGTCCATGGGGTTCCTGGTGGACGAGGAAACGCCCATGATCTGGCGTGGGCCGATGGTTCAATCGGCCCTGGAACAGATGATGCGCGACGTCAATTGGGGCGAATTGGACGTTCTTGTGGTCGACATGCCGCCGGGCACGGGCGATGCCCAGCTGACCATGGCGCAGCGCGTGCCGCTGACCGGTGCTGTCATCGTTTCGACGCCGCAGGACATCGCACTTTTGGATGCCCGCAAGGGCCTGAACATGTTCCGCAAGGTCGACGTGCCGGTGTTCGGCATTGTCGAGAACATGAGCTATTTTTCATGCCCCCATTGCGGCGAAAGGTCTGAAATCTTCAGCCACGGCGGCGCCCACAAGGAAGCCGACCGTATGGGCGTGGACTTCCTGGGTGAGGTGCCGCTGCATATCGACATCCGCACCACCGCCGACGGCGGCAAGCCGATCGTGGTATCCATGCCGGAAGGCGAACACGCGCAAAAATACCGCCAGATCGCCCGCGAAGTCTGGGCCCGGATCGAAAAATCAAAGGGCGCGGACGCCAAGGCCGGCCCCAACATCGTCTTTCAGTAATTCCTGGCCGCATTTACGGACATAATCACAGGCGACGGGGCGCCCGCATGACAGTAGCCTTGTTTATGCCCGGTCGTAGGTAACGAAGCTGAACGCGGGGCCGTCCGGCTGTTCCGGATCGTGGCCGGTCCGCGACGTTTCCCGCCATTGGCCCGGGTTGATTTCCGGAAAAAACGTATCCCCCGGAACGTCGGCATGGACATGACAGATGTCCAGCCGGTCGGCCAGCGGCAGGGATTGTTCGAAAATTTCGGCCCCGCCGATCACCATGACGGCCCCTGTGTCATGTGCCCGGGCGGCGGCCAGGGCATCGTCCAGGGAATGGGTGACTTCTCCTCCCTCTGCCTGAAAACCCCGGTCACGGGTCACGATGATGTTGGGCCTGCCGGGCAAAACCCGCCCGATCGACAGAAACGTCTTTCGTCCCATGATCATGGAGTGTCCCATGGTCACGGCCTTGAACCGTTTCAGGTCCGTGGAGATATGCCAGGGCAGGTCGCCGTCACGCCCGATACAGCGGTTTTCCGCCATGGCAACGACCAGGACAACAGGGGACATGCCGACAGTTTCAGTCATGGAGTCTCGGTCCAATTGATGACGAGTTCGGTAGGATACGGGCGAAGCCTTTTAGCGGGAAACACAGGCCGGGAACACCCCCTGCGGCAACCGCCAAAGCTTGAATACAACCATAGGCGCAAACGACAATCCGATTTTCATACCTGAATCGCATGGTCGACCGGGGGTCGGCCTGATACACTTCTTGGATGCGGTACCGGTGGAAACACACTGGATAGAAAACAGCCTTCAGATTCATGCTCTTGAGGTCGAAGGACGGAATAACGGCCCATCCAACCAGCAGAAGAGGCGCTGGATTTGGAACTAAAATACGAAATCCTTGAAGTCGACGATATCGACCTGGGACCGGCACAGACAGTCTTGGATTACTGGAACAGCGTCCGTGGCGGGGCGTTCGCGCCGGCATGGATGCGCCAGTTCAGATTGTCGGACCTGCCGCCCAGAATCGTTCCCGATATGACCGTCATCGATCGCATTGATGCCGGACAAAATTTCTATTACCGCTTTTGGGGCACCAATCATGTGCTCATGAAGGGGTTCGAAATGACCGGCAAGACGATCGACCAAACCCCGAATAAAACGATCCAGCACATCGGCACGCGGCAACTGGAAATCACGTTTCAACGACGGCGGCCCACGGTGTTTCTTTATTCCATCGATTACCCCAGCCGCCACCGCCCGACCGAATTCATCCTGCGCCTGCCGCTTTCCGACGATGGGGCGGCGATCTCCGGCTTTGCATCCTTCCAGGACCTGAATGCGGCCGATGCCAGATGGGAAACCTTGATGGAAAACGTCTGGCCAGAGCAATTCAGCGCCGACGACGCCCGCTGATCCGGCTCCCCTCCCCTTCGTTTAAGACCGCATGGCCTAGACCGCGATCGGCGCCTTGATATGCGGATGGGGGTCGTAGTTGCGCAGTTCGAAATCCTCGAACGTGAAGGCGAACAAATCCGTGACCTTCGGGTTGATCCACATTTCCGGCAGCGGCCGGGGATCACGGGTCAGTTGTTCATCCGCCTGGGACAGGTGGTTCACGTAAAGATGCGCATCGCCCAGGGTATGCACGAAATCCCCCGGTTTCAGGCCCGTGACCTGGGCGACCATCATGGTCAGCAGGGCATAGGACGCGATGTTGAACGGCACGCCCAGAAAGATATCGCAGGACCGCTGGTAAAGCTGGCAACTGAGTTTTCCCTCGGCGACATAGAACTGGAACAGGCAGTGGCAGGGCGGCAGCGCCATGCTGTCGACCTCGGCCACGTTCCAGGCGCTGACGATATGGCGGCGGGAATTGGGATTCTCGCGGATTGATTTCAGAATGCCCGTGATCTGGTCGATGGTCGCACCGTCCGGTGTTGGCCAGGACCGCCATTGATGACCATAAACGGGGCCTAGTTCGCCGTTCTCGTCCGCCCATTCATCCCAGATCGAAATCCCATGGTCCTTCAGATACTTGATGTTGGTATCGCCGGCCAAGAACCACAGAAGCTCATAAATGATCGATTTCAGATGCAGCTTCTTGGTGGTCAAACAGGGAAAGCCCTGTGCCAGGTCAAAACGCATCTGATGGCCGAACACGCTTTGCGTGCCGGTTCCGGTGCGGTCGCCGCGCATCACACCCTCGGTGCGGACTCGGCGAAGAAGATCCAGATATTGCTGCATGGCCCGAATGGTAATGTTCTGTGAGAGGGAAATGAAGGAGTTCGTGCAAGTCCGACCCTACGTGGTGATTGACGGCGCCCCGCCCTCGCCCCAGGATCGCAAAAAACACGAATCGCACAATCCAACCTGCCTTGGGAGCATCCATGACCAATACCGAAACCGTCGCCGAAGCAGAACTTTCGGTGCTCGCCGCCCGTGCCTTTGAAAACGTCGGCCTTTCCGAACCCGATGCCGCCGTCACCGCCCGCCACCTGATCCTGATGGACCTGATGGGCGTGTCGACCCATGGGGTTCATCGCATCGAACAATACATCAAACGCATCAACGCCGGCGTGGTCGACCCACAGGCCGAAATCACGGTCGACGAACGCACGCCGGTCATCGCCGTGGTCGACGGCGCAAACGGCCAGGGACAAGTCCCGGCCCAGCGCGCCTTGGACCTGGCACTGGCCAAAGCCCGGGAAATGGGGATCAGCTTCGTCGCCGTGCGCCGCTCGGGCCATTTCGGCGGCACCGCAAGCTACGGATACCTCGCGGCTCAGGCAGGCCTGATCCTGATCACCGGCACGGGGGCCTCCCCGGCGATGGCGCCGTTCGGCGGACGCGATCTTAAGGTCGGCAACAACCCGTTCGGCTGCGCCGCGCCCGGCAGCCTGGCCGACCCGACCGGGCCCAACCCCTTCATTCTGGACATGGCCCAAAGCATCGCCGCCCGCGGCAAGATGCGCAAATTGCGCGACGCGGGCGAACCTATGCCGCTGGGCTGGGCGCTGGACGCGGACGGCAACCCGACCACCGATCCCCAGGCCGGGCTTGACGGATTCATCCAGTTCATCGGCGGACACAAAGGTTATGGCCTGTCGCTGATGGTCGATATTCTGTCGGGTCTGCTGTCGGGCGGGGAATACCTGGATCAGACCCGCCAGATGTGGGACGAGGACGGCCCCCAGGGCACATCGCATTTCTTTATCGCCCTGGACCCGGCACGGGTCATGGACAGCGGCGAATACGACCGCCGCATGGCCGATTTCCGCGGCCGCATCAAATCGACGGCGCCGTTTAACGAAGGCGGCGAGGTTCTGCTACCGGGCGAGATCGAACTTCGTAACATGGCCCAACGCCGGGCCGAGGGGATCCCCGTGCCCGAAAAAACGCTGGAAACGGTCCGCCTGCTTGCGAAATCCGCATGAAATCCCCATATTGGGGGTGCCGGCTTGTCCGGCTATGGCGCTAAACGCTTAACGGAATAGGCACAGCGGACCCGGGGGCGGTACCCGGCGCCTCCACCATAAACCGCGTTCGACCCGAAAGTTTCAGGATCGGCGCAAGGATCGCGGCCAAGAGACGCGGTTTATGATGGGGGCGAAATAGGATCGACGCGTGTAGTAAAGGCTAAGTTTGCGCTCGGCATGGTACCACCGTTACCGGGCCATTTTGATAAGTGCCAATGATAACACAGAAGCACTTGCTGTCGCGGCCTAACACGCCATAACGACAACGGGGTTCGGGCGGCACCTGGCAACAGAAGCCGCCCACTTCCTTTCCGGCATCCCGTTCTGCACCCAGACCCCGTTGATTCTTTGATTGGTTTCATCGGGGGTTCGGGCGGCACCTGGCAACTCGAGCCCGCCCACTTCCTTTCCGGCATCCTGTTCTGCACACAAACCCCGTTGATTCTTTGATTGGTTCCATTGGGGGTTCGGGCGGCCCCTGGCAACGCGAGCCCACCCAATTTCTCTTCTCTCCAAATTTGCCTGAATCCTGACTTGCCGCCGGGAAAGCGGCAAATTTTTACCCACTTAGTCCAAGACTCCTGCACGCCAACCCTGCTAATAATGAAGGTATGGAAGACAGCCCGCTGAGATATGACGTCTGGATCGAGGACGCGCTTCGCACCGTGATCCGCAACGCCCTGGCCCATGCCGCGCGCGAAGGCCTGCCCGGCGAGCATCACTTCTACATCACCTTCCGCATGGAAGACCCCGGCGTTGTCGTGCCGCCCTATCTGCACGCCCAACATCCCGAAGAAATGACCATCGTGATCCAGCACCAGTACGACAATCTGCACGTCGATCAGGATGCCTTCGAGATCACGCTGTTCTTCAAGGGCAAGGGCGAACGCCTGCGCATTCCGTTCCGCGCCATCACGGCCTTTTCCGACCCGTCGGTCAATTTCGGCCTGCAGTTGAAAATGATCACGTCGGAAGAATCGGAACCCGTCGAAGACGATGACGATTTCGCCGAGCATGACCTTCTTCCGGATGCGTCCAATTCGGATGACGGCGAAGACGACGGCAAGATGGGTGAAGTGATCGCGCTGGATACGTTCCGCAAGAAATAGCCACCCCGGCACGCCCAGGGGTTCAATCGGTTTCAATCTTAAGACAAAACCCACTCTAGCTTCGAGGACTGCAACGATGACCTTTGAACATCACACGATGTTTCCCCTGGGTCCGGACCAAACCCCCTATAAAAAGATCATGGACGGCGGTGTAACCACCCAGGAAGTGGGCGGACGCACGGTTTTAACCATCGAGCCCGAAGCCATCACCGAACTGACCAAGCAGGCGTTTCACGACATTTCCCACCTGCTGCGCCCGGCCCATCTGGCCCAGTTGCGCAAGATCCTCGACGACCCGGAAGCCTCCGACAACGACCGCTTCGTGGCCCTGGACCTGTTGAAGAACGCCAATATCGCCGCCGGCGGCGTGCTGCCCATGTGCCAGGATACGGGCACGGCCATCGTCATGGGCAAGAAAGGCCAGAACGTGTTCACCGGGTTCGACGACGAAGCCGCCATCGCCGAAGGCGTGATGCGGACTTTCACGGAAACCAACCTGCGCTATTCCCAGGTTTCGCCGGTCGACATGTTCAACGAGAAAAACACGGGCAACAACCTGCCGGCCCAGATCGACATCTATGCCGAACCGGGCGATGCCTACAAATTCCAATTCATCGCCAAGGGCGGCGGATCGGCCAACAAGACCTTCCTGTATCAGGAGACCAAGGCCCTTCTGAATCCAGAGCGGCTGATCGATTTCATGGACGAGAAGATCCGCACCCTCGGCACCGCCGCCTGCCCGCCCTACCATCTGGCAGTGGTCATCGGCGGCACCTCGGCGGAACTGACGCTGAAGACCGTGAAGCTGGCATCGACGAAATACCTGGACGAACTACCGACCCAGGGCAGCGAATTCGGCCAGGCCTTCCGCGATGTCGAATGGGAAGAACGCATCCACGAGCTGACCCGCACCATGGGCATCGGCGCGCAGTTCGGCGGCAAGTATTTCTGCCACGACGTGCGCGTTATCCGCCTGCCCCGCCATGGCGCCAGTTGCCCCGTCGGCATCGGCGTGTCCTGTTCCGCCGACCGTCAGGCCAAGGGCAAGGTCACCAAGGACGGCGTGTTTTTGGAGGAATTGGAGGCCAATCCCGCCAAGTACCTGCCCGAGGTCACGGAAGAAGATTTGAAAAGCGAGGTCGTGGCCATCGATCTGAACCGGCCCATGGACGAGGTTTTGAAGGAACTCAGCAAATATCCGGTCAAGACACGGGTCATGCTGTCCGGCTCCCTCATCGTGGCGCGCGACATCGCCCATGCCAAGCTGAAGGAACGCCTGGATGCGGGCGAAGGCTTGCCCCAGTACTTTAAGGACCACGGCGTCTATTACGCAGGCCCGGCGAAAACGCCGGAAGGCTATGCCTCGGGCTCGTTCGGGCCGACCACGGCGGGTCGCATGGATTCCTATGTGGAACAATTCCAGGCTGCCGGCGGCTCCATGATCATGTTGGCCAAGGGCAACCGCTCGCAACAGGTCACGAACGCCTGCCAGAAGTACGGCGGGTTCTACCTGGGCTCCATCGGCGGACCGGCGGCGCGTCTGGCCCAGGACTGCATCACCAAGGTCGAGGTCGTCGAATATCCCGAATTGGGCATGGAAGCGATCTGGAAGATCGAGATCAAGGACTTCCCCGCCTTCATCGTGGTTGACGACAAGGGCAACGATTTCTTCGCCGAATTCAAGCGCCCGCAGGCGGCATAACGGGCCGGAAAACCAAGTCCACACGTGTGGGCCATCGCCGATAGGGTGCCGCCAAAGGGGGGATAGGCATGCGGCTTAGCGTCGGGCAGAAGATCTTTTCCATCGCCGCCGTCATTCTGGCGCTGATGATCGTCGTTGCCTTGGTTTCGGTCAAATACATGACGGACCTGCGCCGCGATTTGCACACCGTGGCAACCCTGCAGGTCCCCGCAACCGAAGCCATGACCCGGGTCAACGTCCGCGTCTTGGAACAGGGTGTACTGATGGACCAGCTATTGGTCATCGCCGACGCCGGCTACGGTGTCGACCCCCAACCATATTTGGAAAAATTCAAACAACTGACCGCCGAGGTCCGCGGAGAATTCGCCAAAGCCCGCGAACTGCTCGACCGCGAGGCCGCCTCTGACGTCACTTTGCAGCATGTGGTCCAGATTCTGGATCAGGACCTGGAACGCATCAAATCAAACGTGGCGCATTTCACGGCCCACGGCCTGAGCCTTCTGAAAGCAAAGAACGAAGGAAACCACACAGCGTTCATCGACGGGTTCAACACATTGTCGGAACATCAAAGCGCCATCGACCAGCGCCTGGATGAACTGCGCGCCCATGTGGAACAACTGACCGACCTGGCCGTCAAACGGGACGAGCGGGACGAGCGCATCCTTTTGATTTTGAACATCGTTCTGACCGTTCTGGCGGTCCTACTGGGATTGCTGTTCTCGATCATGGTGACCAAGGGGCTGGTCGGATCCGTCCGCAATCTGGTCGGCGGCACCCGCGCGGTCGAGGACGGCGAACTGGATATCGAACTGACCAAACGGTCCGACGACGAAATGGGCGAGCTGACGGTTTCCTTCAACAATATGGTCGGCGGTCTGCGCCTGAAGGAACGCATCAAGGATACCTTCGGCAAATACATGGACCCGCGCATCGTCGCCAATCTGGTCGATCATCCCGAATTCGTGGAACCGGGCGGCGAACGCCGCGAGATGACGGTGATGTTCCTGGACCTCAAGGGGTTTACTTCGATCTCGGAAAAGCTCGATCCGGATGATCTGGTGCGCATGATCAACCTGTTTTTCGGCCATATGACGGAAGCCGTCGGCGCCCATCAGGGCGTGGTCGACAAATTCATGGGCGATGCCGTCATGGCCTATTGGGGGCCGCCGTTCACAGGCACGGACGACCATGCCCGACTTGCCTGCGAAGCAGCCCTGGACGCCGTCAGTCACCTGGAAAAATTCCGCGATGATGTCACCCGGAAATTGGACGGCGATACGGCAGCCCTGGATATCGATCTCAGGATCGGTGTGTCGACCGGCCAGGTGATCGTCGGCACCGTCGGCTCCAACGCCGCGCGCAGCTATACGGTCATGGGCGATCCGGTCAATCTGGGTGCGCGCCTGGAAGGGGCGAACAAGGCCTATGGCACGCGCATTCTGGTATCCGAACGCACGCGCGAGTTGGCCGGCGATGCCGTTTCCGCCCGGGAAATCGACGTGATCCGGGTCAAGGGCAAGACCCAGCCTGTTCGGATTTACGAGATTACGGGTCTGGCCGGCAACACCATGGCTGCCGTCACCGCGTTCGAAGCCGGGCTTTCCGCTTACCGCGCGCAGGACTGGGATGCGGCCGATGTCAGCTTTAAATCCGTCCTCGATAAAACCCCCGGCGACGGGCCTTCGCTTGTATATCTGGACCGCATCGCCCATCTTCGAACAGAGACGCCGGCCGAAACCTGGGATGGCGTCTGGACCTTCGAGACCAAATAACGGAACACCCCAGCCATGCCCGATACAAGCCCGTCCCACCGGATCGAAAAAGACACGATCGGCGAAATCAAGGTGCCCGCAGACAAATACTGGGGCGCACAAACCCAGCGCGCATTGGAAAATTTCCCCATCGGCGACGGCACCATGCCCCTGGCCCTGATCCACGCCTTTGCCCGCCAGAAACAAGCCGCCGCCCGCGCCAATATGAAGCTGGGCAAGCTGGACCAAGGCTTGGGTAAGGCAATCGATCAAGCCGCCGGGGAGGTCGCGGACGGCCAATGGGACGACCATTTCCCCCTGCCTGTGTGGCAGACCGGGTCGGGCACTCAGACCAACATGAATCTGAACGAAGTCATCGCCAATCGGGCGATCGAAATTCTCGGCGGCGTGTTGGGATCGAAAGACCCCGTGCACCCCAACGACCACGTCAACATGTCGCAATCATCCAACGACAGCATGCCGACGGCCATGCACATCGCCTTGGCCGCCGAATGCCACAATCGCCTGCTGCCAGCGTTGGAGGGCATGGAGGCCGTGCTGTTGGAGAAATCCCAGGCTTTCCACGACGTCATCAAGATCGGCCGCACCCATCTGCAGGATGCGACGCCGCTGCGCCTCGGCTCCGAATTCGGGGCCTATGCCCATCAGACGCGCCAGAACATCGAACGTCTGCATAAGTCCCTAGCCCAAGTGTATGAACTGGCCCAGGGCGGCACGGCCGTGGGATCGGGCATCAACGCGCCCCAGGGCTTTGACGCCGCCTTCTGCGAGGCAGCATCCGAATTGACCGGCCTGCCGTTCAAGCCCTGCCCGGACAAATTCTATGCGGTCGCGGCCCATGACGCCCTGGTCAATCTGTCGGGCAAGCTCAACACCATCGCCGTGACCAACCACAAGATCGCAGATGACATCCGCTTGCTGGCCTCGGGCCCCCGGTCGGGCCTGGCGGAACTGATCCTGCCCGCGAACGAGCCCGGATCATCGATCATGCCCGGCAAGGTCAACCCGACCCAGGCCGAAGCCCTGACCCAGGTCGCCGCCCGCGTCATGGGCAATCATGTAACCGTGACCTTTGCCTCCAGCCACGGGCATCTGCAATTGAACGTCTACAAACCGGTGATCGTGGCGACACATCTGGAATCCATCCGCCTGCTCGCCGACGCCATGGACAGTTTCACCGAACGCCTGTTGAAGGGGATCGCACCCAATACCGAGGTCATTCAGCGCCATTTGAACAATTCTCTGATGCTGGTGACGGCGCTGAACCCGCATATCGGCTACGACAAGGCCGCCGAGATCGCAAAAAAAGCCCATGGCGACGGAACCACATTGCGCGAAGCCGCCGAGACCCTGGGCATCTTGACGGGCGCCGAATTCGACAAACTGGTCAATCCAAAAGACATGTTGGGAGAGGAAGATTGAGCACCAAAGTCACCATCATCACCGGCGGCAGCCGGGGCATCGGCCGGGCCACGGCCCTTATGGCCGGTAAGGCGGGCCATGCGGTCTGCGTCAACTATGTGACCGATCAAGACGCCGCCGATGCGGTCTGCGCGGAAATCATCGCGGCCGGCGGCAAGGCCCTGGCCGTGCCCGCCGATACCAGTGTCGAAGCCGACGTCATCCGCATGTTTGAAACGGTCGATAAGGAATTGGGCACCGTCACAGGCCTGGTCAACAACGCCGGCGTCCACGGCCCCCGCGGCCCCGTAAAGGACCTGACCGCCGACGACATCCGCCGGGTGCTGGAGGTCAACGTGCTGGGATTATTTCTCTGCTCGCAGCAGGCAATCAAACGCATGTCGACGGACAACGGCGGAACCGGCGGCGCCATCGTCAACATTTCATCGGGTGCTGCCGTGATCGGATCGCCCGGCGGCGGCGTGCTTTATGCGGCGTCTAAGGGGGCGGTGAACAGCTTTTCCACGGGGCTTGCCCAGGAAGTGATCGGCCAGGGCGTTCGCGTCAACACACTCGCCCCCGGCCTGACCGAAACCGACATGACCCGCGACACCCTTGACCGCCGTGCCCCTGCCACGCCCATGGGCCGCGCGGGCAAGCCGGAAGAAATCGCCCAAGGCATCATGTTCCTGCTGTCCGATGAGGCTTCCTACATTGCCTGCGCCAATTTGCGGGTGTCGGGGGGTAAGCCTTGAGCCCTGCGGGGTATCAGACCGTCACCATCCGCGATATGGCCCCGGCAGATCTGGCCGCCGTACGGGGCCTGATGAAGCAGCTCGGCTACGACATCGACGACGAAGAGATGCGCATCCGGTTCGATGCCGTCATCGCCGGCGGGGACGGACAGTCCCTGATGGTGGCGGAACTGGACGGCACCATCGTCGGTCTGCTGCACGTGTTCGCCCGGCCCGCCATCGAAAAGCCGGTGGAAGCCCTGGTGCAATCCCTGGTGGTTGATGAAACCTGCCGGGGGGCCGGTATCGGCCGGGCCCTGATGGCATCGGCAGAAGCCTGGGCACGGGACAGGGGCCTTGCCTCCGTGACGCTTCACACCCAGCTCAAGCGCGCGGATGCACGGGCGTTCTACCGCGCCCTGGGTTACGGCGACGTGGCCGAGGCGATGCTGATGCGAAAGAAACTGGAAAACCGATGACCGAGATCATCTTCACCAGCGCGAAATCCGCCCCTTTGACTGTTGCCCTGGCCCATGGTGCCGGCGCCCCCATGGACTCACCCTTCATGGAAGCGTTTGCCGAAGGGCTGGCCGCGCGCGGCCTGCGCTGTGCCCGGTTCGAATTTCCCTATATGGCGCAGCGCCGCGACGACGGAAAAAAACGCCCGCCCAATCCGGCGCGCGTTCTGCTGGCGACCTGGCGCGAGGTCATTGACGAGATCGGCCGGGGTAAGCTTGTGATCGGCGGGAAATCCATGGGCGGGCGCATGGCTTCCATGGTTGCGGCCGAACTGGAAAGCGAAGGGGTGCCCGTGCGCGGCGTGGCCTGCCTGGGTTATCCCTTTCACCCGCCGGGCAAACCAGAAAAACTGCGCACGGAACATTTGGAAACGCTGAAAACGCCTACCCTGATCTGTCAGGGGACGCGCGATCCCTTCGGCACCCGCGAGGAAGTCCCCGCCTATCCCCTGTCCAAAAAGATCAAGCTGCATTGGCTGGAAGACGGCGACCACGGCTTCAAACCGCGCAAGGCATCGGGTAGAACGGAACAACAGAACTGGGACGATGCCCTGGATGCCATCAAGGCATTTTGCGGCAAACTGTGACGGGGGCCCCACATGAGCATTTCCGGACTCGACCATTTCAACATCCGCGCCAAGGACCTGGACGGGATGCGTGACTTCTTTACCGACGTCATCGGTCTGAACGTCGGCGACCGGCCCGATTTTCCCTTTGCCGGATATTGGCTGTACGGAGCCGCCGAGGCCGGCGCCATTATCCACCTGGTCGGCGCCGACCGGGAACGGGGATATGTAACCGGACACGGGGACGATGACCGGGCCGGTACGGGCGTGGTCGACCACCTGGCCTTTCGCGGCACGGACGCCGACGGATTGCTGACACGCCTGAAAGACCGAGGGATCGACCATTCCATCCGTGAACTGCCGAACGGGGCGGCCGGTCAGATTTTCGTCAAAGGCCCCGAAGGCGTGGTCATCGAGGTCGTGTTCCCCCGGGCTTGATCCCCCGAGCGTTCGGATCAGACGCAGCCGTTCGCCATCATTTCCTCGAACCCTTTTTGGATTTCTTCATCCGTGAGGTCACGGGTATGGGTCAGAAAGCTCCACTGATGGCCAAAGGGATCGACCACACAGCCCATGCGGTCCCCCCAGAACATGTCGGCCACCGGCATTTTTTCCGTGGCCCCCGAAGCCACGGCATGGGCCTGTGCCGCATCGGCGTCTTCCACGTACAGCGACAAGGACGCCGTGATCCCGCCCAGGATTTTGGGATCCTTCGTATCCCAATCGGGATTGGCATCGGTCAGCATGATGTGGTCGCCACCGATGGTGATCTCCGCATGGGCGATGCGGTCCGTACCCGGGATCGGCAGGCGCATGACTTCCTTGGCACCGAAGGCTTTTTCATAAAACGCAATGGCATCGGCGACGCCGTCGATGATGAGATATGGCGTAACGGTGGTATATCCGTCGGGAATGGGCTTGACCATCTGTACTCCTCCTTGCATTGAACAAAACAGGAACATACAGATCGGAACATTGAAATGCAAGTGACAGAACAGCGGCGGGCACGAACAGCCCAGGTCCCGGACTTTGTCTTATTTTCCCGGAAGTTTTGGCGCCGTTTCGCGGAAGCTTTCCACATTCGTCATATTCGTATACCAGGCGGAAAGGTTCTCCAGACCCGACAACAAATTCTGCCCCTCTGGCGTCATCTTCACATAGAAGATGGCCGGAGCGACGAACAGATCGGCCAGCGACATTTCCTCGCCGACCATCCAGCGTTGTCCGCGCAGTTCCTTATCGGCAACGGACAGGTATTTTTCGATCTTCGGCATGAAGGATTGGACAACGCTTTCATCCGCCCGTTCACCGCGCATGGGCTGGATCAATCTGGGATGCAGCAACCCGCCGTAAATGTTCGGATAACCTTCGTCCAGATACAGGCTGATCCGCTGGAACATATCGGCTTTTTCCACGGGATCGCGCGGCTGAAGCTGCGGGTCGGAGGAATATTCCTCGTCGATATAGACACAGATCGCCAAAGTTTCATAAAGATGCAGATCGGCATCACGGATTGCCGGCACCTTGCCGAACGGATGTTCCTGTTTCTGCTCTTCGGAACCGGGCATGTATTCGTAAATGCGATAGCCCTCCTCTTTTTCCTCCAGGCACATGCGTACCGTTCGGGTGAAGGGACTGATCGTGGTACCGTAGATTGTCAGGTCGGACATTCAGGCGGCCTCCTCGCGGTCGTTTTCTTGATCTTTATGACGAAAGAGTGCGCGAGGCCAGGCTGACTGGCAAGGGAAAAGCAAGACGCCGCGATGACTGTGAATAACAAACAAATATATCAGGAACACCGGAGGGCCGCGTGAGCGATCCCACCGATGACGCCATGGCTGACCCTGCCCGCATGGCCAAGCGGTCCGTGCTGATCGCGGGCCATCATACCAGCCTGACACTGGAAGACTTGTTTTGGCAACATCTCAAGAAAATCGCCCGGGCACGCAGCCAATCGATCAATTCCCTGGTCACGGAAATCGATGCCGGGCGTACGGGCAATTTATCCAGCGCGGTGCGGGTTTTCGTTCTACAGCAGCTATCAGACAGGAACAGCTAGCCGCTAACCCAATATATGAGGGCCCGCATAAAGCAGTCAGAACTTTCCAAGAATGCCGCGGATCAGATCCTGCGGTTTGATGGATTTTTTCTGTTCCTGGGATTCCGGCGCGGTTTCCGTTTGGGAGGGTGATTCCGGCGGCGCCTGTTGCTGCGTCTGTCCGCCGCCCAGGATGCCCTGAAGCACGTCGCCGACACCTTTTTTCTTCAATAGTTTGTCCAGCCCGGGCACGGGAATACCCCCCGTTCCCATGGACGAGGTATCGACCTTGATGCGCGGTGCATCCAATTTCCCGGTTACCGAAAACGGCACATTGATGCCCTTGCGCGTGGCGATGGAGAACGCCGCTGAAAGCAAGCTCGGCGCCGGCTGAATGGCACCGGAAAGATTGACGGTCCATCCCGCCAAATCGATGGTGCCGGCCCCGCTGGCGACGCCGATGTTGGTCACGGCTTTCAATTGCTGTGAGGTTGCCACACCATTGGCCACCGTAAACACCGCGTCCACATCCGCAACACCCTTGCCCTGTTTCGGGCCGCCCAGGGCACCCCCCAGTTGGTTCAGGGCAAGCATCAAACCGCCCAGCCCAAACCCCGCATCGGCCGAACCGCTGATTGCTTCGGCATCCAGATCGCGGCCGACGAAGTTCAATTTTCCACCCAATGACGAAATAATTTCGGCCTCGGACCGCCCCTGTGCGGTGAAATCGAAATCGGCATTGGCCTTGCCCGTCGCGGCGGCACTGCCAAGGGCCTTACCTGCCTGGGTCAAGTCCGCCCCCGCCAATTGACCCGATGCGCTGAGTTGCCCCGCGGCAGACGCCGATGCCTTGGCGGTCAAGGCCCCGCCGAACAACCGGCCGGTCAGGCGTTCGACCGTAAGAACACCGCCTTCCACCGCGGCCCCCAAATCAGCATTTTCCAGGCTGGCCCCGTCGAATGTTACCTTGGGTGAGGCTACCGTCACCGCCGCGTCCAAGGTATTAAGCACGGAAAGATCGATCGGCGCTTTGGACCACCGGGCATTGACCGCGGCTGTCGTCAGCAGCGGATTTCCACCAGGGCCGGCCCAGGCCGCCGGTGCACGCTTGATGCGCCAGCCCCGGTCGAACAATCCTGCCGACTGTTTTGCCGGCAGGAACGGGGTGACGTCGAAGGCACCAAGCACAAGGTTGGCCAGTGCCTTCGGTTTGGCCCCGTCCAAAGCAAGTGAAAGACTGCCGGACGTAGCAACAGGGCCAACCCTGCCGGCAATATTGTCGACCCGCAGGCTTTTGGCATTGCCCGCGACTTGGGCCTTTAAATCGAGACCGCCGATTTTGCCCTGGGGACGGTAATCGACACCCAACCGGCGCAACAGCCCCGCCAAATCACTATGTTGCGCGGAAACACCCAACCGCAGATCCTGCCCCGCAAGCGCCAGCACCGGCAAGGTGCCGCGCACACCGACAACACCGCCCATGGCGCCCAGATCCGCCGCCACCTTAGGCGACAGCAGGCTGCCGGACAGGGTCGTGTTCACGGAAACCGCCCCGACCGTCGCAGCGGGGACCGGCAGGTCCAGGGCAAATGCTTTGACCAAAGGTGCCAAATTCTTGGTCGATGCGGTGATCTTCAGGTCTTTTGCCGTGGGAATGCCGTCAAGGCCCGCCAGCCCACCGCTCATCCCGGCGCTCATCCCGGCGATGTCCCCCACATTCAATTCCCGCAAGGTCAATTCGCCCTGCACCAGCGTGGCATCCAGGGAGAGCTTCCGTGCCGTCAGGCCCCGTACCTTTGCCGCGCCGACGGCAAGCTTCACGTTGGCATCAAATTGTGTCAGCGGCTTCAACGGCTGGAACAGATTGACGCTCGGGGTTTTTGCCGCAGCCCCCGCACCCTTTGAGTTGGAACCTGCGGAACCGGAATCCCCCCCTGCTGATGTCTTGGCACCGGCACCCTGGGCTGCGCCCGGGCTGTCCGATGCCGGCATCAAAGCATCGAGATCAACCGTATCCAGGGTCAGATTGGCACCGAAAGACGGCCGCGCCTGTACGGCAACCGTCACCGCCCCGGTCAGGCGGGAACCCCCAGCGGTTGCGTTGATATCGGTCAGCTGCGCGTAATTTCCATCGATCACCAACGGCGTCTTGAAGCTGAAATCCTTCAGCACGGCTGCAGGCAGGCGGGCATCGGGCATGATCCAGGCCACCACACCGCCCAGGTCCTTGGCGCGGGTTTCTATCTGGCCCTCGAACCGGGGTTTGCCGTTTTTCGCGGAAAGGAATCCAAACAAGCCGACATCGGCGTTGCCCGGCAGTTGCGCCGTCACCTGATTAAGCGTGAGTTCACCATTTGCCAGGTCGGCGCTGAGCGTCACGCCTTCCAGCGGTTTGCCTTGAAAGACGAGCGAATCAACCTGAACGGACAGATTGGCCTGAACATTCTGGGGCAATTCAAACCCGGAGGCCGCCGATACCGTAGCGGGTGTTTTGGCCGGGGTCGCACCCTTCGCCGCTTTTGCGGGCTTGCCGGGCTTACCTTCCCCGTCTTTGGCCCCTTCGGCGGCTACGATAGGTGCCGGCGCCAGCAGGGCGTCAAGATCGATCCATCCCGATTTGACCGACAGTGCCACGACGGTCTTATCCCCGGTGGCGATTTCCGCCGAGGCCTTGATGTCCATCTTGTCGAATTGAATTTCCAGATCGTCAATCCGGCCCCCATCGACGCTGGCTTCTATATTTCCTTGCACAGAAAACGGCTTGGCCAGATTGACCGGTAAGTCGGCAGGCCCACCGGCCGCGGAAATCGCCCGCGCAACGTTCGGCCCGCCGCCCGTGATCTTGGCGCGCAGGCGTGGTTTCTCGGTCACATTGACGACCCCGCCGTCGACCTTGATCACCGTGTCCTTGCCCAGATTCAAATTGAAAACCAAGGGGACCGTCCGGTCCTGCACGATTTCCGCCACGTTCAGCGAAAAAGCCAGCCGGTGTCCGCCCAGGGTCAGGGCACCTTCGCTTTCGACAGGGCCGTTCAGGCTGGCCGCGGCGATACGCGCGTCAATTCCCGTGATGGTTTCTTCGCGCCCCCGTTGGCCGTCACGATACAGGACCGTGCCATCCACGATTGCGAAGTTGTCGACGGCAATGCCCGGCCCTGCCGCAGTTCGACCGCCGCCTGCAGATGTCTTGCTGTCCGTAGCAGCGGGTGCCGAGGCCGTCGCATCCTTTACGGGCACAACCTGGGAGAAATCCCAATTGACCCGACCATCCGCCAGACGTTCAAGAAGAACCCGCGGGCGGACCAGTTTGACGGTTTCGACCCGGATATTCCCGGCAAGCAGAGGCACCGCAGCGACCCGCACTTCGAGAGATTCAAGTGACGCCATGCGTGCATCTTTCGAGCCCGAAAGATTGGCCAGATGGACATCTGAAACTTCCAGGCGCGGGCTGGGCAGCACCTGAACCGTAACCGGCCCGCCGATCTGAACCTTGCGGCCGGTAATCTTCTCGACCTGCTGCGCGATCTCATCCGTGTAGCGGTTCCAATCGATCAGACTGGGGCCGATCAGCAGCGCTCCGATGACAAGCACCAGAAAAATCGACAGGCCGATGGCGAACTTCTTCAACGTTCGATGTCCAAATATGCAGTGGTGGTGATCCGGCCGCTGGCGAACAGAGGCATCCGGGGCGCAGTGTAGGTCGAACGAACGGTCATGGCCATAGCCCGGGCAACCCTAATTTACGCGAAAACCGGTGGTATTGGGGAAAACCGGCATGTTCTGCCGGTGTCCCCTTACGCCAGAACCAGCAGCGCCCGAAAATCGTTTACATTGGTCAGGGTCGGGCCGCATTCAACCAGATCACCCACTCCCTGGAAGAACCCATAGGCGTCGTTGACATCCAACAAGGCCTTGGCATCCAGCCCCGCATCGCGGGCACGGGCCAGGCTGTCCGGCCCGATTACCGCACCCGCGTTGTCTTCTGATCCGTCAACACCGTCCGTGTCGCAGGCAATGGCGTGGATGCCCTCTGCCCCGTCCAGCGCCACGGCCATACCCAGCAAATATTCCGTATTGCGCCCGCCGCGCCCACCATCACCGCGGATGGTAACCGTAGTCTCACCGCCGGACAGCAACACGCAAGGCGTCGCCGCAGGCCCCTTGCCGGCCATGGTATCGCGCGCAAGCTTGGCATGTTCGATGCCCAAGTCTCGGGCTTCGCCTTCCAGCGCATCACCCAAGATCAACGGCGTCACACCGGCCGCCTGGGCGACCTCGGCGGCGGCTTCCAGGCTGGCCTGCGGCAGGGCGATCAGATGGGTTTCGACGCGCTTGAACGCCGGGTCATCGGGCTTGGGTGTTTCATCCTGCCCTGCATCCAGCAAAGCCTGGACAGCGTCCGGCAGCTTGATCGCGTATTTCGCGACAATCGCCCGCGCGTCGTCAAACGTCGTGGGGTCGGGCACCGTCGGGCCGGATGCGATGACCGCCGGGTCATCCCCCGGCACATCGGATATCAGCAGATTGACGATCCGGGCCGGTGCGGCGGCAGCGGCCAGGCGCCCGCCCTTCACGGCGGAAAGATGTTTCCGCAGGCAGTTCATTTCGTGGATCGTCGCCCCACAGCGCAGCAGTTCCCGGTTCACGGCCTGTTTGTCTTCCAAAGTCAGGCCCGGTCCCGGCGCCGACAACAACGCCGATCCACCGCCGGAAATCAGGCAGACGACCAGATCGTCCTCGCTCAGCCCCTGGACCATATTCAGCATGCGGCGCGCTGCCGCCTCGCCGGCGGCATCGGGCACGGGATGCGCGGCCTCGACCGTCTCGATCCGTTCGCAGGGCACGTCATAGCCGTAGCGGGTGACGATCAGGCCTGAAAGATCGCCCGGCCAATGGTCCTCGAACGCCTTCGCCATGGCAGCCGAAGCCTTGCCCGCACCGATCACCAGGGTCCGCCCGCCCTTCGGCGGTTCCGGCAAAAACAAGGGGATGCGTTTCGATGGCTGGGCGGCCGCAACGGCGGCGGCGAACATATCGCGAAGCAAAGTTTCCGGATTCAAGGTCAAACCTCCCAAAGCTGGCTTTGGTTACGTTACCAACCCCGGTTTGGAAACCCTAAATGCCTATTCAGCAGGGTTTTTTTCGGATCGCGGCAAGACAACCGTTAAAACTGCGCCGCCCTGCGCATTGTCACTGACATGGATCGCCCCACCATGCGCATCGACGACCCGTTTCGAAATCATCAGGCCCAAACCGAAGCTCTTACCGGTACGAAACCGAATGCTTTCATCGTCATCGGCTGCTGTTTCGAATGCACCAAAGATGCGCGGCTTCAGATCCTCAGGAACACCCGGCCCCTCATCCCTGACAGAAAATGCGACCGATGTGCCGTCGTCCGCTTCTGACAGTCCAAGCTTTATCGTGCTGCCACGGGGTGAAAACTTGATCGCATTGTCCAAAAGATTATCGATGACCTGGCCAAGGCGCTCTGAATCGACGAACCAAAAGAGTTGATCCGGTATATCGGCCTGAATGGTGATGTCCTTGTCGGCCGCAATGACCTTCCGCAGCACCAACAAATCCTCAAGAAAACGGGACAGGTCGGTTTCCGTCTTATCAAGCTTCAAGGCACCTGCCTCGATAGAGGCATAATCGAGATAGCGGTTAACGAGCCCGGCCATCCTGTCCGACGCATCGATAATGTTATTCAACAAGGCCCGCTCGCGTTCTCCCTGGTGTTGCTGACGGCTCAGCAACTCGGCCATTCCGCGAACCGCGCCCAAGGGGCTTCGCAGATCGTGGGCGGCGATGGAAATAAATTCATTTTTCAAGGCATCCAATGCCTTCAATTTTACAATTGTCCGCTCGCGCTCATTTTCAAGCTGTTGGCGTTGCATCTCCGCTTCGGCGCGGTCAGCGAACAAACGGCACAACGAAACCCATTCATCATTCCCCGTCAGGATTTTCGAGCTGTAGACCGCGATGTGCCCCATAACGTCACCGTTCCGGCCGCGCAGGGAAAAGCCGACGAAACTCTCGTATCCGCTGTCTTTCTTCCCGGAGAATTTCGCCGCCACCTCACAAGGCAGAAAAACAGGTTCGCCCTGATAAACCATATGACAGGGATTGTTCTTCAAATCGAATTCCCAGGCTTCCTTCCGCGCGCCGTCCTTCCACGCGGCCAGCCCACGCACCTGGGTGCTTTCCGGATCTATTCGATGGGCCACGAACGTCGTTTCAGCCTGGAACAGAATTCCCAGCTGCTGCACAAGGTTGTGCAGAAACGCCTCTCCGGTTAACGGCGCGGCGACGGCCTTGAGCACCTCGATCACATGAGCGCTATCCTGTGGCGGTGCATGAGCTGTGGACAACATCCTCGGCATTCCCTGCTTCGCCTGCCCCCGGTCGCTTTCGCAACTGAGCCCACCATACTACCTACGACATTAATCGGGCTACCTACCCAAAAGTCGGTACGGGTCAGACGCGAACGATCTTGCCCGGGTTCATGATGTTCTGGGGATCAAGCGCCATTTTGACCGCCCGCATGGCGACAAGGGCTTCCCCGTGTTCGGCGGTCAGGAAGTCCATTTTTCCGTAACCGACGCCGTGTTCGCCCGTGCAGGTACCGTCCATGGCAATGGCGCGCATGACCATCCGTTCGTTGACGTCCTTGGCGGAAGCCAGTTCTTCGGGATTATCGGGGTCGACCACGAACACGATATGGAAATTGCCATCCCCGACATGCCCCACGATCGGTGCGCACAGGCCCGAAGTCTCGATATCCTTGCGCGTTTCCATGATGCAGTCAGCCAGTTTGGAGATCGGCACGCAGACGTCCGTGGCGATCCCCTTACAGCCGGGGCGCAACGCAATCGCCGCGTAATAGGCATCATGGCGGGCCTGCCACAGCTTGTTGCGGTCTTCGGGACGGGTCGCCCATTGGAAATCATCACCGCCGAATTCGTCCGCGATGGCCTTCACGTTTTCGACCTGTTCACGAACGCCCGCGTCCGATCCGTGAAATTCAAAGAACAGGGTCGGGCGGACCGCATAATCCAGGCCCGAATATTTATTGACCGCATCCATCTGCACATCGTCCAGAAGCTCGATCCGCGCCACCGGGATGCCCGACTGGATCGTCAGGATCACTGTGTTGACGGCGCTTTCCAGATCGGGGAACGGACAGACGGCGGACAGGATAGCTTCGGGAATACCGTAAAGTTTCACGGTGATTTCCGTGATCACGCCAAGCGTTCCTTCGGACCCCACGAACAGACGTGTCAGATCATACCCGGCGGCAGATTTGCGCGCCCGCCGCGAAGTGCGGATCACCCGACCGTCGGCCATGACCACGGTCAGACCCAGGACGTTTTCCCGCATGGTGCCGTAACGCACCGCATTGGTGCCGCTGGCACGGGTCGCCGTCATCCCGCCGATAGAGGCATCGGCGCCGGGATCGATGGGGAAGAACAAGCCCGTGTCGCGCAGATAATCGTTCAGCGCCTTGCGCCGCACCCCGGCCTGCACACGGGCGTCCATGTCTTCGGCATTGACCTCAAGTATCTGGTCCATGCGCGACAGGTCGATGCAGACACCGCCGGACAAGGCCGCCACGTGGCCTTCAAGCGATGTCCCCGTGCCGAACGGAATAACCGGCACGCCCCGTTCCGCACAGGCCGTGACGACGGCCGCCACCTGTTCCGTTTCCGTGCAGAACACCACGGCGTCGGGCGGTGCCGACGGATGATAGGATTCGTCCCGGCCGTGCTGTTCGCGCACGGCATCGGCCGTCGACAGGTTATCGGCGCCGACAACCTGCGCCAGCACATCCAACAGGCCGTCATCGACTGCACCGGTTGCCTTGGCGCTTGCAGTTGTGTTTGGCGGGGTCATGTCAAATGGGCTTTCCCGAAACTTCGGTCTTCAGATCGTCAAGCTGCGATTTGATCGCATCCATATGGGGATTGATGGCCAGGGCTTTTTCCATGGCGCGGATGGCTGCTTTCTTACGGCCCATTTCCTTATAGATCAAGCCAAGGCCCGATAACGCGCCGAAATGCCGGGGCTCTAATTCCAAGGTGCGGTGAATATCCAGAACCGATTCCGGATACTGCCCTTTCAGGTAATAGACCGTGGCCCGTTTGTTCCAGCCCTCGGCATGTTCCGGCGCCAGGCTGATGACGTCGTTGAAATATTTAAGCGACGTATCAAAGGCGCCCTTGTTCATGGCGATGACGCCGCGCGCCATGGCGCTGTCGACCAGTTCCTGGCCCGAAACGGCCCAGGTCTGCCAGATGCGGGTTTCGATCTGGTGGGCTTCGTCGGGGCCCTTGGCCTGCGTCAAGGCATCGAACAGGGCATCCAGCACCGGGTCGTTCTGGTCGGCCCCGGCCGGTGATATACCCAGCATCACGGCCAGTACCAGGGCCGGCAGGCCCGCCGGCAAGATGTGTTTCCACGCTTTCATGGGAAAAAGCTTACGCCTTCGGGCCACCGGGGCCAAGGGGCCGCCTGTCACAATGCCGTTAAGTCCGCATATCCCGAATTCAGGACGTGGTGACCGTGACCTCGTGCGGTTCCGTGTCCAGACCGCCCGAACAATGCAGCGTGCGTTCCGGGCCCATGGGCCGGGGCGGCAGCAGGGTAATTTCCAGCTTCACGGTTTTCAGCAGGTCTTCGCGCATTTGGGTGGGACGGGTGAAATTCCCCCATCCGTCATGGGTGAAGATTTCTTCCAGATACCAGCCCGGATTACCTTTGTGCCCGCGGCTGCGCCCGGCCAGTCCCTTGGCCACGCGCGAGAACAATTCCACGCACATGCCTTCGGACGGCGTCCCGAACCGTTCGCGCGCCGTCAGAAACACCACGATCTTCTTTTCCCGCCAGTCGTAATAGGCCCCCGTTGTCGGCGCCACGGGCAGCACCCCCTTGTCCAACATGCGCTGGCCGACCTGCAGCAAATCCGTCTTCAGGCGGATGATCCCCAGGTCCATCAAGGTGACCGGTTCGGCGGCAAGCCAATCAAGAGTGGAATTCGCCCGCGCGTCGGCGGCGGGACGGAAGGTAAGGACCAGGGCGAGGCTTCCGAGAAGCACCACCCGCCCGAGGATCCGCGTGATCGATGTCATGCGACGGCTCCTTCCTGCGTTGCAGGCCCCGCGACGCGTTTCGCGGCGGTGATGCGTCGAGCATAACACGAATAGCGCACACCGCGCGATATAAATTACGCACTATGTGCGACTTTGGCGCTGCCGGAGCTTTGCCGATCCGCAAGTCTTCAATCATGACTGAATTGGATGCCGGAATATTGCCGAATAGCGTCGCCCGTCCAGGCAGGACAAAGGATGATCCCGTCTTTATTCCAGCCCGGCGGGCTTCGGCCCGCCGGTGGCCCAGTCAAGCAATTCGACCGTATGCACAACCGGCATGCCGACGGCATCTTCCAACTGCACCATGCAGCCGATGTTGCCCGTGGCCATGACGTCGGCCTTGGTGCGGTCCAGGTTGGCGGCCTTGCGGTCCTTAAGGCGGCCGGAAATTTCCGGCTGCATCATGTTGTAGGTCCCGGCGGAGCCGCAACACAGATGGCTTTCCGCGGGCTCCCGCACCTCGAACCCGGCCTGGGCCAGAAGTTCCTTAGGCGGCCTGGCCAGCTTCTGGCCGTGCTGCATGGAACAGGCCGAATGATAGGCCACGACCGGCTTGGTCCCCGTATCCGCCGCGGGGTTAAGGCCGAGATCGACCATCACCTCGGTGATGTCTTTCGTCTTGTCCGAGATCGCCTTGGCGCGGGCCGCCCAGGCATCGTCGCGGCGCAGCATCCAGCCGTAATCCTTGACCGTGGTGCCGCAGCCGGACGCGTTGATGACGACGGCGTCGATCTGCCCATGCGTCGCCTCGGCCCGCTCCCAGGCTTCGATATTGGCTTGGGCCTGGGCGTGGCTTTGATCTTCCTTGCCTATATGATGGACCAGCGCACCGCAGCAGCCCTGCCCGTCGGCGACCACCACCTCGCAGCCGTGGCGGGTCAGCAACCGCACGGTGGCTTCGTTGATGGCGGGGTTCAGAACCTTCTGCGCACAGCCGGTCATCAGGGCGACGCGCTTTTTCATCGCGCCCTCGGCCTTGAACACCTGCGGCCGGTCCATGTCCGTCGGCGCGTGGATGCGCTTGGGTGCCAAGCCCAGCATGGCCCCCAGCCGGCCCGGCACGATCCGGGCAAAGGGCTTGGCCAGCCAGGCACCCAACAGCATCACGCGGAAACGGTCCGGATAGGGCAGCACAAGCGGCAGCAGCCCCCGCAACAGCCGGTCCATCAGGGGGCGCTTGTAGTCCCGTTCGATCTTGGCCCGCGCGTCGTCGACCAGATGCATGTAATCGACGCTGGCCGGGCAGGTCGTCATGCACGACAAACAGGTCAGGCAACGGTCGATATGGGTGACGTGCTGTTCGGTCGGCTTGGCCCCTTCCTCCAGCAATCCCTTGATCAGATAAATGCGGCCGCGCGGACTGTCCAATTCATCGCCCAGCAGAACGAAGGTCGGACAGGTCGCCGTGCAGAACCCGCAATGCACGCATTTCCGCAGGATGTCGTTGGCCTGTTGAATATGCGGGTCGGCGAGCTGCGCCAGGGTGAAGTTGGTTTGCATATCGCCCTCTCCTACTGCCCTGCGACCATACGGCCGGGGTTGAGGATGCCGTCCGGATCGAAGGCTTCTTTCACCCGGCGGGAAAGATCGGCGAGCGGCCCCGGCTGCGGTTGAAACACCTCGACCGCTTGGCGCACGTCGGGCGCGGCGCGAAGCAGGGTCGCATGGCCGCCGATATCCGCAACGGCCTTGCGGACCGAACCCGCCCCGGCGTCTTCACGGGCATCAAGGGCCAACCAGATCAGCCCGCCGCCCCAGTCGTAATAAACCTCGCCATCCAGCGATGATTTCAGCCGCGCGGCAACTTCCGCCCCCCGCGTGGGGGCCACGCTGACGCGCCAGACCTGGCGATCCTGCCAGTCATCACAGAAGAACCTTGCGTCGCGAGCCTCGCGCCAAAAGGCCGCCGAATTGTGGGAATGCAGTTCCTCGACCGCACCGGCCTTGCCGAACATTTCGCGCAGCGCGTTACACCGATGTTCGACCGAAGGCCCGGGCCCTTCGATGCGCACGGCGGTCACCGCAGCGCCCGCATCTTTCACGTAGCCGACACCCGACCGGGCCGCCACGGATGCGGGCAGATGGGCCGCCCCCGCAACCTCATGGCTGGAGCCGAGCGCTTCCGACAGCGCCGTCACGGCGGCCCCGTCATCGGCGCCCATCAGCAGCACCGTGCGCGTTTTTTCGGGCCTGGGCAGAACCTTGATCGATACCTCGGTCATTACGGCGAGCGTTCCGAACGAGCCCGCCATCAGTTTCGACAGATCGAAGCCGGTGACGTTCTTCATCACCCGGCCGCCGGATTTGAACACCTCGCCCCGGCCCGACACGGCGCTGAACCCCAGAAAATGGTCGCGCGCGGCGCCCGACTTGATGCGCCGGGGGCCCGACAGGTTGGCCGCGATCACGCCACCGATGGTTCCGCTCATGCCGTCACCGTTGGCCTGTCCGTATAAAAAGCCCAAGTCCATGGGCTCGAACGTCAGTTCCTGATTGGCGTCGGCCAGGGCCTGTTCGATCTCGGCCATGGGCGTTGCCGGTCCCACGGTCATGACCAGTTCGCCGGGGTCGTAATCGGTGATCCCGGACAGGTTCGACAGGTCCAGCACCTGACCCGCCTGCACGGGGCGGCCGAACCCGGCCTTGCTGCCCATGCCGCGCACCTCCAGCGGCGTTGCTTCCGAGACCGCCCATTTGACGGCATCGAGCACCTGATCCGCGTTTTCCGGTTTGAGAATTTCGGTCATGTCCTGGGGAGCCTAGAAGCGCGGAATGTCGGGGAACGGCACCTGGCCGCGGGAGATGTGCATGCGCCCCAACTCGGCGCAGCGATGCAGGGTGGGATAGACCTTGCCCGGGTTCAATTGATGATTGGGGTCGAATGCGCATTTGACCCGCTGCTGCTGTTTCAGGTCGTCTTCCGTGAACATCTCGCCCATCAGATCGCGCTTTTCCACGCCGACGCCATGTTCGCCGGTCAGCACGCCGCCGACCTCGACGCAGAGTTTCAGGATATCGGCGCCGAATTCCTCGGCCCGGTCCAACTCGCCCGGCTGGTTGGCATCGAACATGATCAGCGGGTGCAGGTTGCCGTCGCCGGCATGAAACACGTTGGCGACGCGCAGGTCGTATTTGGCGGACATCTCGGTCATGCGCTGCAGAACCAAAGCCAGTTTATTCCGGGGGATCGTGCCGTCCATGCAGATGTAATCGGGTGACATGCGGCCCACGGCGGGAAAGGCGTTCTTGCGCCCGGACCAGAAGGCGGCGCGCTCTTCCTCGCTTTCGCTGATGCGGGAATAAACCGCCCCTTGGCCCTTGGCGATCTCGCTGACCTGTTCGATCAAATGATCGACCTCGACCACCGGGCCGTCCAGCTCGACGATCAAAAGGGCCTCCACATCCAGGGGATAGCCCGCATGGACGAATTCCTCCGTCGCGTGGATGGCGGGCTTGTCCATCATTTCGATCCCGCCCGGAATGATGCCCGCATTGATGATGGCGGCGACGCAATTGCCGCCTTCCTCCGACGAATTGAAGCCGAGCAGCACGGCCCGCGCCGTTTCGGGTTTTTTCAAGATCCGTACCGTGACCTCCGTGATCACGCCGAGCAATCCTTCCGAACCCGTGAGCACACCCAGCAGATCGTATCCGCCCGGGTCCAGATGCTTGCCGCCCAGGCGCATCACCGTGCCGTCCATCAGCACCATTTCCACGCCCAACACGTTGTTGGTGGTCAGGCCGTATTTCAGGCAATGCACGCCGCCGGAATTTTCCGCAATATTGCCGCCGATGGAACACGCAATCTGCGATGACGGGTCGGGCGCGTAATAGAAGCCGTCGTCTTCGACCGCCTTGGTCACGCCCAGGTTGGTGACACCCGGCTGCACCACGACGCAGCGATTGGGGTAATCGATATCCAAAACCCGATTGAATTTGGTCAGGCCCAGGGTGATGGCATCGGCCAGCGGCAGGGCCCCGCCGGAAAGTCCCGTGCCCGCCCCGCGCGGCACGATCTTGACGTTGTTTTCATGGCAATAGCGCAGGATGTCGGAAACCTGGGCCGTCGTTTCCGGCAGCACGACGATCAGCGGCAATTGCCGATAAGCCATCAGGCCGTCGCATTCGAAGGCCTTGAGCATGGCATCGTCGGCGATCACGCCCTCGCCGGGCACGATGGCCCGCATGGCGGCGATGATTTCGGCCCGCCGGGCGATGACGTCCCGGTCCGGTTCCGGCATTTGCATGGACAGTTGCTCCCAATGCGCGCAGCCACCCCGGACATCCAGGGGGCTGCGTTTCCTCGCATTGTACGGTATTTGCCCGCCCCGGCAACCGGAGCGGCGGGAGGACCTACTTGACGTTGTGCTTGGCCATGATTTCCAACGCACGAACCATCGCCGAATGATCCCAGGCAGCCCCGCCGTTGGCCTTGCAGGTGTTGAACAGTTCCTGCGCCGTCGCCGTGTTGGGCAGGGCCAGGCCCATTTCCTTGGCACCGGACAGGGCCAGGTTCAGGTCCTTCTGATGCAGTTCGATGCGGAAGCCCGGCTTGAAGGTGCGCTTGATCATACGCTCGGCATGGACTTCCAGGATCTTGGAATTGGCGAAGCCGCCCATCAGGGCTTCGCGCACCTTGGCGGGATCGGCCCCGGCCTTGGACGCGAACAACAGGGCTTCGGACACGGCTTCGATGTTCAGCGCCACGATGATCTGGTTGGCGACCTTGCAGGTCTGCCCGTCGCCGGCACCGCCGACCAGGGTGATGTTCTTGCCCATCAGTTCGAACAGCGGCATGGCGCGGTCGAAGTCCTTTTTCGTGCCGCCGCACATGATGGTCAGGGCCGCGTTCTTGGCCCCCACTTCGCCGCCCGACACGGGTGCGTCGACCCAGCCGGCACCGGCCTTCTTGATCTTCTTGGCGAATTCCTTGGTCGCAAGGGGCGCGATCGACGACATGTCGATGACCAGCTTGCCCTTCAGATTGGCGGAAGCCACGCCCTTATCGCCGAACAGAACTTCTTCGACCTGGGGCGTGTCGGGCACCATGGTGATGATGATCTCGGACTTGGCCGCAACATCCTTGGGCGTGGCGGCGAATACGGCACCGCACTTGGCCAGATCCTTGGGCATGGGCTTTTTGCGCTTGAGCGCGACAATCTTATGCCCGGCGTTTTGAAGATGCGCGGCCATGGGTGCGCCCATGATGCCGAGGCCGATGAAACCGATGGTAGCCATGATGAATGTCCCCTCCTGGATGGAATGATTTCAAGTCATGCGATTGATTGCAGGTGTTTTACCGCGAATGCGGCAAAAACCAATGGGGTAAGCCCGATTTTTCCGCTGACCGGGAAAAGACGCCCGAAACAAGATTTAAGGTCAGGCGGCCTTGGACGCCGCCTCGGCCGCGCGCAACCAACCCAGGCCTTCGGCCGTCGTCGCCGCCGGGATATATTCGCAGCCGACCCAGCCGTCGTATCCGATGGCGTCCAGGTGCCGGAAGAAATGGCCGTAGTTGATTTCGCCCGTGCCCGGTTCATGCCGGCCCGGGTTGTCGGCGATCTGGATATGCGGGATGCGCGGCAACAACCGTTCGACCGTGCGGCACAAATCGCCTTCCATGATCTGCATATGATAGGCGTCGTATTGGAAGTACAGGTTGTCGTGGCCGACGGCATCCAGCACCTGTTCGGCCTGGGCCGAGGTATTCAGGAAGAAGCCCGGAATGTCACGGGTGTTGATGGCCTCGACCAAAAGCTTGATGCCCGCGTCATCGAACCGGGGGGCCGCGAACTCCAAATTCTCGATGAAGGTTTCGAACGCTTTTTCCGGGGCCACGCCGTCGCCGGGAATACCGGCCAGGCAATTGATCTGGGGACAGCCCAACGCCGTCGCGTATTCGATCGCCAAACCGACGCTGTCCTGAAATTCGCCTTTACGGTCCGGCAGCGAGGCAAGACCGCGTTCGCCCGCCGCCCAATCGCCCGCCGGCAGATTGTGCAGAACCTGGGTCAGGCCGTTCGATTTCAACGCATCGACCAGATCGCCCGCCGCATAGTCATAGGGGAACAGGTATTCGACCCCCTGGAACCCGGCCTGGGATGCCGCTTTGAAGCGGTCCATGAAATCCACTTCCTGGAACAGCATGGTGATGTTGGCGTTGAAACGGGGCATGTCGGTCTCCTGCGGTATCGGTCTGTCAGTTTGCGTGCTCGGTTGTCATATGGGACGGCGGGGCCGTCAAGTGGCGGGGTTATCGGCCGGGCGGGGTTGGGCGGGAGGCAACCGACAATGGGGGCCGGTATAAGGCGCCTCCCGCCCTCCTCGCAGGGACCTCTATTCGGCGGGCTCCAAGGCCCGGCGGTCGGCCGCACCCGATGCCGGAATCCCATCGGGGTCCAGGGTCGGGTCCAGGCACAAAATTTCCTCGAACTCATTAACGGCGTTGATTTCCGCGCCCATGGCGACGTTGGTCACGCGCTCCAGGATGAATTCCAGCACCACGGGCACCTGATGTTCAGCCATCAGGTCCTGTGCCCGGGCGAAGGCTTCCTTGAATTCATTGGGGCTTTTGATCCGGATCGCCTTGCAGCCCAGGCCCTCGGCCACGGCGACATGATCGACGCCATAATCACCCAGGTCGGGGGCGTTCACGTTCTCGAACGACAGTTGGACGTTGTAATCCATGTCGAAGCCGCGCTGAGCCTGGCGGATCAATCCCAGATAGGAGTTGTTCACCACCACATGGATGTAGGGCAGTTTGAATTGTGCGCCGACGGCCAGTTCCTCGATCAGGAACTGGAAATCATAGTCACCGGAAACAGCGACGATTTCCTTGTCCGGGCAGGCCTTTCGCACCCCCAGGGCCGCCGGCAAAGTCCAGCCGAGCGGGCCCGCCTGGCCAGCGTTGATCCAGTTACGCGCGCCATGGACCTTAAGGAATTGCGCGGCAGCGATCTGGCTGAGGCCGATGGTCGTGACGTAACAAACGTCGCGGCCGAAGGCTTCGGTCATTTCCTGGTAGACGCGCTGCGGCTTCAACGGAACTTCGTCGAAATGCGATTTGCGCTGCATGACCTCCTTGCGGTGGGCGCATTCGCCCGCCCAATCGGACCAATCCGGCAGGCGGCCGTCTTCCTTCATCTCGCGCGCGGCATGCCCGAATACGGCTAGTGCCGCCTTGGCGTCGGACACGATGCCGTAATCGGGTTCGAACACGCGGCCGATCTGGGTCGGCTCGATATCCACATGAACGAAGGTCCGGCCCTTGGTGTAGACATCGACCGAACCCGTGTGCCGGTTGGCCCAACGGTTGCCGATACCGAGCACGAAATCCGAGCGCAGGAACGATGCGTTGCCGTAGCGGTGCGAAGTCTGCAGCCCGACCATGCCGATCATCAGCGGATGATCGTCGGGGATCGCCCCCCAGGCCATGAGCGTCGGGACCACGGGGATGCCCGTCAGTTCCGCGAATTCGACCAAAAGGTCCTGAGCATCGGCGTTGAGGATACCGCCACCGGCGACGATCACGGGCCGCTCGGCCCTGGCCAGCATCTCCATGGCCTTGTCGATCTGGCGGCGCGACGCTTTCGGTTTATAGACGGGAAGCGGCTCATAGGTGTCGGGATCGAATTCGATTTCCGCCAACTGCACGTCCAGCGGCATGTCGATCAGCACCGGACCCGGCCGGGCCGAGCGCATCAGGTGAAACGCCTGCTGAAACACCCGGGGCACCAGGGCCGGTTCGCGCACAGTCACCGCCCATTTGGTGACCGGCTTGGCGATGGCCTCGATATCGACCGCCTGGAAATCTTCCTTGTAGAGCTTGTCGCGGGGCGCCTGCCCGGTCACGCACAAAATCGGAATGCTGTCCGCCTGGGCGGAATAAAGGCCGGTGATCATGTCGGTGCCCGCCGGGCCCGACGTGCCGATGCAGACCCCGATGTTGCCCGCCTTGGCCCGGGTATAACCCTCGGCCATGTGGGAGGCCCCTTCGACGTGGCGCGCCAGCACGTGATCGACCGTGCCGCGCTTTTTCATTGCCGCGTAGAAAGGATTGATCGCCGCCCCCGGAACACCGAAGGCGGCGTTGACGCCTTCTTTTTCCAGAACCCGGACTGCTGCTTCCGCTGCCGTCATGCGTGCCATGAACTGTTTCCCCTGCTAGGACCTTTCATTCAGGGTGACAGTCCGTGAAAATCATGGCAATCGTTTTGGAAATTATTCCGTAATTTGGTAAAGTGTATTATTAGTTATATATTTCAATAATTTATAAAATATCATTTTTTGGAAAATTAGCGATTCATATGATTTCCACACAAAAAAGGGCGGTGCCAAGCACCGCCCCGGAACGCATATTCCAGCCGAAATAACGCCCCTTTCGATCAGGGCTCACGGCTGCCGAGTTCGCTGGCGATCGCCGTCGCCGCGCGGGTCACCAGCCCCGCCAGGGCCGTGATCTTTTCATCCGAAATACGCGCCGACGGACCGGACACGGAAATCGCGGCAATGGGCTCGTCATGCTCATTGAACACCGCCGATGCGATGCAGCGCAGGCCGATGGCGTGTTCCTCGTCATCGATGGCGTAGCCTTGACGCTTGATCAGGCCCAGGGCTTCGCGGAAACGCACCGGCGTGGCCAATGTCTTGTCCGTCACCTTGGTCAGGCCGTGGCGCTGCAGGATGCGGTTGACCTCTTCTTCCGACTGATTGGCGAGCAGAACTTTGCCCACGCCGGAACAATGCATCGGCACCCGCGTACCGGGCGCGCGGTAGGCCCGCATGGTTTCGCGGCTTTCAACTTGGGCCAGGTAGATGACTTCGCCGTCGTCCTGGATCGCCAGTTTCACGGTCTCGCCCGTTTCTTCCATCAGACGGCGCATGATCGGGCGCGCCATGACGACCAGATCGCGCGACCGAATGAAGGCGTTGCCGATCACGAAGGCCTCGACCCCGACATGCCACAGGGCCGTCGCCTGATCGAACCGCACGATGCGGTCATGCTGCATGGTGGTCAGCAGACGGTGTGTGGTCGACGGCGGCAGCCCCACCGTCAAGGCCACGTCCGTCAAGGTCATGCCGTCTTCGGCGCGGGCCAGAGCCTTGAGAATGGAAATGGCGCGGGCCAGGGATTGGACCTGACCTCCTGTGTCTTCCTTGGAACGCGTGCGCGTGCGTCCCCGGGTGCGTGGGCGGGCTGTTTCAGCCATGAACGGTTCTTCCCTATTTTTTGTCGGACAGGCACCGCAGAGCCCCGCAGTGCCGGGCTTCCGAATTTTCACAATGCGGAAGCATTTCCGAAAACGTTGTCCGGCAGGGTCGAAAAGTCAAGCCCGAATGCAGACGAATTCCACGGGAACGGCGCGATGCTGCTCAATATTGCGGGCCGAATTGCGCATCCTCTCCAATGCCTGATCGTTCAGAACAACCAACGGGCTGAGGACCGGCGGGCCGGATGTCTTCGCCCGTTCGCGCGACGCCTGATTGAAGGCCAAAGCCTTTTCCGTGGAATCATGTACGTCCCGCACCTGAAAGCCGGCACCTTCCAGGATCGCCACGGTTTCATCGGGCGCCGTCAGATGGCTGATCTCGGCCGTCATGGCCCAGGGCACGGGGTAGATGACATCGCCGCCCGGCCCTTGGGCGATTTCACCCGCGATGAACCGGGCGCCCGGCTTCAGGACACGCGCGGCCTCGGCGAAAAAGCGCGCCTTATCGGGCACGCTCATGGAAACATTCTGGGTATAGCCGCCGTCAAAGGATGCGTCGTCGAACGGCAGGTTGAGCGCATCGCCCACCTGGAACGACGCGGCATCCCCAAGCCCCGTCATATCGGCCAATGTCGATGCGACCGCGATGAATTCGGGGGTCAGATCAATGCCCGTAACCTTGGCTTCGGTGATTGCAGCGATATAGCGCGCCGGCCCGCCGATCCCGCAGCCGATATCGATGATCGTTTGCCCCGCCTGCGGCTGCAGGCGTTCGATCATCTCATCCGTCGCGACAACGCCCCGGGTATGCAGATGATCCAGGGGGGCAAGGTCCCGGGCGGTCAGCCCACCCTGTGCCACACCGGCTTCGTCAAGTTTGGCCAAGATGGCTTCCAGCAAGGATCCATGGGTGTAATGGGCGGCGACTTTATCGGCTGTCACGCGAACTCTCCCGATTTAGATTGAACAAATTAAAAGGGCACGGCTTGGCCAAGCCCCACCATCCCCAAGCGGGGCATATCGGAAATTAACAGCCGGTCACGCAATAAAAAACCGCGCCCAAAGGCGCGGTTTCAAAAAGGTACACGCCATTAAGGCGCGCCCCGCATCACCCTTGACGGGCTTTGAAGCGCGGATTCTTTTTATTGATCACATAGACGCGGCCCTTGCGGCGCACGACGCGGCAATTTTTATCGCGCGTCTTCGCGGACTTAAGTGAATTCAGGACTTTCATGGTCTCAAGCTCCGTTTGCGAGCCGTTCAAAGGGCAAAATTCGGATCCGGTCAGGCCGGAAGCGGCGGAAACTACCCAAACCGCCCTGCCCTGTCAACTGCGACGGGCCGGGTTTTGGGCCGGGGGTTCTTTATCCCTTCATACGAAGGCTGTATAGACTGGCATTGTATACACATTTCAGCCCCCGTCCGCCGGCCTTCGAACACCGTGCCGCCCCCCCGGGCATGCCGGTGACCCAGGCCCGAAACCGAAAGCCGCCCATGGACCCATCCTCCGAACCCGCTGTCCTCCAGAAAGGGCGATCAGACGCCGTCCGGGGGATTCTGTGGATGGTTTTGGCGAGCCTTTGTTTCGCCTGCATGCATGCGGTCATCAAGAAAGTCGCCCAAACGGGCATTCATCCGTTCGAAACGGCCTTTTTCCGCCTGTTGTTCGGGATGCTGCCGATCATTCCGTTCTTCATCAAGGACGGTCTGAAGCCGCTGAAAACAAAACGGTTGGGGCTACTGACCCTGCGCGGCGTGCTCAATTCGGCGGCCATGATGTGTTATTTCTTCGCCCTTTCCATTGCCCCCCTGGCCCAGGTGACGGCGCTGGGGTTTTCCGCCCCCATTTTCGCCACGGTCCTGGCGGTGTTCTTTTTGGGCGAGGTCGTGCGCATGCGCCGTTGGACGGCCATTCTGTTGGGGTTCGCCGGCACGGTGGTGATCCTGCGCCCCGGCTTCATTCCATTGGAACTGGGCCCCATGCTGGTCGTCATATCGTCGCTGATTTGGGGCGCCTGCATGATCATCATCAAGCGCCTTAGCGAAACGGAATCGAGCGCCACCATCACGGTCTACATGTCCCTGGTGATGATGCCCATTCTGCTTGTGCCGTCGGTCTTCGTCTGGACCTGGCCCGGCCCCGAACAATGGGGGCTTCTGATCGGTCTCGGCATCCTGGGCGGCGGGGCGCAGTTGTCCATGGCGCAAGCCCTGAAACTGGCGGACACCCACGTCGTCGGGCCGATCGACTTCATCCGTCTGGTCTGGGTCACGGCGCTGGGTTATTTCATCTTCAACGAACTGCCTGATTTGTTCGTGTGGATCGGCGGCGCCATGATCCTGGGCTCGACCGCCTATATCGCCTACCGCGAACACAGGCTGGGCCGGGACAAGGGCGTGGTCGCCGGGCCGCCGGGGGCGCGCAGCACGGTTCCCGTCAAATCACAGACCGAATCAAAGGAATAGACGCATGGCAATTCTTGGCAATCAGCGCCACCTGTTCGACATTCCGGGCGATGTCGCCTGGTTCAATTGCGCTTCGCGCACACCGTTCCTGAAATCGGTGGCGGCGGCCGGCATCAAGGGCATGGACGCCAGGTTGCATACTTGGGATTGGAACTGGGGCGAGACGACCGGCCATGCCGAAGCCGTGCGCGGCCTGTTCGCCGGCCTGATCGGCGCCACGGCAGACGACATCGCGATCCAGCCGTCCGCCAGCTACGGCCTGGCCACGGCGGCCCGGAACCTGGAAATCGCCCGCGGACAAAAGATCGTCGTCCTGCAGGATCAATTCCCGTCCAACGTCTTCATCTGGATGGAAAAAGCCGCCGAAACGGGCGCGCAATTGGTTACCGTTCCCAGACCGGATGACGGCGATTGGACAACTGCCGTACTGGCGCATCTTGACGATGACACGGCCCTGGCCACCTTGCCGCCCTGTCATTGGTCGGACGGCACGCGGGTCGATCTGGAAGCGGTCGGAGAGAAGTGCCGGAAACTGGGGGCCGCCCTTGTCGTGGACGCCACCCAATGGATCGGCGTCGCCCCGTTCAACATCACCCGCGTGAAGCCCGATTTCCTGGTTGCCGCCGCCTATAAATGGCTTCTGTGCCCGCACGGCATGTCGTTTCTTTATGCCGCACCCGGGCGGCAAAACGGACGGCCGATGGAACATCACGACTACAATCACCCGGCCACGGCGGCCAGCATCGAAGGTGCGCTGGTCTATGATCCCGCCCATTCCGAAGGCGCCCGCCGCTATGACGTCGGGCAGACCTTCAATCCCGTGCAATTGCCCATGGCGCGGGCGGCATTGCAACAGGTCACCACCTGGACACCTGAAAACGTTGCCGAGACCCTGGCCCCCATCACGGCACGTATTCTGGAAGCCGCCATGGAACTCGGCTATGCCGTCCCGCCCGCGGGCCTCGGGTCGGTGCATATCACGTCCCTGGCCAAGGAAACGCCGCCCCCTGCTGACATGATCCAACGGCTTGCCGCACAGGGCGTCCATGCATCCCTGCGCGGCGGACGGCTGCGACTGGCGCCGTACGTTCATATAACGGAAAATGATATCAGCCGATTGCAGGACGCATTGGCCGACGCCTGGACGTAACCCGTCTTAGGACCCGTCCGGCGACCGGCCTGCCAAAACTTCATTGACGACGTTGATCAAGCGGTCCATTTCGACCGGCTTGGTCTCGTAAGCCGCCGCCCCGGCGGAAAAAGCCTCGTCATGATCTTCGGCCGTGTCATGGGCCGACAGGGCAATGACGGGAACGTCCTTGACCGCATCACGCTTTTTCAACTCCCGGATGACTTCAAACCCCGTCATCTTGGGCATGCTCATGTCGCACAGGATTAGGTCCGGCGGGGATGCACTGGCCTGTTCCAAGCCGATATCGCCGTCAGCGGCGATACGGATTTCATGTCCTTCACCGGACAGGACAAGTTCGAGGAAGTTCTGAAAGAACTCATCGTCCTCGATTACCAAAATTGCAGCCATTGATTTCTCCTCACGCCCGGGACACAGGCCCCGACCGTTTCCAAGCGGCGAAACATTAACGCCAATCACCCGCCCCGTCCATCTAACCTGGCGTCTGCTTCCGCATAAAGACACCTGTCCGATTGGCCTATCGAACTAAGGCCGGAAATCTGCTTGTATTAGGTGTTTATGGGCTTGAACCCGTGCTTCGGCATGGGGCACGGGATGAGCGGAACGGACCGGAACGGACAGTGCCCCAGCAATACATTCGTGTCATCAAGGCAGTCCAGCGAAACGTCCTGCGGTTTTCCCTGGCCGGGGCGGTGCTGATTGCAACGCTTTCCGCGTTGTTCGTGCTGTTCCCAATGCAAAGTCAGTTGCGCACGGCGTCAATCGATCAACTCACGCGTTTGGCGCACTCAAAATCCGCCGCCATCACGCAGATATTGGACCGGGTTAAAAGCATCAGCGCCCAAATTTCAAGCCGCGCCCGTGCACGACGGCTGACAGAACAATTGGCCGCGAACACCATCACCCTTATCGAATTCCAGAACAGCATCACCCCAATTTTGCAGGATGCTTTGGATGTCTCGGATGAAATGGCGGGGATAACACGCGTCAATCATAACGGTGAAACCGTCATCTCGATCGGCGAGAATTCTCCGAGCGATTTCTGGCCGAAGAATTGGCAGCATTTCCTGGACCCCATGGTGACCGGCCCCGTCACGGTCGGCACGGAGCATTATCTGATCGTCAGTTCGCCGGTGTACAGCCGCGACGGCGAGATAATCGGCATGGATTTCATCACATTCACCATGGACCGGGTCTTGGAGCTGTTCTCCGGCAAAACCGTGATCGGCCGCACGGGACAGGCATTTCTATTATTCGGCCCAACCGACAGCCGACAGGCCATGGCCTTGTCGGACGGACATATCCTGGACAATTTCGACCAAATCGGGCCACCGGACGCACTCGCTGGAATACAGGCAGGCGCCGGGTTGATGGGCGGCAGTTTTGTTGAAAGCAAAACGCATAGCTATTCCCATCGCCCCGTCACCAAGGACTGGATACTCGTCCTCAGGCAGGACGCCGATGAAGTTTTCGGCGAATTGAACAACACCCTTGTTTATGCCGGCATCGGTGTCCTTGGTCTTGTGCTGCTGGGGATGTGCGGGTTGTTCCTGCTGCTGAACCCTCTTACGGACCGCGTGGCCCAACTTTCCAGCGAGATGGAAACGCAACTGCAGTTGGCGTTCAGCAACATGCCGAACGGCATGATCGTGCTGGACCGTAATTTAAAGCTCATCAGCTTCAATCAAAGGTATCTGGAGCTTTTCAATCTGGATTCCGATGTCATCCGAAACGGCCAAAGCTTGTCATCGATTATCCGGCATTTATTCGACGTGGGAATCTACGCCGATAGCCGCGATGTAGAAGAGGTTATTCGGGATCGTGAACAGATCATCTACGAAGGCAATACCTCTGCCGAGCAAAACCTTTCCAACGGACGCGTCATCGAAGTCCAATACGGCGAATGGAAGGACGGCTTTATCGTCGGCGTGTTCACCGACATCACCGACCGCAAACGTTTCGAACAGGCATTGGCCGACCAGCGGGCGGAATTGCAGGCGGTGATCGACGCCGTACCGGCCCTGGTCAACTTGAAAGGCGCAGACGGGCGGTACGTCATGTCGAACCGCTACCACCAGGAATTCCTGGGTCTGAGCGACGCAGACATCAGCGGTCAGACATCGGCGATCATCAGCAACGCGCATGACGACAAGATGTCCCCCCTCAATCGGCGGGTGCTGGAAACCGGCGAGGCGATCCCGTTTTTCGATCTCGAACTCAAAAACAAGGACGGTGAAGTCCGCCAGACGATCTGCACCAAAGTCCCCTTGAAAAGTTCCAACGGACAGGTCGTCGGGATCATCACCACGACAGTCGACATCACCGACCGAAAACAGGCCGAAGAACGTTTGATCGAAAGCGAGGACCGATTCCGCCGCATCCTTGATGAAAGCCCCATCGCCGTAACGATTACGGATTTGCACACGGACGAGCACCTGTTCATCAATCCGCGCTATGGGCAGATGTTGGACATGGGCAGCCTGGATGATGTCCTGGGCAACCCTCAAGTATCGACCTATGCGGCGAAAGACCGCTTGGACAAGGCCTGGGAAACTTTCCGGCGCGACGGCCGCCTGGATAATTTCGAAGCGGAACGCCTTAAGGCCGATGGCGAAACCAAATGGTGGTCCATCGCTTCCTGGCGATCAATCAACTTCCAGGGTCGGGACGCGCGGATCGTCTGGACGCTGGACATCACGAAACGACGTCAGGCGGAACAACAGGCCGCCGCCCAATCAGCAATTCTGCAGGTCGTCTTGGACAGCATGCCGAGCGGCCTGTGCGTGTTCGATGAAGATTTAAATTACATCACGCTCAATCGCCGGTTTTCCGAAGTCTGGGGCCTGGACCCGGACCGAGTCCATGCCGGTATGAACGCCCGCGAAACGGCGCTGATGCTGGCCGAGCGTGGCGACCTGAACGGCCAGGACACCGAAACCGCGATCGATGCCCGCCTGCAAGCCGTTCGCAAAGGAAATGCGGCGGGCGAACTCAACCTTTACGACGGGCGCGTTGTTTATGGCCGCTACGGTGCCTGGCACCAAGGCTATCTGGTCGGCGTTTTCGACGATGTGACCGATCAAAAGAAGGGACAATTGGTTCTGGAAGAAACCCAGGCACGCCTGACCGCCATTACCGAAAACGTCCCCATCATGCTGGCGTTGAAGGGGCTCGACGGGCGCTTCATGGGCGGCAACGAGATCTTTGCCCAGTGGCACGGCACAACCTTGGAGGACATGATCGGCAAAACCGCCTACGACCTGATTTCCAAGGAACGGGCCGACAAAGTGACCGAACTGGAACGGCAAGTTATTGATTCCGGGGAAGTCGTCATCCTGGAAGCGGAATCCCAGCTTCACAAAAGCACGGGCGGCAATCCGACGATTTATCGACTGATAAAGTTCCCTGTCCGCGACCAAGGCGGGAAAATCACCGGCGTCGGTACTGCGATGACCGACATCACCGAACAAAAAACCGCCGAACGCGAACTGGCCTACCAGAAGGCGATTTTGGAAACGACCCTGGAAACCATGGATCAGGGCATCACCATGTTCGACAAGAACCTGGACGTCATCACGGCCAACAGCAAATTCATGGAACTGTTGGAATTCCCCAAGGAGAAATTCCCGCCCGGCTCCAATCTGGCCGAGTTTTTCCGCTATAACGCGGAACGCGGCGAATATGGGCCCGGCGACATCGAAGAACAGGTTGAAAGCCGGCTTGAACTGGCGCGCAAGTTCGAGCCCCACCATTTCGAACGCACCCGACCGGACGGCATGGCAATCGAAATTCGAGGCAACCCCCTGCCCGACCGGCGCGGGTTCGTGACCACCTACACGGATATCACTCATCAAAAAGCCGCCGAACGCACATTGATCCAGGCAAAGTTGGCGGCGGAAGACGCCAGCAAGGCGAAAAGCTTTTTCCTCGCCAACATGAGCCATGAAATCCGGACGCCGCTTAACGCCATTATCGGCCTGACCGGCCTCGCCCTGAAAACCAAACTGGATGACCAGCAACAGGATTATCTGGCCAAGGTTGAAGCGTCGTCACAGACCTTGCTGGGCCTGATCAACGATATTCTCGATTTCTCCAAGATCGAGGCCGGAAAGCTGGAAATCGAAACCGTGGATTTCCATCTCGACGATGTCATGCGCAGCCTGGCGACGATGATGACCGCGCGGGCCGGTGGAAAACCGATCGACATGTTGTTCGATGTCGCCCCGGGCACGCCGCTGAACCTGAAAGGCGACCCCTTACGTCTGGGCCAGGTCCTGATCAACCTGACCGCCAACGCCATCAAATTCACGGATCAGGGTGAAGTGGTGGTCAAGGTGCGCCTGGAAGGCATTGAAAGGCAAAAGGCCGCTCTCCGTTTCGAAATTTCGGACACAGGCATCGGCATGTCGCAGGACCAGGTCGACAAACTGTTTCAGCCGTTCACCCAGGCCGATACCTCTACATCCCGCCGGTTCGGCGGCACCGGTCTTGGGTTGGCGATCAGCCACAGCCTTGTTTCCTTGATGGGTGGTGAAATCGGCGTGGCCAGTGAAGAAGGCAAGGGCAGTACCTTCTGGTTCACGGTCGAAGCGGAACTCTCAGCCGATAAAGAAACGCCCAAAAAAACATCCGCCCCCGATCTTCGCAATCTCCGCATCCTCATTGTCGACGACAACCCGTCAGCCCGGGAAATCTTCAAAGAAATGATAGAGGCGTCGGGGTTGGAGGCAACGACAGTTGCTGGCGGCAAAGATGCCCTTGCAGAACTTACCCGTGCGGCCGCCAGCACAGATGAACAATCCTATGATGCCGTGCTTTTGGATTGGCAAATGCCCGGCATGGACGGGATAGAGACCGCCAGGCGCATTCGTGACCTGAAGAAACTGGCCGTGCAACCCGTATTGATTCTCATGTCCTCTTACGACGGCGACGAGATACAGGCGCCAATGTCCGAATTAAAAATCGCCGACGTCCTGACCAAACCGGTAAACACGTCCGCCCTGTTTGATGCGCTTGCCCAGGCCGTTACCGGTACAGATACAATTCCCACCCAACCTGCACCCTCTGTTTCCTCTGCGCGAATTGCCGCGCAGATCGACGGCATGCGGGTTCTGATTGCGGAAGACAACGAAATCAATCAACAGGTTGCTCAGGAACTCCTGAATGGCGCCGGGGTATCGGTCGAGATTGCCGACAATGGACGCAAGGCCGTCGAAATGCTTGCCGCGGGAAGCTACGACGCGGTTCTCATGGATTTGCAAATGCCGGAAATGGACGGCTACGAAGCAACCAAGATTATCCGTGCCGATGACCGTTTCAAGAACCTGCCGATCATCGCGATGACGGCCCATGCAATGGAATCAGAACGGCAAAAATGCCTTGCCATCGGCATGAACGACCACGTTACCAAACCCGTCGACCCTGACCGGCTTTATGCCGCCTTGGCACAATTTCGTGCGGACAGCCCGTCACAACCAACCGGTAAACCGGCCCGGAAGAAAAAGAAACCGGCGGCAAAAACCGAAAAAACCGATACGGCCCAACCGAAAGATAAAAACCCCGCCGCCGCATCCCCCGACACAGACAGTCTGCCCGACCATATACCCGGCATCGATATGGAAAAGGCACGCGCAATGATGCGGGGAAACGATGCCATTCTTGGCCGCCTTTTAAGCGACTTCCACAGCAAGTACATGGATCATGCAGGCATGATCGCAGAGCTTCTGGCCGGGGGCGATGTGGAAACAGCCGAACGCACGGCCCATACTTTAAAGGGTGTCAGCGGCAACCTTCGGGCACAGCGTGTATTTGATGCGGCGAAGGCCCTGGACGACCAATTGCGCAAGGATGCCGACGCACCGGACGTCGCCGTGCTGCTCACCGAATTGGAACGATCGCTTGACGAAGTGCGGGATGCTCTGTCAGCAGTGTTTGAGAAAAATTAAGGCCCGCACCCGCAAGCGGGCTAATAACAAGGGCCGGTTGCGGCTCTAGGGATTATTAAAATGGCAGCACATGATGGCAGCGAAACATCGCTCTCGGCAACGAAATCAGCCCAGCGGCAATCAATTTTGATTGTCGATGACGCGGAAGAAAATCTTTTGATCCTCTCCAATCTATTAGCGGACGAGGGCGACATTCTGACCGCCGCCGATGGGGAACAGGCACTCGAATTGGCGGCGACACAAGGGCCGGATTTAATTCTGCTCGACGTCAAGATGCCGGGCATGGACGGATATGAAGCATGCCAGCGGCTGAAATCCGACCTGCAGACCCGCGATATCCCGGTCATGTTCGTAACCGGCTTGTCCGATGAAGGCGAAGAGGAAAAGGGGCTGTCCCTGGGGGCGATCGACTACATCGTCAAACCGTTTTCCCCATCCATCGTGCTTGCCCGCGTGCGCAACCATTTGCAGCTGCAGAAAGCAAATCATGCCCTGAAGGCCGCCAACGAGGAACTCACCCGCCTGGCCACCACGGACTTCCTGACCGGCGTCTGGAACCGCCGGCACTTTTTGGAACTGGGTGCCGCTGAAGCCGCCCGCGTCAGACGTAACGGCCGCAGCTTCGGTGTGGTCATGTTGGATGTCGACCACTTCAAGTCCGTGAATGACACCTATGGCCATGACGTCGGTGATGACGTGCTTCAGGTTTTGGCCAAAGCCTGCGTGGACCGGCTTCGTACCGTCGATGTGGTCGGCCGGTTGGGGGGCGAGGAATTCGCCATGATCCTGCCCGAGACGGACCCAGCCGGCGCCAGATTAACGGTTGAACGGCTGCGGGTGGATTTAAGCGAGATCAAGATCCCCGCCGGATCGGACACCATAAGCTTTACGGTCAGCATCGGGCTGACAACCATCTCGGATGCCGGCGATTCCATCGAAGCGGCCCTTAAACGGGCCGATGAGGCGCTTTATGAAGCAAAGGGCACCGGGCGGAATAAAACCGTCATTTACGAAGAGCTCAAAAGGTCGCGGGCACACGCCACCTGATCCGGTCACGCGCGCTTACGACGCGTCCAAGCCGTATGGCCGCAATAGACCGCGTGAAATAACCACATTCTGAATCTCGGTCGTGCCGTCCAGAAACTCGCACATCTTGGCCGCCGCGAAATGCCGTCCGAAGGGTTCTTCCGTCTTCAGACCCTGAGCCCCCATTGCCTGCATGCAGGTGGAAATCCCACGCACAGCGGCACGGGTTGCGAATTTCTTGGCATGGGCGCATTCGGCGATGCCCGCGTCACCCGCATCAAGGGTTCGAGCCGCATGCTCGGTCAGCCGTCGGCATGCTTCCAGATCCGTTGCCACATCCGCCAATTCCCATTGCAATCCTTGGTTGGCCAGCACGGGGCGGCCGAAAGCCATGCGTTTCGCCCCGTATTCAAGAGCACGTTCCAAACTGTCGGCAAGCATTCCGCAACAAATCGCGGCAACGAACATCCGCGCCATGTTGATCCCGGCCATGGCGGCTTTGAAACCGTCCCCCGGCGGTATCAGCAGGTTGTTATTCGGAACACGGCAGGCGTCAAAGGTCAGATTGCACAACCCTGCGGCATGACCGCCCAGCATGTCGTAGGGCGCCCTCCGCGTCAGTCCGGGAAAATCATCCTCGATCAGAACGTTGGCAATCCCCCGCCAACCGGCTTGCGGATCGGTCTGAACATAAACGCTCATGACGCCGGCGTTCACACCGTTGGTCACCCAGGCTTTTTCACCGTTGACGGTCCAGCCGTCGGAATTCTGTTCGGCCCGGCAGGTGATTGCGGTCGCGTCGCTGCCGACGCCCGGTTCGGTCAAACAGAACGCGCCGATCCGCCGCCCGTCGATCATGTCGGGAAGCAGGCGGTGGCGTTGCTCGTCCGTGCCCCGCCGCGCCACGGCGTTGGCTGCATTGACATGAACCTTCAACGCAAAGGCAAACCCGAAATCCGCGCCGGCCAGAACTTCGGCAATGCGGGCGGCACAGCGCATGCTGATTGCACGGCCGCCGACCTCTTTCGGCAAAATCGACGAGGTCAACCCGGCAGCGGCCGCACGCTCGAACATCCGGCTGGGAAGGGAACGCGCGCGCTCCCATCCCGCGGCCGCGGGCCTGACCTCACCCGCCGCGAACGCAACGGTATCGGCCACCAATTCGGCTTCGCTCTGTGTCAGATCGTTATCCACGCTTCCTCCCATAAAATTCTGTATCGGCCGATCCTGCGGCACGGCTCCCCGCACAATACCTGCCGGGGCGCCCGAATGGGATGGCGAATCACTGCCATGGTAATAAGTCGGGAAACAGCACCGGCGCCAAGTGCCCAGGCTCAAGGGCCGTAATTCCTTCGCTTGAAACCGGCATTTCCCACACAACACACCAATCCACCAAATTCGGGAACCATTTCAGCGCGTTATCATCAATAAGACAAAAGTGGAAATAACCGCTTTCGGCGAAAGGTCAGGCCTTTAATATGTTCCAATCGCAAGACATTTGTGTAAGTTTAGGCACGCAAAACGTCGTAGGATTTCAGGGGATTTCGGGGAAAAGACGTTGCATAACCTTCTAGGGGCGGTGCTCGCATTTATGTTTTTTTGTGGCGCGTCGGCGTGGAGCGCTGATGTTCGCGCTCAATCTTTGCCTGATCTCCTGCTGGATCTGATCGAGACTCATGATCGCATCAGTGCCGCAAAAAACTCCCTGGAAGCCGCCACCAGCCGCATCCGGGAAACCCAGGGGGCGTGGTTCCCGGAATTGGATGTGAATTTCAATAACGGTTATCAGAAGCGCGCCAATCCGGGCACGCAAGACACCACCAAACCGTTCAGCGAAACGACCTTCAGCGTCACTCAATTGTTGTGGGACTTCGGCAAGTCCAATACGGACATCGACATATCGGAAAAAAACAAGCAATCGGCATCGATCAACCTGCATCGTGTCCGCCAGGATTTGATCCTGGAAGGCATCACCGCCTATATCCAGGTCTACAGCGCATACAAGCGCCTGCAGTTGTCGCGGCAATCCGAGGACAACATCAAACGGCAGACGGAACTTGAAGATGCCCGGGTCGCAGGCGGGGCCGGGTTTTCAACCGACGTTCTGCAGGCCAAGACAGAACTGGCCGAAGCCCAATCACGCCGTGTCGTCGCCGAAGGCACGCTGCGTAATGCGATGTCGCGCTACAACGCTTTGTTCAAAGACCTGCCCAAAGGAATCGACGCCTTCAAACTTCCCCCCGTGCCCCAGGTTCTGATGCCCCGAACGTTGGAAGAATCCATTGAAATCGGCCTTAAGGAAAATTTCCAGCTGCGCAGCGACCGGCTGGCGTCGCACATCGCCAAGGATACGATGACGCGCACCCGTGAAGACCTGTTCTTTCCCGAAATCAATGCTGTCGTGGAATCGAACCACGAACATAACCTGGACGGCACCATCGGGCAGCGCAACACCCAGGCAGCAAAGGTCGAACTCAACTTTCCTTTCAATCTGGGCTTCACCGCGGTGGATTCGATCGATGCCACGCGCAGCGACTACAAGGCCGCGATCGACCGCGCCGCCGACACCCAGCGCTCGATCGAAGAAAACGTCCGCCTGGCCTGGGCCGATTTGGAAACCGCGCGTCAAAACCATGAAGTCCGCACCGCGCAGATCGAAATTGCCGAGAAGTTTCTGGAACTGGCGCGTGAAGAGCGTGAAGCCGGCCGTCGGTCGTTGCTGGACGTGCTGTCCGGGGAAACCCGCCTGATCAACGCGCAGAGCGACGCCGTGCTGACGGAAGTGTCAATTGTTCAGGCGACGTTCCGCCTCTTGAATGCCATGGGGCGCCTTGAAGTTTCCGCCGTCGAAGAAAACTAGGTTTTTCTCATTAAACTATTGGGGGAACATGACTTCCTGTTTTGAACGGGAATGGTCATCGGTCACATCTTTTTATCGATTTTATGATAATTTTAGACATATTATAACTATATCGTTGTGAGCGGGTCGTTCACATTGTTGTAAGGTTAAACGCCTACAGTTTCCTTAGGTCGAAAGCGGAGCATAAAGATCCCGAATACGACAGGTCAATCAGACTGTGCTCAATTGAGGGAAACAGGGGGATTTAAGTCGAAACAGCGGCCAAATGGTCCTGGTTCGGGCGCAGGAGAGCGAGCACATAGGGTTGGCCAAGAACTGGCAATTTCCCAGCAACGGCAAGGCAGCGGAACCGATCGATTGGAGCGGTCCGGGTTCTTACGTTCTGGATGCAGCGGGAACCGATGCCGTTCACGTACCGGACGGCGGTTGGATACTATCCGCCGAATTCGTCCGCCAAGGACCGGACCTTCTGCTTGTCGGCAAGGACGGATCCAAAGTCCTTATCAAAAGCTTCTTCAAGTTCGCTGATCCCCCGGATCTGATCACCCCGGACGGGGCCGTCATCAACGGCCCGCTGGCCGTCAAGCTGGCCGGCCCGGCCGCTCCCGGAGTCGAAGCCCAGGCGGGTCCCGCCGCCGCGACCGAACCGATCGGCAAGATCGTCACCGTCGCCGGCAAGGTCGATGCGACCCGGGCCGACGGGACCAAGGTCGAACTCAAGGTCGGTGACCCGGTTTATCAGGGCGATGTGATCGAAACGGGACCGCTTGGTGCCGTCGGTATGGAATTCGCCGACGAATCCACGTTCTCCCTGGCCGACAGCGGCCGCATGGTCCTGGACGAAATGGTCTACGACCCGGCGGCGCAAAGCGGCACCTTCGGTGCGTCCATCGTTCAGGGCGCGTTCTCCTTCATCTCGGGCCAGATCGCCAAGACAGGCCCCGATAACATGCTGATCAATACGCCGACCGCAACCATCGGGATTCGCGGCACGGCCCTGGCCGGCAAGGCGGCCCCCGAAGGCGAGCAAAGCAATTTCACCATCCTGCCCGAAGGCAACTTCGTCGGCGAAGTGGTGATCTCCAACAACGCGGGCACGGTGGTCCTGAACCAGGCCGGCTCGACGGTTTCAATTGCCTCCATCAATCTGGCGCCGCCGCCGCCCATCGTGATCACGGCACAGCAGATCCAACAGCAATACGGCAACGTTCTGCGCCACCTGCCCCCCTCGCCGTCCGGCGGCGAGGAAAATCTCGTGCCGGGCCAGCAAGGTTCGAACGAAACCGGCCCCGAACAGGACCCCTTCGAAGCCCTGGCCGACAAGATGGGGCAGATGGACGAAGCCATTGCAACAGGCATTCTGCAGCAACAGGCACAAGCCATCGCGCTCGGCAATTTCGCAAAGATCGCCGACCTGTTCGCCAACCCGCTGCCCGGCGGGGTTGTGAAGCTGCCGCCGGAAACGATCCAGCAAATCTTCCAATCAGAAGGCATTATTTTCAATTCCGCGACCTTCGATTCCATCAATGATGCTCTGGCGCTCCTGAACGCCGCCGCGACCGCTGCCGCCAGCGCGGAAACTGCGGCGTCGACGGCGGTCAGTTCCCTTTCCGGTTTCCTTTCGGTCGAAGGTCCGAACGCCGGGTTTTCGGAAACCGACACAGACAGCCTGATCGAAGTCGTCGTCGCACCGCTTGAGGCCTTGAACGCCGCCCGTGCCCTTTCCGAAGCCCTGGTCACGATGATCCAGTCGGCGCAGGCCATGCTGTCCCTGTCGGCATCGGGCGGCAGCATCGATGCGGAAACGCTTGCCTTATTGCGCGAAGCCGTCGGCCTGGACGGTGCCACGGGCGATAACCTCGTCACATCCGCCAACGAAATTTCCGCCGTCGTCAACGCGGCCATCGCCACCGCCACCCTGGCCAAGAACGCCGCCATCGCCGATGCCGCCAACGGCATCGCCAGCGCGCGGACCAAGGCGGCCGAAACCTTCAACAACAACATCAACACGCAGCTTGCCGCCGCCGGTGCACAGACAGCCGATATCAACAACCTGCAGAATGTCGTCAACATCGTCACGACCAAGGTCACGGCGATCCGCGACATCGTTCAGTCTAAACCCGATCTACCGGCGGAATTGCTCGCGGTCCTGAACCTTGCGGTCAGCGCCGCCGACGCAGCCGACCAGGCGGCCACGGCCGCGCAGGGAACGCTGAACACCACCGATCCCGCCGCGATGATCGCGGCCAAGACCACGGCCATCACGCATTCACAAACCGTCAACAGCCTGAAGGCACAGGCCATTGCGCAGTTGGACAGTTTTGTCGCAACCCGCAACATCGACCCGGCCGTCATCAGTAAATTCCAGCAGGCCGTTCAGGATTCCAACACGGCCGAAAATGCAGCCGACGCAGCGACAGCCGCGATCGAAGGCGCCTCAGAGGCCCGGGCCGCCGCGCAGGCATTTAAAACCGGCGCGGCGCAAGCCGACCTGACCGCCAAGCAAGCCGCGACCGTGGCCGCAAACACAACGGCCAATACGGAAAAAGCCGAAGCGACGGCCGCCGCCGAAGCGGTCGCAGCCGCGCGCGCCGACCTTGCCGGCAAACTGATCAACGAAGCCATCGATCAGGCGACGTTCGAAGCCTACGAGGACGCCGCGAAAAGCGCCGAAGCCATCCAGAAAGGTGCCAGCGACGGATCGAAGGGCGATGTGGTCGCGGATAACGACGGCGCGCTGACTTATGTTGTCGATCAATCCAATACGGATATCACGGGCCTCACCCCCGGTGAAAGCACGACCGACTTCTTCAAGATCGCGGTCGAAAACAGCACCGGTGGATTTGATCTTTCGATCGTCACCATCACGATCACGAATGTCGACGGCACGATCACTGTGTCCGATGACGTCACCATCACGTCCGGTTCGGGCGACACATTGACCACGACCACGGGCACCCTGTCCGGTCTCGACGTCGAAGGCGCGCAGCAAAACATCGGCGAGGCTCTCGCCGATCTGGCCACGGCGAATACGGCCCTGACAGCCGCCCAAGATGCCGTTGCCAACAACACGAACCCGACGCAGGCGGCCTCATTGTCGGCCGACCTGGCGATCGCGCTCCAGAATCAAGCCAACGCACAAGACGCGGTGGATTTTCAGGAATCGGTCCGCGATCTGTTCCTGGATGCGTCCCAAAAAGCGCAGGCCCGCGCCCGCGGCATCGGCGACGGTGACAAGGGCGAGGTTTCCTTCGACGGTGACGGCAATGTCACATACACACCTGACGCCGATGCCTATTCCGGCGAAGACGACGGATCGATAACGGACGTCATTTGGGTCGCGCAATCCGCCGGAACGAACCTGTTCAATCTGTTCCAGGTCACCGTGACGGTGGTGAAGAACGGTTCGGACCTGACGGTTCAGGACGCCATCACCGTTTCACCGGCGCTGACCGATGCAGGCGGCACGCCTATTACCAGCCTTGCTGCCCTGGATACGGTGATCGAAGGCACCGCACAGGTCGCCGATGCCTCCGGGGCGATTGCCGACGCCGCGCGCGCCAACGTCGCGCAGTTGGTCACTGATGCACAGGATGCGTTAACGGATTCCCTCGCCGCGATCGAAGCCCTGTCGCAGGCCCAATCAGCGGAAGCCGAGGCCGAAGGCTACCTTTCCGTCGCCCAGGCGGCGGCAGAAGCCCAGGCCGAGGCGGCATTGAACATCGCCGTCGGCGATATCAATACCCTGGCCACTCAGCTTTCGGCGCTGTCCGATGCGATCAATGCCTTCGCGGATGACGCCCAGGCCAATGCCATTGTCGGCACCGCCGACAAGGTCGCAGCCAATGCCGCCGCCACATCGGCGTTGCAGGCTCTGCTGGATGCCGCCGTCAACATCGCCGGTTTCAACGTAACCGAATTCCTTGACGGCGATACAGCCGGCGGCAATGCAGACCTTGCCGCACGCACAGGTATTCTTGACTTCCCCGCAGCGGCAACCAGCGACCCGGCGCTGCGCACGCAGGTCGCCGCCGCCGAGGCCGAAGTCCGCGATGCCCTGACCCAGTCCTTGCAGGATTACATCGACGAGGCCCTGGTCGCCCTGGTCGGTGACGGCAATGCATCGAACAACAACGACGCGGGGGCCGTGATCGGTGCCGCCGAATTGTCCTATGCCAGCCAAGATGCCGATGCCGTCGCCGCGCGAAACGCGCTGGTCGCCTCGGCCCAGTCCCAGGCAGCGCGCGCCGAACAACTTCTCGACTTGGCCAAGGCGAAATCCGTCGTTGCATCCGCCTTGGCCGATTACGCCGATTTCATTAATCCCGAGCCGGAAAACCCGGCCGATGCCCTGGCCGCGGCACAACTTTCCATCAGACAGGAAACCGTCGCCGACGAAGGTCTGATCACGGCCGGGCCGGGTGCGACCGCCGATACCATCGTGGTCTCCGGCAACGTGCCGAACCAGGCCTTTACCGTGACCTTCACCGCGAACAACGGTGGCGCCACCGCCGATAATGACGGCACGGTCGCACTGACCACAGCGACCACCGCAACAGGCGTTCAGGTATCGACCCTGACCATTTTGGGCACGCCGGAAATCGGCGATTCCTACACGATCACCGTATCGGCCGATTTGGACCCCGATCCAGGCACCACGGTCACGGTCACCGGCACCGTTACGGTCACCGTCGATGCGAATACGGACGCCGTCGCTGCCCTGCGCGATGCCCTGACACAGGCCCTCAATGTCGAAGAAACGCTGGGTGGCTCCGAAGGACAAGGCGAAGCCGCCGCCCTGGCCGCCGCCGCCGCCGCCGAAGCGGCCGCCACGAAGGCTGCCGCGGACCTTGCGTCCTATAACCTGGCGCTTGGATACGCCAATGACGCCGTGGCCGATGCCGCGACCGCCGATTTCCAGAAGACACTCGCGGCAGAACTGGCCCTGACCGCCCAACAGGCTGAAACCGACGCCGCCGCCGCCGAAGCCGCCGATAACGCGGCCGCCGCAACCGCGGCCTACAACACGGCGCAAACGGCCGCGACCGCAGCCGCCATTGCCCAGGCCGCTGCCGCCGCAGCTGCCGCCTCGGCGGAACAGAACGCCAACCTTGCCATTCAGACCGCCGCCGGTGCCGGCAACGTGGTGGTGGGCGGCCAGACGACATCCGCATCCGCCCAGGCGAACCGGGCATCACAGGCGGCATCGAATGCCGCCGCCGCCGCTGGTGCCGCCCTTCAATCACTGGACAACGCCGACGCTTCGGCCGCCAACGCCAAAGGCTCCGCCGACCTGCAGACAGCCGAAGATCAAGCGGCCCAGCAGGCCCAGGACGCCGCTGATAATGCCTTGGCGGCAGCCGAGGAAGCCGCCGCCGCCGCCCAGGCAGAAGCAGCGGAAGCCGCCGCACGCCGCGCCGCCGAACGCGCCCAGGCCGCCGAAGAAGCCGGAAGGCTTGCCGACGAGGCCGAGGCCTTTGCCGACGACGACGATCCGGCAACCCTTGATGCCGCCCAGGCCGCCGCATCAGCGCAGGCGCTTGCCGCCTCCAACGTGCCGGGTGCCGCCGACCTGGCCGCCAACGCCGCCGAAGCCGCACGCAACGCCGCCAATCAGGCACAGACCGCGGCGGATGCCGCACAGACCGCTGCCCTGGGTAATGGACCGGACGCCGCCGCCGCCGCCAACCGCGCGCAGGCTGCGGCAACCGCTGCCGCGATTTCTGCCGGTGAAGCGGAAGCCGCCGCCGAAGTCGCCGCCAATGCCGATGCCGCGGTCGCAGCCTGGACATCGGGCGAAGCATCCTCGGACCGGGCAAGCACGGCAGTTTCCGCCCGTGACGCGGCAGCGGCGGCGGCACGTGCGGCCAGTGCTGCGGAAACGGCTGTCGCCACAGCGGATCAGGCCGTCGCCGACGCCGTCGCACCGAACGTTGCCCTGGCCGCCGCCGAGGCAACGGTGGCTTCGCGCCAGACATCCCTTGCCGAGGTCGTGGAAGAACGTGACGACGCCATCGAAGCGGACGGAAACGCCGACGTTACCACCGCCATCGAACAGGTTTGGATCAACGCCGTTGAACAGGCCGAACAGGCCCTGTCGGACGCCCAGGATGCCCTGGCCCAGGCACAGGCCGCCGCCGATGCGGCAAACGAAGCCGTAACCATCGCCCAGGCCAATGCCAATACGGCATCACAGGCCGCGGCGGAAGCATCGGCACAGGCCGCCGACGCCGCGTCGGAAGCAAGCTTTGCCGCCGCATTCGAAATCAATGCCCAGGGTGCCGCGCAAACCCGCGTCGATAACTTCCTGGACGACATGGTGACTGAAGTCGGCGAAGCCCTGACAACGGCCAAGCAGCAAGCTGCGATTGCCAGCCAGCAAGCCGCGCTGGCAACGGCCGCCGCCGCTGAAAGCACGCTCGATGCCGACGCCGCGACGGATGCGGCCGAAGCCGCCGCCGCCGCCGCGCAGGCCGCCCTCGACGCCCTGCTGCAGGCCGCCGCCGATTTGGATCTGCCGCTCGCATCGCAAACCGCCCAGGCGGTCATCGATGCCATCAACACCGCCGCCGACGCAGCCGAAGCGCTGGACGATCTGGACTCATCCATCGTCACCACGGACAACCTGCGGACGGCTCAGGACGCAGCAGATGCGACGCAGGAAGCCGCCGCCGCCTCGATCAAGGCCGCCGCCGCCTCGGCATTGCAGGCGATCAACGCCGCCAATGCAGCCCTTCAAGTGGCACAATCACAGGCCGCCGTTGCTTCCGCCGGCGAGGCTGAGCGTGATGCCGCCCGCACCGATGCCGCAGAAGCCACTCTTGCCCAGGCCAAGGCCGATGCCCAGGCGTCCGCCAATCAGGCCGCTGCAGATGCTGCGGAAGCCGCGTCTGCCCAGGCCGCGGCTCAAACACGCGTTTCCGATATTCAAGCCGTCAGCACCGCGGCCACAGCCGCCCGTGCCGCCGCGACCACGGCGTCGCAGGCAGCTACGGATGCCCTGGCCAGCTTAAACCAAGCGCAGACCGCCCTCACCACTGCGCAGTCGGAAGCCACGGACGCCGCCGATGCATTTACCGCCTCGGCCGCCGCGCAAACGATCGATCCGGCGGCTTATCAATCAGTCAAACAGGCCAACGACCGCGCCCAAGCCGCTCTGCAGGATGCGCTGGACGCCGTTGCCGACGCGCAGGCCGCCTATAATTCCGCCAGTGACGCCGCGGCCACCGCCAATACCGCCGCGACAACGGCGGAAACCGCCGCCGCGGGCTTGAATTTGGCGGCCGCCCAGGCAGCACTTGCAACCGCCACGGCCGCCGCCACGACGGCCCAGACCGCCGCCAACACGGCCTCTGCCGAAGCCACCGAAGCGGCGGGCCGGACAGCAGCCGACGCGTCGCTGGCCGCAATCCAGGCCGCCGCCACACTGGCCCTGGCCGATGCCGCAGCGGCTGAAACGGCGGCCACCACGGCAGAAACACAGGCCGATACGGCAACAGCAGCCCTGGCCAATATCCCACGCGCCGCATCGGCCCGAACCACGGCGCAGGCCGCCGCCGACGAAGCGCAAGCCGCCGCCGCCACCGCCGAAGGTGTGGCGCAGACCGATACGGTCACACTCGAAGGCACGGTCGAAGACGGCGACACCTATCGTGTCACCATCGACGGCGATGTGGTGTCCCTGACCGTTTCAACCGAAACAACGTTGTCCGCCGTACGCGATGCCTTGATCCAGGCGATCAACAACGAAGCCAATGGCGCGACCGATTCCGTCGTTGCCTCCGCCGGAAACGGGGACGGGCTGATCACCCTGACCGCCGCCATGCCGGGCATCGGCTTCTCAGCGTCGGCGTCGGCCACGAATACGACGGCGGCCGGTGGTGTCGATGATCAAAGCGCCTCTTCGGCGACCACAATCGGCAACCTGGGCGGTGCGACACAGGTGGCGCAGCTCGACACCGTAAGCCTGCAAGGCACGATCGAACAAAACGACGTCTTCAGCATCACCATCAACGGCACCACCGTGTCCGTCACCGTGACGGCAGGACAGGCCGGCGATGCGGATGCCGTTCGGGACGCCCTGGTCACGGCGATCAACAACTCTGCCGTCGCCTCCAGCGTCACGGCCGCAGCCGGCGACAATACGAACGAATTGACCATTACCGCGGATGTAGCGGGAGTTGGCTTCACCGCCAGTGCGACGGCCGCCAACGGCGGCTCCGACACCTCGCAAAGCGCCCAATCGGTAACCACAACCGCCAACCTGCGCGGTGCCGACGACCTGGCGGCGCAGGCAGCGACCGAAGCGCAGGCGGCAGCGAACACGGCAACGACGGAAGCGGCCAATGCGGAAAGCGCGGCCCAGACGGCAACCGCCTCCATCGCCGCAAAATCCGCCAACGACGATGCCGTTGCCGCCGCGGACGAAGCCGCGACCCAGGCCACCACCGCGAAACAGGCCGCCGCCCAAGCGGCCCTTTATGCCCGTACAGCGAAGGCCGTCGGTGATGCGGTCGGCACGGCGCTGAGCGGCACCCCGAACCTTTTGGACGCGGTCCAGGCGCAGCTCGAAACCACGCAAGTTACCCAGGTCACGCTCGCCGGCACGGTCGAGAACGGCGATACCTATAGTGTGACCGTCGGCGGCAACACGATCAGCGTGATTGTCGGCACGAACACGGCCGATGCCGCCGGCATCACCATTGCCGACGTTCGCCAGGCCCTGGTCAACGCGATCAACGCGGACGGCACCGTCGGCAACCTGGTGACGGCATCCCCCGGAACCGCCAACGGCGTGATCCGCATCGTCGCCGATGCTGCAGGCACGGATATCGCGATCACGTCCTCGGCAACCAATGGGGGGGCGACGAACGATTCCTCGGCCCGTTCCCTGAAACTGATCGAAGCGGAACAGGTCGTTCAGACGGACAGCATCACGCTGGGCGGGACCTTCACCGAAGGCCAGGTTCTGACCGTCAGCATCGACAACACCGACGACGGCGTGAACAACGGCATCGAGGTCTCGATCACGGTCGGCGCCGATACATCTTTGAATGCCATTCGCAATGCCTTGGTTAGCGCGCTCAACGACAACGACAACGGCGTCGACGGTATTATCGTGGCCGCCCCGGGGGCCGACGGGGTTCTGACATTGACGGCAGCCGGCAATACGGCCGGTGCTGCCGGTGCCTTCGTTGCATCCGTCGCCGGTATCACCGCTGGAAACACGGCAACCGTCGATGCGATCAGCAACGGCTCCGTCGCCGACAATGCAGCGCAGTCGGCGGCAACGGCGAACACCGCCGCGCAAGATGCCCTGGATGCCGCCAACACTGCGCAGACGGAGGTCAATTCGGCCCTGACCGCCGCGCAGAATGCGGCCAATCAGACCGGTGCCGGCTCCGTCGCGCAGAACTTCCTGACCGACACCCAGGAACAGGTTACCGACACGAACGCTTCGGTCGCATCCGCGGTCCGCGATGCCGCCGCCGCCGCCCAATCGGCGGCCAACGCCCAGGCCCAGGCGGACCTTGCCGGTGCCGATGTCGGCGCCATTGCCACCGCCATCGCCGCCGCCAACAACGCCGCCATCCAAGCTGCCGATGAAGACGCCGACACGGCCGCCGAAGCCGCCGAAGCCGCGTTCTCTCAGGCCACGGCCAACGGCACGGTGGCCTTGCAGAATGCCCGCAGCGCCATCGACGATACCGTCGACATGCTGGAACTGGCGACCTCGTTCGACGAAGTCACCTTGAGCGTCGACACGGCCCTGGATGATGGCGATGTCTTTACCCTGATCATCGACCCGACACCGGCGGACGGAGCAAGCGGCGACGAAACCACGATCAGCGTCACCGTCGGCACGCACACGAACACCGTTGCCCAAGGCGTAACATTGGCCGACGTACGCGATACCCTGGTCGATGCCGTGAACACGGCTGCGGGGACCGACGGAAATGATCTGTTCAACTTGATCGAAGCCACTGCGACAACCGGTGACGGACGACTGATCGTTGCATCCAAGACGACCGGCACCGCGATCGGCGTAACGGCCTCGGCCACACCGGCCGACGACAGCGGCATTACCGCGGAAAGCGGTTCGGCTGAATTGCTGAGCGCCCTCGCCACAGCACAAGCGGCCAAGACCACGATCGATAGCTTGTTCGCAGGCGACCTGCCGTCCGATGCGGGGACACAGACGGCAACCGCGCTCAACGGCGTCGTCGGCACCCTGAACGCAGCGGTCGCGACAGTACGGCAAACGGTCACCTATACGGTCGGCGGAACCTTGGAGGCCGGTGACGAACTGACCGCCAAGATCAACGGCACGAGTGTAACCATCGAAGTCGGCACGAACACGGGCGGCCTGACCACCGTGGAGGCGGCGCGTGACGCCCTCGTCGCAGCGATCAACAATCCGGCAAACGGCGTCAACGGCACGGTGACTGCCGCCGGCGGGTTCCTCGACGGCGAACTGACCATCATCGCGAATAATGCGGGCGGCGGGTTCATCACCGGCACGGCGCTTGTCGTTGACGCCGACAACGACTCGGACGATCCCACACTTTCCGTTTCCAATGCCGGTGTCGAAAAAGCATTACTGGCTTTTGCCAACGGCCTGTTCCAGGCATCCGACGTCGCCAACACGATCCAGGCCGCCATCGACGAGGCCGGCACGGCCGCCGGAACGGCCCGCACGGCGGCGGACGGCTTGGCGCCGGTGTTCTCCGGCAGCACGCTGACCTCTGCCAGCGCTTCGGCCATTGTCACGGCGGCCAACAATCTGACCGGCTTGACCCTTGATTCAAGCGTACCGTCGGATGTCGTGACCGCGGCGCAGATTCTGGCGGATATTGCCGAGGCCCAGGTCGACCCGGCCCAAGACGGCGCCGCCACGGCCAATGCCCAGGCAACCGTTTCCCAACAAGCCACATTCCAGGCTGCCGCTGGCCTGAGCTTGGTTCAACAGGCCATTGAAAAGGCCCGCAACGAAGCCGACCTGCGCCTCAAGCAGGAAGCGCGCGATTCCGCCCCGGTTGCCGGTGACGAAACAATCGGCGACGGTGACGCCGCCAATGGCGGGCCGGTTTCCGGCGACGACGAGGTGTTCGAGGATCAAGCCGTCACCTTCGACGTGCTGGGCAACGATAAACGCGCCGACGGCGGCGACCTGACCAACGCCGCCATTGCCTCGGTCGGCCAGCCCGCCCACGGCAAGATCACCATCGTGCCCGAGGTCGAGGAGTTCAACTTCGATCCCACTTTCAACAACGGCGATCAGATCACCCTGACGGTCAATGGGATCAGCATTACCTATACGCTGGACACCGCCTTGATCCCGGAACAAAACGCGGAAGCGTTCGCAGCGTTGATCAACGGCAACACGGCCATGTCAGCCGTGGTTTCAGCCGTCACCGGCAGCCGGGGCGGCGCCCTGGAGCTGACCTCGGCCGTGCCCGGTACGCCGATTGCCGTTTCCGCGACAACCCCGACCAACACCAGCGGATTCACGACGTCAACGTCATCCCTGGTTCCCAACGGGCGCGTAACCTATACCCCGGATGCCAATTACAACGGCATCGACACCTTTACCTATACGGTGTCGAACGGTGCCACCCCGCCGGCCTTCGATACGGCAACCGTGACCATCGACGTCACGGCGGTGAACGACAACCCGGACGCCAAGAACGACTTCATCACCACCGCCAACGACACCACGGCGGTCAGCAAGACGGCGGCGGCGGGTCTGCTGGCCAACGATACGGACATCGATACGGGCGACAGCCTGAACATCATCAAGGTCAACGGCGGCACCGTCGGCACGCCGATTGCCGTGACCCTGACCTTGCCGGACAATTCGACGGCTCAGGCCCAGGTCACGATCAATGCGGACGGCAGCTTCACCGTCGACCCGAACGGCCAGTTCAACCAGCTGGCGGTGGGTCAGTCAGCGACCAGCACCCTGACCTACACCGTTTCCGACGGCAACGATGGCAACCCCGATCAGACGATCGGCCATGTGGCGACGACCGGAAACATCACGGCGGTCAGTCAGGTGGATACGGTTACGCTGACGGGCTCGTATTCTGCATCCGATACGCTGAGCGTCACGGTCGAAGGCCATACGGTCACCTTTGTCGTGCCTTCGGGTGCCACACCGGCCAGCGTGCGCAGCGCTTTCATCAATGCGATCAATGCCAATTCGAACGTTAATTCGATCGTCACGGCATCAAACGGCGGCACGGCGGATACGGTCCTGCTGACCGGTAAAACCGCCGGGGCCGTGTTTACCGCCACCGGCAGCGGCACGGGCGTCAGTTCGGCCACGACGACGACCAGCCCGGTCTCGGCACAAGCCCAGGTTTCGACCTATACGGTCGGCGGCACGGTGGAAGCCGGCGATGTGTTCGAGATCACGGTCAACGGCACCCGGATTTCTCATACGGTCACCACGGAAACGGCGGCGAACCAGGTTCGCGATGCCCTGGTCACCAAATTGAATGCCAACAACGTTATCGTCGGGAAGGTCACGGCTTCGGCCGGCGGCGGCGGCGAAATCGTAGTGACCGCGAAGATCGCAGGCCAGGCCTTCACGACTTCGGCACAGGCGATCAACGCCGGCACGGACGTTGCGACCCTGACGGTTACCGTCACCGGATCAAACACCGCACCTGTCGCAAATGCCGACACGGCCAGCGGCAACGAAGACACGACGATTTCCGGCACACTGACCGCAACGGATCCGGATCTCGGTGACACCAAGACTTTTTCGGTTGCCCCCGGCGGTCAGGCGACACGGGGCACCGTGACGATCAATTCCAACGGCGATTTCGATTATGTACCGGATGAGAATGTTTCGGGTACGGACACGTTCACCTTCCGCGTCACCGACAGCACCGGTCAGTCCAGCACAGCGACGGTAACCGTTACCATCACCGCCGTGAACGACGACCCCGTTGTGACCCTGTCGTCCGGCACACAGGTATTCGATGAAACCGGCCCGGCCGTTCTTTTAGACGATGCGATGTCGATCACGGATGTCGATTCGGCGAACTTCGACTCCGGCCAATTCCTTGTCACCATCACTAACGGGACCCCTGATGACCGTCTTTCGATCCAGGCCGGCGGCGGCATCACGACCTCCGGCTCCAGTGTTCTGTTCAACGGCACAGAGATCGGCACCTTTACCGGCGGCACCGACGGCTCAACCCCCCTGAGCGTTACGCTCGACGCGGATGCCACGCCGGCAGCCGTGACGGCGCTGGGCCGGGCCGTCGCCTATGACAACGTCGGCGCCGTGCCCATAACGATCCCGCGCAGCATCACCGTCGATGTTACCGACGGTGACGGCGGCTCGGTAGGTGAGACAATCACCTTGACCGTGCTGCTTGAAGGCGGGTTGGCGCGCGCCGATTTCGTAAACAGCAATTCCAATAACGATTGGTTCGACACGGGGAATTGGAGCACCGGCACCCTGCCGGACAACCTGACCATTGCGTTCATCAACGCGGATGCGGATTTTGATACCGCAAGCGGCTTCAACGGGGGCGGCACCACCCATTCCGTGGCCAAATTGCAAATTGCGGCGGCGTCCACCTTAACCGCGGCTCAAGGAACCCTTGATATCGCCGGACCGTCAGAAGTCGCGGCCGGCGGCTTCCTTAATATCGGATTCGCCACGGTCGCAGGTGACGGCGCGCTCGCGCTCAGCGGCACCCTGAACATGGCCGGCGGCATATTCGCCATGGCGGATCTTAGCGCTGATGCCTCGGCGGCTTTGTATTTCTCTGGCATCGGCAATGCCGTCGATACCAACTTGGTCTTGGACCCCGCCACCGTTTTCCAGGTCGGCGGCGGCATCGATTTGGGTCAGGCGGACGTGACCTTCGCCAACGGCTTCACGAACCCGGGCACGATCGTCATTACCAATATCGCAGCCGGCGCCGCCGACAGCACGCTCACGGTAACGGCAGGCGCGTTGATCAATACCGGTACACTTGAATTCCGGGATGACAACGGCGGCCTGGGCCTGCGTGTCTTCAACGGCGAGATCGACAATTCAAACGGCGATATTCTGGTCGATACGGACGCCGCGATCATCAACCCAGGTACCGTCGATACCTCGACCGGCACCATCACGGTCAACGGGACCAACACGCTGACCATCAACGGTGGGGAAACCATCGTCGGGTCTGACAGCCTTCTGGTCGGCACGGGCCTGATCGACCTAAGCGGCACCGGCACGCTGACGCTCGCATCGAATTTCACGCTTGCGGCCAGTGGCGCGGATATCAGCCTTAGCGGGGCGATCACCATCGACGGCGTTACCGGCGGCAGCACACCGGCACTTACGGTTGAAGACACGAAAATCCTTTCACTGGACGGTGATACGGTCAACGCGACGATCGACCTCGTTATCGACGGCATTCTCGACATTCAGGGAACAGGCACGGCCATCGCGGCCCCCATAACCTTGAATTCACCCAACGGCTCGCTCCATATCGCAGCAGGCGCCACCGCGACGATCACCGGTGCAATCGACAATCTGGGCGGCAGCATCGTCGTCGACGCGGGTGCCGTGCTCAACATCGACGGCGCCTTGATTTCCAATTCCGGCGTAATTTCGGGCGAAGGCACGATCAACCTGTTGAACGGGGCGACGATCACGGGTGACGGCGCCATTGATGTGGCCGACACCGGCACAGGCACGCTGACAATCAATGGCGACGTCGGCGACGCGGCGGTTTCGACCGGCGACGACACCACCATCGTCATCGATATCAACAATTCGGGCGACCACGACATCCTGAATGTCAGCACCATTGACCTGACAGACGCCGCGGACACGCTACAGCTTAACTTCGGCCCGGACTTCGACCCGACCGTTGACGGGCAGACTTTCAACATCATCAATTATGCGGGTGCCCATGGCGGTGCGGGCGACGTGTTCGACAACATCGTCCACAACCTGGGCCCGGAATATGTCATCTCCGTCGATTACGGCTCCGGCAGTGCCGATGACATCACCATCACCGTCAACCGCACACCGGAAATCTCCGTCACCACCAACGGCGCGGGCATGCAGTTCGACGGCGTCGACGACGTCATCACCATCCCTGCCGAAGGGACGATCAACACGCTGACCTCGATCACGGTCGAGGCCGTGGTTACGCTGAACAGCGTGCCGGGCAGCGTCACCCGTTTCGCCGAGAATTTCTCGGGCGATTACGAGGGTTGGGGCTTCACCACGCATGCGGACGGCACGGTCTCCGTAGAAATCGGTGACGGCGGCGGCTCCGGCCAATTGTCCACCTACGCCACGGCCCCGGGGGCGATCACCCTGGGTGCGCCGACCCATGTGGCCTTCACCTATGACGAAACCTCGGGCGACATCGCCATCTATGTGAACGGTGTCGAGGTCGATGGCACGCCGGGCGGTGTGGACCCAGTCGGCAACCTGGGTGCGACGACATCTGATGTTTTGATCTCCCACCCGGTGTTCCCGTTGGAGGGTGTGCTCGACGAATTCCGCATCTATGACCATGCCCGCACGGCGACCGAGGTCGCGGCCGATGCCGGCGGCGACACGGCGACGGGCATCGCACCGCTGGTGCATTACGACTTCGCCGACGGCACGGCGGCCAACCATGGCACGGCCAGCAATGCTGCCGATGGTGTCTTGGGCAGCGGCACCGGCGGCCCGGTTCTCAGCTTCGACGGCACTGACGATTTCGTTCAGGCTGATGCTGCGGGTATCAACTTCGGCAACGCCTTCTCCATCGAATTCGTCGTCCAAACGACGATGAGCACCACGGGCTACATCATGACGATGGGGGACACCTACTCCGGCGGTGTCCCGGCCAACAACCTGCTGTTCGCCAATATCCCGGACGCGAGCGGTGTTCTGCGCATCGGCCAATACGGCGTCATCGACATCAACACCACCACGGTCGTCAACGACGGCGTTCCGCACCATATCGCCCTGACCCATGACGGCGCCGGCAACTACAACTTGTATGTCGACGGCGTCCTTGAGGCGTCCCCGCCGACCACCACCGTTCCTAACGTCACGGGCAGCACGCTGATGCTGGGCGACGCGATCGCGACACAGCCCGCTTTTGACGGCGCCATCGGCGATTTCCGTATCTATTCGGACGAACGAAATGCGACCGAGGTCGCCGCCGACGCCGCGGGCGATCTCTCGGGTGACAACCTGCAGATTCACTACGACATTAATGCCGCCGATGTCGCGGACGGCACCATCACCAACCAGGGTCTCCTGAACACGTCTGCGGACGCGACGGTAGGCACGGTCACCGGCGCCGACGCTTCCGACCCCGCCGTCGTCGAGATCATCGATCCTGCCACCCCCCTGGCCGTGCCGCTGATCGACCGGGCACTCAGTTTTGACGGGACGGTCGCCATCAACGCGACGGATGACACATCGTTCTCGTTGCTCAATGCCTTTACCTTTGACAATGCATCCGGAACGATTACAGCCGGAACACCGAGTTCGCTCTCGGGTCTTGCGGTCGGTGACACCGTTTCGTTTACCGGCACCGCGTCGAACAACGCGACCTTCACCATCACCGGCAACGACGGCACGACCCTGACCGTTGCCGAGACGGTGGTGGACGAAGGCGCACCAAGTGCCACCGCGACCAGCGACAGCGAATCACCATTAGCCACCGGCACCGGCGAATTTACCTACGAAGCCTGGTTCCGCACCGACAGCCCAGCCAATCCCCAGACAATCATCCGCGTCGGTGACCCGGCGGGCACCTACGCGCAAGTTCGCGTTACCAGCGACGGCCGAATTCAGGCGCTCGCCCCGGATGCAGGCCCCACGGTATTGGAAGCGGCTCTCGGCCTCACCGACGGCCTGTGGCACCATGTTGCCTTCACCCATGACAGCGCGGGTAACCTCGAAGTCTTCGTCGACGGCGTCAGCGTCGCCACGGCCTCGACGACGATCAACTCGATCGACACCGGCGACGTCACGATCGGCGGATACCTGACGGCCAATCAGCCCTACGAAGGCGAGATCTTCGACGTCCGCGCCTATGACATCGCGCGGACGGGTGCGGAAATCCGCAGTGACATGCTGGAACTGCCGGACGGCACCGATCCGAACCTGACCGGCGCCTGGCACCTGGACGACGTGCTCAACGGCACGACGGACCAGTTCCGCGACGTGTCCGGCAACGGCGGCACGGGCACCTACTCGGGCAGCACGCCGGTGTTCGAGCAGACCAACCTGTTCTCCATGGCCGAGGAAAGCACCCTGCACGGCCGGATCACAGGAACGGACGTGGATAACGAGTTCGAGGTCTTTACCTATGGTGTCGTCGGCGGCACACCGGATACCCCCTCTGCCGGTCAGGTTCAGTTGCTGACGGGCAACGGCACGGTCACGGTCAATTCGGACGGCACCTGGGAATACACCCCCAATACGGATTTCTTCGGTGCGGATATGTTCGAGGTCTCCGTCACCGACAGCCTGGGCGGGATCGCGACCAAGGAAATCACGGTCAGCGTCCTGAACGTCAACGACGCGCCGGAAATCGTCCTGGGTGCAGGCACCACCTTCACCGAGGATGGTGCTCCGATCGCGGTCGACCCCACGATTCAGATCACCGACGTCGACAGCCCCGATCTGGACGGCGGCACGCTGGTCATCGACATCTCCTCCGGCTATGCAGCAGGGGATGTGCTTGCGATCGAACCCGGCCTGTTCGATCTCAGCGCCGGCATGACAACGAGCAGCCTCGTCAGCATCGGCCAAGATATCATCGGCACGATCAATTCCGACGGTACAGGCGGCTTCCTGACCATCGATCTGACCGACAGCGCAACGCCGGCCCTGATACAAGATCTTGCCCGCGCGATCACCTACCAGAACGACACGGAAGAACCCGGCGCCGGGTCACGCACGATTTCCTTCACCTTGACCGACGGTGACGGCGGCACCTCCGATGTGCTGGATCAGACCGTCACCATTTCGCCCGTCAATGATGCGCCGGAAGTTCAGGGCGCGCTGGTCGTTGGCAATGCCGCCAGCTTCGACGGCGTGGATGACATCCTGCAGACTAACGGCGACCCACTCAGCGGCCAGGTCACCAACATCACTTATGAGCTTTGGGCCAAACCTGACTTTATCAGCGGTGTCCAATTGCTCGTCGGCCATGACACGCTTGACGGCAACGAAGGCGTTGCCCTGTCACTGATCGGCGGCGGGTCCGGCGGATTCCGCGTCAGCCTGCGTGGCAGCGGTGTCGGTGACCCTGTGGCCAACGGTGATTTCGACATCACGGCGGCAGATCTGGCCGCCAACGGCGTGACCTTGCAGAACGATGTTTGGCAACACTTCGCCCTGTCCGTCGAAAGCAACGGTGATTTCACCGTCTATGTGGACGGGCAACCAGCCGCCAGCGCCTCGCCCGGCGGCACGCCGGTTACCAACACCGCCGGGCCGATCGACATCGGCGCGCGCTATGCCTCTAACGGTGACTTCGTCAACCACTTCGACGGCGAGATCGATCAGATTCGCATCTGGAACACGGCGCGCACGGCCGAGGACATCGCCGACAACTATCAGACCAGCACACCCGCCGACCCAGGCAGCAATCTGAAAGCACAGTATTCCTTCAATGATCCCGCCAACCCGGGTGCCGACCTGTCCGGCAACGGCAATGATGCACAGGCATTCAATGGCTCACCCAGCGATCCCGACGGCACGTACTACACGGCACCGGGCGGTGAGGGAGACAGCGGCACAGGACCGGGCATATCGACGGCCACCCCAGTCAACCTGGGAACCGGCGATCTGACTTTCGCGACCTGGGTCTACCTGAACGAAACCGCCACCGACCAGATTATTTTCGACACGCGGACAGCGGGTGCTGAAGGCGTCATCCTGCAGACACAACCCGGCGGCGCAGTGCGCTTCTTCGCCGGTGGCGGCGCTTCCAACGTCGATATCACGACAGGCGCGACCCTGCCGGCGGGCCAATGGGTTCATGTTGCCGCGGTTCTGGATCGGGACGGCAACGCCGAAATATTTATCGACGGGGTGTCTCAACAGTCGACGCCGGGTTCCGTAGCGGACGATGCCTACAACAGCACAATCTTCGTCGGCACCCAGGCTGCGGGTGCACCATCGTCGAGCACGGACTCCCTGAACGGCCGCCTGGACGACGTCCGCATCTATGATCAGGCGCTTAACGGGACACAGGTCGGCAATCTTGCAGGCGGCATGCCCTCTGGCGGCGACCCAGACCCTGTCGTGCTGTATGACTTCGACAACGAAGCCGCCGGAACGGTCACCAACACGGGCACGGGCGGTGCAACCTTGAACGGTGCGCTGTTCGGGACAGGCGCGGCCACAGCCAATAGCACGCCCACCATCGTCGCCACATCGCCTGTCAATTCTCCGGAGATCATCGCCGGTATTCAAGATGCGCCGGTGACCGGAACCGTCATGGACTTCGACGGGACAAACAATTACGTCGACGTCGGAGATCCGGCATTGAACGGCCTGACCCAGTTTACGGTTGAAGCCTGGATCAACCCTGATTCTCTGAGCGGCGACGGCGAGAACTACATTTTCACCCGGACTGACGGCGACGGCGGCAGCAACCACACTCGCCTTCGGGTCAATTTCGACGGCTCGATCGTATTTTCTGGAACCAACGGCCACGCCATCACGTCGACTGAAACAGTCCCGTTGAATGAATGGACGCATGTCGCCGCAACCTTCGACGGGACGACGGCGAAGATTTTCATTAATGGAGCCGAGGCGAATATTTCCGCGACGGTTGGCTCGCTGAGCGTTATTCCGACCCTGACGAACTCGTACACAGCGATCGGCCACTGGCTTGCGGATGGCAGTGGCGGCCCGTTGGCGTCCAGAGGGTTCGACGGCCAGATTTCCGATGTAAAAGTCTGGAACACGGCGAAAACGATTACCCCGGCGAGTGTCGCGGATACGGGAACCGGCGCGGATCTGATCGGCTATTGGCCCCTTGAGGTTGATAATGCCGGCACGACGCCGGATCTGAGCGCGGCCGGCAATACCGGGACACTGTCAGGAGCACCACTTCCGTCCATAATAGATCTCGGCGGCAATCCGTTGACCGCCACTGAAGACACAGTGCTGTCGTCCCAGATCATCGCCACCGATCTGGAAGGTGACAATCTGACCTTCTCTCTGAATTCAGATGCGGCGAACGGCAGCGTGGCGCTCAATCCGGACGGCACCTTTACCTACACGCCCGATAACGATTTCTTCGGCGCGGACAGCTTCTCGGTCACCGTCACCGACGACGGCAGCCCGACGCCCGCGCAGACGACACAAACCATCGCGATCAACGTCGAGAACGTCAACGACCTGCCGGTGGTGACATCCGGTGCGTTCAACATCAACGAAGACACCGTCCTGAACGGCCAGGTGACCGCCACGGACGTCGACAATGATACGTTGACCTTCAGCCTTGCCAATGGCGGCGAGCCCGCTAACGGTTTTGTTACAGTCAACGGGGACGGCACATATAGCTACGTGCCGGATGGCAATTTCAACGGCGCGGACAGCTTCCAAGTCGATATCTTCGACGGCACGGCGACGATCACCGAAACCGTCAACGTTACGGTCGATGCCGTCAACGATGCGCCGACCGTTTCCGCCCTCACCACGGGCCGGGGGGTCAGCTTCGACGGTACCGACGTCATCACCGCCGGGCCCGGCGCCTTGGGCGAACTGGCCATTACCGGTGATTTGACCGTCGCCGCCTGGATTCAGCCGGATCAGCTTTCCGCCCTCACCCATATCCTGACCTTCGGCGCTTATGGTGACCCGGGGGATTCGGAATTTTCCAATATCCTTTACTCCCTGGAAACCAACGCGTCGGGTGAACTGGTCTACATTCACGAAACCACTGGCGGCGCGAATGTCAGCCATACCTTCACAGGCAGTTCGTTGACCCAGGGCGATTGGGCCCATGTCGCCATGGTGCGCGATGCCGGTGCCGAAACCGTTTCGGTATACGTCAACGGCAACAACCTGGGGGCCTTCGATTACAGCGGATTGGGCGGCCCCACGGGCGGCATCGCTTCCAGCCTGCATATCGGCGGGTTTGACCTGGCCAACGATTTCGTCGGCCAGATGGATGACATCAAAATCCACAACGTTGCCCTGACGGATCAGGATATCGCCGACATGATGGGCGGTGACGGACCCACGACCGGCTTGCAACTGCACTACGACTTCGCAGCCGCTACCGATACGGGCGCACCAAACGTGGCGCCCGGCGCACCGGTGGGAACGGACGGTTTCCTGGGCACGCTTCCGGGTGTTGTCGTGACCGGCATTCCGGGCATCATCGCGACCGAAGCGGGCGGCCTGAACGTCAATGTGACGATCGACGCTGAATACCCCGGCCCCGGCGGCGTCACCGCGACGAACAACACCAGTTCAATCACCGGCGACATTGTCATCGTCGCAGCCGGCGGCGGCAGCGGTTTTGATTTGAACAGCAACGGCGCATTTTACGAATTCGCAACCGATGGGTCCGGCAATCTCCTGACCTTCGCGGGCGGTGCGACAATCGACGACACACTGACCTTTGAAACGCTGGTTGCGGCAGACCTGCCCACGGGCAGCAACACCATCGCCTTCCGCTTTGATGCCGACGGCGTCGGCCCGGCGGAATATCAGTTCGGCTATATGGCCTATAGCAATGTCGGCGGAACCTTCACTTTGGGCGACATCACCTTCGTGACCGCACCCGGCTTTGCCGTGACCGTCGAATCCGATCCATTCGAAGTCGATGTCATCATCGATCATGTGGCCGGTGACGCGCCGACCGTCACCCCAGCCACCGACCAAGCCATGGTGTTTGACGGCGCGACCGAAGCGGTGCGCGTCACAGATCAGGCCAGCCTCAACCCGCTGAACGAAATTACGTTAGAGGCCTGGGTCAAGATCGACAGCTTCCCGACGCCGACCGGTAAGGACGCAATCATCACCAAGTGGTCCTATACGGACGATGACCGGGGGTATGAACTCGCCGTCAGCGACGTGGACGGAGATGGCAATTCCAAGTTCCGCTTTGGCCTGTCGGAAGACGGCACATTCGGGATAAGCAACGATGTCGCCATCGAGGGCACCACAACAATCGACACGGGAACCTGGTACCACGTCGTCGGCACCTTCGATGGCACCGACATGCGCATTATCGTCAACGGGGTCGAAGAAAATTCCTCCGCCGCATTCGCCGGGAAGACCATTCATGCATCTTCTGCCGATTTGATGATCGGCGCAGTGGATGACAGTGCCGGTGGCGATGCATTCTTTGACGGGCAAATCTATGACGCGCGCCTGTATGACACTGGCCGTTCCCTCAGCGAAATCCAGAACGACATCTATCAGCTGCCTGACGGCGGCGAAGCCGGCCTGGTCAGCGCCTGGCACCTCAATCAGTCCGACGGATCGACCATAAACGACGTCACCGACGCTCACGACGGCACGTTCAAAAGCAGCGGCTCGCCGACAACGCCGACCTTCGCAGATACCAACCCGTTCACCCTGGCCGAAGACGGCTTCCTGACCGGCTCAATCAGCGTGACGGATCCGGACAGCGCGTCCTTTACCTTCTCCATCACCGCCGATCCCGCAAGTGGCGATGTGACCATCGATGCGGCCGGTAATTGGACCTACACACCCGATCCGGAAACAGCGGGCCTTGATAGCTTCGAGGTAACGGTCGATGACGGCAGCGGCGGCATTACGACGCGGACGGTTAATGTCGACGTCAAGGCCGTCAACGACGCACCCCAAATCCTGGGCGCACGGGCAAATGTGCTCGCCCCGCAATTCGACGGCATCAACGATTTCATCCAGGTGCTGGATCCGACCAATCCTCGTCTTCTGCCCGACAATGCCGGAGATGCCTTCACCCTTGAGGCCTGGGTCCAAATGCCGGCCGGAGAAACCCTGAACCCGATCTTCAGCTTGGGCCAGAATTCCGGCCTGCTCGGCCTTGAAGTCGGTGTGGACGGGGCAGGCAACCTGGTCGCCTTCAGCGCTGACGGCAGCGCGACAGCCACTTCCGCAAGCGCCATCAACGACGGTACCTGGCATCATGTTTCCGTCGTCTATGACGGCACGGCGCTGCAGACCTACATAGATGGCCAGGTTTCGGGTGCACCACAAAACGTCGCCTTGGACCTGTCGGGCAACACCGGCGAAATCGCCCTGGCCCGGTCCATCGACGGAACGACCTTCTTCAAGGGCGCCATTGACGATATCCGGTTCTGGGGCGACGCCCGCACGGCCGACGAAATCGCCGCGAATTATCAGTTGGCGGATATTGCAGACACAACCAGCCTGGAAGCCCGCTACACCACCGACAACGTCGATACGGATGCCTTTGATGCCGACCCGACGCTGATCGACGTATCCGGCAACGGCCATGCGATTTCGGCGGGGGGTCCGCCGTCGGACCGGTTCTCCGATTATGCGGTCCTGGATGGTGTCGGCGACTATGCCGAATTCTCGGACTTCCATTCCGTTGCCCGCACAGGCGACTTCACCATCGAAGCCTGGGTCCAGGCAAATGACCTGACGGGCACCCAGACCCTCGTCGCCATCGGCGACACCCGCATGGTGCTTAACGGTGCGGCGCTTGGGTTCGAGTTAAGCGGCGGTGGCATCCAGTCCGGCAGCGCCAATGTGACCGCCGGCGAATGGGTCCATGTTGCCATCACCTACGATTCCGCCACCGACACGCTGAGTAAATACGTCAACGGCGGCACGCCCGAAACCACCGGCAGTTTCACCGGTGGCGGCGACATCATCGATCCCTCGGCAATCTTGGTTGGTGCTTCCACAGGCGGTGCCGATGCATTCGACGGCGGGATTGCTCAGGTCCGCATCTTTGATACGGTGCGCTCGCAATCGGAAATCCAGTCCGATCTGGATACCGCCCATTACGACGGCGCCTCGCCAAGCAGCCTGGTCAACAACTTCCCGCTGGACGGCGGGCTTTACAACGACGCCCGCATCAATGGGAACAGCACCGCCGACGGCATGTTCCAGGGCGATGCCCACTTCGCCGACAATACGCCGGACTTGCTGACCCAGAACGTGTTGTCGGGCGCGGTCAGCTTCAACGGCACGACAGACTATCTCTCGGTGCCCTATGCCGCGACGGACCTCGATCCTGACAGCTTCACTATCGAGGCCTGGGTGCGGCCGGACGCAGCATCCCTATCCGGCACGCACCGCATCTTGGCGTTGGAAGACATTGGTGGTGGCAATTCGACCTGGTCACTTCAAGCCATTGGCGGCACATATCGCTTCACATCCCATCTGAGTGACGCCACCTTCGCCAATATTGACAGCGGCATACCCGTGGTTGAAGGGCAATGGACCCATGTGGCTGCGGCCTACGACGACGTAAGCAAGGAATTCACCCTATTCATCAACGGCGAAGAGGCCGGTAGCTTCAACGCCCCTGCAGCACCGGAAGCGGGTGCCGGCACCGTCGTCATCGGCGCGTTTAACGGCATAACCAGTCAGCACTGGGCCGGCGAAATCACCGACGTCCGCATTTGGAACTATGCCCGCGGCGAAGGGGGACTCCACGATTCCTTCGAAGGGGAAGTCCCGCTTGATTCCGCCGGACTGCTTGCCTACTTCCCGCTGAACGGCGGCATCGACGGCGACCCGGTTTCCAGCATCCTTGATCCGGTCGGCGGGTATGCCGCGACACCTTCCGGCACACCGACCTATGTCGATACCGGCCCCGGCATTTACGGCGGCATCGCAAGCCCCATCATCACCTTCGAAGACACGGTCCTGCGCGGAACGATCGAGGCCACAGATGTCGAGAACCATTCCCTGATCTTCTCGGTCGGCGCCCAGGCACAGAACGGTACGGTCACGATCGGGCCGGACGGCAATTACGAATACATCCCCGATGCCAATTTCTTCGGCACGGACAGCTTCGTCGTGACCGTCACGGACGAACAGAACGGATCGACGTCGCAGACCATTGCCATTGATGTGCAGCCCACCAACGACGCGCCGGTCATTACCGCCATCACGACCAATGGCGACGCCATACAGTTCGATGGCGCGGATGATCGAATGCAGGTTTTGGACAACAGCCTGTTTGATTTCACACTCTCCGGCGGGAACGCGGTCTCATTCATCGACAACAATCCAAGCCCGGACACCATCGTCGCTTCGGTGAACGGCACCTTCGCCAATTTGACACCCGGTGACGTAATAACGGTCAGCGGCACATCCAGCCCGAACGACGGAACCTATACCGTAGCCGGCGTCAGTGGCGATGGCCTGACCGTCACCCTCGACCCCGGCGATTCCCTGACAACCGCGGGCGGCGTTGTCATCGGGTCGATCACCTCACCCAGCACCTCATCCCTTGCTATCGGCGGCGGCGCGTTCACGCAGGAAGTCTGGTTCTCTGTCGACCCCGGCGACACCACCGGCGTCCTGCTGGCCATGGGTGAGACGTCTACCTTGAACAGCGCCGCATTGACCCTTTCTGCCGGGAACCTGCAGGCGGCGGTCAACGCCGGCATTTCGATCACCACCGCCGGTACAGTCAACGACGGCGAAATGCATCACGCAGCCTTCGTCCACGACGGGTCGGGCAACTTCTCGCTTTACCTGGATGGCGATCTGGTCGGCACGGCAAGCGGCTCGCTCCCGGACATCAACTCCGGAAATTTGGTCATCGGCAACAACCAGGTCGGCAGCAATGCGTTCGCGGGTGTCATTGATGAAGTGCGAATCTACGACACGGCGCTTAACCAGCAGGCCATTCAAGCCGACATGGGCGGTTATGTGCCAGCCGATCCCCTCGCTGCCAATCTGCCCGTTCACTTCGACTTCGAAGACGTCACCGGTCAGTTCGTCATCAACCAGGGTCATCTGGCCTCGGCAGCTGATGCATTCCTCGGCTCCGGGACAACGCCTGATATCTTCGACCCGACCCCGGTCGGCTTTGCCGGTACGGCGATTCAGTTCGACGGCACCAATAAAGTCGTATCGGTCACCGACTCTAGCGCCCTGGAAACGGGCAGCGGAGCGTTCACCTACGAAGCCTGGTTCAAGGCACCGAGCATTGCGTCAACACAGACGATCCTGGGCCTGGGCAGCGGCACCACGTCCGATGGCCTGTCCATCACCATATCCAACACCGGCGTGCTGCAGGCCGCGGTCGAGGGACAGACCGCGCTGATCGGCTCCGGCGTCTACAACGACGATGCCTGGCATCATGTCGCCTTTGTCCATGACGGTGCGGGCAATGTCGAATTGATCATCGACGGCGTCAGCAACGACACCGGCAGCGGCCAAGTCATCGACATTCAGACCGGCAATCTGAATATCGGCCAATTCGCTACCGGCGGCGGTGAATTCGCCGGACAGATATTCGACGTTCGTGCCTACAACACGGCACGCAGCGCAACGGAAGTTCAGGGCGACATGGTCACCCTGCCCACCGGCGATGAAGCCGGATTGACCGCGGCCTATCCCCTGACCGGGTCGGAAGGGTCTGCCGTCGCCGACATCGTGTCCGGCAACCACGGCACATTCTTCTCTGCATCCGTTGAAGCCACGCCCTTCTTCGACGCGACCAATGCCTTCGCCACCGCCGAAGACGCGACACTGACCGGCCAGATCCACGTGGCCGACATCGACGGCGACATGCAGTTTAATTACGAAATCAACGGCCAGCCGCAGAACGGCAGTGCGTGGGTCGACAACGCCGGGAAATGGCAATACACGCCAAATCAGGATTACGTCGGCACGGACATCTTCTACGTCGCCGTCGGCGATGGAGACAACTGGACCACCCAGGCCATTACCGTCGATGTCAAACCGGTCAACGATGCGCCCGATCTGATCGGCGCATCCGCTGCCGGCGGTGCCGCCCAGTTCGATGGCGGTGACGTCATCGCGACGGCCGCGCCCGTTTCCACGGTCACGGACGACCTGACGGTTGAAGCCTGGTTCTATTGGGATGGTACCGATTCAGGCGATCAATATGTTCTCTATAACGGCGCGCCCGCAACGGACGGATACGGCATCCTGCTGCGCGAGGTGACGGCCAGCAATTACGTGATTTCCGGCCTGTTCGGCAGCAGCGTCATCCTTGACACCGCCGTCGCCCCGACCGCGGGGCAATGGACTCATGTCGCGCTCGTCCGCGAAAACGGCGAGGCAAAAGTCTACATCGACGGCACCGTCCAAGGGCTCACCCCCTCAATCGGGACGGTCAATTCAGCCCCCATCACACCCACCGGCGATATGACCATCGGTGCATCGGATGCCGCCGCATCGTTGGGCTTTAATGGTCAAATCGACGACGTACGGGTATGGGAGACCGCACGGACGGCAGACGAGATCGGCCAGAATTGGCAATCCGCGACGCCGGACGACCCGAACAACGACCTCGTCGCGCAATACACCTTCGATGACGTGGACGGAACGACCGTGACCAATCAGGTCGCGGGCGGACCAGATGCGATTCTGGGCGACGGCGGCACGACGCCTTCTCTGAGCCCCGACGTCCTGGGCCCCAATGTGATCGGCCGGGCGCTCGATTTCGACGGCACGGCGAACGTGGTGCGCGTAGCCGACGCGGCCGCACTCGACCTCTCGACCGAAATCACCATGGAGACCTGGTTCAAATTGGACACGGCGGTACCGCTTAACGACTCGATCACCCTGTTCGAGAAGTATGAGACCGCCACCAACCAGCGCGCCTATGGGCTGGGCCTGACCGACGTGGACGGCGATGGTAACGCGGTGCTGCGCTTCGCGGCCTCGGCCACCGGAACGGGCGCGTCCGTCCTGGATGGGGCAACGTCGATCGAGGCCGGGCAGTGGTACCACGTGGCCGCCACGTACGACAGCGCTACGGGTGACGTGCGCTTGTTCGTCAACGGCGTCGAGGATGCGTCCTCGACCTTCAGCGGCACCCTGTTCAACAGCAGCGCCGACCTGGTCATCGGCGGGCGGACCTCATCCGGCACACCGTCCGAGGATTACCTGGACGGCCAGATGGCGGATGTGCGTCTGTGGAACATCGCCCGGTCGGAATCCGACATTGCCGACAACATGCACAACTTCGTCGATGCCAACGACCCGACTTTGGTGGCCAACTGGCACATGGACGACGGCGTGGGCGCCTTGGGTGCTGCCGCCACGGTGACCGACGCGGGCATCAACGGCCTGGACGGCACGACCCATGCGGGCGGCGCCGCCTTCATCGACACGGCGCCGGACATCTATTCCACGACCATCGACACACCGGAAGGTGTGGCCATCCGGGGCGATCTGGAAGGCTTCGACGTCGAGAACACGGCCTTCGACTTCGTCGCCAATTCCGGCACGTCGAACGGCGGCTTCGGCACCTTCATTGTCAATGCGGACGGCACCTTCGAATACAACCCCAATGCCGGGTTCTACGGTCAGGACAGCTTTACCGTGACCCTGCAGGAAACGGCCGGCGGCCCGTCGCGGGATGTCAGTGTCACCGTCAACGTCGTGCCTGACCTGATCCCATTGACGCTCGACACCGACACCAACGGCGATATGACGACGGCTGCCAATTGGGTGGATGAAGATCTGGTTCCATCCATCAGCGTGCCGACGGTCCAGAATCTGGCGCTCATCCAGGGGGTCGGCACGGCGACATATTCGGCCGGAACCGACACCTACGGCGCCCTGGACGCCAATACGAACCTGACCATTTCCGGCGGCTCCCTTACCGTTGACGGCGACGCCGACTTCGCCGGGACGGTCACGCTCAGCGGTACCGGCGCGTTGGTCCTGGACGGCGATTCCGCTTTCGCCGGCGCCTTGAACCTGAACGGCTCGGTCGGCCTGACCGTGAACGGCAATACCACCCTCAATGGCTTGCCGACGATCAGCCTCAATAACGAAACCATTGCCGGGACCGGGCAGATCACCACAAACGGTGCGATCACTGCCATCGCGACATCGTCCATCGACCCGGATCTGCAACTAAATACGGGCGGCACGCTGACGGTCGGTCAGGGCAATGTACTAACCAGCGTCAGCATGGGCGGCGACTTCCAGAACGACGGCACACTGACCATCACGGGCGGCGGCATCACCCCGCCGGCGACGACGCTGACGGTTGCGGGCAATTTGCTCAACACCGGTACCATTGTCACCAGCAGCAACGCCGCGAAGACGCTTAACGCCGCCATCGAAAACCAGGGCTTGATCGACCTGGGCGGACACCTGACCATCGGCAACAGCGGCAAGGTCTTCAATACCCAGAACGGCAACATTGACCTGGGCATCTACACCCTGACCGTTTCAGGCGGCGAAACCCAGGTCGGCACTGCCACAACGGTGACCGGCAGCACTGGCGGGCTCACTCTTTCCGGCACACATACCCTGACGGTCGCATCAAACTTCACCATGGCTGTCGGCACATTGGACCTTTTGAACACAGCCACGGTCCAGGGTGCGGGCGACCTGATCATTGCCGCGGGCGCGGTCATGCAGGCCTATGGTGACACCTTCAACAACACGGGCGTCGTCAACCAAGGCACGATCAACACCGGCGGCACCGCGGACTTCAACGGGACGTTTGCCAATGAAATCGGCGCGACGCTGAACGTCGGCCAAGGCAACACCCTGAATGATGTGACCTTCGCCAGCGGCTTCATCAACGACGGCGACATTGTCATCCAATCGGGCGGCATCACCCCGCCGGCGACGACGATGACCGTGATGGCGGGCACATTGACCAACAACGGCACTTTTACCGTCGGCAATGACAATTCCGCCAAGAGCCTTGTCGTCCCGAATTTTGCCAACGAAGGCACCTTTACCATCGGCGACGACTTCATCCTGAACGGCGCACTGACGGGCAGCGGCGACATCGATCTTAATTCCGGCTCCATGACCATCACCGGCGCCTCGACCGTCGGCGTGGGCGGAACGGTCGACATGACCTCCGGCACCCTAACCGCTGCCGGGCTTATGACCATGGATGGCACCTTCACTGTCCTGACCTCCGGCTCCAAGATCCTTGACGGCGTCAATATGGATATCGGCGGGACGTTCAATTACGGCACCGGTGCATCCAGTCTGACCCTGAACAACAACAGCGATATCAGCATCGTTTCCGGCGGGACGTTCCAGTTCGACACGACGGCGACCCTGGTTGACGGCAGCGGCACCAACACCCTTTCCATCGTGTCGGGCGGGACCCTGGCCCGTGCCAGCAGCCTGACCGGCATTGTTGATGTCGCCCTGGATCAAGCTTTGGGCGGGATCATCGATATCGATGCCGGCGTGCTGCGGTTCGACGGTGGCGGCACCCTGGCCGGAACCGTTGATGTCGCCAGCGGCGCCGAAGCAACCCTCAACACCGGCATCTGGACGACCGGGCCGTCGACCGACCTGAGCGGCGCGGGTGAAATCACCCTTCAAGGCAACCTGACCCTGAACGTCGCCGGGCCTTTGGTGGTCGATTCCGGGTTGTTGCTGACCCACACGGGCACCACCACCACCGTTGATGTGAATTCGGCCAATCTGCTGTCGATCCTTGGCGATTATGACTGGTTCTCCGGCGAGATTACCGGCACCGGCGACGTGACGGTCGGCAGCAACGGCACCATGACCCTGCTGTCATCGGGAACCAAAACCTTGGACGGCATGAATTTGACCGTGACCGGCGCCAATGCCCTGCTTTCCTATTCCAGCGGCGGCTCGGGCCTGCGTTTCGCCAACGGCACGCATTTGGACGTTTCCGCTGGCGGCACCTTGGAACTGTTGGGCAACGCCAACATCGACGACTTTGATGCCTTCGACAACCGCATCAACGTGACCGCCGGCGGTACCGTGGTAAAGAACGGGGCCAGCACCACGGTCGTCGATGTGGATCTGGACATCAACGGTGGTACGCTTAACGTGCTGGATGGCACCCTGCGCCTGGACGGCACGGCAAACCTGGACGGCGCCGTGAACCTGTCCGCCGGCGGCATCCTGAACCTGAACAGCCAGGATGCGAACACTGTCGGCGCGGCGCTGAACTTCGGCACGTCCGCCGGGACCCTTCAGATCACCGGCAGCAACACGGTTCTTTCCGTCGATAACAGCATGACCGTTGTCGGCACCATGACACTGCAGCAATCCAGCGGCGACATCGTGGTCGGCGCGGCGCAGAATCTGAATGTAGACGGCATCCACAACTGGATCCAAGGCGACATCACCGGCACCGGTCAGGTGTCCTATGCCAACGGCGCTGGTCTGAGCCTCACGACCTCGGGCACCAAGACCATCGACGGCATCAGCGTCAACGTCACCAACGCCACCATGACGTACGAATCCGGTGCCAGTGGCCTGGCGCTCGCCAACGATGCGGACATCACCGTCGGTGCTTCGGGTCAATTGCGCCTGGAAGGTGCGCAGAACATCACCGCTGCCGTCGGCACGAACAACCAGATCATCATTCAGGCCGGCGGCGAACTGGTCCGCGACGGAGCCAGCACGGCAACCTTGAACCCCAATCTGACGCTTGATGGCACGATCACACTGACATCAGGCCAATTGAACCTGTCCGGCGACACCACGCTGGCGGGAACGATCGGCTTCTCCCCCGGTGCAATCCTGGAACTGAGGGGCGCCGGCCGGACCCATTCCTTCAATACCGGTCACGACCTGACCGGCACCGGCGGCATTCTGCGACTGGCGAACAGCACCACAACGGTTCAAGTCTCCACCGGAATGACCATCGATAGCGGACTGACATTCGAACATGACGCGGGCACGGTCAGCGTCACCACGGGTGTCTTCCAGGTGGACGGGCTCCATGAATGGACCCAGGGCACGATCACCGGCGTGGGCAATTTCAATTACGGCACGGGCAGCACCCTCAACCTGATTACTTCCGGCATCAAGACCATCGACGGCACGGACGTGACCATCGATGGCGGCACGATGATTTACGACGCCGGCGGCAGCAGTCTCGAGTTGCAGAACACCGTCGATCTGAGAGTCACGAACGGCGGCACGCTTTACTTGCAGGGGCCTGGGATCGTCGGCGACAACGGCGGCGGCGTTAACAATCTGATCATTGACGCCACGGGCAGCTTGATCCGTGACACCAGTTCGTCGACCACAATCATCAATGTCGGCGTTGATTTCGACGGCACCATCGACGTCCAAACCGGCGTGCTGCGCCTCATGGGCGGCGGGTTCCTGGGATCAGACCTGGCCATCGCCAGCGGTGCCCAGATCGAATTGGGTGGTTCCGTTTATACCGTCGACGCGAGCCTTCAGGTGTCCGGCGGCGGAACTTTGGAGCTGTTTGATTCGGTCACCGACCTGGACATCGGCACGGCGCTGACGCTGACCATCGCATCTGACAGCATTCTTGATTTCAGCAACGGTGAAATTCTCGGCACCGGTACATTGAACGTGGCAGGTCAGATGGACTGGACCCAGGGCACGCTCTATACGGCAACCAATATCCAGTCCGGTGCAACCTTGACGACCGATACCTCCGGCACCAAGACGCTGGATATCGGTGATTTGAACATCACCGGCTCCCTGACCATGAACGGCGGCGGCAACATCACATCGCAGAACGGCGGCGACGTGAACGTGTTTGCGGGCGGCGTCATCAATATGACCAGTACAGGCGGGTTCATTGCCGGCACCGGGGCGGGCATTCTGTCCATCGCCGGCGGGGGCACGGTGAACGTGACCAGCGGCACCATCACGGACATCGACCTGAACACCACCAATAACGGTGATATCCACGTTCAGGCCGGCAGCACCCTGCGGATCGATGGGGGGCTGTTGACCAACAACGCCACCATCACCATCGATGAAGGCGCCACACTGACCATCCAGAACGGCAGCCTGATCAACACCGGCATCATCGAAGGCGACGGCACGTTGCTGCTCGCCGGATCGGGCACGCTGGACAACCAAGGCACCATCGAAGTCGGCGGCATCAACCAGACCGGTGATTTCACCATTGACGGCATCTTGGACAACAACGGCGCCAATAATCTTGTGTTTGAATTCAACAGTGCCGCCGATCACGACGTTCTGACCATCGACAGCATGGATCTTTCAGGCGCGACCGACGCGCTGACCCTGAACTTCATCAATGCCTATATTCCGGTGCCCGGCCAAACCTTCACGATCGTCAATTACAACAGCCATGACGCCCAAACGTTCGAGACCGTCACCACCAACCTGGGCCCGGCCTATGCCATAACGGTCGATTACGGAACGGGCACGGCCGACGCCATCACCGTAACCATCGACATCGCCGACCAGATTGTCGTCGGCGACGGCACCGATGAGACAATCGTCACCCTTTCCGGCGATGACACGATCACCGGCGGCGGCGGCTCCGACACCATTACCACGGGCACCGGCGCGGATGATCTCGTCTACCTGTCTGCGGCGGACTCCGGCGTCGGCGGCGGCTTCCGTGACGTGATCACCGATTTCGATGCCGGCACCTTCGGCACCCATGTCGATCTGATCGACCTGAGTGCCATCATCATCGGCGGTGATTTCCACTTCGTCGGTGATGCCGCCCTTGGCTTCAACGGCGTGACCGATGCCCGGTTCGACGACACCAGCAAATTGCTGCAGATCGACCTGAACGATGATGGGTCAGCCGATTTCGAGATCGAGCTTCAGGGCGTATCGCTTGCCGACCTGGATGCCGGCGATTTCCTGACCGCCGCCGTCAATAATCTGACCGTGTTCAATACGGGCACGGACAACGTGGACGATATCTTTGCCGGAACCGCGGGCGACGACCTGTACATTGCCACCACAGGCTTCGACGACATCACCACCGGCGGCGGCAATGATGTCTTTGCCATTGATCAGACTTTCAGCTTCCTTGGCCTGGAATTGGTCGATGCGGATGGCGACACCAACGTCGACGATCTCCGCATCACTTTCGAAGACGATGTCGACGGCATCGTTTCGACCGATGTCATCGACCATGCTGCCGATCCGTTGGCCGCCGTTCGAGTTTCAACCAACGATCCGGACGGTTTCCCTGATTACCTCGCGGTGACATTCACCGCCGATTCCTCGGCCGAAACCGGACATATCGCATTGGGCGGCACATCGGGCGACGATACGCTGATTGCCGGCTCGAACCATGATTACGTGTTCGGCAATGCAGGATCGGATTCCATCGATGGTGGTGCAGGCAGGGACTATCTGCTGGGCGGTGACGGCAACGACGCACTCACCGGCGGCAGCGGCGCGGATGTTCTGACCGGCGGTGACGGATCCGACGCCTTTGTGTTCAATTACAGCTTCGAATCCGATCAAACCAATACGGACAGCATCACCGACTTCGATCCTGTCAACGACCTGATCGAACTCACCGGCATTACCGATGTCGGCCTGATCCCGGTTGATCACGGCACGGTCGCGGACGTCCCCACGGGTGTCAGCACCGCCAGCGTGGGTGCCGACGCACAGCTTCACTTCTTCAACGACGGCACGCATGGCTACCTTTACATCAAGGACACCGTGCCCGTCGGACCCGATTTCAACGGCTTCCTGCTGCGCCTGGACAACACGCTGACCGCCCCGGTGATCGAGAACTTCTCGACCGGTGCTTTCGATCAGATGATTATCGGCACGGCGTCAGCAGATGTGCTGCTAGGTGGACGGGGCGACGACGACATCGAAGGCCTTGGCGGCGACGACGTGATCTACGGCGGCCTGGGCAGCGATGCGATCATCGGCGGCGCGGGTCAGGACACCCTGAGCGGCGGTACGGGAACCGATTACTTTGTATATTTCGATGAAATTGAATCCGATGTCGGTTCTTCTAACCGAGATAAGATTGAATTTGCCAACTTCGACAATGCTTCCGCTGAACGCGATTTCATCGTCTTTGAAGGGATCGTAGCCGACGGAACTAATTTTGAGTTTGGATCAGGAAACTCCTTGCTGGGCCTTACGGGCATCGTTGAAGCGATTGTAAATCTAAGCGGTATTGTTGAGTTCGACTTTGGCGACAACGGTATTCTGGACCTAGGCAGCGACATGGAGATCGATATCTCCGGGTATACGGGCACGCTTGACGCCTCGGACTTCAAGATCGTCACCATCGGCACGGCGGGAGATAACTCCTTCGTCGGCAGCGACAATGACAACTATTTCCGGGCGTCGGGAACTGACTCCACCGCCCTGACCATCGCCGCCGCGGTCGCGGCCGGTCAGCAGGATACCTTGACCCTGGCGGGCGGTGCCGACGGTATCGATACGCTGATCTTCGACGGCGATATGGAATTGCTGGGTGCTGTGTTCGATGACATCACGGACGACCTGACGTTCTTCTATGAAGACTTCGCGACCGGCTACATCCACAAGACCGTCGTCGTCGACCATGGCGCCGGCAAGCCCATAGATTACATCGAATTCGATTTCGACGAAGACAGCCCGGATGCCGATATCTTCGCCGTGGCAACCGCCTTTGATTCATCCGCCGCCACGGAAAACACCGTGATCGCCGGCACCACCGGTGCCGACATCATGACCGGCGGCACGGGCGATGACCTATTGCTGGGCAATGCCGGCTCCGACACCCTGATCGGCGGCGACGGCAACGATACCTTCATCGGCGGCGACGGCATCGACGACATCCAGGGCGGCGACGGCATCGATACTGTCGTCTTCATGGACGCCGCCGTGAGCGTGGTGATCGATCTGAGCTCCGGCACGATGGGTAATGACGGCTTTGGGTTCAGCGATACATTCTCCGGCATCGAAAACGTCGAAGGCAGCCATAACGACGACTCCATTACCGGCGACGCGGGTACGAACTTCCTCTCCGGCGATGACGGCAATGACTTCATCGAAGGGGCCGGGGGCGCCGATACCCTCGAAGGCGGCGGCGGTGCCGATGTCTTCATTTATTCCGCGCCGGGCGACAGCGGCATCGGTGATATGCTGCGTGACGTGATCGAAGATTTCGATGCCCTGGCGTCCGACAAGATCGATATTTCGGGATTGCAGGTCGGAACGTTCAGCTTTATCGGTGACGAGAATGTCGCGTTCTCAGGCGGCAATACCGAGGCACGGTTCAACAATGAAACCAAGATCCTTGAGATCGATGCCGATGGCGACGCCCAGGCCGACATGGAAATTGAGTTGAAGAATGTGAACGGCGCCGACCTGGACGACACTGATTTCCTCAGCGCCAACCCGCTCGCCTGACCTCCCACACGGCTGTTCACCAATCATTCACCTGAACCGCCTATGATTTTCGCGGGTTCGCTGCATTTCGGCCTTTGTGGTACTGTTTGCGGCACCTTTGTCTATGCGGTTCAGGGCCCATGGGCGTGGGGATTTAGGGATATTGGATGCACCGATGCGCGGGAAACCGCCGCGACGGATGGGTAAGCGCAGATGAAAGAATTGATGAAACGGGTTTTCGCCAATCCGGCGATCGCGACGGAATTGCTCGTCGCGACCCTGTTCATCAATATCCTGGCCATGGCGAGCCCGCTGTTCGTCATGCAGGTACTGAACCGCTATGTCAGCCAGGGCGTGGATGCGACCCTGATCACCCTGACGACCGGTGTGTTGCTTGCGATCGTTCTGGAATTCCTGTTCCGCCAGGCCCGCAGCGCGCTTGCCCGCGGCGTCAACGTGGCGCCCGATGAAAAACTGGCGATCGCCGGATATGCCATCCTGACCAAGGCCAAGGCCGGGGATTTGGAACAAATTCCGCCGGAAACCCGGCGCGAAATGGTCAACGGCATGGCCTCGGTCGAACAGGCCTATTCCTCATCCAATATCGCGACGATCCTGGATGTGCCGTTTTCCCTGATCTTCGTGTTCGTGCTCTATCTGCTGCATCCGATCCTGGCGATTGTGGTCGGGGGCTTTTTGATCGGCGTGTTCGTCCTGGGCGTCTACGGCTCCATGTCCATGCAGGAAAAGACGGCAGAGCTGCAGAACGCCACGGGTGTGGGCAGCGCTCTTCTGGGCACGGCGACCCGTGAACAGGACCTTGTGCGGGCGTTCAACGCGGGCGGCTTCCTGCGCCGGGCCTGGGATAAACACGTGCATTCATCCCAGCACCTGCGCCGGGATGTGGGCTCGCGCCAGGGATTGATTCAGACCATCACGCAAAGCGCCAACGGCCTGATGAGCGTCGCCGTCATTACCACAGGCGCGCTTTTGGTCGTCAGCGGCAACATGGACGTGGGCGCCATGATCGGGGCCAACATCCTGTCCGCCCGGGCCTTGCAACCGGTTACCAAGCTGTCGCAATTGGGCAGCGCCTTTGCCAAGGCGCGCCAGGCACTGACCATGTTCGCCGAACTGACCAAGGTTCCTTTGGAGCCGGATAAGGGATCGGCGGTTTCCAAATATACCGGCACCATCGAGCTGCGCGACCTTGCCTTTTCCTTCGAAGGCGCACCCATGCCGGTTTTCGAATCCCTGTCCCTGAAATTGCAGCCGGGCGACGTGCTGCTTGTGATCGGCGACAACGGCAGCGGCAAGACCACCCTGGCCCGCCTGATGCTTGGCCTGTTGGAAGCCGACCGGGGACAAATCCTGGTGGACGGCCTGGACCTGCATCAGGTGTCCCTGGAATGGTGGCGCAAACAGGTCATCTACATGCCGCAGGAACCGGCCTTGTTGAACGCGACGATCGAAGAAAACCTGAAGGTCAACGCACCCGACATCGACACCGGCGACATGAACCGGATTATCGATGCCGTGGGGTTGCGCCGGTTTTTGGATGAAAGCCCGCAAAGTTTCGAAACCCCCGTGGTCGACAACGGCTGGCGCCTGTCCGAAGGAACCCGGCGGCGCCTGGGCCTGGCCCGGGCCCTGGCCACCAACGGTGCCCTGGCCGTGATCGACGAGCCCACGGAAAGCCTGGATGCGGACGGCTGCGCGGCCGTGCATAACATCATGGGATCATTGGTCAAACAGGGCCGGACGATCATCATCATGTCACATGACAAGAACATCGTCCGGGGGGCCCATTATCTGCTCGACCTGAACCAGAAACCCGTGCCCACCGTCCGCCATGTACCGGGCGCGAAGGAGCCGCAGGGCGCCCAGGCAGCCCCCGAACCTTCGACACCTGCATCGACACCGCCCCCTTCGGCCCCCGTATCCCCGGACTTTCCCGCCGCATCGGCAGGCGCCGCCGCCGCACCGGCCATGACGGAACCGACACCGGCCGATGCACAGGTCACGCCGCTTCCCGATGCGCGGACGAACCGCAAGCGAAGCGGAGAATAGCGCCATGGTCGGATCTCCCATCGCCGCCACGGATAAGCTCAAGGAACTCATGGCCAAGGCCAAGGGCGCCATCGACCTGCCCGACGGCGAGAGCAATGTTCCCCCCGCCGGCGCAGCGCAGCAACCCGGCCCGCCGGGCGGCGAACAGCCGCCATCGCCTGCTGCCGCATTCGGCGATCAGGACGAACAACCCTATCAGCCGTCGGAAACCATCCCGGTGCGCACACATGCTGTTTTTTTCCTCTGTGCATTCATGGTCGTCAGTTTCGGCATCTGGTCGGCCTTAAGCGAGATCGACATCGTGTCCATGGCCATGGGCGAAGTCATCCCTTCGACGCAGGTCAAAACGATCCAACACCTGGAAGGCGGCATCGTCCGCGAGATCAAGGTCGTCGAAGGCGGCAGAGTCAAAGCCGGACAGGAACTGGTGGTACTGGAGCCGACCGCAAGCAGCGCCGATGTCGGCGAATTGGGCGAGCGGCTGGTATCCTTGCGGTTCGACCTGGCCCGCCTTGATGCCTTGCTGCAGGGCCGTCATTCCATGGAATTGGACCCGGTCCTGGTCCAGGAGCGGCCGGACCTGGCCCAATCGGCCCGGCAGCGCTTCGAAGCGGATTACGAAAAACACCAATCGGATATCAAGCGCCAGGAAGCGGCGATCAGCCAGCGGTCCCAGGAAATTCACGAGATCAAAACCCGTATCACCAACGCCGGTAAAAGCCTGAAACTGGTCGACGAACAGGTCAGGATCAGCGAAGGCTTGTTGAAGCGCGATCTGACCAACCGGTTTGTCCACTTGAACTTGTTGAAAGAGGCGGAGGAACTGCGCGGCTCTATCGATACGGACAAGGCCTCGTTGCTGCGGGCCGACGCCGCCATGAATGAAGCGCGGGCCGTGGCGGAAAACATCAAACGTGAGTTCACCCAGGAAACCCAGCGCCTGATGGACGAGGCGGAATTGAATTTCCGCGAATTGACACAACGGATTCAGAAATTCCGCGACAACCTGCAACGCACGGTCGTCCGCTCGCCGGTGGACGGCACGATCAAGACCCTGCACGTGGTGACCGTCGGCGGGGTCATCCGGCCGGGCGACCCGGTTGTCGATATCGTCCCCGCCGGTGACCGGCTGATCATCGAAGCCAAGCTGCAGACACAGGATATCGGTTATGTCGTTTCGGGCCAGTCGGCGGTGGTCAAGCTTGCATCAGGAGATGCAATGCGGTTCGGCGCGCTTCAGGGAACAGTCACGCACGTCAGCCCCGACACATTGCAGACACCAGACGGAAACCCTTATTACAAGGTTCGCATCGCCACGGAAAAAGACCATTTCAGCCGGGGCAAGCTCGTCTACAACCTGTTTCCGGGCATGCAGGTCATGGCCAGCATTCAGACCGGCTCCCGCACCGTGTTGCGCTATTTGGTGGACCCGCTGCTCACCAACCTGGAAGGTGCTCTGGGCGAACGCTGAACCCCGCCCGCCCGCATGATTTCAAGGATTGAACCGGCGGTCTAAGCCCCCGCTGCTATTTCTTGGCCGCCGGCTTCCGCGCCGCACTCTTTTTCTTACCGGCTTCGTCATCCTGCTGGCCGTCCTTGCCGCCTTTGCCGTCCTCATCCGAGGACTGAGCCTGGAGCTTTTCCCTGATCTCGTTGGCGCCTTCGGCAATTCCGCGCAGCACGGCTTGAAGCTGGTTGGCAGGAATCAAAAGGCGCGCAACCGGCTTGGCGCTTCCGGCTTCGACCTGTTGGCCCAAGGTCACGCGAAACACACCATTTGCGTGGGATACGCTGGAAACAAGTTCCACGAAATGTTCGTCTAAAGTTTCGTCCGCCATGTTTCCCGCCCTACTATTGGTTGTCTCTGATACCAGACGATTGTCCGTGCCCAAACCTGTTCGGTCAACACCCTATTGGCGTGCCGGTAAGGTTCGGATCACTCTGGCATTACAGATACAGGGATACAAAAAACCAGAAAATTCAACGCCCCTTGATCAACAATATCGGGAAAATACGTTGTAATAATATGCATACAATACTAATTTTCGTTTGAAAGTTCACTCAAGCTGTCCTGCCGATATGCTATAGTGTTTTAACGGAGGGAGGGCCAACGAGACGATGTGCACCTCTCATACGTGGGGCGCTAAAGGAAGAACAAATGCCAAGAGCCTCGATTAAAAACGAAAGCCGGCGTCAAAAACGGCTTCCCCCCGGCGTATCCAATCCGGTCGACGTCCATGTCGGACAACGTTTACGCCTGCGCCGGACACTTTTGGGGATGAGCCAGGAAAAACTGGGCGACGCGGTCGGCCTGACCTTCCAGCAAATTCAGAAATATGAACGCGGCGCCAACCGGATCGGTGCCAGCCGTCTTTATATGTTCTCGCGCATTCTTGACGTGCCGGTCGCGTATTTCTTCGAAGAATTGCCATCGCAAATCCGTTCCCACGAAGGCCAAATGGCCGTCGGCCTGTCGGATCAACCGCAGGAAGGGTTGGAACGCGACCCAATGGCACGGCGCGAGACATTGGAACTGGTGCGTGCCTATTATTCCGTCGGCGACCCCAAAGTCCGCCGCCGGCTGGTCGATCTGGTCCGCTCTTTGGGTGGTGAAGAAGACTGACGCCGCGCCGGCCCGTAAAGGCCGCAGAACGCCCTAGGCCAGACCCGCCCGGGACACCATTGCCTCAAGCAAGACCTGACACCCCGCCGCAAGATCGGAAGGTGTCGCTGATTCCTTTTCGTTGTGGCTGATGCCGTCCCGGCACGGCACGAATATCATTCCTGTCGGCGCCAAACGCACAAGATTGCAGGCATCATGGCCGGCACCTGAATGAATATCCCGCCAGGGCAGGCCAAGCGTCTCGGCAGCGGATCGCACCGCATCCACGCATTCCGGATGAAACGAAATGGAATCCCGGCTGGATGCTTCCGCGACCCCGACTTCCAATCCGTCCTTGTCCGCAAGGTCGCGGCAAATTGTCATGCCCCTTGCGCATACATCCGCCAGGGTTGCGTTATCCGGATGGCGGATATCGATGGAAAACGTCACTTGGCCCGGAATGGTATTCCGTGAATTGGGCCGCACCTGCAGGTATCCCGTGGTAATCACCGGCATGGGATCGAAATCGAACGCCAGCCGGTTAAGGGCGTCGATCATGCGCGCGGCACCGACCATCGCATCACGCCGAAGATTCATGGGCATCGTGCCGGCGTGCCCTTCCTCGCCGGTCACGGTCACGGCGTAGCATTTTTGCCCCTGTGCGCCCAGCACGGCACCAATCACCTTGTTTTCACGCTCAAGGATAGGTCCTTGTTCGATATGGGCTTCGAAGAAAGCGGAAATGGGGTACCCGCCGCAGGGCGCGTCGCCGTCATATCCGATACGGGCCAGTTCCTGACCAAAGGTCGTGGTGCCTTCCCGGTCCGGCAGGGACAGACCGTAATCCAGATCATAGCGTCCGGCATAGACACCGGATGCCACCACACCGGCGGCGAAGCGCACACCTTCTTCATCCGTCCAGTCAATGATCTCGAGCGGCGCATGCGTCTCGATCCCTGCGTCATTGAGCGCGCGCACGACCTCAAGCCCCGCCAGAACGCCATAGGTACCGTCAAACCGCCCGCCCAGCGGCTGGGTATCCAAATGACTGCCGGTCACCACGGGCGGTGCGGTGCCGTCCATTCCGGCCCGCCGGCCGATGATGTTTCCCATACGATCGATTCGGACATCCAAACCCGCCGCGCGGCACCAATCGGCAAACATATCCCGTGCCGTGCGATCCAGGTCACTGAGTGCCAGGCGGTTGACGCCCCCCCCGGGCGTGGCGCCGATCTTGGCCATGTCCATCAACGACTGCCACAGGCGGTCTTCATTGACCCTGGCTGTCGGAACGCCGGTCACCGCCATTCCCCGACGCGGTCGGCGAGCCAGCGGCAAATCCTGAGCAGCCGGGCATCTTCGCCCCAGGGACAAATCACCTGCACACCGATCGGCATGCCGTCATCGCCGGTCAACAGCGGCACGCTGGCAGCCGGTGCCCCCATGAGCGTCCAATATCCGTTGAATACCGCATCGCCCGTGCGGCTCAGATCACGGGGGGCCTGCCCTGGTGCGGCAGGCGTGATGATGGCATCGATGCCGTCAAAGAACCCGGCAAGGACATCCTGCATTTCCTCTGCCAGGTACAGCGCATCCAGATAGTCACGCGCCGTCACGCCCCGGCCCCGCTCGACCCGGTCGGCCGTGATGGGATCCAACCCATCACGATCCCGGTCGTAATAAGGCCCCAAGGACTGCCCAACGGCCCCGTTCATGATCATGCCGTGACATTCGACAGCCCCCTCGAATACGGGGGGCAATTCGCATTCAATCGCCACATCGCCAAGGCCACGGACCAGGTCTTCCATTCCCCGCTGCATATCCGCCTCACCCCGCCGCCAGGCAGGTCCACGCACAAACGCCAGGCGCGGCGGCGCATCCAGCGGCGCTGCTTCGCCCAGGCCGGCATGTCCCCGCATGTCCTTATCGGCCTTGTCCCGCGCCATCAGGACACCAGCGGCCAGGGCCACATCCTCGGGGCTGCGGGCAAAAATTCCCGGATGATCCAGCCGCCGGGACAGCGGTGACATTCCTGCCCGCGAAATGGTCCCGAACGTAGGCTTAAGACCATACACCCCGTTGAAGGATGCCGGCCGCAACATGGAACCGCCCGTTTGCGATCCGATGGCCAGCGGCACCATATGGTCCGCGACTGCGGCCGCCGAACCCGAGGACGACCCCCCGGGGGTGCGTTCGGGATCGTGGGGATTGCGGGTCTTGCCCGGCGCCGACAGGGCGAATTCCGTCGTCACGCATTTTCCCATAATCACCGCACCGGCTTCGCGCAATCGCGCCACCAGGGTTGCGTCCATACCGGGTCTGCGCCCGGCGCAAAGGGCCGAGCCGTTTTCCGTCGGCTGATCGTTCGTATCAATGATGTCCTTGATGCCGACGGGAATGCCGTTCAGGCTTCCCGCCTGTCCGGCCCGCCTGCGTTCATCCGCGGCATCCGCCTGGGCCAGGGCCAATTCGGGGTCCAGAAAAATCCAGGCGCCGACGGCATCTTCACGTTCCGAAATACGGTCCAGGCAGGCCTGGACCAGGTCACGCGCCGTCAGGTCACCGGCTGCCATACGGGCCAGAGATTCCTCAACGCTGAGTTCATGAATATTCATCTTTTCCGAGTTCAAGGTGCAGCCGGTGCTTTGTACACGCCTCGTTCCTTGTAGTAACGGGCCGCCCCCGGACAATAGGGGATGGGAACACCGGCGTGGTGGGTTTCAATAGTTAGGTTTCTTCCCTTGGCGTGACCGTTATTCAACAGATGCGGGGCCTGGGAATTGCCGTACAGCCCCTTGACCACGCCGTAGTGGAGATCTTCGGGCAGATTGGTCCGCGACACCCATAAGGCGGAAACGCTGACGGTTTTGACCGGCTGCGGATTACCTTTGTAGGTGTTGCCGGGAATAACGTCCGCTGAATAAAACGGTGCCTTGGCGATCAGGGCGTCACGGGCGGTTCCTTCGACCGGCACCAGGGCCAGTCCTGCCGTATTCGCCATCTCCGTCACACCGGCGATGGGATAGCCGGAAACATCGATAAAGGCATCCAAATGCCCATCGGCGACCATCGTGGCAGCGGTTTTCGATTTCACATATTCCGGCATGAAATCCGTCTTTTCTTTCAGCCCGTAGGCCCCAAGCACAAGACGTGCGCCCACCAGAACGCCCGATTCCGGCAGCCCCAGGGCGACCCGCTTTCCCTTCAGGTCCGGGACGGAATCGATTTTGCGGCCGATCCCGGCAACGACATGGATATGTTCCGGATACATGCTGGACAGCACACATAGCTTCATGAACGGATTCTTGCCCGTGAACGGACCCGTGCCCGTATAGGCCCAATAGGTCACATCCGATTGCACGAAAGCGGATTCCACCTGATCCGCGTCCAGGGCATACACATTGGCGACGGACCCATGGGCCGATTGGGCGAAAGCAACCAGGCCTTCCATGCCGCAATTCCCGCCCTTGGAACAACTGCGCGCACCCGGCGGGTTTGAAATCACCTGCGCCAACAGGCCAGCCATGGGGAAATAGGTGCCCCCGGCGGCACCGCTGGCAATACGGAAAAACAGCATTTTCTGTGCATCGGCAGGCCCCGGAGACAGCCAAACAGCCAGTCCCCCGATCACCGCAACAAGTGCCGCCGCCATCACAGCTGCCTTATTTCGGTGTATTTTTCGACGATTCATGGCTGTCCTCCCAGGGTCATGGTGATCAATTTTTCGCCTGGGGGCAACCAGATAAGGGAATTCTCATCTGACGGAAAAGTCAGGAATTGTATACACTGGTATTGTATACATACCCATAAAGTCGCAGTAAAAACATTGTCCAAATCCCATGGGGAACAAGAAAACCAATGAACGACCATTCGCCGACCATCGATACCACACGCACCGAAACATTCAGGCATTGGACACCTGTGACGATCCGCTTTTCCGATCAGGACAGCATGGGCCATGTGAACAATGTGTCCTACGGCGCCTTTGTGGAAGCCGGAAGAAACGCTTTCGTAACGCAGTTCCTGAAGCCGGACACCCATCCGGGCATAGATTTCGTCCTGGCCCGCGTGACCATCGATTTCCGGGCCGAAATGCATTATCCGGGCACCATCGATGTCGGCACATGTATCAAGCGCATCGGCAATTCTTCGATCACCATCGGAACCGGCCTGTTCAAGGACGGCGTCCTGCACGGCACGGCGGAAAGCACGAATGTCTTTATCGACCTGGCAACCCGCAAACCTTGCCCGGTTCCTGCGGACATTCGCGCCGAACTGGAACGCCAACTGACGGAAGCAGCGGGGGGGAAATGAGCAAAACAGAAGACACGACGGATCAGCTTTCACGCGGAGAACTCGTTCATGCGCGCTTGCGCGATGCCATCCGCGCCGGCCGCTATCCACCGGGCACGCGCGTACGCGAAACCGAAGTCGCGGCCTGGTTGGGCGTCAGCCGCACGCCCGTACGCGAAGCCCTTCGCCGTCTGCAGGCGGATGGCCTGTTGGTGTTCGAACCCTGGCGTGGTGTCGTCGTGGCGGAACTGGACCAGCAACAGATCGTCGAATTCTATGCCATGCGACGGGTATTGGACGGGGCGGCAGCACGGCTTGCCGCACAGCATGCATCGGAACCCGAACTTGCCTATATGGAAGATTGCCTGAATGCAGCCGCTCCCGGCAGCGGCACCTCCGACCAAATGGCCGAAGCCAACCGCAAGTTTCATGACGCCCTGTTTCAGGCCGCCCACAACAGGTATCTGTTGAAATCCGCAGCGGCCCTGTCGGATGCTCTGGCGCTTTTGAAGGGGACGACCTATTCCTTTCCCGATCGCGCCGGAACCGCCCACGAGGAACACCGCGCCCTGATGGATGCCATCCGCGGGCGCGAGCCGGACAAGGCCGAACGCCTTGCCCGCAAGCATATCGCCAAGGCGGAAAAGGCGCGGCTCAAACTTCTGGGCGACCAGCGGGATGTGAAATTGTCCGAGGACAAGTCCGAATGACCTACCTTCCGCCCGCCGACGGTCCCTGGGAAATGGTTACCGCCGAACAGGCCGGGTTGGACCCGGCGCGCTTGGCCGAAGCCGTCACCTTCGCTGAAAATGCCGAAACGGCCTGGCCCCGGGATCTGGACCGGGCGGAATTTTTGCCCTCACTGACCCAGTTCGAACCCCCGCCCTGGAATGAAATTCTGGGCCCCGTGACCGCGCGCGGCGGACCGGCGGGCCTGTTCATTCGCGGCGGGCGCATCGCCGCCCAATGGGGGGACCCGGCACGCCCCGACGTGACATTTTCCATCGCCAAAAGCTATCTGGCCATTCTGGCCGGGCTTGCCCTGGGCGAAGGCCTGATTTCGGACCTGGACGACACGGTCGCGAAGTATGTGGACGGGGATTGGTTTGCATCCGACCAGAACGCAGCCATCACCTGGCGCCACCTGTTGAACCAAACCAGCGAATGGGAAGGCACCCTGTTCGGCAAACCCGATCAGGTCGATCATTTCCGCCAACTGGGCCACAGCAGCGATCATTCCAAAAAGGGCCAAAAGCGCGATCTGTCCGCTCCCGGCACCTATTGGGAATACAACGACGTCCGGGTGAACGTGCTGTCGCTTGCCTTGCTCAACGTTTTTCGCCGCCCGCTGCCCGAAGTCCTGAAAGATTCCATCATGGCGCCGATCGGCGCATCCGATACCTGGCAATGGCTGGGCTATCGCAATTCACAGATATCCATCGACGGAATCGAAATGACCTCCGTTCCCGGCGGCACCCATTGGGGCGGCGGCCTGCAGATTTCATCGCTCGACCACGCACGGTTCGGCATGATGATCAAACAGGACGGGGTCTGGGGCGGGCGCCGAATTCTGCCCGAGGGATGGGTCGACGAGCTTCGGACCCCCTGCCCGCTGAACCCGGTCTACGGCTTTTTGTGGTGGCTGAACACGGACCGGGCACAGTATCCGTCAGCCCCTGAATCCAGCTTCTTTGCCATGGGAGCCGGCACCAATCTGATCTGGATCGATCAGGAACTGGATATCCTCGCCGTGTTCCGCTGGGTCGATCAGCCGTCGCTGGATGCGGTCATTTCAGGCTTCATGGCGGCGCTGAAATAACCGTCTGGGCCGACAACAGATGCATTCCACAAAACGGCGATCAGCCGCCACGTGCGGACCCACGGTTCATGGCCGGGCTGGTGAAGGATGCGCCACCTTTCGGTTTGCCATAGGATTTGGCGCCGGCGGGCCCACTGGGCCTGTGCTGGGCGCCGGTTTTCTCGGTTTCATTGGGGGCGCGTTTTTTCTTTGGTTTGCGGTTGGGGCGTTTGGTACCGGGCATGGGTGTGGTGTCTCCATTGACGAACGAATGAAACACCAGATTACGCGATCCACGGCGGAACGCAATTGCCCTGGGATGGTCAGGGCGCTATAGCCTAAGGAAAACCGCGTAGGAGACGAACATGAAGTATTCCCTGGGTGACCTTAAGGTCCAGACCGACGGCGACAATTACTGGATCGCGCCGAATGCGGTCGTGGTCGGCAACGTCATACTGAAAAAGGATGCCAGCGTCTGGTTCGGTGCCACGGTGCGCGCCGACAACGACGTCATCACCATCGGTGAAGGCACGCAGATTCAGGACGGCAGCGTGCTGCACGCGGACCCCGGGTTTCCCCTGACCATCGGCGATCACTGCACCGTCGGTCATATGGCCATGCTGCACGGCTGCACCATCGGCGACGGCACCATGGTCGGTATCGGCGCGGTGGTTCTGAACGGGGCCAAGATCGGCAAAAACTGCATCATCGGTGGCAAGGCGCTGATCGGCGAGGGCAAGGAAATTCCCGACAATTCCCTGGTCATGGGCATACCCGGCAAGGTCATCAAGGAAGTTTCCGACGCGCAAAAGGAAATGCTCGCCCGCATCCCGCCCGACTATGTGAAACGCTGGAAGCATTACAAGACAGACATGACGCCCCAGGACTAAGGATCATCCCCGTCCTTCCCCTTAGATCAGCATGAAGATTCCCGCCATGGACCTGCCTATCGACCACTTCCTCCGCGCTGCCGCCAAGGCGCCGGATCGTATCGCTATCAAGGACGGGGATTTGACCCTGTCCCACGGCGACCTGGCTGCCCGCGTCAACGCCGTCGCTACCGCCCTGCAGGACATTGATCCGGCCCCGCAAAGCCGTGTCGGCATCTGCGGCTACAACACGGCCGAGCATCTGACCGCGTTTCTCGGCACCCTTGCCGCCGGAAAGACCTGGGTGCCGCTGAATCCCCGCAACGGGGAGGAAGAACTGTCGCGCATGGCCGAGGTCACCGCACCCTCGATCATCGTCGCCGACGCCGACTGCATGGACCGCTTCAATCCCCCCGCAAGCGCCACGATGGTGCGCGGGAAACCGACCGGCGGCAGCCAGCATGCCTGCGGCGGCGACCTGAACCTGGCGGCGCTGATGGCCGATTTCGCCGGCCGCACGCCGAAGCGCCACGACCTCTCGCCCGACGACGTGCAGGCCATTAAATTCACGGGCGGCTCGTCCGGCCGGCCCAAGGGCGTGCAGCAGACGTATCGCGTGTGGCACACCTGCATCGACCTGATGACCCGCGCGTTCGAACTGGACGGCGACGACCGCAACCTGCTGGCCGCCCCCATGACCCACGGTACGGGCACCCTGCTGGTGCCGATCCTGGCCCAGGGCGGGACGCAGGTGTTCATGCCGCAGCCGGCGCGCCCGGCCGCGATCATCGAGGCCATCGAAAAAGACCGCGTGACCACGGTGTTCCTGCCGCCCACGGTGATCTACATGATGATGGCCGAGGAAGACCTGACGAAACGCGATTTCAAAAGCCTGAAACATCTGATCATCGGCGGCGCCGCCATGCGCCCGGACGAGATCAAGCGTGGTCTGCCCCTGTTCAACAATGCGCTGGAAACCTGCTACGGCCAGACCGAGGTGCCGCAGATCGTCACGGTCATGCGGTCGCGGGATTGGCTTGAGAACGATCATCGCTTGGCGTCCTGCGGCCGGGCCACGGACCGCTGCGATCTGCGCGTGGTCGATCCCGAGGGCAATTTCCTGCCGACCGGTCAGGCGGGCGAAATCGTCATCAAATCCGAGCTGGTCATGAAGGGATATCTCGACATGCCCGACGCCACGGCCGAGACCATCAAGGACGGCTGGCTGTACACCGGCGACGTCGCCGAGATCGAGGAAGACGGCTTCATCTACATCAAGGACCGCATCCGCGACATGATCGTGACCGGCGGATTCAACGTGTTCCCGTCCGATGTAGAGGCCGTGCTGGGCCAACATCCGGCGGTCAAGGAATGCGTGGTGTTCGGCCTACCCGACGACAAATGGGGCGAGGCCGTGCAGGCGGCGGTCGAAGTCCACGCCGGCCAAACACCCGATGAGGACGACATCATCCAATACGTCAAATCGCGGCTTGATTCCGTGAAGGCGCCGAAGCGCGTGCATTTCGTCGACGAACTGCCGCGCAGCCCCGTGGGCAAGGTTCTGCGGCGCGAAGCCAAAGCTCAATTCCAGGAGGCGTAGACTCATGGCCGACAAGATCAAGCCGACCCAGAAGCTGGCGACCCATACGCTTACGGACCTGTATTACCGCGACCAGAACCTGGTCACGGACATGATGGGCAAGATGAGCTTCACCGAAGCCATGATCGGCCACATCCTGGGCCGCACGGCGACCCCCGCGGACGTCGCGATCATCGACGCGGTGCTGCTGGCGCTGATGGAACATGGCCTGACGCCCAGCGCCGTCGCCACGCGCCTGACCTATCATTCCGCGCCCGAGGCCCTGCAGGCCGCCGTCGCGGCGGGGCTTTTGAATGTGGGCTCGACCTTCGTCGGCACCATGGAAAACTGCTCCAAGCTGCTGCGCGAGATGGTCGAAGGCACGGAGCCGCTGGACACGGCGGCCAAACGGATCGTCACCGAGCATCGGGCGGCCCGCAAACATCTTCCCGGATTCGGCCATCACCTGCACAAGCCGGACGATCCGCGCACGCCCAAGCTGTTCGAAATCGCCCGGGAAAACGGCGTCAAAGGCGACTACATCCAGGCCATCGAGGCACTCAGCCGGGCCGTCGATGAAAACTTCGGCAAGCACATGACCATCAACGCCACGGGCGGCACGGCGGCAGTGTTGTCGGAGATCGGCATCCCGCCGGAAATCATGCGCGGCTTCGCCGTGATCGCCCGTGCTGCAGGCCTTGTCGCCCATATCGCCGAGGAACGGGAAGTCCCGACCGCCCGAACCATCTGGGATGTCGTTGAAGAGGAAATTCCCTACGCCGGCAACGCCCCCGTGGACGGCCATGGCGACGGCAACAACGGCGGCGATTGATCAGCCTCCGACACCTGCCGCTTTCAAAAATCGAACATTCCGAACCCGTCCAATATACGGCCCGGGCGCATTTTCGCGGCGAACTATCACTGCGATTAATTGGCATTTTCCGCAGGCTATAGGCCTTTTGTCTAGATAACACAGGCATATGCAGTGTGTTAGCCTTCCCTATGGATTCAAAGGGTTAGCTCTCCAAGGATTCCTCCATTAATCGAACAAAAACCCCATAAATCAGACCTATAGAAGAAACGGAGGTTGTAATCAGAGATGCCGAAATCATCCGATAAATCGCATCCGAACCGCATGCCACCGGGTGTTCCGCACCCGGTCGATATCCACGTCGGCGCCCGGGTCCGAGAACAACGCAAACAAAACGGGATGAGCCAAAGTGAACTTGGGGATGCTCTTGGCCTGACCTTCCAGCAAATCCAAAAGTACGAGCGTGGCGCCAACCGCATCGGCGCCAGCCGGTTGTTTCAGCTTAGTCAGATTTTGGGTGTGCCGGTCGCCCACTTCTTCGACGCAATGCCGCAGAATGTTCAGATGACCCAGGACAATTTCGACCTGGACGTCACCTTTGCCGAAGACCCCCGCGATAGATCCGACGTTATGGGGTCAAGCGAAACGACCGAATTGGTCACGGCCTATTACGGCATCGACAACCCCCGCAAACGGCGGGCCGTCCATGACCTGATCGCCTCGCTGTCGAAAGCAGATTGGCCCTGACCCCAACCGCTATTGCCCGTCGATCGGCGTGATGGTCGAATTTCCCTTAGGCACAGGCAAGGTTTCGATAAACGCGAAGATATCTTCTGCGTCACTTGGCCCGATCTCAATCGGCTGAGCATAGGGTGGAAGCTTGGTCGGCGGCTCCAACCCCTTGACCTTCACAAACGCCAGATGTGGGCGCCGGACGTAAAACGTCTGGAACCGGTCGCGCCAATCGGCAAGCTTCTTGATCCATTGCAGCGAAGGGGTCGAGCCGATCCCCCCATGAGGATTGAAATCCCCCACCACGTGGCACCTGGAACAATGTTCTTCCGCAAGGGTCCGCCCCTTGGCCGCATCCGCACCCTGGGCGGAATTGCCCCCCGCCATGACCAGGGCCGCCACCAGGATGAGTACCCGCCGGGGCATCGCTATTCCAGCGTTTCGAACAACCGGATCATCAAACGGCATCGTTCGACCAGGGATGAGAAATAGATGAATTCGTCGTGGGAATGGGCGCCGTGGCCATCGGCACCCAGGCCGTCCAAGGTGGGAATGCCAAGCGCCCCCGTGAAGTTTCCGTCGGAACCGCCCCCGGTTTTCAGGTCCTGCAAATCGAACCCGATTTCCGCCGCCAGTTCCTTGGCATGGTTGAACAGCTTTTCAATACCGTCGAATTTTTCATAAGGCGGGCGGTCCACACCCCCTTTGATATCCAGCGTGCAGTCCGCATCGACGGGAACAAAGGCATCGACACGCGCCATCACTTCTTCGGCCGCTTCCATGTTGGGGATGCGGATATCGACCGATATCTCACAATGGGCCGGCACCACGTTGGTCAGCGTGCCGCCGCTGATCGTGCCGACGGAACAGGTAATTCCCCGTTCGTAATCGGTGATTGCCTCCAACGCCAGGATCTGATGGGCCATTTCCCTGATCGCGCTGCGCCCATCCATATGCCGCAGTCCGGCATGGGACGGACGGCCGGTCACCGTGATCTCATATTTCAAGCGGCCGTTCCGCGCGGTCACGATCTTGCCGCCTTCGCGGGCCGGTTCCGTGACCAGCACGTATTTGTTCTGTTTTGCCAGATCGACGATCATCTGGCGCGAGGTCGGGCTGCCGATCTCTTCCTCCGGCACGTACATGAAAGTGATGGGCAGCGGTGTTTCACGCCCGGCACGAACCAAATGGCGAAATGCATGCATGGCGATATAAGCACCGGATTTCATGTCATAGATGCCGGGACCGTAGACCTTGTCTCCTTCCCGGCGGATTTTCAGTTCGTTCTCCATGGTTCCGATCGCGTGGACCGTGTCCAAATGGGACAGAACCAGAATTCCGGGGCCGTCGCCGCCCCAGGGCGTGCGCGCGATCAGGATATCGCCGAAACCGTCGCGCCCGGGGATGCGTTCGATCTTGGCGCCCAGCGCCGCCTGTTCCTTTTCGACCTGCTCGACCACGCGGTTCACGGCCTCGCCATCGTGGGAAGGACTTTCGATTTCGACCCAGCGGAGCAATCCCGCCAGGATTTCATCGGCATCCAGGGTCGGCTCATTGGATGATTGTGCAGGCTTTTCAGGCGTGTCGGTCATGATGCGAACGGTTCCTCATTGAAACGATCATGGAACCGTTTGTACCCCGGGATACCGGCCGTTGAAAGGGCCAGCACGGCATCACCATTGGCCCCAAAGGTTAGGTTAGATGATCGTCCGGGGCGACCTCGTCAACGCAGACAATGATCTGCGTGACGTTTTCCGCGTCGTTGCCCAAGGGAAAGAAGCACCGCTCATGCTGGTGATAAGAATCTTCATCAACCTCGCCGATGCCAAGAAACGCCAGCTTGCCCGAATGCACGACTTTATCGCATGCGGCAAGTATCGGCGCCGGATCAAACGGCCAGGGAACATCATCTAGGAAATGACCCGTGGGGTCCGATGGGGAAAGATTGCTGCGTGCATCCACCAGCCACGTTCCGCAAAACCGGTAACGCATCCGAACGGGCGTATCGACACCGTCATCCCGTTCGACATCGAACACCGCCACATACGGCGCGACATCGTATAGATCGATCAGCTTTATATCCGGCCAAGCCGGAAACTGCCGCCCTTGGCGTAAGGTAGTCCAATAATCAAAAACACGTCTGATTCTAAGGCTGTTCACAGCCTTCAAGGCAGATGTCGGACAAGTGCCGTCACCTTCTAGTCCGGTAGGCGGCATGCCCTCTCCCCCATTTTTGATTGTTCATGCCTGTGTATTCGACTGCTTTCCGGATTATCAGCGAATATATTGATATTCAATCAAAATCGATGTTTTAGACGAAATTTGTCTGTATTTTGGAAAATATGTCATCTATCGTCTCAGAGGCCTCCAGCAGTTGGAACCCTTTGACCGACCCCGTTCCCTCGGCTAAGACTCCGGCATCATGGAATTCAGAGACGCCATCCGGAACGATCTGGACGCCATCGTCGCATTGCTTGCCGACGATGCCTTGGGCAGTAGCCGGGAGCGCGCCGAAACACCCTTGCCGGCCTGTTACGAAGAGGCATTCCAAGCCGTTCAGGATGATCCAAATTCGCGCCTGATCGTCGCCGACGACGACGGCAACGTGGTCGGCTGCCTGCAGATCACCATGATTCCCAACATCAGCCACCAAGGCGGCTGGCGTGCACAAATCGAAGGGGTCCGCATCGCCGCAAGTACGCGTGGCAGCGGCCTGGGCCGGCGCATGTTCGAACACGCCATCGGCCTGGCCCGCGCCAAGGGCTGCCGGATGGTTCAACTGACCACGGACCGCAAACGCCCCGAAGCCCTGTCGTTTTACGAAAGCTTGGGCTTCAGCCACAGCCACGCGGGCATGAAGCTTTCTCTCTAACCAATCCTAATCGTCCAGGATCCAGGTCTTGACCTCTTTCGAGGCAAGCCAGGGAGCCACCAGGGCATCGAAGGATTTGAAATGCGCCGTGGCCTTATGGGCTTCGAACGCCGCCGCGTCGTCGTATATTTCGTAAAGAAATGTAACAGCCGGGTCGTTGGCGTCGCGGCACACGTCGAACCGGCGGCAGCCCGGTTCCGTATCAAGGGACGCCTGGGCATTCTCGATCATAGCCGGCTGAAAGGCCTCGATATGCTCGGGCTTCACAACAAACGTGACGGTGACGACAAACATGCGGTTTCCTCTGCTTCTGGGGGGTATCCATGTGCCGGTTGGCATCCGGCTGCGACATCTTGTTACAAAATTCCCCGCCAACACACCATGAAACTTGATTAAATCGGGGGCGTTCCCGGTTAATATGCAAAAATAAGGGTATCACGAGGATACGCTCCTCAACCGCCTCAGACGACGCATTCGATCCCGCAAGAGACCACGGAAAATGACCCTGCGATCACAACTCACCTATCTGGCTGGACTCCTTGTTCTCCTGGGTGGTGCATGGTTTGCCTGGACCGGCATCGAAGTCGGCGCCCAATCCAAGGAAGTGCCACGCGCATCCGGCAGCGGCACGCGGGTTCTTGTCGAGGCCGCACGCCCGACCACGGACAAAATCATCGTTCGCGCCGTCGGCACCGGGGAAGCCCGGAAATCCGCCGCCATCTATCCCAAAACCGATGGTGAAGTCGTCGCCGTGGCCTTCCGCAGTCAAGACAAGGTCCACAAAGGACAAATTCTGGTTCGTCTTGATAACACCCATCAACAGATCGCCGTGCGCCTGGCGAAGGTCGAACTCAAGGACGCCACACGCCAATTGCAGCGCCTGGAACAGCTGGCGCCGTCGGGGGCGACCTCGCAGGCCCGCCTGGAAACCGCGCAAACCGCACTTGAAAGCGCCAACCTGCGCCTGGACCAGGCCGAGGAAGCACTCGACGACCGGGTCGTTTATGCCCCCTTCGACGGCATTGTCGGCCTGACGGAAATCGACCGCGGCGACCGCCTGACCACACAAACCCTGATCACCACGCTGGACGACCGGTCGGAGATCGAGGTCGAATTCGACCTGCCCGAAGAATATGCCGGCCGCATCAAGATCGGTGATCCGGTGGTCGTCCGCCCCTGGACCATGCCCGACATTCAATTGGCGGGGACGATCTCACAGCTCGGCAGCCGCATCATCGCCGCCACCCGGACCCTGCGGGTCAAGGCCAACATCCCCAACAAGGATGACCTGATCCGGCCCGGCACGTCGTTCGAGGTTGAATTGGCCTTTACCGGCAAACCTTATCCTTCCGTCCGTGAAGTCGCCGTGTTGTGGAGCCGCGACGGCGCCTATTTGTGGCGCGTCGCCCATGACACCAAGGACGGCAAGACCGTCACCAAGGCGGAAAAGGTCTTCGTCAGCATCGTCCGCCGCGACCGGGGCCGCATCCTTGTGGACGGACCACTTATGCCTGAAGATCAGATCGTCGTCGAAGGCGTGCAGGGCCTGCGCGTGGGCCAAAAGATCCAGCCGATCCCCTTTGACAAATTCGCCGCGGGTGAAACGCCGCCCGCCAAGGCGAAAAAAAAGACGAGCCCGTAAATGACCCGGTTCAGCGACCTTCCCTCATTGTCGGTGCGTCGCCCGACGCTGGTCGTCGTCATGAACCTGTTGATCTTGATCGCCGGCCTGGCCGCGATCATGGGGGTCGAGGTCCGTGAACTGCCGGACGTCGACCGCCCGGTGGTGACCGTGCGCGCGTTCTTTGACGGGGCTTCGCCCGAAACCATGGACGCGGAAGTCACCAGCGTGCTGGAAGGCGCCGTGGCCCGTGTTTCCGGGGTCAAGCGCATCGAAGCGGCGAGCGAGGAAAACAACGCCCGGGTCCGCGCCGAATTCAACGCCAACGTCAATCTGGATGTCGCTGCCAACGACATCCGCGAAGCCGTCGCCGCCGTAGAACGACGGCTGCCCGAAGGGGTCGAGGACATCACCGTCGTCAAAGCCGACGCGGATTCATCGCCGATCATCCGCCTGGCCCTGGTGTCCGACAAGCTGACGCAGGAAGACCTGACCCGCGTTGCCGAGGACGACGTTTCCCCGGAATTCCTGGCCATCGACGGGGTCGCCACGGTCGACCTGTTCGGCGATCAGGAACAGGTTCTGCGCATCGTCGCCGACCCCATGAAACTGGCACGCTACGGCCTGTCCATCGATCAGGTGGCCAAGGTTCTGCGTTCGACCCGTTTGGACGTGCCGGCCGGCAGCTTCAAATCGGACGACCAGTTGTTGCTGGTGCGGGCCGATGCGTCGGTGTGGGAACCGGCCAAGGTCGAAGACCTGGAATTGAAGAAGGACGTGCGCCTGGGCGACGTGGCGCAGGCGTTTTACGGCCCCGCCGAAGCAGAGAGCTATTCCGTCCTGAACGGCACCAAGGTCGTCGGCCTGGGGATCGTGCGGCGCGCGCAGTCCAACACCATCGCCATTTCCAACGCGGTCAACAAATCCATCGACCAACTGAACAAACGCCTGAAGGATGTCCGCCTGGTCAAGATTTCCGACGACGCCCGGTTTATCCGGTCCTCGGTCCGTGAGGTCATCACCAGCCTGCTGATCGCCGTCGGCGTGGTGGTCGCCGTGATCTTCGCCTTCATGGGGGGGCTGCGGCCGACCATGATCCCCACGGTTGCCATTCCCGTCGCCATCATGGGCACGGTGGGTGCCGTCTACCTGATGGGATTTTCCATCAATATCCTGACCTTGCTGGCCATGGTTCTGGCCACGGGCATGATCGTCGATGACGCCATCGTGGTGCTGGAAAACATTCAGCGCCACCGCCAGCTTGGCATGAAGTCCTACGCCGCCGCCGTCAACGGCACGCGGCAGGTATTCTTCGCGGTTCTGGCGACCACGGCTACCCTGGTTTCCGTGTTCCTGCCGATCGCATTCCTGCCCTCGACCGCGGGCAAATTGTTTACCGAATTCGGCTTCGTGCTGGCCGTGGCCGTCGCGATTTCGTCCTTCGTGGCGCTGTCCCTGGTGCCTATGCTGGCGTCCCGCCTGCCCGACCGCGGCGACGCCGGGCCGACCAAGCCCCCGGAAATGTTGATCAAGATCGGCCAGCGCATCAATGCGGCCTATGCCAGGATGCTGGAATTCACGCTGAACGCGCGTGTGCTGCTGCTGGGTGGCACGGCCACGATCGCCGCGACGGCATTGCTGGTTTACCCGACGATCAAGACGGAACTGCTGCCGCGCGAAGACCGGGGCGCCATCGTCATCATGATGCAGGGCCCCGACGGCGTGGGATTGGACTACATGGACCGGCAATCGGTTCAGGCCGAAGCCCTGCTCCGCCCGCTGGTTGAAAACGGCGAAGCAGAAAACATCTTTGCCATCGTCGGGCGTTGGGATCTGAATCGCGTTTATCTGATCGCCCCCCTGGTGCCCTGGAATCAACGCAAACGATCACAACAGGAAATCGCCAAATCGCTGGCGCCGGGGCTGAAGGCCATTCCGGGTGCGACCGCCCGCGTGCGCACGCCCAACAGCTTGAACCTGCGCCGCGCCGGCGGCAGTGTCGAATTCACCCTGACCGGATCGAACTACCGCGATATCGCGGGTGCCGCCTTCGATTTCCTGGGCGCCATGCGCGAACGCCTGCCCAAACTGGAAGACCCCGAAGTCGAATTCCAGCAGACCCAACCCCAACTGTCGGTCATAGTCGACCGCCGCCGGGCCGAGGACCTGGGTGTCGAGGTCGAAGGGATCGTCGACACATTGCGCGCCATGGTCGCCGGGTTCGAGGTCGCGGAACTGAACGTCAACGACCGCTCAATCCCGGTCATGCTGGAATCGACGGCCGGTGCGATCAACGATCCGACCGATCTTTACAACCTGTTTGTGCCGACGGGCGACGGCCGGCTGGTTCCCCTGTCGGCCTTCGTGAACTTGAGTGAAGTCGGCACGGCGGCGGAATTGGACCGCTCGGGCCAGAAACGCGCGGTCGAGATCGAAGCCGTCCTGCCCGCCGATATGTCCCTGCAGGAAGCCGTCGACGGTATCCAGGCCATCGCCGACGACACCCTGCCGCCGGGGATCGGGCTGCGCTTCATCAACGAAGCCGCGACTTTGCAGGATACGACCAGCGAAGTCGCCATCACCTTCGCCTTCGCCGTGCTGATCGTGCTGCTGGTGCTGGCGGCGCAGTTCGAAAGCGTACTCAGCGCCCTGGTAATCGTGCTGACCGTGCCCTTCGGACTGGCGGCGGCGGTGTTCGCGCTGAAACTGTCGGGCGGGACCATCAACATCTACAGCCAGATCGGGTTGGTCATGCTGGTCGGCCTGATGGCCAAGAACGGGATTCTGGTGGTCGAATTCGCCGATCAATTGCGTGACCGGGGGCATTCCGTCGCCGACGCCATCCGCCAGGCGGCGACCATCCGCCTGCGCCCGGTGATGATGACCATGCTGTCCACCGTCCTGGGCGCCCTGCCCCTGATCCTGGCATCCGGTGCCGGGGCCGAAGCCCGGGCTGCCATCGGCTGGGTCGTGTTCGGCGGCCTGGGCATCGCCACCGTGTTCACCCTGGTCCTGATTCCCGTGATCTATTCCCTGCTCGCACCGCTTTCCCCCAACCGGGCCCATGCGGGGGTGCGGCTGGACCGTGAAATGCGCGAAGCCGAACACATGGACACCACCGAAGCCCCGGAAGCCCAACCCCAGGCGGCGGAATAACCCACACCCCAGGAATGAATACATCACATTTCGGTGAAATATATTCCCCTGGGGAATAAGTATCTTTCCCCTGCCCCCCTTGCCAAAGTCCTCATAAAGCCGCAGATTCGCACCATCACATTGCGAGGAAGCAGCCATGCCCAACGCCGCCGCCAAAGCCGAGGCCGATGCCGGACATACGGTCATCGCCCCCATCAACTTCATGACGCCCCATCAAGCTGAGAAACCCAAGGTCATGATGTCCGCCGATCACGCCCGCCCCAACGAGCGCCTGGGCGAGTTCAAGATATCGGACGTCCCCATGCTGGATGCCCGTGCGCTGACGCCGGCCGCCAGCCTGGACGTACAGGGGTTTGAATTATCCCAGATGCCGACCGTGATGGACGATTTCTACGACGAAGGACGGATCGAGGCGGTCTATTACCCGGAAATCATCGATTTCCTGAAACGCACGACCGGTGCCACGGACGTTCATATCTTCGACCACACCGTGCGCGTACAGGACGACGGCAAACGTGCCGCCACGGCCAAACGCCTGCCCGTGCTGATCGCCCATAACGACTATACCGAGACCTCGGGCCCGAAACGGGTGCGCGACGTGATGGATGCCGCCGCCGCCGACCGCTATTTGGGCCACCGCTTCGCCATGGTCAATGTGTGGCGCTCGATCGGTCAAAGCGCCGAACGCACGCCCGTCGCCCTGGCCGATGCCCGCACGCTCAAAACCGAAGACTTCATCGCCACGGACCTGGTCTATCAGGACCGGGTCGGCGAGATTTATCAGAACGCCTATTCGGACGACCAGAAATGGTACTGGTACCCAGGCATGGCCGGGGACGAGGTTCTGTTGCTGAAGTGCTTCGACACGGCAACCGACGGGCGCGCCCGCTATACGGCCCATACGGGCTTCGAAAACCCGGATGCCGCCCCCGGCACCCCGCCCAGGGAAAGCATCGAAGTCCGCACCATGATCTCGTTCGCGCCTTAAAGGTCCCGGGAATTTCACCACGCCGTGGTGGGCTAAAGCTGCATAGGCTTAGCCTTCAATCTCCATCGACGCCGGAGTCCATTTGTGACGCCGGCGTTCGCGTTTTCCAGCCTTGTCCTCGACCCCGTAATCAATGGGTTCCGCAGGCGCCCAGGCCTCACGGTCGTCCATGGCATTCGCCATGACGTTGGCCCAGGCCCTCCCTTCATTTCCAGGGGCGCCGTCTTCCATATAGGCCGAGACATAAACACCGCAGGATTTGCAGAACACATAGTCGCCCAGTTTCAACCCGAAGCGATAGCGCCCCAATTGCCCGCCGTCTTTGACCTGCAAGTGGATATGGCCCGCATTGTCGGAAAGCGCCCGGGTTGCGTGCTTGCGGCAAAAGGAACACTGGCAGGCCCGGGGCACGATCTCGGCCGGGTCTTTCGCGGTGGTGAAGGTGACGGAGATATTGCCGCAATGGCAGCCGCCCTTGTGCTCGGTCATGGTCGGTGTTTCCTTCTGGTCCGGTCGGCGCCCCCCGACCGGAACATTAGAAACCGCGACAAGGGCCCCGTGCAAGCTTCCGCAATCAACGGTCAACGCCAGAACGGTTTGGCGCATTCCCGCACCACCTGTTCGCGCGACAGGCCGATATCGGTCAGCAGCCGTGCATCCAATCCCGCCAGGGCACGCCGTTGGCGCATGCGCTCGCCACATCGCAGGCCCCAGGAAATCAACCGCCCCCAAACATCCAGAACTGTGCTGGGGCGTTTTACCTCATGACGGATTGTTTCAGGAACCAAAGTGCCGTCGAACATCGCTCTCTCCTTACCCGAAAATCGATAAGTACAACGATGGCACGGCTTTCGCTGATAGTGGCCGTCAACCGTTTCGGCCGGGAACGAAGTTATCGACCCGGATCAGGTCGACGCTTGGACAGAGTCATGGCCGCAACGCCGACGACAACGCAGGCCATACCCGCCCAGGCGGAAAGCGGCAGGGTTTCGCCCAGCACCAGGGCGCCCAGGGCAACGCCGATCGGCACCCGCAAATAGGCCTGCGCTGCCGTACCCACGGCACCAAGCACTTTCAACAACCGGAAATAAATGACGAAGGCAACGGCCGTCGACAGCACGGACAGGCCCAGCAAGGCCAGGGCCGATTCCGTCGAAACCGACAAGGTCCAGGGCCGGTCGACCAGCAGGCTAATGGGGATCAGAACAGCACCCCCGGCAATCATCGATCCGGCCGCCGGCACCATGGCATGCATGCCTGAAAACCGCCGCCCGAACACGGCTGCCCCCGCATAACAGATCGTGGCGGCAACAATGGCCAATTGCGACAACAGCTCCCGCGTCAGGCCCTGCAGGGCGTCCGCGCCGATGATCAGAACAATCCCGGCAAAGCCGAAGGCCACGCCCAGGAACTTGCGCCAGGTGCGCTCTCCTTCCAGGTTCAGCACCAGAGCGAACAGGAAGATGAAGATCGGCGAGGTCGAATTCAGGATCGTCGCCAGGGAGGCATCCACGGTCTGTTCGGCCCAGGCGATGACCGTGAAGGGAAACACACTGTTCAGACAGGCCTGCACCATGAACGACCGCCAGGACGCCCGGTCGCGCGGCATACGCACCTTCAACACAGCCATGATGCCCAGAAGCACCACACCGGCAATGGCCGTGCGCCCGGCGATCAAGGTGATCGGCGGGATGGTTTCGACCCCCACCTTGATGAAGCTATAGGATGCCCCCCAAAGCGTGGCGAGCATAATCAACAAGCCCAGGTTCATCGCCATGCTGCTGGACACAGGTGTCGCGGATGCAGGGGCGGCAGGTGTCGATGTCATGCGGGAAATCCGGCTGATTTCAAGGAAACGTAACGTCGCACGGATATCGGTGCGCCATATCGGATAACAATTCGGCCACGACCGAACCGTGGCCGGGTGCGCCCGGCCGGATTGACGGCTACAATCACGCCATGACGACCGTGAATGCAATGAATTTAGCCGAAGTCGGCAGTTTGGTCGGCGATGTCGCCCGGGCACAGATGCTGACGCACCTGTTGGACGGCCGTGCCTTGACGGCGGGAGAGCTTGCCTGGTGCGCCGGGATCACGCCGCAAACGGCAAGCGGGCATCTTTCCAAGCTGCAGAAAGCCGGCCTTCTGGCGATGGAAAAACAGGGTCGGCACCGGTATTTCCGCCTGGCGTCCCTGACCGTCGCCAACATGCTGGAAAGCATGCAGGTGGTCTGCGCCGTCGACACCCCCCGCCGCATCCGCCCGGAAAGCCGGATGGACCAGGACATGCGCATGGCACGAAGCTGCTACGACCATCTGGCGGGGGTGCTGGGTGTTTCCCTGGCCGATGCCCTGACCCGCCTGGGTGCGATTGATCTTTCCTCCGACGGCGGCATGATCACCGACAAGGGACACGGCCTGTTCCATGAGTTCGGCGTCGATATCGACAGCCTGGCCAAGCAAAAACGCTGTTTCTGCCGGCCCTGCCTGGATTGGAGCGAACGCCGCCACCATATTGCGGGCGCCGTGGGCAAAGGCCTGGCGGACCGGCTGTTCGACCTGGGGTGGATCGAACGCGTCCGCGACAGCCGCGTCATTCGCGTCACGCCGTCGGGCCGTGACGGGCTGAAGACAACCTTCGCCATCGACCATCCGGACTGAGGATGGTTATACTCCCGGGATTGTATACAAAAACAAACACCCCGGGAGCATCCAGGAATGAGATTGAAAGACAAGATCGCCATCGTCGTCGGTGGCGGCCAAACGTCGGGTGAAACCATCGGCAACGGCCGTGCAACTGCCCTGCGCTTCGCCCAGGAAGGGGCGACCGTGCTGGTTGTCGATTATGACGAAGCCAGCGCCGCCGATACGGTCAAGATGATCACCGACGAAGGCGGCAAGGGATCGACCCTGCAAGCCGACGTGCGCCGCGAAGACGACTGCCGCAACATTGCCACGACCTGTGCCGAACGGTACGGCCGGATCGATGTCCTGCACAACAATGTGGGCCGGTCCCGCGGCGACAAGCCGACCACGGAACTTGAAGCGGAAATCTGGGATGAGCTGTTCGAACTGAACCTGAAGGCCATGTTCATGACCTGCAAACACGCCCTGCCGATCATGCGCGAGAAAAAATCCGGGTCGATCATCAATATCTCATCGACCTCGTCGCTGTGTTCGCGCGGCACCATCGCCTACAAAACATCGAAGGGGGCGATCAACACCATGACCCATATGCTGGCCTTGGAAAACGCGCCTTATGGAGTTCGCGCCAATGTCATCATTCCAGGATTGATGGACACCCCCATGGCGATCGAACGGCGGGCCAACGAACGCGGCGTCGACCGCAAGGTCGTGCGCGACGAACGCAATGCCCAGGTGCCGCTGCTGGGCCGCATGGGAACGGCCTGGGACGTGGCCAATGCCGCCCTGTTCCTGGCATCGGACGAAGCCCAATACATCACCGGCGTGATGCTGCCCGTGGACGGCGGCGTATCCGGTAAAATCGGCTAAGCAAACACGGCGGCCGCCGCGGATCAGTCTTCTTCGGAAGCCGTTCCTCGGCGGTCAGCCTTTTTGCGGCGCGGCGCATCTTCGCGCCGGTCTTCATCCCCACGCCGGTCCTCGCCCTTGCGGCGCTCGTCCCCCTTGGGGCCGTCTTCCCGGCGGCGGCGGTCGCCCTTGCGCCGTTTTTTGCGGCGGCGTTCGTGTTTGCGCCGCCGGTCGCTGCGCATCATCAGATAGAACACCAGCAACACGGCGGCCGCCAACAGAACCGCGGTGATGGACACGATGGCCGCCACCCAGCGCCAAAAATCGACGGCGTCCGGCTTTTCCGCAGTCGGTAGCGGCTCTCCCTTGATACGGGACGCAACTTCCGCCGCCAGATTGGGCAGTGCCGTTTCAGACGGTGCCTGCATGACCGCACGGGGTGCCGGAAACTCGTGACTGCCCGCACAGAGCTGGAAAATCATCATCGGCTCGGCCAACGTCAAACCCCGGATATCCGCGCCGCCCGGCTTGCCGTGAATGGCCAGATAGGTCGTTTTAAATTCCGTCTCGTCTTCGCGTTTCATCACGAAGGAAACGTCGTCGACCTTGCCGTTGGCATCGGCATCAACGGTCACGGCATGGACGATGTGCAGCCGTTCCTTATCTACCGTCACCCAGATCGGCTGCCACAAGTCGGCAATGTCGACATTACATTCGCCCGGTTTGCCTTTGGGACGCGGCGGTGCCTTGGCTGCATCCGCCATCTGTGCATCTTTTTCCTTCTGTTCTTCCCGCATCTGCGGATGTGTTTCGAACGGCTGATCCGGTGCGTCGAACGCCGTCGTCGAGCCCACCCCCGTTTGCGCGGTCGCCTTGTCGGCATCGGACGCCAAGGATCGGACGGGGCCCGTTTTGGTATCACTGTAGCGGGCCGTGACGGCATCCTGCGGCAACTTACGTACGGAGACGCAGTCTTCCAGTTGCTCCAGGCGTTTTTGAACCTTGTTGTCGGCCCCGCCGCTCGATTCCGTGCGTCCCAGGGACAAATGCACGGCGACCAGCTTTTCCTTGCCGAATAGCGGCTCGAACGCACCATAAAGGTCCGTCGCCAGGTTCTTCATGTCGAACCGCCATTTGGCATCGGCAAGCTGGCGATTATAGGTATTGACGAAAAAGATGCTTTTTACTTCTGCACCATTTGCACAGACCTCGCGCCGGGCCGACCGGGTCACTGTCAGAAACAAATTGACGATGCGTTTCACGGTCTTGCCCGTCGGTGTGACGAACGGCATCGACTGGGGGCGCATGCGCACGGTCGCAAATTCTTCGGCTGCCATAGCCTGCGGCACATGCGCCAGCAGCCCGCCGGCGATCACCAAGACGGCAGGCAGAAACCTGAAAAAGGTTATCGCATGCGTCAATATCATTGACACCATGGCAGCTCTCCCCTTGTGCTGCCTCAAAAGCGCCCTCGCCGAATGCTCGGATCAAATCCCCGAATATATTGATTTTATGCGTGGATCAGCGACGGCAAGACAAAGCATAGAACAGGTCACAGCCGCACCAAACCGAAAAACCCACAGACCCGTAAAATCAGGGCCGGGCGGTCAGGCAGGATTCCAGCGCGGTCAGGTTAGCCGTCATCATTCGTTCATACAGGCCTGCCCCCGGTGCCATCCCGCTGCCCAAGGGGTCCAAGGTCGCGATCCGCGTGGCCGTCCCCTTGACCAGCCTGTCCGCGAGGCGGGATGAAAGCTGCGGTTCCGTGAACAGGCAGATAATGTCGCGCTGCCGGAGAAGCTCACGCAGTTCGTTCACATGACGGGCCCCGGCGGGCCGTTCCGGGTCGACCGCAAGGATACCGGCGGTATGAAGGCCGAACCGCGTTTCCAGATACTGATAGGCATCATGAAAAACGATGAAGGGCCTGTTTTTCAAAGGATCCAATCGATGTTTGAATTCGTCCAGCATGGCATCGATCCGGGATTTCGCATCGTCGGCATTGGCCAGGAACAAAGCCTTCTGTGCGGGAGCGGCCGCGCCGAGAGTGCGGGCAATCACATCGATCATCACCTTCGCATTCACGGGATCCAGCCAGTAATGGGGATCATCGCCGCCTGCAGTCTGATTATGCCCGTGACCATGGCCATGGCCATGATCGTGCCCGTGGCCATCCCCTAAATCGGCCGACCGCCGTTTCAGGCGGACGAGGTCCTTCACATCGGCCATCGCCACCACCGTTGCATTCCTGGCCAATGTGGCGATCGGCTTGCTCAAAGCCGCCTCAAGGCCCTGACCGACCCAGAACAGCACACCGGATCGGGAAAGCATTTCCGCCTGTGACGGCGCCAAGGAAAAGCCATGCGGCGATGCCCCCCCCGGAATCAGCAATTCCGGCGCCCCCGCCCCGGTCATGACCTGGGCAACCAGGGAATGCAGCGGCGGGATCGACGCCGTGACCCGCAGATCCGCCCGTGCTGCCCACGGCAAAACCGCCAGGCTGATTATCAAAGCCAGGGCACCTGCGATCACGCAGGCTCGTTTGCCCGGCGCATTGACTTCCCGGTTCATTGGGCTATTTTCTCCGATCCAAACAAAATGTTACTATATAACGTTTAAAGGTGCCGGTGACTTACACGATCCCGGCAATCAACGCAAACGCCGATACAACCGGATAACCCGAAAAGCAGAGATGCCATCTTCCCCCGCACCCGACCTGACCGCACGACCCAACCCCCGATCAGCCGACGGCGAGGTGCCGGGCGGCGTGCTGTTCCGCGCCATCGGCGTCGGTGTTCGGCGCGGGGATGACTGGCTGGTTCAAGGCGTCGACCTGACCATCAATCCGGGCGAAATCGTCACCCTGATCGGCCCCAACGGCAGCGGCAAGACGACCACGGCCAAGATCGTACTGGGCCTGTTGCGCCCCGATGCGGGACGGATCGAACGGGCGGGGGCCCTGCGCATCGGATATGTTCCGCAGCGCCTGACCATCGACGAGACCTTGCCCTTCACCGTGCGCCGGCTGATGACCATGACCGGCCCCGCCACGGATGCTGAAATCGACCGTGCCCTGGAACGGGCCGGGGTCGGCCATTTGGCCGGGGCCGCGGTTCAGCACCTATCCGGCGGCGAGTTCCAGCGTGTCCTGATGGCCCGGGCGATCCTGCGAAAACCCGATCTTTTGGTATTGGACGAACCGGTACAGGGCGTCGATTTCGCCGGTGAGGTGGCACTTTATGAACTGATTCGCGACATTCGCGATGAACTGGGCTGCGGCGTGCTGCTGGTGTCGCACGATCTGCATTTCGTGATGGCGGAAACGGACCGGGTGCTCTGCCTGAACCGCCACGTATGCTGCGCCGGAACACCGCAGTCTGTTGCCGCCGATCCGGAATACCGGCGCCTGTTCGGCCCCCGCGCGGTCGAAACCCTGGCCGTTTATCAACACCATCACGACCATGCCCATGGCCCCGACGGCGAGGTCATTCCCCTGACGGGTGAACGCGGCCCCGATGCCCATAGCCATGGTGATGGCGCGGTCTGCCACATGGATCATGGCCCTAGCCCCGCAGGAACCGCCGATGATCAGTGAATTCATTCTGCATGCCGCCCTTGCCGGTATCGGCGTCGCCATCATCGCCGCCCCCTTGGGGTGTTTCGTGGTCTGGCGACGGATGGCCTATTTCGGCGACACCATGGCCCATTCGGCGCTTTTGGGCGCCGCCGCCGCCATCGCCTTTGATATCGATGCGACCTTGGGCGTGTTCACGGTCGCCGTGCTGGTCGCCCTGGCGTTGCTGGCGCTGGAACGCCGGGGCGGGTTGGCGACGGATACGCTCTTGGGCCTGCTGTCCCATTCGGCCCTGGCGGTCGGCCTGGTGGTCATGGGGTTCATGACGGGACTGCGGCTGGACCTGTTCGGCTATCTGTTCGGCGACATCCTGGCCGTGGGCACGAATGACCTGCTGCTGATCTGGGGCGGCGGGGCCGTGATCCTGGCCGTCCTGGTCCGCATCTGGCGGCCGCTTCTGGCGGCCACCGTGGCGCCCGACGTGGCGGCGGCCGAAGGCATGAACCCCCACCGTCACCGCCTGATCTTCATGCTGCTGCTAGCCGGCGTAATCGCCATTGCCATGAAGATCGTCGGCATTCTGTTAATCACGGCCTTGCTGATCATTCCCGCCGCCACGGCACGCCGTCTGGCCGCCACCCCCGAAGCCATGGCCGGGATCGCCGCCATCGCCGGAAGCCTGGCCGTCATCGGCGGATTGTGGGCCGCCATGACCGCCGACACCCCGGCGGGGCCGACCATCGTGGTCGCCGCATTGGTTCTGTTCCTGGCCGGCACGGTCACCTGGAAACGAAAGGCAACGGATCATGGCTAAAACCGATCCAGATACCCAGCCATCCCTGACCCGCAATCAAAAAGCCGTCGTGACCGCTTTGAAGGGGGCCAACACGCCGCTTACGGCCTATGACATTCTGGGACTTGCCCCGATCCGCCGGGCCGGGATGAAGGCCCCGCTGACGATCTACCGCGCGCTCGACAAGTTGATCGCCCTGGGATTGGTTCACCGCATCGAAAGTCTGAATGCCTTCGTCCATTGCGGGCATGGACCACACGATCACGCGACCGGGTTTCTGATCTGCACCGACTGCGGCCGCACGCTGGAGGTCCATCTGGAATCCTGCGAACGGCATCTGGCCGGGCGTGCCCGCGAGCAGGGCTTTGCCGTGGATGACGTTCGCGTGGAAATGACCGGGCGCTGCCCCGGTTGCGCCCAGGCGCCCGCACCCTAACGGCGGGCCAACCCCCGCAGATCGTCCGCGACTGTTGCCGCAACCTGTTTCCAGTCGCCGCGTGACGATTGGCGATAAAGACGCAAGCTGTCGTACCAGGGGCTTGCCATCCCGTCCCGCCCCCATCGCCAATCAGCGACCAGGGGCAACAACCCCCAGACAGAACATCCCATCGCCCCGGCCAGATGCAGGACCGCCGTGTCGGCGGAAATCACCAGGTCCAGCCCCGCAATGACATCCGCCGTTGCGGCGAAATCGCCAAGGTCCGGCGTTTCCGCGAACAGTCCCGGCCGCCCGGCCATTTCCTCCGCATCGGCGGGGCGCAGACCGACCTGCAAATTGACGAAGGACACATCCGGGACATCGAACAGGGGAGCCAGATCGGCCAGACGCAGGCTTCGCTCACGATCGCGGCGGTGGGCCGGGCTCCCGGCCCAGGCCAGCCCGACCCGCAGAATTGCCCCCTCCGCATGCGTTGCCGGACCGGATGGCGCCCGCAGATAGGCACCGCCGGAAACATCCCCGGGCGCCAGATCTAATACCGGCCCCAGGCTCATCAGCGGACACCACAGGGGCGTATCCTCAGGCGTGTCCACCTCACAATGGTCGATGGACCAATCCTGCGCCGCGATCAACGGCTTCAGTGCTTTCGGCACGGCCAGAACGGGTGCGCCGCCGCGCTCTTGCACACGTTCAGCAAAGCGGGTGAACTGGATGAAATCGCCGAACCCCTGTTCGGGGATCAGAAGAATGCGTTCACCGGATAGCAGCTCCCCCTGCCATCGCCGGCCCGGCGGCATCTCCCCACCCAGGAACGCAAGCCGGGATTCATAAAGCGGCCAGCCGGCATGCCAATCGCCCGCCGAAAGGTGCAGAATCGCCCGGTTGAACCGGGTCCGCGCATCATCGGGGTCGAGGGCCAATGCCCGATCGAGTGTCGCAGCCGCGTCATCAAAACGGGCAAGGTCGGTCAGCGCGATGCCCAGATTGCACCAGCCGGCGGCGAATTCAGGTTCAACCCGGATCGCACCGGCATGCAGACCGGCCGCATCGTCATAAGCCCCCTGTCGATGGCGTACGATCCCCAGACCGTCGAGCGCACGGGCATTATCGGGCTCCGCCGCCAGCACCTTCCCGAACGCCTGGGCCGCATCACCCAGGTGTTCACTCGCCAGCAAGGCCCGGCCCAGGTTGTTCCGGATCATGATGTCGTCGGGAAACAACGCCGCCAAACGCTGTAGATAGGGGGCTGCCCCCGCAATGTCGCCGGCGGAAAAGCACAGATTCGTCAGGATCATCAAGGCGCCGGCATGAACGGGATCACGTTCCAGAACCTGCTCGGCAAAAGTACGGGCATCTTCCATATTTCCGGCACGCCAAGCCGCTTCGGCACGGTCAAACAGGGATTTACTGTCAGCCACCTTGCGACCTAGAACGTTTCGCCCCAGGGGCGAATTTCAACTTCCCAGGTCCAGGCCGACCGATGCTGACCCAGGATCGCCATATAGGTTTCGGCGATGGCATCGGGTTCCAACCAACGGTCCGGGGCAGTATCCGTGTTCTGGCGACCTTCCCGATGATCGGCGGCGATCCCGCCATCGATCACGAAATGCGCGACGTGAATGCCCTGGGGGTGCAGTTCACGGGCCAAGCTTTGGGCTAGACCGCGCAAGGCGAACTTGCCCATGGCGAAGCTGGAAGAATTGGCATAGCCCTTCACGCTGGCCGATGCACCCGTGAAAAAGATCGCCCCACTGCCTGCATCCAACATCCGCTTGGCCGCCTGTTGAGCGACCAGGAAGCCGCCGAACGCGGACACCTCGATGGCTTTTCTGACTTCGCCGGGATCAAGGTCCGTGATCGGCCCCCGCGCCCGATAAGACGGATTATAGAGCACGAAGGTCGGCGCCCCGCCCTTCCGGTCAAGGTTCGCGAACAGGCTCGCGACCTGGTCCGGGTCCGTCGCATCACAAGTATGGGCCGTGGCCCCGGTCTCGGCACAAAGGCCGGTAAGCTTGTCCGCATCCCGGGCGCTGAGATCGACCTGCCAGCCATCCGCCGCCAGACGGCGGGCCACGGCGGCACTCAGGCCTTTACCGGCACCAATGATCAGGGCACGTCCGGAAAGGGTGTTCATTGCCGATCCAATTTGCGGGTCAATTCACGGATTTCATTGCGCAGATGGTTGACTTCCTGCGTCAGATCTTCAATCGCCATTCCCTGTTCTTCCGCTTCTTCCTGGGCAACCTGGCTCATGGCGGCGACGACCATGGCGACGAACAGATTGACGATGCCGTAGGCCGTCAAAGGATAAACGGCACGAAGATCAAGGGGGCATGGGGATGCAGTTCCATCACCGGCCGCACGATTCCCGACGCCCAGCTTTCCAATGTCATGATTTGGAACAGCGTGAACGATGACGCATGGATGGAACCGAACAGTCCCGGGAATGCGTCACCCAGCACTTTCGTGGTGATCACCGAGAACATGTAGAACACCACCGCCAGCAACAGCAGCGCCGCGTTCATGCCCGGCAATGCCAACAACATCGCCGATACGACCTTCCTTAATTTGGGGATGACCGTAACGAGCCGCATGATTCTGAAAACGCGCAGAATTCGCAAAATCTCGTAATCACCGGGAATGGGAACGATGGCGATGGCGACCACGAAAAAATCGAACAGGCTCCACCCGTCACGGAAAAAAGCTTCCCGATGGGCCATGATCCGCAACAGCAATTCGACGGAAAAGAACGCCAAGGCGAAATCGTCAAGCGTATGCAGAACCTCGAAATGCTCTCCCTGGAGCTCTTTTGAAGTCTGCAGACCGAGAATGATGGAATTCAGGAGGATCACCATGACGACGGTGGTTCTGAAACCGTGCCCATCGACGAAATTGATCAGTTTCCCGCGCCATCCCGGAACGGGCGCACCTTCATGCCCTCCGCTCAGAGGCAACCCGGGTTCGGCTCCGTTCTCCGTCATGTCGGATTCCGCTTTTCCTGCCGTTTCTGCGACCGAATACGTTTACCCCCCGATACGCCCTGCGTCGAGTCCGTCAAAATCACGTGCCGTTCGACCGGCGGCAGCCTTGCAAAGTGTCGCCATCGGGCACAGAGCATGTGATAATTATCATATTCAATTGAACAATCGACGAATACGCATCTACGGCTGACAGGTTCGTTCAGGATATGTCTGCGATTTAGTTTGTTTTTCATGAGGGGGGCAATCCCATGAAACGTCTTAATTCCTGTTGTTCTCGGCCTGCTGCTGTCTTGCACTGCTGCACAGGCCGCAGACCCGACCGTCAAGGAAGGCTTGAAAGAAGCGGGCTGGGCGACCGTTCCCGTGTTTCTGGACGCTGCCACATCCGACATCACCATCAAGTTTCCCAAGACCATGGGCGGCGGCAAGCTGAAGTTCGGCGGCACCATCGACGCCGAAGAACTGAAGAACAAGACCTTCGTCTTCACCACCCTGGATGACAAGAAACTCAAATGGGATAACGCCTTCGGCATGTCCTTTTTGGATTTGACCGACGTCGCCATGACCTTGAAGGCGGCCAAGGGCGTGTTTGAAATCTCCCTGGACGGCAAGGTCGGCGGCCCCTTCAAGAACGGTGGAAAACCCCGTGAAGTGATCATCCAACTGGCCGTCGAGGAAAAGGAGATCACCAATTTCACGCTCTCCCTGCCCGACACCTCGATCCATGTCAGCGCCATCCCCGAATTGAAGCATATTCCGGGTGCGTCGAAACTGGCGTTCTCGTCACCGACCATTTCCCTGGACGCAATCGGCGGCAAGATGGAATTCAAGGACGAAATCCTGGATGCCGTCGCGTTCTACGAAAAGGAAAAGAAAAGCTGGAACATCGGCCTTTTCCTGGAAAAGCCCATGACCCTCGGCAAGCTGGTCGGCCACAACAAGGGATTCCTGAAGGACGTGTCGCTGCCGAAAATGCGCATCCTGTCGTCGACCAAGGGCCTGAAAAGCGGCTACGCCGACTTGCCGCTCGCCATGCAGCAGTTCTTCACCACCGACGGCAATCTGCCGGACGGCGACCTGGAACTGGTATCCGGCATCAATATTCTGACCAGTTTCGATCCCGCCATTCAGCCCAAGGCCGTAAAAAAGGGACTGTCGACCATCGGCATCGTCACGCCGGATGAAATCGACGGCACGGTCGAAGGCGTGTTCGGCGGCACCCCGGCGGTCGATCTAAGGGTCGCGTTTTCCGTTCCCGCCGACCATGGGTTCCCATTCATGAAAGCCAAGGCCGGTGCGGAAACGGCGTTTTTCATCAAGCTGTCCAAGGTTGAACAGGCCGTGGGATTCGCCACCAGCGTCGAAGTGAAATCCAAGAAAGAAACCCTGGTATTCGGCATGGACTTCGACCTTGTCGACCGTGAAGGCGTGGTCGAGATCGAGGCCGCCGGCCATATGGACGGCGACTGGAAAAATGCCGCCGGCATCCATGGCCTGACCCTGGCCAATCCGTTCATGTCCGTCGGCATCAATGCGACCTCGGCCTTTGACGTGCTGATCGACGGCACCATCAAGATCGGCAAGGAAGAAGTCCGCGCCACCGGCGACATGGTGATTTTGCCGGCCGCCGCCTTCACGCCCGAAGCCCTGGCCTTTGCCGGAACGCTCAACAAGCTGCCGTTCACGTCCTTGATGGCGCAGGCGCTGAAGCATTCCAAGGTCAACGTCAATGGATTGAAAAAGGTGAAGGCCAAATTCCGCGACATCGCCTTTGCCTTTATGACGCCGGGCGCGCACCTGCCCGAGGATCTGACCGAACGGCTGTCCATCGAAGGAGCCGGCATGGCCTTGGAAGGCCAGTTGTGGGCTCATGGCAAGGAATTGGGCGGCATTGCCGGCCATGTTTCGACAGAAGGCATTTCCTTCCTGGGAACCTTGGCGCCCATTCACCTGGGCCCTTTGACGCTGAAGGATTCCGAACTGCAGATCGAAGGCAATACCGAAACCATTCCCAGCTTTTTGATCAAGGGGGAAATGGACCTGTTCAAAGGCTTCAAGGAAGCCTTCGACCTTGAGATCGGTGCCGACAAGATGCTGTTCGCGTCGGAAACCAAGTTCGGCGGTGCCTTCGACGCCAAGCTGACGGTGGAATCGGACGGTTTCAAACCGGGCAGTGACCTGGCCTTCGAAGCGGTTTTGAACACCAAATACCTGGATCAGTTCAAGACCCTGACCAAGGCCGCGCTGAAAGGCTTCGAGAAAGCCGACAAGGACATCAAGAAAGCCGAAAGCGACGTCAAGAAGGCCGAGAAAAGCGTCAAGAGCATCAAGGGCAAGATCGACCACGCCAAGGCCAAGGCCGAAGCCGCCAAGAAAAAAGCCAACCACGACCTGGACAGCGCCAAAAGAAAGGTCGACAGCCTGAGCCGCCAGATATCGGATAAGAAGCAAAAGGCCCACGATCACCGCAAGAAGGCCAAGCATGAGGCCAAGAAGCTGAAACTGGGCAAGGCTGCCAAGTACGAGGCCGAAGCCGTGGCCGAAGAAGCCGAGGCCAAGACCCTGGAAGCGGCGAAGAAAACAGCCCAATGGGCACTCAACTCGGCCAAGAAGACGGTCAGTGCCGCGACCAAGGCTTCGCCCGAGGTAATCGCCCTGGAAGCCGAATTGAAGACCGCCGAGGCGGGCCTGAAGGTCGCCGAAGGCGTGCTTGAAGCCGCCCGCGCCGTCAACAAGGGCGTGGCCAAGGCGACCGAGGCCGTGGCCAAGGCAGGCCAGGGCTTCAAGCTCAACGGTCTGGGTGCATCAGGCAGCCTGCAAGGCATTCTGACCGCCGGCGCCAAGGGCGATTCACCGACCCTGATCGCCGATGTCACGATCGTCGGCAAACACCATGTCTATCGGGAGAACCTGGGCAACCTGGAAAAGGGCTTTGCCAATCTGGCCAAAGGCATCGCCAAGCAGGTCGCCCAGCAATTGGTCAAGGCATTCGAAGGGAAGTAGTTCACGGGTTCAGACGGTGGCAGCCCCCAAGTCTGTCGCCATCCACCCGATCAGGTCGCCCGGCGCGTTTGCCGGCGGCGGCGGGCCGTCGGCTTGGTATGGGCGTTGGCTTCAACGTAATCGATGACCGCGCCGGCGATGTCCTTGCCGGTGACCTTCTCGATCCCTTCCAGGCCGGGGGATGAATTGACTTCCAGCACCTTGGGCCCGGATGACGACTGCAACAAATCGACCCCGGCCACGTTGAGGCCCAGGGTGCGGGCCGCCTTGACCGCCGTGGCGCGTTCTTCGCGCGAGATCTTGATCTTCTCGCCCTTGCCGCCGCGGTGCAGGTTTGATCTGAAATCGTCCTCGGCCCCCTGACGCAGCATGGCGGCCACGACCTTGTTGCCGATCACGAAGCAGCGCACGTCGGCCCCACCCGATTCCTTGATGAATTCCTGAACCAGGATGTTGGCTTTCAGCCCCCGGAAGGCGCCGATCACCGATTCCGCGGCCTTGCGCGTTTCCGTCAGGACCACGCCCTTGCCCTGGGTGCCTTCCAGCAGCTTGACCACCAGCGGCGGGCCGCCGACCTTTTGGATCAGGTCAAGCGTATCATCCGGGGAATGCGCCATGCCCGTGGCCGGCATGCCGACCCCGGCCTGGGCCAGAAGCTGATGGGCATAGAGCTTGTCGCGCGACCGGCCGATGGCCTGCGCCCCGTTGACGCAATAAACCCCCATCAGTTCGAACTGACGCACCACCGCCATGCCGTAAAACGTGACGGACGATCCAATCCTGGGGATGATCGCATCGAAGCCTTCCAGGCTGTGCCCGCCGATCAGGACCTCGGGCTTGCGCGACGTAATGTTCATATAGCATCGTGTGGTGTTGATTACGTCGACCATATGGCCCCGTTGTTCGGCGACCTCGACCATGCGCTGGGTGGTATAGCTGCCCGGTTCGCGGGACAGAATGCCGATTTTCAGGCTGGGGCTGGGATCAGCTTCGGGCCGGTGATCGTCATAGATATCCGGCGACATTTCGCCATGAACGTAGGATGCCAGCGGATTGACGATCATCCGCCCCTTCATGGCGGCGCGGCCCAACAGCATGCGGTAGCTCATGCCTTCGCGGTTGGTCAGCGAAATTTCAATCGGCCATTCCTCGCCGGCAACACGAACCTTGGTGCGGATGATCGGGCGCAGTTCCGATTCGCCGTTGGAACTGGTGATTTCGCGCTGGCCGATCAGCTCGGCCGTACAGAACAGCTCGATCGTGGGCTTTTCCGTGACCGGCCGGATGCCGAACCGCACCATCTTTTTGCCGCCCGTGGAAAACGGTTCGACGGAAAAGGCATGCAGCGACGACGTGCGCGCGCCCGTATCGGCCTTGGCCTTGATGGCCGGCAGCCCCAATTCGGGTAGGGAAACCCATTCTTCCCAGCCGATGACGATGGGATCTTCAGTACTCATCCGCTTTTACTTTCAGTTTTGTATGATTTTGGGCGCCATCAGACGATCAACCGTCGGACGGCGGCGAGGGCATAACAGACAAAAAGCGGCGGGTCCATCTGAAAGGACTCGCCCCGGTAACTGAAATTACCGAACCCGGATGACAGGCATTTTACGCCACCTGCCCATATCCGCAAATCCGGGGGCACATATTCGATTGTAATGTGGGAAAAGGGTTCCCGGCCCGGGGAGGACAGTGCCGGGGAGCTGACCGCCTCCCCGAGGCCGGGGCTCTTCGTTGGATGAGCGAAGAGCGAGCACCGTTTCGTCTGCCGCGTCGCGATCACCTGTTCAGAAGGGGCTGCATAACGGGCGCGAATTCCTGAAGGCCCGACATCAGAACCGGACCTATTCTTAAATTCATGAGCATTATTACTTTGGTCTAGGTGATGATCAAATTGATTATTTGTTACTATTTTTCAGTAATATTTAGTTTTTATTTTAATAAAATTTATCTCAAATTTTATCTTTTGCAGACGGCTCGACAGCAAATAACAGAAACGGGCTGTCCTCTGTTGTCTGTAGAAGGCCCCTGACATAGAAAAGAGGCCAAGGAGGATCCTCCATGTCCAAGGGTCTCAGAACCGTCGTCGTCATCCCCGCCCGTTGGGGGTCGACCCGCTTTCCCGGAAAGCCGCTGGCGCCGGTCGCGGGCGTCCCCATGGTACAACGCGTCTGGGCCCTGGCCCGGGCGGCGGCAGGCGTGACGGACGTCACCATCGCAACGGACGACAGACGCATCGCCGATGCCGCGCAGGCGTTCGGTGCAGAAGCCGTGATGACGCCGGAAGACTGCCGCAACGGGACGGAGCGCGCCCATGCTGCCGCCCTGGCCATGGACCATCCTCCTGATGTGATCATCAACCTGCAGGGGGACGCCGTTCTGACCCCGCCCTGGGTGATCGCCGCCGTGGCCGGCGCCTTCGCGGAACCGGATGTGCGCATCGCTACCCCGGCCGTTGCGCTGGACGATCGCCAACTCGCCGCACTGGAAGCCCATAAGACAGAAAGCCCCGCAAGCGGCACCACGGTGGTCATGGACGGCCAATCGAACGCGCTTTATTTCTCCAAGGCGATTATTCCCTTTCGCCGCACGCCGGGCACACCCGTTTACCGCCATGTCGGCATTTACGGCTACCGCCGGGAAACCCTGGCGGGGCTGGTCGGACTGCCGGAAGGCACCCTGGAAAAGACAGAAGGCCTGGAACAATTGCGCGCCATGGAAAACGGCATCCCGATCCGTGTCGTGCCCGTTGACTACAAAGGCCGCACCCATTGGTCCGTCGACAGCCCGGCCGACCAGACTGCTGCCGAAGACCTGATCACCCGCGAAGGCGAACTGCTGACCGCCTATGACGGCACAGGCACCGTATCCGTATGAAGCTTCTGTTGGTGCGCCATGGAAATACCTTTGCCCCCGGCGACACGCCGGTGCGCGTCGGCGCCAATGAAGACCTGCCCCTGACAGCCGAAGGCGAAGCCCAAGCCTTGGCCTTGGCCGAACAACTGGCAACGGCAAATCTGTGCCCCGACGTATTCATCTGCGGGCCGCTGAAACGCACACGGCGCCATACGGATATCATCATGACGCACCTGGCCGCACCCGGCAGTGCGACCATCGATGCCCGCTTGACGGAAATTGACTATGGCCCCTGGGGCGGTCTGAGCGACGATCAGATCGTGGCCCTGTTCGGCACCCAGGCCGAACAGGAATTGCGCGCCTGGGACGAAAAAAGCGAAATGCCCGCCACCTGGGCGCCGCGCCCGGCGGAGATCACTGCCAACCTTCGTGCGTTGACGAATGAAATCGCAGCCGCAACCGGCGGGGGGACGGCATTGATCTGTTCATCCAACGGCATCCTGCGGTTCTTTCTGGAATTGACGGCGGACGGTCTTGCGCATCATCAGGCGGCAGGCCGTGCGAAAATGTCGACGGGGGCGGCATCGATGTTGGAAATCACGGACGGCACCGCCCGCGTGCTGTTCTGGAACCTCAAGGCGGGGTCGGCATTGCCGGCGGGTTTTTGACCCCGCCCCAAGGCTGTGCCTATATGACCGCCTATCAATGATGACGACTTAAGGGGGACCGGCGATGACGATTCAAGATGACGTCAAAATGGTCATGGGAAACCTGATTGCCATTGCCCAACTGACACTGAAACAGAAAGGTACGGTGGTGCCTTTTGCCGTTGCGGTCACAACCGACGGCGAAGTCCAGCAGCTTTCCAGCGACGAAGGGATCGAACCCGACCAGGCGATCGAGCGCCTGACCGTACAATGCGCCCGGGAAGCCAAGAACGGAACCTATCGCGCAACCGGCATCGCCCATGACGTGCGGCTGGATCATCCGGAAACAGGCGAAGAACGGGACGCCATCGCGGTCAACTTTGACCACCGCGACAATGCGTCCGTGATCTATTGTCTGCCGTACAGGATCAAAGGCGGCGAACTGGAAATGGAACAGCCGTTGACACAGCAAGGCGAAGGCCGGGTGTTCGGCGCCAACGGGTCAACCGGCGCGAGATAAGCGCGGCGACCGCCGGCTTGGAAAAGCCGGCGGCACAAACCAACGCTACTTCTTGGTTTTTTTCTTGGCAGGCTTCTTCGCAGCGGTCTTTTTCGCTGCGGGCTTCTTGGCGACAGCTTTCTTCGCCGCAGGCTTCTTGGCTGCTGTCTTCTTCGCCGCAGGCTTCTTAGCCGCAACCTTCTTCGCCGCAGGTTTCTTGGCGGCGGGCTTTTTCACCGCCGCTTTCTTAGCAGCAGGTTTCTTGGCTGCTGTCTTCTTCGCCGCAGGTTTCTTCGCAGCTGTCTTTTTCGCGGCCGGCTTCTTTGCCGCAGCTTTCTTGGCAGCAGGCTTCTTCGCAGCTGCTTTCTTTACTGCAGGCTTCTTCGCGGCGGTTTTTTTCGCCGCGGGCTTTTTGGCGACAGGTTTCTTCGCGGCGGTCTTTTTCACCGCGGGTTTTTTGGCAACAGCCTTCTTCGCGGCGGGCTTCGCAGCCGTCTTGCGTGCTGCGGGCTTTTTCGCCGCCGTTGTCCGCGCCGCAGGTTTGCGGGCAGCGGGTTTCCGGGCCGCCGTTGCACGTGCTGCCGGGCGCCGTGCCACGGGTTTACGCGCTGCCGTTGCACGCGCCGCAGGTTTGCGGGCGGCCGGCTTGCGCGCCGCCGGTTTTGCTGCCGGTGCTTTCGCCGCCCGCTTGGCCGCGGCAATAACCGACTTGGCCCGGGCGGGTCCGAACCCGCTTAACGCGCCGATCGCCGCCGGCGTCGCGGACGCCACGGCAGCAACTGTCTTGAACCCACCATTGGAAAGAACCGCCGCAGCGGCAGGACCGATACCAGAGATATCAGTCAGTTTTGGTCCAGCCATAAACATGCCCCCTTCTTGTTGGTTTAACGCGGCTAAGAGTAATCGCGCTGATGCGGAAATGAATATGACATTTTTGTTACGCACACCCAAGCAATCCATTGTGTGCGTCGCACAAGTTCCGCTGGCGTTCCCGCAGGCGTTCCCGTATCAGAATTCCATGTCGCCGGCCGGACAAACCGCCGGGCACTTAATGAAGGAGTGTAATGATGCGCACGTCATTCGTCTTCCCAACCCTGATCGCGGCCGCGTTCGCCCTCGGAGCCTGCGCAGAGAAAGAACCCAGCAGCCTTACCTTCGATCAGGCGATGCAGGAACTGGCCAAAGGCAGCGAAACCTTTAGGTCTTATATCAAGGGCTTGGACAACAAATTGGTAAAGTGGTCCGGCACGGTCGCGGAAACCCGCAAATGGCATGAAGACGACTATGTGCCCGCTGCGGGGATGCTGGTTGACGCCGACGGCAAGCCGGGTGCGGACCTGTTCGTGAACATCGGCGTTGATGATCTGGACACCGTCAAGGCAGGATCAAAAGTCACATTCACCGCGCGCCTTCTGGACAGCGTCGATGAAAAGGGCACGCCGTTGATCAAGCTTCAGGTGGAAAAATTCCACTAGGCGATCATCGCGCCGCCGTCGGTCCTGATCATACCCGGCTGAGAATCAGCAGTAGAATCGCACCGATGATCAATGCGATTCCCACGACCTCCAGCCGTGTGACCTTTTCCTTGAAGAAGAAGATCGACGCCGCGAAGGTGAACACCAATTCGATCTGTCCCAATGCGCGCACATAGGCCGCGTTCTGCATGGTGAAGGCCAGGAACCAGGCAACCGAGCCCGCCATGCCGACCGCCCCCACGGCAGCCGACCATTTCCAATGAATGAACACCGCCTTCAGGGTCGATGCTTCCTTCCAAGCCAGATAGGCCCCCATGGCAATGGTCTGGATAACCAGCGCCACCGCCAGGGTGTAGGCGACGGTCATGGCCAGGTCGTCCCAGTTGAGCGACAGCGCCGCCCCCCGGAAGAACACCACCGATGCTCCCAGGAAGGCGCCGCACACCAATCCTATCAAGGTGGGTTTTTCCGTCACTCCGGCAATAAGCGTTGTCAGCGACACCTTGGATTGACCCGCCGACAGGACGACGACGCCGACCCCCGCAAGCGCGATCGCGGTCGCGGCGGTTGTCGTCACCGTATCTCCCAGGATCAGAAATCCCAGAATGGCGACCTGAAAAACCTCGGTCTTGGAATAGGTCGTGCCGACGGCGAAATTACGGAACTGGAACAGATAAAGAAGCAGCACCGTAAAGATGATCTGGCTGGCCCCGCCCAAAACACAATAGACCAGGAAGGTCGTATTGAAGTCAGGGATTGCCTTGCCGCCGATCTCGTGCAGTCCCCAAAAGTAAATAAGCGAGAACGGCAGAGCGTATAAAAACCGCACATAGGCGGCCCCCAAGGTGGTGAGCCGGCCCTTGAGATGTTTCTGAAGGGCGGAGCGTGCGTTCTGCAGGAACGCCGCAAGAACGGTGATCGGTATCCAGAGTTCCATGGGATTGGGGGGGCCTTCGTGGGGATGGGAGCCCCATCATTACCCGGATCGCCGGCCCCGGGAAACGATCTTTTCCCAATGCCGCCCCGGTGCCCCCGGCCCATTCGGGGGCGTCTCACTACTGAGAACAGTATACTTATTACATGCATTCATAAATATATCTCTTGCATTAGGCGATTGATGTCGCGAATAATTTCCATATGCATTTTATTGAATGCAAGAAAGCAACTGCCTAGGGGGCGAAAAGTGCAGAAAGCAACTTTCCCGAAGGAGGTCGGATATGGCGGATACTGACCTCATCATCTTGCGGTCCAAGGCCGATCCCTTGCTGTATGTCATCACGGAACGCGGGCGCTATCGCTTGGCCATGGACGCCTTCCATACAAGCGATCCGGATGACAGCCTGATCCATGTTCCGATCGACCGGGCGGAAACGCTCCTGCGTGGATTGGTGGATATGGCGCCCATCCATTCCGCCATCAACACCGAAGGACTGTACCGCCACAGAACGGGCTGACGCCGGTCCGAATAAACAATCATCGATCCAACCTGTCGCCTTTGAGGGAAGGGAGAGAGTGATCGAGGATGTTTTAGGTGAATTTCTACAAAAGCCTTGCCGTTGCCGGCGGTGTAACCGGAACGATCCTGGCTACCGTATTGGTTACCGGGCTGCTGACCAACCAACAAATGGATCTGGACGTCGGCGTAGACGACCCACAGGTATTGCGTATCCAGGCCGTGCCGGTACGTCTGGGCGGATATGGGATCAAACACAAACGGGACAGCGGAGAAATTGTCGTCTTGTCCATCACGTTGAAGGTCGGAAATTCGCTGGAACGCGAATTGGTCTGCCGTCTGGCCCCGCGTTTGGTGGCAGCGGTGACCCGGGACGTCACCCAGCGCTACACCAATCCCGAGGCCCTGACCGCCGATCTGGAAAAGGCCCTGCCCAATCATCTGCGCCGGCGCTTCAATCAGGCCTTGAAATCGGACATGATCAGCGACGTCGGCATTCGCAAGCTTGCCCCCGATGAAGGCACGCCGCGTTCGACCTGCGGTTCCGGCGGCTAAGCCCCTCCCCCTCTAAAAATAGACGGGAGAATATCCACCTGGCCGCACCTCTTTGCGGAACGGCGGCCCGATGCTATCTGTGTAGCCGACATCAACGAATAAAACCGGGGAGCAAACCACCCGTGAACGGGCCGGAAAATATCTTCGAGAAGGACCTGGGGCGTACAACCGCCAACCATCAACCGCAGACACCGCTGAGTTTTCTTACATGGGCGGCATCGGTCTATCCGGATCAGGTCGCCGCCATCCATGGGGCAAGGCGGATCACCTACGGCGAGATGATGGTTCGCTGCCGACGACTTGCAGGTGCCCTGTCCGCACGTGGGATCGGTATTGGTGATGCGGTCTCGGTCATGGCCGCCAACACCCCGGAACTGCTGGAAGCCCATTTCGGCATTCCCATGGCGGGGGCGGTCTTGAACGCGCTGAACACCCGCCTGGACGCGACCACCATCGCCTTCATCCTGGACCATGCGGAAAGCAAGCTACTGATCACCGACCGGGAATACGCGCCGGTGGTGAAAGAAGCCCTGGCCAAACTGGGCCGGAAAATCCCCGTCATCGACATCGACGACCCGGAAACGGAAGCCCAGGGCGGCACCCGGGGTGCGCATCTGGGCGACATGGACTACGAGGCCTTCCTGAAAACGGGCGATCCGGAATTCCCCATTACGCCGCCCGCCGATGAATGGCAGGCGATTTCCCTGAATTACACTTCGGGGACCACGGGAAATCCCAAGGGTGTGGTCTATCACCACCGGGGCGCTTTCGTGACGGCCATGGGGGGTGCGCTGGTTTCGCGCCTGGACCGGCGGTCGCGCTATTTGTGGACCCTGCCCATGTTCCATTGCAACGGCTGGAGCTATCCCTGGTCATTGACCGCCGTCGCCGGCACCCATGTCTGCCTGCGCCGGGTCGACCCGGCCCTGATCTTCCCCATGATCGCCGAACATGGCGTCAGCCATATGTGCGGTGCGCCCATTGTTCTGAACATGCTGATCCACGCACCCGACGACGTGAAAACAGCCTTCGACCAACAGGTTCAGGTCTTCACCGGCGGGGCCGCCCCGCCCTCGGCCGTGATCGCCGGGATGGAGAAATTGGGCTTCCGCGTCACCCATCTTTACGGCCTCACGGAATCCTACGGCCCCTCCACCTTCTGCGCCTGGCAGGATGAATGGGATGACCTAGGGCGCGAGGACCAGGCACGAAAGATCAGCCGCGCCGGGGTGCGTTATCCCTCCGTCTACGACCAGACCGTGATGAACCCGGACACCATGGAAACCGTGCCTGCCGACGGCCAGACCATGGGCGAGATCATGCTGCGCGGAAACACCATCATGAAGGGCTATCTGAAAAACCCCGAGGCGACCAAAGCCGCGTTCCGGGGCGGATGGTTCCACACGGGCGATATCGCCGTGCTGCATCCGGACGGTTATGTGGAAATCAAGGACCGGTCCAAGGACGTGATCATTTCCGGCGGGGAAAACATCTCATCGCTGGAAGTCGAGGAATGCCTTTACCGCCATCCCGACGTGATGGAAGCCGCCGTGGTCGCCAAGACCGACGACAAATGGGGCGAAACGCCCTGCGCCTTCGTGACGCTCAAGCCCGGAGCGGAAGGCCGCGTCGACGCCCAGGCCATCATCGACTGGTGCCGTGAAAACATGGCCCGCTACAAAGCCCCTCGCCAGGTGGTGTTCGGCCCCCTGCCCAAGACCTCGACCGGCAAAATTCAGAAATTCGTGCTGCGCGACCGCGCCAACGAGAAAAATTCGGAGACCTCTACATGACCTCACCGTTCCGCGAAAACCTTCTGGCCGGCCGGGGTGCTCTGATCACGGGGGCCTCTTCGGGCCTGGGCGCGCATTTCGCACGGGTGCTGGCGGCACATGGGGCAGCCGTTGCCTGCTGTGCGCGCCGGGCGGACAAGCTGGATGAAATCGTATCGGAAATTTCCAACGCGGGCGGACAGGCCCTGGCCGTGGAAATGGACGTGACCGACCGGGATTCCATCGCCGATGCCTTCGAAACCGCGACCCGCGCCCTTGGCCCGGTCACGGCCTTGATCAACAACGCCGGCATGGCATCGACCGACCGGTCGATCGATCTGGACCCCGAAACCTGGAGCCGGGTCATGGAAACCAATCTGACCGGCGCCTGGGCCGTGGCTCAGCGTGCGGCCAAGGATATGGTCGCCGCCGGCACGCCGGGTACCATCGTCAACATCGCCTCGGTCCTGGGGCTGCGGCAGGCGGGCGGGGTGCTGCCCTATGCCGTGTCCAAGGCCGGGTTGGTGCAGTTGACCAAATCCCTGGCCCTGGAATGGGCGCGCCACAAGATTCGCGTCAACGCCATCGCACCGGGATACATCGAAACGGACCTGAACCGTGACTTCCTGGAAAGCGAGGGCGGCCAAACGTTGATGAAACGCATTCCGCAGCGCCGCTTCGGCAAACCGGGCGATCTGGACGGGGCCTTGCTATTGCTGGCTTCGGACGCATCCGATTTCATGACCGGCGAGGTCGTCGCCGTCGACGGCGGGCATCTGGTCAATACCCTGTAGATAAAGGAGATCACCATGCCCTTCGCCACCGCCGACGACGGCACCATGCTCTATTATGCCGACGAGGGTGCGGGCGAAGCGATCCTGTTCCTGCATGAATACGGCGGCGATCCGCGCAGTTGGGACCCGCAGATCGATGCCTTCGCCAAGACCAACCGTTGCATCACGACGGCCTCGCGCGGCTACGCACCATCCGGCATCCCCGACGATCCCGATGCCTATTCCCATGAGATCGTGGCCGAGGATGCGCGGGCGGTCCTGGATCATCTGGGGGCCGACAAGGCCCATGTGGTCGGCCTTTCCATGGGGGCCTATACGGGCCTGATGCTCGCACTGCGTCATCCCGAGCGGGTCATCACCTTGACGGCGGCTTCGGGCGGATCGGGATCGCATCCGGAGGTCAATCCGGCCTACCGAGCCGAATCCCAGCGCCTGGCCGACGCCATCGCAGCGGCTGACCAGTTTCCCGCCGATGATTTCGCGGGCGGCCCCACGCGGCTTCAGCTGAAACGCAAGAATTTGGCGGAATGGGAAAGGTTCCGTGACGAACTGGCCGACCATGACGTGACGGGGGCGGCCCATGTCATGCGCCAAATCGTCGGCGCCCGGCCATCACTTTATGCGTTCAAGGATCAATTGGCCGCTTTATCCACGCCCGTTCTGTTCATGGTCGGGGACGAGGACGAGCCCGTACTGGACATCAACCTGTGGCTCAAACGCACCATGCCGGGGGCCGGGTTGGAGGTCGTGCCGAAATCAGGGCATTTGTTGAATTTGGAAGAGCCGGCCGCCTTCAACCTGCGCATCAAAAAATTTCACCAATTGGTGGCGGAAGGAAGCTGGCCCTTGCGGGACATGTCGACGGTGGGGTTCAGCGGCGTCGCCCCGGCCCAAGAGAAACCATAAACGCCGCCACGGCGTTCAGTTGTCTTCGTCCTGCATGAAGCGGTCACGTTCGATATCGATGGACCAGTCGAAACGTACGGCAAAGCCGCCGTCGAAGGTTCGCGCCACCCGGCCCGGCATATGCGCACGGCCGCGGACGATCAGAAGAACCTCGTCATCAATGCGGATGGGCTCCCCTTTCGGGTCCAAATTCTGTGGATAGACGATGGCAGCACCACCCACGGACATATCACGCAGCACGCCCCCCTGATAAGGGACGCCGCCATTGACTTCGATATGCCCATCCACCACGGAACGAGGGTGTATGCGTTGGTCTTTTGTTTTTTCCAATATCACGGCGGTTTTCCTTTTTTGACAGGTTCCCCGCCCTCTCGAGCAATATTTTCCAACTACAGCAAATATCAGGCCAAAAGCTGATCTCTCCCTGACTAAATTCGATAAAAAGAATGCATGCTGCCAGGGTTCTGTTTTCACGGGGAAATCTGCTAGCCTCCGCCACCGCCCTTGCGCGAAAATACGCAAAACGCTGATGCAAAATGACAGGAAACCGCCTTTATGGACTTCAATCTGACCCCGGAAGTGGACGAAACACGCCAAGCCATCCGTACCTTCGTCGCCGATAATATCCTTCCGCTGGAAGCCGATCCGGCCAATTACGACGACCATGAGAACATCCGCCTGGACCTATTGGACGGCCTGCGTGCCAAGGCCCGGGATGCGGGCCTGTGGGCGCTTTCCATGCCTACCGATCGGGGCGGGCGTGGGTTCAATACGGTCGGCATGGCCGCGTGCTACGAGGAAATGAACCGTTCCATCTTCGGCCCCGTGGTGTTCAATGCCGCCGCCCCCGATGACGGCAACATGTATGTCCTGAACAAGGTCGCAAGCGACGCACAAAAGGAAAAATGGCTGCAGCCGATCATCGACGGCGACGTGCGGTCTTCCATCGTCATGACCGAACCGGCGCCGGGGGCCGGATCGGACCCCGCCGGCATGATGCGCACGACGGCCGAGAAAAAAGGCGATAAGTGGATCGTCAACGGCCACAAATGGTTCATCACCGGTGCCGGGGTGGCAACGCATTTCATTTTGCTGGCGCGCACCTCCGATGATGCCCGGCGCAATCTGACCGCCTTCCTGTTCCACAAGGACGATCCCGGCTGGGAAATCGTCCGCCGTATTCCGATCATGGGGCCTGAAGAACACGGCGGCCATTGCGAGCTGACATTCGACGGTCTGGAAATCCCCGACGAGAACCGCCTGATGGAGGTCGGCGAGGGAATGAAATGCGTGCAGATCCGCCTGGGCACCGCGCGCCTGACCCATTGCATGCGCTGGCTGGGCCTGGCCAAGCGGTCGTTGGAAATCGCCGATGATTATATTTCCGAACGGGAAGCCTTCGGCACCAAGCTGTCGGACCGGGAAAGCGTGCAACTTCTGTTGGGGGACGCGGCCAAGGAAATCCAGATCGGCCGCTTGTTGACCATGCATGCGGCCTGGACCCTGGATCGGGGCAGCCGTGCCCGGGCCGAGGTTTCGACCGCCAAGGTCCAGGTCGCCGACACCCTGCACAAATGCGTTGATACGGCCGTGCAGCTTTGCGGTGCGCGGGGCTATTCCAAGGATACGGTGCTGGAATGGATCTACCGCTATGCCCGCCAGGCCCGCCTGGTCGACGGTGCCTCCGAAGTTCATAAGATGGTCCTGGCCGGCCAGTTCCGCGACCAGGGCCTTGATTACTGGCATTGGGGCTGATCCGCGCCGTGACGGGACACCTTAACGACGATCAGATCAACCGATTGAGGGACTGGCTTTCCGCCCAGTCCGCCGCCCCCGTGCAGGTATTGGCGACGGAACGCCTGTCGGGCGGCGCCATTCAGGAAAACCATCGGCTGGAGATCGAGGTCGCGGGCGGTGACTGGCCGGGCCATCACGACCTGGTTCTGCGCCGCGATGCCCAATCGGCGGTCGCGACCAGCCATTCCCGGGCAGAGGAATACGCCCTGTTGAAGGCCGCCCATAAGGCGGGCGTGGCCGTGCCCACGCCCTGCGTGCTGTGCGAGGATGAAACCATCCTGGGTGGGCCGTTCTTTCTGATGCACCGGGTATCCGGCGAAGCCCGGGGCGGGCGCCTGATCAAGGCCGCCCCCGATGCGGGACTGGTCCACACTTTGGGCGCCAACCTGGCGCGCATTCATTCCATCACACCCCCGACGGAAGGTTTGTCCTTCCTGGGCGATCCGCCGATTGATCCCGCCCGCGATGCCGTGACGCAATACCGGGGTTATCTGGACGAACTGCCCGATCCGCACCCGGCGGTCGAATGGGGGCTTGCCTGGCTGGCGGCGAACGCCCCCCCGCCGCCGCCGGGCGGGACCGTGCTGTGCCACCGGGATTACCGCACGGGCAACCTAATGATCGAGCAGGCAGAAACGGGCGGAACGCTGTCGGCAACCCTGGATTGGGAGTTTGCCGGTTGGTCCGACCCGCTGGAAGATATCGGCTGGTTCCTGGCCAAATGCTGGCGATTCGGCCGCTGGCAGGAAGAAGCCGGCGGCCTGGGCCCGCGCCGGGCGTTCCTGGACGGCTATACAGAGGTTTCCAACCACATCATCGACCCCGCCGCCGTGACCTATTGGGAAGTCATGGCCCATGTGCGCTGGGCGGTGATTGCTCTGCAACAGGCTTGGCGCCATGTCTCCGGCGAGGAAGCCTCCATCGAATTGGCGCTGACCGCCCATGTGGTGCCCGAACTTGAGGCCGAAATCCTGGCCATGACCGGAGGGGACGAATGAGAAAGCAGCCCAGCGGCAAAGCCCTGAGCGATATCGCCGACGCCACGGAAGCCTCGGCCGACCCCGCCGCCGGCAACGCCAATTATGTCGCCGCCATGATCCGCAACGCGCGGGCCATCGCCGAACGCCAGGATTTGGCCGGGGACAACCCTGAAAAGACCGAAGCCGCCGCCTTGACGAACCTGATCGGCACCACAGGCAGCCTGGATGACCTGAACAGGGAACTGGTACGGGCCATCCGCGGCGGAAGTGTGCCCCAAGGCACCCATGCCCATTTGGTCGCCGTGAACAGATATGAGTTGGCGGAAAGCAACCCCCGCTATCTTGCGCGCCTGGACGGCAAGGATGCCGGTTAAGGCCGTCACGGGGCAAATGCCGCAAACAACATCTTTGTGATGGGCTGTGATTTCACGCAGCGCAGGCATGGCGCGATACTGCCATCATGACGACGGTTCTTTTGATCGAAGATGACGCGGACCTGCGTGGAGCGCTTTTTGAAACCCTGGAAGACGCGGGATACAACGTCTTGGCCGCGTCGGGCGGCTACCAGGGCCTGGACATCATGCAGCACGAGGCCGTGGACATGGCCGTGACCGATATCGTCATGGCAGGCGGCGAGGGGATTGAATTCATTCTCAAGGCCAAAGCGGCACATCCGTCGGTACCGATCGTCGCCATGTCGGCCAAGGCGCATTATCTGAAGGATGCGGCCAGCCTGGGCGCGGACCATACCTTGCTGAAACCGTTCCGCCTGCACGAGCTCATGGCGGTTCTCGGCCAGGTGGCCTGATCCCGGCCCTGCAAGGGCAGCCCCTATCTACACGTACACTTTCCGCCCATACGTGCACTTCCCGTAAGAAGGCGTTATTTATATAACAACTGCCTAAGCCCCACCCCCGTCTTGTCCGGGGGCCCGGGGCCCGCCGATTACGAGGAGACACCCTTTTCCATGGCCATCATTCTGGGATGCATCGCCGACGATTTCACCGGCGCAACGGACCTTGCCAATACCCTGGTCAAGAACGGCATGCGTACGGTGCAGGTCAACGGCGTGCCGTCGGGCGCACGACTTAAGGACCTGGGCGACGCCGAGGCCGTGGTCGTCGCCTTGAAATCGCGCACCTGCCCGGTCCATGAGGCCGTTGCCGATTCCCTCGCCGCCCTGGAATGGCTCAAAGGTTTGGGTACCAGCCAGATCTTTTTCAAATACTGTTCGACCTTCGATTCCACGGATGTCGGCAACATCGGCCCGGTGGCCGATGCCCTGCTGGACGCCCTGCATGCGGATTTTGCCATCGCCTGCCCGGCCTTTCCGACCACGGGGCGGACGATCTACAAAGGCTATCTGTTCGTGAACGACGTCCTGCTGTCGGAATCAAGCCTCAAGGACCATCCCCTGACACCCATGCGCGACGCCAACTTGGTGCGCGTGCTGTCACGCCAAACGGACGAACTGGTCGGCCTGGTCGAACACAAATGCGTGCGCCAGGGCGCCGATACGGTGGCGGATGCTTTCCAAACCCTGAAAAAAGGCGGCCATCGGTACGCCATCGTGGATGCCCTGGACGACGCCGACCTGGGCGTGATCGGCCGGGCCATCGCCGATCACCCGCTGGTTACGGGCGGCTCGGGCATTGCTCTGGGCCTGCCGGAAAACTACCGCCGCCAAGGCTTGCTGGGCGCGGCCGCCAAGGCCGACCTGCCCAACGTGGCGGGACCGGCGGTGATCATCGCCGGCAGCTGTTCACAAGCAACCCGCGGTCAGGTCGCCCGCGCCCGGAAGCTTTGGCCCCACCACAAGGTCGATCCAATGTCCCTGGGCGATGTCGCCGACGCGGCCCGTGCCGTGGCCGACAAAATCCTGGCCGGTCTGAATTCCGGGCCGCAGCTGATCTATTCGACCGCCGACCCGGATACGGTGCAGCAGGTGCAATCGGCCCTGGGCCGCAATCAGGCCGGGGACGCGGTGGAACGGTTTTTCGGGCGCTTGGCCCGCAATCTGCGCGACGGCGGCGTGCGCCGGTTTGTGGTCGCCGGGGGTGAAACCTCGGGCGCCGTGGTTCAGGCCCTGGGCGTGCAAGCCATGCGGATCGGCCCGGAAATCGATCCCGGCGTGCCTTGGACGGAAAGCCTGACGCTTGGCTCGACCGGCGAGGCCCCGCTGGCGCTGACCCTTAAGTCCGGCAACTTCGGGGCCGAGGACTTTTTCGAAAAGGCGCTCGGTATGCTCGACGAAAGGTCCGCCGCATGAGCCCGGAAAACAAACAGCGCGACGAGATCGCGCTGCTCGGAAAATCCATGTTCGACCGGGGACTGACCCATGCATCGACCGGCAATATCTCGGCCCGCCTGGACGATGGCGGCTGGCTGATGACGCCGACGGGGTCCTGCCTGGGTCGCCTTGATCCGGCACGGATTTCCAAACTGGACAAGGACGGCAACCATATCGACGGGGACAAACCCACGGTCGAAACCTTTTTGCACATGGCGGTCTACGAGCAACGCACCAAGGCCCAGGCCATCGTGCACCTGCATTCGACCCATTCCGTAGCCGTCAGTTGCCTGACCGAAGTAAACCCCAAAAACGTGCTGCCGCCGATCACCGCCTATTACGCCATGAAGGTCGGCACTCTGCCGCTGATCCCGTTCTTTCCGCCGGGCAGCGTCGACCTGGCCAAGGCCGTCAAGGAAATGGCATCCGACCACCATGCCGTGCTGCTGGCCAACCACGGTCCCGTGGTCGCCGGGAAATCCCTGGCCGATGCGGTCTATGCGACGGAAGAACTGGAAGAAACGGCCAAGCTTTACCTGATGCTGCGGGGCCTGGACACCAGCTTCCTGACGCCGGAACAGGTCGCCGAACTGCAGGCCCTGTTTCCCACGTAATCCCTAATCGTCACCCCCGCGTATGCGGGGGTCCATGCAGCGGCAGACTGGATTCCCGCTTGCGCGGGAATGACCGTTGGAAACGGGTTACTCCCCTTTCCATTCGGGTTTCTGCTTGGCGACGAAGCTTTCCACCCCGTGTGCGAAATCCCGGCTGCCGTAGGCCGCGTGGATCAGATCGCGGTCGTCGGGGGTAAGGTCCGTGCCCAGGCGGCGCAGGGCTTCCTTGGTCACCCGCATGGTGACCGGCGCGTGGCCCAGCAGTTTTTCGACGATTTCCGCCTGCAGGGCGTCGATGGCGTCCGCTTCCGCCACGCCTAGAAGATAGCCGTGCGCCAAAAGCTCTTCGGCCTCGGGCATTTCCGCCAGCATCAGCATGCGCTTGACCATGGGCAGGCCCAAGGTTTCCGTCAACGCCCGCAGGTTCTGCGCCGACAGGCAATTACCCAAGGTGCGTGCGATCGGCACGCCGAACCGCGATCCCGCCGTGGCGATGCGGAAATCGCAGGCGTTGGCGATGGCCATGCCGCCGCCCACGGCCCAGCCTTCGACCACGCATAGGGTCGGCATGGGCAGTTTTTCCACCCGCTCGATATAGGTTTCGACCTTGTCTTCATAGGCCAGCCCATCATCGCCCGAGGAGAATTCCTTGAACTGCGCAATGTCCGTGCCGGCCACGAAGGCCTTGCCGCCCGCCCCCCGGAACACGGCGACGCGCACGGACGCATCCTCCATGATCTCGTCACAGGCCGCCGCCAGGTCCTGGTACATGGCCCAGGTCATGGCATTGCGGGCCTGGGGCCGGTCAAAGGTCAGATATGCGACGGCGCCGTCACGGGTCAGGCGCACGGTCCCCTGGTCGTTGGTGGGGGTATCGGTTGAAGCGGTTGGGCTGGTCATGGCAGATGTTTCCGTTGCTTTTTGGATATTTGAGGACGAGAAGCGCGCATCCTAAACCAACTGCATCGCCCGTCCCAGGGTCGAACGGCGAAATCACCTGACCGGGCGCGGCCAAGGGGATAAAATGCCCCGATGAAGGCAGGAAATCAGCAGACAGGCGCGCGGTTACGTGTCGTCCTGGCACAGGATGTGGCGATCGGCCCCGGCAAGGCGGACTTGCTGGAAGGCGTGGGCGAAACAGGTTCCATCGCGGCGGCGGGCCGCCGTTTGGGTATGAGCTACAAAAAAGCCTGGGGCCTGATCGAAGCCATGAACGCCCAGTTCGGCACGCCCCTGGTATCGACTTCGCGGGGCGGCAGTTCACGGGGCGGGGCCGAGTTGACGGACCTTGGCAGCAAGGTTCTGGAGCAGTACCGCAAGATGGAAGCCAAGACCGCCAAGGCGATCGCAGGCGACCTGACCGCCATGCGCAAGCTGATCGCCGAATACAAGACCTGACGGGCCTGAACAGCGCGCTTGCCAAGGGCTGCCTTGAAAGTTAGGGTTCCGATATGTCCTAATTGTCCTATCGGTATGGTCCGTATGTCCGCTGCCCCCCTCAACCGCCGCGCAGGCCTGTCATTTGCCGCTGCCCTGACGATACTGTTCGGCCTGGCTGCCCCCGCCAAGGCGGGTGAGGTCAAGGTTGCCGCGGCCGCTAATTTCACCCAGGCCGCAACGGAGATTGGCGCCCTGTTCGAACAAAAGACCGGCCACAAAGCCGTGTTCAGTTTCGGGTCGACCGGGCAGCTATTCACCCAGATCGCCAAGGGGGCGCCGTTCGAGGTGTTCCTTTCCGCCGACCGCGAGCGTGCCGCCAAAGCAGGAACGGCTGGATTGGCCCGGGCCGACACGCAATTCACCTATGCCACGGGCAAGATCGTGCTCTATAGCCGCGATGACAAGCTGATCAGCGGACCCGGCACCCTGAAACTTGCGCCTTTTACCAAGATCGCCATCGCCAACCCGGCAATCGCGCCTTATGGGGCCGCGGCCGTCACGGCCATGCAAAAACTGGGCGTTTACGACAATTTGAAACCCAGGATCGTCCGCGGCAACAGCATCGCCCAGACCCATCAGTTCGTGGAATCCGGCAATGCGGAACTGGGGTTCGTCGCCTTATCTCAGATCATTGGCCATGACGGTGGATCACGCTGGCCGGTGGCGGAAAACCTTTACTCCCCCATCGCCCAGGATGCGGTGCTGCTGACCCACGGCCAGGACAACCCGGCGGCCCGGGCCTTTTTGATTTTCCTGGCCGGGCCCGAAGCCAACCGCGTGAAGGCCCGCCTTGGCTACGGCACGGGCGAGCCCTCGAAGATCCGCCCTGATGCCTGAAACCGGCGTCGATCTTGCCGGTTTGTGGTCGCCTGTCGTTCTGACCCTGAAGCTTGCGGGCCTGACAACCATCATCCTGTTGATCATCGGCACGCCCATCGCGTGGTGGCTGGCGCGCAGCAAAGCCGCATGGAAAGAAGCCGTCGCCGCCGTGGTCGCCCTGCCCCTGGTGCTGCCGCCGACGGTTCTGGGATTTTACCTGCTGGTCGCCATGGGACCCGACGGGCCCGGCGGATGGCTGGCCGGCATATGGGGGGAACGCTCCCTTGCCTTTACCTTCCAGGGCCTGGTGATCGGTTCCGTGTTCTATTCCATGCCCTTCGTGGTGCAACCGATCCGCAACGCGTTTGAAGCCTTCGGCGACCGCCCGTTGGAGGTCGCGGCCACTTTGCGCGCTTCGCCCTGGGATGCGTTCTGGTCGGTGGCGGTTCCCCTGGCGCGTCCGGGTTTCCTGACCGGCGCCGTCCTGGGGTTTGCTCATACGGTCGGGGAATTCGGCGTGGTTCTGATGATCGGCGGCAACATCCCCGGCGAGACCAAGGTTCTGTCCATCGCCATCTACGATTATGTGGAAACCCTGCGCTGGACCGAAGCCCATATCCTGGCGGGCGGTCTGCTGATTTTCGCCTTTGTCGTGATCCTGACCATGATGCTGATTGAAAAACGCCTGGGGCGGCCCGCCCGATGACGCCCGAATTTTCCGGCATAGATGCCGCGTTCAAGGGAACGGTCGGCGATTTCAACCTGGATGTGGCCTTCAACGCGCCGCTTTCCGGCGTGACCGCCCTGTTCGGGGCATCGGGCTGCGGCAAGACGACGATCCTGCGCTGTATCGCCGGCCTGCATCGCATGCCGGGGCGGCTCACCGTCAATGGCCGCGCCTGGCAGGACGATGGGAACAACCTGTTCCGCCCGCCCCATAAACGGCGCATCGGCTATGTCTTTCAGGAACCGTCATTGTTTTCTCATCTCGATGTCCGGCGGAACCTGGAGTACGGGGCCAAACGCGCGCCCAGAAACGACAATCCTTCGCAAGCCCTTGCCTTTAACGATGTCGTGGATCTGTTGGGGATGGGGCAGTTGCTCGACCGGGCACCGGCCAAATTGTCCGGCGGCGAGCGCCAGCGTGTGGCATTGGGCCGCGCGCTTTTATCTCAGCCCAGGCTTTTGTTGATGGATGAGCCGCTATCGGCCCTCGACCGCAGCACGAAGGATGAAATTCTCACCTATCTCGAAATTCTGAACTGGGAACTGCAAATTCCGGTGCTCTACGTCAGCCACGACATTGCCGAGGTCACGCGCCTTTCGGATCGTATGGTGGTTCTGTCACGGGGCAGTAAAATCGCGGAAGGATCCGTTGGTGAGATCATGGAACGCCTGGACTTGCAGCCCATGACCGGCCGATTCGAAGCCGGCGTTGTGCTGACCGCCCGCGTCACCGCCCATGACGATGAATTCAAGCTGACGCGCCTGAACTTATGCGGCCAGACATTGAAAGTGCCCACCATTGACGTTCCCATCGGCACGGACATTCGCCTGCGGGTGCGGGCACGCGACGTCTCTCTGGCCGACCGGCGGCCCGAGGGCCTGAGCATTCGCAACGTGCTGTCGGGGACCGTTATCGACCTTTTGGAAGAAGGCGGCACGGCCTTTGCCGAAACGCTGATCGATATCGGGGGCGCACGCCTGCGTTGCCGGACCACACGCGAAGCCGTCGCCGAACTGAACTTGACCAAGGGATCAGCGGTCCATGCCTTGATCAAGAGCGTCACCTTCGACCGTCGGTCGCTGAGCTGACAGGACCTTCCCCGTCATTCCCCCGGTTTGTCGAACCCGAAGCTGGCCAGCACCTTCTGCCCGGCATCTCCCAGGATGTAGTCGGCCAATTGTCCCGCCACGGGCGGCGCCCCGTTGATCATGGTGATCCCGTAATCGGCGCCCACGGAAAGCGCATCGGGAACGGTGATGATCTGCAGACCCGAAACCTCTTTCTGAGCCAGGACCGCATTGGTGCAATAGGTCAGGAATACATCGGCGCGTTTGTTTTCCATGACCCAGCCATATTGATTGCGGCCTTTGGGCGCCTTTTGCGAGGTCGGTCCCCCGGTCAGCTTGAGCGCCTTCGCGTCCAGCGTCTTGAAGGCCCCGGCTTTGACCTTGTCCGCCTTCTCGAACAGCCGCCAGGCATAGTCCCCGGACGGGTCGGCCTTCGGCGTCGACGTGCCGACCTTGATATTGGGGGCCAGCAGAACATCCAGAAGCGTCGCCGTCGATACGGCAACGTCTGCTTGCGCAAGGGCGCAAAGCTTGTTGCGCGCGAACATGCGTACCGGGCCCGCCTTGCCGGCTTTTTCCAGGGTACGGGGGTGCTTCATATTGGCCGATGCGAAGACTTCCCAGGGCTCGCCCTTTTCAATGCGCTTGCGCAGCAGACCGGACGGCCCGAAACGGGTCGAAACCTTGTGGCCCGTGGCCGCCTCGAAATCGCGGGCGACCTGGCCCAGGGCCGCCTTGAGGCTACCCGCCGCATGCAGTTTCACATCATTGGCCATGGCCATCCCCGGCATCAAACCCAACATGACAACCATTGCGAACCGTTTCATTCATGAATCCTCCCGATATGGAAATGTCTACGCAGAACGCATTATGTAAATTTTGCATAATTATGCACATACTTGAAACCCTGGAAACCGGCTTTCCCAGTCTGTAGAAATTCAATCGGAACGGAGAACAGCCTTTCATGAAGAACTGGGACAAACGCTATCGCGCCGCCGGGATGGGCCCGGATACCCGCCTGTTCGGCGATCAGCCCTGTGATTTTTTACGCCAGGTCATGGCGCGGCCGGATCTGCGGCCGGCATCGGCGCTTTGTCTTGCCGACGGGGACGGCCGCAACGGCGGCTGGCTGGCGGAACAGGGGATGAGCGTCACCGCCGTCGAGGGCTCCGCCGTGGCCAACGAACAGGCCCTGAGGCACGACCGGGCAAGGGGCGTTTCGGTCGAACGCATCACCGCCGACCTTGCCGAATGGACACCGCCCCCGGGCCGCACCTGGGATGCCGTCGTCATGCTGTATCTGCAATGCGAGGCCGAGGTGCGCCATCGTGCGGCAGCCCTGGCCGCCGGTGCTCTTGCCCCGGGCGGCTGGTTCATCGCCGAAGGCTTCGCCCCCGCCGGGGCGGGCGGTGACAGCCTGGGCCCGGACAACCCAGATCTGCTTTATGAACTGGCGGACCTGTTGGACGTGCTGGACGGTTTGGATATCGTCGAAGCGTTGAAAGGGCGTGTTCTGCTTAACGAAGGCACTCGCCACCGGGGAGAAGCCCGCATCGCGCGTTTGCTGCTGCGGCGCCCCGGACCGTGACCCTCACCCATCCTTGGGCGATGTCATGTTCCATGCACCGCCCCCTGAACAAATGACCATCAAGTGTGTCGTAATCGTGCCGACCTGCGGGCGCGCCGTTTCAACCACCACATGGAAAGCCCCGTAATTACGAACAGCAGAGGCAGGAACCCGGACAGAAAAACCAGAAACCGCCACAGTGCGCCAAGCCCGCCGCCTTCATGCAGGGGGCGTTGCCACACCCCGATCCAATCGACGGTTTTCATCCGCCGGGGATCTTGAACCGCAAGCACCTTACCCTGCCATGGATCGACCGAAACCGTGATCATGGGCGCTCCGGCCAGAGCCCCCGGCACCTGAAACCGGGCGCGCGCCGCCTGCCCAGGCCGAAACGGCAAGGAAACTTGCGTCATGCGCGCGTCGCTCACCGCCGCGGCGGCAAGGTTCGAAATCCGATCCAGAGGGAGCGTAGGAATATCACGCGCCGGCTTGACCCGCGTGCGAGCACGGGGTTCCGGCACTTCGCCCAATATCACACCGACACCGGCCGACATGACCTGTGGAAAGGCGATATAAACCCCGGTGATGGATACGATAAGGAACAGGCCGAGCGCCCAGAACCCGACGGCCCCATGCAGGTCACGATGCAGACGAAACCCCCGCGCGCCCCGCTTGATGGTCAATGCCGCCCATAATCCGCCGCGCCGCGGCCACCAAATGACCAGACCGCTTAGCCCCAGAAACACCATCACCACGCCCAACCAACCGATGACCTGACGGCCCATTCCGCCGGACAACAGCGCATGCCCATGAATATCATGCATCACACCGGTAAGCATGCTGCGTCTGGAACCGGACTGTCCAAGAGCCGTCAACGTTACCGGGTCGATGGCGATCTGCACCGCTTTCGGATCACGGAAACCGGCCCCCGGCGGCACCAACCTGACAATCGCCGGTTCCCCTGCCTGTTCCGGCAAAGACAGTCGCACCGCCACAAAACCTGCAGGTGCCGCGCCCCGCGCGGCGGCGATCATGTCCGCCGCCGGACGGTTGTCCCCCAGCGTGACGCCGTAATCGGGCGCACCGGACAGCAGGCCGTCGATTTCATCGTGATAGACCAAATAACTGCCGCTTATCCCCAGAAGAACCAGCGGCAGGAACAGAATTAATCCGGCCCACAAATGGATTTCCCCAAGCAGCCAACGAAGCGTTCGGCGCCGGGGCCGGCCGGATTGAACCGCATCCAGGTCCGCCTGATTTGCACCGGCCACACTGCTTTCGTATTCGCCCATTTGTCTTATAACTCCGCCCATTGTCTGATCAGGTTGTGGTAACTCGCCGTTAATTCCGTAACGCTGACATGATCCGGGTGATCCTGAGCAAGCCGCTGTATCGCGCGGTCCATATTAAAAAGCAGGCTACGATGGCCATCGTCGCGGACGATGCTCTGCAGCCAAAAGAACGAGGAAACCCTGCGGCCGCGCATGACCGGCCGAACATGATGGAGGCTGGTCGATGGATAGAGAATCATATCTCCGGCGGGCAATTTGACCGCATGGGCGCCATAAGTGTCTTCGACAACCAATTCCCCGCCGTCGTAGTCTTCGGGATCGGTCAGAAATAATGTCGCGGATAGATCGGTGCGAATGCGTTCGCCCGTATCCGGCACCTGCCGGATCGCATTGTCCACATGGCTGCCGAAATTGTGGCCTTTGCCGTAGCAGTTGAACAACGGCGGGAAAATCCGGTGCGGCAACGCGGCAGAGATAAACATCGGATTGCGATTCAAGGCCGTGAGGATTTTTTCTCCCACCTTGCGCGCAGCCACATGTCCCTCAGGTACTTGCAGGTTGTCCTTGACCTGCGCGGACTGAATCCCCGCCGTGACCCGGCCATCGACCCATTCCGCTGCCCCAAGTTCACGCAAGGCCTGGGCGGCTTCATCCTGGGTTAGGACATTCGGGACATGCACCATCATTTTATTATGCGCCGCCACCGGTTCACCGGTGGCGGCTCCCTTTACCTAGAACTTGAAATCGGTGGTCAACACGAACGACCGTCCGGGTGCCACGGTCGCGAAATGAGTCAGGAACGGCTTGTCGTAATAAGCCGTGTCCAACAGGTTGTTGGCGTTCAGACGCAGGGTCACATCGTCCGTCACCGCATAGGTGACCGATGCATCCAGTCGCCAGAACGACGGCACCCGTTTGGTGTTGTCCAAACTGCCGTAACGCTGGGACATATAGGTCACCCCCAGACCCACATTGCATTTCGGCACCACATCATAGGTCGTCCATACGGATAGACTGTGCATCGGCACATTCGGCAAGCGGTTGCCTTCGTTGGTACTGATCGGCCCATCGTCGACGATCTTGCTTTTCAGGAAGGTATAGCCGCTGAACACCCGCCATTTATCGGTGATTCGCCCGGACAGACCGATCTCGGCGCCCTGAACGTACTGCTCACCGCCCAGGGCTTCGGCCGCGCCCCGGCCCGGTTCAGTTGCATATCGGGCATTGGTTTTTTCCGTGCGGAACACCGCGCCGGTCGCAGCCAGCCGATTATTCAGCAAATTCCACTTGGTGCCGACTTCGAAGCTGCGGGATTCTTCCGGATCAAGATCAGCATCGCCGGACCCAAGGTTATCCCGCCCCTCACCCGCCGTGGCACCCGACGGGTCCGTCGACGTACCGAAGGCCGCATAGACCGAGCCGTTAGGCATCGGCTTATAGACGACGCCGAGTTGATAATTGAGGAAACTCGCGTTGTTTTGACCGCTGTTGTTCTTGGTCAGGTAATTATCGAAGCGGAGCCCCACATTCAAAAGCCACTTCGGCGTCAGTTCGATCGTATCGAAGGCATAGACCGCCTGGGACTGAACAAGCGTTTTGGTTGCCGTTGCACTTGGGACAATCGACCCCGACCACGGATCGCCCGGATTGGGTGCATACAGATCAACACAGTTATATCCACCTGCGGCGCCGACCCCCCCCGCCGAACAATCACTGTTTCCCGTATTGACCGAATAGTTCCGGTTGTGGCTGGCCTCGTAACCGAACTCGATTCCCGCATTGAACGAGTGCTTAACTTCGAAGGCCTTGAATTCGCCGGACAAGTCTGTCTGGTTCAGGAACGTCCGGGTATCGGAATTCCGGCTTTTGACGGAACGCCAGACCGATCCTTCCTCGATATTGTCGGACCGACTGTCGTTCGGGTTGGTGACGATATAGTCGATCTCGTTTCGGCTGATACGGGTGATATTCCTAAGAAGAAGGTTATCTTCAAGGGTGTGTTCCACCGCCAGCGTCGCCGAACCCCCTTCCGTTTCCTGGAAATCGCGGTTGAGCAGACCGTAAAAATTATCCCGGTCAACATCCACCGGGCTGCCCGTCACCGGATCATAGGGGTGCCCATAATCGGGAATATCGTCCGTGCGGAGATAAGACAGATTCAGCGTAACACGGGTTCGTTCACCAAGGTCCAACGCCATAGACGGAGCAAAACCGATACTGTTGGTCTTGACCTCGTCACGCCCGGATACCTCGCTGTCTTCGACCATGGCGTTAAGACGCACGGCACCCCAATCGTCCACGACATAATTCGCGTCTGCCGTCGCCCGCTTGCTGAACGGGTATCCGGCCGACACCGTGCCGGAAACGGCATTCTGCCGAAACGGCTTCTTCGTGACCAAATTGATACTACCGCCGGTCGCCCCACGCCCGGCATAGGCGGACCCGGGTCCTTTTACGACTTCGACTTGTTCCAGGTTGTATACGTCACGTGTTTGCGCGCCCGTATCGCGAAGACCATCCAGGTAAATGTTGCCTTCGGCCGCATAACCACGAATGTTCGGCAAATCCGCATTGGGGGTCCCCCCTTCACCGGCGCCGAGCGTAATTCCAGGCATGGTCCGCAGGACACCCTGCAAACCCGTGGCATTGCGTTCTTCGATCAGTTCCTTTGTGATCACAGTCACACTTTTAGGCGTATCCACCAATGGCGCCGTGAATTTGGGCGATGCGGAGCGATCGACCTTGTAGCCGGACTCCGGCGCACCTTCGACGGAGATCGTCGGAAGCGTTACCGAGCCTGCATTGCTTTGCGCCTTGTCGTTCGATTGCGCCAGCGCCGGCCCTGCGACAGCACAGGCAATGATGGCGCCGGTCGATGCGCCGTACTTCAGCCATCGATGGAAAGAAAAACTGTGCAGCGTCGGCTGTTGGGTGCCGGATATAGCTCTGCCGTGCCGATGATTATGCATGTCGTTACCTCGAGTATGTCACCAGGTTGATAGAAATTCCTGGCTGGCTACCCGAAGCTTGAAAACATCGGTTGGCTGGCTTGGACGATATGGATGTCCCGCAAGCGGGCTATTTGGTCAGGATCAGCCGGTCATTGCTGGTCAAACGAAGGCGATATTCCGTGCCGTTGTAGACAAGGCAAATTTCCCGGGCACCACGCAACAGGGCGTCGACATCGACCCTCCTAAGCCTGTCCGTCAGTTCCAGCGAGCCTTGATCTTTTTCCCGTATCATCTGCGCGTGTATCCAATTGTATTGCCGTTTTGGTTAGGTTTCTTGGGGCAGGCAATGCCCAGACGTTTTGTATACAAAGCGTCTTTCTTTATTGCAAATGATTATCAATATCAAATTGTAACAAATTGTCGCAAACCACCTCTTCATTCCACCATTGGGGAACAAAAATATGGCCTCTGTTACAGTATGTCGGAATGAGCGGCACAATCCCCCATCAGAACGATATGAAAAGCCTCTGATTATCCGGGATCGGTGTCCTGGCCCCGCCTATCGCAAAGAGAACTGCACGGGCACGACGACTTCAAGCCGTTCGCGGCTCATATCGGGTGGGATCGGCGGTAGCGGGTTCGCCCTGTTGACCATGGCGATGGTTTCCCGGTCCAGCATGGGATAGCCCGAGGATCGTTCGATGCGGTGGTTTAACAGCTTCCCATTGCGGTCGATGGCGAAATACAGCAGCACCGCCCCTTCGATCCGGCGCAGGCGCGCACTGCGGGGGTATTCCTTGTGCTTTTCCAACCAGGCCTGCAGCACCGACATGTAATCCGCCGCATTACCGGCCCTGCCGCCACCCTGGGAATTGTCGCCGCTTCCCGTTTCGGCCGCATCCTTGGTTCCGGCCTTGCCCTCGCTGCCTGCGATCGATGGCGGGGGGGTATGCACCGGCGGCGGGACCGCAGCCGTTTCAACCGGCTTTGGCGGCGGCGCCTTTTGCGGGCGCACCGGTTTGGGCGGCACGGGCAACGGTTCCCGGGGGGGCTGTTCGACCGTTTTAACCGGCTCGATCGCGACCGCGTCAGGCACGACCGGTTCCACCGGCGTCGCTTCGACGGGAACGTCCGGGGTGATGGTTTCGACGGGCTCGGCCTCGACGGTTTCAACCGGCTCGACGGGTTCCGCTTCTTGGGGTTTGGGCGCATCGGTCGCTTCGGAACCGGGTGCCGACCCTGCGGGGCCCAAGGATATTTCAACCCCGCCGACGCCCGGCAATTGCGCCCCCGATGGGGCCGGCGTCCACAACAACACCACCGCCGCCGCCACATGCAGAACGGCTGCGCCGACGATGGCCGTATTCCAATGACGAACGCGGATTTCCATCTACAGCGCCTTCGGGACCGTCAGCACGTGGACCTTTTCAACACCCGCCGCGCGCATCAATTCCATGATTTCGACCAGACGCACGGCCGGGGCTGTGCTGTCGGCTTTCAGGCGGAAATCGGACACCCCTGCTTCGGCCGCGCCGGCCAAGGCCGCCTTCAGCCCCGCATCGTCGATCACCTGGCCGTCGAAGGCGACGCGCCCATCGGTGCCGACCAGGATGACATGGCCCATGTCGCCCGGTTCGGTCTCGCTGGCGGAAACGGGAGGCTCGACATGGAACGGGTCGGTCGCCGCCAAATGCCCCGCCAACATGAAAAAGATCAGCAACAGGAACACCACGTTGATCAGCGGCAGGATGCGGTCATCATCGTTGGTCCGGCGCCCCCCCGTGGCACGCATGGAGCGGTTCATGGCTTCCTCCGGATCAGGGACAGATTGGCGACCCCGCCTGCGGAAAGAGCGTCCAGAACCATAACCACGTCCTGCACGGGAACCTCATCATCGGGCCGGATCAATACCGGGCGGTCCGGCTTTTTCTGAAGCGCCGCCGCAGCCCGCTGAACGACCCGGTCGATCGACATCATTTCGCCACCTAGGCGCAGGCCGTCGTCACGAACCTCGACCAGGACCGCACGTTCCAACGACGGTGCCGCGGCGGTCTTTTTCGGCGCATCCAGCGAGATCGATCGCCATTCCAAAAACGACGATGCCAACATGAAAAAGACAAGCAGAATGAACACCACGTCGATCAGCGGCGTGAGCGAGATCAGATTCCGGCGGGCTTTATTCCGCGGCGCCAGCGACGGGCGTGTTGTAGGTATTGCCGACATGTCTTTGTTCCGTGGCGGGGACGGCGGTCAGGTCTTCGGTAAAGACCTGAGTCACCAGATTGTCCATTTCGTGGGCCGTGCGGTCGATGGCACGTTCCAGCCAATTGACGGCGGCGACCGTCGGAATGGCGACGGCCAGACCCACGGCCGTGGTCAGCAAGGCTTCCCAGATCCCGCCCGACAGAATGGCCGGGTTAATTCGATTGCCCGCCTGTTCCAACTGCTGGAAGGCTTCGATCATGCCAAGCACGGTGCCGAACAATCCCAACAACGGGGCCAGGGTGGCGATGACTTCAAGCGGGCGCATATAGGACCGCAGGATTTCCAGCATGTCCAAGCCGCTGCGCACGACCTCTTCACGGACCTTGGCTTCGTCCAGGTCACGGCGTGCACGCCCGCGCATGGCCAACAGAACCACCTGGGCCGCAGGGTTGGGGGTCGAGCGAAGAACTTCCGCCGCCTTTGCCGATTTTCCCGCACGGTACAGGGCCAGGCCACGGCGCGCGATGTCCCGGTCGCCCAGACGCGCGGACCTGAATTGCCAAAACTTCAATCCGACGATGGCAACGGCGACAACGGACATCGCCAGCAGAATGGCGACAACGGGCCCGCCCGCAATCAGCCAGTCCGCGACTTGCGCCAACATTCCGGGCTCCTCCGCAACAACCAGCGAATCGGCCACCTGTTGGTTCTCCATTTGATCACTCCTTCAATTCGTGATGATCAGCCATTTACGGGCAAAGAAAGACGTTCCCGTTTCCCTGGGAAACAGGCCCCTCTCATTCATAAGACGTATGAGACAGGGGAATCCTTCCCTCCCTGGCCGAAATAATTATTGAAACAAAGGCACCTTGGTCCGGTGCGACACCTGGATCAGCGCGGCGCAATCGTCCCGTTTTGCCTTGGCATCCGCACAGGACATCACCCCGTTCAGCAAAACCCGGCTGATTCCGCCGCACGCCATGCCCGCGATATCGAACACCTTGATGCTGGTCTTGCCTTGGGCGATGGGGGCGGCTTCAACCGCCAAACGGCGCGCCACGACCCCGTCCAGATCGAACATGACCAGATCAAGTTTCAGGGATTTAAGGGTCACCCCGGCACCATTGGACAGCACAAGATAGGCCCGGCAGGCATCGCCCACGGATTCCAGCTTGTTCAATTCGACCCCGACACGGCCCTTGGTCATGGCTTCGGCGGCACCGCTTATGGCGATCGACGCCAAGGTCATCAATGCCACAAAAACCGCCGATGCGCGGTTACGGCTTGAATTCAGATAGTGCATGGCAGGTCCTTTGTTCCCATTTGCAGTCCGTCGATACCAACATCTTCGCGCATTGGCAGCGCGCCTTAAGCGCGCTGCATAGTGCGATTGACTATTAATATCAAGTTACCTTTGCCAATTCACCCCTCCATTTCGCATCACCATTTCGCCTGCAGGCCGACGTAAACCGCGCGCCCGGTTCCGGGCTCGAACAAGGTCGAGGCACCGGTCGCGGTTGCGGCCACACTGGTGCTGGCGATGTATTTCTCATCGGCCAGATTGCGCACATCCAGGTACATGGAAAAATTCTCGGAAACCACGTACCCCGCCTTGAACCCCAGCAGGACATAGGACTGCGTCTGAACGGTATTGGCGTTGTCCACGTAATAGGGCTGCGGCATCCATTCGATATTGGGCCCGGCATAAAATCCGGTCGGATGTTTGTAGAGAAGTTCCGCCCGAACGAAATGACGGGGGGCTCCCGGCAGGTCGTTGTCGCCCCAAGTCGGGTCGTCGTCGAACCGAAAATCGCTGAAGGTATAGGCTGCATTGAACCACAGCCGGTCCGCCCCATCACCTTGTTCCAATATTCCTTTGGCGAGGGCCCAGCCAAGCCCGGCCTCGATGCCTTGGTGGACCGTATCGTTGGCGTTTGTCACCCGGTAGCTGCCGCCGCCCAGATCGAAATACTGGAATTCATTGGTCAGATGGGCACGATAAGCCGCGACGTCCCAGGTCAGGTCCGGTTTACGCCCACGCGTACCGATTTCGAACGTGGTCGCGCGTTGGGCTTCCGTGCTGGCAAGTGTGGCATTGGTGAAATTCAGTTCGCCGAAGGTCGGCGCTTCGCCGCTGCGGGAAACGTTGCCGAACACCTGCCAACCCGGCGCCGCGCGCCACATGACCCCGGCCTTGGGGTTGAAGAAGGTATAGTCGTTTTCACCCGTCGTATCGGTCGCGTCGTCAAAGCGGTCCGTTCTTTTCCGGGTCGCATGCAAAAACTGCACCCCCGCGATCAGCGACAGATCGGGCCGCAGATCGAAGGAATTTTCCGCATAGGCCGTCCAATTCAGGGACCGGTCGGTCGAGGCCGACAGCAGCCCGCCCTTGTTGCCGCCGACGTTGGTCGAATGGGTGTTGTCGACCCAGCCGCCGGCCAGGGATACCCCCGCCGTAAGTTTGTTCCGATGGCCCGCGATGTCGCGCGTATCCACGGCCCGACCGTAAACGCCGTAATCCTTATATGTGTAGTCGAGATACTGATAGATCGGATGGACCAGATTTTTGACAGCGGCATAGCCCCCCAGTTCGACCGAGGCCGAACCGAATTGCAGGGCCGTCTTGTTGGACAGACGCCAGGATTCGATATTGCGCTGATAATTCAGGTTCTCGTTCCCGGATACCGCTGCCTTGGGATTTGTCAGGGCCGCCGTTTTGGTCACCGACCCGGGGATGTATTGCAGAATGTCGGAAACCCCCAAATAGAAACGGGTTTCAACATCTTCCGACAAGCGCCAGCCCATATTGCCGGACGCCCGCACGGACCGACCTGCGCTGTGATCGCGGAACCCATCCTGCCGCAACCAGGATGCGGTCAGGAATCCGTCGACCACGCCGTTGTTGGCGCCGCTGCTGACCTGTCCCCGGCGGAACCCGAAACTGCCCACGTCGATGCGGCCTTGCGCCAAGTCCGCGTCATAACCCGTCGGCGTGACGAAATTGATCGCCCCGCCCAGCGAATTGGCGCCATAGCGCAGGGCATTGGCGCCCTTATAGACCTCGGTATAGCGGAAGGCCGTCGGGTCCAGTTCCTGAAAATCGGCGCTTCCGTCCGCTGCGTTCATGGGCACGCCGTCCTGGTACAACTGAATCCCGCGCAGATGGAAATTGCGCGACAAGCCCGATCCGCGGATGGAAAGACGCGCATCTTCACCCCATTTGGGCTGAACGAAGACGCCCGGCGTGTATTCCAAAACCTCTTTCAAGGTGCCGGCGGCGGTGTCTTTCCATGCCGTGTCGGGAACCAATTGGATCCCACCGGGCGTGGCTTCGATCGCCGTTACGGCATCGCGGGTGTTGGGTACGGTCAACGAAGGAATGTTCGTTCCCGTGACAGTCACCGGCGACATGGTCATCGGCGGTGACGTTTCCTGTGCGGATGCGGGATGCAATCCTGAGGCCCCAAACAGCGCCACGGCGAGCAGTCCCGCCGCATGGTCAATGTATGTGATTTTCATGATTTTTGTTTCCGTCGCCGGCATCAGGCTGCGCGGAGCAAACCGCCCCGCCGCCGCCGTACCCGGCTGTTGTCTTCAATGTTTGTGGGCTGCACCAGCCGGCGTCAGGGTGAGCACGGGTGCGGGAGATGTCAGCTTGCGCCGCGACTGTCCCGGTGCCGGCACTTCGACCCAGTCCCGGGAACCCGATTCACAGCCTTGAAGAACGGGAAAGGTCAGCCGATTCCCAGGCGCACTTTCCGGCAACTTCATCTGCAGGGCGAATTCGTCAAAGAAGGTATCCGGCAAGGATCCGCCCTGCCAGGATATTTCGGAAACGACTTCCGTAATCACCTTTCCATGGGGGCCGGAGACCGGAGCCGGCAGGGTCTTTTTGACGACGTCGATGGTCCAGCCGGCCTTCGGCTGGGGGCGGACACTCAGGATGCCGTCGGGAATACGAACGGTGACCCGCGTGGTCGGCGATCCGGTGCAGCCATGGCCGACGCGGAAAACCGCCTTGAAGTAACTTCCGGCCGGGGCTTCGCGTGTGTCGAGCACGACATGGGCCGATACGGGATTGGAATAGGTACAGGACAACAGGGCAGCAATGACAGCCGCCGCAGCAAGATTACGGTTACGCATGATAAACCTCGGGTGATGCTTGGATAGGATGCCCATGGCCGGGTGCCGAAAGGCACCGCGGTGGACGGATCAATCAACCGAGATGGACAGGAGGCGCTCTGGAGCCGAGGGGGAACCCGGCAACCCGATCCGCCCGCAGGTCATGAACGGCCGGCAGAAGGCGGCCGGTGACGTTATTGCCTTGCGGCAGGGTCGCCTGCATACCGGCGGCGGCAAGGACATAACCGTTGACCGCGGCAAACGGGCATTTGAAGCCCATGTCCGAGCCGTCTTCGGCCGGTGCCGTGGGATCGATGCGGTTCCCGGCCTTGTCGACCACAATGGTCTGAAACCCGACCCCCGTACAGATGACGACCTCGTACCGGCCGTCCCGCAGGGAATCGGTATCGACCATGAAGCCCACGGGCAACAGGGCATGCAGGGAAAACAGGAACAGAGCGACCGAAGCGACAACACGCCGCGCCGATCCGCCGAAACCTGATCTTCCGTTCTTCCCCTTAAGCATGGGGCGGAATGTGCCATTTGGGTTGCGAGACTGTCCAGCGCATTTATCCCGTGCAACGCAATTTCGAGCCTGCTGAACCATAAGTTTTATGTACGGTCACTTGTCCGCGATCAGTTCTCGAAGCATCGCCTTGTCGTCGATCAGATCGGCCAGGCTGTACTTCGCCAAGGCGTCGAAAAAGGCCCGCTGTGCTTCGCCAAGGGCGGTACTCAGCGTGCAACAGGCCGCCAGGCGGCAGCTGATCGCCGCACAATCGATCAGCGGCGCGCCGCCTTCCAACCGGGCCAGCACTTCGCCCAGGTTGATCTGGCCGGGGGGTAAGGCGAGTTCCATACCGCCGCCCTTGCCTTGAAAGGTTTTGATGAACCCCGCCTTTGCCAGTTCATGGACAACCTTGCGCAGGTGCTCAAGCGAGATATCGAAGTACCCCGCGATCTGCGACAACGTTCCCCGCTCGCCGGGGCGGGCCGCGAGGTACAACAGAACACGCAAGGAATAATCGGAATGCCGACTTAAGTGCATGGGGCTGGATTATATGGAAGGCCATGTCCTGCCGCCACTTGCATCACGGAGTTTCGGGTCTTTGTCGACTGTCGGAGGTTTGAGAAATCTCTCATTGGAATTAATAATCATTCTCATTTAATATGCGGCAACGGCGAAAGCCGCACGCAGTAACCACCACGGCACCAACAGGGGCAATGACCGACGAAGCCCATAACAATCCGGCGAACGCATTGGCGTTTGCCTATAACACGCATTATTCCGCGTTGATCGATTCCGTGGCGCCCATCCTGGGCTGCCGGTTTCGTGCCCAGGACGTGGTGCAGGACGCCTGGGTCAGGCTGGCCGAACACCCGCCGGCGGGGGCGATCCGCCAACCGGCATCTTATCTGTTCCGGTTGGTTCGCAATCTGGCGATTGACCGGGCCCGGCGCCTGGCCCTGGAAGTCCGCTTTGGCGCCCGGGAGGAAATTCCCCTTTCCGCACCGGGGGCCGAGCCCACCCCCGAACAATCCGCGATTTCCCGCGATCTGTTGAATACCTTGTCCCAGGCCTTGGACGAACTTCCGGCGCGGTCGCGCGAAATATTCGAAATGCATCGAATATCCGGCCATTCCGTGGACGAAATTGCCGCCCATCTGGATATTTCACCGGGATATGTTTATCGCATCCTGCGCCAGGTCACCGTTCATTGCGCCAAACGGCTGGGTCCGGATTTTCCAGGCGGCCGCGCCTGAACATCTTTGCATCAAATAAATTCGATGAACGGCAACTTAGTGGTTCAGGATTTAATCTGCTCAAGCGTCTTTATTACAGAGCGCCGATGATCGCCGCTCCGCCCGCCCCCGGGCATCGACCATCCGACCGAGATTCATGATGACGGGACCTGCCCCCATTCCCGACGACATCTGGCACGCCGCGTTCGATTGGCTGGTTGCCCGCGACGGCACCTTATGGACCGGCGATCAGGAAACCGCGTTTCAGGAATGGCTGGCGGCCGACCCCCGGCATGCTTATGCGTTCGAGCAAGTCAGCAAGACCTGGACATCCGCGACATTTCTTTCGCCCATCGTTGCTGCCCCCCCTTTTCCAGCCGACAACCAAGGCCCTGTCACGTCAGGGATCATCACCCGGCGGCAGATGCTGGCCGGGATGGGGGCCATGGCCGCCGGATTGGCTCTGTTCGTCGGCACCGGCGGCGCCCGCAATCTGTTCGCCGACATCACGACCGCGACCGGGGAATTCAAAAGCATCACCCTGGAAGACGGAACGCATGTCGATCTTGATACGGATACCGCATTGCGTGTCGATTATTCCGGGCCGGGGCAGAATGCGACCTTGCTGGGCGGGCGGGCCTATTTCGATGTGGCCCGCGACACCCGGAGGCCGTTCACGGTTACCGCCGGACCGGCGCGTGTGAGCGTGCTCGGCACGCAGTTCGATCTGCGCATGGTCGGCGACAAGGTTTCTGTCGCGGTCGAAGGCGGCCGGGTCGGTGTTAACCTGGAAGGGCGTAATCTGACCCCCGATGCCGAATTGCAGACCGGGGACAGACTACAGATCGACTTGGGCAGCCGGGTTGTCCGGAAATCCCGTCCCGCAGCCGGGATTGATACAACTTGGCGCACCGGTCGGCTGGACGTGGACGATTGGTCCGTCGCCGACGTTTTGGCTGAACTGGACCGCTATCACCGGGGCCTGATCGTGATGCATGACGATGCCTTTGGCCGCCGCCGTGTCAGCGGCTCGTTCGATCTGACCCGCCCGCAGCAGGCCGTTCAATCCGTCGCAACGGCACAGGGCGGAACCGTGCGGCGCCTTAGCCCCTGGATCCTCCTGGTCAGCCCGTCCTGACCCATTTTCCGCACCGCTCGACAAATTTGTTCAAATTTGCCCGAACCATCCGTCTTTAAAACGAATGATATTAAAATTCATTCGCATTTAATGATGAAGGAAGGGGCATTCGGTGCTTTCAAAAAAAACCACAAAACCAATCCGCAGCAGCAACCTGATTCCGGCGGTTCTTCTGGCCACGACAGCGATCCTACCGGCGGCGATGCCCGCATGGGCAAATGATGCGTCGTCCACCCACAGCGCTTTTTCCGAAACCGCACAGGCAAACAGCCCGCGGTCTTTCAACATCCCCGCGCAGCCCCTTGCCGATGCCCTTAAACTCTTTGGCCGTCAATCGGGATGGCAGTTCTCCTATCCGGCCGACCTGACCCGGGGCCTGCGGTCCAATGCGGTCGCCGGTGACCTTGCCCCCGAAGCCGCCTTGCGGGCCCTTCTGTCGGGAACCGGTATCAACTGGCAATCGACCGGCCCCGGCACCGTCGCCCTGTCCAAGCCGCAAAGCGACAGCAATGCCATGGTTTTGGGGCCGATCACCATCGAAGGCCAGGGGGAAAGCGCCTATGGCCCGGTCGCCGGATACAAGGCGTCGCGCAGCGCCACCGCGACCAAAACCGACACCCCGATTTCCGAAACACCGGCTTCCATCCAGGTCATCCCGCGCCAAGTCATCGAAGATCAGGGCGCGCAAAACCTGAAGGACGTGTATGAAAACGTCAGCGGCGTCGTTCAGGGCGGCAATACCATGAACGCGCAATCAGAGGTCCTGCCTTTCGTGCGTGGTTTTGAATCTTCCGTCCTGCGCCGCAACGGCATGCGCGCCACCACCGTGGGCACAGTCGATCTGGCCAATGTGGAACGCGTGGAAGTCCTGAAGGGTCCCGCTTCCATCCTGTACGGTGCGATCGAACCGGGCGGCATGATCAACGTCGTCACCAAACGCCCGCAGGCAGATGCCCGTTACGAGATGGAAACCCAGGCCGGCAGCTACGACCATTATCGGGCGACCGCCGACTTGACCGGCCCGATGACCGCGGACGGCGCGCTGCTGTACCGCACCAACGTCGCCTATACCAACGCCGGATCTTTCCGCGATGGACAGCACCTTGACCGGCGATCCCTGGCGCCGAGCTTCCTGTGGACCCCACGGGAAAACACCGAAGTCTTGGTCGATTTTCAGTACACGCGTGAAAAGCAGCCGTACGATTCCGGCGTGCCCATCGGCTTCAACGGCGAGCAACTGGTGTCCGACAGCAAGACCTTCACGCTGTCGTCCCTGGACGGGCGGGATCTGCGCGATTATTCGGCCAGCATTCAGCTCAACCGCGAATTTTCCGACGCGATCACCTTTCGCCATCAGCTGCTGATCCACCGCGCCCATGCGGAAAATGAATCCATCCGTCCGCGCAGCGTGACCGGCACCGTCGGCGCCGAGGTTATCCGCCTGCGCTATCAGAACGAAGACCGCATGGACGACGAAATCCAATCGGTGGCCGATCTGCAGGGCAAGTTCTCGACCGGCAACGTCGATCACACCCTACTGTTCGGCTCGGAATTCTCCTGGGAACTTTCCGATTTCCTGCGGTTTCGGACGAACCTGTCGAACCTGACCATTTCCGAAGATGCACAAGTCAATTTCACCGTTCCCTCGTCTCAGCCCAAACAGTCGATCCGCGCGCATAACCGCCGCCTGTCGTTCTACACACAGGATCAGATGTCCCTGCTGGAAGACGGCCGGCTGAAACTGCTGATCGGCGGACGGTTCGATTTCGTCAAATCCGAAAGCGAAACCGACGGCGTCAAGGCCAGGGCGGTGCATGCATCCGCCACCACGGCGCGGGCCGGTGTTCTGTACGAACTGACCGACGCCTATTCCGTCTATGCCAGTGCCAGCCAATCGTTCGAGCCGCAGGGCAATACCATCCTGGACGTCAACGACAACCCCCTGGCCCCCGAAACAGGCGAACAGCTGGAAATCGGCATCAAGGCGGAAACACCGGATAAACGCTTTTCCGCCACGGCGTCGATCTTTCACTTGGAAAAAGAAAACGTGGCCGTGGTCGATTCCGTGCACCAGGCCAATACCGGCGACGTTCGGTATTTCGGCGGTGTCAGCCAGCGGTCCAAGGGTTTCGAACTGGACCTGTCGGGTGAGATTTTGCCGGGGCTGAACCTGCTCGGCGCCTATTCCTATAGCCAGTCGAGAACATTGGAAAACCCCGAAGACGCCACCCAGATCGGGCAACGCCTGGGCAATGTCCCCGTCCATAAGGCACGGGTTTGGGCATCCTATGACTTCCCGCAGGGCACGGCTCTGGAAGGCCTGTCGCTCGGCGGCGGGGTGCGCTATGTCAGCGACAACCGCGCCCAATTCGACACGGCGGTGGTGCTTGATTCCTATTGGGTCGCCGACCTGGGTGCCAAGTACCGCTGGGGGGCGATGACCTTCAATCTCAACGTCTACAACCTGTTCGATGAGCATTTCTACGAACGGGCATCGAACCAGGCCATCGTCCATCCGGGCGCACCGCTGACAGTCCTGGGCCGCATCTCCATGGACTTCTAGGCCGGGAACACATCTGTGACCGGCAATACCCGCAAGATCCTTTACCGGGTTCATTCCTGGCTGGGATTGAACCTGGGCCTTCTCGCCTTCGTGTTATGCCTGACGGGAACGGTCGCGGTGTTCGGCCCGGAACTGACCTGGCTGACCGAGCCCGCCCTTCGGGTCGCCCCGCCGCCACCGGACCAGCGACCGGCCCTGTCCTGGCAAAAGGTCCACGACAGCGCACAAGCGGCCTATCCAAACACCCGGGTTCTCCGCATTGCTGCGCCGCGGGGCGCCTATTGGGCCGCGGGTGCGGTGGTCGCCCATGGCCCACGCGACTTTCGCCGCGTTCTGATCGATCCTTATAGCGGCACGGTCCAGGGCCAGCGCAGTGCCTTTAACGCACGCAGTTTTTTCCGGATTCTACACAAACAATTCTACATCGTGCCGTCGGTCACCGGGGTGCACGGCATCCTGATCGTGGGCATGCTCGGCCTGGTGATCCTGATATCCGTGATCACGGGGCTGCTTTCCATCAAACGATGGGGACAGGCCATGGTTCGCCTGCGTCTTGACCGGGGCGCGGGGGTACTGTGGTCCGATCTGCATCGCTTTACCGGAACCTGGTCCTTGGTCGCCGCCGCCGTTTTAAGTGTAACGGGCATTTGGTATCTGGCGGAATGGGGACTGCATCAGGCCGACGTGCTGACCGAAGACGCCCGCCCCACCCGCCTTTCCAAGGCCGACCTTGGCGCCCTTCCGGCTTCTCCCATTTTGCTTGATCTGGACCGTCTCCACGCCAAGGCGGTCGAAGCCCTGCCCTCGCTTCAGGCCTCGATGCTCGCCCTGCCCCGCCGATTGGGCGACCCCGTGATCTTCCATGGCCAGGCCGATGCCTGGCTGGTCCGCGACCGCGCCAATCAGGTCTACCTCAACCCTTATACGGGGGCGGTTCTGTCGGTGCGGCGGGCGACGGACCTGGGGGCGCTTGACCGCTGGGTCGAAACCGCCGACCCCTTGCATTTCGGAACCTGGGGCGGCCTGAGCGCGCGGATTGTCTGGTTCATTGCCGGCGTCCTGATGTGCGGCGGGATTTGGGCAGGCATTTACGGCTCCTGGCTGCGCCGGGATACATCCGCACAAACACGCCCGATTTCCTGGCGCGGGCTCTGCGTCGTCCTGCCGACCCTGGCCACGCTCGCGGCGGCGATACACGGCACACTGGCCTACGGCCTGGCCGCGCACCAACACGCTCAGGCCTTCTCCCGATCGGACCCCTCGCCGGTGCCGGGCCTGTCCGCCGGGTTTATCCTGTTGATCATCATGTTCATCGCCCTGGCCGTCTGGCCCACGGTGTTGTGGATGCGCCTGCGTTGCAAAGACTGACTATGTGCAGAACCTTGCAGCAGTTGGATTTCATCTGCTTTCCATAGGTTGACCCCTGGATTTTGGTTGCTGTGATTTGAGCAAACAAAAACGCCCATAACCTTATGGGGTTAGGGCATTTTTTATTGGTTGCGGGGGTAGGATTTGAACCTACGCAGTCTGCGCTCGGCGCTGGCTGCGCCGTGCTCAACCTTCGAGCTAAAATCGTGGCTTATGCCACGATTTCTCACGCTCTCAGCCTTCAGGTTATGAGTTTGATAACACATACCTTGATCCAGATAGATGAAGCATGATGTAGATATTTACTTATTGATTTAAATGGTTTTTTTAAATTTCGAGATTGACTCAATGTGCTCAATGTCGCCTGAATAGGTAAGCAACTTCTTACCCAGAGCTTACCCGGAGCCGAGAGCATGGCCAAACTGACCAAGCGCGATGTCGACCAAACCGCCGCCGAAGACAAAGAGGTCTTTTTATGGGATTCCTCACTCCCCGGCTTCGGCGTCCGCATCAAGCCGACCGGCATAAGGTCTTTCATAATCCAGTACAGAAACAGGCATGGGCGCAGCCGGCGCGTAACCCTCGGCCGCTATGGGGTCATGACCTTGGAAGAAGCAAGGACCGAAGCGCGCCAGCAATTGAGCGCCGTCTCCCGCGGCAGCGATCCGCGGCAAGAACGGGACGAGGGCCGCTCAGCCATGACCATCAAGGACCTGGCCGATCGCTACATGACAGACCACTGCGAAGGTCGGTGTAAGGAAATCACGATCAAGGCTCATCAGTGGCTGCTCGACAAATTCATTCTTCCAGAAGTGGGGAGACGCAGTATCCACGAGCTCCGACATTCGGACATTGACCGCCTCCATCAAAGCCTCAAGGAAACCCGCTACAACGCCAACCGGGTCCTGGGGCTTCTCAAGGCGATGTACGGCCGCGCCCGGATCTGGAACTTGGTGGACCCGCACGTCGACCCGACGACTGGTGTCCGGCCGTTCCGCGAGACGCGCCGGCAGCGCTTCCTCTCCATGGAGGAACTGAAGAAGCTGGCAATTGCCCTCGATCTGGCGGAGCAGGACGGCACCATCAGCCGGACGGTCGGCGCCGCCTATCGCCTTCTGGTGCTCACGGGCGCCCGCCTCGGCGAGATCCAGAAATTGAAATGGGAAGAGGTGGACCTGGCCAACGGCCTCATTCTCCTCAGGCAGCACAAGTCTGACCGGCACGGCGCCAAGGCGATCCCGCTCAGCCAGGCGGCAAGCCGGATATTGGAGAGCATCGAACGCGTCGATGAAAATCCATATGTCTTCGTCGGCAAGAAGGATAAGCAGCACATCACCGACCTGCAGCGCCCGTGGCGACGGATCCGTGCCCGTGCCGGCTTGGCGGATGTCCGTATTCACGACCTTCGCCACACCTTCGCCTCCATGGGCATCAGCGTTGGCGGATCATTGCCAATCATCGGCGGCCTCTTGGGCCATCGTACGCCGCAGGCCACAGCTGTGTACGCTCACTTGGCTGCCGATCCATTGCGGCAAACGACCGAGCAGGTTGGCAGCGTTATAGGGAACGCACTTGGACTTTGAAGAGGTCTGCGAGGAGCGTTACCTCCCCGCCTCCTTGTCTTAGATGTCGACCTTCTCCGCGATCTAGATCGCATCGTCGACCTCGATGCCGAGATATCGCACAGTGCTCTCGATCTTCGTGTGACCGAGCAGGAGTTGAACGGCCCGCAAGTTGCCGGTCTTTCTGTAAATCAGCGCAGCCTTGGTGCGCCTCAAGGAATGGGTGCCGAATTGTGTGTGGTCTAGGCCGATGCTTTCCACTCACTTCGAAACCAACCTCGCATACTGTCGGGTAGAGATGGGGCCGGAATCGCTCCCACGTCCCGGGAACATGTACTCATGTCTCCTTGACCTTCGGTGAGCCAGGAGTACGTCGACCGCATTTCGAGTCAGTTCAGAGATCTCGAAAGTAACTGGCCTACCGGTCTTTTGCTGCCTGATCGTTGCGCGGTCGGCAACTCTGCCGTTCGGTGCAATCTCGCTCACCCGTAATCTAACAAGGTCGCAACCTCGAAGTTTGCTATCAATCGCGAGATTGAATAGTGCAAGGTCTCTGACCTTATGGTCCAGCTGCAATCGGGTCCTGATCGCCCACACGTGTTTGGGCTTGAGAGGCGGCTTTTGGCCGATAACTCTGCCCTTATTCCACGGTTCCTGGGTTTCCTTGGGGTTTGATCGAAAAAGCATGGTCTTTCTCCTGTCTAGTTAGAAAGACCAAAGATTTTAGAGCGATATCTGACATCCCCTCGAATGGGCACAACGGAACTCAATTCGGAACGATGGTTTGGCAGCTTCTGACCCAAAGCGGAATTCAACAATCCTAAGGCAACGATCGAGATTACGGTAACCCGGTCCAAATGTGAGTGAGCAGACTTTTCCCGGAAACAGCCCACGAAGGGCATTGAGAAGGGCGTTTATTGGCGGAAGTCGACAGTC
>JAVJRK010000003.1:0-193174 GCA_040218445.1 Rhodospirillales bacterium | reverse complement strand
CTTGTCCCACATGGTGCGGCCGGCGGGGCCGCGCATTTCTTCCATGATGGCGTCGACGCGTTCGCCCGACAGGGCCGCGTTGAGCAGGCGTTCGGCGGCATCGATGGAGCCGACCAGGCCGCCGGCGGAGGACAGCTTGTCAGCGAATTCCACGAACAGGCGTTCGATCACCGAGGAATGGACGCTGCCCAGGCTCGACATGGAGGCGAACAGTTCGCGGATTTCCTCGTCGTCCATGCGTTCGAACAGCATGGATGCCTGGTCCTGGTGCAGGGACAACAGGAAGATCGCGGCTTTCTCGGTGCCGGATAAGGCGCGGTAATCGTCCTTGATGCGGGCCATGAGGAACTAACCTTTTCTTGCCTTTTCGCGTTTTCCGCCGGGTTTTGACGCGGAATCGATTGCTTATGCTTCCTGATACATCCAGGCGCGGATGATGGAGAGCGCCTCTTCCGGGTGCTTTTCGACGATCTCGCCGACCTTCTTGACCGAAGACGCCTTGACGCGGCCTTCGACGCGGTCGATGTCGATGAGTTCTTCGAACTGTTCTTCTTCCATATCGGCCGGCGCCGGCGCCGACGGGCCGCCAAGCAGTCCGGCGGCTTGCGAGCTTGTGTCCGCCAACAGGCGGCCGGCGGCTTCTTGCGCCGACGGGATGGATTCGAAGGCCCGGCTGACCAGTGGCCGTACGACCAGCAGGATCACCAGGATGCCCAGAATACTCAGAACCAGGATTTCAGCCAAGCGCAACAGATCGTTCTTGCCGAGGCCGAAGAACAGCTCTAGGGGCTCTTCGAACTTGACCGGCGAGGCGAATTCCATGTTGACCACCTCAACGGAATCGCCGCGGTCGGCATCGAAACCGATGGTGTTGCGGACCAAAGTGGCCAGAAGTTCCATCTGTTCCTTGGGGCGGGGGGTGTAGGTCGGGTTGCCTTCTGCGTCGCGACCCTGGATGCCGTTGACCAGCACGGCCACGCTGACGCGCTTGATTTCACCGTCGGTCTTCACATGATTGACGGTTTTCTTGGAAATCTCGAAATTGACTGTTTCCTCGGTCGAACTTTCGTCCGACTGGGCCCGGGCGGATTCACCGCCGCCGGGCGCCGCATCGGGCAGGTTCGTTCCGACGGTAACCGGGTCGCCTTCGGATTCCTGATTACGGGCGGCCCGTTCGATGGTTTGGGTCGATCGCACGACCTGGCCGTCCGGATTGTAGATTTCTTCGGTCGTCGAGACCCGGTCAAAGTCCATATCGGCATTGACTTCCGCGCGGACATTGCCAAAACCAACAGTCTTTTCAAGGAGTTCTTCGACAGTTCTGGCAATGCGCGCTTCAAAGCCGCGTCGCCGGTCTTCGTTCTTGGCGGCCACAGTCTGTACCGATTGGTCATCTTCAAAGCCGGGCGACAATAACTTGCCCTTGTCGTCAATAATCGTGATGCGGCCGGGTTTCAGGCCGGGAACGCCGGATGCCACCAAGTGTTGGACAGAGGAAATCTGTTCGGTGTCCAGGCGTTTGCCGCCGCGCATGGCCAGCACGACGGAGGCGCTGGGCTGTTGTTCCTCGCGAGAGAACAATTGCCGCCGGGGCATCACAAGATGGACCCGGGCACGGTGGACGATGTCCATGGATTGGATGGTGCGGCCCAACTCGCCTTCAAGGGCGCGGCGCAGGTTCACATTCTGCAGAAAGTCGGTGGTGCCGAGGGAGTCCGTTTCGTCAAAGATTTCAAAGCCGACACGGCCGCCGACCGGTAACCCGCGGTCTGCCATCTGAAGACGCAGTTCCAGCGCCTTGTCGGCCGGCACGTAAACCGACGTGCCGTTATCGCGAACTTCCGCTTGATGGCCCAAGCGGCTGACTTCCGACACGATGGTGTTGGAGTCCGAGGGTTCCAAATCGCTGAACAGAAGCGCCATGTTGGGTTGGCCCAGCTTGGTCAGCAGGAAAATAAAGAAGCCGAGCATCACGAACATCACCCCGCCCATCATGGCGAGGCGAACGGGTCCTAGACCGCGCATTGCTTGAGTTAGTGCTTCCACTTGCGTCCCCCGTGGTTGCAGGAGTGTGAACCGGGTGGTTTCCCCTTGAATTCCAGGCGTTTTGACGCACCTGGAATGTTCAGGAAATCCGTTACCTGCAGGTTATTTGGGGGGCAGTGAAGAAGTGGTTAACAGTGGGCAATTTTTGCCCACCCCGGGGCCGGAGCTGTCAGGGAGTGCCTCAGGTGTTCGCGACGACCTCGGGACGGCGGCCCTTGCGCTGGGCAATGTTCCGATAAACCTGCGTCCGGGTCGTGTGCAGACCCTTGAGGCCGTGGTCGTCGATCAGGCGTTCCCAGGTGCGGTATTCGTCTTCGGATAGGGAATAGCGTCGGCAGGCTTCCTGAAGCGTGAGCAGGCCACCGCGCACGGCGGAAACGACCTCGGCCTTGCGCCGGGCGACCCACCGTTTGGTGGACGGCGGGGGCAGGTCCTCTAACCGCATGGGACGGCCAAGCGGGCTTAAGGGTTCGACATTACTGCCGGTTCCCGTACGCCCGTTCCGAGCATCCTGATTCTGGCGCTTCAGCAAAGTCATGATTGTTCGCTCGTATTCCATCTTCCCTGGCGGATGTCGTTTCCGCTTGTTCGTTACGGTTGCCAGTTTATGTGCGGGACCTTTAATGAAAGGCTAAAGACCAGCGTTAATTTTTCCTGAATTGCAAATCATGGTGATGCCCCCTGAATGCCAAAGAAAAAGCCCCGAAATCCGCCATAAAGGGGAAATCGGGGCTTCATCGTTTAGCGGCCGTCGACCGGGTCAGTGGCGATTAACGGAGCCGGACCAGTTCATCGAGCATTTCATCCGCCGTGGTGATGATCTTGGTGGCGGCGGAGAAGGCGCGCTGGACGACAATCATCTTGGTGAATTCCTCACCGATATCGACGGTCGAGGCTTCCAGGGCCGATTGGGTGATAGCACCCGCGGGGCCTGAGTTGGCGGACCGCAGCGTCGGGTCACCCGAAGCCTGGGTCGAATTGAAGACGTTACCGGAGCGCGAGCCGAGTTCGTTGACGTTGACGAAGGTGGCGATCGGAATCTTGAACACCGGGCGGGTTTCACCGTTGTCGAACAGAGCGGTCATCAGGCCGTCGTCGTTGACCGTGATGCCCGCAAAGGTACCGAACTGCGATCCGTCCTGACTGATGAACACTGGCGTAAATTCGTCACCGAATTGGGTCAGGCCATCGGCAATGCCGATAGTGCCGAAGTCCAAGGTGATTTGATCTGTATTCGCCGGATCGTCATCGAAGTTCGCGGCACCGTTGGAAAACCCGAGCATTTCGATCTCGGAAACCGCGACCGACGACGGGAGACCCGAGGAATCGAAGACAAGAGCATTCGATTTGCCGATGGAGAAATTGATCCCGGCCGTCAAATCGGATCCGGAAGTATCGACCGGGGTATTGCCGTCAGGCAACGTGGGAAGGTCGGCAAAGCCGGCACTGAACTGGATGTTGTAGGAACCGCTTGGCAAGACATCCAAGACGATCGTGTTAACGGCAGTAAAACTGGCATTGTCGGCCGTCAATCCATTGGCGCGCGTGCGAACGGTGCTTGCACCGGTTGCAAAGCTGGGATCGCTGGATTCGATGGCGGATTCAAGATCGCCGAGGAACGTGGTAACCGCCGTTGCCAGAACACTGCCTTCACGGGCGGAAACGTCGACCAGAATGTTCCCCGCCGTATTCGCCACACCGTCGGAGTCGAATTCGTAAGTGACCCCGTTAATTGTCAGGGTTTCTCCACCCAACGGAACCGTGTCGAAAGTGAATTGGAAGTGGTCTTGGTAGAGGTTGTCCGTCTGGCGCACGGTGAAGGATGTTTGCTGCTTGGTCGCCCCCGCCCCGGACGAGGTCAACAACCCCGAAGGATCAACGGTAATTGCCCCGGTGCCGTCTTCGCTGAACAGTATCGTCGACGCGTTGAACGGGGATACGGCAACCCGGGTATTGGTATATCCGCCATGATCGGCGAAATCGGAATCCGATGCTTTGACCTTGGCCACCAATTGAGAAACATAGTTGGCGGTCGTCGTTGAGGAACTGGTGTCAACGATTTTGACCGAGTCGGAATCATCCGGAGTGATTGTGATGTCCGAGGATTGTGCGGCGACCGTTGCCGTGAAAGGGCCTGCAACAGCAGGCGTTCCGACGGGATAAACGTCAATTGTCGTGCCGTTGTTTGTGACGCTACGAATTTCAACGGTGATTGGGCCGCCAGGAGCCGGCAGGTTGGCGCCGTCAAGGGTGATTTCATCACCGGCAGCCAAGGCTGAGAACGTGCCAGTCGCAGAAGCGACGATTCGGTCGTCCGTACCGTTGGCGCCGCCGGCATTGGTAATGGCGATAGTATTCGATGTCGTGGCCGTCAACGTGCCGAAATTTTGGAACCGGTAGGAAATGCCATCGATGCTGATCGAGGAGCGGTTGGCGGGAATTGAATCGAATTCCACCTGGCCGCGGCTGTCATAGGCGTTGCCATTGGCATCTTCCAGGGTCAGCACATCGTTGCCGGAAGGCGGATCAACAGCCACATCCCACTGGTTGTCCTGCCCGGACCGTGTGTACTGGAACGAAATCGTCCGCGCGGTGCCCAGGCTATCGAAGAACTGAACATCCGAGCGATGGGTCTGTCCGGCCGTCGCGTTAGCCGGCAGGTTGGCACCGACCGAAATTTCCGACGTCGCCGTCGCCGTACCGCCGACCCGGTTGAGGTTGACCGTGGTCAGGAAGTCCGTCGATATGACGTTGGTATTGGCGATCAAAATATCCGAGTTGTTCGGAATGATTTCACCGTCCGGGTTCACGGGAAAGGCCTGGAGGTAGAAGCCCGCCGTGTTCCGCAGATAGCCGTTGTTGTCCTGGAAGAACTGACCGGCGCGGGTGAACAGAAATTCGTTGGACAAGGTCGGTACGGCCGCTTCGTTGACGACGAAGAAGCCGGAGCCCGAAATGCCCAGGTCCGTCTGCGAGGTCGAGGACTGCAACAGGCCCTGAATACCAGCATCCGTCCGGGGACGAGACTGCACGCCACCAGCCGAGAAGAACGTCGACGAGGTTTGCCGGGTGACGAGGGTCTGGAAATTGACCTGTGTGCCCTTGTAACCGATCGTGTTCACGTTTGTGATGTTATCGGCGATGGCACCCATGGCGCTGGACTGCGCGGTAAGACCCGACACGCCCGAACTAAGTGCACCAAAAAGACCCATTTTACTTCCTCCTTAACAATGCCGGGTTGGGAAAAGTCTCAAGCCGGCGGTCGTCAGAACCTCAAAAATTACAATCCATGCCCTAAGGCGTCTCTTCCGCAACCTGCGGTGCTTCTTCGACCGACAAGATGTCCTGCAGGCTGCTGCGCAACGGCCCCATGAACAGGGTGGTGTCGCCGTTGATGACACCGGCACCGGTCACCCGGCCGAAGGTGGTATGTAGAACATCCAGAATGTTGTCCTTGGCGTCGAACGCCGTAACCTGAACGTGATACAGGCCGTCCGGCAATTGTTGCCCGCCGTTGCCCTTGCCGTCCCATTCGTAGGAATGCACGCCCAGTTCCGTTTCGCCATCCAGGGTCAGCACCTGCAGACCGCTGGCATCGGAAATCGTGATCTTGGAATTGCTTGTCCCGGACGGGATGTTGTAGGTGAATTTGGCTGCGCTGTTTTCCATAACCAAGCCTTGGCCCTCGACTTCGACGACGCGGTCGATGAAGTCGACCATGCTGGCCAACTGGCTGGTTTCTTCCAGGTTCAGCAGTTTTTCCAGGTTGGAGTTCTGGTAAATCTGTTGTTCGACGCTGGCGAACTGAACCAACTGCGAAGTGAACTCTGTCGCATCCATGGGATCCAACGGATCCTGGTACTGCAATTGTGTGGTCAGCAGGGTCAGGAAACGGTTCAGATCTTCCTCAAGCGATTGGGCGCTCTGACCTGACTGAGACGTCGGGTCCGTGCTGATCGCAGAGGATATGCCGTTAATGATGGCCATCTGTTCGTTTCCTATCCCTTAGCCGATTACGCCGAGGGGATGCCCTTAAGCCCGAACATCGATCCGGCCGTTATGCAGGACGCCCATTTCGTGGGCGGCCAGGGCCGTATCCAAAGTTTCGGATTCAAGAGTATCGTCCTCGACCTCTTCGCCGCCGGTGTTACCGGATGCGACATGTTCCTGTTTGTTGCCGTCTTCCTGACCCTTCAGGTTGTAGTTCAGGTCGCCGGACTGCATATCCAGTCCTGCATCCTGCAGGGCTTTGGAAAGTTGATCGGAATCGCGCCGCAGCATTTCCAGGGTTTCCGGCTTGTCGGCGGTCACCATGGCGACCGTGCGGCCGTCGTGGGCAACCTCGAGGCGAACCTCGACGCGGCCGAGATGCTGCGGATACAGGCGGATATTGATCTTGTCGGCACCGGCCTTGATCGCCTTGTTGATCTGGACGGAAACCTGATCGACCACCTTGTTCTTGGCCGCCTGGTTGGGCTGCTGTTGCTGTGCGGACTTTTGGGCCTGCTGGGCCTGATGCGAAGACTGGGCCTGGTTGGCGTTGGCATTGGCCTGTGTGGCGCTGCCGTCGCCGTTGTTAAGGCCGTGCGTGCCGGCGTTGGAGGCACCGGACGAAGCCTGGATCGGGCCCTTGGCATCGGCGGTAATCTGCGCTGCGGTCTGGGCCTGCGTTGCCGCACCGGTCTGAACCTGAGCCTGGCTGGCCTGAGGCTGTGCCGGGTTCTGGTGGCTCTGCACCATGGCGGCCTGAGCGATCGGGTTCTGGATTTGGGCTTGCTGCGCATTCTGCGCCTGCTGCCCGGACTGAGCCGACTGCTGCTGACCCGAAGCCAGGGCGGACGCAGCGCTCAGGGCCGACAGCGGACGGCCATTGGCCATTGCCGCGTCGTCCTGAACGTTGATGTTCACCATCAGCTTGGTGTCATTGCCCACAGCTTCGGCAATCTTGCCGGCCTGGGCTTGCAGAAGTGACTCGGCCTGCTTTGCGCCATCCCCGTTGGCTTGTCCGTTGGTATGAAGGTTCGCGATATTGCGAATGTGCTGTGCCTGCTGGTTGGCACGAATCAATTCGTGGTTCAGCCCGCGCTGGTTCTGGCCAGCCTGCGGGTCTGCCTTTACCGTTTCCACAACTTCGTCGCCGATGGATTGGGCGAGTTGGGAAACCTGCTTGGCAACGTCCTGGCCCTGCGTCTGGGCAGCTACCGTGGTGAGAATTTGATCGACCTGGCTGCCGGCAAGTGAGGCCTGCACCAGGGTCGCGTTTTCATTCTGGCCTTGCGTCTGAGCTTGACCGTCGGACTGTCCGCCGCTGCCGGCATTCGTGTCCGTGTTGGCGTTCTGCACATCGGCCTGACCATCCGTGTTCTGACGGTTGTCACCGCGATCGGAATTGCCGTCGCGGTTTACGGCGTCCTGGCGGCGGCCGTCAGAGGAGCCACGATCGTTGTCGGCCTGGCTGTTGCGCTCGCTGGCGGCAACGTCGCCATGATCGTCGCGACGATTGTCGCCGTAGCTGCGGCCTGCATCGTCGCTCTGGCTGACTTCGTGATCATCGCCGAACTGACGCTTGCGTTCCTGATAGCGGGAGCTTGTTTCCACTTCCTCGCGGCCAGCTTGGCGGGAAGCAGAGCGATCACGATAGGAATCGCCACGGTTTTCAGAAGGCCGATCCATCCGAGCGACGTCGCGCGCCGCGACCTGCTGGGCCTTGGCCGGATCCATGATCTTGCCCTGCATGTCCATGACCAGGGATTGGAAGGTATCGAACAGCTGGGAGTGGGTGGCAAAACGCCCCGCCTGCTGCTGTCTTGCAGCAACCCCTGCGACACCTGAACTTGCGGCCGTTACGTGATCCATCGTGCTCGTTCCTTACGCTTCGTTAGCTTCGATCCAAATGAAAGCGGGCGTTCTGCTCCGCCGAAACAATCAGCAAGCATCGGGCCAGTTAGAAAAAACTTTCTAACTAATTGAAAAATAACATTTTGTTGTTGAGGCGGTTCGGCGAAAGCCTGGGTAAATCAGGGCCTACCCGGCAATTATTGACCCCCTGGGGGGCAAGAAGTTACCGCGTTTCGTGCCAATTCTGTGCCGAGCGGCTGACATAGATCATGTCCATATTCTGCCCGTCGATTGGGGTTGGGCCGGGTTCGCGGTGTGTTTCGGTCATGCCGGTTTTTTCCATGATCTTGCGCATGCCCCGATTGTCTTCAAGCGTGCCTGCGGTCGTGTGGACAAGCCCCAAATCATCGAACAAATGGGCCATGACGGCCATCCAGGCTTCCGCTCCCAGGCCCGTGCCCCAGGCGTCGCGCTCGCCAATTAAAATGCGAATGTCGCCGGTGCCCGATCGTGGATCGATTTCGGTTGAGATATTGCCGATGTGGCGCCCACCCTGGGCCGTTTCGCGGATGGCCCAAAGGCCATTGGGCGTGCCGGCGAAGCTTTCGATGAATTCACGGCAGCTTTCAAGAGTATGTGTCCGATGGCGTTGTTCCGAATAGCGGACGATCTCCGGGTCGTTCAGCCAGCCGACGTAGCGTTCGGTCAACAATTCGCCGGGAAACGGCTCCAGCACCAGGCGCGGGGTTTTCAGAACGGGGGGCGTATAAGGAAGCGAGCCGTCAGGTGCGGGCTGTTTACCCGCGGCAATCTTTGCCAAGGCGCGGGCAATCCGAGGGGCAGCACCCGTTCGTGCAAAGCCGGCTGATTGTCCGGCCATGAAGGTTTTTGGATCGTCCAGCGCTGAGGCCATGACCGTTCGAAGGGCATCGCGGGTTGAGACATACGGCACCATTTCGGATCCTCCGGCCAGCCATTGAGCCTCGGTTTTGCGGGGCAGGACCGAAAGGACAGGCAGGCCCATGACTGCGGCCTCCGTCAACAAGGCGGTTGATAAGCCAACCACCAGATCCGCGGCACAGAGGGCCGGATAGGCGCTGCCCCCGGAACTGACCGCTGCGATTTCATCGGTATAGGTGCTGTAAAGGTGCGGGGATGTTTTCGGATGCAGACGCAGCGCGACCTGGGCACCCGATTGGGCGGCGGCATCCAGCACTTCTTCCAATACAATCTCAGTGCGCCCGTCATGATGACCTCGGCCGGTGAGGGTATAATCCGGGCTGCAGTGGAATTGTGTGGGGTCCAGGCCGTCGGAAAGTTCGGTCAGGAACAGAACCAGGGGGCTATCCGCCGGTAGGTCTGGAAAAACCTCGCGGCGCAGGCCGGCGCTGTCCCGGGCGGACAGCTTTTCGCCCTCGGCCCGCACCCGGTCCAGAGCCGGGTTACCGACAAGGCGGATGCGATCTGTTGCCACGTCCAGAGCAACAAAAGCATCCCGTGTCGGGTCATCGGGCACGAACAGCCAGTCGGTCAGATGCGTTAACGGGTCTGCCCCCCGACCTTTCAGGCGTTTGTCCGCATTGGCGGGCCCGTCGATCAGGCAGACCGTGGGGATGGCTGCATTCCGTGCGGCTTCAGCCAAGGCAAAGGCGGGAGTATCCGGGTCTTCTGCGGTGCCGATCACGAAGACATCGGGGGCAGCGCCCTTTATCAAGGCCACGGGGTTCCAGGGGAAGGGCAGCGGATCGGCATCCATGCCCCGGTCACGCAAATAGGTTTCCGCCGTGCTGCCGGCCAGCAACCGGGAAGCCGCTCCCTGAGTCGTCAAGGCATCGGTCAGATCGAGCACCATGTTCGCGGCACCCGGGTCTTCCACATAAATCAGAATTTTGGGGGCCGGCATGGGATCAGTCCAGGGACAGGCGGCTGCCGTCTTCGGCTGCCGAGCGTAGGATCAAGGCGATGATTCGTTCGTTCCGTGCCGCGGCAGTTAAAGGCGACCAGGCATCGGCGCGGCCATGTGCCGTATCTGCCAGATTGTCATACATACGATAGAACGCGTCGGAGACGGTCGTTTCAAGCATCTCACCTGCGTCGGATGCAACTTCCATTGCACCGCTGAGCCCCCGGTTCTCGGCCAAGGGAAAGACCTGTGTGACCAGGCCTTCCTGCAGAATTGACAGGCGTCCCTTGCCCCCCCAGATGTCCAGGCCGACTTCCCGGTATTGGGAAAAATCAAGGGCGTGTGCCGTTGCGATCGCTCCGTTTTTAAAGGTCAGGGCAAAAGGAAGCTGAGCGTCCCTGGATAACGGCGCATCGGGCACCGTGGCCGCGTTGCCGAGCGCCTGCACGCTGGAAACTTCACCCAACAGCATGCGTAGGAAATCGATCAGATGCCCGCCGTTGTTGGCAAGCCCGTTGCCGTAATATCCCGTAACGGCCTGGGCCTGTCCGATGCGTTCCATGAGGCCGCCCGCGGCAAGATCTTGGAACTGCCGGTCCGCGCGCCGCCAGTAATTGACCAGTACGGGAATATCCCGTTCGGCGCAAACTTCGGCCAGCCGGCTGCCGTCGGCATCCTGTCCCGGTCGATTCAAGGGTTTTTCGACCAGCACGGCCTTCAGATCCGGCATCTGATTGATCATACTGGCGCGCTCGCCCGGCGGTACGGCCAGGATGGCGATTTCGGGTCGGGCTGCCTTGACGATGGCGGCAAGGTCGCCGCCGCAATGGGGCACCTTCCAATTCGTCTTGGCATCGTCCTGGGCGGCTGTACTTGGGTCGACAACGCCCTGCCAATCGAAGGCGGGATGGTCCGCTAAAACGGCCGCGTGCGAAGCGTATTTAAAATAGGTTGCCATGCGCGGGTCGCGCGTCAGGCCCGAAGATACCTGGCCGAATCCGACAACAATGGTGCGCAGCCCCGTCATCGGACCGCCTTTTCTTCGCAATGGGCGTTGATTGCGGCTAATGCGGGTTCGGCAGCCAACAGGTCCAGGATATCCCGCACACCAAAACCGTCGCCGAACCTGGGCTCCAGGCGCGCATAGATGGACCGGATCAAGTCCAGGTCTTCGGCGTAATCAAGCTGCAGGCGAATGTCCGGTGCGGTTTCCTCGGCCGGTGCCGTGAGATGATGAATGCGGAATTTATCGGGGTTTTCATAAAAATAGAGCGAGACATGTTCGCGCACGGCGGGATCGTTCTGGGTGCGAGCGATCGTGTCCAGATCGTCGAACCGGAACACCTGGGCATCAATGCCTTGCGGCCATGTCAGCCGGGCGGTGTTGGACACGACATGGACGTCGCCTTCAAGAAACCGATTTACCGCCTGATCGATCACTTTCGGATCCAACAGGGGGGTGTCGCCGCAGATTTCGACGATGACTTCCGATCCCATCATGCGGTGGGTTTCGACCACCCGGTCCAGCACGTCGTCTTCCGACCCCCGGTAGCAGGGCAGGCGGCGGTTCTTGGCCCATGCGGCCAGGGCGTCGTCCGCCGGGTTGACGGTGGTCGCCAGGACAACCCCATCCAGGGTTTCGGCCCGCGTCAGGCGCCGGACCAGGCGTTCAAGAGCGGGGGCACCGGCCACATCCATCAGCACCTTGCCGGGCAGGCGCGAGGCCGACATCCGGGCCTCGATGCTGGCAACGACGCGCGGGCGCAGGGTCGGGTCGGGGCGGCCGGTCATGGCTCAGACCTCGGTTGTCGGTTTGCCGGCGACTGCGTTCAGGTCGGCGCGATGGGCGTGCACCTTGCGGATCGCTTCAATCATCTGGTCAGCAAGCGCATCATCCACGTCATAGGCGCAGGGTTCGAACAGGATCGCTTCCTTTTCATGCAGCCGTTCGGTGACGGGGCATTGGCCTTCCTCATAGGTGCGGTCGGTAAGAGTAAAGGGCCAGCCTTCGCGACCGATGGCCGTGCGCCGTTTGAACAGGGGCAGACGGTAAAGCGGCGGCAGATAGGCCGGGAAGTTGGGAAAACCTTCGGCATTCAGCGCTTTGCAGAACAGTTCGCGGCTGACCCCGACCTGGGCTTCATCGTATTTGACCAGCCAGACATAGTAGTTATGGCGGCAGCCCTCGCGCACGACGGGAACGGTCCAGCCATCCAGATCATGGGTTCCTGCGGAAAGTTTCTCCGCCAGACGTTCGCGGGCCGAGACATGGCGTTCGACATCGCCAAGCTGTACCAGGCCGACGGCGGCCGACAACTCCGTCATGCGAAAGTTGAACCCGACCATATTGATCAGATCGTCCACGCCTTCGTGCAGGGCGACGTTTTCCGCATGGTTGCGGATCAATTGCAGGCGCTTGGCCAGGTCATCATCGTCGGTGACGCAAACACCGCCTTCACCGGTGTGGATGTGTTTGTGGAAATTCAGGCTGGCGATACCGATATGGCCGATCGTGCCCGTGGCCCGGCCGTTTTCCATACCCAGCGGGGCCTGCGCATTGTCTTCGATCAAGTATATGTCATGGGCGTCGGCCAGTTGGCGTAGCTCTGCCATGCGGGCTGGGTGACCAAATAGGTTAACCGCGACGATGGCGCGGGTTTTGGGCGTGATCTGCGCCGCAACTTTTTCCGGATCGATGCAGAAGGTTTCGTCCTCGACATCGGCGAATACGGGAATGCCGCCGTAGATCAGCGGCGATACCACGGTTGCCGACATGGTCCAGGGCGGCACGATGACTTCGTCGCCGGGGGAAAGGCCGATCGCACCCATGGCGGCGAACAGCCCGGACGTGTTGGAATTGACGCTGACGGCATGCTTCGTGCCGAAACGTTCGGCCCAGGCGGCTTCGAATTCGCGGACTTTCGGGCCGCCCAGGAATTCCGGACCTGGGGAGCCGAAGAAACCGGATAGACAACCTGACGCCACGACATCGCGCACGGCGTTCTGCTCCGCCTGACCCATGGAGGGATAGGGCGGAAGGTCGCCCGTAATCACCGGTTTGCCGCCAAGGAGCGCCAATTCGCTCATGCCGTAGTTCCTTCGTCGGATGCCTTCATTTCATAGTCCCGCGCCAGGCGGGCGATTTGGTCAAGGCCTGTATCCCTGGACGGAAGATGCCGGGCAACCCAGTCCGCCCGTACGTAATCTTCCTGCGTGTCCACGGCCAGATGCAGGTCCTTATGGCCGTCTTCCGTATAATCGGACCCGCTTGCCGGAACGTTAATAATGCGGAAATTCCCCGGATTTTCATAGGCATAGAGCGTCACGTGTTCGCGGTAATGCGCGCTGGCCGCTTCGGCGTCCAGACGTTCCAGGGTGAAGGTGGGAATGGCTTCTGCACTGATGCCGGGCGGGAAGGTCCGGGGAAAGACGTTGGTCGTCAGGTCCGGGGTTTCGCGGGCATGAACGTCGGCCACGGCTTGGATCACGGCGGGGTCGATGAACGGGCTGTCGCCGGAAATGCGGATCAAAGTTTTCAGCCCGAAAGCCCGCGCGGCACCCAGGGCGCGGCCGAGAACATCGTTGGTATCGCCGCGATAGATGTGCAGGTCGGCTGCAGCCGCGAAATCGGCGATGGGAGCATCAAGGTCGCGGTCGGTGGTCGCCAGCATCACGGGCAGTCCCGCCGCCCGGCAACGCTGTAGGGTCCAGTCCAGCATGGGTGCGTCTGCCAGCGGCATCAGGACCTTGCCCGGCAGGCGCGAGGAATCAAGCCGTGCGAAAATGACGATCCCGGTCGTCATGGTGTGATCTCGGGATTGACCCAATGGAGGGTCACCTGTCGGGTCTCAACCTCAAACCCCGCACTTTCATAAAGCTTGATGGAGGCCGTGTTGTCTTCCTGCGTGCCGACGCGAATGCCGTCGATGGCATCGCCGAAATGATGGAAGGCCGCCTCGATCATCTGGCCGGCCAGTCCCTGGCAGCGAAAATCCGATGCAACCGCGATCAGGTCGATGACGGCGGTGCGGTCGGCCTTCAGGCACAGGTTGAATCCGGCAACACGACCGTCGATGCGGGCCACCAGGGGGGCTGCGGCCCGGCCGGCGATGTCGTTCCGCACCCAGGCTGCACGGATGGCATCGGCGATGCGATCGGGAACGCGCTTGTCGCGATGCAGGCGATCATAGGTAAACGCACCCAATGCCAGATCCACGCAGGTTTCAATTTCATCGGTGCGGGCAAGTCCCGTTTGGGCGATCAGATCACGTGTCGGACGGACTTTCTGGAAGAAGGTAACCAGCGTTTCAATCGCTGAAAAATCAATATTTTCAAGTTCTTGAATGACAGATGATCGGTTGGCCGGTACTCGGCAGGAAACCAGCCAGATACCTTGTTCGCGCCAGGATTGTTGAAGACCGGTAAGCGCCGGGGCAATGCCGTCATCATGATCGGGTAGCGTCAGCTTGGCCACGGGAAGGCCCGCGATCCCGGTTTCAAATGCCTGTTCCCGGCAGTCGAGGGCGGCGGTCGGTGCGGCCCCGGCGGCGATCATGGGTTGGGTCCGTCTTCCATGTAGAAGCCACGTGTTTCCCTGTCCCAACGCTCGAAGAACCCGAGCACTGCCATGGCGTTATCACCTTCCCAGGTAATGGGGGCCGATCGGTCAGTCTTTGTGCCGACCATGACAAGATAATCTGAGTCGATGAAACGATTGACGTCGGTTTTTTTGAATCCGGCCTGGGCCATGTAGCCTTCAAGGGTGCGGGCCGAGAAATGATAGGGATGCACGTCGGCATTGGGGCCGATGTAGTATTGCAGCGGCTTCTTGAACGGTACCTGGATGCGCGATCCCGTGGCCACGGCGACATGGCCGCCGGGTTTGCATAGGCGCCAGGCCGCATCCATGACGTCGCTGGCCGAATGGCAATTTTCCAGCGTCCAGATGATGGTCACGACGTCAAAGGTTCCTTCGTGGTCACTGATCTGGTCCACATATTCTTCGGCAATGCCGATAAAATTGGCGATCCCGCGTTCATCCAGAATGCGGCAGTTGGCGTGGGAAGGTTCGATCGCGAACACCTCAGCGGCGCCGTACTCTTCCGATTGGAGCATCTCCAGGAAGTCGCCTTCGCCCGCACCCAAGTCACAAATGCTTTTGCCTCGGAACGAGACGGCTTCGTCTATGAAGTCGGCGGCGAAGGTCTGGCGGGCATGAACGGCGGGCATGCGGGCCGTATAGGTGGTATCGGACAGGCGCGTTTTTTCGTCTGCGCGGTACATCTCGTCCGCCCAGGCGGCTTTGATTTCTTCCGGGGTCTTGCGATGGGCAACCTGCACCATGCCGCAGGATTTACAAACATGCAGCGACCGGCCCGCCATATAGGTCGGTGCACAGGTGATTTCGGCCAAGTCGTCACTTTTGCATAGGTCGCAAGGATAATTTTGCATGGCCGGGTCTCCGTGCTGACGCCTATTCCACAGGAACTTTCAGGGCCCATTCGTTGCCGCGTTTATTCCAGATCTGCGGATCGCGGTGTTTGTCGATGGTCTCAACGAACTCGGCTTCTGACAGGCTCAGGTAGTCAAGGTGCTCGTCATGGAAGGTCTTGGGAAACTCGGCGTCGTACTTGCGTGCCAGTTCCAACCCCTCCTCGCGGGTCATTTGGTTGTTCTGGATCATCCGGCAGGCGTCGCGCACGGCGCGACCGAAGCCGAACTTGATGAACTGCATGTGGTAGTAAAGATTGTCGATTTTGTCATCCAGGCTGTCGAAATTGGTGAAGGTGCCGTCCGTGCGGCCGTTTTCCGCCAACCGGAAATCGATCTTGTCCTTGATGTAGTCGTAGTTTTCCTTCATCGACCAGCGGAAGAAATAGGCGAAATAGAGCGCCTTGACGCCGATTTCCTCGACTTGCTCCAGGTCCGGGTAGACATATGGGGCAAGATCCTTTTCATCGACCACCTCGTCCATCCAGTTGTAGGGGTCGTCGCCGATTTGATGTTCCAGGACCTCGGCGAAATCACGGATTTTGCGGTGTTCTTCCGACAGAACCCGCCCGCCGTATTCGCTTTCACCGTGTTCCGCATAGAAGATCAGGGGGACTTTATAGTTCACGGCGGTTTGGACCGGCACGGAATTGACGCCGGCGTTCCAATGAATTTTCGGGTCGCCGCGTTCGATGAAAAAACGGCGTGACAAATGGCGTGAAACTTTCTGATTGGCGCGGACCATCAGATGATCAAAACCGGCTCTGATCATTTCCTCGCGGTTATGAACGGCGACGTCATTGGGCATTAGCGGTGAAAAGGTGACAAGCAAGGGGTTCAGGCCGAATTCGAACTTGAGCTTCCAGGCAATGGCACTGGAATCCTTGCCGCCGGACCAAGGCACGATGCAATCGTAGGGGCCGTCTTTGGGGCGGAATTTCTCGACATAATCAAGAAACTCGGCACGCCGAGCATCCCAATCGATGTCTTTCTTTGCGGCCGCCGTGTGACAGGCGTTGCACACGCCGCCATCATCAAAAACGATCCGCGGCCGGGTATCCGGCATCAGGCAGGTTTTGCAGTATTTTACCATGTCTTCCCAGTAATTCCCGGCGAGTAACCCGGAGCCGTGTTCCCGGGCATTCCCATCATCCCGAAGCCGGTTGAATTCCGGCGCTCACAGCCTGACCGGAATACCTTTCTTTTCCATGAATTTCTTGGCGCTGGCGATGGAGGTTTCCGTGAAATGATAGATGTTCTGCGTGCATACGGCGGACAGGCCGCCTTTTTCCACACCTTCGACAAAATGCTTCCAGTTCCCAGCCCCGGCCATGCCCAGGACCGGTACGGTGACGGCGTCGGTAACGCGGCGGCAAAGTTCGATGTCGTAGCCTTGAAGCGAGCCGTCCCGTTCGACCGAGGTGATCATGATCTCTCCGGCACCCAGGCTTTCGCCCTCGCGGGCCCAGGCATCAGGCGTTTTGCCGATGGGACGGGCTGCGCAATGGGAAAAGGCTTCATAGCCGCCGTCCAGATTGTCCGACTTGCGGGCATCGATGGATAGCACCACGCATTGGCTGCCGTAGGCTTCGGCGATTTCGGTGATCAGTTCCGGCCGCTCGACCGCCCCTGAATTGACGACCACCTTGTCGCCGCCGACCGCCATCATTTTCTTGGCGTCGTCGAGGGTGCGGATGCCGCCACCGACCGCCAAGGGCACGAAACATTCCTTGGCGAATTGGGTGACGACTTCGTAGAACGCACTTTTATCGGCGCCGGGGTCGCGAGTTACGTCCAGCATGACGATTTCGTCCACGGACCAACTATCGACGAAGTTGTGGGTATAGCGGTAATCCGGTTCGAACACCTTGGTGCGGAACAGCGTGCCGTTGTTGAAGGTCAATACGGTGATCAGGCGGTTGCGCAGCATCACGCCTTCTCCAGGAAATTAGCCAGAAGCGTCAGGCCCGCCTGTTGGCTTTTCTCCGGGTGGAACTGGGTCCCGAACACGCTGCCTTTTTGTACCGCTGCCGTGAACACACCGCCGTAATCGCAAGTGCCGATTTGCGATCCGTCGGGCGGTGTTTCCATGCGGAAGGTATGAACGAAATAAAACAGAGCCCCGTCATCGATGCCGTCGAACAGAATGCAATCCGGTGCGGTCTGGGTCAGATCGTTCCAGCCGACATGGGGAACGCGTAAAGCAGCATCATTCGGGGTTAGGCGGGCGACCGGAGCATCGATCCATCCCAGACCGGCCGTGTGGCCGAATTCCTCGCTGCTGGCCCCCAACAGTTGAAAGCCCAGGCAAATGCCCAGGATCGGTTTGCGCTTTCCGATGACCAGGTCGTTCAGGACGTCAATCAATCCGCGTTCGGCCAGGTTGGCCATGCCGTCGGGAAAAGCGCCGACCCCGGGCAGGATCAGTTTATCCGCCGCGGCAAGGACTGTTGCGTCGCTGGTGACGGTTGCTTCGAATCCCAGTTTGGAGACGGCCCCGGCAACCGACGTAAGGTTGCCGAGGCCGTAATCTACAATCCCGATCATTGGCCCGATCATGGTTCCGGTCGGTCAAGTCGGGCAAATGGCCCGAGAGGAAAGGTTGCCTGGCGTTAGGCCAGATTGGCGCCCATCTTAGCCTGAACGCGTTCCCATTGCTCCACATACCATTCGCAATAGCGGCGGTATCCGGTTTCGAGCGGCCATTTTGCTTCGAAGTTTAGGTGCTCTTTGGCACGTTCGGTCGATAGGGTGCCGCGGATCGGTTTAATGGTGTCGCGCGGAACCTCGATAAGTTCGGCCGAGGGCACGACGTCCTTAACGATGTTGGCCAGTTCGAGGATCGAGCGTGAATTGCCGAATGTGATGTTGAAGGTATTGGAGGATTTCGGGGCCATTTCAACGGCGAGCGAGCGCACAATACCATCCACCAGGTCTGTGATGTAGGTGAAGTCCAGGCGTCCGTCTCCGCCGCCTTCTAGCATCAGCGGCTTGCCCATCAGAGCATTTTCAATGAAGGCCTGGCTGACGCGTCGCGAGATGCAGCGTTCACCATACAGTGCCGATGGCCGTACAATGGCGACATTCAGGCCGTATTGGTCGTTATAGGTGCGGACCAACCGTTCGCCCATGAACTTGGTGTTGGCATAAATACCGTAAGGCTGCGGGCGAACGTTTTCATCAACGGTCTGGGTCTTGAAGTCGCCATAAACGGTGCTTGAGCTCATAAACACCACGCGGTTGACCACATCCGGATGCAATTGCGTGTACTCAAGCACATTGCGCAGGGTGATCAGCTGCAGGTCAAAACAATGGCCCGGCATTTTCTTGGCATCCACAGCACTGGAAATCGCAGCCAAGTGTACGATCTTGGTCGGCATGAACTTCATCAACGCGTTTTCCAGGTCGAGCATGGAGCGCGCATCCGCGCTAGCAATTTCGACACCGGCATCGCGGAGCATTTCGAACCGCTGGCGGAGGAAGTTGAAATTCAGTTCGCGGCGGAACGGATCGATGGACTTGTCCGAAATATTCGCCAGCAGATTATTCTGCATTAGGTTGTCAACGATTAGAACGCCGGCGCCATGCTCGCGTAATCCCAACGCAAGATTATGGCCGATGAACCCGGCACCGCCGACCAACGCAATGCGTTCGCCGCTCAACGCGGATTTGATACTATTGGGAGTCAGAATCGTAGACATGCTATTCTCCTCTTTCTGAGTCCGTTGCTTCCGTTTCTCGGAAGCATGCCGACCATTTGACGAGATCGATCATCCTTGATGTCTCGTATCAAAAGGGGGGTCACGGGCTCTTAGCATAGCACGTTAACCCTAAATTCTTAAAGGCATGTTAACCGTCGCATTGGTGGGGAGAGACGTCTGTGATCCCGGTCACAAAGTAGAATCCATAGGAATATGGATTTTCGACCTTGCGCCGTGAGGGTATCCTGACGACCCGTCCGATGTGACCAACGCTGCACACGAGAAGAACGCCAGACGAATGCTTGTTACCGATTTCCCCGATCTTCAGGAGACGCTCAAGTCCGCCTTGGTACGGGCCACGGTCCATCAGCATGAAGGCCAATTATTCGAGGCAGATGTCCTGTTTCGTCAATTGGCGCGGCAGGTTCCATTACACCCTTTAACGGCGCATAGCGTCGGTTCTTTCGAATTGCTGAAAGGCAATTACAATGCGGCTTGGGACATGTTGCAACACCGACTGGACCTTCCCTATTACACACACCGCCCGTTCGCCAAAATGGATGCTCCTTATTGGACGGGTGATCCCATGCCCGATGGTCATCTGTTGGTGTTTTCCGACCTGGGGTTGGGGGATGCGATATTGCTGGCCCGTTTCCTTCCCTGGGTTGCCCGGCAGGTGGGGAAAATCAGCTTTCAGGCCAATGAAGGCACGGCCGCTTTTTGGCATCGTCTGTTGCCGGACGCCGACGTAAGGGAATTGAATGATCCCTTGCCGGACTGTGATGCTCGGATAAACATGTTTTGCTTACCGCGGTTGTTCGGTGCCGATGCTCTGTCGATATCGTCTGCTCCGTATATTGCGGCGGACGACACGGTACGACATGAATGGCGTGGTCGCCTGAAAGGACAGTTCAAGGTTGGATTGTGCTGGCAGGGAAATCCGGAACACGCACGCGATTTTGAACGGTCCATTCCGCTTGCCGCGATGCAACCCCTGCTGGCCGACCAGGATTTACGGGCGGCAGGTGTCGGTTTCCACTCACTACAGGTGTTGCATGGACGGGATCAGATCGCAGTGCCTTCCGAGGAGGCGGAAATGATTGATCTGGGCGAGGCCATCATGGCGTCTGATGATCCCTTGGGCGCTTCGGCGGCATTGATCGCGGAATTGGATATGGTCATCGCGGTCGACAGTGCATTGGCCAATCTGGCGGGAGCCATGAACCGCCCCTTTTGGCTGCCGACATACCGTGTGCCGGACTGGAGATGGTGCATTTATCCCGATCTTGACCTGGACAATCCGCAAGTCGCTCCTTGGTACAGTTCGGCGCGGTTGTTCAGATGTCACGAACGGGGAAAGTGGGAGCCCGTTATCGAGGATATGCGAAATGCCTTAAAGGCGGCTGTGGCGGCTTAGATCGTCGATATGATCTCCGCCATGGAGGTCGCGATGTCGTTCATGTCCTTGACGCCCAGGTGCGGGCCGCAGGGCAAGGCGATCGCGTTGTCGGCGATGGCGGCTGCCCCTTTGAATCCATCGGGATCGTATCCGTATTTTTCGCGGTAGACCTTTAGCCGGCCGATGGGATGCGGATAATAAATAGATGTTCCCACACCACGTTCATTAAGGGCCAAGGCAATGTCGTTGCGCCGGGGTGCCAAATCCCCCTGCAGTACCGCGATCACGCAATAGAAGCTGGATTTCAGGCGCTCTTCGCCGCTGTCCAGGACATGCACGCCGTCGATGGCGGTCAGGCCTTTTTGCAGGGCACGGAAGTTTTCTTCGCGCATGTGCATGATATCGGGCAAGCGGGTCAACTGTACCCGGCCGAGCGCGGCCTGCATTTCCGACATGCGGTAGTTCATGCCCAGGCCCTTGACGTCGTACAGGCCCGGCACCTTCGGCCCGTCGCCCGTACGGTCATAGTTGAAGGCGCGGAACTCGCCGATGCGCTTGACCGTATTCGGATCGTTGGACACCAGCATCCCGCCTTCACCGCAGGTGATGTGCTTGACCGGATAAAACGAATAGCAGCCCGTATGGCCGAACAGGCCGACGTGCGTTCCGTCCACGCGGGCTTCGACGGCAAGGGCGCAGTCTTCGACCACCTTCAACCCGTGTTTGTTGGCCAGCGCCATGACCTTCACCATGTCGATGGGAATGCCGACATAGTGCACGATGCCGATGGCCTTGGTCTTAGGGGTGACCTTGGCGGCCATGTCGTCCAGATCCATGTTGCCGCTGGTCAATTCGCTATCCACGAACACAGGCGTGGCACCTGTCAGCGCCACCGCATGGGCCGTCGCCACATGGGTCATGGCCGGCAACAGGACCTCGTCTCCCGGTCCGATACCAAGATCGATCCATGAAAGATGCAGGGACGCCATGCAGCTGGAGGTCGAGACCGCATGGCCGCTGCCCATCATTTTGGCGAAGCCATCCTCGAACGCATGGCAATTGGGGCCATGGGTCAGGATGTGCCCCGACAGCACTTCCATTACGGCGTCGCGTTCAACATCGTCGATCCAGGGGCGGCCGAAGGGAATATCCAGCTTGGTCATGATTGTGTCCTGATGGGTTGGGGGGATTGTTCACGGTGGGCGCGGTCTGCGGCGGCGATCGCGCGGATCAGATCAAATTCGCGCGTTGCCGCCGGTGCCGGGTCGGCGCCGGTTTGGATCGCCTGAATGAAGTCGGGAATAAGGACACCCTTATTGGAGGGTAAAGGAGAGAGATCGAGGGCCTCTGCCTGGGCGCCGTCCGCGCGATCGCGGAACAGACGCGGACCCTGGTCGTCATAGATAAAGGTCGCCTTGGTGCCAAACACCCTGATCACGTGATGGTGCGGATGGACACAGCCGAAATTGGCGGTGATACGGCCGAGCGCGCCGGACGAAAAGGTGAAGCTGGAGGCCATGAAGTCATCGTATTGAAAGCCGGTTCCCTGTGTTGCGATCTTGGAGCCGGAAGTGGAGACGGAGGTCGGTGTCTCTCCCATCAGCCAGAGCATGAGGTCGATGATATGAACGCCGCCACCTTCCATCACGGAATAGTCGGGCACGTCCTTGCGCCAGCCCTTGGTGATCTTTTCTAATCGGCCATAAAGGTAATCGCCGTCGAAGGCGTAAATGTCTCCGAATTCTCCCTGGGAAATGGCTTCCTTCAGCCAGCCGTAAAGCGGTGCTCCCCGCAGAACCAGGTTCGAACGCAGATGCAGGTTTCCGGCCTGGGACCATTTATCGGCGATCGCGTCTACTTCCGCATCCGTGCGGCATAGGGGCTTTTCGACGAATACATGCTTGCCGGCGTCGAGCGCCCGGCAGACTTCGTCGAAATGATGGTGATCGAAGGTCGCGATGGAAACCGCGTCCACGTCCGGCGCGGCCAGGATTTGCTCAAAGCTTGTCGCAACCTGGCCTTGTCCCAGGTCGTCCGCAAGGCGCTGGGCTTTTGCCGCGTCCAGATCGTACAGCCATGTTACCTGGCCAGTAGGTGTCTGTGCAAAGGTTCGGGCATGTTGTTCGCCTACACCCAGGCCGATGATCGCGACGTTCAACATCACCCGACCGTTTCCGTTGAAACACGATAGGTTGGGTCAAACAATTCGGGCCGGTGTTCGGCCAGCGCTTCCAATTCCGTGACACCGAAGTCCGGAGCCGTGGGATAGAGGATGTCGAAGATGCGGGTGATCCGATTGTAGTCGTGCCGGGTATCGAGCAGGCATTTCAGGTGATTGCGGTTAGGTTGGCGGCGCAGTTCGAGAATGGGGAAGCGTTCCGGTTGACGTTCGAAAAACGGGATGATGTTTTCCCGCTCATACATGTCGTCTGATTCCGCCGCCAGCGCGCGCAGGGCATCGACCCGCAGAACATGACTTTCGACACCTTCCGGATAGCCGGAATCGTTCGGGTAATGGGCCCAGCCCGCCCCGGTCGTAAGCGCCGCCTGTAGCAGGGCAGTTGCCAAATCAGGATCCGTTACCGGGCAATCGCCCCACATTCGGACGATCACGTCGGCCCCCGTCAAGTCGGCAGCCATCATAAAACGGGTCACCAAATCGTCGTCCGGGCCGCGTACGACCTGTATATCGGGATAGTCGGCGGCGGCGTCTTCCAGGGGGTCGTTGGCTTCGCCCGTGGGGATGGCCAGGACCAGATCATCAATACCGCGGATGCGGCGCGCCCGGTCGAACAGATGGTGCATGACAGGCCGGCCCGCCAGCGGAAGGATCGCCTTTTGCGCCAGACGGATCGATGTCAGGCGGGCCTGGATGACGCCGGTGACCTTGGTCATGAGCCGGCTCCTTGTTGGTATGTATTTAAGAAACTCATTGGCTTTCAATGGGTTGTTGGTCCAGGAAGATACGCGCGGAGATGAAGCTGAACAAGAATTTTGAGAAGCTGTTGGACGCCATGTCATCGTCCAGGAAGGCTTCGAATTTGGTCCGGTCGATCAGGTCGAAAATCGGCCCCGGTGCCAGAAGACGGTCACGTGTTTCCGCATCGTTGCGGTCGATCAGTGAATTGATCGAGGCATTGAAGCCGCGCTTGCGTTTGTCCAGGCGCACGGCGTCGGGCACCAAGCCTTCGCCCGAGCGGCGCAGCAGCAACTTCGCGAAGCCATTCCCGATCAGGTATTCGGACGGCACGTTGAAAAGGAATTCGGCCAAGTGCCGATCGAGGAAGGGCGAGCGATTTTCTACCGACCAGCGCATGGAATTGCAGTCGTCCTCGTGCAAAAGGACGGGGATAGATTCCGCAAACAATTCATTCATCATGCGGTTGCGGAGAAGTTCGCGGGTGAATTCCGTTTCCTCGAAATCTTCGTGGAACGGTTGGGCCAGCAGGCCTTCGAAAAAATCCTGATCCAGCGTGATATGTCCCCGCTGGCCCGGGGCCTTCACGAAGGCCATGGGATCTTGCAGCAACGGGTTCTGAACATGGGCGCCGAACCCGTCTTTCCAGTCGGACATCAGCTTTTCGAAATCGACGGCGGGATCGATCTGCGCGCGCCGCCACATTTGCGCCAGCCACATGGAATAATGATCGTAGTAGCCGGTATAAAGCTCGTCCGCGCCCGAGCCCGAGACGGCGACCTTGTAGCCGGCGTCATGGATCGCTTCGGACAGGAACGAATGGACGTAATAGCTGATCGTCGCGACCGGCGCATCATGATAGGCGACGATATCCGCCATGCGGTCGAAGAAACCCTTGGTCGAGGTGCGGGTGACGTGATGGGGGCATCCCAGGGCTTCGACCATCGTCTTGATGTTGGCGCTTTCGTCGTAGCGTTCGTCGGCGTCGATGATCGAAAAGCAGTGGATATCGGCCCCCAGCTTTCTCGCGGCGATGGCCGCCAAGGTCGCGGAATCGACCCCGCCTGAAAGGCAAAAGGCGACCGGCACGTCGGCGCGCAGGCGCAGTTCGACCGAACGGAACAGCCGTTCACGCGCACCTTCCAGGGCATCTTCTTCCGACATGGGCCGCGGAATATGTTTCAACTGCCAATAGAATTCCGGCTGCGTCAATTCCGGCGATGACAATGTCAAATATGTGGAGGGCGGCAGTTCAAACACCCCGTCGAAAAAGGTATCGCCGGATTTGTAGAGCGATTTGTACCCAAGGGTCAGATACCGCAGAATCTGTGTGTGGTTGACCGAGGGTGCTTCTCCGGCCAGGGCGGCCAGGGTTTTGATTTCAGAAGCGAAGTGCAGCGTACCGTTCCGGGGCCAAAGATAGAGCGGTTTTTCACCGAACCGGTCCCGGCATATCGTCAGGGTGCCCGCCGTCGTATCGGCGATGGCGAAGGCCCACATGCCTTCCATCTTGTCGAGGCAATCCGGTCCCCATTGCCGCCAGGCAGCCGCCAGAACCTCGGTGTCGGAAGTTGTCGTGAACCGATGGCCCAGTGTTTCCAGCTCGGATTTCAGTTCAAGGTAGTTGTAGATTTCGCCGTTGTAGGAAACGACCAGCCCGTCCAGTTCGAACGGCTGATCCGCGCGGGCATCCAGGTCGATGATCGAAAGCCGTGTGTGCAGCAAGGCGGATTTTTGCCTGCCCAAATCCAACACCCGATGCCCCGAAGCATCGGGCCCGCGCCGTGCCATGGTGCGCAATGCCTTTTGAATGCGTTCGTCGCCGGGCGCCGCCGGGCCCAGGGTTCCTGCTATGCCACACATGTTCCCGACCGGCTCACATGACCATGACGCGTTTCAGGCGGAATAAGTCCGTGCCCGGCGGGTTGACGCCGTCTTCAGCCGTTGGGCAGCAAATAACCCCCCGGGCTTTCAGGGCGTCGATCACTGTATCCGAATAGCAATGGGCCAGACCTTCGGGGTAGGAATAGTGGATCGGTCCGATCCCGGCCTTGCGGTCCAGAAGGTCGAGCGACAGGTCCAATTCGATCGCCAATTTGTCGGGCGGAAGAAAAGACAAAATCCCGTGCTCGTGTGAATGCCCGCCGACCTGAAACAGGTCATGGGAATCAAGCTCGCGCACCTGATCCCAGGTCATCTTCCGGTCAAGCGGGTCATTACAGGACCAGGTTTCGTCAAATCCCAGTTGTCGCTGAATATCAGTGGCCATGACATCGGGGTCCAGACCGGGATCGGTTTTTACGTGTGTTCGAATATCCTTCAGGATTGAGATGACGGAATCCGTTCCTGTTGGTGTGATTACGGTGTCTTGCCAAGGAAGATCAATGCGCATCGGTCTGCCGTGCACCAATGCCGCTTCGAACGCCCACTCGATGCGATCGATCCAAGACATGCGGTTTCGGTCGATGAAATCCGTCGTTACGTAAAATGTCGCGGGTACGCCCATTTCTGCGAGGATTGGTGCGGCCACGGTCAAATTGTTCTCGAACCCATCATCGAAGGTGACGGCAAAGGCGTTCTTGGGGAAGGGCAGGTTTTGCGCGGATGCTGCAATCAGATCATCAAGCGACATCGGGGTGCCGCTGTCTTTCAAATCCGCGATGATGGAGCGGAATTCACCGGCAGATAGGTGCTTTCGGTTGTAATTGCGCACCCGGTATCCCGTGTCATGAACAACTCCATGAAACAGATAGATGGCAAGCTTGTCATGCTGGAGAAACCTTGCCCAAGTCATGGTAGGTTCTCCGTATGGCGATGAAATTTCGCGACGCAGATGCCCTTCAATACCGAGGGCATAAAGGAATAATACCGTCCGCGCCGCTGTATCGGGGAAATGGTCATCATGCCGCCGCGTGCGATGCTGGCAAGAGCCCGGTTCGAGACGTCGATGCAGGTTTCCGTATTGGCGTGGCGGAGCTGGTGCAATTCCATGCCCCGGGTTAAGGGGACGGGCCGCTGGTTCAACACCGCGCCTGTATCCAATTCCGGTTCAACGAAATGAAGGCAACTTACTAATGCTTTGAAGTCATTGTGATAGACGGCCCAAAGATGAGAATCCAGCCCCCGGTAATCCTGCGGGTCGCCGCCGTGTAGGTTCAGCAGGCGTTGGGGCAACAGGTTTAGAATTTCCCCCTTCAGGCGGCCCGTTCCGAATACGATTGCGGCCTCGACGTTCAAGTCTGAAAGAGCTTTGGCTGCCGCTGGCTCGTTCAGTGACGTGAACATTTGCACGGAAGCGAATTCGCGGAGCAGGGGTTCGTTTCCTGCGAACCAGGTGTCGCGTTCATATGCATCACGTTCGGCTTCGAATGGATGGGCCGTATCGAACGATGCGGTGGCCGCAGGCGCGGTTTCAACCAGAATGCCGGCAAGATCATGCATTCCTGCCATGGCTTCGACGAAACGGGCATGGTGTGATGTCTGGGTGGTGAGAATGGCGATACGCATTCGATCAGTCCAAGTGCTCGGGTGTGATCATATCACCATGTGTGACGTCGCGCCGCATCCGTCGTCCGATAAGCTGGTCTTCGTCGCCAGGCGCAATGCCGCCGCCGGGACGGACCCAGGTAAGATCTTCGTGTGATACCGTATGCCCCGCAGTAAGGTCGCGGGCCGCGACGATCGACCGGCGGACCGGCCCCATCATGGGCTCTTCACAGGGCATGGCTGTGATCTCGCCTGTGCCCATCATGGCTTCGGCACGACGTACGGCATCCACCAGGGTCGTCATGTCGGATGGGTCGGCGGAAAGTTGGTGGTCGCGAAAATCGGAATAAGCCGTATCCAGGGTGAAATGCTTTTCGATGATCCGCGCGCCAAGGGCTACGGCCAGAACGGCGGCTTCCGGGCCGATGGTGTGATCGGAGTACCCTATGGTCTGTTCGGGAAAAGCAGCACTTAGGGAGCGGATCGCTGCCAGATTGGCTTGTTCCACGGGCACGGGATAGCTGGCAACGCAATGCAGTAGAGCCAGTTCGTGATCGATGCCGGGTTCACGCCAGGATTGCGTGACGTGGTCGACGGCCCGGGCGATTTCATTGCGATCCGCTAGGCCCGTGGAAATGATCATCGGTTTCCCGGTTTCGGCAGCCTTGCGGATCAGAGGATAGAACGTGTTGTCTCCGGACGCGATTTTGACGGCATCGACGATCGTGCCAAGAAAAGCCGCGCTTTCCAGATCGAAAGGTGTTGATATGAACAGCAGGTTCCTGGCATGGGCACGATCGGCCAAGGACGCGAATTGATCATAGCTAAGACGGAATCGGTTCAGGGTCTCCATGCGCGTGACGTCGCGGACCGAGCTGTAGCGTTCGGGGATGAAGGTCTGAAATTTGACCGCATCCACACCCGTTTCGGCGGCCTTGTCGATCAATTCGCAGGCGACATCGAAATCGCCTTCATGATTATTGCCGACTTCAGCGATAATTAACGTTCTGTCCAATTTGCTGAACACATCTGCGCTCCCGTTGCGGGCCCCGAATACCAAACCCGATATGTGCAGTCCGCAGGCTAATGTTGAGTGTTTAACAATCGATTGATGGACCGCAGCGTACCGCGCAGATCTGCGCGCTTTACGCTTCTTTAAACAAAGCCTCCGATAGTCCATCACAGCGTAGATTGACCCGGGGCGGGTAATCGAAACGGAGAGGTTATTGGTATATTCGGGCACGAAAATGGCATTTCATCGCCGGGCCCGCGATTCAGGAAAGCCGAGCCTTCGCAACCAAGACGTTGAGCAAGTTATAAGGATAAGCCCGATGACAACCGTAGCGGTATTACAGGGGGGTGGTTGTGCCTGATACTTTAAGCCCGAAACCGTCTGCGGCTGAAATTCCGGTTGTTTTACCCCCGGCGTTGGCGAGCGAAGATGGCGGTTCCGTGTTCCCGAATTTGATACTGCCGGGTGCGGAAAACCAAGCGTCCTTATGGCGTATGATGGAAATGCTGTTTCCCATATACCGGTCGTTATTGGGGCCTGGGTTCAAGCAATCGCTTGAGATGATCCAGGAATGGTTGCCGATTACCGTTGCCGAGTTTTCGACCGGTGAACAGGTGCTGGATTGGACGATACCGCAAGAGTTCAAGGTCAATGAGGCATGGGTCGAAGACCCGGACGGTAACCGCATCATCGATTTCGCTGACCATCCCTATGCGGTCTGGATCTATAGCCGTCCTTTCGAAGGCGAAGTCGATAAGGATGAGTTGCTGCAGCATTTGACGACCGACCCTAATCAGCCGGACGCCATCCCGATGCGGCAATCCTATTACCGCGACGCCTGGGGGTTGTCCTGCCCGGACAACCTGTTGCAGCGCCTGAAACCCGGCCGTTACAAGGTCAAGATCGATACGGAGCTTTATGACGGCAAACTGCGTATCGGCGAAATGTATCTGCCGGGGGAAGTTGAAGAGGAGATATTGATCTCCAGTTATCTGTGTCATCCGCTTGGTGCGAATGACAATCTTTCTGGTGTGGTCGTGGCGGTCGAATTGTTTCGGTTGCTGCAATCCCTGCCCAAGCGCCGTTATTCCTATCGCCTGGCCTTGTGGCCGGAAACCATCGGCGCCATGACTTATATCGACAAATACCCTGATCGTATTGCCAAGACGGTCGGTGGGTATCAGTTCGGTATTTGTGGGGATGACAACCCCGTCAGCATCGACCGGACAAAGGTGGATGGCACTATTATTGACCGCGCCTTCCATCATGCGATGAGCCTGGTTTCAGGCGAAGTGGTTACACGCCCGTTCAATATTTATGGGACCGATGCCTGTCATTTCAATTCCATCGGCGTTGATGTGCCCATTGCCAATATTTCGCGCGCCGGCTCCCGGCCAGGCGGCTACATTGAATATCATTCGTCGGCGGATGACCTGACCTTGGTCAAGGCGGATAAGCTGTTTGAAACCCTGATGACGGCATGGGTCGCGTTGATGACAATCGAACGTACCCAGGTCTACCAAGGCACCTACACGGCGTCGCCCTTTATGTCCCGCCATGGCGTTTATCCATATCAGCATGGGGCCGGGGTCGGTGGACGGGCGTCCGTAATTGGTGATGCGTATTATGCGCTCATCCCGCACGCCGATGGTGCGCAGGATTTGCTGGAAATCGCCGAACGCTGTGAAATGCCGATCTTTGCTTTCGACGAATGTGTGTCGGAATTTCTTCGTGTGGGGCTGTTGGTGGAAGCTGAACAGTGATTGATGGCTCCGAATGGATGCAGCGAAGATGGCGTGTATGATCCTCTTTACCGAATCATCCTGGGGTTGGTTCGGATGCACGATCGAAAGGAAGTAATTCCATGACGAACGTGATTGTTGCAGGCGGCGGGTTCAGGGGCATCACCAGCGCCAAGGTATTGGCTGATCGCGGATGCGATGTCACTTTGGTTGAACGTGCGCCGTTCCTGGGGGCGGTGCTTTGGCCGTTCGAGTGGAAAGAGCACGGCCTATTCCTCGATAAGGGTTGTCATATTTTCGGCAGCGGCGATTCCGATCACGATTCCACGGTGCTCGAAATCCTGGGCGACAATTTCTATCCGGTCGATATGAAGACGGCGTCGGTGTTGAACGGTGTGGTGACAGATGGCACAGCTGTGCCCGACCTATGTTCGTTGGGTGGGGATCTGGCGGCGCGTATTCTGGTTGAGATCATCGAACAGGCGGCGATTGCGCCGCAAGGCCCGGTCGATGCGCAAACCCTGAGTGAGGCCCTTCGAGTCCAGTTCGGGGAAACGGCTGCCCGTTGCTTGGAAGATGTCATCAGGAAGATTGCCGTGGCCGAGCCCGGAGACCTTGCTCCCGCGGCACTGACAACGACCGTCGGAAGCCGCATGCGGGCGGCGGATGATGCGATGTCGGATCTATTGAAACAAATTCCGGCGCTGGATGACCGGATCGCCGGCAATAACGCAGCCGATCCGTACAAATATCTGGGAAAAGTGAACCCATTGGTCCCGACGCGGCATTTTTATCCGAAGTCGGGGGGCACCGGCGGATTCTGCCGGGATGCGCAAAGGTGTTTGACGGATTTGGGGGTGGAGATTCTGCTTTCGACGGCGATTGAATCGTTCTCCGCCGACAATTCGTCGGTCAACGTGACGCTTGGCGGCGTATTGCGGGAATTCGATTATATGGTCTGGGCCTTGGACACGGGGCTGCTCAGTCAGATTGCCCTTGGTGAGGATACGGCTTCCGACTTCGTGCATAAAACGCCCATGGCTCTGTACTATTTCCTGACCGATACGGACGATATCGGCGATAAGGATTTCATCCAGGATTATGACGACAGTCATCGAATTTTCCGGGTGTCACGCGCGGGACACTATTCCAACCAGAAAACAGCCGACGGGAAGACCTATATCTGCGCCGAAGTAATGACGGCGGTCGGATCGGATTTATGGGAAGCACCCGAAACCTTCGCGCAGCAGGTTTGGGATGAGGCCAGGGCCTTGGGCATGGTCGTCAGGGAAACGCCCGATGATATCTACGTGCAGAAGACACCGGTGAGTTACAAACATCAGCGTGTGGGCTTCGAAGAAGCCTGCCATAAGGTGACCGAAGAAGTCGCGAAACAATCGGAGCGCGTGATCGTGACGGATCCTATGGTGCTGGGCTATTCCGCCATTCTCAAGATGCTTGATACGGTTGGTGTCGCCTGAATTGTCGGGGTTCTTACGGCCAGCGCTGCTCGGGCGTCAGGGCCGCCATCTCGGCTTCTTTGTCTTTCGAAACCCATTCGCGTACGCGGTCGCGTAGACCTTCAGCGGTCGGAAGCAGGATATAGGGGTCCTGTTCAAGCACGGCCATGCCTTGTTTATAGACCGTCTGCGACAGGGCCGATTCAAAACGAAGCTTGGGGTGTGATGTGGTGAGCATGTCGCCGCTTGCCCGGAGCGGATCGGTGATCGTCGACCAGTCGTCCGCCAACATGATAGTCAACGGTCGGGAATACAGGACTTCGGAGCACGGCCCGATTTCGCGGCCGTCATCGAACAGAATGCCCGGAAAGCGCTTGAAATAGCGGTAGGGGACCCGGGCCATCTCTTCGCAGCGGTGAACGAAGCTGCAGCCTTCTTCCCATGTAACGCCGAGGATGCAGATGCGGGCGTTTACATCGTGCATCCATCCAAGAACGCTATCATCCCCCCAGGCCGTGGTGCAGGGCAGTCCGAGGACCTCATCCTGTCGCGGCCCGACCACGAAATAACTGTTCATTGGCTGGCGTGTGCGGGCCATACCCATCCGCTCCCAGGAGCGGTGCGGCAGCACGCCAACCTGGGGCAGGCTGCGGGTCAAATCGAACTGTTTGGTCCGGTAAAAATCAAAATTATAGGCGGGCATGATCAGCGTGCGTTCCGGGCCGATGATGTCGGCCAGAATGTCGATCATGGGATCGACGTCTTCCGGCTTTGTCCAGCCGTAAGCCACGGCGAACGACCAGACACCCGAATGCATGACAATGACTTCGTCATCGTCCGGAATGATGTTGCGTAGAGCCGTTGAAAGATCGTCAAGGGTCAGTGCGGTCAAGTCAGTCTGCTTTCTTGGCGGGGGCGATAGGGACATATAATCGTTTTTTAACGCGTTTCGCGCAGGATGCCGACGGTATACGGGCGGGTGATCGTACCCATGATCCGAGAGGAGATAATTATATGAGCTTTTCCGAGAAATGGGAGATGCAGTTCAGCGACGCAACCAGCGCACAGATCAGCCGTTGGCCGTGGAGCGACCTGGTGTCTTTCGTGATGCGCTATGCGCGTCCGACCGGGCCCGATTTTCGTGTTCTCGAACTTGGTTGCGGTTCCGGTGCCAATGTCCCGTTCTTTCGTTACCTGAACGTCGATTATTGTGCGGTCGAAGGCAGCGCATCGGCTGTCCGTATGCTGAAGGATACATATCCTGACTGGGCCGATCGTTTCGCCGAGGCCGATTTTACCAAGGACATTCACTTCGAAGGCCCTTTTGATTTGATTTTCGACCGTGGCAGTCTGCCGCATAACCATACGGCGCCGATCCGCGACTGCCTGGTCTTGGTGGATAAGGCCCTCAAACCGGGCGGCACGTACATCGGGATTGATTGGTTTTCCACGGAACTGACCGACTATAAGCGCGGTCAGCCAGGTGACGACGATTATACCCGGATCAACATTGAGGACGGTCCGCTATCGAACGTGGGGCCGGTTCATTTCTCCGATGAGGAACATATCCTCGATCTTTTCTCCGACTACGAAATCACGGTGCTCGTCCACAAGCGTCTTGATCACTTGCGCCCGGCGGAAAACAGACGGGAAGGCCTGTGGAATTTTGTCGCCGTCAAGCCGGAATAGATAACAACTTGCCCGGCGGCAGCGCTCTGAAATCGTGGTGAGAGGGCGCCTTAAGCGTCGACGAGTGCTTGGTGACGCGCGCTGACAGCATCCAAGGTGGTGTATTTTAGGATGCTGTCATCATTGAGCGTCACGTCGTAATGCCGTTCAAGAGCCAACATCACGCGCACATGGGCCAAGCTGTCCCATTTCGGATGGGCGCCCAGTCCGGTTCCCTCGACGAGATCGTCGATGGAGCATTCCAAGGCTTCGGCAACCAAGGCATGCGGTTCAATCAGTGGCGTTTGGCTCATCAGTCACTCGCTTGGCAAGGGCGCTTGCGTCGATCTTTTCGTTCGCGTTCCGCGGCAAGGATTCCAATTGGCGGATGACCGAAGGTACCGCGTATTCCGGTAAGGTCCGGATCATTCCATCACGGATCGCGTTAACATCAAGTTTATCGGCGCCTTCGACGAAACAGTGCAGGGCGTTGTCGGCAAAAACCGTGCAGGCGGCACGCGCGCCAAGTTCGCGCGCAACCTTATCGATTTCCCCCAGTTCAACGCGGTATCCGCGGATCTTGATCTGATGATCAATGCGCTGGATAAAAAAATGGTGCCCGTTTTCCCGCCGTCCCCAGTCGCCGGTGCGATAACAAGGGAAGGGATGGCCGCCGATCTCCAATTCATTGAACACGTCAGCGGTGATATCGGGTGCTTCCCAGTATCCCCGGGCCAGTTGTGGCCCTGATAATACGATTTCACCTTCATCGCCTTCTACACCGTCTTTCATGAAGTGCAGGTCCATGCCGGGGATCGGGTCGCCGAATGCCATGCATTGTCCGCTTGCCGCATCCAGGTTTTCAGGCGTCAGTTTCAATAGTGTGCAGGAAACCGTTGCCTCCGTTGGGCCGTAGGTGTTGTGGACCGTGGCGTCTGGACGGGCGTCGAATATCGCTTGCACTTGTTCCCGGTATAACGGCTCGCCGCAAAAGGTGAACATGCGTAGTGATCCCAGGTGCTCCGGGGTCATCTGCTGTGCGCTGCGCATCATATCCAGAACGCTGGGGACCGAGTTCCATATGGTCAGGCTCCGGTCGCGAATGAACGTCGCCGGAAACATGCGGTCCATCGTGCCGGTCATGGGGTGCAGAGAAGCCCCGCTGCAAAGCGCGCCGTAGATGTCGAGTACGCTGAGATCAAAAGCAATATTAGGGTGTTGTGACCAGCGGTCTTCGGGCGTGAGGTCCATCGCATCCTGGGCCCAATCCGTATAATGGGCAAGGCCCGACCGCGGTACCATCACCCCTTTCGGTACGCCGGTTGAGCCGGATGTGAACATGACATATGCGAGGTCGTGCGGCGGTTTGGGAGCTTCTAGCCGTTTATTCGGGAGTTTGGTGCTGTGCACGATTTTAGAAGAGGGGGGGCAGCCAAGATCTGCAACAGCACCAGGTTGATCAGACACTACGACATCCGGGCGAAAAAGGCCGGCAACCCTGGCCTGGCGGTCGGGCGGCCATTCGGTGTTGGAACATGCGTAGAACCCACCGGCCATAAGCGTCGCAAACATGGCAGCGTAAGCGTCGGCTGATTGCGGCAAGTGAATAAGGACTTTGGGGTGTTCGCCGGTTTGAGCAAAGCTGAATGCGTATCGGCAGACGAGATCGGTGAATTCCGAATACGTCAGATGTCGGTCCGTTTCCTGGATGCAGATCAGATCAGGGCCACTTTCGGCGCGATGTAGGAACTTATCGAGCGGGTCGCCGGTCATCGTTGTGGCCTTCTTGTGTCACCTCCAGCCCGGCACCAATCCATGATGCGGAACCTAAATCGTATATAACGAAGTTCTCGCAACGATACCAATCGGGTTGTCACCATGTTTTGGAATGCGACGGGGTAACCTAGGAATTGCCCTCGGTGACAATATCTCCGGCGCCGGCCGTTTCCATCCGTTCCGCAAGATCGACGGATTCCAGCTGACTTGCGAACTGGCTGAATGTATCCGCTTCGTGACGGATCAATTTTTGTGTTGCCTTCAACGCGCGGTACAATTTGATCTCGTCGACGTATTTCAAAATTTCATCGGCGATTTCTTTAGAGGTCGGTGCTGCTGCTACGTAGTCTTGCAGATACTGGCGGAAATTTTCCAAATACTCTGCTTCGTGGCGGGGAAACATGTATGCGCATTGCAATGCGAAATAAACCCGCGCCGCCGGGGTGTTGGATTCTGCCTGCGATAGAATTTCCTTTTCACGAATTATCGCCGAATCGTTGTGGATCAGCAGTTTTGCGTTACTGCCGACGTTCTCCACCACCGCGCCGTTAAGGACCAGTTTTTCACCGGCCTTGAAATCAAGTTTCAGTGGCATAATTGCACCATAGTTTGATGTCCTTCCCCCACGTTATACTACATATGCTATATTTTTGCATTATAAGCAAGATTGCATTGTTTCTTATTTAAGCTGCAATGCGTGTTTGCGCGTCGTGGGGCGGCAGAGAATAAGCATGCACGGTGGACGCTGAATTTTATTTTGAAATATTCACGGGTCGAATTGGTCAATACTTTGTTAACCCCTTGAATATAGATTAGTATCCGGGTCGTTGGCAGAATGCGCAACGTGATTGCTAGCGCGGCATTGGCGAGGAGAATCCCCAGCCGCGCGGAGACGAGGCAAATAACATGTCCGACGTTACTCTTTCTGCTGCAGTACGCAGTTCGCTGCTTGCGTTGCAGCGCACCACGGATCTCATCGACCGCACCAACGACCGATTGGCCACGGGGCTTCGGGTCAGCAACCCGGTTGATGATCCTGTATCTTTCTTTTCATCCAAAGCTTTGAACGACCGAGCGTCTGACTTCGACGAACGTAAGGACGGCATCGACCAGGGCATCTCGACCGTTACAGCCGCGCTGGATGGTGTCGAGAGCATTGATACCATGGTTCGGCAGTTGAAAGGCCTTGCCAATTCGATGCGCTCCGCCGCCGGCACGCAGTTCAATGATTTGGTCAATCAATTCAACGAAATTCGCACGCAAATCGGGGATTTGGCCAACGATTCCGAATATCAGGGCGTCAACTTGGTCGACAATACCTCGGAAACGCTTTCCGTGAGTTTCTCGAACAACACGACCAGTCTGCTGACGATCGACGCGGCAAACCTTCGCCAGACCGGCCTGGGTATCGATGTGCTTGAAATTCGTTCCGACAGCAAGGTCAGCCTCACAGGTACGGTAACTTCCGGGGTCGAACTGAACGGTGCCGTCATCACCGGGTCATTCTCGGCGGGTAATGCCGTCTCTGATTTCGGTGGCCAACTGGTTGTGACTTATAACGGTACCGGTGTTACCGTGACCAACGACGGAGCCGAGGTCGTATTCGCGCTGAACACCCAGGTTACGATCACGGTGGCTGTCGGTACAGCGGATGCGACGGCGATCACACAGGGACAGACCCTGACCCTGCAACTCGCGACCTTCAACGCTGCGGCCGCTTCCGGCATCAGCGCGGCGGTTGCTGCTGACTCTCAATTCCTGGGGGCGACACCTGCGGTTGGTATCAGCATCACAGGGGTGTTTGTGGGTATTGTTGCCGGTATTACGAATTCGTTCGAAGTGACCAATTCCGTTCTTGCGATCAACACTGCCGGTATATTCCAGAGCGGCGTCGACTTTATCGCCGAAGGTCAGACGGCAGATGTCGAGAACGTTATCGTTGACTTGGATGCGGCGCTTGCGACCCTGCGATCGCAATCGCAGCAACTGGGCTCCAACGTGGCATTGCTTCAGACACGGTTGGACTTCACCGAACAATATACCAATACCCTCGAAGAAGGTGCGGGCAAGCTCGTTCTTGCTGACTTGAACGAGGAAGGCGCCAATTTGCTGGCCTTGCAGACCCGCCAGCAACTAGGTATTTCGGCCTTGGCCTTTGCCGGTCAGTCCGAGCAGGGGATTCTATCCTTGTTCAATTAATCAGAAAACAATACGCGAATTCGCCTCGCCTGGAGGCGTTTGAAAGCCGCCGCTCCGCTAATGGGGCGGCGGCTTTTGCTGTTGCGGCCGAAATTATTGCATGCCGGGGAAAGGATTTAACGTTTGACTTTGCCAAAGGGCGCCGGTAGATTTGCCGGAACTAGCCCTATGCCCGCCAGAAGCGCGGGGCGGCTGGTTGAGGATAGTAAATCCTGTCAACGCTCTAGAATGGAGTTACAAAATGTCTGACGTTACCCTTTCGGCCGCAGTGCGCGGCTCGCTACTCTCCCTACAAGCTACCACTGACCTGATCGACCGTACCAACGGCCGCCTGTCCACGGGCTTGCGTGTCGCCAGTGCAGTTGACGATCCGGTGTCGTTCTTCTCGGCTCGTTCCTTGACCGACCGTTCATCCGACTTTACGGAACGTAAAGACGGCATTGACCAGGGCATTTCGACGGTTACCGCGGCTCTGGACGGTGTTGAAGGCATCGACAGCCTGGTTCGCCAGCTCAAAGGTATTGCGAACTCTCTGAAATCGGCCACCGGTACTCAGTTCACCGATTTGGTCACTCAGTTCTCCGACATTCGTTCGCAGATTGGTGATTTGGCCAACGACGCCGAATATCAGGGCGTCAACCTGATCGACAACACCTCTGAAACGCTGACGGTCAACTTCTCCAACAACACCACCAGCTTGCTGACGATTGACGCTGCTCAGCTGCAGGAAACCGGTCTGGGCATCGACGATCTCGTGGTTCGCGCCGACAGCACGGTCACCTTCACCGGCACGGTGACCTCAGGTGTCGAACTGAACGGTGTTGTCATTACCGGGTCGTTCTCGGCGGCCAACGCCGTCTCTGACTTCGGCGGTCAGTTTGTCGTGACCTACAACGGCACGGGTGCCACCGTCACCAACGGCGGCTCGGAAATCGTGTTCTCCCTGAACACCCAAATTTCCGTCACCGTTGCCGTGGGTACCGCCGACGATACGACGGTTACCCAGGGACAGACCCTGACCCTGCAACTCGCGACCTTCAACGCTGCGGCCGCTTCCGGTATCAGCGCGGCGGTTGCTGCTGACTCTCAGTTCGTCGGCAACACCAATGGTGGTGGTATCAATGTCACCGGCGTGTTCGTCGGTGTCGTTGCCGGTATCACCAACTCGTTCGAAGTGACGAATACCGTCCTTGCGGCCAACACGGCCGGTTCGTTCCAGAGCGGCATTGATTTCATCGCCGAAGGCCAGAGCGCCGACGCCGATACGATCATCGCCGGTCTCGATGCTTCGTTGACGACCCTGCGGTCGCAGTCGCAGAAGCTTGGTTCCAACGTGGCCTTGCTTCAAACGCGTCTGGACTTCACCGAACAGTACACCAACACGCTGGAAGAAGGTGCGGGCAAGCTGACGCTGGCCGACCTGAACGGCGAAGGCGCCAACCTGTTGGCCCTTCAGACTCGCCAGCAGCTGGGTATTTCGGCCTTGGCCTTCGCGGGTCAGTCCGAACAGGGTATCCTGGCGCTGTTCAACTAATCGCCTTGATCCGCTTCTCCTTGTGGAGGGCGGATCCAGCGCACACGGTTGTAAAGAGCCGCCGCCGCCCGATGGGTGGCGGCGGTTTCTTTTTTATGGCATTGGATGGCAGGTCTAGCCGGAGCGCAAAGTGAGTGTACGGGGGCATAAGGGATGATGGAAATACGATCCGAATCCGATATTCAGGCAGCCTTGTCGCGCGTTGAGGCGTGTCTGGGGGAAGAGCGCCCACGCGATGCGATTGCCGACCTTCAGGCCATTCTTGCGGCATTCCCTAATCATCCCATGGCGTTATGCGGTGTCGGGCGGGTCAGCATCCAGCTTGGAGACAATGCCGCAGCCTTACAGGCTTTGGATATCGCCTTGGCGGCAGCACCAGACCACGCTGAATCGCGGAACGCCCGGGGTGCCGCACTTCAAAATTTGGGCCGATTAAAAGAAGCCGAAGCCGAATTCAGGCGCGTTGCGGACGCCCTTCCGGGGCATCCCGGACCGCTGCTCAATCTTGCCGCGACATTGGCTGCTCAAGGTCTTGTTAGGGATGCGGAAGAAATTTTCAACCGTATCCTCGAAATTAACGCTGACGACCCCACAACCAGATACAACCTGGGTTTGCTGCATTTGCTCAAGGGAGAATTCAGCACCGGTTGGCAGGGGTTCGAATGGCGTCATTCGGCGAGCAATGTCGGACTTGTAAAAACCCGATCGACCCAGCCTCGATGGCAGGGAGAGCCAGTGCCGGATGGCACTTTGTTAATTCATGCAGAACAAGGGCTGGGCGACAATATCCAGTTCGTCAGGTTCGTTCGATCCGCGGCAGAGAGGGTCGGGCAGGTGATCTTGGAGGTGCCCGAGACGTTGAAACCGCTGTTCGAGGGAATGCCCGGTGTCTATCAGATCATCACCAAGGATATGCCCCTGCCGGACCACGATCTGTTCATCCCGATTATGAGCCTTCCTGCGGTGTTGGAAGTACACCAAGGGGATGATTTTTGGACTGGAGCCTATGTGCGCGCCGAACCGGCAGCCGTCCAGCGTTGGCGTGAACGGATCGAGCAGCGATTACCAGGTCCGCTTCACGTGGGGCTTGTTTGGTCGGGCAACCCTTCTCATAAACGGGATGCCGAACGTTCGGTTCCCCTTTCGGTCCTAGAGCCGCTATTGAATGTTCCCGGCATCTCTTTGCATTCTCTGCAAATTGGTCCGGGGATGGCGCAAATTGAGGGCACGGTGTTTTCCGGGCCCATGAAAATGTTATTCCGGCGGGCCTATCCGTTTTCGGAAGTCGCTGCCGCCGTTTCTGCGCTGGATTTGATCATCGGTGTCGATACGTCGCTGATACATCTTGCCGGCGCGATGGAACGGCCTGTTTGGACCATGATTACCCATGTGCCCGATTGGCGCTGGATGTTGGGGCGGGATGATTCCCCTTGGTACCCAAGCATGCGTCTGTTCAGGCAACCCAACGCGGGTGATTGGTCGGCTGTCGTTCAGGATGTCGCCCAAGCGCTGGCTGAATTTTCATCAAAGAAAAGTTAGGGCAGACCGAAGCAGACCGTTTTATGTATCGGCCGGTACGGCGTCTTGCCCGGTATCGGCGTCTTCATCCGACGGCTTATCCTGGCGGACCGTCAAGGCTTCGCGTTCTTCATCGGTCAGGCCATCGTCGTCCGAGGTGCCGTTCAGGCAGGCTTCCGCCAACTCAATGCCCAGAGCCTGAGACCTGATATGCTTGGTCGCGATGCTGCGCAGACGCTCAGTCACCTTCCGATATTCATCGCGGACAACTTCCAGCGCCGGTTCGTATTTGCTTTCGTCATTCAGGCGACAAAGGTAATAGTCGCAGGCGATCAGCATCTGATTGATCGTTCCACGCAGTACCAGGCTGGAATAATGGCTGTAGACGGTGTCGGTGTTGGAATAGAACAGCCGTGATGATTCGATCAGATGGTCTGTATCATTGATGAGGTCGTGGGTTTCCACCAGATCCAACAGATTGTCCAACAGATCGTTGAACGCATCGATCATCTTTTCCGGCTGCCAGCGGTTGTCAATTTCCTCTGCCGTCATCAACCGCGACGCATCAATGATATCCTGAACGGCTTGTTCGCGTGAAACTTCGGGTTCCGGCAGGTCAAGAGTCCGCGGCAGTTTGGGGATGGCGCGATTGATGCGGGCGCCGTTGCTGCAATTGAAATATTTATGGTTCGCCGTGGTATAGCCGATTGCTCGTTGAAGAGTATCAAGCGCCCAGAACAGGCCTGAACTGGTCATTGCCTTGCCGCCGAAGTTTGCTGGGACTTCGATGTTAAAGACCTGTTTCAAGTCGTTCTTTGATTCATCCGAATAATGATAAGACGATTTGGCGTGATGTTGATCGCTGTCTTTTTGACCCATGTCCGCGCCGAATAGATAAAATTCGCGAAATCCCAATTCCTGAGCAAACGAAAGCCCAACGTTAACAACGGTGGGGTCCGGATGTCTCAGGCAGCTTTCCACGTCGTCAGAGAAAATCGGGAAGGGGCAGAGCGCAGGACGGAACCAATAGATTTCATTCGTGAAATACTGGCGGATTTCCCGGTCAACAGTCGAACTGGCCACAAGACAAATGCCGGAAAGGTCGTGCTTGGAGGCTGCATACATGATGACCGGCAGAACCTTGTAATTTTCAAGTTCCATCTGGAAATCCGGACGGATGCCTGCATCCATCAAGGGGCCAAGCGCCGACCCACAAGAGATGATGACTGCGTTGTCGGCATTACGCTTGATGTCTTCGATGCTGGCGTCCAGCGATGGGCCGCAACCGACGATAATGGCCGGTGTTTTGTCTGCGACGGCCTTGGTCGGCCGAAGGTATGTATGGACATCTCTGCCGACCATATTCGCATAGGTATTACGCAGCATGAGCTGCTCATCAAAGAAGAACCCCAACCCGGTCATGAGGAACTGGGACTCTTTGTTGAACTTTTTTGAGAACTCCGCAAACATGCTGTTCTTGTAATGGGCGTAGATGTAGAAGCCGTCCATTGAAATGGTATTGGTCTTTCGCGTTTGGTAGCGAAGTCCATCCATCCAATGCTGAGTATCTCCCCCGACATAAAAGAAGATATCGCCGTTGCGATCCTGAAATTCGAACAGAATGGCTTCCCAGTCCAACGTCTCCATCGAGTGGTAGAAACCTTCAAGATTAGGATCAAGCAGGAAAATATTGCGGCATCCCGTGCGTTCGATGAATTCGGGAAGGTGACGACCCAGGCCAATGCCCATTACCAAGCCGTAGAAGCTTTGTTTACTTGTCCGGCCAACGGAAAACTCGGCATCCACTTCCTTTTGCAACCGTTCGTGCATCGAATAGAGGAAGCGGGAGGCATGAGTGTCCATCGTTTGCGGAAGAGGCGGCGCGACATTCAGGCGGTTCGGCGCGCGCCAATACTGCGCCAACTGCCGATCCGTAAATTCGGTGATATTGCCGTCGTAAAATGCCGAGCCGGCGAAATTCATATCCGGCTGGCCGTCGTCGCCGAATACCAGCTCGGATTTCGGTTTATAGCCGACGATAGCGCTGTGAACAGTGGGATACTTCTTCTGGAATATTGCCAGATTGCGCGCCCTAAGTTTCGCTCTTTCGTCGGCGTCGGCGGGGGCAAGCCACCATTTTTCGGTCAATGTCTGTTCAGATTCACCGACGGCTTCGTCGGGATTGGTCGCAATGTCGATTTCCATCACCGTGAGGTCCTTGTCGTGGCGGTGGTGCTAACGGATGCCTTGCCTTGGCGAATTCAATAGCATCCTCATTAAGATCGCGTAAACCAAGTCGGTTGCTCGGGGCCGGTACAGGGTTAATCGGCTTGAGACCATGATACGGATAGTTCCTGGCTTTCGTTTTCCTGATCGTTGATTAACTTGACCGTCAAAGAGCGCGAACCTGGAGCGACATCGTGAACGGAAATAAAGCGGTGAGCGGCGACGTTTTCCCAACCGCAGGGAATCTCGCCGGACGTTCCATCATCAAGGTGCCACCGGGCGGTCGTCTTATAACCCATAGGATTGACGCGAATTCGAATAACCGCCTTACCTGTTTCGATTGAAAATACCGATGCGTCGATAAGCCGGGGAGTGCTATCAGCAGGCAACATAATGTCGTGGATGTCCCCGGCGGATTCTTCCTCGTCGGCCGTACAGACGAGCCGGTAAAATACCTGCTCCCCGGAGGGCAAGCCTTCTACATCTTCCAGCACGGTCGTTGGTATCGTGCATGGAGGCGGGGAATAATCTTCGGCAAATACCTCGATCGCGTGAAGTCCCATGCCGTCCGGTGTGGCGCCGTCTAAAAGTTCTAATTTAATTTCATCTATGGGGCCGCTTAGATCCATGGGAATATTGAGTTGCGGCACAACGGAAAGTTGGCCGAAATCGGTCGGTAACGCTTCGTCCTTGACGAAAACTCCATCCGGTCCCGTGACCGTTAAGCGTGCCCGTTTCGTCGGCATCGCGATGTCCTGGTGCAGAACGACTGTTGTGATTTTAACAGGTTTGGGAAGTGTCCAGATAAATGTCGGCGGCGTATCCGTCGCCGTGGTCTGATACCACCCCGCATCCTCATTGCTGCGGATGCCGTCGGTCAGGGATTTGGGGTCGGCGGTAGAACTCGTCGGGTATGTGACCAGTTGGGCACCCGCATCGACATGGAGAATATTTTTGCTGCGGTACTCAACGATGGCGTCCTTGACGCTCAAGGTGCCGGTGATGGTGCCGCGGATATCGCCGAACGGCGCGACCATGAAGATATTTCCGATGTGGTCCGCAAGGGTATCCTTCAGGGGCTCGTACCCATACCGATCATAGTTCGGTTGTTCGACCGGGTTGTTGCCGGCGAACGTCCATTGTCCACGGTCACCCGACAAGGTCGCGGAAATTTCGACTTCCCCGTCTTGTTCGATATTCGCTAGGTTGAATGTCTGCCCAGTCAACATCCAACAGGCACGGCGAGAGCCGATACCGAAACATTGCTGTGTGTCGTTGGAATTGAAATCCTTGGCGGTCAGGCGAAGGGTGACCCGCGCGTCACGGATGTCCGACCCTTCCCAATCTTGAACGGCCTGAAATCCGTCATACTGACAGCTGTTGTGTTGGGCTGCGAACAGCAGTTCCAGGAAACCGATCCCGGAAATATGGTTGGGATCCTGGCCGAACGGCCAATGACAGACCAAGCCCGGTGATTCGCCGGGCTCCCACGTGATTTGAGAGCCGTAAAAATAAAACCGCAGCGGTGTCTTGTGCGGGGCGGCTTGAATCCGGCCATTCAAGGGGCCGGGAACGGGGCACCAGGACGTCGAATGGGACATCGTGTCGGGCGACGCGCCATATTCGAAGCGGTAACGCGCATCGCTTCCGGATGCGGCCACGTGGCCGGTGAAGGTTGCCCCGGTCATTCCCACTTCATAGGCGTCGCCGGTTTTTGCTTCGGCAAACGGGGGCGGGGGGCTGGTTAGTTCGATCTGGTTGCCCGTGCTGATGCCGTCCGCCGTTTCCAGGCATAAGGTGACACGATGAACGGCACCGGGAGTTGCCGTGAATTCGGCGGTCCAGATTTGCGTGTCTTCTGCCGCATCCACTGCAGGTTCCGCTGCGACCTCAAGCGTGTCGTCAATCAGGAAATAGCCTCTTTGTGCATTGATGCCCTTGGCCGCGCCGGCCAGGCGGAACATTCCCCCGGTCGGTTCGGAAACGTTGTCCAACGGGTGCCAAGTGACGATATGTGCCGCTGCGGCCTGGGTAAGCCGGTCCGTGCGGCATTTTGTAAGGTGTTCGCGAAACCAAAGCTGATGATGCGTGCGGTGCGGCGGTCGAAGGTCGTTGAGCCGCATGGGGAATTGCCAGTTGGGGTGTTCGTCGTCCGGAATTTCCCGCTTCGCCTCGAGGATCAGGTCACGCAATTCGTGGACAGACCCTGTGGTGCTGAGACCAACGGCGATTGCGTGGTAGCAAAACCCCACTTGAGTGGTTGATTCCAGTACCGAGCGGTAATGGGGCATCGCATCGACAAACCGCTTCTGGGTATACATCATCTGTGCCAGGGCCCAACGGACGGGAACACTGTCGGGAAATTCTTTGAGGTATTCCAGCAACAAGATTTCTTTGACGTCCTCAGCCTCCGGCCATTGCATGGCGGTGACGACGAGGTTTTCCAAGGTTGCACCGGGAATTTCCGCAATGAAATCAGCGATCCCGTTTTGGGCGTCGCCCGCACGAATTCGCGAAATCAGGGTCTCTATCTGCATGTCTTACCTTACCCAAGCCATGCTGGGAGATATAGTTAAAGAATGGGCGGATGGCCTTATGGGGAAGGGCGTTTGAAGTATTAGTTTGTCGCTATTTTGAGGGGAGTATGGTAGTATCTAACGTACGGAAATAAATAGGCATTTTTTGCCTATCCGGCGTTTGCTGAGGCAACTGGAAAGTAGGGTGAGATGGCGATTACGCCGTTTGCTTTTACACTGGCGAATACCGCGCTGAACAATCAGCGCGTGCAATTCGAGTTGCAATTTAATCTATTGCAGAACTCGTTGATCAATCGCCATAACAAGTTGATCGAAGATGTCTCGCAGACGTCTTCGACCCTTGAACGCAAGATTAATGACCTCTCCAGCCGTCAAAAGGCACTCATAGACGCCTTGCCGGCATTGGCTGATTTTCGCCAGGGAAACACCAACAACAAGGGGGCCCTGGAAAAGATTTTCGATGAAGTCTCAGCTTTGTTCGCGACCTTCAACCAGGACGCCACCGTGGATGCTGATGAAGTTGCCGCGTTCGAAACTCAGCGGGATATTCTCGCGACGAAAATCGAAAATCTTTATGTCTTTGCGCATCCGGATGTGCAGGACGGAAAAGTCATCCAGCGTCTGAAGGAAGACGTTGAAACCATCCGTGGCCTCGAGGTGACTGCCGGTGCGCTGACTGATCCCGGCAATGTTGCCGTGGCCGATACGTTGACGGCTTTGCAGACCGAAGTCAGCGTGGGAATTACCGTTACCCAAAATACGATTGCCGTGACCTTGGATCTTGAACAGAACATTCAACGCAAATTCGCGATCGTCGAAGCTGATTTGCTTGAAGTGACATCGACCGAACAATCGAGGCGTGAGCAGGAAATCGCTGAAGCAGAAACCAAATTGGGAAACCTGCTGCGGGCACTGTCACTATCATTCGAAATCAACGCGGGGCTCAGCGAGGCGCTGACGAACCGCTTGAAGCCTCAAACTCCACCGCCAGGATCAGCGGTTAATATTATCTCGTAAAATCGTCCGAACGGCTTTCGCCGAACACGACTAATCTTGATGTTTAGCCGCCATCCCTGGAATCAACCATGGTGGCAAACAGGGCTTCCATGGCGCGTACATGAACCAAGGGGTTAAACAGAGCGGATCGCCGCATCTGGTTACGCAGTTCTGCGCGGAGATCGGCAAGTTCACCAAAGTCGCTCGCGAAGGTAGAGATTTGGTCGATAAGCTCTTCGGTGGTTTCGTAAATCCATTCCGGTTTATTGGCGGAAGCCAGGATGCTCGACGCTGCGCAGGCGATGGGGCGTTGCGTTCCCTTGAGGGTTAGCATGGGGACGCCCATCCAAAGGGCCTCGGCGGCTCGAAGGGGGGCAGACAAAGCATCGGGTACAAGAAACAGGTCCACGTTGCTCCAGAACCCGGGATCGGAATCCCAGGGGTCCCCAACGGCCTTGTGAGGCCATACGGACACGCGGCCACTTAGATCGATTTCACCGAACAGCTGTTCGATCCGGCGCGAGACATATGTGTCCGTCGCACCGTTTGCTCCAAATAGAAGCCGGCTTTCCGGAAAAGCTTTGAGAACTTCGGCAAGTGTTTTAATTGCCGATTTAGTCAAAGCGGCAAGGTCGCAAGCCAGCCCCAGAGTGAGATGCCCGTTCTTTTCCGCCGGGAGCGGCGCCACATCGGGAAGCATGTTTGGTGGTTTGATCGACCAAAGACCGGGCTCCACCTGGACAATTTTCTGATCCGGGCCCGCTTGTTCACGGCATAGATCATCAGTCATGGGATCGCTCAGCACGTGCGTAATGCCGGGCATGCCCAGACCGAAATTCATGCCTAAATACCCTACTTGAATCGCTGATGGGGCCATTGCAAAGAGGGATGCACGGTTGTCGGATTCGGGCGCGCACATATTCACCAGCACGTCGATTTCGTCTCCGGCAATAACGATCGAGGCGATTTCATCATCAAGTTCCCACAATCGCCGCTCCGAATCGGCGAGGTTGTTAAGGTACTTGATATACGCGCTACGTCCTTGGGTTTGTTGGTAAATGTGGACGTTGAAGCGGCTGCGATCATGCAGTTCAAGGAACGGTTCTAGCAGAGCGACGGTGTCCGTGCTCCAGTCACTGTTGGTGACATATCCGATATGGATTTTCTCTTTCTTGCTGAGGCTGGCCGTGGCCTCGGGCGGCAGTGAAGCCGCCTCAGCCATGCGGTCGGCCAGTGCGCTTTTGATCGAAGCAAGGGCCTCTGGGTCGCCGTTGGAAAGCTGCATCGCAGAGGCAAGCGCCGCCGCCACATCCTGCGGTGTTTCCTGATCGAGTTCCGCGACTTTGAGATAATGGAACATTGCTGCTTCGTCAGCGCCGATAGCCTGGCTTAGCTTGCCTGCCTGAAAATGGTTGGCCATATCGTCCGGGGCCAAGGCAACGGCTTTTTGGGCATAGGTGATCGCACGCTCGAAATTGCCGAGCATCTGGTGGGCGCGGCTGCCATAGCGGTAGGAAGTGTCGTCTTCGGGAGTCAGCAACACCTGTCGGTCGAACTCTCGTGCAGCGTCGGTATATTCGTGGCGGTGCAACGATACGAAACCATACGCACGGTGGCGGGGAATGGCTGTTTTTTCGAGTGACTCGAAAAAATTCCGCATATCCGGCGGCACAAGATTGCGAACGTGAGGATGGGGTTCAAGCGTTGTCGACAATTTCGCGAAATACACACCTTCCGACAGATTGCCGACCCGGACGTGCAGGTTGGCCAGGACGTCGGAATATTCAAAGCAATCGGGGTCCGTGTTGTGTGCTTCTTCGATGAAGATCAAGCCCCGGCCGTATTCTTCCATTGTCACGGCCGCGATACCCATCAGATAGAGGACTTCCGCCGCATCAGGCCGTTCAAGTTGCAGTTCACTGATTGCATCGAACGCGTTCTCGAGATCGCGTGCGAGCAACATGTTACAGGTCGTGCCGACCCGTTGATAAAAATCCATAGACGTATCGTCCGTCGGGGCCATGGATCAAACCGTACCGTGTGTAAGTTGAGAAATTGAGATCATCACTACCGACAGAAAGTCCGACGGTGTGGGTGGTTGAAGGTGACGATAGAGGTTTTAGTCATAAGGCGTTCTCAGGCCGCGGGTTGCTTGGAGGACATCTGGATTAAACTTCCGTATCCAGATCTTGCCGGATTTGCGGCATGCCATCGGCAGCAGGTTGGTCGTGGCCTGGGGCATTGGATGTCGGCGCCGCGACAGCATCTCCGTCGTCGCTTTCTGGGATTTGAGCCAGACCGGCAGCGATGTTGCGATTGATGTCGATCAAAACCGTTATGGCTTCCGGTGTCGGATTGACCAAGGCGCCGACTGTGTGTTTGTCGACGAATTTGCAAAGGGTCAACATGTTGATCCGAATCTCTTCCGGAAGGTCGGAGCGCTCGGTTGTCAGTTCCGCCTGAAAAATTGTCCATAGCCGCCAGTTCAGGCGGAGTGATGCCTTGCGCGCGTCTTTGGTCGCTTTCGCGTCTTCCGCATCGTAGGTGATCGAAACGGCCATGCGTTTCGCTGCTTCGATTAATGCCCAAGCCTCACTCTGCGCCGGGTTTCCCCCTTGGGGACGGCGTTCGTACTTTTTGACTTGGTTCTCGTATGGAGGCATTGGATTGGATGCAGTCCCAGGTTTAAAGAACAACGCACTGTATCATGCGATATTCCAGAAATTAAGTTGTCATAAAGTTAATGGCACGTGCATTGACCTTAATCGAACATAATTCATACCCGGCAAATGGATAGGATGCTGTGACGGCCATCAAATCAGTGGAATCAGAGGAAATTCGTCAGGCTCAATTGGCGCACCCGGGCGAAGGTCTGATAAGAGGCCTCCAGGACCCGTTGAGAATCGAGCAGCTTGGTGATCGATTCCAACGGATCGATGTTTTCAATCGAAGCGATGCTGCCGTCAAATGAGGCAATGATCGTTTCGTTTGATTTCTTCACGTCGTTTAGTAGAACCGCGCGATACCCGAGGATGATTTCCATTTCCTCGATATTGCTGTTCAATTCCGTTCCAAACGGTGGTGGGGTCGTATTGGTCCGGTCGAGCGCGTCGTCCATCAGGAACAATGCTTCGCTCACCCGGTTTTGATTGCGATCAAGGCCGCCTTCGGTGCCGTATTCACCCTGCATCACCAGGAACATCCCGCGGATGGCCTTTTCGAACGCGGGGTCGACGCCCGAGATGTCGAATTCGAATGACCGGGATTCACTGACACGGTGCGTCTGGCTGGTCGTGTCGCCCTTGTAATAGCTGGTCGCGGAAATGGTGCCGACTGTGCCGCCGATGCTGATCGTCCCGGCGGTCTGCGTCGGGGTGGTGTCGTCTACCGCATCGGACGGTATCAGAGTTGCGGTCCGGCCATCTGTCGAGACCGAAGCGATCGTGTAGGTATTGTCATTCAGACCGCCTGTGGTGCCGGCAAAGGTGACCCGGGTGCCGGCCGGCAGATCATTGCCGTCGATGTCGCGGAAATATCCGCCGCCCAACGTGATCGTATCCGCTGCCGGGTCATTGTCGGCATAGGTGATGGATCCACTTCCGGCAAGTACGGCGTCGGTAACTCCGGCTGCGGTTGTCAGGGTGTCCGTGGCGATCAAGGTTGCGGTCAACCCGTCTGTGGAAATGGATTCGATCGTGTAGGTGCCGTTGTTCGCGCCGGCGTTGGTTACGGTGATTTGGGTGCCCGCCGGCAAAAGGTTGCCTTTGGCATCGGTGAATGTCGCCCCGTTAAGCGTGATCGTATCCTGGGCGCCGCCGCCATCAGTAAATGTAACGGTATCGGCACTGGCGGCAACGGCATCGGCATCGAAGTAGAAGTTCCGTTCCGCGGCGTTGAAGGAGAACGATTGTGTGAAGCTTGATACCACGCCGGTCGTCACGGTCGGGACCGTAGCATCCAGGCTTTCGTCCGAATTTAAGGTAATCGTGACGTTTGCCGCGCCGTCATCGGCGATATTCTTTACCGTGAAAATCTTGCCGTCGTTTTCCGTGTTGGTGTTGTTGATTTTGATGCGTTGCCCGACTTCTAGAGTGCCGAAGGTACCCGTATTGGCGGTGATTTGATCTTCCCCGTCGGGGCCTGTTCCGATGGAGAAGGTAAGCGGATTGGCCCCGCCGAGTGTCTCCAGCGTTGCCCCCGAACTGCCATCGGTAATGAAACGTTGGCCTTCAATAACCAGATCCGTGCCGTCGTTGCTGGCGACCGTGTAGGACCCGTTGTTGTTGGTTGTTCCGCTGACGGTAAGGATCGTTCCTTCCGGAATGTCGTCCAGGGCGTCTGCATTGATTGCAGTGATGGTATTGGTTTGGCGGTCGAATGTGACCTCGGCTGAAAATCCCGTCGTTTGCCGGGGGTCATCCGGGTCGGGATACGTGAATTCAGCGAAGATCGGCGCGGCGGTCGTACCTTCGTCCGTCAACTGTTCGGTCCGAACATCGACCCACAGTCCATTGGGGTCAACGGAATCGACCGTATAAACACCATCGTTCTGTTCACCGACGGTGCCGGAAATCGTGATCGTCGTGCCGGCGGCGATGTTTTGAAACTGGCCGCTGGCAGCCGTGGTGGTGATGCGGCTTTTGCCCGTGCCGGCTGTTTGGGTAAACGTCAGATGATTCGGATCAAGGTTTACATTGCTGCGGGTGATGCTGAAATCTTCCAAATGCGCACTGCGGGTCGTCGGGAAGGTGACGCGCGCGCCGTCATAGGTGGACTGGAAGGTTGATACATCCGTCAGTCCGAAGTTGACCGGTTCGGTGCGGATCGTGCCGCCGCCGAAGATGTACCGGCCGTCCGCTTCCGTATTCAGCAGGTTCTGGATGTTTTTCAAGGAACGAAAGGCGTCAGCCTGAATTTGCTCTACCCGTTCCGGGTCCGTCTGGTCGCCGTTGGAGAAACCCAGCAGCAGTTCGCGAAAGTCCCGGATTGCATCACGGATGCCGTCAACCGCTGTCGTCTGGATATCCAGGCGAAGCTGCGCCTGTTCGTTGTTCAGATTAAATCGTTCCAGGCTGCTTTTAGCGGTCTCGATATTGATGAGCCGTTGGGACGACAGGGCCAGGCCGCTGTATTTCTGCGTGCGTTTCTCCGTGCTGATCTGGGTTTCCAGGTCAAGCAGCGTCTTCTGCGTTTGCAGGAAACGACTGATCAGAATGGTATTTGCGGCGGAACTCGTGATCCTGGTCATCTTAAATCCCTTAGGCCACAGCCTGTTCCAAACGGTCGATCATTTCCTGAATGACGGAAATGACGCGCGCAGCAGCGGAAAACGCCTGTTCAAAGACGATGAGATCCGCCAGTTCCTCGTCCAGGTTCACGCCTCGGATGCTGTCGGATTTGAACTGAAGGCTTTGGGTCAACGTGCGTTGGCTGTCGATCTGGCGGGAATTGCTGTCTGATTTGGACGAATTGCGCGCGATGATCGACGAGGCGTATTCGGAAAAGCTGACGTTAAGCGCGGGCAGACCGCCGGAGACAGAGAATGAATTCGGATTGGACAGAATGGCCGCCAGTTCTTCGGCGACACCGTTACTGCCTGGCGCGGTCAGGTATTCGCCTGCTTGCCCCTTTTCGGCATCCCATTCCAACCGTCCGGAGGATACCAGGCTGGGGGCGGCCACGATGTCCGAACGAACCGTCAAGGCCGTGGATACCCGGACATCGGCCTCTTTCAAACCAAGTTCGCTGATCAGCGTCGTGCCTGCGGTTGCGGGGGCGCCGCCGGGTGAGGCGGAATGGGTGACGGTAAACGATAGGCCGTCGTCATGGGCGATGCGCAGCCGAAAACCGGTGCCGTCGGGGATGACCGACGCGGTGATGTTATCAACGGCCGAGAAACTTGTTCCGGCGACAGGCGCACCGACGGGATAAAACACCCCGTTCGTATCCGTTCCGCCGTTGTTGATCAGGTCGGCGATCTGTTGCAACGTCGCCCCCGCCGGAACGACGATCTGGCCCAGGTAGGTCGGATCGCCGCTGCCGTCTTCTGGCGTATTGGTATCGCGGAAGCTGAGCACGGCTGAGGTGCTGACGAAGCTGGAGCTGAGAACATTGGAATCGTAGATGTTCTCGGCCAAGCCATCGACGAACAGGTTGTTCAGGCCAAAGAAGCTCGAGAACCCGGACACCGTCTCATCGACAGTGCCGTCGGCATCTGAATCAAACCGAATCGACGCATCTGTGTTCGAGCTGCCGTTGCTTGAGGCGGTTTCATCACGGAAGCCAAAGCCCAAGGATGTGTTGTTCAAATTGATGCTGAGCTGGCTTTGGGAATTGAGGGACACCGTTGCCGATGGTGAGCCGTTCAGCTGGAAGAAATCTTCAAGCCGGGCGGCCAGTTCGGTGATGGTGATTCCACCCCTATAGTCTTCACCGTCGCCATAGACTTGACCGTATACCGGATCGGTTGTGTCGCCGGCGCCGGTGTTATCGTCATCGTCAAGGAGTTGTGACATCCGAATAGACAATGTCTCGTTCCCATCACTGTCCATCAACACCAGTACGGAATCGCTCGAATTGGTGAACGAAATGGTCTGTTCGCTCGGCAAGGCAAAGATACGCTGACCGGTCAATTCCTGATGCCCGGGGAACGGTGTGCCGCGGTTGTGGACCAGGTTGATCTGATCGCGCAATTGGGCCGCCAGTTCGTCAAGCTGTGATTGAAGGTTGGGCAGGATGTCGTCGCGCATTTCGATCAGGCCGGCGATCTGGCCGCCGCGCGCCTGAGTGGTCAGATCGTTGATGGCAAGCTGCTCGCCCACGTAGATGCCGTCGATCTGGCCGCCCGCGACGGTCGATGTCGAGCTGACGCTGGCTGATGCGGTATGCGTGACCGTCGGCGGAATGGTATCGACCAAGGTCAGCCCCGATGACGTGAATACGACGACGTCACCGTCATTACGGGAAAAGAACCGGATATCGACCAGTTCGGACAGGCGATCAATTTTGTTGTCGCGCTGATCCTCCAGATCGGTGGTGTCGTTGCCGGTCGATCCGAACCGGATGATGTCGTCGTTCAGCTGATCGATGCCGCTCGTCAGTTGATTGATCTCGGTCACGATTTCGGTAATTTGCTGATCCGCCTGAAGGCGTAGTTCCTGGATCGTGCGGCTCATGGAGGCGAATTTTTCGACGGCCGCCTGTGCCTGGCGGACGACCTCGCTCTGTTCCAGGATACGGTCCGGGGAAACGGCCAGAAGTTCGGCGGCTTCCTTGAATTCTTCCAGAATATGGGCGATCGACGTGTCGTCACCGGGCGTGCCGAAGGTTTCCTGCAGGCGTTCGTAATAGCTTTCCTGGACCAGGACGTCGTTCAATTCCGCCAGTTCGATGCGGATCGATTTGATCAGGCCCTTGTCGACGACGCGGGTGAAGTCGGAGATTGATACACCTGCGCCCTGACCGGCCAGTACGACCGATTCTTGCTGAATGATCTTCCGCGAATACCCGACCGTATTCACGTTCGCGACGTTCTGAGAAACGATGTTAAGCGCTGTCTGGTTCGCCAGAAGGCCGCTTTGTGCCGCTCTCAGTGCTTGTGTGATGTCACCCATCTTCGGTCGGTTCCCGTCGTATCGCTCAGGTTAGGGATTAAAGGCTCTGGTCCAGCGCCACGGATACGGAATTGGCGGCGGCACGGGTGCCTTCCTTGCCGGTCCGTCCGTTTTTGGCGTAAGTGCCCGAATGCGGGGTTGTCGTCTGCACGGCTTCGGCGAACAGGTCGATCACGGTTCGGTTTGCGGTCATGCCGACTTCAAGACGCAAGGTGTTCTCGCCCATTGCGTTGGCCAGGCGCGTGCCCGCGACAGTCAGCTTTTCATTCAACTCGGGCTCGATGGCTTTCCAGTCCAACTGGGCCTCGTCCAGGTCTTTCATGCTGTTTTCATAAAGGCGGGCCAGCGTGGCCTTTTCTTCCAGCAGCGCTTCAACGTCCAAAAACCGCCGTTCGGCCAGGGCGAGATTTTCCGTCTCGACCAAATCGCTCAACTGGTCGGTCAATTCCACCATTCTTTCAAGACGTTCCATCGGTTCCATGAGTTCGGTTCTCCTGTCGGGCACGGCTTAGCGGGTTTCCTGCATGCGGATAAGCTGATCCATCACGGCATCGGCAATGCCCACGCCGCCGGATTTGGAAATGGCCTTGCCGTATTCATCGATCTGCAAATTGCGCCAGATGTCTTCGGCCGGGCCGCCGCCGAAAGGTTTTTCGGCTTCGATGTTTTCGAACATCGGGCGGATCATCTCCGAAATGAAGACAGCCTCGAAATCCTGGGCGACCTTGCGCATACGGGCGGTGGTCATGGCTCCCTTTGCCTTGCCGGCAAGGGCGCCGACCTGCGCCTGGGGCGCTGTCTGCAATCCGACCAGAGTGGTATCGACGCCGCCGTTCATCACATCACCTGAATTTCAGCTTGGAGCGAGCCGGCGGCTTTGATCGCCTGCAGGATGGTGATCATGTCACGCGGGCCGATGCCCAACGCGTTCAGACCGTTCACCAGGTTCTGAAGGGTGACGCCATCGTTGAATACGGCCAAGCGCTTGTCTTCGCCTTCGTCGACCTGGATATCCGTGCGGTCCACCGTGGTCGTTTCACCGACCTCGGCGAAGGGACCCGGTTGTGAAACCTGCTGGGTTTCGGTGATGCGGATGGTCAGGCTGCCCTGGGCGATGGCGACGGTGGAAATCCGCACGTTCTCACCCATGACGATTGTGCCCGACTGTTCGTCGATCAGCACACGGGCCATCTGATCCGGTTCAACCCGCAACTGTTCGATGTCGGTCAGCAGGTTGACCACATTCCTGCGGTAAGCATCCGGAACATGCAACTGCACGGTCTTGGGGTCGGACGGGCGTGCCGCCGTGGTGCCCAGGAACGCATTGACGGCCTGCGAGATGCGGCGGGCAGTCGTGAAATCCGGGTTCTTCAGGCTCAGTTTGACCACGTCCATGTCGCCGATTTCGAAGGCAACTTCGCGTTCGATGATGGCGCCATTGGCCATACGGCCAGAAGTCGGAACTCCCTTGGTCACGGTTTCGGCGGCACCTTGAGCCGTGAAGCCGCCGACGGCCAGCTGCCCCTGGGCGACGGCATAGACTTCACCGTCGGCGCCCAACATCGGCGTCACCAGAAGGGTCCCGCCCTGTAGGCTTTTGGCATCACCGAGCGAGCTGACGGTAACGTCGATGCGCGAGCCCTGACGGGCAAACGCAGGCATGTTCGAGGTCACCATGACGGCGGCGACATTCTTGGGTTTCATTTGGCTTTTGGCGATCTGCACGCCCAGGCGGTTGAGCATGGACTGCAAACTTTCCTTAGTGAATGGGATGTTTGTCAGCAAGTCTCCCGTGCCGTTCAGGCCGACGACCAGACCGTAGCCCACCAACTGGTTCTCGCGGATTCCTTCGAAATCCACGATATCCTTGATGCGCGACGCCGCGCCGGCCGTGCCGGGCAGGCTGATGCTCAATAGCACGAAAACCGCGACGGCTGCTGCGGCCAGGCGCAGAGTACCTGCGATGGCGCGACCGCTTAAGGTCTTGTTTCTGTTCATTTTTCCCGTTCTCGTCATCATTTTCATTGTCTCTATCGACAGATGCCGGCCGATTGTTCGGCCATGGTTGTTGCCACCTGTTTACTAGCGAAAAGCATGCCATACGGATGGGGTGCGTAAGACTTTGAAAAAATTGATTATTTTTACTGAAGTAGATGCCCGGGGAAGGCCGGTCCCGGCAAGACAGGCCCTGTTCTGGGCAACTATTGCCGGGGCTTTGAAAATGCAAAGGGCGGCCCGAAGGCCGCCCTGAATATCCGAAACCCAGCCAATGCCGGTTTGGCTTGGCATTATCGTTTCAGGTTTCCTGCTTCCTGAAGCATTTCGTCGGCTGTTTTGAAGGTCGTGGCCGCGACGTTGTAGGCAGATTGGGCCGCGATCAGGCGGGTCATCTCCGTGGCCAGGTCCACGTTCGAGCCCTCCAATGCACTGCCGAGGAACTGCGCAAAGCCTGATTCATCGGCGTACACCGTGGTTGGTTCACCGGACGCTTCCGTTTCACGGAAGTTTTGCCCCGTGATCAATTCAAGGCTGTCCGGATTGGGGAAGACCGCAAGCGGTACCTTGTAGAGAGCGCGTCGGGAATTGTCCGTGAATTCACCAAAGATTTCTCCACCGTCACCGAAACTGAGGTTCGATAGGGCCGCTGCCTCGGCGCCGTTATGCCCGTAATTTCCGACGGAAAAGTCACCCGCAAACTGGGTGAAGGTGCTGACATCGAGATCGAATGTCGCGGTCTCCCCATTGTCGAAGGTAACGTCGAATGAATATAGATCGTCGGATGACAGGGCACCGTTGCTTCCGAATTCCAGGCGCTGAGGAATATTGGCGGTTGATGCAAAAGTGATCGCATCATCGACGACAGCGTCCGTCGCCAATGGCGTTGCGGAATCAAGTGTAATTTCTGCCTGATTTTCAGAGACACTGGCGATTGTGTAGGTGCCGTCATTTCCCCCGCTGCCCGTAATGGTGATTTCATCACCGGCTTTCAATCCGGCAAAGGTGCCGGCCTGAGGAGTGCCCAACTGTGGCGCCCCTGCGGGATTGAGGTCGGAGAACACAGTGATAACGCCACCGCTGCCTGCGACCGTTGAAAAGCGGACGGAATCGGTCGGAAGAGTCGGATTGAGCGGATCATACGTAGCCGTCGTTTGCGAGGCATAAGTCGCCCCGGGAGACGAGGTCACACTGGTGATATTGTCGCCGAGAAGACGAAAATCCCACAGATTGGTGCTGCCGAAAACCTTGGTAAAGTCGATCCGGATATCCTGTGCTTCAAAGGCGGAATCAACCACTTGGATTGATCCGCTGCGCACGGAACCTGAATCGTCATTGGCCGGCAGGTTGACGTCGAGCGAGGCGATGGTTGTTTCTTCGCCCGTGTCCTCGAAACTAAATTGATCGACCCGCATGGGGGCGGGGTTGCCTGTCAGCGAAAAGGTACCGTCCGCATTGGGGGCGAAACCCAGCAGAAAATTTCCAAACTGGTCGGCAAGATAGCCTTCGTTCACGGTAACGGACGAACCGTCTTCCAATGTGACCGTGTCTTCGCGGTCGGTGACGCTGATATCGAAAGAGCCCCGCCGGGTGTATTGGATATCGCCGTTGACGTTGATATCCGGTGAAACCATGAAAAAGCCGCTGCCGATGATCGCGACGTCCAGGTTCCGGTCCGTCGTGCGGATCTGCCCTTGCTTTGAAATTCGCTGTAAATCAATGGGATTAACGCCACCAAAATCGGAATTGTAGGTGCCCGAAGCACCTTCGCCCGTCGTCGCGCCAATCGACGTGAAACCGCGATTCATCAGCGTCTGGAAATCCGTATCCGTGCGCTTGTAGCCGTCCGTGTTCACGTTGGCGATGTTTTGCGAAATGGTGCTCAGCTTATGCGACTGGCCCATCATGGCCAGGGTTGCTTGCTGAAAAACGTTTAAGCCCATTGTTCGTTGCCCGCCGCGTCCGGTAGGCCCTCTAAAAGGTTTTTTTCCACTGCTTTGGGTGCAAGCCGAATGCCAAATATGAGCCCATGCAACTTGTTGAAATTGCAAGATTTTTTGTTAACGGCTCTGGGCAAAGAATGCCGTGTAAGCCGGGATTGTCCGTTTGATGGGTAATTCTTGCCGCCGGCAGCCGTAAATTCAGGCTTCATCCTTCGGGAAGATCAGCAGGTTTTCCGGGGCGATTTCGGTGCGAACTTCGGAACCGGTTGACGGTAGAAAGACCCCGGGCATGCGTGCATTCAAAAGCGGCGCGTCGCCGCCGTTACCGAGTTTGAGTGCCAGATGTGACGAGCGGCCCAAGGAGCGGGCGGAAACAACCGTCAGGCGCGTGTTTTGGTCATTATCAGCCCGAAAAGTACCCGCGCCGTTGATTGCCGAAAGGCCCAGGGCTTCCGGGCGGATAAGCACCTGAACTTCGGTGCCGTCTGAAAGGCCGTTGGATGGAAATCTCCCCAAGGGCGTGTCGAGGCCACCGTTGGCGATCCGACCGGACAGGCGGTTCACCGGTCCAAACAGTTCCGCGACAAAGGCCGTTACCGGATGGAAATAGATGTCCACCGGCTTGCCGGATTGGACGATCCGGCCGTTCTGCATGACCAGGATACGGTCAGCCATGAACATGGCCTCTTCCGGATCATGGGTGACCATCAGCGTCGCAATACCGGACTGGGACAGGATTTGGAACGTATCCTGGCGAATCTGTGCCCGGCGGTTGACGTCCAGGCCGGAAAAGGGTTCGTCCAACAGCAGCACACGGGGGGCGGGAGCCAGGGCACGCAGCAGGGCGACGCGTTGCTGCTGGCCGCCCGATAGGGTGTGCGGATAGGCATCGGCATAAGTCCCAAGCCCCATGGCGCTCAGGGTTTTGCGGACCCAGTCCTGACGTTCGGTGTCTTTCTCCGTCAGACCGAAGGTCACGTTCTGGAAGACGGTCAGATGAGGGAAAAGGGCGAAATCCTGGAACATCAGGCCGATGTTACGTTTTTCCGGCGGCATCTGCGCACCGGCGCCGTCGGCGACGGCTTCTTCGCCGATGGTGATGCGCCCGGATTGCAACGTTTCCAACCCTGCGGCCAAGCGCAGCAAGGTCGTTTTACCGCAACCGGAAGGCCCAAGAAGGCAAACCAGCTCTCCGGGCTCGACGAACACGGAAACCCCGTTCACGACCCGTTTTTCACCGAACGCATGGGATACGTTCAGCATGTGCAACCCATCCCGCGGCGTCAGGTCTGCGGCTTCTGGGTGCGATGTTGCGTCGAGTTTGTTCACGACGCAGGCTTTCGGGTGATGATGCGGTTCCGAAGGTCCAGTGCAGAAGGGGGCGAATTCGGCTTGGCCACGGTACCTCTCAGGTCGGGCGCGGTTGAAACGATGAAACCGCAAAAAAACAGAAACCGGCGCCCAGGGAAACCCCAAGGTCACGCAATTGTTATCACCTGGAAACGCGGGGCAAAACCGGGCGGCATCGGAGATTAACCGGCCATCCATGCGAAATTCTATGCGCCCGCCCAGGGCTTTTGAATATTAATGAAAATCATTTGCATTTAGCAACGGGTGAATTAGGATCGCCCGACAAACTGATAATGATAATCAGCCTCATTAGCAGTTGCTAACCATTCAAAACCTTGGAAACCCAATTGAGAGGACCCTCCATGTTCAGAACGGCCACCTTGGGCGCAGCCGCCCTCACTGTCGCACTGCTTTCCGGCCCCGCGATGGCGGACGACGATGTCTATTCTGGCTTTCCCGTCACCGTAAAGGGATATAGCGGCAAGAAGACGAATTCCGTTTCCTATTCGGGACAGATCGCCCGCCATACGCTGCATGATTCGCTGAAGAAGCTCGCAGGCAAGGGCAACGGAAAGCCGAATGCCGAGCTTAAGGCGCAGATGCTGTCCTATTTCAAGAGCTCCGATGCCGGCCGCGCGATCATCGCGCCCAAGACCAAGGGGGCCTTCGTCATCAAGCAGACGGGCATTGACGATATCTCGAAGAAAAAGAACCTGGCCGGCAAGACCTTCAAAGGCACGGTCACGGGCATGCCCAACAACATGACGGGCGCGGAACTGATCGAGTTCTGGATCGCCAAAGCGGCCGAGGCCGAGAAGGGCGTGGATATGGCCAACGGCTACAACTATCCGCAGCTGATCTCCAAATTTCTCATGGGCGCGATGATGTACAATCAGGCCGTCGATGGGTATCTGGACGAATACTTGGCTGCCGACAAAAAACCGAACGACAAGCCCTACAAGGACGGCGCACCTTATACCGGCAAAGAGCATGCCTGGGACGAAGCCTGGGGTTACTTCGGCGCCCCGGCCCATACCATGAAGCTGACCGCGAATCAGGTCTATGCCATCGCCAAGCAGAAAGACGATGCCTTCGCCCTGGCCGATTACAACAAGGACGGCAAGGTCGATCTGAAGTCGGAAATGGTCTTCGCGCCGGCTTATTACGCCGCCGGCGCCGACAAGTCGACGGCCGGCAAGCCGAATGCGACCGACTATCTACACACCATTACCAAGGCGTTTCTTGACGGCCGTAAGTTGTTGACGTCGGCCAAGGGCGAAAAGCTGACGGATGCGCAGCGCGCGCAGTTGGTCGGCTATGCCAAGGTCATCGGCGACAATTGGGAAAAGACCCTGGCCGAAGCGGTCTTCAAATATGCCGGGTCCGTCTACAAGGACATGACCAAGCTGAAGACCATCATGGATGCCAATGGCGACATCGCCAAGGTCAACGCCGATTACATCAAGCATTGGGGTGAGTTGAAGGGCTTCAGCCTGGCGCTGCAGGCCGGTAAGACCAACCTGGGTGAAACGGCGACCAAGCTGAACCGCCTGATCGGGTTTGGCCCGCTGCTAACCAATGCCAGCCAGGTCGTCAATCTGGACAGCAAGGGCAATTACATGCGCGACCAGGGCGTTGCCTGGGGTGAATACATGCTGCACATGGCCAAGGTTCAGAAGCTGATGGTCGATAAGTTCGGCATCAAGGCGCGTCTGGGCGAGATCAGCGGCGACATCGCCGATCTGGCCAAGAAACTCGGCAGCGGTAAAAGCTCCGAAAACGACTAAACAACCCGTTCGATGGCCGGGCCCTGATGGGGCTCGGCCGTCCTTTCTTCCGTTACCTGGGCATAAATGGACACCCTGGTTCTCGAATATCTGGACCGCGTCGCGGATCCCTTTATCAATCCGCAGAAACGCGTGTTCGTCGGCTACCTGGCGGCGGCTTTGCTGATCGCTCTGGCGGTCCAACTGCGTGTTGCGGATGCGCCGTTCCGCCGGGTCCTGGCCGACTTGTTCAGCCGGCGGGTATGGCTGTCCCGCTCGGCCCTTGCCGATCTCAAAATCCTGTTTCTCAACCATGCGGTGATGATGGGGGTCGGCCCCCGGCTGCTTGGCAACGTGGCCGCGGCAACCTTGCTGTTCGAATGGCTTCACATCTGGTTCGACGGGCGGCCCATGTTGTGGCCGGAGGCGCCGGGATGGGCGATTGCCGTTCTGTTCACGGTGGCGCTGTTTTTGCTGGACGATCTGGCCAAGTATCTTGTGCATCGGGCCATGCACCGCTGGTCCGTGCTCTGGGCTTTCCACAAGATCCATCACACGGCGGAAACGCTGACGCCGCTGACGGTCTATCGCACCCATCCCATGGAAGGGGTGGTATTCGGTCTGCGTTCGGTCTTGGTGCAGGCCGTGGCCGTGGCGGTTTTTCTGTTTTTCTTCGGCAGCCGGGCGGAACTGATGACCGTTCTGGGCGCCAACGTGGTGCTGTTCCTGTTCAATGCGGCCGGATCAAACCTGCGCCACAGCCACGTTTGGATATCCTATGGGCGCTGGATCGAACGTGTGCTGATCTCGCCCGCCCAGCACCAGATTCATCATTCCACCGACCCGCGGCACTTCGATCGCAACTTCGGCGTCGTCTTGGCCGTTTGGGATTGGATCGGCGGCAGCCTGTGCCTGGCGGGCCGGCGCGAGAACCTGCGCTTCGGCGTTGCCGGGCAGGTCCGCCCTTGCCACGACCTTCGAACCATCTATCTTGCGCCCTTCGCCGACGCGGCTAAATGCGTCGCCGGGGGACTGACCAAAGGAATTCACGTAATGTCAAAATCGTTCAACCCGGCCCCCTTGTGGCGGGCCATTGCCGGCGCACTTGCTTTCGCCGTTGTCCTGGTGGGCCTCGGCGCTTCGGCCCGGTCGGCGGAATTGAACATCTATTCCCACCGTCAGCCGTTTTTGATCGAGCCTTTCATCAAGGCCTATACGGAAAAGACGGGGACCAAGATCAACATCGTCTATGCGTCCAAGGGCCTTGCCCAGCGCCTGCAGGCTGAGGGTGCGCGCAGTCCCGCAGACGTCATCCTGACGGTCGATATCGCGCGCCTGATGGTCTATGCGGACAAGGACTTGCTGGCCAAGGTGGACTCAAAAACCCTGGAACAGGATATTCCCGCCCACCTGCGCGATCCCGGCAACCGCTGGTTCGCCTTTTCCAAGCGCGCACGGGTGATCGCGGTCGCCAGTGGGGTCGAGGATGTTCAATCGATCCGCACCTATGAAGACCTGGCCGATCCCAAGTGGAAGAAACGCATCTGTTCCCGCCCGGGAAGCCATGTCTACAACCGGGCCTTGGTGGCATCGATGATCGAAGCGCATGGTGTCGAAGGGGCCGAGAAATGGGCTCAGGGCGTGGTCGATAACCTGGCCCGCCGCCCGCAAGGCAACGACCGGGCACAGGTCAAGGCCGTGTTCGAAGGGGTCTGCGACATCGCCATCATCAACAACTACTATTTCGGGAAGCTGAAATTCTCGGACAAGATGGCTCATCGGGCCTGGGCGGAAAGCGTGCGGCTGGTGTTCCCTAATCAGGAAGGCCGCGGCACCCACATGAATATTTCGGGCGGCGGTGTGGCCAAGCACTCCAAGCACAAAGAAGAAGCCGTCCGTTTCCTGGAATTTCTCACCGAAAAGACGGCCCAGGGGCTTTATGGCGCCGTCAATTTCGAGTATCCGGTCAATCCTGCGGTTCCGCCCTCCAAGGAACTTGCGTCTTGGGGCACGTTCAAGGAAGACAAACTGCCCATCGGACGGATCGCCGAACTGGCACCCGAGGCGCAAAAGGTAATTGATCGTGTCGGATGGTGACGCAGGCTACAGCCTATTTCCGTACTAAAATTCTATCCAGGCTGACGCCCTGGTCCGCTGCGGTCTTCGTGCTGGCGGCGGTGTTCCTGAGCCCGATCCTGGCGGTGTTCTGGGCGGCGACCGGTGACAGCGGCGGTCTGTGGGCGCATCTTTCGTCCTCGGTCCTGCCGCGATACGTCGGCAACACGCTGATGCTCATGGGCGGCGTTGCCGTGGTCTGCCTGCTGTTCGGTGTGTCCACCGCCTGGACGGTCGTACGATACGATTTTCCGGGACGTCGCGTGTTCGAATGGCTGTTGCTGCTGCCGGCGGCCATGCCGGCCTATCTGATTGCTTACGTCTACACGGATTTCCTGGAATATGCGGGGCCCGTACAAGGGCTTCTGCGCGAGGTCTTCGGCTGGCAGCGCGCATCCGATTACTGGTTTCCGGAAATCCGCTCCATGGAAGGGGCGATTATGGTCATGGGGGCGGTGCTTTATCCCTATGTCTATGTCATGTCGCGCACGGCCTTTCTGCTGACGCCGTCGTCCTTGTTCGAAGCGGGCATGTTGTCCCGGCGGAATGTGTTCTGGAAGGTGGCCCTGCCGCTTGCCCGCCCGGCCATCGCCGCCGGTCTGGCCCTGGCCATGATGGAAACGGTCTCGGATTTCGGAACGGTGGAATACTTCGCGATCTGGACCTTGACGCTCGGCATCTTCAACGTCTGGCTGGGGATGAACAGTCTGGCCGCGGCGGCCCAGATCGCGTCGGTCGCATTTCTGTTCATCATCGCGCTTCTGGCGTTGGAAATCCTGGCCCGTGCCCGGCGGCGGTTTTCCGACACGGCCCGCCGGGCGGTCTCTCTCCGCCCCGTGACCGTGAAGGGGCGGGGGATCGCGGTCTGCTGGGCGGTCTGCGCCACACCCATTCTGGTCGGTTTCGTGTTGCCCGTGGGGGTGCTGACGTCCTTCGTGATCAAGGGTCATTCTCTGGACCTGAACGAAAAGATGGTTTCCGCGACGTTCAACTCCGTCTTCCTGGGCGGCAGCGTCGCCCTGGTGGTGATGTCCGTCGCGGCCTTCATGGGCTTTGTCGCGGCCTATCACAGCGGGCCGCTGTTGAAACGTATGACCGCCCTGGCTTCGGTCGGATATGCCTTTCCCGGAACGATCCTGGCGATCGGCGTGGTGACCGCGGCGGGGGCGTTGGATGGGGCCATCGCCGCCGTCCTGGGGGCCGTATCGGACATCACCTTCGACGGTTGGTTCACCAGCGGGGTCGGGCTTGTGATCTTTGCCTGTGCCGTGCGGTTCCAGGCCGTGGGCTACGGTGCCGTGACCACGGGCCTTGAACGCCTGCCGCCCAATATGATGAGCGCCAGCCGGGTGCTCGGCCATGGTTTCGGCGCCAGCCTGGGAAAGGTCATCATGCCGTTGGTCAGCATGTCCTTCGTGGCGGGGGGCCTTTTGGTGTTCGTGGACGTGATGAAGGAACTGCCGATGACCCTGCTGCTCCGTCCCTTCAACTACGAAACGCTCGCGACCTATGTCTATCAGTACGCCAAGGACGAATTGCTGGAAGAAGCCGCACTTCCGGCCTTGTTCATCGTGCTTTCCGGTGTGGTGCCGGTGATGATGATGAATGCGGTGCTCAACCGGTTCACGCGCCAATAAGGCCAGGCAGCCCTGGTTTTTTGCGGTTTCTTGGTTCAGACTGATACGGCGTGGGGCGGATTGTGATGCGGCGGGTGCGGAAAGAAGTTTCCGTAAAATTAACCGCCCGGAAACAAAGATCCCGCCATAATCCCGCCGACGCGGACAATACCGCGCGATAGAGGGTTCATAATGAAGGTTTCCAATATCGGTCCCGCTAAGGGTGTCGACAAGGCCAAGCGCAAATCCGGCGCTGCGTCATCGGATGCCTTTGCCGACGACCTGCGCGCGGCCACGACCGATGCGCCCGAACAGGCGTCGGGGACGGTCGGCGGCAATGCGGTCGCCGGGGTTGGGGCGGTCCTGGCCGTTCAGGCCGCGGACGACGCCACCCAGGGGCGCTCCAAGGGCCTGTTGATGGCGCGGGGTGACCGTTTGCTCGACCGCCTGGAAGACCTGCAGATGGCCTTGCTGACCGGACGCATGCCGAAGGAAAAGGTCATTGAATTGGCCCAAGCCCTTCGGGAAAAGCGGCCAACATCCGATGACAGCGATCTGAACGCGCTGATCGACGAGATCGAGCTTCGCGCAGAGGTCGAACTGGCGAAACTGACCCGCTAACGCAGGGTGCTCGGGCGCCACGACCTATTTCTCTGAAATCAATGAGTTTCTTGTCCCCAAGGGGGGATAAATGATGGCTTGCCCTCGGGCCCGTCGGACCGTATATTCCGCGCCCGTCGACAGACGGCAACCTGGCATGTAACCGGGGAGACGACCAAGAAATGACGATTACTGTTCCGCCAGACTACAATCCTAAGAAAGACAAGGACTTCATGAGTCCGATCATGCTGGAGTACTTCCGCCGGAAGCTCCTTAATTGGCGTGGCGAATTGCTCGATGAATCCAACGAAACCCTGCAGTCCCTGCAGGAAGGCGGCATTGTCGAACCCGACATCGCCGACCGTGCCTCGATCGAAACGGAACGCGCCCTGGAACTCAGGACCCGCGACCGTGCCCGTAAGCTGATTTCCAAAATCGATGAAGCGCTCAAGCGGATCGAAGATGGAAGCTACGGCTATTGCGAGGAAACGGAAGAGCCGATCAGCGTTCAACGCCTGGAAGCCCGCCCGATCGCGACGCTGTCGATCGAAGCCCAGGAACGCCACGAGCGTATGGAACGGACGCATAGAGACGACTAGCCGCAAAATCCAAGCGGCCCGTTTGGGTCGTGACGGTTGTTTTGCGTGGATTAAATTTCGGTCGTTTTAGAAACACGCGACGCGGAGTTGACAGGGTTGGATACGTCGCGCCTCTGATTGGTGGGGCGCACACCCCCGCAATACAGGGGTGTGCGCTCGTTCGTATTTTCCAAGAATATTGTCTTCGATCCACCGACCAGGAAGTCGCGGTTAATTTCCCGGCCCGCATACGGACAGGATGGTCAGGTGGCGTTCTGCGCCGTTCAATGTGCGCCATTGGATCGATTGGCCGGCTGACAGGCCCAGTAAGGCCACGCCGATCGGCGTCAGTATGGAAACGCGGCCTTGTGCGATATCTGCCTCGTTGGGAAAGACAAGCACGACGGATCGTTTCTCGCCATTGTCGGTTTCGTATCTAAGGCGCGCCCCCATGGTGATCACGCCGTGGGGAATTTTATCGTCGGGAACGATTTCCGCCCGATCCAGTTCGGACAGAAGCTGGTCGGGGACGTCATCCGCCCGTTCGTGCAGGGGGGCGGCCAGCTTCCAAAGCCGGTCATGATCGGATTCCCTTACGATTATGGGCGGTTTTTTGTCGATATAAGTCATCTGCGTCATTTCTTTGGCTCCCATAGGCGCGGCCGCGCGGATAGGCGCGCGCCCGATTGCATGCGATGTCAGTATTTGGAAAATGTCGCGTTGGGGACGAGCCGACCCCTAACGAAAGGGCGCAAGTCCAATGGTCCCCACGGCTGGGGACGCGATGCCGCCGAGCCGGGGGCTAGCCTCCCGCGAGGGGATGCTGCCGGCGAAGAATGACGCAGAATTGCTCGACGATAATCATACTTAAGGCCATAGGAAAATCGTCGGGGATAGTCAAGCGGCCAGGCATCGTTCGGTCGGATACTTAAGCAGACCTTGTCGGTCCCCAGGAATGGAGCAGGGGCGGCTTGGCCGGCCCGGCCAATCCCCAAGCTGCCTGATGGAATGCTCCCCGGCCGGCGGTGGCGGGTTCCAGCTAGCGTGTGAAAAGGACGCGCCCTGGCCGACCATGCCATCCTCAGGGCGCTTGGCGGACTCCGCTGCCAGATGCTTCAAAAAAAGAGGCCGGCGCTGGGCGCCGGCCTTTGAAGTTGAACTAGGTTGCCTTATGCGAACCTAGAACGGGAAACTTTTGTCCGTTCTGTGGCGTGCCGTTTGTTCTCAAACGGCCGCGCGTTCTAGAACGGGAAGAGGATGTCCCAAAGTTGCATCCCCCAGCGGGGCTGTTGAAGTTCGGTCAACGTGCCGCGCCCGCCGTAGGCGACGCGCATTTCTGCGATCTTCTCGTGGGAAATCTGGTTGTCGGAATCGATGTCGGACGGGCGCACCACACCGGTCACCATCAGTTCGCGCAGTTCTGAATTCACGCGCAATTCCTGACGGCCCATGATGACGAGGTTGCCGTTGGGCAGAACCTGGGTGACCACGGCGGCGAAGGTAAGCGAGATTTCTTCCGACCGTTCGATCGATCCGTCGCCTTCCGTTGCGTGGGTGTTGCCGAAGTTGGCGATCGCCGCCGGGTTGACGCCGTCGGGCAGATAGCGCGTCAACTCACCTTCGAAGCCCAACAGGTTGGTGACGTTGGCGGCTTCGTTGTCGCTGCGGTCGCGTTCCGTTTTGTTATCCAGCTTGGCGCTGTCGCTGAGCGTCATTTCAACCGTGACGATGTCGCCGACCTGTTTGGCCCGCATGTCCTTGAAGAACGCCCGTGCCCCCGCACGCCACAGCGAATTGGGATTGCGTTCGGCAACCCTGGGGGCCGGCATGGGCATGGACACCGGTTTGTAATCGGGCCGCGCCGTCGGGTTCTGGATATGGGTAATCTTCGGCTCTTCGCCCACCTGCGACAACCGGGTAAGGGTGTTGCAGCCGGCCACCGAGCCCGCCAGGACCGTGACCAGGGCCGTGGTCCGAAGCAGTTGATGCGAGAAGCTGATGATCGAGCCGTTCATTGATTTTCTCCTAGGTGCTCCCAAGGGAACAAATGCCTTTCTGGACGGTGCCGGAACCTTGTTTCCTGCCGGCTTGCGTTAGCGGTTCTGGTTAACGGTTCTGCGCCAGTTCGCGGATGTCGGCGATCTTCACCTTGGCCCGGCTGGGACCCGTGATTTCGCCTTCGAATACCGCTTGCGAGCGCCGGTTGATGATTTGCACCACGTCGCCGAGCGCACCGCGCTCCAGCGCCTTGCCCTGCGCGGTCAGCGCCATCGGGCCGTGGTTGAGGGTGACGGTGACCAAAGAGCCGCGTTCCACCAGGATCGGACGTTCCACGTCCGAGCGGCGGATCACGCCGTCGGGCCGCAGGCCGTGTTTCACGGCCATGCCGACCAAATCTTCAAGGTTGGTGACCGTATCCGGCATGATGCGGTCCGCGCGGATGCGGATCCATTTGATGTCGCGGTCGGTGATGACGTCATTGCGGCTTAAGACCTTTGAAGCCACGGGAATTTTCACCACCGCGTGAAGCCGGCCGGTCAGGCGGATTCTCTCGCCCGCGGGATCATCCTTGGGCACGGACACGATGGCGGCGAACCTTTGCGTGCGCGTGTCGAAGGTGATGTCGTCCACGCCGATGGTTGCGGGTGCTGTGCCCGCGATGTGAACGCGTTCCAATTGCGTCGACAGTTCCAGTTCGGACGCAGGATCGGCACCTTTTTCGTACAGGGCGGCCATGATGGTATCGACGATTTCGGACCGTTCGATGATCTGGCTGACCCGTTCGACGACGATCTGCTGGCGGGCGGAAAGGGGGCGCCAGTTCAAGCGGTAGGCACGGGCCACCCGGTACAGCCAGCGGGCATCGAAGATTGCCCGTTCACCCGGTGCCGGGGCATAGGCCACGGCGGCGTCGGCCTTGTCGCCGACATTGATGAACAGATCGCCCAGATAAATGACCTTGTCGTCGACGGTGATGGCGTCACGAAGCAGGGGAGCGGTCACTTTCTCGGCCTGTTCCGCCGTACCGGCGGCCGGCGATTTCTTGGCCGCACCGGTGGCCGGCAACGATGCCAGGGGCACGATTGCGGCGGCCATTGCAGCGGCGATGAACAGATTTCGGGCGCTCATGTCTCGTTCCTTTCCGAAGCCTTCGGGCCGTTTCCGGGCCCTGGGGGCTTAACTCCTTATGCTGCCGGTTACCTGAGGGATGTCAGGGTGCCCAGCATCTCGTCCGATGTCTGGATAACCTTGGAGTTCATTTCATAGGCACGTTGGGCCGAGATCAGGTTGGAGATCTCTTCCACGGCATTCACGTTCGAGGTTTCCAGAAAACCCTGCAGGATCGTGCCGAAGCCTTCCGTTCCGGGGTTGCCGGCGGTGGCCGCACCTGATGCGGGGGTTTCCTTGTACAGGTTGTTACCGATCGATTCCAAGCCGGGTTCGTTCTGGAAATTCACGGTCTGGATCTGGCCGGCATTGGTGAATTCCACCTGGCCTTCGATCTTCACCAGGACTTCGCCCGATGCGTTGATGGTCACGTCGATGGCGTCGTCTTGAACCGTGATCGGCGGGTTCAACAAATAGCCGTCGTGGGTCACGATCTGGCCGTTCTCGTTCAACTGGAACGTGCCGTCACGGGTATACGCGGTTTCACCCGTGGGCAGTTGCACCTGGAACAGGCCCTTGCCCTGCACGGCCATGTCGAAGGTATTGTCCGTGGCCGTCAGGTTGCCTTGTTCGTGGATGCGGTAGACGGCGGCCAGTTTCACGCCCAGGCCGAGCTGCACGCCCGTCGGAACGATGGCGCCGTTGTCGGCCGAGGTCGAACCCACACGGCGCAGGTCCTGATAGATCAGATCCTGGAATTCCGTGCGCCGGCGTTTAAAGGCCGTGGTGTTCATGTTGGCGAGGTTGTTGGAAATAACCTCGACGTTGCGCTGTTGGGCGATCATGCCCGTCGAGCCGATATCAAGCGATCTCATTTTTCCCGTCCTTTCGCACGCCTGTTTTGATGGCGGTCGTCATGGTTTTGGCATTCTGCCGTCTTGATGTTCCGACCCTTCGGTCGAAACCCTTGCCGCACCGGCGTTGTGCCGGATTGGTTCTTCAGTTCTAAGGCCTTCTGGCCCCGGGGTTCCGGGTCTCCGCCGGGGCGGCTATGCCTCGCGGGCGAGACCCCGGATCATTTCCTTCATGCGCTCGTCCTCACGTTCGATGAAGGATTTTGCGCTTTCGTAGCTGCGGTGCAGTTCGATCATCTTGGCCATTTCCAGGATCGGCTCGACGTTCGAGCCTTCCAGGGAGCCTTGGATGACGTCCGGACTACCGACATCAATCGGCGCTTTCTCGGATGTGAAAAGCGCCCCGGAGGTCCGCACCAGGTCTTGCTGGTTTTCGAACCGAACGATCCGCAGCTTGCCCAACTGACCGTTTTCCGTGGAAATCGTGCCGTCGCGGCCGACGTTGATTTCGGAATCGTTGGGGCTGAGGACGATCGGCTGGCCGCCGGTCGCCAGCAGGGCATGGCCTTGCTGGTTGACGATTTGGCCGCCCGTATCCAGGCGGAACTGACCGTTGCGGGTGAAGAATTCCTGCCCCTGGCCGTCGCGGACGACAAAAAAGCCATCATTGCGAATCGCCAGGTCAAGGGGGTTGCCCGTGGTTTCAATCGCGCCGTCCGTAATGTCGGTTCGGGTCGCGATGTCACGTGTATAGGTCAGCTTGGGGCTGATGAGCCGCTCGCCGCCTTCGCTTTTGACGACATGCTCGACGAACATCATCTGGCTGGATTTGTAGCCGTTGGTGCTCATGTTCGCCAAATTGTTGGCGACGATTTCAAGTTGCCGTCTAAGCGCGCCTTGGCGCGAAGCGGCAATAACCGCTGAGGTTTCCATCTGATTTTTCCCGTTCAGTTCGTTCTCTTCCGGCGTGGCTCCTTTTTGGAACCTTTCGTCCGGAAGGCAGTTCAAGTACGTCTGGCCAACCTATTGCACTCGCCGTGCCAAAATTAAAAAATCAATTAAATCAATAACTTGAATTTATTTTTCTGGTGATTTAGCCAGGAAAAACCGGCCTGTCGGGGAAGCCTTTGCCGGGTATTTCTTGCCTACGGCGGCGTCATTGCTGGGGAGGGCGGGGGTTTGATATGATGGCCCGGAAATGACACGGGCAAAATTTAAGCGCGGGCATGCCCATTGGCCGTTGCGCGCATTGGAAAGCCCCCTGAACGGCAGGGCTGTCATTTCTCCGCCTCAACGACTTGTTAACGACCTGAATTTAAAGTTTTGGGACTTGGGATCAGGACGTTAGGAAACGGTTACCCCGAACATGGCTGATGACGACGACGATCTGGAAAATGAAGAGGTCGGCGGCGCGGACGATGAAGACTTAGAGGGCGAGGAGGGAGCCGGAGAAGGCGCCTCCAAGAGTAAGAAGAAAAAGCTCATCATCATCGTTGCGATCCTCCTGCTGGTTGTAGGGGGTGCTGCTGCGGCATTCTTCACGGGGCTTTTGGAGCCCGTCATCGCCATGATTACAGGCGAGGAAGGCGGCACCGTGGCCGAAGGCGAGGCCCCCGAGGGCGTGGGACTGTTCCACGACCTGCCGGAGGTCCTGGTCAACCTGAATACCTCGGGGCGTAAATCCCAGTTCTTGAAGATGAAGGTGTCGCTCGAAGTGGCGACCGAACAGGACAAATTGGTGATCGATGCGGTCAAGGATCGCGTGATGGACAATTTCCAAGTCTATCTGCGTGAACTCAGGATCGAGGACCTGCAAGGATCGGCCGGCATGTATCGGCTGCGCGAGGAACTGTTGCGCAGGGTCCGGGCGGCGACGGCTCCGGCCCAGGTCAAGGACGTTCTGTTCAAGGAAATGCTGGTTCAGTAGACTTTAAAGCGTGCAAGGGATGTGACGAATGACGAGCCCGGCTGACGATCAAGACGCAATGGCCGCTGAATGGGAAGCCGCCATGGGCGGCGACGGTGAAGGTGGCGGCGAAGGCGGCGGTGACGGCGACGAGCAGGACGAACTGGCCGCCGAATGGGAAGCCATGATGGGCGGCGACGGCGACGGCGGTTCGACCGATGTCGGCATGGCTGCCCCGGAAGCCACCCGCGTCCTTAACCAGGACGAAATCGACAGTCTGCTGGGGTTTGACGACAGCCACGAAGAAGGCACCGAGAAATCGGGCATTCAGGCGATCCTGTCCTCGGCCCTGGTTTCTTACGAACGTCTGCCGATGCTCGAGGTCGTGTTCGACCGCCTCGTGCGATTGATGTCGACCAGCTTGCGTAACTTCACTTCGGACAACGTTGAAGTCTCGCTTGATAACATCGCGTCCATTCGTTTCGGCGATTACCTGAACTCGATCCCTCTGCCGGCCATGCTCAGCGTGTTCAAAGCCGAGGAATGGGACAACTTCGGCCTGATTACGGTCGATAGCTCCCTGATTTATTCCATCGTTGACGTTCTTTTGGGCGGGCGGCGCGGCACGGCGGCGATGCGTATCGAAGGCCGGCCCTACACCACGATCGAACGCTCCCTGGTCGAGCGCATGATCCATGTCATGCTGACCGATTTGTCGGCGGCGTTCGAGCCGCTCAGCCCGGTGACCTTTCGGTTCGACCGGCTGGAAACCAACCCCCGGTTCGCGACCATTTCCCGCCCGTCGAACGCGGCGATCGTGACGCGTCTTCGTATCGACATGGAAGACCGCGGCGGCCGTCTGGAACTGTTGCTGCCCTACGCGACCCTGGAGCCGGTTCGTGAACTGCTGCTGCAGATGTTCATGGGCGAAAAATTCGGCCGTGACTCCATCTGGGAAACCCACTTGGCGGAAGAGCTTTGGATGACCGAAGTCGACTTGGAGGCGGTCATCGACCAGCAGGTCACGACCTTGCAGAAAGTGTTCGACCTTAAGGAAGGCTCGCAAATGATGCTCAACGCGACCCCGGACAGCCCGGTCATGCTGTCCTGCGGGAATGTGCCGCTTTATATCGGGCGCATGGGCCGCAAGGGCGGGCGGATCGCGGTGCGGATCGAAGACCGTATCGACCGCGCGCCGAAGACGTCCTGATCATCAATTTTTACGCTCGGGGTTAGCAATTCGTTCAGAACCTCGGGATTAAACTGGCGTCACGAGATACCCCGGTTCCGGCACACGGAACGGACGGTAACCCAGGGGACGGAGAGACAAGACGGTGACCTTTTCATTTTCATTGACGCTTGAAATCGTTCTGGCCTTCCTGCTTGTGGTCATGATCTGGTACTCGGTGATGTTGAACCGGCGTTTGACCCGGTTTCGGGGCAACCGCGAGCAGATGGAAAAACTGGCAGCCACGTTCAACGACGCGACGACCCGTGCGACCGATAGCATCGGCGATCTGAGAATCGCCTCCGACGCCCTGCAGGATCAATTGTCCAAGGCGGAAAGCCTGCGTGACGATTTGGTGTTCCTGGTCGATCGCGGCACGATTGCTGCGGACCGTCTTGAAGAAAACGTGCGCCTGGCCCGTGATGAACATTCGGGCAAAGGCGGTGCTGCCGTGGAAACGGCGGACCCCTTGGAAGTGGTCGAACCCGTGCGCCAGCGCCCGGCGCCGAAGGTGTCGCCGGCGGATACCGAAGACGAAGGTGCGATGGTTCCTGCGGCCGTGGCCGGCGGGAAGAAGGCCGGTTCGCCCCGTTCCGAAGCAGAACGTGCCTTGCTGAAAGCCATCCGGTCGGCCAACTGACGGCCGGGCGGTTACATTATCATCCAGATGCCCTAAAATTCCGGGGCGGACATGGACCTGACGGACGCTTGAATGAACCTGTTTAGTAAATTCCGTTTCTTGCCGGTGACGATCTTTGTCGCTTCGATGTTGCTGACGGTGAAAATCGGCGACATTTGGAACAGCGTCGACGGACTGAAAAAAGACGCCATTCAAGTCGCCGGCGCGGAAGCGCAGACGGAAACCCCGCCCGCACCCGCGCAAGGCGCCCAGCCGCCTGCCGCTCAACCCGGCGAGCCGCCGGCACCCGCAGGTCAGGCGGGTGCTGGTGAACAGGCATCCGTGCCGGGTCCGGCCGATCCCAATGCAGGCGTTGCGACCCCTGGCGGTGACGCCGGCCAATCCAGGCTGATCACCGATGATCCCACCTTGCTGACCCCGCAGGAAATCGACCTGTTGCAGCGTTTGGCAGACCGTCGGCGCGAGATCGAGGCCCGCGAACAGGAACTTCAGGTGCGGACCGGCTTGTTGACGGCCGCGGAAGCCCGGATCGACCGCAAGATCGCCGATCTCAAGAACCTGCAGTCGGAAATCGATAATCGGATCAAGGTGTTCGACGAACAGCAGGAAAATAAAATGGCCAGTCTCGTCAAAATCTACGAGAGCATGAAGCCCAAGGATGCGGCGCGTATTTTCGAAGATCTTGAGATGGATACGCTGCTTGAAGTCGCCCAGCGCATGAAAGAACGCAAGCTCGCCCCCGTGATGGCCAAGATGGATCCCGAAAAAGCCCGTGAGGTTACGGTGCAGTTGCGGGACCTTCGTTCCCTGCCGCGCGAGGGCTTGGACCAGGGCAACTGATCGTTTTTCCAGCTATGACCATAGACCTATAAGCGGAAAAACGCTTGCCCTGCCTCCTGCCTTGAATAAACTGCCTGATACTGAGGATATAATCATAAATTCCCCTGCGCAAAGCACGGAGTAACAGATGGCTGTCGACCTGAATATGAACGTCCTGATCGTGGATGATTATCAGACCATGCTTAGGATTCTGCGCAATCTACTGCGTCAGTTGAATTTCAAGAACATTGATGAGGCGTCCGACGGATCGGAAGCGCTCAAGAAGCTTCGGGCGAAGTCGTTCGGCTTGGTCATTTCCGATTGGAACATGGAGCCGATGACCGGAATTCAATTGCTGCGCGAAGTTCGCGCCGACGAGAAGTTGAAGCACATTCCGTTTGTCATGATCACGGCTGAAAGTAAGTCAGAGAACGTGATCGCGGCCAAGGAAGCCGGTGTGTCCAACTACATCGTCAAACCCTTCAACGCCGAAACGCTCAAAGGTAAGTTGACCAGCGTCCTCGGCGAGTTCTGAGGAGACTGAATATGGCGACAGACTCGGTCGATCCCGAGTTGGCCGCTCGTCTCCAGGAGTTGGGGAAGGACCCTGGCGGCACGGTCAAGGTCGATGAAGTGGCGGAGGTGGTGGAGGCGATCTTGGCCACCATGCAGGGAGACCTGTCCGCCGTCGATGTGAAACTCTACGAAGAACTGGAAAGTCTTTCGCGCTTCATCTCCGAAGCGAAGACCGATATCGCGGCGCTTCGGCCGGACGAGGTCAAGGACGAGTTCATTCCCAAAGCCGCCGATGAATTGGATGCGATCGTCGATGCGACGGCCGAAGCGACCAATTCGATCATGGATGCCGTCGGCGAGATCGAAGCCGTCATGTCCAAGCTTAAAGGCAAAAATGCCGATAAGCTGATGGATGCGACGACGAAAATCTACGAAGCCTGCGGATTCCAGGACATTACGGGGCAGCGTATCACCAAGGTTGTCGGCGCGTTGCAGCATATCGAAGAAAAGGTCGATGCCCTGTTGACCGCGTTCGGCGACGAAATTTCCAAGTACAAGGCTGCCAATCCCAAGGCCGAAGAACCGCCGGTCGAAGAAGAGTTGCCCGCGGATGAAGACCTGCTGCATGGCCCGCAGATGAAGGAAGAGGCCATGTCCCAGGACGATATCGACGCGCTTTTGGCAAGTTTCGACTGATCGTATTTCCTTAAATCATAGACTTTGTTTTTCCTGGTTTGGTAAGGCCGTATTTACCAGATTTCTGGTAGAATCCGGTCATGGCTGAGCGCAATTTCCTTCCGCCGATACCGGAGCCCGAGCACGGATCTAATACACCCGCGCTATTTCTGTCGTTGTTCCTGTTGGTGCTGGCATTTTTCATCCTGATGGTGACCATTTCCACCTTGGAAGAGGTCAAAACCAAATCGGTGATGGACAGCCTGACGTCGACCTTTACCTCGATCGTGCCGCCGTCAACCGATCCCACCCGCTTCAAGTCCAAGGAAGGGGAAATGATCGCCGGCCAGCAGTATCAGGAGACGGTCAGCGATATCTTTGCCGCTGCCCTGCAGGTGGCCAAGGTCAAGGTCGTGCATCCCGGACGGCTGATGCAGGTTCAAATTCCCGCCAGCACATTGTTCGTCGAAGGTCAGGCCCGCATTCAGCCATCGCAGTTTGAATTGATGGACCGGATTGTCGCCGCCGCCAGCGGCCGCCCGCCGGGGCTTCGCTTCGATCTTGAATTCATCATCGGCTCCCGCATTCGGGACGACGGCGGACTGCCGCAGTCGCAGACCCTGGAACTGGCGCGGGCGGGGGCTTTTGCCCGGGAAATGTCGGCTCGTGGGCTGCCGCCCGACAGCATCGCCATCGGGATCGAGCCCGGCGACCCAAATGATGTTACAATGTGGTTCTATATCCGGCGCGCAGAAGAAACGCGCCTGCAGTTCCATTCAGACGGCGACGGTTAGGGGACTGCGATGTTGATACCCCGGCGCTCGGATAGGGATTTGGCCCGCGACCGTAAATCGGCGCAAATGTGGCTGTTGACGTTCACGGATCTGGTTTCGCTGATGCTGACGTTCTTCGTCATGCTGTTTTCCATGTCCAACGTCAAATTGGACCGATGGGATAATGTGATCGATTCCTTGTCGCAAAGTTTGGCGCCGGAAGAGGTCAAAACGCCGATTTCATCGACGGCGACGCACAACATCGCGACGGTGTTCCGTAAACGGGCCATTAACCTGGATTATCTAACATCCGTGCTGCGTGAAAAGATTGAAGGCGACGAACTGTTAAAATTGACGCAGTTCATGCGGTTGGAGGACAGATTGGTCCTGGCCTTGCCTGGGGATTTATTGTTTGAAGCCGGACGTGCGGTCATGACTGACAGAGCGCGCGAGGCTTTGTTTCGGCTTGGCGGTGCGCTCAGCACCGTCGCCAACCAATTGGGCGTGAACGGTCATTCGGACCCGTCGCCTGTGCAGGGGGGCGATTATGCCTCCAACTGGGAACTGTCGACGGCCCGTGCGGCGGCCGTCGCCAACCAACTTCGTGCCGCCGGATACGCGGAACCTATTGTCGCCTTTGGATACTCGGACAGCAGATATGATCAACTTCCGCCCATGTCACCGGTTCAGCGTCAGTTGATGGGGCGGCGTGTGGATATCGTGGTGTTTCCGACTTCGGGGGGGCTTAGATAATGGCCCGTCTGTGGACCGGTGTTTCCGCTGTTTGGGCGGCGTTGGTATGTGCCCTGGTGCTATGGGCGGGTTCCACCGCCGATGTCTCGGCACAGGGATTGGCCCAGGTCAACGTGCGCGCGGGGGGGCATGCGACCTTTACCCGGGTGGTGTTCGATTGGCGGAATAAGGTTCCCTACAAGCTGTCCAAGGATGGCGGTCTGGTCACCATTACGTTTGAAGCCGGCGCACAGATCGATGATGGGGACATCAACCGCAATCCGCCGCTGTTTGTCGGCGGCATGCGTTCGGCTACGGCCGGCGGGCGCACCGTCGTCGTTGTTGCCGTGCCGCCCAATTCCACGGTTCGGGATTTTTACGCCGGCACCAAGGTTGCCATCGACGTTCGTGAACCGTCGCCCTGGCGCGAACCGGTCTCCGTCCCGGCCAGCGTGACCGTTCCCGGGGCCGAGCAGAAAACGGCAGAGAAAACGCAGGCTGCCAAGCCTCAGCCTGCGCCGCAAGAAGTAGCCAAGGCCGAGCCGACACCGCCGGTAAAAACGGCACCCGCGAAAGAACCCGTGGCCGCGCAGGCATTGACGCCGCCGCAAGCCCCGGCGCCGAAACAGGCGGCAACGAACCAAGTTACGGCAGGCACGAAGGGGGTGCCAACCCAGGGCGCCAAGCAATTGCCCCAAGGCCAACGGGCCGCGCAATTACCGGGTACGAAACCCGCGCCGTCTGCCAAGACCACGCCAACATTGCCTTCGGGAGGACAGCCGCTTCGCCTGACCCCACCTGCCGCGACGGCGGCTGGGACTGCCGCCAGCGGCCTCGCGCCACCCCCGGCGACCGCTAATGCTTCCGCACAAGCCTCGGGCGGTGCCAGCGGCGGATCGGCCGCCCAGGCAGAGGTTCCGGCCGGTCCGGCGCCGAATGCACAATTGTCGGTCGCCAAGGGCGAAGAAGGGACAGTGACGCTTCGTTTCGATTGGGCCGAGCCGGTCGCCGCCGCGGTTTTCCGGCGAAACGATCATCTGTGGCTGATCTTCGATAAGCGCACGAGCGTCAACGTCCCGGCCCTGCAAGAAGCCGGCGGCGACGTCATTTCTACCCTGCAACAGGTTTATATCCCGCAGGCCACGGTGTTGCGGATGACCACGGCGAAGGATGTTAATCCCTCCATGCGTCGGGACGGTTTGGCGTGGCTGGTTGATTTCCGCGCTCAGGATGTGACACCCAAAATTCCCCTGGAAGTTCAGGCTCAGCCCGATTCACCGATCGGGGCGCGCATCTTCATGCCGCTGCCGGAGCCGGGCAAGGTTATTCCCCTGACGGATCCGATCGTCGGTGACAACATGTTGGTGATTCCGTCGATCCCCTTGGGTCACGGGGTTGCGGGCACCTATAACTATCCTCAGTTCGAGATTCTTCCGACCATCCAGGGCGTTGCCGTCACGCCCAAAATCGATGATGTCCGGGTCCGGTCATTGCGCCAGGGGATCGAAATCGCCAGCGCCGCACCGACGTTCCCGTTGCGGTTCTCGCCGGTGTCACAGGAATTGGCCGCGAGTGCGCGGATGGCGGCAATGCGCCCGCTGGTCCGGGTGCTCGATTTGGAGAAATGGGATACGCCCAATGATGCGGCGATCCTTCAGACCCGGGCGATCTTGGAACAAGCCATCGCCACGGCGCCAAAAAGCGGTCTGCAGGAAGCGCGCATGAACCTGGCCCGGTTCTATTTCGCGAATGCCTATGCGGCAGAGGCCTTGGGAGTGCTTGATCGGGCGCTTCAGATTCAGCCTTCCCTGGCCCAGGATCGGGAATGGCGGCTTCTGCACGGCGGCACGCAATTTTTGTTGGGACGTATCGAAGATGCAGAGAAGGATCTGTATCACGAAAACCTCAACGGCAGTGACGAGGGTGAGCTTTGGCGAGCGATCGTGCAGGCGGGACGCGGAGACCTGAACGGGGCATCGATCGAGCTGCGTCGCTCCGGCTCCCTTGTCAGACCTTATCCCAAACAACTGCGCTTCAAATTGTCGGCGATCATCGCCGAGGCGGTTGTCGAAATCGGCGACGTGCGCACGGCGGAAACGTTGATTTCGACCCTATTGGCGGACAATCCCAACCGGCGGCAGGAGGCCCAGATCAAATTCGTGCAGGGACGTCTTGCGGAACTGGAAGGTGACTTCGACGGCGCTGTTTCGCTTTGGGAAGAGGTCATGGACAGCCCGGACCGTTTGGCCCGGTTCCGCGCCGCGCGGTCAAGGACGGAACTGCTGTTGCGCCTGGACCGCATGACCAAGCGGGAAGCCACGGAAGAACTTGAAAAGCAGCGTTTCGCCTGGCGCGGCGACAACCGCGAGTTCGAATTGCTGCGGCGCCTGGGCGCGCTTTATTTGGAACAGGATAAATACCGTGATGCGCTGCAGACCTTGCGTCAAGCGGCAACCCATTTCCGCGATTATCCGGAAGCAAAAGATGTGACCAAGCTGATGTCGGATACCTTCAACAGCCTTTATTTGGAGGACAAAGCCGATACGCTGCCACCGGTGACGGCAATCGCCATCTACGAAGAGTTCAAGGAGCTGACGCCTGCCGGCGGGCGCGGCGATGCCATGATTCAGAAGCTTGCTGATCGGCTGGTCGGGGTCGATTTGTTGGATCAGGCGGCGGCATTGCTTGAAGGGCAGATCAAATTCCGCCTGCAAGGAACAGATCGGGCGAGGGTCGGTGCGCGCCTTTCATTGATCCATCTTCTGGCACAAAAGTATACGGATGCGGAACGGGTCATTCGTGCAACCGAAACGGGGGGCTTGGCGCCGGAACTGGCGCAACAACGCAGCCACCTGTTGGTTCAGGCATTGATGGGCCAGAAGCGTTTTGCCGACGGTCTTGCCCAAATCGAAAAGGATCTGACCCTTGAGGGCGAGCTTCTGCGTTCGGAAATCTATTGGGCCATGGGGAATTGGGTCGATGCCACGCAGGCCCTTCAGCGCGTGATCACGGAAAGCGGTGCGCGCCGGGGCGAGGTTTTGAGCCGTTCTCAGGCCCGCCATATGCTGAATTTGGCGACGGCCATGACCTTAAGCGGTAACGAGCGTGGTCTGGCGCGTATTCGAACGAACTTTGGCCCGGCGATGGCGAATACGGAGTTTGCGCGTGCCTTCAGGTTGATCGCGGAGCGTCCTTCGATGGGGTTGATCTCACCGGGCAGCATCGATCAACGGGTTGCCGTGGCCCAGAACTTCAAATCCTTCCTGACAGCTTATCGCGAGCGTCTGGAGAAAGATCCGCTGAGTGCCCTGAATTAACAGGGCTCAATCATCGTCAGACCATCTGCATTTGATTGCACCAGAATAAATTACGGCCCGGCTCCCTTTCGAGAACCGGACCGTTCCTCCGGCCATCCCCCGTGTGCAGCGGGTTGTTGACGGGGATGCCTTAGACAGCGCCTGTGTATTCGCCGCGGGCGGGATAGTTCCGTTCAATGGCGAAATCAAGCGCCGCAACCAGTTCGGAAAAATGCGGGCGGACAAACGGCATGGTCTGGACCGAGCCGTAATAAAGGGACTGATCCGGCGAGACCATGAACAGGCCCGGCTCGGAAAACAGTTCCGGCTCCTCGATGCCGATCGAGGTTTTGCCCCGCGATGTCGAAATATAAAGCCCCCATTCCTTGGCCTTGCTGAGTTCCAGGCCATAACCAAAGCGCAATGCGCTGGCTGCGACCTTGTCGGCCATGGCCTGGGTCCGTTCCTGGCCATCGCTGGAAATGGCAATGGCGCCCACGCCGCGTTTGGCGAACTCAGGCGCTTGCTTTTCGAATTCAGTCAGATAATTGGCGCAGATCGGGCAGTGAAGTCCTCGATAAAAGCAGATCACGGTGCCTCGTTCCGAAGTTTCCTTGGCAAGGTCGAAAGTCTCGCCGGATAGCGTCTGGACGGTCAGGTCCGGGGTCTTTTGACGTGGAATAAGCATTGTCGGAATGTCCTTGTTCAAAACGGTCAGATGAATGGTGAGAATGGGTGCCGATGGGAAACGCCGCAGCGGTAATTCCCGGTGACGATCAAAGTATCAGGAGTTATAATCATCAAAATCCAAAATAATTGATTATAACGACTGTATCATGCCAATGCCGGATCGCCCCGACCGACTTTCTGCGTTGATAAACCGCTTTGACCTGAGGGTGCATCGTGCGCCTTTGGGCGCGGGCAATATGGCTGTGTTCGGTGATGCGGAGACAATGGAACCTGGGCGGGTCGAAATTCGCACACGTGGCGGGATTCCCGTCGTACAGCCCGGCGAGGCGTCGTTGGCGGCATGCGACATCGATTGGGGTGGTGGCTCCAATCCCCTGATGGCGGCATTGCCGGCGATTGTATCTTTGCCCATTCGGGATACCGAAACCCGTGCTTTGTTGAGCGTGTTCCTGGCTGAAGAAGAGGGACGTCGTTGCGGTTCGAACACGGTGTTGGAGCGGCTGGCGGAAGTGCTGGTAATCCGCCTGATGCGTCAGCAAATTGAAAAAGGAGCGACCGAGCCGGGTATCCTTGCCGGATTGGCGGATATGCGGCTGTCGCGGGCAATCTCGGCAATACATGAAGACCCGGGCCGATCTTGGACAAACGGCGATCTTGCGGCGATGGCGGGGATGTCGTTGTCGCGGTTTGCCGATGCCTTCCGGGCCGCGGTCGGAGAAACTCCGCAAAGTTACCTGCGCCGCTGGCGCATGACCCTGGCACGTCAGGATATGGATCGTGGCGCCCGTGTTCAGGTCGTTGCCCGACGCTATGGCTATGCCAGTTCCGAAGCCTTGGCCCGCGCCTTCCATCGGCAATTCGGCGTCAACCCGACGGATTTGAGACGCGCGGTATAAAAAAGGGCGGCATATGCCGCCCTTTTTTTCTGATTAAGAGATCTTTAGAAGGCGAGGAGCGCCTGCGCTTCGGCGGCTTCTTCCGCTGTCCATTGGCGGACCGGCGTCGGCGGACGCCCGCCGGCCAGCGGCAGGAAAGTGCCTTCGCCCGGTTCATCCAAGATGACGCTGCCCTGGGGCGTAATGACCTGAATGGCACCTTCTTGAATTTGGAAACCGTAATGAGGTTGGCCCGGGGGCATGCCGACGGTCAGTTCGCCGCCGACGAAGTCCGTTCCGCGAATGCCGATGGTCGCGACGGGGGTGCCGAACACGACCTGCGACAGGCTGGTCTTGCCGATTTGGCCCGACGTGTAGCGAAACACGCCGACCGTCATAAGCAGGGCCTGACGGCCGACGGACGGTCCCGTCGCATCGGCATCGAACACCATTTCGTCGATCAGCATTTCTGCCTTTTCGCCCAGGGTCAAAGACGAGCCGTCGGAGAAACGGATCACCAAGCGTGATCCGGCCCCGGTTTTTACCGTATCGCCTGAGAATACGGCAGCACCTTCGGATAAAGATGCCGTTGAACCCGAAAGGCTGCGCGACGCATCACCTTTCTGACGTTCGATGGTGCCTGCTGGTTGCTGCGCCATGGCGGGCGAGCAGATCAATAGAAATACGGCCATGATTGCGACCGATCGTACAAGTCGGAAAATCATCGTTGTCCCCGTTCATTTTGGTGCGGCCTGCGACAGCCGCGGGTTGCTCAACCCCAAGCTACGTTTGGTCATGGGCGGCAGGAGATCACTTGTGCCCACGAACAACCGCTTTCGGCTGCCGAAGCAGCTGAGCGATACCGTCCTATATGCAATATGGTCCGGAAAGTGATGGCCATCACTATTTCACACCTTCGGGCGGTATTTATTTTTAGAGAAAGCGGGCTGACTGAATGCCGCTAAGCGGGGAATTTCAGGCAGGCGAGTTTGCAGCGCTATCCGGCGCCGAAGCTTTTAACCAGCGACCCCACGGTCATGTACCAGCCGTCTACCAGCACGAAGAAAATGATCTTGAACGGCAGGGCGATAATGACCGGCGGCAGCATCATCATGCCCATCGACATCAGGACCGATGCAACGACCATATCGATGATCAGAAAGGGCACGAACAGAAGGAAGCCGATTTCAAACGCGCGTTTGAGTTCCGAAATTAGATAGGCGGGGATCAAAATCCGTATGGGCATGTTTTCGCGGACTTCCGCGTCGGGTATGCGCGCGATTTGTGTGAACAGCAACAAGTCGCGTTCGCGCACATGGCGCATCATGAAGTCCTTGAACGGAACGACGGCACGGTTGAAGCCCTCCAACTCGTCCATATTGCCGTTGATCACCGGGTTGATGCCGGCGTCCCAGGCTTTTTCGAACGTCGGCTGCATGATGAAAAAAGTCAAGAACATGGCCAAACCGATCAGAACCTGGTTGGGCGGTGTCTGCTGCGTGCCCATGGCCGTCCGCAGAAAGCTGAGGACGACCACGATTCTCACGAACGACGTGACCATGATCAGGATCGACGGTGCGATGCTCAGTACCGTGATCAGGATAAGCATCTGAATGATGCGCCCTGTGGTGTCGCCGCCTTCTTCGCCAAGGTCTAAGGTGATCGTCTGCGCGAATGCGGGCTCGCTGAGCAGCGAAAGTCCCAGGTAAACCGCACAGGCAGCCCCGATTACCACCAAAAGCATCACGAGGGGATGGGCGAGGGGGTTGCGTTTCTTACGGGTGAAGATGCGCTTCATGTCGCGCCCCCCGGGCCGTCGATTTGCGAGGGCGGACGGGACACGGTTTCCAGTGTGTTCTTGAAGCTTGTGCCGTCGATTCGGCCAGCACTGCCGTTATCGGAGATACCGGATTCAATGACCAGTTCGGATGTGGGTCCAATCAGCAATAGGTGTTCGACATCGTCGCGACGGACCAGGATCAATCTGCGCCGCCCGTCCAGGGGGGTGACTTCGACCACACCGAGACGCCGGCTTCCGGCACGTTTGATTGCCGTGGCAGGGAAGCCCCAGCCGGCCTTCCGGGCCATGGCAGCCAGGACGGCGATCAGGCCCAGAACGAAGACCAGCGCCAGAATGAAGCGGAAATAACCGTCCATATCCATCGGCTTAATCCTTGTTCTCTGCGTTGTCGTCGGGTTCGATATCCGCGCGGGCCCGGATTTGCTCTTCAAGCTGGTTCAGGTCCAAAACCATCTTTTCCAACCGTTCGCGGATGGCGTCCGGATTTGAAGACGTCAGAGCCATGGATCGGACGTTCTCGCACAAATTGGCCACGTGCTCGCCCAACGGGGTCATGTCGAGCAGTTCCCCCCTGGCCAGCGCACGGCGTGCGTTCAGGATCATCGTTTCGATCTCTGTCATGGCGCCTTCAAGCGCCACGGTCGTTTGTTCGGTTGCGCCGTTATTGCCGCTATCGCTCATTCCGGGGATTCCCCCATCCATTCGCGGACGATGTCTTCCCGGCTCAGGCCTTCCATGTCATCGGCGCCGTTCGCACGGTAGAGGTAGATCAAAATTTCAGCGACGGCGGCGAAGGCTTCGGCCGGGATTTCTTCTTCCATGTCGATGGTGGTCAGAAGCTGCGCCAGATCCGCATCCTCGCGTACCTTGATGCCGTTGGCGAAGGCGATCTGCAGGATCTGCTCCGCCACGCGCCCCCGCCCCCCAGCGACGACGTTGGGGGCCTTGCCCGGGGCCGTGCCTTCCGACAATGCCACGGCGATCGCATCCTTGGTGTCGGGAATACGCCGGATATTGCCTTCTGGCGGGTCGTCGCCGATCGGGTCTTTCGGGTTGTCTGCGTTCACGAAGCAAAAGTCCTGCTGGATGCGTAATGCTGTCTGGCTCGGCAAGAATTGCCGGATTCGCCCGATCCTAACGGTCGGCGGTTTAACAAATGATTACGGCAGGGGCCGGTTTCCGGTTCGGAATCAATAATTTATTGGCTGAAGCTTGGGGGGTGTCGGGCGATCGAAAGGCTTAATGGGTTGTTAAGGAACCCGGCAGATAATGCCTAGCAGGACGGTTCCCAAGGCTTTGACCAGCTGGCGGGACCAGGGGACAACCGCCGGATACCGGCAGATCAAGGGGCCGCGCGCAGATGGATTTGACCCTCTTCGCAGCTGTTAAGAAACGCCTCAATTGGCTTGGCCAGCGCCAGGAAATACTGGCGCAGAATATCTCCAATTCAGACACGCCTGATTACAAGGCGAAGGATCTGAAGCCATACGAATTCCGCGAGTTGCTTCGTCGGGAATCGGCGCAGTTGAACATGGTGACTACCGACGCCAGCCAACTGGGCGGGAAGCGCAAGCGCATCCGTGATTTCTTCGTCGAAGAACCGCGCCATCCCTTCGAAACCTCACCTAACGGCAATTCGGTCGTGCTTGAGGAGCAGATGGGCAAGGTATCGGAATCGCAGACGAACCACCGCCTGACAACGGAACTTTATAAAAAGCATATGGAAATGCTGAAAACAGCGAGCCGCTCGCGCTAGGCGCGTGCGTCAAAATAGACGGGGCCATACGGCCACGGCGAACCTGGAACGGGAACCTCGACAGAAAGTCGTCCAAACCATCGCCGTCGGACAAAGGAAGAACCCTTGCCCGATCGGTAAACGAACAACGGAGGCGAAAGCCCCAATGGACGACATCATCAAGACGATCCGCATTTCCAGTGCGGGCATGCGCGTGCAGGGCACGCGCCTTCGCGTCATTTCCCAGAATATCGCCAATGCGGACAGTTTGCCGCAGCGTCCGGGCGAAAACCCGTATCGGCGCAAGCTGGTCACGTTCAAGAACGAACTGGACAAGTCCGTCGGCGTCGAGACGGTCCAGGTGCACCGCTTGCACAAGGATATGTCCGATTTCGGCAAGAAGTACGATCCGTCCCACCCGGCGGCGGACCAGGACGGATACGTGCAGACGCCCAATGTCAGCACGATGATCGAAATGATGGATATGCGCGAGGCTCAGCGGTCCTACGAGGCCAATCTGAACCTGATCAAATCGTCGAAAACGATGCTGAACAGCGTCATCGACGTGCTGCGGTCCAACTAGCGGCCGCATTAAGTTTTAAGGTCCCAACGCGGACCGGGCCTCAGCGGGCCTAGAACGGGAGCAAAACAATGACCACGACCGCCGATTTCAATATTCACCAGGCGCTCAATGCTTATCAGCGTGCGGCCCGCGAGCAGATCTCCGGAAGCAGGGCGGAAGCCGGAGCCGCATCGGGTGGGGGACAGGAAGAGTTCGGTGACCTGGTGCGCAGCGCCATCATGGAAGCCCGCAAGATCGGCGAGCGTTCGGAAACGATGTCGATCAGCGCCATCAACGACCGGGCCGACATCACCCAGGTGGTGACCGCCGTGGCCGAAGCGGAAATGACCCTGCAGACGGTGGTCAATGTGCGCGACAAGGTCCTGGAAGCCTATAAGGACATCATCCGGATGCCGGTGTAATCCCGTTCCGGCGGGATACCGGAAGCCGCCCAATTAAGCGAAGTGCCGGACGAATGAAATCAAGATGAATGAAGTAGATGTCATTGATGTCGGCCGGAACGCCATGTGGGTGGTTATCAAGGTGGCTGGCCCGATCATGTTTCTGGGCTTGCTTAGTGGTCTGATTATTGCCCTTTTCCAGGCGCTTACGACGATTCAGGAAATGACCCTGACGTTCGTTCCCAAGATCATCGTGATCTTCATTGCGATCGTCGTGTTGCTGCCGTTCATGATCACTTCGGTGACGACCTTCGCCGACACCTTGTTTGACCGCATCGCGTCAATGTAGGGGGCGAAGAACGGCGTCATGCTGGAAGAACTCGTCAAACTCAATCTTTTCGCATTCCTGCTCGTTCTTGCCCGCGTGGGCGCCATGTTGTCGATCATTCCGGGTATTGCCGCGGCCTATGTGAATGCGCGGTTTCGTGTTGTTTTGGCGGCGCTTGTCGCCGTGGTGATGACACCGGTGCTGGCGGAAAACCTGCCGACCCCTCCTGATTCACCTTGGTTCATGTTTTTGTTGATCGCCGGTGAAATCGTCGTCGGCCTATTCCTGGGCGGGATTGCGGTGGTTCTTGTCGGGGCACTGCAAACTGCGGGATCGCTGATTGCATTGTTTGCCGCCATGGCCAACGCCCTTATTCAGGATCCGATTTCCGAACAGCAAAGCTCCGTTATTGCCAATTTGCTGACGATTTCGGGGCTGGTGATGATCTTCGTGACCGACAGTCACCATGTTTATTTCGCCGTGCTCGCTGATTCCTACAATCTGTTCGTGCCCGGCGAAGGGGTGGCAATGGGTGATATGGCTTTGATGCTGGCGCGCCGTGTGGCGGACAGCTTCGCCCTTGGGTTCCAGTTGTCGATCCCGTTTCTGGTGATCGCCATGGTCTATTATATCGGGCTTGGTGTGTTGGGCCGTCTGATGCCGCAATTGCCGGTGTTCTTCTTCGGCTTGCCGATCCAGCTTACGGTCCAACTCGGTGCCCTCATGATCGTGTTCTCTTCGATCATGCTGGTATTCCTCAACCGTTTCCAGGAAGGGTACGCGGTTTTCCTGGGCTAGGGCCGGAAGACCGCGTGTGAGATATGGCTGAAGAAGACGACTCACAAAAAACCGAAGAGCCGACCGACCGAAAGCTATCGAAAGCGCGCAGCGAAGGCCAGGTTGCCCAATCCCAGGAAATCAAAAGCTGGATGATGCTGATCGGCGGTGCGGGGATGTTGATGTTCCTGGCACCGGCCATGGCCCGCGACATCACGGCGATCGGGCGGCGGTTTGTTGCCTCTTCCTATTCGATCCCGACGGATTTCGAACATTTGCGGCTGTTGTTTTCCAGCGTCGCGATGGAGATCGGGATCATCCTGGCGCCTGCCATGGGCATGTTCGTGGTGCTTGCCGTTCTGGCCAATATCGGGCAGTTCGGATTGGTTTGGGCGCCTAAGAAAATTACGCCAAAGCCAAGCAAAATCAACCCACTAAGCGGTTTTAAGCGGCTGTTCTCCAGCCAAGGTCTGATGGAATTTCTCAAAGGCATTCTCAAACTCTCCTTTGTTTCGTTGGTCTCTTTTGGGTTGGCGATCCCGATGTTGCACGACCTGGAAATGCTGCCCGCGGTATCGACGTTCGCCGCTCTTGAAAGGATTCACGAGATCGCCATCCTGATGGCGATTGCCTCCATCGGTGTCATGACCGTGATTGCAGCGCTCGATTACATCTATCAGCGCGCCACCTTCATGAAGCAGATGCGGATGTCGATGAACGACATTAAGGAAGAGCAGAAGCAGACCGACGGCGACCCCCAGATCAAGGCGCGAATCCGGCAGATCAGAATGGAACGGGCACGCAAGCGCATGATGGCGGCGGTGCCTCAGGCGGATGTGGTGATCACCAACCCGACCCACTTCGCGGTTGCGCTGGAATACAAGATGGAGACCATGCCGGCACCCAAGGTTGTCGCCAAGGGGCAGGACCACCTGGCCTTGAAAATCCGTGAAATCGCCGAAGAAAACGAGATCACAATCGTTGAAAACCCGCCGCTTGCGCGGGCTTTGTACAGCTCCGTGGAACTGGACGAGGAAATCCCCCCTGAACACTTCAAGGCCGTGGCCGAGGTCATCGGCCACGTCATGCGTCTCAAGGGCAAGCTCGCCAATTGATCCGCTTTTGGCGATGCCGTGTCCCGGCACGGAGAGGGGCGGCAGCGAGTGCTGTTGACAGGTGGTGTTCAGTGGTAATCCTGTTCCCGGAAGCGGGCCGTCAGGGGAGGCCTGCCGTCAATCACCCGGCGCCGATATCGCAAGCATGCAGATACGCACACCACATGTCCTGAATGCCGGTGCGGCCCTGTTGGGGGTCGCCGCGGGGCTGATGTTCGGGCTGGATAATGCCTGGGCATTGCCCGCGGGTGCCGGGCTGGCCGCGGCTGCCCTTGGCTCGCTGACCGCCGCCTGGCGTATGGGCCGGGGGGCGGCTCCGCGTACGGTCACGGGTCCCATGGGCGAGTTGATCCGGATGGCGGCCGATGAATCGGCCGCCGGATTCCTGATCGCAACCTGGGACGGCGTCGGCATGTACGCCAATCCGGCGTTTCGCGAGTTGTTTTCGAAGGGCGGTGACAGCGGCCAAGGGGTGGAGGATATCCTCAATCACGTCGACCGGGCGCTGGACAGCCAGGGGCGTTCCAAGGATGTCTTCCGCCAGCTTCGTGCCGCCGCATCGGACGGTACGGCCGGCAGCGGCGAGGTGATCTGCCGGCGCCGCGACGGCAAGCCCATGTGGTGCCGCCTGCGGGTCGAGCCGTTCGGCGATGACGGCATCGGTGCCGGGGCCGGTGACGGCACGGCGCGCTATGTGCAATGGCGGGCTCTCGACATCACCGAGGAAAAACGCCAGCTTTCCGCTCGCCAATCGGCCGAAGCCCGCCGCGCCGACCTGCTGGACGGCCTGCCCGTGGGCGTGTTTTCCGTCGATGGACGGGGGCGTATCGTTTACGCCAACTCGTGCCTGGCGGGGTGGCTCGGCGTTGACCGGGTCGCCATGGGGGGCCGGCCCTTCGCCGAATTCGTGACCTCGGCCAGCCCGGTCAACGGCAACGGCGGCGAAGATGGGGGCGATGATGAAGATGAGGACGATCTGGGCCAGGATGCCCACGGTCTGGTCACCCTGCGCGCCGCCGACGGCACGGAATTCACAGCCTCGCTGCTGCAGACCCACCGCGAAACCACGGACGGCACCCTGGTCTATACACGCTCGATCCTGCTGCGCGACATGGCCTGGATCGACGACGGCAGCGGCGGCGGTGCCAGCGGCCTGGGCCCGGCCAAGCGCCTGCGCTTCCTGTTCGATGACGCGCCTGTGGCGATTGCCTTGCTGGACGGTCAGGGCCGGGTGATGGACTGTAACCGTGCGTTCCTGACCCTGGCGGGTGCACATCGCGACATGGTCGCGGGCCATCCCTTTGCCGAACGTCTGCTGCCCGAAGACCGCGAGGTCGTGGCCTCGGCCCTGTCCGACGTGATCATGGGGCGGACCCGGGCGACGCAGACGGAAATCCGCCTGGCGGCCCCCGGCGGGCGGCAGGCGGCGGCGACGTTGTTTGCGTCCCGCATGGAAGACGACAAGGGCAACATCACCGGTCTGGTCCTGCATTTCATCGACACCACGGAACAGAAGAACCTGGAAATCCAGTTCGCCCAATCCCAGAAGATGCAGGCCGTGGGCCAGCTTGCGGGCGGCGTGGCGCACGATTTCAACAACCTGCTGACGGCCATGATCGGCTTTACCGATCTGCTGCTGGAACGCCACGGGCCGGGCGACCCATCCTTCAATGACCTGCAGCAGATCAAGCAGAACGCCCACCGGGCGACCAATCTGGTGCGCCAGCTTTTGGCGTTTTCGCGCAAACAGAATCTGGAGCCGGACCTGCTCGACCCGGAAGACGCGCTCAACGATCTGTCCAACCTATTGCGCCGGCTTTTGGGTGAAACGGTCAAGCTCAAGCTCGAACACGAACGGGGGGCGGGCAAGGTTCTGGCCGACCGGGGGCAGTTCGATCAGGTCATCATCAATTTGGCGGTCAATGCACGCGACGCCATGGTTGAGGGCGGGCCCCTGGTGATCCGCACCTTCCGCCGCGATCTGGAACGCCCCCTGCAGCAATCGGGCGAGGTCATTCCCATCGGCTCCTACCTGGTGATCGAGGTCGAGGATAAAGGCACCGGTATTCCCAAGGACGTGCTCGACCGCATCTTCGAGCCGTTTTTCTCGACCAAGGAAGTGGGGCAGGGCACGGGCCTGGGCCTTTCCACCGTCTACGGCATCATCCATCAGTCGGGCGGCTATGTGACGGTTGAAAGCAAGATCGGCCAGGGCACGGTGTTCCGCCTGCTGTTCCCCCGCGCCGATGAAGAAGCCCGCGCCCAGGCCCAGGAAGCGGCCGCCGCCGAAGCCGCCGCCGCGACGGAACAGGTCGCCCAGGACAAAAGCAAAGGACAGGGCGCAGGCCCAGGAAACGGCAAGGTTAAGGGGAAAGAGCCCGAACTGCCCCTGTTCGAAGAAGACCTCACCGGGTCTGAGACCATCCTTCTGGTCGAGGACGAGGACGCCGTCCGCATGTTCGGCGCCCGGGCACTCAGGAACAAGGGCTATAAGGTGTTGGAAGCCCAGAACGGCGAGGTCGCGCTTGACGTCATCAACGGCACGGACCGGAAGATCGACCTGATCGTCTCCGACGTCGTCATGCCCGGGATGGATGGCTACACCCTGGTCCGCACGCTGCGCGAACAGATGCCCCGGGTGAAGGTGATCTTGATGTCCGGCTATGCCGAGGACGCCTTTCAGGACCAGATCGACAACGACGACACCCTGCACTTCCTGCCCAAGCCATTTACCCTCAAGACGCTTGTGGGCAAGGTGAAGGAGATCATCGTCTCCGAGGGGCTTTAGCGAACTATCGAGATTCTAATCTCTGCTTACTACCGAGCCGGTTGGAAAACTTTGTCAATTGGAGGGGGATCGTAAAAGTTGTACTTATTGTTGCTTTTTGGGCAGGTGCTGGTCTCTCCGTGATGCGTGCCTCCTTTGCCCTTCAGAAGTGTTTTAACTAAATAATACTGTGTATACTGAGCATATATATCTTCATTTTCTGAATTTTTCCAAATTGTTTCTCGTTTAAATATTCTATTATCTGATATTGTTGTTCGTTTGTATTTTATATATTTGTATTTTGTTTTTGTGTTCGATATTTGGGTTGCTGTCATGCAGTGCCCGTTAAGGTTCCCATGTGCGTAAGCTAATTTTTTAGCTGTAATTTCAGGGTTCCCACTTCTTGAATGGTAACGGTAGAAGATTTCGCAATCTGGATGGTTCATTGGCCGCAAAGTTGCACGATATAAACCTGGTCCGTCGACATAGCTTTTAGCATAGAACCATTCATGATAATTTTCGGGAGCTATCTCGAATTCTACGAAGTCATACTTCGCTTTCGCCAATGCGTATTCACATATCTCACATTCGTGGTCTGACGATGCGTCAAAAACGCCCTTGACGGTGGGCGTTGGTTCGTAGACGTGAAGGCCAATTTCGCCACGGCAAAGTTCGTCAAATTTGCGAATGGTTTTCTCATCGGCAGGAAGGCTTATCTTGGTTACGCCGAGTGCGACAAGCACACAGCCGGAAAGCAATGGCGCAATGAGTAAAGGGATCAACAAGCGCATTCAGACGACCTTTTAAAGAAGCACAATTTGAGCGAGAAGCTATCACGCCTTTTGCTTGTCTTGAAAGAGGGGCGAGTCCCTCATCCCGCCGTTAACCATATCGGTTAAGCATGAGTTCCAGACTCCGATTCTATGTGGAACACTCTGGGAACAAATGCCATAAAATTCAATAAAATCAATTTATTATAAATTACGCTTGTCAATGAGAACAAAACACGTACATTGATCCCGATTGCAACGTTCCGACGGCAGTGAAATAAGGGAGAGGTCAGATGGCTGACGCAGCACTTCGACTGGTGGAGAAAGACAACGTGGATAAAAGCAAGGCCCTGGACGCGGCGCTGGGACAGATCGAGCGCGCGTTCGGCAAGGGCTCGATCATGCGGCTCGGCCAGCGCGAGGTGGTGGATACCCCGGTTATCTCCACAGGTTCTATCGGCCTGGACATCGGCCTGGGCATCGGCGGCCTGCCGCGCGGGCGCATCGTTGAAATTTATGGACCGGAAAGCTCGGGCAAGACGACCCTGGCCCTGCATGTCATCGCCGAGGCGCAAAAGGCCGGCGGCACCTGCGCCTTCGTCGACGCGGAACACGCCCTTGATCCGGCCTATGCCAAGAAACTCGGCGTCGATGTCGAGGAACTGCTGATTTCCCAGCCCGATGCCGGCGAACAGGCGCTGGAAATTTCCGACACCCTGGTGAGATCCGGCGCCATCGACGTGCTGGTGGTCGATTCCGTCGCAGCATTGGTGCCGCGCGCCGAACTGGAAGGCGAAATGGGCGACACCCACGTCGGCCTGCAGGCCCGGCTGATGAGCCAGGCGCTCCGCAAGCTGACGGCCTCCGTCTCCAAATCCAACACCATGGTCATCTTCATCAACCAGATCCGCATGAAGATCGGCGTCATGTTCGGCAACCCGGAAACCACCTCGGGCGGCAACGCGCTCAAGTTCTATTCCTCGGTGCGCATGGAAATCCGCCGCATCGGCGCGATCAAAGACCGGGACGAGGTTGTCGGCAACCAGACCCGCGTCAAGGTCGTGAAGAACAAGATGGCACCGCCCTTCAAGATGATCGAATTCGACATCATGTACGGCGAAGGCATTTCCAAGATGGGCGAAATTCTTGATCTGGGCGTCAAGGCCAACATCGTCGAGAAATCGGGCTCCTGGTTCTCCTTCAATTCCGAGCGCATCGGCCAAGGCCGTGAGAACGCCAAACAGTTCCTGCGCGACAACCCGGAGATGACCAAGGTCATCGAGGAAAAAATCCGCCATAGTGCGGGCCTGATTTCCGAGGAAATGATGGTCGGCCCCGGCGGCATGGAAGAAGACGGCGACGCGGGCGAGGCATCGGACAGCCCGGCCGACGAGTTCTAATCGCAAATCCTGTGATCGAAACCTTGGGGGGCGGCACCGCTCCTGTGTTTTGCCCCCCTTGAAAATCCACCACTTTCCCAAGGCCTGTCACCCTCCAGGCCATACCCCCGGCCTTCCCCCAAGGCCGACAGGACGGTGCTCCCCCAAGCACCTTCCGCCCCCAGAAGCAGCCGGCGTCCTCCGCGCCGGCTGCATCTTTTTGCGGCACAGGGATAAACCGTCAGCGATTGGCCGCGATTTTCCCGAAAAATGGCCCCATGCCGAAGGCCCGAGGTTTCTGGACAGGCCCCCGCCTTGCCGGTAAAAACGTCGCTTCGTCCGCGTTTCAGTGGGGCGGTCGAGCCGATTGCAGTACTTTAAATCCCCACTTTAATCCCCCGGGGGCAGGGCCTAGGTTATCCGCATGCAGACCGTTAACGACATTCGCCAGGCATTCCTGGACTATTTCGCCGCCAACGGCCATCAGCCCGTTCAGTCGTCGCCCTTGGTGCCGCTGAACGATCCGACCCTGATGTTCACCAATGCGGGGATGGTTCAGTTCAAGAACGTGTTCACCGGCAACGAAACGCGTGATTATTCCCGCGCCGTGACGTCGCAGAAATGCGTGCGCGCCGGCGGCAAGCACAACGACCTTGAAAATGTCGGCCATACGGCCCGCCACCATACCTTCTTTGAAATGCTGGGGAACTTCTCGTTCGGCGACTATTTCAAGGAACTGGCCATCGAACTGGCCTGGAACCTCGTCACGAAAGAATTCGGTCTGCCGGCGGATAAGCTGTTGGTCACGGTCCATACCTCGGACGAAGACGCGGCCACACTATGGCGCAAGATCGCGGGCATTTCCGACGACAGAATCATCCGCATTCCGACTTCCGATAATTTCTGGGCCATGGGCGATACGGGCCCCTGCGGGCCGTGTTCGGAAATCTTCTATGACCATGGCGATCATATCCCGGGCGGGCCGCCGGGCAGCCCCGACGAGGACGGCGACCGCTTCATCGAAATCTGGAACTTGGTGTTCATGCAGTTCGAGCAGCTGACCGCCGACGAACGTGTCGAGCTGCCCAAACCGTCGATCGATACGGGTATGGGACTGGAACGCATCGCCGCCGTCATGCAGGGCACGCATGACAACTACGCCATCGACCTGATGCGCAACCTGATCATGGCCTCGTCCGAAGCTTCGGGCGTCGACCCCGACGGCGACCATGCCGTATCGCACCGGGTCATCGCCGACCATCTTCGGGCCTCCAGCTTCCTGATCGCCGACGGCGTGCTGCCGTCCAATGAAGGGCGCGGCTACGTGCTGCGCCGGATCATGCGCCGCGCCATGCGCCACGCCCATCTGATGGGCTCTCAGGAACCGCTGTTGTACAAACTGGTGCAGACCTTGGCCGACAACATGGGCCGGGCCTTTCCGGAACTGATCCGTGCCCAGGCGCTGATCACCGAAACCCTGAAACTGGAAGAATCCCGGTTCATCACGACCCTGGACCGGGGGCTTAAGATTCTCGACGAGGCGACCGCCGACATGGGGGCCGGCGGCACGCTTGACGGTGAGACGGCATTTAAGCTGTACGATACCTACGGCTTCCCCCTGGATTTGACGCAGGATGCCCTGAAGGCCAAGGAAATCGACGTCGATACCGATGCCTTCAACGCGGCCATGGAACGCCAGCGGGCCGAAGCCCGCAAGGCCTGGTCCGGGTCGGGCGACGCGGCCACGGAAAAGATCTGGTTCGAAGTGCGCGACGAAGTCGGCGCCACGGAATTTTTCGGCTACGACACGGAACAGGCCGAAGGCCAGGTCCGCGCCCTGGTGGTCGACGGCAAGCGCGCCGATAGGGCCGGCAAGGGCGATGCCGTGCATCTGGTTTCCAACCAGACGCCGTTTTACGGTGAATCCGGCGGCCAGATGGGCGACCGGGGCGTGATCACCACGGCCGAGGGCGCGCGCATCGCCGTCAACGATACCCAGAAGATGCTGGGAGTTCTGCATGTTCATGTCGGCACGGTCGAAGACGGCACCGTGACTGTCGGTGATGAAGCCCAGTTCACGGTCGACGGCACCCGTCGCCGCCGCCTGCGCGCCAATCATTCGGCCACCCACCTGCTGCACGAAGCCCTGCGCCGCCACTTGGGTGATCACGTGACGCAGAAGGGCTCGCTGGTTGCTCCCGACCGCCTGCGCTTCGATATTTCCCATCCCAAGGCCGTGGCGCCCGAGGAACTGGCCGCGGTCGAGGCCGACGTCAACAATCAGGTGCGCGCCAACAACGATGTCCTGACCCGCCTGATGGACCCGGAAAGTGCCGTGGAAGCGGGGGCCCTGGCCCTGTTCGGGGAAAAGTACGGCGATGAAGTCCGGGTCGTTTCCATGGGCGATCAAAGCGGCGAGCATTATTTCTCGACCGAACTGTGCGGCGGCACCCATGTGCGGCGCACGGGCGATATCGGCCTGTTCAAGATCGTCGGCGAAGGGGCGGTTGCCGCCGGTGTGCGCCGGATCGAGGCCGTGACCGCCGATGGCGCGCTTGCCTATTTCGATGCCCATGAAAAAGCCCTGGCCGAGGCAGCTTCGGCTCTGAAGGTCAAACCGGAAGACGTCGCCACGCGTGTCACGGCCCTGGTCGAAGACCGCAAGCGCCTGGAACGTGAACTGGCCGAAGCCCGCAAGAAGCTGGCGCTTGGCGGCGGTGCGGCCGCCGGTGGCAATGCCGGTAACGGCGGCGGCGACATCAAGGACCTGGGCGGCATCAAATTCGCGCCGCGCGTTCTGGACGGCGTGCCGGCCAAGGAATTGAAGGGCATGGCCGACGAATTGATGAAGACCCTGGGGTCGGGCGTGGTCGCGCTGGTCAGCGTGACCGAAGGCAAGGCCAACGTGGTCGTCGCCGTGACCGAAGACCTGACCGAACGGATGAGCGCCGTCGACCTGGTCCGCGCAGGTTCCGCCGCCGTCGGCGGCAAGGGCGGGGGCGGGCGGCCCGACATGGCGCAAGCCGGCGGCCCGGACGGCGCCGGTGCGGGCAAAGCCATCGACGCCATCGAAGCAGCAATCCAGGCCTGAGAGATTTCATGAACCAAAGATTTGAAGGCACCGACAGTTTTGTCGCGACCGAAGACCTGCAGGTCGCGGTCAACGCGGCGATCAATCTGGAACGCCCGTTGCTGATCAAGGGCGAACCCGGCACGGGCAAGACCGTGCTGGCGTCCGAAGTGGCGCAGGCGATCAACGCACCGCTGATCCAATGGCATGTCAAATCGACGACCCGTGCGCAGCAGGGATTATATGAATACGATGCCGTCGCGCGCCTTAGGGATTCGCAGCTGGGCGATCAGCGGGTGCACGACATTTCCAACTACATCATCCGCGGCAAGCTGTGGGAGGCCTTTGACGCACCCGAGCGCCCGGTGCTGCTGATCGACGAGATCGACAAGGCCGACATCGAATTCCCCAACGATCTGCTGCTCGAACTCGACCGCATGGAATTCCATGTCTACGAGACCAAGGAAACGGTTTCCGCGCGGGTTCGCCCTATCGTGATCATCACCTCGAACAACGAAAAGGAACTGCCGGACGCCTTCCTGCGCCGCTGTTTCTTCCACTACATCCGCTTCCCCGACGAAGACACCATGCGCCGGATCATCGATGTTCACCATCCGGGCATCCAGAAGCGCCTGGTGGCCGAGGCATTGAACCTGTTCTATGAACTGCGCGACGTCCCGGGCCTGAAGAAAAAGCCGTCGACTTCTGAATTGCTCGACTGGCTGAAGCTTCTGATGGTCGAAGACATCCCGCCGGAAACGCTGCGGTCCGGTGACAAGAAGGACCTGATCCCACCCTTGTACGGCGCCCTTCTGAAGAACGAACAGGACGTCCATATGCTGGAACGTCTGGCGTTCCTTAACCGCCGCGAAGGCGGTTGAGGCCGGAACCGGGGGCTCAGGCATGATCTGTCCCGCTTGTGATACCCGTTTCAAACGCCTGTCCAGCTGGCCGTTGGCCGCGGGCAAACCGGTCATTTGCACCGCATGCGGCACGCCCAGCAAGCGTGACGGCAAGTGGAAGCCCCTGCTGATCGCCGTCGCCATGCTGTTCGTGTTTCATCAGATGCTGGGCATGTTCGCGCTGACCCTGGTCGGCACGGTGATCCTGCTGCTGGGCTTGATTTTGCTGTCCATGTCCGTTGACGAGGCGACGATCAAGCTGATTGCCGTCGGCCCGCCGACCAAGGATGCCCCTCCCGCCGACGAGGCCTGATCCAGCGTCCCCTGGTTCCTGTCCGCCTTGTCGGATAAGCTGATCGGATAGGGGTGGCGAACATGGACCTAAGCAAATTTCTTGATTCGGACCGTATGCAGCAATGGCTGCAGACCGTACTCATATGGCTGGACGCCAATGTGCTCGCACTTGGCAATCTGATCCAGCTGGCTGTGATCCTGGCAACCTTTATCGCCGCGCGCATACTGTCGCCCAAACTTGAAGCCCTGTTGGACCGGCAGCCCGGCGTACGCTGGTACGCGCGGTTCGGTCATCCCGTGGCGGCATTCCTGAAACCCGTCGCCCGGCCCTTGGTCTGGTTGGCGGCCTTATGGTTCGCCGTGTTCGCGGCCAAGGGGGCGGCTTGGCCCCATCACATCATGGAAGGGGCGGTTTCCCTGCTGACCGCCTGGGCGGTCATTCGCCTGGCATCGGGGTTGATCCGCAATCCGTTCTGGGCCCGTGCCGTCGCCTTCATGGCCTGGACCATTGCCGCGCTTAATCTGCTGGGGCTTCTGGACCCGGTCATGCAAACCCTGGATGACATGGCGCTCAACCTGGGTGAGTTCCGCCTGTCTGTCCTGGGGGTGATCAAGGCGGCGCTGTTGTCGGCGCTGTTCCTCTATCTGGCGTCGGTTACCTCGCGCATCGCGGAATCCCGCATCAATGCGTCCGCCAACCTGACCCCCTCCATGCGGGTTCTGTTCGGAAAATTCGCCCGGGTTTTTCTTTATGCCCTGGCCATTGCCCTGGCCCTGGAAAGCGTTGGCATCAATCTGGCGGCCTTTGCCGTGTTCGGCGGGGCGGTCGGCCTGGGCATCGGTTTCGGCCTGCAGAAAGTTGTCTCCAACCTAATGTCGGGCGTGATCCTGTTGATGGACCGTTCCGTCAAACCCGGCGACGTGATTGCCATCGGCGACACCTTCGGCTGGATCAATACCTTGGGCGCACGTTATGTCTCGGTCATTACGCGCGACGGCACGGAACATCTGATCCCCAACGAAGAACTGATTTCCCAGCGGGTCGAGAATTGGTCGTTCTCCGATTCCAAAATTCGCCAGAAAATCCCGATCGGCATCGATTACGAAGCCGACGTGCACAAGGCGCGGGAATTGGCGGTTCAAGCGGTCGAGGGGATCGAGCGCGTGCTCAAGGATCCCAAGCCCGTCTGCCACCTGATCGAGTTCGGCGACAATTCCGTAAATCTGGAGCTTCGGTTCTGGATCAACGATCCGCAAAACGGTGTCGCCAATGTGCGCAGTCAGGTCCAATTGCAGATCTGGGACCTGTATCACCAACACGGCGTGGTCTTCCCGTTCCCGCAGCGCGATCTGCACCTGCGGTCATCCGTGCCGCTGAAGGTCCAGGTCGCGGGGCCGGAGCAGGACTAACCGTCAGGAGATGATTTCACCGGCCACGTTATCGACAAGCACGGGCGTTTCGAAAAACGTCAGGGTTGGCGGCGATTTGTAGCGTTCGGTGATCGAGGCGACCCAATCGGCGTTGAACAGGGCTTCCGCCTGTTCCCGGGTTTCGAACACATAGGCGCCGCCGCCAGTCATGGTTTCTGCGTTGTACAGGTAGTGTTTGCGGATCAGGCCGGGAGCGCCCAGGTATTTTTTCGAACTGTCGCGATAGCGTTCCGTGGCATCGGCCAGGGTGGTGCCGGGCGGCAGGGCGAAATTGACGACGACGGTGATCATGAAAGGCCTCCCATGCGGGTTTTGTCTGTGATGGCCAGAGCTTAACTTCTTAACAGCCAGGCATGAAGTGGGATTGGCAGGACTTGGCCATGGGGGCTATTGTGCGGCCATGTTCATCAACTTCTTTCTCGAACTTCGTTCTGCGAAGATCCCCGTTTCCTTGCGCGAATACCTGACCTTGCTGGAAGGCATGGATAAGGGCCTCGCCGGGTACCGTGTGGAAGATTTCTATTACCTGTCCCGCGCGACTTTGGTGAAGGACGAAAAGAACCTGGACAAGTTTGACCGGGTGTTCGGCCATGTGTTCAAGGGGCTGGAACAGACCGAGGAAGTCGACATCCAGGACATTCCCGAGGAATGGCTGCGCAAGCTGGCCGAACGCATGCTGACCGAACAGGAAAAGGCGGAGATCGAAGCGCTCGGCGGCTGGGACAAGCTGATGGAGACGCTGAAAAAACGCCTGGAGGAACAGAAAAAGCGCCACCAGGGCGGGTCGAAATGGATCGGCACGGCCGGCACCTCGCCGTTCGGTGCCTATGGCTACAATCCTGAAGGCATCCGTATCGGTCAGGACGACAACCGCAATTTCCGGGCGGTCAAGGTCTGGGACAAGCGCGAATTCAAAAACCTGGACGACAGTCTGGAATTGGGGACCCGCAACATCAAGGTCGCCCTGCGCCGCTTGCGCCGGTTCGCACGCGAAGGGGCGCCCACGGAACTGGACCTGGACGGCACGATCCGCAATACGGCCAAGCGGGGCTATCTGGATATCCGCATGGTGCCTGAACGCCACAATGCGGTGAAGGTGCTGCTGTTCCTGGATGTGGGTGGGTCCATGAATCCGCACGTGCGCATGGTGGAAGAACTGTTTTCCGCCGCGCGCTCGGAATTCAAGCATCTGGAATATTTCTATTTCCACAACTGCATTTACGAACGCGTGTGGAAAGACAACATCCGCCGCCGCACGGAAACGATCCCGACCTGGGACGTCCTTCATACCTATCCGTCGGACTACAAGATCATTTTCGTCGGCGATGCCTCCATGAGCCCCTATGAAATCGCCTATGCCGGCGGCAGTGTGGAGCACTGGAACGAAGAAGCCGGGGCCTTATGGATGCAACGGATGCTGAGCGTCTATCATCGGGCTGTCTGGCTGAATCCCGTGCAGGAAGCTTGGTGGGGCCACACCCAGTCCGTGGACATGATTCAGCGCCTGATGGGCGGGCGCATGTATCCCCTGACGCTCGACGGCCTGGACCGGGCGACCCGCGAACTCGTGCGCTAGATGCTTCAGGTCGGGCTAGACCCCGCCCGGAAGCTATTTGGCGTCCGCTGCGACCTGCATCTTGATGATTTTGTCCGGATTGGCAGGCGGCTCGCCCCGTTCCAGCATGCCGACGAACTTCATGCCCTTGACGACCTCGCCCCAGACCGTGTATTGGCCGTCCAGGTGCGCCGTCCGCGCAAAGCAGATGAAGAACTGGCTGTCGCCGCTGTCCGGGTTCATGGACCGGGCCATGCCGACGGTGCCGCGCTTAAACGGTTCGTCGGAAAATTCGGCGGGCAGGTTCTGGCCGCTGCCGCCCATGCCGGTGCCGTCCGGATCGCCGCCCTGAGCCATGAAGCCGCCGATCACGCGGTGGAAAATCAATCCATCGTAAAAGCCGTCACGGGTCAGTTCCTTGATCCGGGCAACGTGTTTCGGTGCCAGGTCGGGGCGCAGTGCGATCACCACACGGCCATGCGTGGTGTCCATGTACAGGGTGTTTTCAAGGTCCATGGCTTCAGCGTCGTTCATTGTGCCGGCTCCGATGAAAAGTGACAGGACAGCGAATAAAGACAGCAGGTATCGCATGGGATCGAACTCCCTTGGGTTTCTTGGTTGAACAGCAAATCTTTCATGTCATTGCCCGGGCGGCAGGCCCGGGCACCCCTTTGAATTGATGGTCGGAATGCGAATTAGTCGAACAGCTTGTCGATCTCGTCCTGGCTGATGCCTTCGCCTTCAAGCTGCGGACCACTGAGAAGTTTTTCGTCTTCGGTTTTTTCGACTTCGTCTTCGATTTCCACGTTTTCCAGGTGCTCTTTGCCGAATATCTCGATCAAGGAATTGACGCGGGATTCAACGTAAGTAACCGAACGGGCGATTTTGGTCACGCGCTGGCCGGTGATGTCCTGAAAGGTGCAGGCTTCGAAGATGTTGGAGGAATTGTTTTCAACTTCATCCAACAGGGCACGGATTTCCGGGTCTTCGGTCTTATCCCGAATTTTCTGGAGGGTATCGGAATTCTGCTCGACGATTTCCATGATGGAATTCGTGGCTTCCGCGGTGGCCTGAACGATGGCGTCCAATTGGTCGGACATGTTGTCGAAACGGCCGTTGCCTTCGTCAACGCGGGTAATGGCGGCGACTTCTTTGCGGACGCGCTGAATGTAGTTGAACAGGTTGAGGATTTCTGCGTGCAGCAGGTCCAATTCTTCCTTCGTTTCCATCCTACGAGCCATCCGCCTGTGTCTTTTTTTAGAATTCCCTGGGCCGCATGGTAGCGGCTATGCCGAGAAAATCCATATATTTAGGCATCTTCTTCCCTGCCGACGCTGGATGCAGCATAGGCGGCCAGAATGCGCCGTGCGGCTTCGCTGGGGCCCAGTGTGTTTTGCGCAACAGCGGGCTCCAGCTCGGCCAAAGCTTGGCGCACCGCCGGTGCATGGCGCAGTTCGCCCAGCAGGGTTTCGTTGACCTCGTTCCACATCCAGGCCTGTGCCTGTTCGCTTCTGCGTTGCCCGAACCGGCCCGATTTTCCGGTTGCGGCGCGGAACTTCTCAACGCATTGCCAGATATCATCCAATCCATCGCCGGTCAGGGCCGAACATTTAAGGACTTCGGGCATCCAATCGGTGTTTTCCGGACGCAGCAGGTGGAGGGCCGATGTGTAATCCCGGCGGGCGCGTTCGGCTGCCGGAGCCAAATCGCCGTCGGCTTTGTTGACGACGATCAGATCGGCCATTTCGACGATGCCTTTCTTGATGCCCTGCAAGTCGTCGCCGCCACCGGGGGTCAGCAGCAACATGAACATATCGACCAGATCGTTGACCGCTGTTTCAGATTGCCCCACGCCGACGGTTTCGATCAGCACGACGTCATATCCGGCGGCTTCGACTGCGATGATCGCCTCGCGCGTGCGCCGGGCAACACCGCCCAACGTGCCGCCCGACGGCGAGGGGCGGATATAGGCGTTCTTTGACCGTGCCAGCTTTTCCATGCGGGTTTTGTCGCCCAGGATCGATCCCCCGGAACGGGGGCTGGTCGGGTCCACGGCCAGGACAGCAACCCGATGCCCGCGGTCCACCAGGGCCATGCCGAAGGCTTCGATAAACGTCGATTTTCCGACGCCGGGCACACCCGTAATGCCGATGCGGATGGAGTTCCCCGATGACGGCAGCAGCGCGCGGATCAAGGTTTCGGCCTGCGTGCGGTGATCAGCCCGGCCTGATTCCATAAGGGTGATGGCCCGGGCCAGGGCACGCAAGTCACCGGCCGCGACCTTTTCGCTTAAGTCACAGACGGCTGCCATTTCGGCCTCGGTCAACGAAGACGGGGGACTCAACGTCCGCCCTTGGTGGGGTCAAGACCGAAGGCTTCAAGCGCCATGGCCTGTAATTTGAGTTTCTGATCCGGGCCAAGGTCGTCGAGAATCTTGGTCTTCTGCTTGCGCACGGCCAGGGCCTGTTGGATCAACGCCTTGCGGTCGGCGGTCAATTTCGGTTTAGAGGCGAGCTCTTTTTCCGCCTGTTCCAGCGCGTTGCGGGCGGCCAGCCGCAGTTCTTCGGAACTGGCGGGCAGGGCTTCGGGGGAAGGCGGGGTTTTTTCCACGCGTGTTTTCGCCGCGTCGAGCTTCGAGCGGGCTTTCTTGTCCATGACCACGGACAACAACGCTTTGGAAAAGACCTTTTTCAGCATGCCTGACCTTTCGGAGCCCCGCCGGACCATCGGCGAGTGCGCTAAGACTATCCTAAGGTGATTGGGGCTAGCAAAGGGTTAACACGCTGAGGGAAGCAGATCTGACCGGATCATAGCCTGGACGGCGATTCCTGTTCCGTGAAATCGGGAATCCAGCGCAGGAAATAGGGCAGGGCCCGGCGGCGCTGCTCGGCCGATGTGCCGTGACTGGACGTGAAGGATTTGAACACGTTGTAGCCGAACGCATCCTTTGCCGTGAGATAGACCCATAGCGCCGTCAATTCACCCGAACAGGGGGCCGTGTCCTTGAGCAAGGCATTGAGGTGATCGCGGGCCGCACCCTCGCGGGCTTGGTTAGAGCCGTATTCCTGCTGCAGCATCTGTTTGACGGCTTCCTGCTCTTCCTCGACCTGCTCGGGATAGTACTCGAACAGGGATTTGAGAAAGATGAAGTCTTCATATTTCGGTGGGCTGTAGGTGACCTCGGGCCCGGCGATGGTGTTCCAAAAACCTGTGGCGTGATCCAATTCAGAGGTGTCGGCTTCGACCTGGCGTTCGACGATCTTTTCTTCTTTCTGGAAAAAACCCAGGAAGCCACCTGTTTTTTTGACCTTGGTTTTGGTCTGGACAGCTTTCGGCTGTACCGGTTTATCGGATGTCAGCAATTTCTCGATATCGTTCAGACCGTCTTCCCACATGGTTCGAACGGGATTGGCCTTTTTCGGCTTGTCGAACACTTCTTGGAAGGCGCTTTCCCCGAAATTTTTGGCCTTCAACTCGTCTTCAAGCACCAAGATCCGGCGGTTGGTGAAAAACCGGTGTAGGAAATGCTCCTTGATCGCGGTTTCCAGGTTGTCGGCGAACCGGGTCGACAGCGGAAAGGGGGTCGGGGTCAGCGTATGCTGCGGCACATACCAAAGCATGGCGCGCTTGCGTAGGTATTTGCAAATATTCTGGGTGAAGGCCTCGGTATAGGGGCTGTCTTCCCAGGGCTTGGCCGGTTGTTTGGGCTTGGCGGCGGGCTTCTTGCCGGCAGCGGGCTTGCCCTTTGCCGGTTTACCCTTGGCGCCTCGGACGGGTTTGCCGTCGGCCCCGGTGGGGCGTTTTTTCCGGCGCCGTTTCTTGCGCGGGGCCTCGCCGTCGTCGGACGCACCGCCGTTTGTAATCTTGTCGAAGGCTTCCAGCAGTTCGGACGCACGGATGCGTGCCCGCTGGGTGAATTCAGGGTCCTTCAACTGGCCACAGGCTTCCAGGAACGACAGGGTTGCCTGCGTCGCCTGAACCAAGTCGGGTTCCACCTTTCCGCCGGACTGGGAATCCAATTCCTTGACGATACCGTCGACCGCGTCATCGACGGCGGTCATCAGCGTCGCTTTGTCCGTGTCGGGTGATAATCCCGCAAGGGCGTTGATGATGCTCTGCGTGCTCACGCTTTACCCCTGGGATGCCGGCAATCCCCAATACGCCGCCAGCGTCCCGCTTCCCTAATAAAACACAATGCCGGTACGTTCCGGCTCATATTAGATGCCACGAAATTGGTTAATACCTACCTAATCTAAGGGGTTCCGCGCAAGGCAGGCCAAGCCGCGATATCGTATTAATTGGACCGGTTGCCATGAAATTTGGGCAATGAGGCATGATTTCAAACAATATTTACGTGAGTTTGTTCGAATTTAGGCTTAAGCCTATGGGCGCAGGGACCGTGACAAGGGAAGAAGAGGGAACGACCCCACCATGAAACGAGAACGCCGCGCGAAGATCGTCGCGACCCTGGGCCCTGCAACGTCCAGCCAGGAAGCCATCGAAAAACTGTTCGAAGCAGGTGTCGATGTCTTTCGGATGAATTTTTCACACGGCAGCCACGCCGATCACGAGAAAATCCACGGAATTGTCCGCTCGCTTGAGCGCAAATACCACCGACCGGTCGGGATTCTCCTTGATCTGCAGGGACCGAAACTGCGCGTTGGCGAGATCAACGGAGGGGCTGTCGAACTCGAGGTCGGCCAGAAATTCTGCCTGGATCTGGACAAAACCTCCGGTGATAAAAACCGCGCGCCGCTGCCCCATCCGGAAATTTTCGCGGCCCTGGAGCCGGGCTCGGACTTGTTGATCGACGACGGACGTATCCGGCTTAAGGTGCTGGATTGCTCCAAGGAACATGCCGAATGCGAAGTGGTGATCGGCGGCACGCTGTCCAACCACAAAGGCGTCAACGTGCCCAGCGTGATCTTGGATGTCTCGCCGCTGACCAAAAAAGACCGCGACGACATGCGGTTCGGGCTCGACCTGGGTGTGGAATGGGTGGCGCTGTCTTTCGTGCAGCGGCCGGAAGACCTGGCGGAGGCCCGCAAGCTGGTCGCCGGGCGCGCGGCCATCATGTCGAAGCTTGAGAAACCGGCTGCCCTTCAGCATCTGGAGGAAATCGTCCATCTGTCCGACGCCATCATGGTGGCACGTGGTGATTTGGGCGTTGAATGCCCAACCGAGGACGTGCCCGTTGCGCAGAAACGCATTCTGCATCTGTGTAAACTGGCCGGGAAGCCGGTGATCGTGGCAACGCAGATGCTCGATTCCATGGTCAATGCGCCGACCCCGACCCGGGCCGAAGCATCGGACGTGGCGACCGCCATCTACGACGGCGCCGATGCGGTCATGCTGTCGGCGGAATCGGCTGTGGGCAAGTATCCGACCGAAACCGTGGCGACCATGGACCGCATCATCAAGCGGGTGGAACAGGACGAACATTACCGCCAGATGCGCGACCGCCGCCGTTCCGTGCCCGATGCCACCGCGGCCGATGCCATCACCGTCGCCGCGACGCAGGTCGCCGATACCATTACCGCCGCCGTGATCGTAACCTTCACGACGACGGGCTCGACCACGCTGCGCTGCGCGCGCCTGCGTCCGCATGCACCGATTCTGGGGCTGACGCCCAAACGGGAAACGGCGCGCCGGTTGGCGCTGTGTTGGGGGGTGCATTCGGTCCTGACCGAAGATATCCATTCGTTCCGCGAAATGGTTTCCAAGGCCGTGGCCGAGGCACAGAAGGACGGCTTCGCCAAAAAGGGAGACCCGGTCGTGGTCACCGCCGGCGTGCCCTTCGGCACACCCGGGGCGACCAACATTCTGCGTATTGCCTGGGTGGAATAAGACCTTGGCGATATAAGCCGAAATTGACCGGCTGCAGGTGTTGAATGCGGGCGGTATAAGGCGTATCCCTCGGTTCTCTCTCCTTTAGGACACGCCTTCGCCCATGCTTTTCCAGCTTTTTTCCGTCATTGCGCCGGTTCTGATCTGTGCCGTCATCGGGTTTATCTGGCGCAAGCAGGGCCGCGCTTTCGACACGGCCCTGGTGACCACGCTGGTGACCAACATCGGCACGCCTTGCCTGACCTTCTTCACCCTGGTCGATACCAAAATCGAAATCGATGCGTTCCTGACCATGGGGGCGGCGACGGCGGTGACGATGGTCGCCTTCTACGCAATCTACTTCGTGTTCCTGAAGGTCATGAAGCTCAGCCAGAAGGCGTTTTTGTCGACGCTGGCCTACGGCAACGTGGGCAATATGGGCCTGCCGCTCTGCCTGCTGGCATTCGGCGAAAACGGGCTGGCCCTGGCCATCGCCTACTTCACGGTCAACGTGCTCTGCCTGTTCACCATCGGCGTCGCCGTGCCGGCGGGGGCGACCTCGGTGGGGGCCTTGCTGCGCCTGCCGATCCTCTATGCCGTGGGGGCGGCCCTGGTGTTCATGTTCACCGGTTGGGCCGTGCCGGAATGGATTTACAACACGACGCGCATTTTATCGGGCCTGACCGTGCCGCTGATGCTGATCACGCTCGGCGTGTCGCTGGCGGGCCTCGGCGTCAAAAGCGTGCCGCGTGCGGTGTTGCTGTCCGTAATGCGGATCGGCGTGGGTTTTCTGGTCGGATGGGCCACGGCCGAAGCCTTCGGCTTTACGGGGGCGGAGCGCGGCGTGCTGATCGTGCAATGCGCCATGCCGGTTGCCGTGTTCAACTTCCTGTTCGCGGAACGCTACGGCAATCAGCCGGAAGAAGTCGCGGGCTCCGTCGTGATTTCGACGGTGTTGTCCTTTGCGACTTTGCCGTTCCTGCTGGCTTTCGTCCTTTAACCAAGTTCGAAGGTCGTGACGCCGAAGATGCGGGCCATGTCGATGTCGGGGGCGGGGCCCGTGTACATGCGGGCCGTCTCGAACACGGGCTCAAGTCCTAAGTCTTTGGCCATCGCGACGGCGCTGCCATGGGGCTCCGGCACGTCGAGGAACACGTCTGCACCATTGGTTCCCGTTGCGGCGATCAGTTCCGTCACCAATGCACGGGCGATCGCCGGGTCGTCGGCAAACAGGGGACCGATCTTGAAGCCCGTGCGGCAGGGGCGGATGACGCCGTATCCCAGCACGCCTCCGTCACCGGCGCGTACGGCGCGGGCGACATGATCTTTGGCCGATACCCAGGCGTCGAGAAAAGCCTCGCGCGGGGCGGGAAACACCCTGCGGTCATAAGTTGCGATGTCCGGGCTCGAGCCCGCGAGCGGGACCAAGGTAACGCCTGACGGTACATGCGCATCACTCAGCGCTTGGGGCACCCCGCCGTAGCGAATGTTGTTGTAGGCGAACTCGAAGCCCGAGCGGCGGTAATTGTCCTGTTCGGCGACGACGCCGTCCAATCCGATCAGGCGGCCCCCCGCATGCTTGATGGCTTCCTGCCACAGCGCATAGCCGTATCCGTTGCCGCGATGGGGTTCTTCGACAATGTAGAAGCCGAGAAACGAGAACGCGTCGTCGTAATTGATGACGGAGATGGAGGAGATCATCCGTCCGTCGAGCCAGCCGCCGATGAATCCGCCCGGGTCGACGGACAGAAAGCATTCGGTATCGGCCAGGCCGGGATTCCATCCTTCGGCGGCGGCCCAATCGACGGCCTGGGCAACCTCGGCCGGAGTCATGGTACGAATTTGATAGTTTCCGGTCATTGGCATCCCCCCTTGCCGTGATTTTTTGGATGACCTATTCCGCCGCCTGCGATGCCTTGGTCGGGTCTTTGAAACCGGCCAGCAGGTCTTGTTCCCGTTGTTTGGCTTTCTTGACGTTATCCATCTTGATATGGCCGAAGCCGCGCATGGATTGGGGCAGGGCCGCGATCTCCGTTGCGAGGGCCAGATTGTCCGCCGTTAGGCCGTTCAGCAGGCTGTCGACGGTCGCTTCGTATTCCGAAATAAGGGCGCGTTCCATGCGGCGTTCTTCCGTATGGCCGAAGGGATCAAGAGCCGTGCCGCGCAGGCGTTTTAGGGGCGCTAGCATTTGGAAGGCCCAGAAAATCCAGGGTCCGAATTCGCGTTTGATCAGATGGCCGGTCCTTGGGTCCTTGGCCGACAGCAGCGGCGGGGCCAGATGGACGGTCAGCTTTTCCGGGTTGCGGAAGGTCTCGTAAAGGGAGCGGCGGAACTGAGGTTCCGAATAAAGCCGCGCCACCTCGTATTCGTCCTTGTAAGCCAGCAACTTGAAGTATGCTCGGGCAACGGCTTCTGTCAGGTCGTTCGAGCCCAGCCCCAAGGCGGCCTCGGCGGTGCGGACACGCTCGATCAGCGCCGTATAGCGCGCCGCGTAGGCCGCGTTCTGATAAGCCGTGAGGTCCGTGGTCCGGCGTTGGATGAAACCGTCCAGGTCAAACACGTCGGGTGTTTCGTCCCGCAGACCGGCCAGGGCATCGACCGCCGATGGGTCATGAGCGATGCGACGGCCCCAGGTAAAGGCCTGCAGGTTGAATTCGACGGCGACACCGTTCAATTCGATCGCCCGTTCGATGGCGTCAGCACCGATGGGCAGCAGACCCTTTTGATAGGCATAACCCAGCAGCATGATATTGGCAGCGATGCTGTCGCCCATCAGGCGGCGGGCAAGATGGGTCACGTCGATGAAGTCGGCAGAGGACGACGCATCGGCGATGGCTTTGCGCAGGCCGTCGTCGGGGAAATCCATATCCGGCAGGTTGGTGAATTCCGCCGTCATGGTCTGGCGCGCGTTGACCACGGCGCGGGCGCGCGACGGGTCCATCTTGGCCAGGGTTTCGAACCCGCCGGATGTCACCATGTCGGCCCCCAATAGAAGATCAGCGCCGCCAGCGGCGATGCGCACGGCGTTCAGGTCGTTGGGGTCGTCGGCCAAGCGCACATGGGCATAGACGGCGCCGTTCTTCTGCGCTAATCCGGCAACGTCCAGCACGGTCACGGCCTTGCCCGCGACATGGGCGGCCATGCCCAAAAGGGCCGAGATCGTGACCACGCCCGTGCCGCCGATACCGGTCACGCAGATGTTGTAGGCCTTGCCCCGTTTTGAATCAGAAAGTGAAGGAAGGTCCGGGTCGGGCAGGACCGGGAAGGGGGACGCGCCCACACCCGGGGCAGGCCCCGTGCCCTTGGCCAACGCGCCGCCATGGACGGTCACGAAGGACGGGCAGAAGCCTTTCAGGCAGGTGAAGTCCTTGTTGCAGACGTTCTGATCGACGGCGCGCTTGCGGCCCAGTTCCGTTTCGCGCGGAACGATGGCAACGCAATTGGATTTGACGCCGCAGTCGCCGCAGCCTTCGCAGACTTGTTCGTTGATGAACACCCGCTTGGCCGGGTCGGGGAAGGTGCCGCGCTTGCGCCGGCGTCGCTTTTCGGCGGCACAGGTCTGGTCGTAAATCAGCGCCGACACGCCCGGCCATTGGGCCAGGTCGCGTTGAACCTGGTCAAGCGCATCGCGGTGATGGATGGTCGTGCCGGGGGCCCAGTCCGTGCCCGTCGGATACTTGTCGGGCTCGTCCGTCACCACGACGACGCGGCCTACACCTTCGGCCGCGACTTGGCGGGAAATGATCGCCGGGTCGAGCGGGCCATCCATGGTCTGGCCGCCGGTCATGGCGACGGCGTCGTTGTAAAGAATCTTGTAGGTCACGTTGACCTTCGCGGCGACGGCAGCACGGATCGCCAGGATGCCCGAATGGAAATAGGTCCCGTCGCCGATGTTGACGAAGATGTGTTCGCGGTCCGTGAACGGCGCCTGACCGATCCAGTTGGCCCCTTCGGCCCCCATATGGGTGAAGGTCGAGGTCCGCCTGCCGGGCATCCAGATCGCCATGTAGTGGCAGCCGATGCCGGCGGCGGCTTCCATGCCTTCGGGCACGTTGGTCGAAGTGTTATGCGGGCAGCCCGCACAGAAATAAGGGATGCGCTTGATGTCGGGGACAGCGCGTTCGAGGATTTGTTCCTTTTCTTCCAGGAACGCCAGGCGTTTTTCGATGCCTTCGGAATTGTGGAAATTGCGGATGCGCTGGGCGATCACGCGGGCGATGCGGGCCGGCGTCAGTTCACCCGCCGAGGGCAGAATCCAATCACCCTTTTCGTCGAACTTGCCGACCACGCGCGGCCGCACGTCGGCGCGCCAGTTGTAAAGCTGTTCCTTCAGCTGGTTTTCGATGACGGCGCGTTTTTCCTCGACCACCAGGATTTCTTCCAATCCTTCGGCGAACAGGCGGGCCCCATCCCGTTCCAGTGGCCAGGGCATGCCGACCCGGTACAGACGCAGGCCGATGGCTTCGGCTTCTTCTTCGCCGATGCCCAGATCTTCCAATGCCTGCAGGGTGTCGAGATAGGCCTTGCCGGTGGACACGATGCCGAACCGTGGTTTGGTGGAATCCATCGCCACGCGGTCGATCCCGTTTTCCCGCGCGAAGGAAAGGGCGGCATACATCTTGAAGCGATGCAGGCGTTCTTCCTGTTCCAGCGCCGGGTCGGGCCAGCGGATATGCAAGCCGCCCGGCGGCATGTCGAATTCGGGCAGGGAAATCTGTACCCGGTCGGGCGAAACATCGACCGAGGCCGAGGTATCGACATTGTCGGTAATGCATTTCATGCCGACCCATACCCCGGCAAAACGCGACATGGCCCAGCCGAACATGCCCATGTCCAACAGGTCCTGTACGTCGATAGGATTGAGGATCGGGATATTGGCGTCCATTAGGGCGTGTTCGGACTGACTGGGCACGGTCGATGACTTGCACGCCGGATCGTCGCCGGCCATCACCAGTACACCGCCGTTGGGGGCTGTGCCGGCCATGTTGGCGTGGCGGAACACATCGCCGGACCGGTCGACGCCCGGCCCCTTGCCGTACCACATGCCGAACACGCCGTCGTAACGCGCCCGGTCGAACAGGTTGATCTGTTGCGTGCCCCACATGGCGGTGGCAGCCAAGTCTTCGTTGACGGCGGGATGGAATTTGACGTGATGATCGTCGAGAAAACGTTTGGCGCGGGTAAATTCCCGGTCGACGCCCCCCAAGGGCGAACCCCGGTAGCCGGTCACATAACCAGCCGTGTTGAGCCCCGCCGCCAGGTCGCGTTGGCGCTGCATCAGGTTCAGGCGTACCAGGGCTTGCGTTCCGGTCAGGAACACGCGGCCTTCGGAAAGGCCGTATTTGTCGTCCAAACTAACCGTGCGAAGCTTCACGTTATTCTTCCCTATTGCCGCAGGTGGAAACGAAACAGGGGCGTGCGGCATCTTCCCGCAACGTTACGGGATGGTGGAGGATGCTGCAATCGGGCGGGTGTAAATCGTAATTTTCTGGCGCGTAAGGGCGGCTTTGCGCCATCCCCTGGCGCGGGGCAGGCGATGCGCGGACATTTTCTTCGCCACCGCGCGGGTTTCTTGCCGTATTGGGTGATTGGGCCGTGATTTTTGATTCCCGAGCGGCTATACCGGCTGCGGTCAACTGCAGGGATTAATTCATGAGCATTCTGGTTACCGGTGCCGCCGGTTTTATCGGCTTTCACACCTCTCTCGCACTTTTGGCGCGGGGAGAACGCGTGATCGGTATCGACAACTTCAATGATTACTACGATGTCACGCTGAAGGAAGAACGCGCCGCCCGGCTGCTGGCCCAGGAAGGGTTTTCCATGGTGCGCGCCGATATCTCCGACCGCGAGGCCATGGGGCAGACCTTCGCGCGCCACACCGACATCACCGGGATCATCCATCTGGCGGCGCAGGCGGGGGTGCGGTATTCGCTGATCAACCCTTATGCCTATACGCAATCCAATGTAGAGGGACATCTTGTCCTGATGGAAGCCGCGCGCGGGCTCAAGAACCTGAAGCATTTCGTTTATGCGTCTTCGTCCTCGGTCTACGGCGCTAATACCAAGCTGCCGTTTTCGGTGGACGATCCGGTCGAACATCCGGTCTCGCTCTATGCCGCGACCAAGCGGTCCATGGAACTGTTGTCGGAAAGCTACGCGCGGATGTATTCCCTGCCCATGACGGGGCTTCGGTTTTTCACGGTTTACGGCCCCTGGGGCCGGCCCGATATGGCGGCTTACATCTTTACCAACAAGATCATGGCGGGTGAGCCCATCCCCGTGTTCAATAACGGCGAGATGCGGCGCGACTTCACGTTTATCGACGACATCGTCGGAGGTGTTCTTGGCGTTTTGGAAACGACGCCGAAGAGCGACGACGGCACGCCGCACAAGGTTTACAATCTGGGCAACAACCGGTCGGAACAGTTGATGCGGTTTGTCGAGGTCCTGGAAACCGCCCTGCAGCGCAAGGCGGAAATCGATTTTCAGCCGCTGCAACCGGGTGACGTGCCGGAAACCTATGCGGATATCGATGCTTCGATCCGCGATTTTGGGTTCCAGCCGCTGACCTCCATCGACGAAGGCATTCCCCGGTTCGTCGATTGGTACAAGGACTATCACGGGGTCTGATCAAAGGGCCGGGATGTAACGCCGTGTTTGAAGGTTTCGAACAGAAACGCATGCCGGGCGAAGGGGCGGAGATCAACCTTCGCCATGGCGGACGGGTCGGCGGCGACGCGCCGGCCGTCCTGATGATCCACGGCTATCCGCAAACCCATATCATCTGGCGCCATTTGGCGCCCCGGCTGGCGGAAACCCATCATGTGGTCTGTCCCGACCTGCGCGGGTACGGCGACAGTTCCTGCCCGCCGACGGATGCTGACCATATGCCCTATTCCAAGCGTGCCATGGCGCGGGATCTGGTCAAGGTCATGGCGGACCTGGGTCATGAAGAATTCGCCATTGTCAGCCATGATCGGGGGGCCAGGGTCGGCCACCGTCTGGCCATGGATTTTCCGGACAAGGTATCCAAACTTTGCTCCCTTGATGTGGTGCCGACGGGCAGCGTGTGGCAGCGCGCCAACAAGAACTGGGCCATGGGCTCTTTCCATTGGCTGTTTTTGGCACAGCCCTATCCCCGGCCGGAAACCCTGATCGGCCATGATCCCGATTTCTGGCTGACATGGCTGATGGAAAGCTGGTCGGCGGATATGGCGGCCTTCGCCGACGGGGCGTTGGACGACTACAAGCACGCCCATCGCAATCCCGCCGTCATCCACGCCAATTGCGAGGATTATCGCGCCGGCGCGACCATCGACGATAAACTGGACCGGGCCGACCTGGATGCCGGCAGCAAGATGCAGTGCCCCGTGCTGGCCCTATGGGGAGGCGTGCGCAAGCAGGGCGGGCCGAAAACGGATGGCGCGACATCGGCGCTCGATATTTGGGGCGAATGGGCCGACGACGTGCAAGGCGGGCCCTTGCCCTGCGGCCATTTTCTGGCGGAAGAAGCGCCCGACGCCGTCTGGGCGGAACTGGCGCCATTTCTGGGCATCGCCCGATAAACGATTTTTACTTGGAGGACACCCCATGACGTTCCGAAGCGATTTGTTCCTTGGCCGGTTCGGCCTTAACCCCCGGTTCGAAGATACGGACCTGCGGCTTGATGAGCCTGTCGCACGCATGATCGGGCGGCGCGTGTGCCGGCACTATGGTAAGGAAGCGATCTCTGACGGCCTGTTGGAAACGCTGCTGGCGGCGGCCCAGTCCGCGCCCGCGAAATCGGATTTGCAGCAATATTCCATCGTGATCGCGGATAAGGACCAGCAACAGGCGGTTTCCGACATGATCGGCTCCATGCCCTGGATCGCCGATGCGTCGCGCTTTCTGGTGTTCTGCGCCGATATGCATCGGGGCCAGCGCGTCGCGGAAATCCGTGGGCATGAATACGCCAACAACACGCTGGATACCTTCATGAACGCGGCGGTCGATGCCTCCATTGCCATGATGTCGTTGATTACGGCGGCCGGGTTCAAAGGGCTGGGAACCTGCCCGGTCAGCGCCGTGCGGGCCCATACGGCCGCGATTTGCGACCTTCTGGGCCTGCCGAAAGGGGTATTTCCCGTGGCCGGGTTGACGGTCGGCTATCCCACGGATGACGGCCGTTTTACCTTGCGCTTGCCGTCTTCGGTGGTGGTCCATCACGGAAAATATGACGATTCCAATCTGGACACGGAATTGAAGGCCTATGACGCCCGGCGCAACCAGGTGCAGCCGATCCAGCCGGAAAAACAGATGCATCAGGACGACTTCGGTGTTGCCGACGATTACGGCTGGACCGAAAACACCGCCCGCCGCCTGGCCAAGCGCGAACGCGCGGAATTCGGGGCGTTTATCCGTGCCCATGGGTTTGATTTGGAATAGCTGGGCATGTTCGATTGCCGTCATTTAATACTGCAGCGCACAAACCCTATACCAAATATCTGAAAATATTTACCAAAGTTATATTGCATCGCAACATATCGCGCCCATAATTAACCTGTGCTCACTCGATGGAGTGACAGGGGGAAGACGCTTTTGCTTTTTGGGCCCAGCCGGGGCCTGTTGAAAGGAAGGTCTTCCATGACCACGGATATTAAAGATGCCCAACCTGCCGGTGTGGCCATTGCCGCCGATGGGGCATCCGCTTCAAGTTTGAGCCTGCCCGCGTATCGCAAACTGTCGGCGGCCGATGCCGGCTTGCTTGCGGGTCATTTGAAGCGCCTTGAACCCAATGACCGCCAGCTGCGTTTCTGGGGCGGGGTCACGGACAGGGCGATCGACGAATACTGCGCGAAATTGGATTGGACCGCGGCCGTGGTCGTCGGTGCTTTCGTTGACGGCGAATTGCGCGGCGTCGGCGAATTGGTGCGCGTGCGCATGGTGCCGCGGCTGATGGCCGAGGTCGCTTTTTCCGTCGAAGGCCCGTGGCAGAATGCGGGCGTCGGCACGGAATTGCTGCGCCGGGTTCTGACCGTGGCGCGCAACCGCTGCATCGACCGGGTCTACATGCTGTGCCTGGCCGAAAACAGAAAGATGCAGAAGATCGCGCGCAAGTTCGAAGCCGTCTTGAGCTTCGAGGAAGGCGAGGTCGAGGCCCGCATCCTGCCGGCCTGGCCGAGTTACTTCTCGCTCATGGAAGAAGCGGTCGAGGACAGCAAGGCCTGGTTCCCCTTGGTGTTTGATCCGGGGTCGATTTGGCCGATGGCGCAACCGCAACGCGGTTAGCCATACAAAGATTCCAACCGATCGCCATAGACCTGCCGGATAACATGACGGCGTACTTTCAAGGTCGGCGTCATTTGCTCGTTGTCGACGGAAAAGGGCTCGTCCGCGACGATGAAGCGGCGCACCTTCTCGATATTGTTGAGCTTGGCGTTGATGCGTTCCATGGCGCCGGAAAGGGCTTTTTGAAGGTCGGCGTCATCCGCCAGATCGGACAGGCTGCCCGATTTGCCGGTCTTGCGGGTCCAATCGGTCAACCAATCCGCGTCGGGTACCAGCAGGGCCACCAGATGGGGGCGTTTGTCGCCGAACACGGTTGCCTGGGCAAATTCCGGTTCCAGCGTGATGATGCCCTCGACCCGCTGCGGTGCGATGTTGTCGCCGCCAGAATTAACGATGATGTCCTTCTTGCGGTCGGTAATCACCAGATAACCATCGTCGTCCAAATGGCCGATGTCGCCAGTATGCAGCCAGTCGTCCTTGACCGCGTCGCCGGTCGCGTCGTCGTTCCGCCAATAGCCGGTCATGACCAGATCGCCCCGCACCAGGATTTCACCGTCCTGGGCGATCTTGACCTCGGTGTTTTTCACGGCCGGGCCGACGGTATGCATCTTGATCTTGCTGGGCCGGTTGACGCTGATCAGCGGGGCGGATTCCGTCTGGCCGTAGCCTTGAAGAATGCAAAGACCCAGGGCGGTAAAGTAAATGCCGACATCGGGATTGAGGGGGGCGCCGCCCGATACCAGGGCTTTCAGCCGCCCGCCGAACCGGTTTTTGACCTTGGCGCGGACAAGCTTGTCCAGAATCGTGTCCTGTAGGCGCTCAGCAATACCCAGGCTGCCCGGCTCCAGATACTGTTTGGTGCCCAGGGCCAGGGCCTTGCGGAACATCTTTTCCTTGGCGCCGCCGGCGGCTTCAACGCCGCGTTCGATGCGTGCACGCATGCTTTCATAAAGGCGCGGCACGGCGGTCATGATGGTCGGCCGTGCCTCGGCCATGTTGTTGACCAGATGTTCGATGCCTTCGGCGTAATAGATTTCAGCACCGATCGACATGGGGAAGAACTGGCCCGCCATATGTTCATAGGAATGGCTGAGCGGCAGGAAGGAAAGAAACACCTCGGACCCCAGGCCCAGTTCCCTGAGCGCGTCGGTCGCCCCTTCGATGTTATGAAACAGGGCGCGGTGGGGCAGCACAACGCCCTTGGGCTTACCGCCCGTGCCCGAGGTATAGATGATACAGGCGGTGTCTTCCGGCCCCCATCGGTTGGCCAGTTCGACCATGTTGTCGTGGCTGTCCATGCCCGAAGCCAGAACGTCGTTCCAGGTATGCAGGTCGAAATTCAGCGATTGGGAGATCGTAACGTCTTCCATGGTGACGACGAATTTGCAGGTATCGGCACGGTGGGCCGCCGGAAACAGACGGTCCGCCAGGCGTTTGGTGGAAACAATGGCGCCGACGGCTTCGGAATCTTCCAGGATGTGCAGGTGATCGGCGTCGTTATTGGTGACGTAGGCCGGGGTGGTGATGGCACCCACGGTCATGACCGCCATGTCGGCGATCAGCCAGTTGACCCGGTTTTCCGAAACCAGGACGACCCGGTCGCCGGGTTTGACCCCCAGTTGTTGCAGGCCGCGCGCCAATTGCGACACCCGCGCGGCGGTGTCGCCCCAACTGAGCGGTTTATAGGCGCCGTCCGATTTTTCCCACAGAAAGGGACGATCCCCCAGGTCACCTGCCTGGGTGTAAAACATGGCGGCCAGGTTCGGCCAAGCATAGTTGCTCATCGGCTTATGTTTCCCCCGGTTGTGGTTGCCCCACAACCACTCTATATCCAGGATGAAGAATAAGGATGCCCTGAAGGGATGCAAGCCATGACGTATGTTCTCCGCCCTGACCATTTAATACCGCGGGCCCCCGAAACGGCCGCCGCCACGGCGACGCCGGACGATCTGCCGCGCTGGAATCTGGCCGATCTTTACAAAGGGACGGACGATCCGGCGGTCGAAACCGATCTTGCCTGGGCCGGCGATGCGGCCAAGGCCTTTTCCGATGCCTACAAAGGGCGTCTGGCCGATCTTTTGGGCGACGATCTGGGCAAGGCGGTCGCGGAGTATGAAGCCATCGGCGAACGCCTGGGCCGGATCATGAGCTTCGCGGGCCTGAAATTCGCGGAAAACATGGAAGACGGCGCCAGTGCGCGGTTTCAGCAATCCATGCAGGAACGCTGCACGGATATTTCCGCGCTGACCCTGTTTTTTACCCTGGAACTGAACCGCATCGACGAGGCGCGCTTGGATGTTCAGATGGCCGAAAGCACGGCGCTTTCCCGCTATGCGCCCTGGTTGCATGACCTGCGTGCGTTCCGGCCCTATCAGCTGTCGGACGAATTGGAACAAGCCCTGCACGAACGCCATGTAACGGGCGCGGCGGCCTGGAACCGGTTGTTCGAGGAAACCCTGGCGGGCATGCGTTTCCCGGTCGATGGCGAGGATTTGACCCTGTCCGGGGCGCTCAACCGGTTGAGCGAACCCGACGCCGCCGTCCGCAAAAATGCCGCCAAGGCCGTCGGCAAGGGCCTGGGCGACAACATCAAGCTGTTTTCTTTGACCTACAACACCCTGGTCAAGGACAAGGCCATCGACGACAAGTCACGCGGTTACGCACGGCCCGTGTCCTACCGCAACCTGGCCAATCAGGTCGAAGACGAGGTGGTGGATGCGCTGACCACCGCCGTGCGCGAAAGCTTTCCCAAGCTGTCGCACCGTTACTACAAGCTGAAAGCCAAATGGTTCGGCGTCGACCAGATGGATTACTGGGACCGCAACGCGCCGCTGCCCGAAGCCGCCGACCGCCGCTATTCCTGGGACGAGGCACGGGACACGGTGTTGGGTGCCTATGGTGCCTTCAATCCGGATATGGCGGATATCGCCAAGCAGTTTTTCGACAAACGCTGGATCGACGCCCCGCCCACGGCGGGCAAGGATTCCGGTGCCTTTTCCCACCCCACGGTGCCGTCGGCGCACCCCTATATTCTGATGAATTTCCACGGCCGGTCGCGTGACGTCATGACCCTGGCCCATGAACTGGGCCACGGCGTGCATCAGGTCTTGGCCGCACCGCAGGGAAATCTTTTAGCGGACACGCCGCTGACCCTGGCGGAAACGGCATCGGTGTTCGGTGAAATGCTGACGTTCCGCGCCATGCTGGATGCGGAAACCGACCCGAAACGCCGGCGTGTGCTGTTGGCGGGCAAGGTCGAGGACATGGTCAACACGGTGGTCCGTCAGGTCGCCTTCCACATGTTCGAAACCAAAGTCCACGCCGAACGCGCCCAGGGCGAACTGTCACCGGAACGCTTGGGTGAAATCTGGATGGAGGTGCAGACGGAAAGCCTGGGTTCGGCCTTCCGCTATGACGATGAATATCAGCATTATTGGGCCTATATCTCCCACTTCATCCATGTGCCGTTCTATGTCTACGCCTATGCCTTCGGTGATTGCCTGGTGAACTCGCTTTACGATGTGTTCCAGGGCGGCCACCCCGGGTTCCAGGCGAAGTATCTGGACATGCTGCGGGCCGGCGGCACGCTGCGTCATAAGGAACTGCTCGCGCCCTTCGGCCTGGACGCATCGGATCCGGATTTCTGGCACAGGGGACTTTCCATGCTGTCCGGTTTCGTGGACGAGCTGGAACAGGAACTATAGGGGTGTCGCAAGCGCCGGGCACCCGCAAACGCGTGCTGCGCGCGGGCCCCAGCCCGGAGGAAAGCGACCATCCGCCTCTGGTGTTCATCCATGGCGCCTTTGCCGGGGCCTGGACCTGGGCGGAACATTTCCTGGATTATTTCGCGGAACAGGGCTTTTCCTGCCATGCGGTCAATCTGCCGGGCCGCAAGGGCATGGCCGATTATCCGAAGCTGCATGAATTCGGGGTGCAGGATTTCATCGAAACCGTCGTCCAGGTCATCGACAGCCTGTCCCGTCCGCCGATCCTGATCGGCCATTCCATGGGTGGGTTCGTCGCCCAGCGCGTGGCGCAAGAACGGGATGTGGCGGGGGCCGTGCTGATGTCGACCGTGCCGCCCACGGGGATGGCCGGGCCGTCGGTTGCGCTGGCCATGTCCAAACCCATGCTGGTGTGGGAGATCGCGCGCATCGAATCCCAGGGTGAGCCGCTCGACAGCCTCGACACCCTGCATCAGTCGATCTTCAACGACCATGTGCCGAAAGAGGTATCGGCAAGGCTGATACCCCAGTTCCAGATGGAAAGCCGCCGCGCGGTGCTTGACCTGCACGCCGTCGTCATGCCGCCCGTGTCGGGTCTGCTGGGCAAACCCGTGCTGGTCCTGGGGGCGGAACACGACAACCTGATCCCGACGGCTTTCGTGATCGGAACGGCCGCCTTTTTGGGAACCCAGGCACATATTTTCGACGGCATGGGCCATGCGGTCATGTTGGAAAGCCGGTGGACGGAGGCAGCCCAAACCATCGCCGACTGGTTGCGGGAGACCGATGGCTGATCGCGGATCATCGGATAAGAATACCGTCACCGGGCGGGTCCGGCGCTATGCCCGGGTCGGCGGCACGGTCGGCGGTCTGGCTGCCCGGCTGGCCGGGAACCGCCTGTTCGGTCTGGAACTGGACAAGGGCCTGCATGCGGCTGATCTGCAGGCGGCTTTGGGCGGGCTCAAGGGACCGTTGATGAAGGTTGCGCAGATTCTGGCGACCGTGCCGGATCTGTTGCCCGATGAATATGTTCAGGAACTACGCAAGTTGCAGACCTCGGCCCCGCCCATGGGGTGGGCCTTCGTGCGCCGCCGCATGAGCGCGGAACTGGGGCGCGACTGGCAGGGACGGTTCACGTCGTTCGAGCGCGAGGCCGCCGCCGCCGCATCACTGGGGCAGGTCCACCGGGCCGTCGCACCCGACGGGCGCGATCTGGCCTGCAAGATCCAATATCCGGACATGGCCTCTGCCGTCGAAGCGGATTTGAAACAATTGAAGGCCGTGTTTGCCATTTACCGGCGCTACGACCGGGCCATCGATCCCACGCAAATCCATTTGGAATTGACCGAACGCCTGCGCGAGGAATTGGATTACCGGCGCGAAGCCAGCAACATGGCGTTGTATCGCGACATGCTGGCGGACGAAGACAGTGTTCATATCCCAGACGTGCTGGGCGATCTGTCGACGGACCGGCTTTTGACCATGACCTGGCTTTCGGGGGCGCCGATGATGGATCAGGTCGGCATGGGCCTGGATCATCGCAACGCCATCGCGCTCAACATGTTCCGGGCCTGGTATGTGCCGTTCTATTATTACGGCGTGATCCACGGCGATCCCCATTTGGGTAACTATTCGGTGCGCGGCGACGGGGCCGTGAACCTGTTGGATTTCGGCTGCATTCGCGTGTTCCGCCCGGATTTCGTGGGTGCTGTGATCGACCTGTACAAGGCCTTGCGCGACGACGACGAAGCATTGGCCGTCCATGCCTATGAGATCTGGGGGTTCGAGCAGCCGTCGAAGGAGTTGATCGCCGTGCTGAACGAATGGGCGCGGTTCCTGTACGGCCCGCTGTTGGCCGACCGGGTGCAGACCATTCAGGACACGGGCGGCACGGCCTACGGTGCCGGGGTTGCGGCCGGGGTTCACAAGAAGCTGCGTGAATTGGGCGGGGTCACGCCGCCCCGCGAATTCGTGCTGATGGACCGGGCGGCCATCGGCCTTGGTAGCGTGTTCACCCATCTGAACGCGGAAATCAACTGGCACCGTTTGTTCCATGACCTGATCGACGGGTTCGACCTGGACCAATTGAAACGCCGTCAGGCAGAGACCCTTGCACAGGCAGGCGTGCCCCTGGCTTACTAGGTTAGGGAAAAGGAAAACGGGCCAGAGCCCTATCAGCGATCTGAAGGAGACATAGATGATCATTACAACCACCGATTCCGTCGAAGGCCGGCAGGTCGCAAGCTATCTGGGTGTCGTGTCCGGGGATGCGGTCATGGGAACCAACATCTTCAAGGACTTCTTCGCCGGTATCCGCGATATCGTCGGTGGCCGTTCGGGGGCCTATGAAAAAGAGCTGCAGAAAGCAAAGGGCTTCGCGCTTGAAGACATGCAGGCCCGCGCGGCGGAATTGGGCGCGGATGCGATTGTCGCGGTCGATCTGGATTACGAGGCCATTTCTTCCGACAAATCCTGCATGTTGATGGTCAGCGCGAACGGCACGGCGGTAAAACTCGCTTAAGCATTTTTGCTTATGCTCACGCCAGTAAATTCAATGACTTGTGCGCTCAGGGGCGCGCTCGCTACACTGATGTCGCCCGGAACGGTCGGGTGACGGCGCCGGCGGGCGGCGTTCTGGGACCGACAATACCCCTGGATGGGGTGCCCGGCCGAAGGTTGCGGTCGGGAAGGATCCGAACATGAACGACAGCTTTTCCGACACGGACTTCATCAGTCCCCCGGTGCTTGATCAGGCTTCGCTTGATGAGCTGTCATCCGCCGCACGCGAACATGTCGAGGAATTGGACAAGGAACTTCACCGCCTGTGGGGACTGGGTAAGAACATCGTTCTTGCCTGGACGCCGGCGGGCAAAGGGGTCCGGGTGCTCGTCATCCCCCATTATATTCTAGGTGAAATGGCGGCCCACACGGCGAACGAAGCCGACGACGCTCTGCAGTTCGTGGACGAGGTCATCGCCGGTCATACCCTGACCGACGAAGAGGGCTTCGATACGATCGCCAAGTATTTCGGCTACGAGCCGCGGCTGATCGAACTGAGCTTCACCCCGGGCGAAGACCTGTCGAATGACTTTCTCGAAGCCATCGTTCGCCGCTACAGCATTTCCTATATCCGGAACGGCGCCGTGGCCTTGTTCGACATCGTGGGGTTTTCGCTGTATTCGCCGCTGGAACAGGTGACGCAGCTGAACAGCCTCGCCTATTCGGTCAACGCGTCCTTTTCCAAGATGCTGGCCCGCAACCTGGATATCCAATTCGCGCGCTCGACCACGGGCGACGGGTTTTATATCTGGAACCGCGACCGCAGCATCGAATCGAACGTCAATCTGTACCACTTGATGCATCTGGTTCTGGCCGACAACGCCATCGCCCGGTCCAAGGGCAAGGACAACACCACGCCGCGCCTGCGTGCCAGTTTCCATGTCGGCCCCCATTACGAATTCTTCCAGTCCGAAGGGCTCAGCCCCACGGTCTACAGCTATATCGTCGGCGACGTGACCATCGAACTTGCCCGCATGATCGATCAGGCCCTGCCGGGGCAGATACTGGTCGGTGATTTCAAAGTCGAGATGCGCCAAGGCGACACCGGGGAAATCCGCAGCATCGGGACGGGCGAATTCATCGAGCACACGCGCCAGTCGCTCAGCAATCTGGAAGGCATCGTGCTGTCGGGCGAAAACGTGGAATCGATTCAATGCTATTTGACCGGCGAGCGGCTGGATAGCGGTGAATTCGGCGTCAAACGCTATCTGCTGCGCGACAAGCACGGCCTGTCGCGCAAGGTCTATAACGCCAAGGTCAATATCTATCGCTCGGGCGGGGGGCCGATCTATCTGGGATTCCAGACCGGAGACCTGGACGGGTTCGTTTCGGAATCAGAGGAATACGTCTGAACCAAAGGGGGAGATATGGGGAAGCCGGTGTTTCACTTTTTTGAGAAAGCCGCGGTGCCGGTGGCGCCGTTCAGCCATGCCGTCGAATGCGACGGCTGGGTGCAACTGACCGGGCAGATGCCGACGGATCCGAACGATGACGCGGCCCCCTTGCCTGACGGCATCGAAGCCCAAACACGCCGCGTGATGGAAAATCTCAAGCTCGTTCTGGGCGAACTGGGGCTGGACCTTTCCCACGTTCTGTCCTGCCGGCTCTACCTCACGCATTTCGAACGTGACTACGAAGCCATGAACGCGGTTTATAAATCCTATTTCCCGGCCGACCGACTGCCGGCACGCACGACCATCGGCGTGACGGGCCTGGCGCGGGGGGCGCTGGTCGAAATCGACATGGTGGCGAAGCGGCCCTAATGCGGGTCGTGCCACCGGATCGTGGCGGATTGGCCGCCGTCCCAGATTCCGGGGTGCGCCCGGGCGTGACGGTTTAAGGATCAGAACGCGGCGACGGATCCGTCCGAGCGCGGATCGGCGGCACCTTCCAGCAATCCCGACGGATGGCGCACGATGGCGCCCGCGTGGCCCATGAATTCCTCGAACGGACCGACGACCTCCAGGTCGTGACCGGCGGTCTTGAGTGCGTCCAGAACGGCCGGATCGAAGCGGTTTTCGATCCGCAGATTGGTCGTTTCCGCTCCCCAGGTCCGACCCAACAGCCAGCGAGGTGCCGTCACGGCGGCCTGCAAGTCCATGCCGTGCAGCACGTGGCGGGCGAACACCATGGCCTGGGTTTGGGGCTGGCCTTCGCCGCCCATGGTGCCGTAGACCATGGTCCGCCCATCGGCGAGCTGGCCCATGGCAGGCTGAATGGTGTGGAACGGGCGCCGCCCCGGTTTCAATGTGTTGAGTGCCTTGGGATCAAGGGAGAACGAGGTGCCCCGGTTCTGCCAGGTGATGCCGGTCTCTTCCAGCACCGTGCCGGACCCGAATTCCCAATAGAGACTCTGGATCATCGAAACCGCCCGGCCTTCGCCGTCGATGCAACCGAACCAGACCGTGTCGCCGTTGGGGTCCGCATCGGGCCAGGGCGCGGCCTGTTTGCGGTTGATGTCCGCCGCCATGGCGTCGAGCGCATCCTTTTTCAGGAAATCAGCGGGATCGGCGGTCATATAGGCCGGGTCGGTGACGTAGCGGTCGCGCACGCGGAAGGCTTGCTTGGTGGCTTCGACCAGACCGTGGACGAAATCGAAGCCTTCGGCCTGTGTGACATTGAGCCGTTCGTAGAGTGCCAGAAGAATGAGCGAGGCCAGTCCCTGGGTCGGCGGCGGCATGTTGTAGATGGTGTGCGGGCCGCAGGCGACCGAGAGCGGCGGCAGCTCCAACGCCTTGTGACGTTCCAGGTCGGCCAGGGCGACGGGGCATCCCGCGCGCTCCAGATCGTCCGCGACCGCCTTGGCCAGATTGCCGCGATAGAAACTGTCGAGCCCGTCTTTGCCCAGGGTCTTCAAGGTTTCGGCCAGGGCCGGAAGTTTCAGGGTGTCGCCGATATTGGGGGCGGTATTGCCCGTGCCGCCCGGCAGGAAGATTTCAGCGAAACCGGGCACGCCCGTCATTTCGTCTTTTTTGGCGAGGGTGTTGTGATGCAGCGACGGCGTGACCGGCGCACCGTTCTCCGCGTAATAGGCAGCGTCCTCCAACAGGCGGGAAAGCGGTAGCTTGCCGCCCCAGGTTTCGGAAATACGCAGTGCCTCGGCCCAGCCGGAAACCGCGCCCGCGACGGTCAATGCGGCAAGCGGCCCGCGCTGCGGGATGCCGTCCGCATGGCCTGCCTTGGCATAGAAATCCGCATCCGCCTTGGCCGCCGCCGCACCGCAGGCGTCGATGCCGACCGGGGCTTTGCCGGGGGCCGCCACCAGCCAGAAGTTGTCCCCGCCCAGGCCGTTCATATGCGGATAGACCACGGCGATGGTCGACGCCGTGGCGACCATGGCTTCAATGGCGTTGCCGCCCTCTTGCAGAACCCGCAGGCCCGCCTGGGAGGCGAGGTGATGGGGGGCGGTGACCATGCCGCGGCGGGCGGTGGGAGTATGGAGCATCGGGGGGTGCTTCCTTTGTCTAAAACGGGACGAATCGGCGGTTAAATTCCATGATATGGAATGATTTTCATTGAATTTTCATTCCATGGAAAAGCTTTATGGCGCAGCATTTAAAGACTGCGTATCACTTGTGCAAGTGAGGCAGACAGTTCATATACCGGGGCTAGCATAAGCAAGGGCAGGGGACCAATCCCATGAAAATCGCAATCCCGAAGGAAACCCGCGCCGGAGAAACCCGTGTCGCCGTATCGCCCCAGGTGATTCAGAAGCTGGTCGGCCTCGGCTACGACGTGACCGTCGAAAAGGGGGCCGGCGATGCGGCCAGCTATTCCGACGAGACCTTGAAGGATGCGGGGGCCTCGATCGCGGCCAGCGCCGCCACGGCCGTGAAATCGGCTGATATCGTCATGATGGTCAACCCGCCCGTGACGTCCGGTGCCGGGAACCTGCCCGGCCAGATGAAAAAGGGTGCGGTGCTGATGTCGCAGCTGTCGGCCTTGAATTCGCCGGACGACGTCGCGGCCTATGCCAAGGCAGGCATTACAACCTTCGCCATGGAACTGGTGCCCCGGATTTCCCGCGCGCAGTCGATGGACGTGCTGTCCAGCCAGGCCAACCTGGCCGGCTACCGCGCGATTTTGGAAGCCGGTGCGGCTTATGGCCGCGGCATTCCCATGATGATGACGGCGGCGGGCACCGTGCCCCCGGCCAAGGCTTTTATCATGGGGGTCGGTGTTGCCGGTCTGCAGGCCATCGCCACGGCCAAGCGGCTGGGCGCGGTCGTGACCGCCACGGACGTGCGCCCGGCCACCAAAGAACAGGTCGAAAGCCTGGGCGGCAAGTTCCTGGTCGTCGATCCGGAAATGGAAAAAGACGCCCAGACCGAAGGCGGCTACGCCAAGGAAATGCCCAAGGAATATTACGACAAGCAAAAGCAGGTCGTGGCCGAACACATCAAGAAACAGGACATCGTCGTGACCACGGCGTTGATCCCGGGCCGCCCGGCGCCCAAGCTGATCAGCAAGGACATGGTTGCCAGCATGCAGGCGGGTGCGGTGATCGTCGATCTGGCCGTGGAAGCGGGCGGCAACTGCGAAATGTCCCAGCCGGGCAAGACCGTGACCACGCCGAACGGCGTGATCATCGTCGGCGAGTTGAACCTGCCGGGGCGCCTGGCGCAGACGGCATCGGACCTTTATGCCAAGAACCTGCTGAACTTCCTGACGCCGCTGACGGATACGGAAAAGAAGGGCACGCTTGCCATCGATTGGGACGACGAGATCGTCAAGGGCTGCTGCGTCACCCGTGACGGCGAGGTCGTCAACGAACGGGTCAAGGATGCCATGGGGTCCAAGGCCCCGGCCAAGAAGGCACCTGCGAAGAAGGCCCCGGCCAAAAAGACGGAGGCTGAGAAGCCCACCGAAGCGACCCAGGATAAAGGGGACTAAGGATGGACACCGCAACGATCGCCAAACAGGCGCAGGAGATCGCGGCAGGTGCCGCGCAGCTTCTGGAACAAACGCAGAAGCTGGCAACGGATGCGGCCGCCGTGGTCGCCCAACAGGCACCCGGCATGGCGTCACAGGATAGTTTCTTGGGACTGTTCACCATTTTCGTGCTGGCCTGCTTCGTCGGCTACTACGTGGTCTGGTCGGTGACCCCGGCGCTGCATTCACCGCTGATGGGCGTGACCAACGCGATTTCCTCGGTGATTATCGTCGGCGGCATTCTGGCGGCCGGGCCCGAGGGCATGGATTTCTCGTCCTGGATGGGCTTCCTCGCGATCATGTTGGCCTCGGTCAACATCTTCGGCGGATTCATCGTGACGCAGCGAATGCTCGCCATGTTCAAGAAAAAAGAAAAGAAATAGGGGAGGCTGACCGATGACTGCAAGCTGGACTGGCTATGCCTACCTCATTTCCTCGGTGCTGTTCATTCTGGCCCTCCGGGGCCTGTCGTCACCGGAAACCGCGCGCCGCGGTAACCTGATGGCGATCGTCGGCATGACCATCGCCATCATCACGACCCTTTTGGATCCGGGCGTCATGTCGTTCGGCATGATCATTCTGGCGATCCTGATCGGCGGGTCGATCGGCACCGTGACGGCGCTGAAAATTCAGATGACGGCCTTGCCGCAGCTGGTCGCGGCCTTCCATTCCCTGGTCGGCATGGCGGCGGTGTTCGTGGCGACGGCGGCGCTGTTCAATCCCAAGGCCTATGGTTTGGGCGCCGTGGGCGAGATTGCGGGGGCTTCGCTGATCGAAATGTCCTTGGGCACGGCGATCGGTGCCATCACGTTTTCCGGCTCCGTCATCGCCTTCGCCAAGCTGCAGGGCATCATGTCGGGCGCACCCATCACCTTCCCCGGGCAGCATAAGCTGAACCTTCTGGTCGGGCTGACCATCCTGGCGCTGATCGTGATCTTCGTGGGGTCTGAATCCCATAACGTCTACTGGGCCATCGTGGCGCTGTCGTTTGCCATCGGGTTTTTGCTGATCATCCCCATCGGCGGCGCCGACATGCCCGTCGTGGTGTCCATGCTGAACTCGTATTCGGGTTGGGCGGCGGCCGGGATCGGCTTCACCCTGTCCAATCCGGCGCTGATCATCACGGGGGCCTTGGTCGGCTCGTCGGGGGCGATCCTGTCCTACATCATGTGCAAGGGCATGAATCGCTCGATCATCAACGTATTGCTGGGCGGGTTCGGCGGTGATGCCGGCGGCAGCGGTGCCGCCGCGTCGTCCGAAGGCAAGACCGCCAAATCGGGGGCTGCCGACGATGCTGCCTTCATCATGAAGAACGCGTCCAAGGTCATCATTGTGCCCGGTTACGGCATGGCCGTGGCCCAGGCCCAGCACGCCGTGCGCGAAATGGCCGACGCCCTGAAAGCCGAAGGGGTCGAGGTCAAATATGCCATCCATCCCGTGGCAGGCCGCATGCCGGGGCATATGAACGTGCTCTTGGCCGAAGCCAATGTGCCCTATGACGAAGTGTTCGAGTTGGAAGAAATCAACCACGAGTTTTCAACCGCCGACGTGGCTTATGTGATCGGCGCCAATGACGTGACCAATCCGACCGCTAAGACCGATCCGCAAAGCCCGATCGCAGGCATGCCGATCCTGGACGTGGAAAAGGCAGGCACGGTGCTGTTCGTGAAACGCTCGTTGTCGCCGGGCTATGCCGGGGTCGACAACCCGCTATTCTACAACGACGGCACCATGATGCTGTTCGGCGATGCCAAGAAGATGACCGAAGAGATCGTTCAGGCGCTGGGCTAACGGGTTTCGGGCGGCCACACCGCAATAGAGGTCGTTGTGGCTATCTTGTTTGCCCGTGGCATTGCTTGAAACGTTTCCCTGACCCGCAAGGGCAGGGTGCGTTACGCGGCACGGCAGGGGGATCGAAAAACAGGGCATCCGGTGGTGTGCGGATATCATTGAAATCCGGGATGGCGCCGATTTCCGCGCCGCCGATCCAATTGGCGGCATCCTGTTCCAACGCTTTTAATTCGCGATCGATGATGGTCTGCGCCGCGCGGCCCAGGGCCGTCAGGTGCTGCGGGCTTGTCACCCTGTTCAGGTAATACTCCATAAACAGCAGTAACGAACCCAGGGCTCCCCGAACCAGCATACGCGCAGCGGTTTTCGGCCCCGGCGGTGCCGGATCGATATGTCCTTCGAAATACCGCAGGCGACTCGCGATGGTGGCGAGGTAGTCTTTCCGGTCAAAGGCCTCAATCGCAGAAATGTCGTTGCGTATATCTGTAAGGAGCGAGCGGATCACATTCATCATGGTCTCGCCCGGCCAAGCGGCGTCGGCCGTCGGGAAATCGGTTAACGCGAACCGATTGAGAATGCTCCGGACTGTTTCGGTTTTTGGGTTTTCTGGAATATCCAGTTCCAGATCTGCGGCGTTGATCGGCCGTGCACCGGTGATCGCCGCGCCATCGCTACAATTGATGTAGTCCCGGTTTTTGCGATCCATGCCCACACTTAAATTCAAGCGATGCAAGGCTTGGCGAAGGCCCGTTGTGGTGAAGCAGTCGCCGCCGAAATTGGCGGGCACTTTGTGGGGATGATCGACCCCGTCATATGAGGATTCCGGGTCCGTGTGCCAGGTGCCGGCGGCATGATCTCGAGCTGAATCCCGGGTTCCCATGTCGATGCCGAAGAAACAGATTCTCGGAAAACCCTGTTCCCGGGCAAAGGCGAGGCCCAGGTTCGCGACGGTCGGTTCGCCGGCCAGGGGAATGGCCGAGGCAGGCAGACCGTAAAGCGGCTGATTTGGCAGGTTCTGGCGGAAGCCGAAGATGATTTCTCCGAATGTGTCCAGGACGACGGGATCGACACTGGCCGGGGCGAACAGAGAAATGCCGGAAAGATCGTATGCGCGCGCGGGTTCAAGAGTCAGGCCGACATCGATGTTTTCCAACTCGACATGGAAATCCGGTGTGATGCCACCGGCCAGAAGGGCGGAAAGAGCCGAGCCGCAGGAAATGATTACAGCCTTATCCTGGTTTTCGCGGATGAAGGCCAAATCTGAATCGAGCGACGGGCCGCTTCCGATCACCCAGGCCGGTAAATCCGGCTCTATGGCCGGTGTATTGCGATAAAGACGTGCCGTGCCGTGGCGCAGATTGATCTCCGAATTCCGGAGCATCAGGCAGCCGTCATAGAATGTACCAAGGGTCATTAGCGCCTGATGGGCCTGGCGGCTCATGGTCGAGGCAACGTCACGGGCCAGTTCTGGCTTATCGAAGGTGACGATGGTCAGGCCATCCAAGATAAAGGGGGCATTTGCGGAAATGATTGTGCTGATTGCCGATGTAATCGTTTCCGCGGTCGCGGCGGCGGCGAAAAAGATCCTGCCGCCGCGTTTTTTTATGTGTTCATTGGTTGCAACCCAATCGATAACATCCAATTGAGTCTGAAATTCACCCATGTCGGGCACGACGACGATCAGATAAATACAGTTCGTTTGCTGGATGGCTTTGTCCAGGCCTTGCGGGGTGACATTTCCGATGATCGCCAAACCGGCAGAAAGCGTGAAGGTTGGCATGGAAAACAGCGGAATGTCCTGTTCCCGTGCGGATTGGATCAGGTTTTCCACGAAACGGGTCAGATAGGGGTGCCTGCCCGCGTCGGGGCGCGGGGCCTCCAGGTTCAATCGGGATGTCACCACAGGCGGGCCGTCAGGCACATGCGGCGGCGGTCCGCCAAGGCCGTTATCAAGCGCCGTGAAGAAAACCTGGGCGGTTTCCTTTAGGAACGCGACGTTGCGGTGCCGGAGATCCGGGCCTGTCATCTGCGCTTCCCCAGCCTAGTGTTGTGCCCGACACGATTATCCGGCCGACCGAACCCTGTTACGGCAAAGGGCGCGCAGGGGCAAGGCCCCGGCAACGCCCGGATACAGTATTAAGATGCGGGAGAACGGCCCGGTTGGGCCGGCGGCGCTAGAAGCCTTCGCGCTCGATCCGCTTGCGCTCCAGCTTCCGGGCGCGGCGAACGGCTTCGGCCTTTTCACGGGCACGGCGCTCAGACGGCTTTTCATAGGAACGGCGCAGCTTCATTTCGCGGAAGATGCCTTCACGCTGCATCTTCTTCTTCAGGGCTTTGAGGGCCTGATCCACGTTGTTATCTCGAACAATGACTTGCACGGTAAGCTCACGCTCCTAATCTTAAAGTCGACAAAACAGATCGGACCTGTGCTATCACCGGTCCGGGAAGACGGGCTTCTATCACATCAAAACCGGGTTGTGAAGGAGCAAACGTATGATTTTTAACGGGGTGCGCCGGTGAGGAACCGGGGTTCACAGGATTGAATTCAGGGGATTTCGGGCATGGCCATATTGAAAATTGCGCGCATGGGGCATCCGGCGCTGATGGGCAAGGCCCAACCGGTCGAAGACCCGACAGACCCGCGTATTCACGGCCTGATCGCCGATATGGTCGAAACCATGGCCGATGCTCCGGGAATTGGCCTTGCCGCCCCCCAGGTGCACGTACCGCTTCGTATCGTCGTGTTCCGGGTGCCGGGTGAACGTTGCGAAGACAGCAAGGATGTGCCCCTTACGGCCATGATCAATCCGGTGATCGAACCTTTGAGCGACGAAACGGAAGAAGATTGGGAAGGCTGCCTGTCCGTGCCGGGCATGACCGGACGGGTGCCGCGCCATACCCATATCCGCTACAGCGCCCATGGGCCCGACGGCAAAACCTTCGAGCGCGAAGCCAGGGGCTATCACGCCCGCGTGGTTCAGCATGAATGCGACCATCTGGACGGCGTTCTGTATCCCATGCGCATGACCGATCTTTCGACCTTCGGCTTTGTCGAGGAAATGGCCCGCGCGCCCCGCACTCAGATGGACGGGGATATGCCTTCGCAGGACGAAGACGGAGAAGCCGCATGACCGCCGAAACCGGAAAAACCCAGGAACGTATGACGGCCGAGCAAGCCCAGGCGCGGCACAGGGACCTGCGCGACCGCTTGATCGCGGCGGCTTTGGATCACGTGCCGTTCGACGGTTGGACCAAAAAGGCCCTGAACATGGGGGCACGCGATTTGAATTTAACGCCCGCCGACGTGCTGCGTGCCTTTCCGGGCGGGCTTGGCGATGCGGCGGATCATTTCGCCGATTGGACCGACCGGCGCATGCTGGCGGAACTGGCCAAGATGGATATGGCATCGATGAAGGTGCGTGAACGCATCGCCGCCGGCGTGCGGGTACGCCTGGAACTGAATGCTGCCCACCGTGAGGCCATCCGGCGGTTGCTGTCGTTTCTGGCGCTTCCCCTGAACGCGCCGCTTGCCGCGCGTATGACCTGGCGGACCTGTGATCACATCTGGTTCGTGGCGGGGGACCGGGCGGCCGATTTCAACCATTATACGAAGCGCGGCCTGCTGGCCCCGGTCTATTCCTCGACAATCCTGTACTGGCTGTCGGATACATCGGATGGGTTCGAGGATACTTGGGGCTATCTGGACCGGCGTTTGTCGGACGTTTTGAAAATCCCCATGTACAAAGCCAAGGCACAGCAGGCTTTGGGCCGATTGCCGTCCCCGTTGGGGCTGTTGAAGCGCCTGAAGGGTGCCCCACGCCCGGATGCAGGGCCCAACGCCTGATTCATACTGTCTTTACCCACTTATGGAATGCTTTGGACGTCAGGCGCCGTCAGGTATGCTTGATTTCGGCCTCGTTTAGGGAACCGAGCAACAGGAGACGTCGTCCGTGAGCGCTCTGCAATCCGATGCTACTTTCGCCAAGCCCGCCAATGGCCGGGCCTTTGATGCAAAGAAAGCGGTCGTGAAGCCCGTTAATCTGGCCGACCACTTTCTGGAATGCTGCAAGCTGAACCGCTACCTTACGGTTGCCGACGGCCATCGCTTCGTCATTACCGAGGATTTCGAACGCAACGTCGCCGTATCGGCCGATGCGGCGGCCATGGCGGCGATCTATTCCCGCGACAAACTGGTCGCCCAGGCGGCGATCCTGCCGCTCGGCCAGATCGCTAAGAAACTGAGAAAGAAGAGCGAGCGCGCGATCTATGAACGCCTGTTCTCGCTGATCGAAGAACAGGCACTGGACGACCGGGTGCGGGACAGCGCCCATACCTTGTTGGAACGCGGTTTCCGCGAGGCCGAAATCAAATCGATCGAGGCCGAACTGAATGATCAGCTCAGCCCGGCGCGCGCACGCTATCGCGATTTTCTCGATATTGTCCGCCGCATGATGGACGGCGCCATGACGCCGCCTGCCTTCGTCGAGGAATTCAAGGCCTTCACCGCCGATGTGGCCGGGCGTCTGGATTTCGGGATTTACAGCTTCTGCTTGGACCGCCTGTTCGGCAGCCTGCGCATTCCCGAAGTCGTCAAACAATTGCTGGTCGGGGAATTACTGGCTTTTCCGCCGCTGGTCCGCCGCGAACTGCTGACCAACATCCTGGTCTACCCGGGCCAGACCGAGGAATTGAAACGCTTCGTCCGCAACACCATTCTGGCCGAACTGGGCCGTTCCGTAGTGGTCGAGATCGAATTGCTGGAAGCCTACCGGATGCGCCGGATCACCTTGGCAGACCTAGCCGGTACCGCCTGATCCAGACTTTGCCTAAGGCAGGCCTTAGCCGTTGGGCAATTTCCCTTTGGGATAGAGACGATTGACGTGGCCCATCTTGCGCCCGGGGCGGGCCTCTGCCTTGCCGTATAGATGCAGGCGCGCGCCCGGATCGGCCAGCAGGTCGGGCCAGCTTTTCACGTCATCGCCGATCAGGTTCTTCATCACCGCGTCATGATGGCAGTTGACGGACCCAAGCGGCAGGCCGCAGACCGCGCGCACCAATTGTTCGAATTGACTGGTGGCGCAGGCATCCATGGTCCAATGCCCGGAATTATGGGGACGTGGCGCCATTTCGTTGACCAGAATGCGCTGATCCCGCGTCACGAACATCTCGACCGCCAACAATCCCACCAAATCCAGTGCATCGGCCAAGTCGTGGGCAATGGCGACGGCCTGATCGGCCAGATCCTTGGATAGGCGTGCCGGTGCGATGGTCGTGTCCAGAATATGGTTCACATGACGGTTTTCAACCGCCGGATAGGTCGCCCACCCGCCGTGCGGCGACCGCACGGTGATCACGGAAACTTCGCATTCAAGGTCGACAAAGGCTTCCAGGATGCCGATCTCGGCGCCCATTTCGGCCCAGGCGGCGGCGTAGTCGCAATCGGGGGCGATCAGCACCTGGCCCTTGCCGTCATAACCCATGCGTGACGTCTTGAGCACCGCCGGGCGGCCGATCTCGTCCGCCGCCTTGGCCAGATCTTCGGCCGAGGTCACCTTGCGGTAAGGCGTGGTGGGGGCGGTCTTGTTGACGAAGTCCTTTTCCTTCAGCCGGTCCTGCGCAATAGCAAGGCACTGCGCACCGGGCCGAACCAAGGCGTGTTCCGCCAGGAATTCGGCACTTTCCGCCGGCACGTTCTCGAACTCGAAGGTCACGACATCGACCGCGTCTGCGAAGGATTTAAGCGCCTTGCGGTCTTCGTAATCGGCGATGGTCGCCGCTGCTGATACTTGCTCGCAGGGAGACGCCGTTTCCGGCGTGAAAACGTGGCAATGATAGCCCAGGCGAGCCGCCGCCAGGGCCGTCATGCGGCCCAATTGGCCGCCGCCCATGATGCCGATGGTGCTGCCGGGGGGCAGCGGATGAACGGAACGGGAGGTCATGATCAGGCGCCCTTGGGATCGTCCGTCGGGATTTCGGCGACCGAGGCGGTTTGCTGGGCGCGGAAATTATCAAGCGCGGCCGCGACGCCGTCATCCATCAGGGCGATCACGGCAGCCGCCAACAGGCCCGCGTTCTTGGAACCGGCCTTGCCGACGGCCAGGGTGCCGACGGGCACGCCGCCCGGCATTTGGACGATCGACAGCAGGGAGTCCATGCCCTTCAGGGCTTTGCTTTCCACGGGCACGCCGAACACGGGCAGGGGGGTCAAGGCCGCCGCCATGCCCGGCAGATGCGCAGCCCCCCCGGCCCCGGCGATGATCGTCTTGATCCCGCGGTCCTTTGCTGTCTTGGCGTATTCATAAAGCCGGTCGGGTGTGCGGTGGGCCGATACGATGCGGACTTCGTGTGCCACGCCAAGCTCGGTCAGCACATCCGCCGCATGGCGCATGGTGTCCCAATCCGATTGACTGCCCATGATGATGCCGACCAAGGGTGTGTCGGCGGCCGATCCCGGCATGATCTTTCCTCGCTTCCTGTCGCAACCGCCCGGGCGGACATCCGGTCCGGGGGCAGTTTGCGCATCCAACGTGTCACCGGGCTTTGTGCAAGCTTTCCGGTGACGGGAAGCGCGCCATTATATGGTCCGGCGCGGACACCGCAAGGGGGCAAAATATCCTTGAAATGTAAGGCTTTATTAACCACATGAGGTTAGCCTAATGTTATAGCAGTCCGTTTGATCGCCCAGAAGGGCGCTGGAAAGGGATATCCGGTCATGGAAGTGAATCAGGTTGCCCCCGTCCAGCCGGTAGGACCTGGCGGTGGGCATGGCGGTGGCGCCGGCCCAGGCGGCGGCAAGAAAGACCAGAAGCAGGAAGAAGAAGCCAAACACGGCCACGAAGGACCGGCGACCAATGTGTCGGGCCTGCTTGGCATGGAGGGCCTGACGCCCGAAGCGCAACACGTTCTGGAACGTGTGGCGTCGGAAATCGAGCCGTTGCGCCATCAATTGGCCCATGCCCTGGAAGAATTAGAGGAAGCGCGCGAAAACGAATACCGCGACGCGGTCGTGCCGGCGCTTAACCGGCGCGGGTTCCTTGCCAAACTGGACCAGCTTATTCACCGCCTGGGACAGACAGAGGCCCGCCCGGCGTTGATCCTCGTGCATCTGGTCAATGGGGACGGTCTGCGCCGTTCACAGGGGCTGGCGGCCTTGGACGAAGCCCGGCGCCTGACCTGCGATGTTCTGTCGTCGGACAGCCATCAGGCGATGATTGCCGGTTGCATCGGGGGTAACGATTTCGCGATTGTCGTGCTGGAAGACGGCATCGACGGCGCTCGCCGCAAGGCCGATGAATTGGAAGCCGCCATGCGCGCCACCCATACGGCGCAGGGTATTTTCTTTGAAACCCGCACCGGCGTGGCGTTGTTGGAGCCGGGCATGACACCTGACGCGGCCTTGGCGGCCGCCGATCGGGATTTGCTCTAATACCTTCCCGTATTTGCACCAATACCTTGGTGTAGCTTTACAGGCCCCCTTACTTTAACTACAAGTCGCCCCCACGCATTGCGTCGCGCCCAGGATGGTGACGCGCATGTGCCGGGGGCGCGAACCGCTTGCGGGCGCATGAAACCCCGTATCCGAAAGAAGTCACATGACCGCAATTGAAGGCGTCGTTCCGGCGCTGGCCCAAGCGTTGAGCAAACGCGGGTATACGGACCTGACGCCGGTTCAATCGGCGATCCTCGCCCCCGAATTGACGGATGCGGATGCCTTGGTTTCGGCCCAGACCGGGTCGGGCAAGACCGTTGCCTTCGGGATTGCCCTGGCCCCGACGTTGCTGCGGGGGGCTGACCGGTTCACGCGGGCCGATGTTCCCTTGGCCCTGATCGTGGCACCGACGCGGGAATTGGCGCTGCAGGTCAAACGCGAACTGGATTGGCTGTATGAACTGACGGGGGCCGTCACGGCGTCCTGCATCGGCGGCATGGACATGGGCAACGAACGGCGTGCCCTTTCCAAGGGGGCGCATATCGTCGTCGGCACGCCCGGCCGGCTGCGTGACCATATCGAGCGCGGCTCGCTACGGCTTTCGACCCTGCGCGCGGTGGTTCTGGACGAAGCCGATGAAATGCTCGACCTGGGCTTTCGCGAAGATCTGGAATTCATTCTTGATGCCGCCCCTTCGGATCGGCGCACGCTGCTGTTTTCGGCCACCGTGCCGCGCACCATCGCGACGCTTGCCAAGCGCTATCAGCGTGACGCCGTGCGGGTTGCCACGACCGAAGAACAGAAACAGCATCTGGATATTGAATACCGGGCCCTGACGGTTGCCCCCAACGACCGGGAAAACGCCATTATCAACGTTCTGCGCTATTACGAAGCGCAAAGTGCGCTGATCTTTTGCGCGACCCGGGCAACGGTCAACCACATGACCAGCCGGTTCGCCAATCGCGGATTTTCCGTGGTCGCCCTGTCGGGCGAGCTTAGCCAGAAAGAACGCAGCCACGCCCTGCAGGCCATGCGCGACGGCCGGGCCCGGGTCTGTATCGCGACGGATGTCGCGGCACGCGGTATCGATCTTCCGGGGTTGGAACTGGTGATTCATGCGGACATTCCGAAAACACGGGAAACCCTGCTGCACCGAAGCGGCCGGACCGGACGCGCCGGGCGCAAAGGGGTCTGTACGCTGATCGTGCCGCATAATGCGCGGTATCGCACGGAACGGCTTTTGGACAATGCCAATGTCAAGGCGGCCTGGGGCAAGGCGCCGTCGGTCGAGGAAATCGTCGGCCGCGACCGGGAACGCATTCTTACCGATCCGGTCCTGAGCGAACCCCTTACCGACGAGGAACAGACCTTCGCCCAGGACCTGCTGGGCCGCTATAGCGCCGAGCAGGTCGCCGCCGCCTTTTTACGTCAGCAGATGTCGGGCCGCTCGGCGCCCGAGGAATTGCTGGATACAGCACCGGCCGAACAGCCGGCCCGGCGCCGCGATGCTTTCAAGGGCGGGCTGTGGATTTCGCTTTCCGTGGGTCACAAGCACAATGCGGAGCCGCGCTGGCTTCTGCCCATGCTGTGCCGCGCCGGCCATATCACCAAGAATGAGATCGGTGCGATCCGCATCTTCAATACGGAAACCTTCGTTGAACTGAATGCCGATTGCGCCGACCGGTTTCTCGAGGTTCTGGGCCCGGATATGACTATGGAGAAGACGATCAAGGTCACCCGTCACGAAGGCACGCCGACCCTGCCGGATGAAGGTCCGCGCGGCCCGCGGGGCGGCAGCGGTGGTGGCGGCAAACCCTATCAGGGCAAGAAACGCGGCAACTGGGATCCGCAGGCCGCGGCCCGCGGTGATGGCCCACCCAAGCGCAAGTTCTTTCGCCGCCAGGACGCCACGGACGATGCCTTCAACGACGACCGTCCGCCGCCGCCGAAAGGTGGGGCCGGCGACAAGCCCTGGGACGGGCCCAAGAAAAAGGCCAAAGGCAAAAAGCCCGCCAAGGGCAAGTTCGCCCATAAGGGCGCCAAGCCCGGCGGGGTCAACGCGGCGGGCGCAAGCCCGGTGAAGCGGAAAAAGAACAAGAACAAGAAACGGGCGGACTAGGTTCCACCGCCGCCGATGACAATCGGGGTACCGCCCCGCAATCCACCACAGACTGAAAACGGAATATCTGATCGTGTCACTGCGTTTGCTTGCCGCCCTTACGGATTGTTTCTCTGTCGCCGAATGGAAAGGTGATGGTTCGCCGGGCTTTGTGTTCGGCCGGATCAAGACGGAATTGCTGTCGGGCCTGACCGTGTCCCTGGCCCTGGTGCCGGAAGCGGTTGCCTTTTCCTTCGTTGCGGGCGTGCATCCGTTGGTCGGGCTTTATGCCGCTTTCCTGGTGGGCCTGATCACGGCGGTTATCGGCGGGCGGCCGGGCATGATTTCCGGTGCGACCGGGGCGCTGGCGGTGGTCATGGTCGCCCTGGTTGCCAGTCACGGTGTCGAATACCTGTTCGCCACGGTGGTTCTGATGGGGGTGCTGCAAATACTGGCGGGTCTGTTCCGCTTGGGTAAGTTCATCCGCCTGGTGCCCCATCCGGTCATGATGGGCTTCGTCAACGGCCTGGCGATCGTCATTTTCCTGGCCCAGTTGTCGCAGTTTCAGGTGCCGGGACCCGACGGGGTCAAGGTCTGGATGAGCGGCGGTCCCTTGGCCGTCATGCTTGGCTTGGTTGCCCTGACCATGGCGATCATCTGGGTGATGCCGAAAATCACCTCGGTCGTGCCGGCCCCGCTTGCGGGTATTTTGGTGGTTGCGGGCATCGTCATCGGGTTCGGCATCGACGTGCCCCGGGTCGGCGATCTGGCGACCATCAAGGGCGGCCTGCCGCAGTTCCATATTCCCATGGTGCCGCTGACGTTGGAGACCTTGCGGGTGATCGTGCCCTATGCGGTGATCCTGGCGGCCATCGGTTTGATCGAAAGCCTGCTGACCCTCAACCTGGTCGGCGAAACCACCGGCAAGCGCGGCGGTGCATCCCAGGAATGCGTTGCCCAGGGCCTGGCCAACACGGTCACGGGCATGTTCGGCGGCATGGGCGGCTGCGCTATGATCGGGCAGTCCATGATCAACGTGCAGTCGGGCGGGCGCACGCGCCTGTCGGGCATTTCGGCGGCCCTTTTCCTGCTGGCCTTCATCCTGGTCGCGTCCAGCCTGATCGAACAGATCCCGCTGGCGGCCCTGGTCGGTGTGATGTTCATGGTCGTTATCGGCACCTTCGCCTGGCAGAGCCTGCTGATTCTGCGCCGTATTCCCCTGACTGACGCCCTGGTGATGGGGCTGGTGACCGTCGTTACCGTGGCCAGCGACCTTGCCGTCGCGGTGGTCGTCGGCGTGATCGTGTCGGCCCTGGCCTATGCCTGGAACAACGCCACCCGCATTCGCGCATCCACCCATACGACGCCCGAGGGCGGCAAGGTCTATCAGATCGAAGGCCCGCTGTTCTTCGGTTCGACCGACGGGTTCGACGAAATGTTCACGCCCGCAAGCGACCCCGGTCTGGTCATTATCGATTTCATGAACAGCCGGGTCGTGGACCAATCGGCCCTTCAGGCGATCGAAGCCCTGGCCATGAAATACGAAACTCACGGCAAGGTCTTGCAGCTTCGCCACCTGTCCAGGGATTGCCATCAGCTGCTCAGCCGTGCGGGACAGTTGATGTTGGATTCCGACGATGACCCGCAATACGGCGTCGCGGTCGATTATTTCGTCAAGACCGGCATTCTGGGCGGCAGCCATTAAAAGACGGCGTGCCGGGCGGTTCATCTTCTGACCGGATTCACGTTATGATTAATCCGGACAAGCGGAAAGGGACGGGCGACATGACGGGCCGCTGCGTTATACTGGGCATCGTCCTTGGGCTTTTATGGACCGGTGCTTCCATGGCTGGTGACAGAACCGCGCACGATTTCAGCTTTACCGCCATCGACGGCACGCCGCTTCCCCTGAACGGTTTTACCGGAAAGGCCGTGATGGTCGTGAACACGGCTTCGCAATGCGGCTTCACGCCGCAGTACGCGGGATTGCAGGATCTGTGGAAACGCTATCGCGACAGGGGGTTCGTGCTGCTGGGCGTGCCGTCCAACGATTTCGGCGGGCAGGAGCCGGGAACGGAGGCTGAAATCAAGGATTTCTGCCAGGCCAATTTCGACATCGATTTCCCCCTGACCTCGAAAACCGTGGTTTCCGGGGACGAAGCCCATCCGTTCTACCTGTGGGCCGGCAATGAACTGGGCATGATCGCCAAGCCGCGCTGGAACTTTCATAAATACCTGATCGGCCCCGATGGGCGCCTGGTCGATTGGTTTTCGACCCCCACGTCGCCGACCGAGGCAAAGGTGCTCAAAGCGGTCGAGGCCGTTCTGCCGCAGTAACCCGGCGAAAGACCTCAGGCAATGATGTCGGGCAGCAACTGATCTTCAAGCAGGGCGATCTCGTCCTTCAGCACGAGCTTGCGCTTTTTCAACCGCTGCAGCTTGATCTGGTCGAAGGGCAGGGTATCGGCCAGATGACTGATGGCCTCGTCCAGGTCGCGGTGTTCGACCTTCAATTCTTCAAGCCTGCGGCGTAACGCGTCCTGATCGTCCATGGTGCTCCGTGGGAGTTGGCGGCCCCGTGACATGGCCGCGACGTCCGTTTCCGTTCGCCTGAATTTCATGATACCAGAATGAGGAACGATCCTATAGACGCGACGCCGACAGAATCCAAGAGGATCACGCCATGAAACGCCTGGGAGTTTTGACAAGCGGCGGCGATTGCGCCGGGTTGAACGCGGCCATCCGCGCCGTGGTGTACCGGGCGGTCACCGGTCACGGGGCCGAAGTGGTTGGTATTCTTCAAGGAACCAAAGGACTTATGGAGCGCCCCGTGCGCACCCGGCCGCTCGATCTTTCCGTGTTCACGGGCGATATCCTGCGTCAGGGCGGGACCATGCTGGGCACGGTCAACACGGGTGATCCCTTCGCTTATCCCGACGGGCAGGGCGGCGTGACCGACCGTTCGGCCGAGGTTCTGGACGGGATCGGCCAATTGGAGATCGATGCCCTGATCGGGATCGGCGGTGATGGGTCGATGCGCATCCTCCGACGTCTCGCCGATCAGGGAAGCATTCCCTTTGTCGGCATTCCCAAGACCATCGACAACGACGTGCAGGGCACGGAGCTGTGCATCGGTTATCACACCGCCGTTGCCACGGCGGTCGAGGCCCTGGACCGCCTGCAGCCCACGGCGGCCAGCCATCAGCGGGTGATGGTGTTGGAGGTCATGGGCCGGGACGCGGGCCATATTGCGCTTGCCGCCGGGATCGCGGGCGGTGCCGATGTGATCCTGATGCCGGAAATTCCTTATGACATGGAGGTCATCGCCCAAAAATTGGCGGCGGTGAAGGATCAGGGGCGCAATCATGCACTGGTGGTCTGCGCCGAAGCAGCCGGGGAAGCGGGCACCGGGGAGGAAAGTTTCGCCGGCAACGCAAGCGGCCTTCACGCGGGCGGGGCAGGTCAGGCCGTGGGGGCCAAGATCGCCGATGCGACCGGCGCCGACGTGCGGGTCACGGTATTGGGCCACGTTCAGCGCGGCGGTATGCCAACCAGCGTGGACCGGCTGCTGGCCTCGGCCTTCGGTGTCCATGCCGTCGATCTGGCGGCGGCGGGCAAGACCGGGCGCTTGGTCGGCTGGCGCGATGGCGATACCATCGACACGCCCTTGGACGATCTGTCGACGGGATCGCGCTGCGTCGATCTGGACGGATCGCAGGCACGCACGGCACGGGGGCTTGGGATTTGCCTGGGCGATCGCTGACGGCGTGAATAACCCCTAGGAAAATCCACCCTTTCCTGGAATTAACTGCGGATTCAGGGTGTTATTGACGGGTAATATAATTACGTTTACGGGCCCGAAGGTTTATTTTTGTTCCAATTTCAGATAGTATGATGACGTTGTATCAACTGCGCTAGAAAGGGCCGTCATTGGTCCGACGGCCCGCCATTGAGGAAGGAGTTCGTCGCCATGAGTCTTGAAGAACGGTTGGAAGCGCTAAAGGCGCGTCATTCAACGCTGGAAGATATGATCCAACAGGAAAGCTCAAGACCGAACCCCGACGACATTGAAATACACGCCCTCAAGAAGGAAAAACTGAAGATCAAAGATCAAATGGCAGGTATCGCCACCCGGCACTAGGGTCGGCGGCGCTTCTGCGCGGGCGCATTCCGCCGCGAAGCGTTTTAATGCTTTTGGGGAACAACAAGGCGCGGCAGTCCTTAGGGACTGCCGCATCTTTTTTGCCTGGGACACAGGCCCGCGCCAAGGGCTGGCATGGTCGGCTTGGCGCGGCCCAGATGGTTGGCACGGCGCCGCCTTTGGCCGGGCCAGCCTGACGTGCTCTATGCCTCCTCCGCCAACTCCCGCAGCTTGAATTTCTGGATCTTGCCCGTGCTGGTCTTGGGCAGGTCGCCGAACACCACATGCTTGGGGCATTTGTAATGGGCCATATTGTCGCGGCAGAACTGGATGATGTCCTGGGCCGTGGGAGCCTCGACGCCTTCTTTCAATTCCACGAAGGCACAGGGCGTTTCGCCCCATTTGTCGTCTTGCTTGGCGACCACGGCGGCAGTCAGGACGGCGGGGTGCTTGTAGAGCACGCCCTCGACCTCGATCGAGGAGATGTTCTCGCCACCGGAGATGATGATGTCCTTGGACCGGTCCTTGAGCTGGATATAGCCGTCGGGATGCATGACCCCCAGGTCGCCCGAATGGAACCAGCCGTCCGATAGGGACGCGGCCGTGGTTTCCGGGTTCTTGAGATAGCCCTTCATCACGATGTTGCCCTGGAACATGGCCTCGCCCATGGTTTCGCCGTCGGCGGGCACGGGTTGCATGGTTTCCGGGTCGATGATCTGCAGATCGTTGAGCACATGATAGGGCACGCCCTGGCGGGATTTCAGGCGGGCCTGTTCCTCGATCGGCAGGGCGTCCCATTCCGGGTGCCAGGCGCACATCACGGCCGGGCCGTAGGTTTCCGTCAGGCCGTAGACATGGGTGACGTCAATGCCCTGGCGCTGCATGGCTTCCAGGGTCGCGGCCGGGGGCGGGGCGGCGGCGGTCATGAACTTGACCTTGTGCTGGAATTCCTTCTTTTCCGCCTCGGTCGCGTTGACCACGAAGTTCATGACGATGGGCGCGCCGCACATATGGGTGACCTTATGCTTGGCGATGGCGTCATAGATGTTGGCCCCACTGACCCGGCGCAGGCAGATGTTGGTGCCGGCCAGGGCCGCGATGGTCCAGGGAAAGCACCAGCCGTTGCAGTGGAACATGGGCAGGGTCCACAGATAGACCGGATGATGATCCATGTTCCAGCCGACGGCGTTGGACACGGCGTTCATATACGCACCCCGGTGGTGGTAAACCACGCCCTTGGGATCGCCCGTCGTGCCCGAGGTATAGTTGAGCGAGATCGCCTGCCATTCGTCCTTGGGAAGTTCCCACTGGAAACCTTCGTCACCTTCGTCCAGCAGGCTTTCGTAATCGGTTTCGCCCAGGGTGACGTGCTTGTGGTCGGCTTCGGAATCGACGATGTCGATCACCGGAATATCACGGCCGATCTGCGCCAGGGCGGCCTTGACCGTTGGCGCGAATTCCGTGTCGGTCAGCAAAAGCTTGGCCTCGCCGTGGTTGAGGCAGAAGGCGATGGCTTCGGCGTCCAGGCGCACGTTGAGGGTATTGATGACGGCCCCCGCCATGGGCACGGCAAAGGTCGCTTCATACATTTCCGGCGTGTTGGCGCCCATGATCGCGACGGTGTCCAGATGCCCGATCCCGCGTTTGGACAGGGCCGAGGCGAGCTTTTTCGTCCGCTGATAGGTTTCCTTCCAGGTGAAACGCTTGGCGCCGTGCACCACGGAGGGATGGTTCGGATAGACGTTGGCCGCCCGCTTGAGGAACGAATTGGGGGAAAGGGGCGTGTAGTTGGCGCGGACCGCGTCCAGCGCCTGTTCGTACATGTTGATCTGGCTCAAGTCGGCCTCCGAGGAATTTTATTATGGTAAGCCCGTTCGCCGTGCGCGGGCCTGGGATCAATGTGCCACAAAGCACCTTGGCAAAAAACGCTGTTTTGGCCCAAACTGCCCCGATAATCGCTGCCGTGGTTTCGTGTCCATTCAAGATCGAAATCCGGGCGGTAAAACGGCCAATGCGCTGAATAATTTGGGAGGTTCCACCGATGACCAATCCGTATGACGCCGCCTACGCGCGCTCGATCGAAGACCCCAACGGGTTCTGGGGCGAAGCCGCCGAAGCGTTGGTCTGGACCCGGAAGTGGGACAAGGTCCTGGATGACGGTGCGGCCCCCATCTATCGCTGGTTCACGGGGGGTGAGCTTAACACCTGTTACAACTGCCTGGACCGCCATGTGGATGAAGGCAACGGCGACCGCACCGCTCTGATCTACGACAGTCCGGTGACCGGCGGGACCAAGCGTACCTATTCCTATGCGCAGCTTCGTGACGAGGTCGCCAAATTCGCGGGCGTCCTGGCCGCCAAGGGTGTGGGCAAGGGCGACCGGGTCATCATCTACATGCCCATGGTGCCCGAAGCGGCCGTCGCCATGCTGGCCTGTGCTCGCCTGGGCGCCATTCATTCCGTGGTGTTCGGCGGGTTCGCGTCGAACGAACTGGCGGTGCGGATCGACGACGCCAAGCCCAAGGCCGTGGTCAGCGCGACCTGCGGGATCGAAGTCAATCGGGTGATCGAATATCTGCCCCTGTTGAAGGGGGCGATCGAGATCGCCAAGCACAAGCCGGACACGGTGGTGATCCTGCCGCGCCCGGAATGTGAGGTGGACCTCACCAGCCTTGGGTATCTTGATTGGACGGCGGAACTGGCCACGGCCCAGCCCCATGACTGCGTGCCGGTCAAGGCGACGGACCCGCTTTATATCCTCTATACCTCGGGCACCACGGGCGAGCCCAAGGGCGTGGTGCGCGACAACGGCGGCCATGCGGTGGCGCTCAAATGGTCCATGAAAAACGTCTATGACGCCGATCCGGGCGACGTCTATTGGGCGGCCTCGGACGTGGGTTGGGTGGTCGGCCATTCCTATATCGTCTATGCCCCGCTGTTGCAGGGCTGCACCACGGTCCTGTTCGAAGGAAAACCGGTCGGCACGCCCGATGCGGGGGCGTTCTGGCGGGTCATCGCCGACCACAAGGTGAAAATCCTATTCACGGCCCCGACAGCCTTCCGCGCCATCAAGAAAGAAGACCCCAAGGGTGAGCTTCTGGCGAAATACGACATGTCGAGTTTCAAGATGCTGTTCCTGGCGGGGGAACGGACCGATCCGGATACCCTGCATTGGGCGGAAAACATCCTGGGCGTGCCGGTCATCGACCATTGGTGGCAGACGGAAACCGGCTGGGCCATCGCGTCCAACTGCATGGGGCTGCACCGCTTTCCGGTCAAGGCAGGATCGCCGACCAAGCCATGCCCCGGCTGGAACGTGCAGGTTTTGCACGAGGAAACCCACCAGCCGGTGAAGGCGGGCGAAATCGGCGCCATATGCGTCAAGCTGCCCATGCCGCCGTCCAGCCTGCCGACCCTGTGGAACGCTGATCAGCGCTTCCGCGATGCCTATCTGAACGAATATCCGGGCTACTACAAAACCGCCGACGCGGGCGTGTTCGACGAAGACGGCTATATCTCGATCATGGCGCGCACGGACGACATCATCAACGTGGCCGGGCACCGGCTGTCGACCGGCGGGATGGAGGAAGTCCTGGCTTCTCACCCCGACGTCGCCGAATGCGCCGTGATCGGCGTGGCCGACCAGATGAAGGGCCAGTTGCCCATCGGGTTCCTGGTCCTTAAGGCGGGGGTGGCCAAGGATCAGGACGAGATCGTATCCGAGGTCGTGCAGTTGGTGCGCCAGCAGATCGGCCCCGTTGCAGCCTTCAAGCAGGCCACGGTGGTGCCGCGCCTGCCGAAGACGCGGTCGGGCAAGATTCTGCGCGGGACCATGCAGAAGATCGCCGACAACGAGGAATGGAAGATGCCGGCGACGATCGACGACCCAGCCATTCTGGATGAAATCACCGGTGCCCTGGAAGGGATCGGCTACGGTTCGTCCCGCAAGGACTGACGTCGTCCTGGAACATCATCTGTTCCCCTACTGGAACTTGAGCCCGGCCCGCGCATAAGGCAAAGTGCGGCCCAGAGATTGGTCGAAGGCAGGGCGATGCCCGTTGGGGGCGTGGTTCGTTGCTAGGAGGAAGCCACAATCCGCCCGAACCGGGTGGGACCCTGCCTGACCGGCAAATCATTCGAGTTCACGGGCCATGGGTGTATCCGACCGTTGCAGGCGGCTTCCGTCCCTTGGCGTCCCAACATCATGTAAGAGGAAATTGACCATGTATCCTGATGTCTTGCTGTTTATCGACGGCGAATGGACCAAAGCGGCCGGCGGCCAGACCCTGCCGGTGGAAAACCCGGCCACGGGCGAAGTGATCGGCACCGTTGCCCATGCCGATAAAAGCGACCTGGATCGCGCGCTGGAAGCCGCCGACAAGGGCTTTAGGGCCTGGCGTCAGGTCTCGGCCTTCGACCGGGCCAAGGTTCTGCGCAAGGCCGCTGACCTTCTGCGCGAGCGGGCCGACAAAATCGCCCCCCTGATGACCCTGGAACAAGGCAAGACCCTGCCGGAAGCCAAGGGCGAAATCATGGTCGCCGCCGATGTGACCGACTGGAATGCCGAAGAAGCGCGCCGCAGCTACGGCCGGGTGATTCCGCCCCGGGCCGGCAACGTGGTGCAGATGGTGGTCAAGGAGCCGGTCGGCCCCGTCGCCGCCTTCACCCCCTGGAACTTCCCCATCAACCAGGCTGTGCGCAAGATCGCCTGCGCGCTTGCCGCCGGATGTTCGATCATCGTCAAGGCGGCCGAGGAAACCCCGGCGTCACCGGCCGAACTGGTGCGCTGCTTCGCCGATGCGGGCGTGCCGGCGGGCGCGGTGAACCTGGTTTACGGCGTGCCGGCGGAAATTTCCGAATATCTGATTCCCCATCCGGTGATCAAAAAGATCTCGTTCACGGGTTCGACCGTGGTCGGCAAGCATCTGGCGGCCCTGGCCGGAACCCATATGAAGCGTGCGACCATGGAACTGGGCGGCCATGCGCCGTCGATCGTGTTCGACGACGCCGATGTGGACCTGGCGGTCAAGATTTTGAAGGCCAACAAGCAGCGTAACGCGGGCCAGGTCTGCGTTTCGCCGACCCGTTTCCTGATCCAGGAAGGGGTGTATGAAGACTTCGTCGGCAAATTCACCGAGGGCATGAGTGCGACCCGGGTCGGTGACGGCATGGACAGCGACAGCCAGATGGGCCCCATGGCCAACCCGCGCCGGATCACCGCCATGGAAGACTTTATCGGCGATGCGGTGCAGAAGGGCGCCAATCTGCGCACGGGCGGCAAGCGCATCGGCAACAAGGGTAATTTCTTTGAACCGACGGTGCTGACCGACGTTCCCATGGACGCCAAGATCATGAACGAGGAGCCCTTTGGCCCGGTCGCCGTGATCTCACCGTTCAAGGGCTTTGACGATGTGGTCGCCGAGGCCAACCGCCTGCCGTACGGTTTGGCGGCTTATGCCTATACGGGGTCGGGCAAGACCGCCCAGGACCTGGCGGCAAGCGTGGAAACGGGCATGATCTCCATCAACCATCATGGGATCGCCCTGCCGGAAACGCCGTTTGGCGGCGTCAAGGATTCAGGCTATGGGTCCGAAGGCGGAACCGAGGCCATCGAAGCCTATCTGAACCCGAAATTCGTGACCCAGGCGGACGTTTAGTCCGTCCGGCACGAAACGACGTAACGGAGAACACCATGACGGAGCTGACCCAGGCGGGCACGGAAGTCATCCACAAGTCCCATGATCGGGCCAAGGCCCAATACGGCGATATCCGGGGCCGCAACCTGGCCTTGGACATGACCCGCGGCAAGCCCTCGGCGGCGCAATTGGATTTGGCGGATAGCCTTCTGACCAATGTGTCGCACGAGGACGTGGTTGATGACGAAGGCACGGACCTTCGCAACTACGGCGGTTTGGCGGGTATTCCGTCCTGCCGCAGGCTGTTCGGCGAATATCTGAGCGTGCCGGCGGATCAGGTCGTCATTGGTGGTAATTCGTCCCTGCAATTGATGTATGGGGTTCTTGCCCGGGCCATGACCTTCGGCGTCGTGGGCGGCGAGGGGCCGTGGCGTGATCAAGAAGGGGGGCAGAAGCCGACCGTGATTTGTCCCGTGCCGGGCTACGATCGGCATTTCGCCGTCTGTGACGAGCTGGGCCTGAACATGGTCACCGTCGCCATGACCGACGAAGGGCCGGACATGGATGCGGTGGAGCAATTGGTCGCCGATGATCCTTCCGTCAAGGCCATCTGGTGCGTGCCCAAGTATTCCAACCCGACGGGGGCGGTCTATTCCGATGCCGTCGTCGAACGCCTTGCCAAAATGAAAACGGCGGCGGCCGATTTCCGCATTCTGTGGGACAACGCCTATGCCGTGCATCACCTGGGCCAGGGTTTGGACGAAGTCATGGACATTCTGGGGGCTTGCGAAAAAGCGGGCTGCCCGGACCGCCCGTTCATTTTCGGCTCGACCTCCAAGATCACCTATGCCGGGTCGGGGGTCGCCGTGTTCGCGGGATCGAAGGCCAACGTGAAGGATGCCCTCGACCATCTGTTTTTCGAAACCATCGGCCCGGACAAGGTCAATCAGTTGCGGCAGGTGAAGTTCTTCGGCGATATAAACGGCCTGCTTGCCCATATGGATGAACATGCCAAGCTGATCGCGCCTAAGTTTCAGGCCGTTGACGAGGCCCTGACCAAGCACCTTTCCGGCAAAGGCATCGCCACCTGGACCAAGCCTCGGGGCGGCTATTTCGTCAGCCTGGATGTTCTGCCCGGCTGCGCCAAAGAAGTCATCCGCTTGGCGGACGAAGCGGGGGTCAAGCTGACGCCCGCGGGCTCCTGCCATCCTTACGGCAATGATCCTGATGACCGGAACATCCGCCTGGCACCTACATTGCCGCCGCTGGATGAGGTCAAACAGGCCATGGAAGTGGTCTGCGCCTGCGTCGAACTGGCTTGTTTGAATAAGCTGGCGGCCGACGCCGGGTGAGCGAAACCGAACCCCAAAGCCGTCACGCCCCGTCATCATCAGACGGAACCGGCTGGCATTGGGGAGCTGCGGCGGCGGCGACGTTCTGCATTTCAATCTGGGGTGCGGTGCCGCTGGTCACCAAGTTCGCGGCGGAAGATTTCGATGCGGAAATCGTCGGCGTCCTGCGCACGGTGTTCTGCCTGCCGCTGGTCGCCGTTATTCTTTTGGGACGTCGTCGCCCCTGGCCCCGGGAGGCTGCCGCCTGGGGCGGCTTGGCGCTGACCGGGATCACCACCTTTATCGGTTTTCCCGTGCTGTTCAGCTGGGGCCAGGCGCTGACCACCGCCAGCCACGGCGGTCTGATCATCGCAACGGCGCCGATCCTGACCGGGATCGTTTCGGCCGTTTGGCACCGTCACATGCCGGGCAAGGCCTGGGGATTGGGCGCGGTGCTGGGGTTTGCCGGGGTCGCGGCCCTGATTTTCGTCCGCGCCGATGATATCGCCTCCACCCATGCGCCGTCGTTGACGGGCGACCTTATGATCCTTGCCGGTGTTCTGGCGGCTGCCGTCGGATATGTGTCGGGGGCACGTCTGACCAAGACCATGGGGTCGGGCACGGTGACTTATTGGGCCAACGTGATCGCCTCTCTTTTGTTGCTGCCCTGGGCTGTTTGGTATCTGGGCAGTCAGGACCTGGCGGGGGTTCGTTGGGAAGCCTGGGCCAGCATCATTTACTTGGCGGCCTTTGCGCAGGTCGTCAATTTCGTGCTGTGGTACTGGGCCATGGACCGGGGCGGGATTGCGCGGATTGCGGCCTTTCAATTCGTTCAGCCGGTGATCACGCTGGTCCTGGCGGTGATCTTCCTGGGCGAAATCATGACGCTGCCGCTGTTGGCTTCCGCGGCCCTTATCCTGTTCGGGACGGGGCTCTGCCAGTTCAAGCGATAGAAATCCAAACACGTGGGCCGCAAAAGAAAAGGGGAGCCAAAGCTCCCCTTTGAATGCTGTTTGTTGACCGGATGCCCTAAGGCGTTTCCGACCCGTTGTCCGCAGACGGCCAGACGGATTCGGCCGTCGGGGCGGGCTGCTCGGCCGGAACTTCCGGTTCCATGGCCGGCGGGGCGGCGGGCTCCATGCCCTGATGGCCGCTTTCCGGCGGCTGGGCCGCCGGCGCATGCACCGTACCGGCGCGCGCGCGGGCAACGGCGATGACCTTTTCCAATTCATTCGACGTGCACAGGCCCAAGCCTACGGGGTTCTGCGGCTTGATGTTCGACGTGTTCCAATGGCTGCGGTCACGCACCGACGTGATGGTCGGCTTGGTGGTGCCGATCAGCTTGGAAATCTGACCGTCCGACATCTCGGGATAATTCTTCAACAGCCAGGCGATGGCATCCGGCCGGTCCTGACGCTTCGCCACCGGGGTATAGCGGGCTCCCTTGGTTTTGGCCTTGGGTTGCGGCAGGGTCGGCTTGGCGGCTTTCAGGCTGGCGGTCGGGTCGGCTTCGCAGCGTTCCAGTTCTTCCTGCGCAAGTTCACCGGTTTGCACGGGGTCAAGCCCCTGCATTCCGACGGCGACCTCGTCATCGGCAATGGCCTGAACTTCCAGTTCATGCAAGCCGCAGAATTCGGCGATCTGCCTGAACGTGAGGGCCGTATTTTCCACGAGCCAGACGGCTGTGGCCTTCGGCATCAACGGACGCGCCATAATTACCTTCCCATTCGGTGTTGGATTTCGGGATTGTCTTATCGACCAGCACGCCCCCGCGCGTACGGGGACGCACCGGAACTGCGTCGTTATATAGGCACAATAGGCCCCGGGTCAAAGGATCAGATCAAATTTGGGGACCTATTCCGCGACCTGGAAGACGATTTTTCCGATGTGCTGGTTGGATTCCATCAACTCGTGGGCTTCTTTGGCTTGATCCAGGGAAAAAGTCTTGTAAATCACGGGCTTGACCTTTCCGTCCGTGATCAACGGCCATACGGTTTCCCGGACGGCCCGGGCGATGATGCCTTTGCGGGCGACGGACTGGGCGCGCAAGGTCGATCCGGTGATGGTCAGGCGTTTCAGCATCAGCGGCATGAAGTTGATTTCGGCTTTCGAGCCCTTCATGAACGCGATGTTGACCAATCTGCCGTCCCGGTTAAGGGATTTCAGATTGCGCGCGATGTAATCGCCGCCGACCATGTCCAGGATTACGTCGACACCTTTTCCGCCGGTGAAGTCCTTGGCAGCGTCGACGAAGTCTTCTTCCCGGTAGTTGACGGCTCGGTCCGCGCCCAGATCCAGGCAGGCCTGGCATTTTTCGGCGCTGCCGGCCGTGGCGATCACCTTGGCCCCCAATTGGCTGGCGACCTGGATCGCCGTGGTGCCGATCCCGGATGTGCCGCCGTGGACCATCAGGGCCTCGCCGGGTTTCAGGTCACCGCGCTCATACAGATTGGTCCAGACCGTAAAAAAGGTTTCGGGCAGGGCGGCGGCCTCGACCATGCTCAGTCCTTCGGGCACGGGCAGGCATTGTTCGATGGGGGCCGTGACGTATTCGCCGTATCCTCTGCCCGCGACCAAGGCGCAGAGCGTGTCGCCGATCTTCCAATCGGAAACCCCGTCGCCCAATGCCACCACGGTGCCGGACACTTCCAGCCCGGGGATGTCGGTGGTTCCTTCGGGCGGTGCGTAATGACCCTGGCGCTGCACCACATCCGGCCGGTTGACGCCGGCGGCGGCGACCTTGATCAGGATTTCGCCCTTGGCGGGGGCGGGAACGGGGCGCTGCGTGATACGCAATTGTTCGGGGCCGCCGGGTTCGGCGATCTCCACACAGGTCATCGTGTCGGGGATTGTCATGGGTAGATTGCTCGGTCCTTGGGGTTTTGCAAAGGCCCCTTCACCTAGTAGATTACCCTGTGCCTTGGCAAGGGGAATGCCGGGGATTGATAGGGAGGACCGGGTGATATGGATGCCGACGACCTGGAACCGAATAAGAAAAAACCGGAGCTGAAAAACCTGGACGTATTGTCGATCGAAGCGTTGCACGACTACATCGGCGAGCTTGAGGCGGAAATCGCACGTGTCCGCGGTGCCATCAAGGGTAAACAGGCGGCCCGTCAGGACGCGGACAGCTTTTTCAAATCATAATCCGGCGCACCTTTGTCAGGCAGCAGGCCCGTCGCCGGGCGGTGCCTGAAGGGGCAAGGATTGTGCGCGGGCGCGTTTTTTGCGCCGGGACGCCATGAACATCAGCCAGCCGATCGGGCCCAGAAACAATACGATCACCAGCCAGCCCATACGCGGGCTGAACGGGCAGGTTCCGCCGTCTTGTGCGGGCTGGGCTGTCCCGATGTCCCTGGAAATGGCGATATGAATCAACGGCAGGACAAAACCGATGATGATTACGGCCCAGGCGGCGGCAGGCGACATATGGACTCTCCGTTTGCGATTAGGGGAAACTTAACATCCCCCAGCTAGGCTGTAAGCAGGACACGAGGCGAAAGTGTCCTGATTTCTTTGCCTCCATTGAAATCTCAAAGACCGCCCCCTCAGCCCGGGGGCGGTTTTTTTTATGGTGCGCGGCATGTTCGAGGGACGATTGGCAGCGGGAATTATACTTTGTCAACAATCCTTTGCGGTTGACCGACGTGGCAGGGGAGCGATAGGCTTCCTTCGTCACTCAGGTGAGTTTGACAGGTTTGAGGCATATAAAATAATAAAGGGCCGCAGGGGCAAACCCGCGGCCCTTATCATGTCCGGGCCCCGGAATTTTGAAACGGACGATTCGCCATGGCCGAAGACGGCACCCCTGAAATCCGTGATGCTTATCCGCATATTCTGAAAATTCAGACCCGCTGGATGGACAACGATATCTATGGCCACGTCAACAACGTGACCTATTACAGCTACTTCGACACGGTGGTGAACAGCTACCTGATCGATCAGGGCGGATTGGATATACACGACGGTTCAGTGGTCGGCTTCGCGGTCGAAACCCATTGCCGGTTCTTCAAGCCGGTTGCGTTCCCGGAAAACCTTTCTGCCGGTCTGCGCGTGGGCAAGCTGGGCAATTCGTCGGTCCGCTATGAAATCGCGATCTTCAAGGATGGCGAGGACACGGCCGCGGCAGCCGGGCATTTCGTCCATGTGTTCGTGGACCGGACGGCCGATAAGCCGACGCCGGTTCCGGCATCGATCCGTGCTGCCCTTGAAAAATTGATCGTGGGGGGCAGCGGGAAATGAATGAAGACCCAGCCGACCCGCGCCAAATGCCGCTTTCTGCCTATCCCTACCGGATCGAGATCCCGACCCGGTTCGGCGATAACGACATGCTGGGCCACGCCAACAACGTTGCCTACAACCGCTACATCGAAACCGTCGTCACGCATTTTCAGATGCGTGAAGCCGGCGTCGATTGGTCCAAGGACCGGATCGCGCCCGTCGCCGTGGAAACGCTGTGCCGGTTTCATAGATCGTTGTCGTTCCCGGAAATGGTGCATGCCGGATTGCGGGTGTCCCGCCTGGGGAATTCCAGCGTGACTTTCCTGATCGGCCTGTTCGGTGAAAGCGATCATCAGGTGCCGGCCGCGACGGGCCATTTCATCCATGTTTTTTCCGACCGTGATGCGGAAACGTCGGCGCCCATGCCGACTGCCGTCCGCGCCGTTTACGAACGCTTCGAATAGTCTGGACAAAAGAAAAGACGCGTCCGGTTTCCCGGACGCGCCCCTTCTGTCTGACGTTTGTTGTGTGTTTATGCCGGCGCTTTGGTTAAGCGGCCTTGCGGCTGAACAGCTTCTTCTGCCCGCCTGAAATCTCGATCTTGCGAGGTCTCTTTTCTTCCGGAATGACCCGTTCAAGCTCGACGTGCAGCAAGCCGTTCTCAAGCGCGCCGCCCTTGACCTCGATATGATCGGCAAGCTGGAAGCGGCGTTCGAACGCACGCCCCGCGATCCCGCGGTGGACGTAAACGACTTCGTCGTCCTGTGCGCCTTCATGCTTGCCGGTGACGACCAGGGTGCCGTCGTTGACGGTCACGTCCAAGTCATCTTCGCCGAAACCGGCGACGGCCATGGTGATCCGGTACTGATCCTCACCAAGCTGTTCGATGTTGTAGGGCGGATAGGAATTGCCGTCATCGTGACGCATGGCGCTGTCGAGCATGCGCTCCAGCCGGTCGAAGCCGACAGAATGACGGAACAGGGGGGTGAAATCGATGGTACGCATAACCAAGTCCTCCTTCAAAGAAGCGATATGGTGCCCGTCTCGGCGTGTGTCGTTACGGACCGCCAACATGGCCGGTCCAACGAACCGCGCGGGTCGGGCGGTTCAATGACGCGGGCCCCAATCGGGCACCCCCGTCAATTCACAGATATGGTCGGGAAAATTTCCGCGCAAGTCCGCGCCCGAAAAAATTTCAGGCTGCAACTTATTAGAAAAATCAATTAATTAGGAGGCCTTGGCCGCGTTCCCGCTTTGCCACATCACTTCGTAAAGCTGCACGTCGCCGTCAAAACCCTTCATGGCATAGCCGCCGGCGGATTTGAAGCTCACACCCTTGCCCGTGCAGATGCCCTTGACCGTTTCCGAGACGAAGACCTGATCTGCCTGTGCCTTGTCGACGATGCGGGCGGCAAGCTGCACGGTGGTGCCGAACAAGTCGTTGTCCTCGGCGATGGGTTCGCCGGCGTTGATGCCGATCTTCAGCTTCAAGGGCAGATTGGAATTGGCGGACCGAAGCTGGATCGTTTCTTTCTGGATTTCGATGGCGGCTTCGACCGCATTGGTCGGCTGATCGAAGGAACACATCATGCCGTCGCCCGTATGCTTGACTTCGCGCCCTTGGAACCGGGTCAGGTTCTCGCGAACGATCTTGTTGTGGGCACGCACGACTTCCTGGGCGCCGGCATCGCCCAATTCCTGGGTCAGGGCGGTGGAGCCGGCGATATCGGTGAACAGCACCGCAACGACGCGCGCCTGCGCTTCCTTGGGTTTGGGTTTGTTCCAATCTTCCAGTGCGGTTTTCAGGTGCGACGGACCCGAAGTGTTGTCGCTCAGGTGCGTCGCCATGGCGTTGCGCCCGGCCTGGAACATGCTCATGTAGCGTGCGTCCTGCAGCAAATATTCTTCGTAGCGGTCGGCAAAGGATGATGCATGGGATTTCTTGAAGCCCATGACTTGGACACTGTCGGCCAAAATGCGCGCCCGCGTCGAGGCATCCAGGTCACGCTTCGAAGACAGGCTTTCGCAAGCACCGGCCAGGAACAGGTTGATCCCGAATTTGGTGAAATTATCGAGTTTCTTTTTGTCCTGGCCCGTCACGTCGAGCAGCTGGCCCAGGAATTTCATCATATAGGCTTTTTGTTTCTCACCGGCGGCGTCCAACTGCGGCGATTGATCCTGCTGGCCGTATTTATCCGCTTCCAGGGTCACGCCCCGCTTGCCGTCGTCATCCTTGTCGAGCGCATCCCGCAGTCGTTCATTCGCTGCGTCGCTGGTTTCCATTTGGGTTGCTTCTTCGGCCTTGGCCTGTTCGCGCCAATCGCCGACGGAACCCTCGGGTTTTTCCGTCTCGACCTCCATACGATCCGCAGGTGTGGCGCTTAAGGCCGCGGCGGCCTTGTCCAACAGGCTGCTGCTGCCGGCGGCCCGTGCCATGGGGCGGGCCGCCATGGCGCCGGCTTGCGGCTGGCGTCCCTTCAGGCGGATGTTGCGCAGATAGGTGATGGCGAGGGTCGATGCGGTCAAAAGGAAGCTTGCGACGAACACAAGGAAGATCGCATTGGCTTCAACGGTGCCGACAATCTTGTAGCCGAACAGCATTTTGCCGCTGAAGTACCAGGAAAAGGCCACGGCGAATCCGCCGGAAACCAGCAGGCTGACCAGGGCCAGCATCAGCATTTTGACGACCACGCCCGTGGCGGTCGCGGTTATGCTGTTGGCATTGGAAGAACGGCGTTTGCGGGGGGCATCGTCGTCATCATAATCGTCATCATCATCACCGCCACGGGCCATTGACCAATCACCGCCACCTCCAGCGGTATCGCCATCGCCGCCGCGTCCCGCGCCGATATCGCGGAAGCCTTTGTGCTCCTCGGCGCCTTTGGGGCCGCGGTAGATGGTCGTATCCTGATGGTTTCCCATGTCGCTGTCATAGGTCTCTTTGACGACCTTGACGGAATCGAATCCGGGCGTTTTTTCGATCTTCTTGGCTTCTTCGATGGCTTTTTCACGCTGCGCCGCACCGAACTGGGCGTGGATCGACCATCGCCCGCCCTGCTGCACCTGAACCTCGAAGTGAATGTGTCTAGCCATTGACCAAACCCCGCCGCTCCCCGATCAACGAATACCCAACCCAACACGCCGCTGTCCGGCCATCATCGACCGGCTGCGTATTAGACAGCGCGTACATACTTCCCAGAAGAGCTATTCTCAAGCAGGCAGGTAAATAATTTCCTACCCATTTTTAAAAAAGTTAGCACAGGTCGTATTCCCGAGGGAGGGGTTGATTTTAACCAAAACAACCGCCGGTCCCTACGGAAAAGGGCGTGCCCGTTAAGGCCCGCCCTACCGTATTCATTTAATTTGGAATTCCACCAAACGGTGGTCCGCCCCCGGAAAGGGCGAAAATCCTACATTTTCAGGCCGCTGTTCTCGAACCGCTTGTTGAAGCGGGCCAGACGGCCGCCCGTATCGATCAGACGATGGCCGCCGCCGGTCCAGGCAGGATGGCTTTTCGGGTCGACTTCAAGCTTCAGCACGTCACCGGGACTGCCCCAGGTGCTGCGAGTCGTGAACGAGCTACCGTCCGTCATTTGAACGGTGATTTCGTGGTATTCCGGGTGGATATCTTTTTTCATAGGGCTTGGCTCCGGCAAACAAGGCGCCCTATATACAGACATGCCCCCCCGTGTGCAAGGCTTCATGGGCCCTTTCAACAAGGCAGTGTACCTGCCGACCAATCGAGGAGTTTTTACATGTCTCTGGATGAAACGGCTTTCGCCCGTATCGCCGACCAAACCTTGGAAAATTTCATGGATGCAATCGACGGTGTGCTTGGCGATCAGGCTGATGTCGACCTTGAAGGGGGCATTCTGACGATCGAATTGGATGCGGGCGGGGAATACGTGATCAATAAGCATGCACCCAACCGGCAGATATGGATGTCGTCACCCAAAAGCGGGGCAACGCATTTTGAATACGACGACGAAGCTGCAAAATGGTGCTGTACCCGATCCGGCGGCAAGCTGGATGAAATGCTGGCGTCGGAGCTTAAGACCTTAACCGGGGTCACCGTTACCCTGTGATGAGTGTCCGGCGGCATTGTCGGCGCGCATCGACGCCGGGACGGCAAGAGCCAGCAACAGCACCGCAGCCATGATCATGGCCCCGGAAAAATAGGGCCAGTCACGGCCCAATTGGGCAAACAACAGGCCCGCCCAGACCGGCCCCAGAACCCGCGCCATTGTCGTGACGGACCGGGTAACCCCCATGACGCCGCCTTGATCCGTGTCCGGAACCTGTTGCGAGATCAGGCTGTTGTAGGCTGGGTTGATGACACTGAACCCATAGGCCGCGACGGCCATGGCGATCAACAGGTGCCAGACTTCGGTGCAGAACGGAATGCCGCCGATGCCAAGAGCAAGCGCAATTGCGCCTTGAGCCAACAGGTTGCGTTCGCCGAACCGTTTGGCCAGCCGGCCCATCAGTCCGCCTTGTAAAATAGCGGACAGCAACCCTACGTAGGCGAACAGCCAGCCGTTTTGTTCCGGTCCCCAGCCGAAGGCCCGGCGTGACCACATGGCGAAGGTGGTCTCCAGACCCGCGAACACGAAGGTCGCAAGGAACCCCAGCAGCATCAGCAATCCCACGCCGGGCAGCCGGAGTGCGTCCAGGAATTGCGCCAATCGGCGTTGGCGCGGCAGGGCGGCGTTGCGGGCGCGAATTTCGGCTGAAAGCGATTCCGGAAGTCTGAATAAGCCCAGGATCAATGCCAGGATCGACAGGCCGGCGGCGGCCAGGGCGGGGCTTTGATAATCCGCGGACAACGGATCGGGACCGGCCAGGATTCCGCCGACCGCCGGGCCCAGGATGAACCCGATGCCGAAGGCGGCACCGATCATCCCCATGCCCTTGGCGCGGTTCTCCTTGGTGGTGATGTCGGCCATATAGGCAAAGGCTGCCGAGATATTACCCGCCATCAGGCCGCCCAACGCGCGCGCCATGAACAGCATCCAAAGCGTATCGGCAAAGGCGAGCCAGATATAAGCGCCGGCAGCACCCGCAAGACTCAGCAGCAAGACCGGCCGCCGGCCGGTACGGTCGCTCAACCGGCCCCACAGGGGGGCGGAAATGAACTGTGCCAGGGAATAGGTCGCCATCAACAGACCGACCGTTTGCGGATCTGCCTGAAAATGCTCGCCATAGAACGGCAGCAGCGGAATGATGATACCGAAACCGATAAGATCGACGACGACGATCAGGAAAAGCGTAAGCATCTTGAAGGGCCGATCAGCGCTGGGTCAGCTTGAGTTCGATCCGGCGATTCCGCCGAAGGGCGATTTCATCCGAGCCGGGATCGATCGGTCTATTGGCGGCGAACCCGGCGGCGACCAGTCGCACCGGTGGCAAGCCCAAGTCGGTCAGGTATTTGACCACGGAAATGGCGCGCGCCGCCGAAAGCTCCCAGTTGGATGGGAAGCGGGCCGTCGAGATCGGGGTTTTGTCCGTATGGCCGTCCACGCGTAACACCCAGTCGATGTCTTCGGGGATGCGTTCCGCCAGTTGCAACAAGGTCTGCGCCAGCGCCAGCATCTGTTCCTTGCCGGCCGGCCCCAGTTCGGCGGAGCCGACATCGAACAGGACTTCGGACTGGAAAACAAATCGGTCGCCGACGATACGGATACCGGGCCGGTTGCCGAGCAATTCCCGCAGGCGGCCGAAAAATTCCGACCGGTAGCGGCTTAGCTCCTGAACCTTGGAGGCCAGGGCCGCGTTCAGCCGTTTGCCCAGAGATTCGATCTGCACGCCCTGGGCCTGGGCCTTCTCCTCAGCCGCGCGGAGTGTCGCTTCCAGGGTCGCCAACTGTTGGCGCAGGGCCGCCAGTTGCCGGTTCATCAACGCGACCTGGGCGCGCGCACTTTCGGAAATTTCGCGCTCGGCGATCAAGGCGTCGCCTTTTTCATCCGCCTGTTTGCCCAGTTCCATGACCTTGGCCGTCAATTCATCGCGCAGCGCCGTCAAAGCCTCAACCTCGCGTGCCAGGCGGGCAAGTTTCTGCGCCCGTTCGGCCAATTCCTGTTCGCTGACAGCAAGGTTTTCCTTGGCTTTGGCCAAGTCTTCGTCGCGCAAGGCCACGGTCTTGTTGGCCTCGGTCAACGAAGTTTCCAAACGCTCAATGGTCTGACGACTTGCCTCCATGGACACCATGGCGTCGACCAGTTGCTGTTCCGCTGCTTCGGCGCGCAGGCGCAGTTCGGCCAAATTGGCGCTCAGGCGTTCCCGGTCGCTGATCGATGCTTGCAGTTCGCTGGACAGGCGGCCGACATCGGCGCGCAGGGTCTCGCTGGTCTTTTTCTCCAGCGCCAAAAGATTGGCCAATTCGCTGATCTCGCCTTCCAGTTTTCGCAGGGCTTCGTCCCGGCCGGTCAAGGCTTGGCCCAGGAACACCTGTGCCATCACGAAAATCAGCAACAGAAAGATGATGACCATCAGCAGCGTCGCCAGCGCGTCGACGAATCCGGGCCAGATGTTGGTTGATCGTTCGTGGCGCCTGGCGAGGCTAGCCATGGTCCTTTGCCTTATGTCGGATGCCTGAGGCCACGGAAACGGGTTCCCCGGCCTTAGCGGTCATATTCGCCGTCGGCGATGTTGGCGATGGTTCGTGCCAGAAGTTTGATCTCGGACCGGACCTCTTTGATGATCTCGTCCCGGCCATGGCTGACATCGTCGGCTAGGCGGCTTAAGGAGCGGTCCAGATTACGGATGCTGGCCTTTGTTTCCGCATCCATGCCGCCGCCCTCGTTGCCGCGGGTTATGCCCAGAGCAACTTCCTTCATCAATTGCTGCTGCGTGCGCATGTGATCGGTCAGGGTGTCCAGCTTGTCGGTCAGCGCCAGAATGCTTTGATTGGCTTCGATGCGGCTTTCTTCGCCCCGCGACAGAATGCGTTGCAGGTTTTCCAGGTTCTCCGCCGACTGTTCCAGCAAGGCCTGGACATAGGCCGGCATGGATTGATCGCCATCGCCCGAAAGCGCGCCCGAAGACAGGCGGGTCAGGCTCGACAGCCATTCTTCCAAGTCATTGTAGAACCGGTTTTGCGCCTGTCCGGCCTGAAGGTCCAAAAAGCCCAGGATCAGGGAGCCCGCAAGCCCGAACAGGGAGGACGAGAAAGCCGTGCCCATGCCGGCCAGCGGTGTTTCCAACCCTTTCTTGAGGGTGTCGAAGATGACGTTGATGTCGCCCGAATCAACGCTCAGCCCGACGATCACGTCCTTGACCGAATCAACGGTTTCCAGCAGGCCCCAGAAGGTGCCGAGCAATCCTAAGAAAATCAGCAGGCCGATAATGTAGCGCGAGATATCACGCGATTCGTCAAGGCGTGAGACCAGACCGTCCAGCAGGGTACGCAGGGATGTCGTCGAAAGCGTCAGTCGGCCCGAACGCTGTCCCAACATGGCGGCCATCGGGCCGAGCAGGCGGGGCGGGCTTGGCTGCGACAGTTGAGCCCCTTCGCGGCGATAACTTTCGACCCATTCGACCTCGGGTTTCAGGCGGCCGACCTGCAGGAAGTTATAGGCAATGCCCAAGGCCAGGACGGCGAGAATCCCGCCGTTCAATGGCGCGTTGGCGAGGAAGGCAATGCGTAAGGGCTCGAACAGCGGTGCGCAGACCGCAACCACGGCGCCGAGAAACAGGATCATTCTGATCAGGTATCGGTTTGGGCGCGTCATGGGCGAGGGGCCTTACAAGGTCCTTTCGGTGCGCGGGGCGTCAAGGGATGCCCTCCTAGGCCGTCAACGCGACGCCAGGGTGATGTCGACCCGGTTCTTGGGGTCGTCGGAGGTTTTGTCGCCAAGTGCGCGGACGTCGATGCGGGTCGAACGGATGCCGCTTTCGATCAGGAATGATCGGACGGACAACGCCCGGGACAGCGACAGACGCCGGGCGCGGTTCGATTTCAGATCATCCCCCCCGGCATAGGCCAGAAGCTGCAGGCGCACGTCGCGCTTGTCCTTGACCTGTTCCGCCAATTTCAAAAGATTCGGCTTGGCGCTATCGGGTAGCTTCGATTGGCTGGCATCGAATTCGACGCGGATCAAACGGCCGTCTTCGCCGGGTGTCAGGGACGCAACGCTTTCAGACTTGGCTTCAAGCGGTGTGGGAACCGGCGTGGTGGTCGCGGGCGGCGGCGGGGGCGGCGGAACGGCGGCCGAACCGGGCACGGGCGGCGGCGGCGGTGGGGCTGCGTCCTTTGTTTCAGTCATGGGGGCGGCAGGTTGTTCCGGGGCTGCCGGCGGCGTGGCATCGGCCATTTTCTGTTCGCCCGGTTTGCCGGGGGTCGAAGGTGTCGCAGGCGGCGGCGGGGCTGAGGCGGTCAATGGTGCCGGGGCATCCGCGGCCGGTGCGGGTTTCGACGGCATGGGCGGCGGCGGGGCTTTGGTGGCCATCTTGGGCTCGGTCGATACCGTGGACCTAGGCCGTGGCGCCGGTTTCGGTTCCGCCCGGGTGACTTTCAATTTCCGCAGCGGAGCGGATTTTTCCGGGGCGACGAACAACTGTGAACGCGGCCGGTTCGGGCCGGGAACGCGCAGGGCACCCGTATAAGGGGCAGCGCCTTCTTCACCGGTTACGGCGATCGTCGGGCCGTATCCGCCGCCGGGCAAAGCGCCCAGATCAATGGACACGGCGCCGTCCGCGTAGCTGCTCACTTGTGCCTCGACCGGGGTCGATGCCAGCGCCATGGGCACCAAAGCAAGGACAATTGCGCCGGTCAAAAACCGCGAGGTTGTCATCGGACGGTGTCTCCCCATTCTTCCCTGTTGCCTTCTTCCGGCTTGTTGTCGCCCTTCCGGTATGACGGGCCCGGTTCTGCTTGAACCTGTTGTACCGCGCCGGTCAGCGACGGAATCCAAGGCGATCACCTTAACCAACGGCGATGCGCTGGACAACCGTAAAGCCCTTATACAACAACAGGGAATTATGACGCTTTTCGGGCGCTGTCGAGGGGGGATTTCGCCGAGTTATCCGGAAATCAATCGCCGCTGGCAGCGGCTTCACGCAGAGTCTTAAGCAGCGCCGGATGCATGGCGTCGTTGCCGGCGACGATATCACCGCGTGTGAGAATGTCACGCCCGCCGGCAAGGTCGGAAATAAAGCCGCCCGCTTCGGACACAAGGATCAGTCCTGCCGCCATGTCCCAGGCCTGAAGGTTCTGCTCCCAAAATCCTTCGAACCGTCCGGCAGCGACCCAGGCAAGGTCCAGGGATGCGGCCCCATTGCGCCGTACGCCCGCGGATACGGCCATGATGGCGCGCAATTGCTTGAGGAACAGGTCATGGTTGTCCCGGCCGAGAAACGGGATACCCGTAGCGAACAGGGATTCGGCGATATTGCGCCGGGCAGAGACGCGCAACCGGCGGCCGTTGAGAAACGCTCCCTGGCCTTTCTCGGCGACGAACATTTCATCGGACACCGGGTTGTAAATTACACCGGCGAAAATCTGTCCGTCCCGCTCCAATGCGATGGAAATGGCGAACTGGGGAATGCTGTGCAGGAAGTTGGTCGTGCCGTCCAGCGGGTCGATGATCCAGCGGTTGGAGCTGTCGGACCCTTCGATCACGCCGCGTTCTTCCATCAGGAAGCCGTATTTCGGGCGTGCCTTTTGAAGTTCCTCGAACAGGACTTTCTCGGCCTTTTTATCGGCGGTCGAAACGAAGTCGGACGGGCCCTTTTTCGAGACCTGCAGGTGTTCGACCTCGCCGAAATCGCGGACGAGACCCCGTGCCGCTTTTTGGGCGGCGGCGGTCATGACGTTTATCAGGGGCGTGCGCAGCATGGCGGGCCTTGTTTCAAGCGTTCTGGTCGGATCAGGGTGGGAAGGGCGGAGCTGGAGGGCTCAGTCCTTCGCACGCTCCACATAGGTGCCTTCGGCGGGATTGATGACGATGCGGGTGCCGGTTTCGATATGCGGCGGCACGGACGTCCGCACGCCGTTATCCAAAAGGGCCGGCTTATAGGACGATGCCGCCGTCTGACCTTTGACCACGGCTTCGGTCTCGACGACCTCCAAGGTCACGCGGTCGGGCAGTTGGACGCCGATGGGATCGCCCTCGTGGCTTTCGATGATTACGGTCATGCCGTCTTGCAGATAGGGTGTCTGATCGTCGCCGATCTGGCTGCCGTTCAGCATCACCTGTTCATAGGACTCGTTGTCCATGAAGGTGTACATCTCGCCGTCGGCGAACAGGAACTGATATTCCTTTTGCTCCAGGGTTGCGCGCTCGACCTTTTCCGACGAGCGGAAGCGTTCATTCAGCTTGGTGCCGTCGCGAAGTTCGCGCAATTCCACTTGAAGATAAGCACCACCCTTGCCGGGTTGTGTATGGGCGGTTTTTACCGCGCGCCACAGACGGCCCTGATGTTCAATGACCATACCGGGTCGAATGGCGTTGCCGTCGATTTTCATGTCCGTTCGCCTGCAAGAAAGTTGGTGGGGGTGAAAGCGGCGCGGAAGCTAGCAGGTTGTTTCCGGCGAGGCAACGGCCCACAGCGCCGATCAGCCGAGGGGCGCTTCCTCGAATACTTTGTTAAAAGCCTCGACCGCGGCACCAGGCCCTCCTTCGTAGTCCCAAACCCCTGATACAACTGCCAGAAAGTCGGCACCGGCGGCAACCAGGGGCGGACAGTTCTCGACCGTGATGCCGCCGATGGCGACACAGGGGACGACAAACAGTTCGCTCCACCAACTCAGGATGTCGATCTCGGCCTGATGGGCGACCTGTTTCGTTCCTGTCGGGAAAAAGGCGCCGAAGGCGACGTAGTCGGCGCCGGCCTCGCCGGCCTCCATGGCCAAATGCCGCGATGAATGGCAGGTCACGCCGACGGCGCGGTCGTCCCCGACGGTCTTGCGCGCATCGATGTAGGATGCATCTCCCTGACCCACATGGACGCCGTCACAATCCGTTTCCACGGCCAAATCGGGGTGGTCGTTCATGATCAGCGGCACGTCCCGGTCCCGGCAGATCGGCAGAAGCCTTTCGGCGGCTTGGCGGATGATATCGTCGTCGACGTCTTTCAGGCGCAATTGAACCGCACCGACCGGCCCCGCATCCAGGGCGGCCATAAGGTCATCCGCGAAGACGTTCGGATCGAACGCCGGAGGGGTGACCAGGTACAGCTGGCAATATTCGTTGCCATGGTCGATATCGCCATCGGTCATGAATTCGTGTCTCCAGAAAGCCAGGCATCAAGCTGGTCGGCGGCACCCTGTTCCGCCATGTCAAGCAATGGTGCCGGTCGTGGCGTTAGTCTTACACCCATTCGTCGGGCCGCATCACCGACCTTGGACAGAACATCCGGTTCGGCGGAAAGGGAAATGGCTTCGACCTCGTGGCGGATGGCGTTCATGGCCGTTCCGGGTTCGTCCCCGCAATCCAGGCACGACGTGACCCGTGCCGCCGGTTGGGCGGCGCGGGCCTGATCGATAAGCTGCTTGAACAGGGCCGGGCCCAGATAGGCGCCGGCGCCGGGGGCGCTGACCAGTTGCACGGGGCATTCCGTGCGGACGGCGGCGGCCAGAACGTGGCGCGCCTGATCCAGGTCATGGATGATGACGGATGCCGGGGGGGCGGCCGGTTGCGGTGTCGCACCCCCCGTCATGTCATGCCTCGTCCCGTTTGCTACTTGGCGCCGTGCATGGCCAACGCGGTGTCCGGCATGCGGTTGGAGAAGCCCCATTCGTTGTCGTACCAGCTGAGCACGCGGACGAAGTTACCCTCGATCACCTGGGTCTGGGTGGAATCGAAGGTCGAGCTTGCGGGATTGTGGTTGAAGTCGATCGAAACCAGCGGCTCGGTGTTATAGGCGAGCACACCCTTGAGGCGCCCGTTGGAGGCTTCGAGCATGGCCGCGTTGATTTCCTCGACCGTGGTCGACTTGGCGGCGGTGAAGGTCAGGTCGACCAAGGATACGTTGGGCGTCGGCACGCGGATGGCGGTGCCGTCCAGCTTGCCCTGCAGTTCCGGCAGAACCAGACCCACGGCCTTGGCCGCACCGGTCGACGTCGGGATCATGGAAACCGCGCAGGCGCGCGCCCGGCGCGGGTCGGAATGCAGCGTGTCGAGCGGGCGCTGATCGCCGGTATAGGCGTGAATCGTCGTCATGTAGCCTTTTTCGATGCCGACCAGGGAATGCAGCACATCGGCCACCGGTGCCAGGCAGTTGGTCGTGCAGGACGCGTTGGAAACGACCGTGTGGCCGGCTTCCAGTTTGTCGTGGTTGACGCCGTAGACGACCGTCATATCGACGCCTGATGCCGGGGCGGAAACCAGAACCTTGCCGGCGCCTGCATCCAAATGCTTGGCGGCGCTGTCACGGTCGGTGAACAGGCCCGTGCATTCCAGGGCCACGTCAACGCCCAGTTCCTTCCAGGGAAGGGCGGCGGGATCGCGTTCGGCGGTCACCTTGATCGGCCCGGCGCCGACGTTCATTTCGTCACCCGTGACCGTCACGTCCATGTTCAGCGGACCGTGGACCGAATCGTATTTGAGAAGATGGGCGTTCATTTCCGGTGAGCCCAGATCGTTGATGGCCACCACTTCGACGTCATTGCGCCGTGATTCCAGAATGCCCCGTAGAACCAGGCGACCAATTCTTCCGAAACCGTTGATCGCAACCCGAACCGCCATGAATGCCTCCGTAATTTCTCGATGAATTTCCTGCGTCGAGGCCCCTGCGAGCGAAGCCTCGGTCCGTGGCGAGCATATAGGCTACCGGGCCGTTTGTGTAAACCCGCGAACGCCCGGCTGACCGGGCATGATCGGCGCGCAATTGATGTAATGGTTGAACTTGTATGTATAGGCTCCTATTCTCCATCCAGTTTTTGCCCACTAAGCAATGAGAAATTAGTTGGGCTGGGGGATACGCGTGTCGACAATTACAAAACCATCACGAGTGGATCGTGCGTTCGAGCGCCTGGACAGCGCGCTTTCGCGCCTGGAAAAAGTGGTCCAGACTCGCAGCGCCATGGGCGGCGGCACGGGCAATGACGGGGGCGACAGCGATGCCCTGCGCCAGGAAAATGCCCACCTGCAGGCCGTGAACGAAGAGGTCAAGGGACGCCTGGATGGTGCGATCGGGCGCCTCGAAAAAGTTCTCGGCAGCTAGGAAGCAGGGAACAGTCGCCATGGCCCACGTCACCGTCAGCATCAACGGGCGCCAGTATCAGGTCGCTTGCGACGATGGGCAGGAAGCCCATCTTTCACGCCTTGGTAAATATGTCGATAACCGCGTTCAGGAACTGGTCGCCGCCGTCGGGCAGGCCGGAGACGCGCGGTTATTGGTCATGGTCAGCCTGCTGCTGGCCGATGAATTGTCCGACGCCTATTCAGAGCTGGAGACGATCAGCCGCAAAAGCGAAGGTGTCGCCCGGATCATCGAATCCGAGGAAAAAGTCAGCCGCACGCTTGAAAGTTTCGCCGAACGCATCGAAGGCATTGCCGCGGGGCTCGAACAGGCATAGGTTCTGCGACAGGCGGAGCGCTGCGGAGTACGTTAGGCTCAATATCCCTGGGGCGATGCGACTTCCTCGGGAGCTGTCCCTGCCGGGCACCACGGGTTCGTCCTGAGGGCTCGGTATTACGGCGCCCACCTGCACTGCAGGCCACGGAGGATATTTAGTACGCCGACGGCTACTGCGGCACCGCCGACTTTTTTGAAAGTTCTCCATCCTTCCCAAAGGCATCGGGCCAGAAATCTTCGGCCAGAGGCATCCGATACGTGACCACGCCCAACGACGATATCCTGGCAGCGAAGAAAGCCCTGCGTGATACTTCCGCCCAACGGCGGGCCAAGGCCCATCAGGCAGCCCCCGGTGCGGCATTCACTCTTGCTCGTCACGCGGCGGCGCTGGCCAAGGATATGGCGCCCGGTTGGGTGTCTGGGTACTTGGCCATGGGGGATGAGATGGATGTCCTGCCGGCGCTGGAGGCACTGGCCGCCATGGGCTGGCAGTGCTGCCTGCCGGTGGTGACGGATAAGGCGCGGCCCCTGAGGTTTCGTGCCTGGTCGACGGGCGGCGCATTGGAAGACGGCGTGTTCGGCACCCGTCATCCGGCCCGGGGAGCCGATGAGGTTTCTCCCGATCTTCTGTTGGTGCCGCTGTTGGCTTTTGACCGCACGGGATATCGGCTTGGATGGGGCGGCGGTTTTTATGACCGGACGCTGGAAGGACTGCGGGCCGAAAACGAATCGGTCGTTGCCGCCGGTTGCGCTTATGCGGCCCAGGAAGTTGACGCCGTACCCCACGCAGGGTACGACGCACGCCTTGATTGGGTCGTCACCGAGGGCGATATCATCAAAATCGCCCAATAACGGCGCCGCAAGGCCGCATTTACAAAGTTCAAGGTTCCAATATGAAGATACTGATCGTGGGGGATGTGGTCGGCCGCAGCGGCCGGGACGCCGTGACCCGGCACCTGCCTGCTCTGCGCGAGGAATTGGCGCTCGACTTCGTGATCGTCAATGGCGAGAACGCGGCCCATGGGTTCGGCATCACGGAAGCGATCTGTAAGGACCTTTACGCCAAGGGTGCCGATGTCATCACGACCGGCAACCACGTGTGGGACCAGCGGGAAATCATGAATTATATCGACGGCGATGACCGCCTGTTACGGCCGCTGAATTTCCCCGAGGGAACGCCGGGCAAGGGGGTGGGCACGTTCGAAACCAAGGACGGACGCCGGGTGATGGTGGTCCATGCCATGTGCCGTTTGTTCATGGACCCCTTGGATGATCCCTTCGCGGGTGTCGAGGAAGCGCTTAAGAACCAGCGTTTGGGCGGCGGCAACGGCGGCGGCAGTGTCGATGCCGTGCTGGTTGATTTTCATGGCGAGGCCTCGTCGGAAAAAATGGCCATGGCACATTTCCTCGACGGCCGGGTTTCAGCCGTGGTCGGCACCCATACCCACGTGCCGACGGCGGATGCGCAGGTTCTCAGCGGCGGTACGGCCTATCAGACCGACCTGGGCATGACCGGCGACTACGATTCCGTGATCGGCATGCAGAAAGAGGCCGCGACTGCGCGCTTTACCACCAAGCTGCCGCAGGGCCGGCTGGAGCCCGCAGAGGGCGAAGCCACCTTCTGCGCCATGTATCTGGAGACCGATGATCAGACGGGGTTGGCGCTTCGGGCGGAACCGGTTCGCCTTGGCGGTCGGCTTGCCGCAGCCCGGCCGGACTGACGAAAAGACTGAAATTCAATCCCATCTACGGCCTGCGGCCTTTCATGGCCGACCAATTCTTGCCATATTGCAGGCCTATCTTCGCTGCCGGTGACACTCGCGCCGGTTCCTTCATTTGGGTATAATCCCGACGAATCGCCACGACATATAGGGGGTTCCCGCCGAATGGCTGGTCATTCCAAATTTAAGAACATCATGCACCGCAAAGGCCGTCAGGACGCCAAGCGGGCCAAGGTCTTTGCCAAACTGGGGCGCGAGCTGACGGTTGCCGCCCGGGGCGGCCCCGATCCGGACTTCAATCCGGCGCTGCGTCTGGCCGTGGCCAACGCCAAGGCCCAGAACATGCCCAACGACGTGATTAACCGGGCGATCCAGAAAGCCCAGGGCTCCGATGCGGAAAATTACGAGGAAGTGCGCTACGAGGGCTATGGCCCCGGCGGCGTCGCCGTGATCGTCGAGGCCCTGACCGACAACCGCAACCGCACGGCATCGGAAGTCCGCGCGGCGTTTTCCAAGAACGGCGGCAACCTGGGCGAGACGGGCAGCGTCGCTTTCATGTTCGACCGGGTCGGCCAGATTTCCTATCCGGCCGCCGCTGCGGGCGCCGAAGCCATGTTCGAAGGTGCCCTGGAAGCCGGGGCCGAGGATGTCGAATCCGACGAGGAAAATCATACGGTGACTTGTCAGCCCGATGACTTCGCCGCCGTGCGCGATGCCTTGGAAAAAACTTTTGGCGAGCCCGAAGAGGCGCGCCTGGACTGGAAGCCGCAGAATTCCATTGCCGTTGATGAAGGAACGGCCCAGACCTTGTTGAAGCTGATCGACGCCTTGGAAGACAACGACGACGTGCAACGCGTTTCCGCCAACTTCGATGTCGATGACGAAATCATGGAGCGGCTGAGCGCCTGACGGATCATGCAGGAACCCCCGGGATTGCAAAGCGGATTGGAGCACGGATGCGGCTGATCGGGTTTGACCCGGGGTTGAAGAACACCGGATGGGGCGTCATCGAACACGCCGGCACCCGGCTTCGCTATGTCGCCGACGGCGTCGTCTCCTCCGATCCCAAGGCCGGCCTGGCCGACCGCTTGGTACAACTCCACGACGGTCTGGTCGAAGTCATCCGTGCCATGGTTCCGGCCGAAGCCGCGGTCGAGGAAACCTTCGTCAACACCAACCCGACGACGACGCTGAAACTCGGGCAGGCCCGGGGCATTTCCATGCTGGTGCCGGCCCTGGCAGGGCTGCCCGTATTCGAATACACCCCCAACCTTGTGAAAAAGACCGTCGTCGGCACGGGCCATGCGGCCAAGGAACAGGTGCAGATGATGGTCCGAACCTTGTTGCCGGGGAGCAATTTCAAAAGTGCGGACAGCGCCGATGCGCTTGCCATCGCGATCTGCCATGCCCATCACCGCAACGCACCGGGCCAGGCGGCCTTGAATACCTTGGCGGGGGCGGCCCCATGATCGCACGCCTTAAAGGCATCGTTGATGCCGTCGGAACCGACACGGCGATCATCGATGTGAACGGGGTCGGCTATCTGGTTCATGCCTCGTCGCGCACGCTGTCGCAGATGGGGCAGGGCGATGCCGTGGCACTTTGGATCGAAACCCATGTGCGTGAAGATCATATCAATCTGTTCGGCTTCCTGCGCGAGGATGAAAAGGATTGGTTCCAGCTTTTGACGACCGTGCAGGGCGTGGGGGCCAAGGTCGCCCTTGCCATGTTGTCGGCGCTGACGGGCGAAATGCTGCTTCAGGCCATCGCGGCGGGCGACAAGGCGGCTGTCTGCCGTGCCCCAGGTGTCGGGCCGAAATTGGCGCAGCGCATCCTTCATGAATTGAAAGATAAGGTCGGCGCCTTGGCCTTGGGTCCGGCGGCGGCCGGCAAGGGAGCGCCTGCCGGTGCCGTGCCTGCCGCCCCCACGGCGGAAGGCGGCGATGCGGCGGGTGATCTGTTGCGCGATGCAGCCTCGGCCCTGGTCAATCTAGGGTATACGCCGTCCGAAGCCTTGGCCGCCGTCAGCCGTGCCGCCCAGGCGTCGGAAACGTCCTTGACGCTGGAAGCCTTGATCCGTGCCGGATTGGTGGAACTGGCGCCTTCCGACCAGCGGCGAGGAGCTTAAAGCCGTGGCGGAAGAACGGATGATCCAGCCGGAAGTTGTGACCGACGATTTCGCCGCCGACCCGGGACTTCGCCCGCAGGTTTTGGACGATTTCGTCGGCCAGCAACAGGCGCGGGAGAACCTCAAGGTCTTTATCGAGGCCGCGCGGTCGCGTGCCGAGGCCATGGACCATGTGCTGTTCTTCGGGCCACCCGGCCTGGGCAAGACGACGCTGGCGCAGATCGTTTCACGCGAACTGGGGGTGGGGTTCCGCGCAACCTCGGGCCCGGTGGTCGCCAAGGCCGGCGATCTGGCGGCGATCCTGACCAATCTGCAGCCGCGTGACGTGCTATTCATCGACGAAATCCACCGCCTGAACCCGGTGGTCGAGGAAATCCTGTACCCGGCCATGGAAGATTTCCAGTTGGACTTGATCATTGGCGAGGGACCGGCGGCGCGTTCCGTGCGGATCGATCTACCGCCTTTTACCCTGGTCGGGGCGACCACCCGGTCGGGCCTGATCACCACGCCGCTGCGGGATCGATTCGGCATTCCCGTGCGCCTGAATTTCTATTCGCCCGAGGACCTGGAAGGGATCATCCGCCGGGGTGCGCGCTTACTGGACCTGGAATTGACCGCCGAAGGAGCTTTGGAGATCGCCCGCCGGTCGCGCGGCACGCCGCGTGTCGCGGGACGCCTGTTGCGCCGGGTGCGTGATTTCGCCGCCGTCGATGGTTCGGGCGCGGTCGATGCCGCCATCGCCGATGCGGCCTTGACGCGCCTGGAAGTCGATCAGCGCGGTCTGGACGCCATGGACCGGCGTTATCTGACCTGTATCTGCGCCAACTACGGCGGCGGACCTGTCGGGGTCGATACCCTGGCGGCGGCCTTGTCCGAACAGCGCGACACCATCGAAGAAGTGATTGAACCCTATTTGATCCAACAGGGGCTGTTGATGCGCACGCCGCGCGGCCGGGCGGTGACGCCTGAAACGTTCCGTCATTTGGGAATGGACCTGCCGAAAAGCGCGCCGCAACTCGACCTTCTGGCCGAGGCCGCGGAAGTGGAGGAGGGGGCTTGAGCGCGATCCCATCCGCCGATACGCCCTGCCATCGGATGCCGCTGCGTGTCTATTACGAGGACACGGATGCCGGCGGCATCGTCTATTACGCCAACTATCTGAAGTTCGCGGAACGGGCGCGCACGGAACTGTTACGCGAACTGGGATTTGAAAATTCCACGATTTTAGAGCAGAAGGGCATCGCCCTGGCGGTGCGCCGGGTCAGTGCCGAGTATCTGAAACCGGCGCGGCTTGACGATGCGCTGAGTGTCGAAACGCGGGTTACGTCGGTCAAAGGAGCGACCGTGGACATGGCCCAGGTCGTCCGCCGGGACGGCGAGGATTTGGTTCAAATGAACCTGACCCTTGCCTGCATGAACACGGACGGTAGGCCGGTACGCCTTCCGGCCGAGGTGCGTACCGAAATGAGCCGCTTCGCAGAGCCGGCGGGCGGAACGCCATAGAAACGCCGCATATCAAGGGCACGTGGACCATGACTGAGACGAAACGAGACGGATAAAGATGGAAAATCAAGCCGTAGAAGCAATGGCCCTGGCGGGCTCGACAAACCTGGATTTCTCTGTCGTGGCGCTGTTCATGAAGGCGGACCTTGTGGTCAAGACGGTGATCGTGCTGCTGGTTGCGGCCTCGGTCTGGTCCTGGGCCATTATTTTCGAAAAGCTCATTTCCGTGCGCCGTCTGAACCGGCGGTCGGACAAATTCGAGGACCGCTTTTGGTCCGGGGATTCCCTGGACAATCTGTTCGACAAGATCGGCAGCCGCCCGATGGACCCCATGTCGGCGGTATTCGCCGCCGCCATGCGGGAATGGCGGCGGGCATCGCCGAACGGCGGCGGGGCGTCCGCGACCATCGGTCAGCGTATCGAGCGGGTCATGCAGATCACCGCGGATCGGGAATTGGACCGTGCCGAACGCAATCTGACGTTCCTGGCGACGACGGGCAACACGGCCCCCTTCATCGGCCTGTTCGGGACGGTCTGGGGCATCATGAATTCGTTCCAGTCAATCGCCATTTCCAAGAACACCTCGCTGGCCGTGGTCGCACCGGGGATTGCCGAAGCCCTGTTCGCCACGGCCTTGGGCCTGCTGGCGGCCATACCGGCGGTGATTGCCTATAACAAGTTCTCGCGCGATCTGGACCGTTATGCCGGACGGCTTGAGAATTTCGCCGGTGAATTCTCCGCGATCTTGTCGCGCGAACTGGACACTTAAAAGCGGGGGACCAACGACGTGGCCGTCACCATACAACGGACCTCGCGCCGACGGCGTAACCGCCGGGCGATGATGAGCGATATCAACGTCACGCCCTTTGTGGACGTGATGCTGGTGCTGCTGATCATTTTCATGGTTACGGCACCTTTGCTGACCGTGGGGGTGCAGGTCGACCTTCCGGAAACGAAGGCGGGCGCCGTGTCGGGTGCCGACGAGCCATTGGCCGTCAGCGTCGATGCGGGCGGGCAGATTTATATCCAGGATACGGCCGTGGACTTGGACACATTGGTGCCAAGATTAAACGCTATCACCGGCACCAATCCGGATGTTCGGATATTTGTCAGAGGGGACCAGGCCATCAACTACGGACGTGTCATGGCGGTAATGGGAAGAATTAACGCGGCCGGATACCGGCGCGTGGCCTTGATTGCGCAGCAGCCGGGAACCTCGGCGAGGCGCAAGCCGGCATCGAAATAAGCGGGGGCCCTTGCGGACCTCGCTGATCATATCGGTTGCCCTGCATGTGGGGCTTGTCCTGTCGGCCTGGCTGGGACTGCCGCTGACGGCGCCTGAACCGTTGTTGGACGAACAGCCCGTATTCGTCGAAATCGTCGATGTCGACGAGGTGCGCAACGCGCCGCCCATTCCGGTTCAGGAAACGCCTAAGGAAAAGGCCAAGGCCGAGCCTCCCAAGCCGCCGGCGCCCCCAAAACCCAAACCCGCGCCACCACCGCCGCAGCCGGAAGTCGCGGCCCTGCCGCCCAAGCCCGAGCCGGAACCCGAACCCCTGCCCAAGGCGGAACCGGAACCCAAGCCCGAGCCAGAGCCGGAAAAGAAAGAGGCCGAGCCCAAGCCGGAGCCGAAACCGGAGCCACCCAAACCGCAGTTGGCCCAGGTCAAGGTGCCGAAAAAACCGAAACGGCCCGAGAAACCTGCATTCGATACGGCGTCGGTCCTGAAGACCTTGGAGAAGATCAAGAAGCAGCCGCCCAAGTCCGAGGAAGAGCCGGAAAAGAAGAAAAAGCCGGAGCCGCTCAAGGACGACACCATGGCGAAGATCCGGGCGGCCTTGCAGAACAATTCGAAGGCGATCAAGTTCGATCCGACCAAGAAGGTATCGCAGCTTGAAATCGATCAATGGCGGACGATGATCCGCAATCAGGTTTCCAAATGCTGGTCGCCGCCCTATGGCGCGCCGGGGGCGGAGAAACTGAAACCGGAACTGCGTTTGACCCTTAACCCGGACGGATCGGTTCAGTCGGTCGAGGTCGAAGATACGGCCCGCACCTTCACCGACCGGTATTACCAGGTTGCGGTCGAGGCCGCGCGCCGCGCCGTTCTGGACCCGCGCTGTAACAAGTTTTCACTGCCTGCGGACAAACATCATGTTTGGCGGGATTTGAAGTTCATATTTGACCCGAGCGGAATGCTGTGATGACCATTAGGCCTATGAATATGCCCGCTGAATTTTTGTCGAAGCCGATGGCTTCCCTGTTCATGCTGATTGCCCTTGCAGCTGCCGTCTGGAGCCCCAGGACAGCCCATGCGGAAATCACCATCGATATCACCCGCGGCAATGTGGAACCGCTGCCTATTGCCGTGACCGACTTTGTCGGAAAGTCATCCATTGCATCCCGCGCCGGCCGCGATATCGCCGGCGTGATCGCGGCCAATCTGGAACGGTCCGGGCTGTTCCGGCCGATCGACCGCAAGGCGTTCATCCAATCCGCCGGTGCCTTGAACGCACTGCCCCGGTTCGGGGACTGGCGGGTGATCAATGCCCAGGCCTTGGTTCAGGGGCGGACGGAAATGGTATCCGATGGTCGCCTGCGGGTCGAATTCCGCCTGTGGGACGTATTTTCCGAACAGCAGATGATCGGCCTTGCCTATTTCACCGTACCGGACAACTGGCGCCGCGTGGCGCATATCATTTCCGATTCGATCTACAAGCGCATCACCGGCGAAGACGGATATTTCGATACCCGCATCGTCTATGTCGCCGAACAGCCCAAGGACGCCAAGGGGGTGGGGCGCAATCGCCTGAACCCATTCGGCAAACGGCTTGCGATCATGGATCAGGACGGTGAAAACCACCGCTTCCTTACGGACGGCACGACCCTGGTGCTGACCCCCCGGTTCTCGCCGACGTTGCAGGAAATCACCTACATGTCCTATTTCCGCAACAACCCGCGTGTCTACATCTTCAACATCGACACGGGCCGCCAGGAAGTCTTGGGCGATTTTCCCGGTATGACCTTCGCCCCCCGGTTCTCGCCGGACGGCAAGAAGATCATCATGTCCATGGCCAAGGACGGGAATTCGGAAATCTACGTGATGGATCTGCGCACCCGCGTGGTGCGGCAGTTGACCTTCCATTCGGCCATCGATACCTCGCCAAGCCTGGCCCCCGACGGATCGCAAGTGGTGTTCAATTCGGACCGGGGCGGCAGCCAGCAGCTCTATGTCATGGACAGCCGGGGCAAGAATGTCCGGCGCATCAGTTTTGGCCGCGGGCGCTATGCAACGCCGGTGTGGTCACCGCGCGGCGACCTGATCGCCTTTACCAAGCTTTCGGGCGGGCGCTTCTTCATCGGTGTGATGAAACCGGACGGGTCCGGCGAGCGTCTTCTGGCCGAGGATTTCAAAATCGAAGGGCCGACCTGGTCGCCCAACGGTCGGGTGCTGATCTTCTACCGCAAGGGCAAGACGTCGAAGGACGGGTCGGGCGGTGCATCCAAGCTATGGTCGATCGATCTGACGGGGCACAACGAACGGGAGATTCCGACGCCGTTGGATGCCTCGGACCCGGCGTGGTCGCCATTGATCCCCTGAAGGACCGAAATAGTTCCAAGGGGAGATGTGAAATCTTATCTCGCGCATGCGAAACCGGATGTGCGCAAGAGGCCTATGTTCTTAAAAAGTACTTGGAATCAGAACGCTTAACCGCTAATACAACAATCGAACGGCCTTTCCTTGGCCATGCAGTTTTCGCTGCCGGCAGCCCCGGTGGCTTTGCGATGCACCAAAACCCGATAAATGGGGGATTACATGCGCTTTAAAGTTCTCGGAATGGTCGCCGCCCTTGCTTTGGTCGTTTCGGCCTGTGAATCCACGTCTGATTCGGGCGCCGGCGCCTCCGGGTCCGGATCGGGCTCGTCGATCACGCCGCTGCCGGCTGCCGAGCCGTTGGCACTTAAGGATCAGTTCGTTGTTGATGTCGGTGACCGGGTGTTCTTCTCGTTCGACCGCTTCGACGTCGAAACGGACCAGAAAGCAGTGCTGGACCGTCAGGCTGCGTGGCTCAAGTCACACGTCTTCGTCACCGTGACGATTGAAGGTCATGCCGACGAACGCGGTACGCGTGAATACAACCTCGCCCTGGGCGAGCGGCGCGCCAATGCTGTGAAAGAATATCTGATCTATCAAGGCATCGATGCCAAGCGGATCAAAACGGTTTCCTATGGTGAAGAACGTCCCGTGGCTCTCGGCTCCGACGAGGCTGCCTGGGCGCAGAACCGCCGTGGCGTGACCATCGTTACGGGTTCCGGTTCCTAACACCTGAACCGCTTGCGAATTCTGAGGCGCTTGCCCCACTGCCGAATGCAGGATGGGCAAGCGCCTTAGTTTTGCCTAAAATCTCTGTGAATACGGCATGATAATCGCGGCTGAAGCTGCTTGGCCTGGACCGGCGAAACCCATTATCAAACGCGACAAAAGAGATGATCGACCTCCCATGCGCCTGATTAGCTCGACCCTCCTGACATCGATGTTTTTAGCCGTCCTGCTGTGGGCCGGCCTGCCGGCACAAGCACAGGATGCTCAGGCCCTGTCGCAAAGGTTGGAGCGCCTGGAACGCGACATTCAGACCCTGTCCAAGATGGTCGCCCGCGGCCCCGATGCCGTCCCGGCATCTGAAGTGCCCGCTGCGGCGCAACCGGCACCGAAGCTGCCGAAAAACGCCGTCGCGCGGATCGGGGTGCGTCTCGACACGTTGGAAAATGAGCTTCGGGATGTGACCGGTCGGATCGAAGAGATGACCTATAATCTTGAACAGCTGACGGCGCGGGTCGACCGATTGGTTGCCGATGTGGATTTCCGTTTGTCCGGCTTGGAACAGCAGGGCAGGCCGGTGGGGCAAGCGCCCGGTAACGCTGCCGCGGTTCAGCCGGGCGGTGATACGCCGCAGGTAACAGCGGCGCCCGGGCCATCCGACGTCAAGATTATCGGAGAGCCCCCGAGGTCGCTTGGCCAGATCGATCCCAACTTGGTAAAGAGTGCTAATTCTCCCGCGCAGCAAGATGCCGGAAAAGATGCATCCGGGACGGCGGTGTCCAGTGCTCCGATTTCGGCAGAGCCTGTGTCGGCACCGAAAGGGGCTCCGTCGCCCGCAGCGGTGACCCGCGCCCAGCCGCAGGCGGCTTCCTTGCCCCAGGCCAGCCAGCCGCAAGGCCCGGTGCTTCCCGACGGTACTCCGCAGGAACAATATCAATTTGCCTTCGGTCTGTTGCGCAAACACCAATTCGATCAGGCGGAAATGGCGTTCAAGGAATTCCTTGCCAAGCACGAAGGTGATGCGCTTTCCGGCAACGCCCGCTACTGGCTGGGTGAAACCCATTATGCACGGGCCGAATACGTCAAGGCGGCCGAAGTCTTCCTGCAAGGGTTCGAGAAAGACCCCAAGGGCGGCAAGGCTCCGGACAGTCTGTTGAAACTGGCCATGTCACTGGGCCAGTTGGGGCAGAACAAGGAAGGCTGCGCCGCCATCGACAAGTTGTTCGTCGATTTCCCCAATGCCAACAGTTCCTTGAAACGCACGGCAAGCCGGCAACAGCGGCAGATGAACTGCAAGCAGTAACCGGTGCGACCCGGCACCACCTGCCGGAAAGGTAAATCATGACGGTGACTTCGCCACGCCCGGCCCGCACCAACGCGGATGACCTTAAGGGCTGTTTTCGCGGGGTGATGTCACGTCTTGGGCCGTTTGAAAGCAATCCACATCTGGCGGTCGGTGTCTCGGGCGGTGCGGACAGCACGGCGTTGGCGCAGCTTTGCCATGATTGGGCTTTGGTCCGGGGCGGGAAGGTTACGGCATTGATCGTCGATCACGGCCTGCGGGCAGGCTCAACCGACGAGGCCCGGATGACCGCACGGCGTTTGGCGGCTTTGGGCATCCCGGCAGAAATCCTCATCTGGGAAGGGGCAAAGCCCGGCACGGGAATCCAGGCGGCTGCCCGGGATGCGCGTTATGGTTTGATGCGCGCCTGGTGCCGGAACGCCGGAGTGCTTCATCTTGTGGTCGGCCATCACGCGGACGATCAGATGGAAACTCATCTGATGCGCCGTGCCCGTAGCGACGGCCCTGGGACCGCCGGGATGAGCGCGATCATGGAGATGTCCGACATCCGTCTGTTGCGCCCGCTTCTGGCGTTCCGGCGGCATGAGCTTGCCGGTTTTCTTATCGCTCAGGACGTTGCCTGGATCGATGACCCTTCGAATCTGGATGATGGGTTCGAGCGTGTCCGCATGCGTAGGCGCCTCGCGGAAGAGCCGGAATGGGCGGATGCGGCGGCTGTTTCCTTGGGCGCGGCCGGTGAAAAGCGGGTTCACCTTGAACGGTCGGTTGCCGCGGCCCTGGTGACGGCCCTGGCCGTCCATCCGATGGGGCTTGCTTGGCTAGATCGAGCCGTTTTCACATCCCTGGAAGGGGAGGTCGCAAATAGCCTGATGTCCCGCTTGGTGCTATGTCTGGGCGGGGTGGGGTATCCGCCCGCCGGTGCGCGGGTTGAGCGTCTAAAGGAACGTCTTGCCGCGCCAGGGGGCTTTGAAGGGGCCAGTTTGGGCCGCTGCCGGTTTTTGGCCGAACGTGATGGCCGCATTCTGATCTGCCGTGATGCGCGCAACCTGCCAATGGCCGGGGATGCTTCTCCGGGCCGCGTCGCGGATTGGGACGGGCGGTTCACGGTCGACCTTCCGGCGGGCCTTGGGAAGGGCGCAATTCTGGCGCCGCTGGGGGCGGATGGCTGGCGGCAATTGCCTAAGGATGTGCGCCGCGGGTCGGGACTGTCCCTGGCGACGGCACGCACCCTGCCGGCCCTGTTCCGGGACGGCATCCTGACCGATCATGTGCTGAATCATGGAAATGGCGGGATGCAGGCGCGTTTCCGGCCAAAAAATTCCTTGGCGTTTAACGGGTTTTGTGTTGCGTAAGGGTTTCGGAGTACTATCTCTGACAGAAGGGCCTTGTGTGCACCCGGCACGGCGTCGGGAAATGCCCGAAACGGGCCTTCGTCCAACATCATAAAAGGACTTTAGCGTTGAATTTCAGCCGGAACTTCGCCCTCTGGGTCATTATCGCCCTGCTTGTGTTTGCCCTGTTCAATCTGTTTCAGGGAACGCCGCAGCGGGCCATGCAAAACGAACTGGCCTTTACCGACTTCCTGAACAGCGTGGAAAGCGGTGAAGTGCGCGACGTCGTCATCCAGGGGCAGTCGATTTCCGGCAACATGCGCGACGGCCGCCACTTCACGACCTATGCGCCGGATGACCCCAACCTGGTCACCCGCCTGCGGGAACAGGGCGTGTCCATCAAGGCCAAGCCGTCGGACGAGAATTCACCGACTCTTTGGGGCATCCTGATATCCTGGTTCCCCATGCTGCTGCTGATCGGGGTGTGGATATTCTTCATGCGCCAGATGCAGTCGGGCGGTGGCAAGGCCATGGGGTTCGGCAAATCCAAGGCCAAGCTGCTGACGGAAAAGACGGGCCGTGTGACCTTCGAAGACGTGGCCGGCATCGACGAAGCCAAGCAGGAGCTTGAGGAAATCGTCGAATTCCTGAAAGACCCGCAGAAATTCCAGCGCCTGGGCGGCAAAATTCCGAAAGGCTGTCTGCTGGTGGGCCCTCCGGGTACGGGTAAGACATTGTTGGCCCGTGCCATCGCCGGCGAAGCCAACGTGCCGTTCTTCACCATTTCCGGTTCTGACTTCGTGGAAATGTTCGTCGGTGTCGGTGCGTCGCGTGTGCGCGACATGTTCGAACAGGGCAAAAAGAACGCGCCCTGCATCATCTTCATCGATGAAATTGACGCCGTCGGGCGTCATCGCGGCGCCGGTCTTGGCGGCGGTAACGACGAGCGGGAACAGACCCTCAACCAGTTGCTGGTGGAAATGGACGGCTTCGAAGCCAACGACGGGGTGATCCTGATCGCCGCCACCAACCGGCCGGACGTGCTTGATCCGGCGCTGCTGCGCCCCGGCCGCTTCGACCGCCAGGTCGTCGTTCCCAACCCGGATATTCTGGGTCGGGAAAAGATCCTCAAGGTCCACATGAAAAAGGTGCCCTTGGCGCCGGACGTTGACGCCAAGATCATCGCCCGTGGCTCCCCCGGGTTTTCCGGTGCCGATCTGGCCAACCTGGTGAACGAGGCCGCCTTGCTGGCCGCCCGCGCCGGGCACCGCGTGGTCACCATGAACGACTTCGAAAACGCCAAGGACAAGGTCCTGATGGGGGCCGAGCGCCGCTCCATGGTGATGACCGAGGAAGAAAAACGTCTGACCGCCTATCACGAGGCAGGCCATGCCATCGTCGGCATCATGGTGCCCAAGCATGATCCGATCCATAAGGTCACGATCATTCCGCGCGGCCGGGCCCTGGGCCTGACCATGTCGCTGCCGGAACGCGACCAACTGAGCATGTCCCAGGTCCAGTTGGAATCCAAGCTGGCCATGGCCTTTGGTGGGCGTATTGCGGAAGAATTGATCTTCGGTAAGGAGAACATCACCACCGGGGCCGGCGGCGATATTCAGCAGGCCACATCCATGGCCCGGCGCATGGTCACCGAATTCGGTTTCTCCGATAAACTGGGCCGTCTGCGCTATGCGGATAACGAGGAAGAAGTCTTCCTGGGTCATTCCGTCGCCCGCCAAAAGAATGTGTCCGATGCCACGGCGGCCTTGATTGACGAAGAAGTCCGTCGCCTGATCGACGAGGCCGAAACCCACGCCCGCAAAATTCTGACCGAGCATTTGGACGAACTGCACAAGTTGGCCGGTGCGTTGCTTGAGTATGAAACGCTCACCGGTGATGAGGTCCAGAAAGCCATGCGGGGCGAGGCCATCACCCGCGAGGACGATGGCGGAAACACGCCGACGGAAGGCACCGGCCGCAAGGCTTCGGTTCCAGATGCCGGCAAGGGCCGCAAGCCAAAAGGAAACCCGGGCGGGTTCGGACCGGAACCGCAGCCGGAATCGTGACGACCTCCGTTTCGGCGGGCGACGGGGTGCCGCTTGCGGCACCTTTGTCGTTTGCGGGGCTGTCCCTCGACCGCCCGCGCCTGATGGCGGTCATCAACGCCACACCTGACAGTTTTTCCGATGGCGGTGAAGCCTTTGCGCTGAACGATGCGGTCGCGCGCGGCCGTGCGTTTATGGCCGAAGGTGCAGATATTCTGGATATCGGCGGGGAATCGACCCGGCCCGGTGCGGCTCCTGTTTCCGTCGAAGAAGAAATCCGCCGCGTCGTGCCCGTAATCGAAGCCCTGGCCGGGGAGGGGGCGCTGGTGTCCATCGACACCCGCCATGCGGACGTCATGCGTGCGGCCGTGAAGGCGGGGGCGCGTATCATCAATGATGTTTCGGCACTGACCGGCGAAGGGGCACTTGTCGCCGCTGCGGAACTGGGCATGCCGGTGGTCCTGATGCATATGCAGGGAGAGCCCGGCACCATGCAGGACAATCCCACCTACAATGACGTTGTCGCCGAAGTGCGGGACGGCCTGCTGGCGCGGGCTGAAGCCTGCCGGAAGGCGGGTATCGCGGCGGCCGATATCGCCCTTGATCCCGGGATCGGGTTCGGCAAGACCGTCCGGCACAATTTGGATTTGCTTGCCCATATGGATGATTTGACCAGGACCGGCCATGCGGTCGTTCTGGGCGTATCGCGCAAAAGCTATATCGCCAAGGTCGACCGTGACGTGCCGCCGGCGGATCGGGTCGCGGGGTCGGTTGCCACGGCGCTGGCTGCCTGGGACCAGGGCGTGCGCATCTTCCGGGTCCACGATGTTGCTGAACATCGTCAAGCGTTGGCCGTTTACGGCGCTATTGCCCAAGCGGGGGTGTCGGGTCCATAAGGGGCCTGTTAACCAACACTTTGGTACAAATCGAGCCATGACACGTAAACTGTTCGGCACCGACGGCATCCGCGGCACCGCCAATTCCGATCCGATGACGGCTGAAACGGCCCTTAAGGTCGGGATGGCGGCGGGGGCGCAGTTCATCCGCGGCGACCACCGCCACCGCGTGGTGATCGGCAAGGACACGCGGCTGTCGGGCTATTTGCTGGAACCGGCGCTGGTCGCCGGGTTCGTGTCCGTCGGCATGGACGTGATCATCGTCGGCCCGATCCCAACCCCGGCCATCGCCATGTTGGTGCAATCACTACGCGCCGATTTGGGCGTGATGCTGTCGGCGTCGCACAACCCCTATCATGACAACGGTATCAAGTTGTTCGGCCCCGATGGTTACAAGCTGTCGGACGAAATCGAATTGGAAATCGAAGCCCGCATGGAAGGCGACCAATCGGCGGATTTGGCGCCGTCGGACAAACTGGGCCGGACTTGGCGCCTGGAAAGTGCCCGCGGGCGGTACAACGATTATGTCAAGCGCACGTTTCCCCGCGAACATACGCTGGAAGGTCTTAAGGTCGTTCTCGATTGTGCCAATGGCGCTGCCTACCGGGTTGCCCCCGAAGTCTTGTGGGAACTGGGCGCGGATGTCGTGCCTGTCGGTGTCGATCCTGACGGTTTCAACATCAACAAGGATTGCGGATCGACCAATACGGAAGCCTTGCAATCCCTGACCCTGGCCCATGGCGCGGACCTTGGGATTGCCCTGGACGGTGATGCCGACCGGGTGTTGGTCTGCGACGAAAAGGGAGAGATCGTCGACGGCGATCAGATCCTGGGTCTTGTCGCGCTTAACTGGCTGGAACGGGGCATCCTGAAGGGCGGCGGTGTGGTTGCCACGGTGATGTCCAACCTGGGCCTGGAACGTTATCTTAACGATATCGGCCTTGGTCTGGAACGCACGCAGGTCGGCGATCGCTATGTCGTGGAATACATGCGGGCCAAGGGTTTCAACCTGGGTGGTGAGCAATCGGGCCATATCATCCTGGGTGATTATTCGACGACCGGTGACGGCTTGATCGCCGCCTTGCAGGTGTTGTCCGTGGTCAAGAAATCGGGCAAGCAGGCAAGCGAGGTCTGCCGCCCGTTCGAACCCATGCCGCAGCTTTTGAAGAACGTGCGGTTTGACGGCACATCGCCGTTGGAAACCGCGACCGTTCAAGATGCCATCGCCGATGCCGAGGCACAGCTTAACGGTAAAGGGCGCCTGTTGGTTCGCCCATCCGGGACGGAACCTTTGGTCCGCGTCATGGCGGAAGGCGAAGACGACGGCCTGATCACACAGGTCGTCGACGGCCTGGTTTCCGTGCTGGAAACCGAAACCCGGACCTGACACCCATGAAAGCCAATGGCCGTGTACTGATCGTCGCCGGGTCTGATTCCGGCGGCGGTGCCGGTATCCAGGCGGACATCAAGACCGTGACGGCGCTTGGCGGCTACGCCATGACCGCGATTACCGCGCTGACGGCGCAGAACACGCAAGGGGTTGCCGCCATCCAATCTGTTCCGGCGGACTTCGTTGCCCAACAAATGACTTTGGCGATCGATGATCTGGGCGCGGATTGCATCAAGATCGGCATGCTGCACCGGGCCGAAGTCGCCGTCGCCGTGGCCGACACGTTGACCAAGGCCGCATCGGATATTCCGGTGGTTCTGGATACGGTCATGATCGCCAAGGGCGGACATGCCTTGTTGGACGACGAAACGGTCGAGATCATCAAGACCCGATTGATCCCCGGTACTGCCCTGGTAACACCGAATCTGCCCGAGGCCGAGGCCCTGACGGGACTTCCCGTGCGGACGGTCGACGACATGATGGATGCGGGACATGACATTCTGGACCTGGGGGCGCAAGCCGTCCTGATCAAAGGCGGGCATCTCGAGGGCGACATCGTCACGGACCTGTTGATCACTCCGGACGATACCCTTGGATGGGAAAGCCCCCGCATCGACACAGCCCATACGCACGGCACGGGCTGTACCCTGGCCAGCGCCTGCGCCGCCGGGATTGCCCAGGGAATGGATCTCGTCGATGCCGTTGCGCGCGCTCGGTCCTATGTATTGGAAGCGATCCGGACAGCCCCCGGATTGGGTCAGGGGCATGGGCCGCTGAACCACGGGTTCACGGTCAATCCCTTCGACCCCAAAGGCTGACAGCCGGTCAAACGTAGGTGGGTTGTGCTTCCTGCCCCGTGTCGGCGGCAACTTCGGCGATGATCGCCAGGGCACGTTCCAGACGCTGGCGGTCCTGTTCGGCGCCCAGGCAGATACGCACGTGGGGGCGGTCGGGGCGATTGCGTTCATCCATGACGAAGGCATTTCCGGGTGTTACCGAGACTCTTCGCTCCAACAGTCGGGTGCGGAATTCAGGTCCTGTGAACCCAACAGGCACCGGCAGCCAGCAATGCAACGACCGGGGATGCGTTCGGGGTGAAAGGTGCCCCAGATGGCGCATCAGGTCGCCTTGGCGGCTTTCAACCTCGCGCCGCTGCTTGGCCATCATTTCCTCGGCCTCACCGCCCCGGATCATCTCGCTGGCGATTTCGACCGCGATGGGGGAGGCCATCAGTGTCGATGAGCGAAGGGCACCGACAAACGATGCCATGCGCCCTTGCGGTACCAGAACGTAGCCGACCCGCAGGCCCGGCGACACGGCCTTGGACAGGCTTGTGACATAGACCGTGATATCGGGCGCGACCGTGTGAAGCGGGGGCAGGGGCTGGTCCAAAAGAAAGCCGTAGACGTCGTCTTCTATAACGAAAACCTCGTGACGGCGGGCGATCTCGGCAATTTGGCGGCGGCGGTCTTCGGGCATCACCGATGCGGTCGGGTTTTGCAGCGTCGGCAACAGGTACAGAAGGCGGGGTGCGCGGTCGCGGCAGGCCTGTTCGAACGCATCGGGGATCAGGCCGTGTTCGTCCATGGCCAACCCTTCGACCCGCAGGCCCAGGGGGGCGGCGGTGGCTTTCAATCCGGGCCAACTAAGGGCTTCAGACAGGATCAGGTCGCCCGGACGGGCAAGGGCCATCAGCGCCGTCTGTGTCGCCGCCTGGGCGCCCGGCGCGATCAGGATGTCTTCTGCCCGGGCATCGACCCCCAGCCCGTTCAGCCAATCAGCACCGGCATCCCGGTGGGGACGAAGACCGTTATGGGTCTGATAGTGAGAGACCGCTTCCCAGACCGCTTCGTGATTGACGCGGGCGGTGGCGCGCTCGGTCAGGGCGCCGACCCCGCTGGTGACCGGGTAGTTGGAGGCCAGTTCCAACCCTTCCGAGCCCATGAAGTCCGTGCCGTAAAGGGCATCGACCGGGGTGTGCTCCATGTTCACGCTGTTGCGGAGCGCGTCGATGTTGTCGTTCAGATTGGGGGCGGGCGCGCGATCAACGGGTGCGGTGATGAAGGTGCCCCGTCCGACCTCGCCCCGGGCCAGGCCACTGCGTTCCAGTTCCTGATAGGCGCGGGTTACGGTACCAAGCGTCACGCCCAGGTCATAGGCCAGATTGCGTTGCGGCGGCAGTTTGGTTCCCGGCGACAGATCACCCATTTCCACGGCATCGACGATCGCATCGACGATGGCCTGGTACTTGGGGCCGGTGCGGCCGCGCAATTCGGGCATCCATATTGTCATGATGCGATTTTAGTAATTGTATCGATTGTCTGTCAATTGTATTGGTTTATTGTTGTAATGTCTGGGATCAATAGGAAATTGATAGGTGACAATATGCTCAAAATGTCGGGAGACGCATGATGGATTGGCTCACCCTTGAAGAACTGACTGCCGCGCGGGACATCGTTTATACTCATATGCAGCCGACCCCGACGCTGACTTGGCCGTTGCTCAACCACCGGACGAGCGGGGAGACTTGGGTTAAACATGAGAATCATACGCCGATCGGGGCCTTCAAGGTGCGGGGCGGTCTTGTTTACCTCACCCGGGTTCAGGCGGAATATCCGGATCTTGCGGGGGTGTTGACGGCCAGCACCGGCAATCACGGCCAAAGCATCGGCCGGGCGGCAGGCATGGTCGGTTTGCCCGCGACCATCGTCGTGCCCGAGGGCAACAATCCCGGCAAGAATGCGGCGATGAAGGCTCTTGGCGTGGACCTGCGTGAACAGGGCAGTGATTTCCAGGCGGCCCGTGAATATGCCGAGGGCCTTGCCGCTGAACAAAATCTACACATGGTGCCGCCGTTTCATCCCTGGCTGGTTCAAGGCGTGGCGTCATATGGCCTGGAATTATTCGAAGCCCAGTCGGACCTGGACACGGTCTATGTCCCCATCGGTCTGGGGTCGGGGATTTGCGGCGTGATTGCGGCGCGCGATGCCTTGGGCCTTAAAACCAAGATCGTCGGCGTCGTCGCCGAAGGTGCGCCCTGTTATGCCTTGTCCTTTGCCGAACGCCGGGTGGTCGCCACCAATGGTGTCGATACCATCGCCGAAGGACTGGCCGTGCGCCAGCCTGACGCCGCGGCGCTGGAAATCATCTTGAAAGGGGTCGAACGTGTCGTCGCCGTATCGGACGACGATACCCTGGCCGCCATGTCTGCCTATTTCACGGACACCCACAATCTTGCGGAAGGGGCGGGGGCTTCGGCCTTGGCGGCGCTGCTCAAAGAGCGGGAGGTCATGGCCGGCAAGAAAACGGCGGTGGTTCTGTCCGGAGGAAATGTCGATCGCGGCCTGATGTGCCGGATTTTGGCAGCGCCACCGACTTGACCAAACCCGATAACAAGATGGGTACTGTTCGCATGTCGGCAAGGCTGGCACCGAGGGAAAGCAAGGCCCCCGGATCAATATCCATTTGGCGGATGAGGTCCGGACCGGGTACAACCCGGCAATAAAAGAAAGCGTATCGATCAGGAGAACACCCATGTCCACCAATGCCCACCGCATCGCCGTGATCCCCGGAGACGGGATCGGTAATGAAGTCATGCCCGAGGCGCTGCGCGTTCTCGAAGCCGTTGGCCGCAAGCATGACCTGTCGTTCCAGTTCGACGAGTTCGATTGGAGCTGTGAGCGCTTCGCCAAGGAAGGTGCGATGATGCCGGAAGACGGGCTGGATACCATCAAGGGCCATGATTCCATTCTTCTGGGCGCGGTTGGTTTTCCCGGCGTGAAGGACCATGTCTCGCTCTGGGGGCTGTTGATCCCCATCCGCCGCCAATTCCACCAGTATCTGTCGCTTCGTCCGGTCAAGTTGATGGAAGGCATGCCCTGTCCCTTGGCCAACCGGAAACCGGGCGAGATCGATTTACTGGTCGTACGCGAAAACAACGAAGGTGAGTATTCCGACATCGGCGGGCGCGCTCATGTCGGCACGGATCAGGAATTCGCGGCCCAGACCTCGGTCTTCACCAAGAACGGCTGTGACCGGATCATGCGCGTCGCCTTCGAACTGGCCCGCACGCGCAAGCGTAAAAAAGTCACCTCGGCCACCAAGTCCAACGGTATCAGCATTTCCATGCCCTATTGGGACGAACGGTTCGAGGAAATTTCCAAGGAATACCCCGATGTCGAGACGGACCAGTTCCACATCGACATCCTGACAGCCCATTTCGTGCGCAATCCCGATTGGTTCGATGTGGTCGTCGGCTCCAACCTGTTCGGCGATATCCTGTCGGATTTGGGGCCGGCCTGCACGGGCACCATCGGCATCGCCCCTTCGGCCAATATCAACCCGGAACGGGATTACCCCTCCATGTTCGAGCCGGTTCACGGCTCCGCCCCGGATATCGCGGGCAAGAACATCGCCAATCCTATCGGCCAGATCTGGTCGGCGGCCATGATGCTGGAACATCTGGGCCATAAGGAAGCGGCGGACGAGATCGTCAGCGTGATCGAGCGGGTGGTCGCGGGCAATGGCCCCAAGACGGCGGATATGGGCGGTACGGCCACAACCCAGGAACTGGGTGCGGCCATTGCCGAGGAACTTTCCTCTTAGAAAGAAATCGGGAAAGAGATCGAGGCCATGCCGGATAACATCATTTCGAATGTTTCCGGCGGCCCTGATCTTGAGGCCGTGCGGAAATTGTTCGCCGAATACGGGGCGAATGTCTCGCGTGCCTATTGCCTCAAAGGTTTCGATGAAGAACTGGCCGGTCTGCCCGGTGCCTACGGGGCGCCACGCGGGGCGTTGTTCTTGGTGCGATCAGGTGATGATGCCGCCGGATGCATCGCGGCACGCCCCCTGTCAGACGACATTGCCGAGATGAAACGCCTTTATGTCCGGTCCGGTTTCCAGGGCAAGGGATATGGACGGCAATTGGTTGAGGCCGTGATTCTATGGGCGCGGGATGCAGGCTACGCGGCCCTGCGTCTTGATACCCTTGGGCATATGGCGGAGGCGCGGGCGCTCTACCTTCGTTTGGGGTTCCTGGATATTCCCGCCTACCATGCGGATACGGCACCCGGGATGCACTTCATGGAACTGGCATTGTGAAAGCCCGCGTCGCGTAAGTCCCGGAATGCCTGGGGCCTGCCAATGATTCCTCCTTTTTTACCAATTGTTTACCCCAATGGTTTTCACTATCCTTGAGTTGATCCAGACGCAGTGCCGTTCATCTGGGTTTTTTCCGGTATTTTCTTGGGAGTGAATACCGGGGACGGTGCTGCCTTAACTGCGGGAGAGGATCATGACCGGTCGACGTCTGATGGCGCGGTTTGCTGTTGTTGCCGTGGCGAGCATGGGGCTCGGCGCGTGCGGCGCATTGTCGGAATCTCAGGTTTTTACGGACACGTTCTGGGCCGGAAGTCCCTTGAAAAAGAACGACGAGGCCGAATTGGGCATCGCCGAACTGGCCAAGGGTAATTTCGTCGCGGCGGAAAGCCATTTCCAGCGGGCCTTGCAGGCCAATCCGAAGGACGTCGATGCGCTTTTAGGCGCCGGCATCCTGTACCAGAACACCGGCCAGATCACGAAGTCCCGCCAGATGTACGAAGCCGTTTTGGCCCTGCGTCCCGAAGAATCCCAGCAATTCGTTGTGTGGAACAATCTTTCGACCCGTCCGGCCTCGCAGATTGCCAGCGTGAACCTGTCCTTGCTTGATTCCGGTGAGGTGCCGAGTGCCGTGCGCCTGGGCCAAGCCCCGGCCGGGTTCCCGGGGGCGCCGACTTCGGTCGCGGCGTCGCCCACGGGACGGCCCGCCGCCGCACCGTCATTCGGTGCGCCGCCGCCTGTATCCCCGGCCATGCAGCCGCAACAGGCCATGGCGACCCCGGGGATGGAGCCGACGACCATGGAAGCCTTCAGCGGCGCCGATCAGAACGTGATCTCCCGTTTTGCCACCATGCGGGCCTTGCGCGATCAGGGGTTGGTCACGCCGCAGGAATACGCAACCCGGCGTCAGGCGAATACCGGCGCCTTGTTGCCGCTGACCTCGCCGCCGTCCTCGGCGGGCCTGGACCGGCCGGTTCCGACCACCGAACAGATTTCCGGTCGCCTGCGGGCGATCGGCCGCGCACTTGAATTGCGCGCGATTTCCGTCTCGCAACATGCGGCCGAACGCAACATGATCCTGGATGCACTGATGCCGGCGGCACCGGTGCGGTTGGTCAATCCGACGCCCCCGCCGCAAGGGTTGATGGAAGCTGCGGATTCCGTGCGCCGTCTGGAACAGTTGCGTGATGACGGCTACATCACCTCCGATGAATACACGCGCGAGCGCGCGGCCATCGAAAAAGCCATGCAGCCCGAAGCCCCCAAGATGGCATCGGCCCAGGCCGCACCGACCAGTCTTGTCGAAAAGGACAAGGCCGAGAAGATGGAAAAGCCGAAGGGCCCGCAACCGGGTGTGCACCTGGCTTCCTACCGTTCGGTCAAACAGGCCGAGGATGGTTGGAAACTGATCCAGCGCCGTCATCGTACGGTGTTGAAGGACATGGATCACGAGGTCGCCAAGGTCGACCTGGGCAAGAAGGGGACCTATTACCGGCTTAAGGCCGGCCCCCTGAAATCGTCCGGCGAGGCTAAGAAAATTTGTGCCGATCTTAAGAAGCGGCGCCAGTTCTGCGAGCCGTCAATGATCGGCGGCTGAGCGCGACGCCTGTACGCGGCGTCTTAATTCAGCCCCGGATCTTCCGTTCTCAATGATTTTGTCAGCACCGACAGCCGTTGGTGCTGACGGCCGTCCGCATCGAAGTTTCCCGGCGCTAGCCAGCTTTCCAACGCCCCCTTGATTTCGGGCCAGTCCGCTTCGGTGATCGCGAACCAGGCGGTATCCCGGTTGCGCACCTTGATCACCATGTGATTGCGGAACAGCCCTTCATAGGAAAAGCCCAGGCGTTGGGCCGCACGGCGCGACGGTGCGTTCAGCGAATTGCATTTCCATTCATAACGTCGGTATCCCAGGCCGTCAAAAGCATGGGCCATCATTAGGTACATCGCTTCCGTCGCCAGAACCGACCCTTGCAAAGCCGGTGAATAGGCGATGTTGCCGACCTCGATGACACCGTTTGCCGGATCGATCCTAAGATAGCTGGCAACGCCCATGGCTTGGCCCGTCGCCTGGTCGACGATGGCAAAGAACAAGGGATCGTCACCGGCCGCAGCCCCCTTAAGCCAGGTCAGGTATTCCTGAATGCCGGCAAACGGCCCGCAGGACATGTAATCCCACATGCGCCCGTCGCTATCTTGTGAATTGGCGTGCCACAAATCCTCGCCGTGGGCATCCGCGGACAGAGGCTCCAGGCGGCAGCGCGGCCCGATCAGCGGGTCGCGGCCCGGCCGGGGGCGGGGCGTCCAATCGGAAAGGGGCAGGCCCAGGGGGCGGTCGGAATGCGTGGTCGAAGTGTCGGTCATCTGGATTCCTATAGATCGCTGCGACAATTATCGCCTTGTATCGTTCATGATTGCGTTAGAATAGGGCCGTTTCCGATCATCGGAGAGAACCAAGGTGAGCAAGGCATTCGTGAACGAAGACGCAGCAGCGGAGATCGATCTTGAGGACGAGATCGATGACGGGCCCGACCTGCCCGCGGGATCGCGTAATCTTTTGACTCCCGAGGGTCATGCCCGCCTGCAGGCGGAACTCAAACACCTGCGCCATGTGGAGCGCCCCAAGGTGGTCGACATCGTCTCCTGGGCAGCATCCAACGGCGACCGGTCGGAAAATGGCGACTATATCTACGGCAAGAAGCGCCTGCGTGAGATCGACCGACGTTTGCGCTATCTGATGAAGCGCCTGGACATCGCCGAGGTCGTCGACCCCGCCCGCCAGACCAACCGCGATCAGGTGTTCTTCGGTGCCTGGGTGGCGTTCGAAAATTCCAGGGGTGAGGAAAAGACCGTGCGTATCGTCGGCGTCGATGAAGCGCGCCTGGAAGAAGGCGAGATCAGCTGGGTCTCGCCCATGGCCCGTGCCCTGATGAGGGCGGAGGAAGGCGACGTCGTGATCGTGCGCACGCCCCACGGACCGGATGAGGTCGAGGTTATACGTATTTCCTACGAAGGGCCTTAAGGCTGCCCGCCTGATCAAATTTTAATCTACGCAAATCGTCGTCGCGCGACCGCGCTCGGGATTTGCGTTACGGATGGTAGACGTGCCCGTCCATGATGCGGCGGAAGGTCCGGTAGGCCGAGGTCGAAATCAAATTCCACGATCCGTCGCTGTTCCGTTCCGCATTGGCGCGGGTTTTCAGCACACCGGACGGATTGCCGATCTTCAGGTCCCCAGAGGTGTCCAGGTCGACCGCCATTTCGTTGAGAATCGTGCCCTCGACGACGAGGCCCGCGGAAATACTCATGGCCCCCGTGACCTGGACGGCGCGGTGAATGTTCTCCATCGAGGCCACGCGCACGGCGATGTTGTAGTCCTCCGGCGCGATTTCAGTTCCGGCCAAGGTCTTATAGGCGACGGGTGGAGCGATCAGCGCGACCCGGGGAGAGGCCTGGGCGGCTTCTGCCGGCGTTGCCGCCATGCCGGCCCGCACGGCGGCATCGCGCCGCACGTGTTCCATGCCGGCCATGACTTCGGTCATGTCGTCGATGGCCATGGGCGATTCCGCGCCGGTCAATCCGAAGGCGGCGGCGGGGACATAAACGCAGACCGAGGCCGCGTCGACGATGGAGCCCGGGAATTCACCGAACCCGGGGGCGGAAAAAGTCTCCTGCAGTTTGCCGGTGGGCAGCACGCCGCGCCCGGCGGTGCCGGCCGGATCCATCCAGTCCAAACGCATGGGCGCTCCCGTGCCGGATACGCCCGGAATTTCCGTGTCACCCGTGGAAACGGCCCGTCCGTCCTGAACGGTGAAATGCGCGTGCACGACTTTTTTGGTGTTGGTGTTGAACATGCGGACCATGACGTCGCCGTCGGGAGCAGGGAAAATGTTCTCCTCGACGGCGAAGGGGGCGACGGCGGATGTCATGTTGCCGCAATTGGACGACATATCAACCACGTCGTCGCGGATGCCGATCTGGGCGAAGGTGTAGTCCACATCGGCGTCGTTTCGGGTTGACCGTTCGACCCACATGGCCTTCGACAGGGATGAAATGCCGCCGCCCAGGCCGTCCAATTGCCGTCCGTAGGGGTCGGGGCTGCCCATCACGGCGCGCAGCATGCGGTTGCGTTCCTCGATATCTTCCGGCACGTCTTCGGCGCGGAAGAAAACGGCTTTGGAGGTGCCGCCGCGGAAGAAAACGGCGGGGGTCTTGCGTTGCAGGGCGTTCATTCTTGGTCTCCCATGGCCGGGCGCGGTGGGCATCGGCGTGTTGTGGACATTATTTTGTTTTTCGCGCTGGACACAGCGTCTGGAACCTCCTATATCACCGCCCGGGCCACGTCGCCACACGGTGATTTCTTCCTTGCGGAGAGAGCAGCCGAAGGCGGTAAAGGATTTCGGCGAAATCCGGTCTGGCAAGTCTTGCCAGGAAAGCCCGTTGCCGATAGTATAGGAACTTCGGTTCCCATTTCGACGACGCCGTGCCAGGCGCCATTTTCGGGTTTTCCCGGGTGATGAGCGTGCGGTGCTTTTGCGTCTCTGATATCGATCTGGGGGTCTGAGTTTCGGCTGTTTGACATTGTAGTTTAAGGAAGGGATACGCGGGCGGCGTTTTGCGCTGTACGGGTAGGGAGTGAGGAGCTGTCTTTTTATTGAGGTGGCGACGACCTGTTCGTTTTTCTGTGTATCTCTGTCTACTCGCTTGAGTGGGCTTTTCCTGGGTCTCTTTTCGGAGGGGTTCGGAGAAGTTCATTTGAAGTAATGCAAGTCAGTGAATCATGGGTTTGCCGGGCATTTTTGTGTCTGGTGAACAAAGTGAAACGGACGGGTTCTCAAGCTCAACTTGAGAGTTTGATCCTGGCTCAGAACGAACGCTGGCGGCAGGCCTAACACATGCAAGTCGAACGAAGGCCCTAGCTTGCTAGGATCCCTTAGTGGCG
>JAVJRK010000002.1:0-275923 GCA_040218445.1 Rhodospirillales bacterium | reverse complement strand
CTTGTCCCACATGGTGCGGCCGGCGGGGCCGCGCATTTCTTCCATGATGGCGTCGACGCGTTCGCCCGACAGGGCCGCGTTGAGCAGGCGTTCGGCGGCATCGATGGAGCCGACCAGGCCGCCGGCGGAGGACAGCTTGTCGGCGAATTCCACGAACAGGCGTTCGATCACTGAGGAATGGACGCTGCCCAGGCTCGACATGGAGGCGGACAGTTCGCGGATTTCCTCGTCGTCCATGCGTTCGAACAGCATGGCGGCTTGGTCCTGGTGCAGGGACAACAGGAAGATCGCGGCTTTCTCGGTGCCGGATAAGGCGCGGTAATCGTCCTTGATGCGGGCCATTGTTTCCCCGGTTGAAAACTGTAAATCCAAATCATCGGGCGCGACGAGATTTTACGCCCGGACAAACGAAAATGCAGCCCGAATCATCGATCGTGGAAACTCCATTACGCCCGTATTGGTTAACAGCTCGTTTACCTGAATATCGTAGGGTTCTGGAGTATTTATTGTGCCATTACCGGAGACGACCCATGTCCCGCACGCCGACCCGAATTCGGACCCTGCCGGCCGCCGCTGCCGTTCTGTTTACGCAGATCGTTGCTGCTGGCACCGTTTATGCGGCCGATGCCGGGCGCATCACCGGCCCGGATATCAACCGTCCGGGCGTGGCTTTGCCTTATGGCAACGGAAGAAACGGCGGAGTGGTTTCGCCGATCCGTCCGCAACAGCAACCGTTGCCGCAGGAAACCGCGCCGGCCAATGATGCCGGGCCTGATCCTCAGACCACGCCGGTTCAGGTAACCAAGGAACCGAGCCTGTTCATCCATCCGACGCGCGGATTCTCCATGCCGATCCCGCCGGGGGTTGCCGTATCGCACCGGGGCAAGGAAATGCACGTCGCGATCCGCTCGCCCAAGGGCTATGTCATGAATTTGCAGACCGGGGACAGCAACGGCATCATCCCGTTGCCGGGCATGCTTGCACGGCTGGAATCGCGGTATTTGGGCGAACGCGGGCCGTGGTTGCGAAAGCTTGATGAGCAAACCCTGGCTGTCGCCGGGCTGCCTGCGATCGATGCCAATTATCAGGGGCATCGGACCCGGACGCGGGTCATTATTGCGCGGGGGAACAAGACGGATTTCGTGTTCACCTTTACAGCGCCATTGGATCTTTATGACGACCACGAACGTATTTTCGATTGGGTGCTGACCCATTTCAAAGCGGGCGAGGGCGAGCACCCGGCACAAGCACTTGTCGCGCAATCAGATCAAGGCATGGAACCGAAAGCGCCGGTCAAGATGCCCGTGCGGGCGGGCGGGGAAGTCGCATCCTTTGCCGCCGGCCGGCCCGATCCGGGCCCGGCGATGGCGCCGCCGCCGGACATGAACCGGTTTACGGAACCGGGATACGGGTTCCTGATGGATTATCCCAAGGCCTGGACCGTTAATAAGCCGACGGCCTACACCGCGACCTTCAGCGGGCCCGAGGGTGCAACCTCTCATGATGCGGTCGTTTCGGTGCAGAACGTCAATCCGACAGGGGCGCAATCGGGCGATCAGGCGGCCGTCATGGCGACGGCCGATCTGCTGAAGGCGCTGCAATCCGGCACGCGCGGCATGAAAGTGCTGGGCGAGGGCAAACTGGCGGAATCGCCGGGGTCGCAATTCATCGCCCGCTATGAATATTCAGGGACGACCTATCGCAAATGGGCGGTCGTCGTGCCGCGGCCGCAAGGAACGATCGCGCATATCTGGTCCTTTACGGCCCCTGAAACCGCGTTCGAAAGCTATCGCCCGGTTGCGGAATCCATGCTTCGGTCCTGGACACTTACCCAGTAGACTACGCGAACGCGGTCGATCCAGGCCGTCCGGTGACCTAAGGTTCCGGCATGCGCCATTGTAATTATCTATTTGATATTAAAGAAAAAACATCCTTCCGATCCGCACTGATCTTAAGTGTCTCCTTGCTGGTGCTGATGATCGGGTCTGGTGCGCGCGCCGACGGCAAACTGCCGGATGTCTCCGATCTTCTATCTGCTTTCGAAGTGATCGCCTTCGGTTCCGAAACCCGGGCGTTGCAGGCACGCACGACCTTGCTGCGCTGGGATCAGGAAGAAATCGCGGTCAACATGACCCAGTTCGAAAGCGAGGGTGATAAAGACCTCAAACCCGTGGCGGCGCGGGATTTCTGGTCGAAATACGCTTGGAACCATCTGCGCACGCTGCAAGGCCTGACCGGCTTGACCTTTATCGATTCAATATCGGCCAAGAAACGACCGCAGCTGACCATTGTGTTCACCCCCAGGAAACTGCTGGCCAAGGTACCGATCCCCGGTGTGAAGCCCAAGTTGCAGCAGGAACTTGCCGCCCCCGGCGGATGCTATTTTCTGTCTTTCGCGGGTGGACGGATGGGGGCGCTCGATCGCTCGTTCGTCGTCGTGAATACGGAACGCGACGGCTTTCTGATCGATCATTGCCTGTTGGAAGAACTGACTCAATCCCTGGGCCTGCCTAATGATTCCGATCTACTTCGACCGTCGATCTTTTCCGACCATGACACTTTGCGGGCTCTCAGTCCGAGCGACGAAATCCTGATCCGCACGCTGTACCACAAACGCATGTTCGCCGGGATGAGCCACAAGGCCGCCATGACCATGGCCCGTTTGCTGATCGCGCAACAGTTGGCAGCGAAGCGTTAAATCCTCCCTGTTTTCAATGAGTCAGCACCCTTTCAAGTAGTGGATTGTTAACCCCCTTGGGGCTAGGCTGAGTGCGGAGTTCGGCCCATCTGCGGCGTGGCCGGCAACACTGGGGTGATATGGTTCCAAAGGCAGAGACCTTAGGTGCGGTCTTCCGTCCTGCGTCCGAACGGGGCGCGGGTTGGGAAATTGCGGCCGCGGGCGGTATTCGCGCGGTTCTGTGGCTGATCGTGCCCGTCCTGCTGCTGCAGGTGTTCGACCGCGCCATACCCTCGGCACGGGCCGGGGATTTGATCCCGCTTGTCATTGCGCTTGTCGTCGTTCTGGCAGCCAGGAGCGGCCTTGATCTGGCGGCTGCCGCGATGGCGGGAACTTGGCGTAAAGCCAGGCTGCGGAACACGGCCTGGGGGGCCATTTCCAATTTGCTGAGTGGGCGCGCAGACGCTGCTCCTCGATTGTCCGATCTCGATACCGACGGCCCGGGCATTTCCCATGGTGCCATTCTGGCGGGCTTGCCCGTTTTGGTCGGGGCTTTGATTTATCTGTGCGGTGTCATGGCGGCACCGGCGGTCGGTTTGGCCCTTGCCGCCGCCGCGGGCGCTTACTTCGTTCATCGCGGGTCACACGAACCCGCGGCCGGCGCCCCTTCGGAGGTCACCGGACGTATCCTCGACGCCATCTGGACAATCAAGGCGATGGGCGCCGAGCGCCTGGCCATGCGTCTGGCCGAAGATGCCGGCGGTCAGGCCGTTGCCGGCCAGCGGCGGGCGGTCAGGCATCTGTTGGCATCGGAGCGGGTGGCCGCCCTGTTTAACCGGTGCACGTTGGTCTTGGCGGTCGTGCTGGGCACCGTTCTTGCGTTGAATGGCTTGATGACCCTGGGACAACTGGTCGCCGGAGTGTTGATTTCGGTTGTGTTGGTCCGCGATGCGTACCGGGGGGCGTCCGCCTGGACCATGGCCCGGCAGCAAGGGGCCTCGTCCGTACAGTCAACCGTCCTGGGCAATGCCCCCCAACCGCAGGAGCCGCTGCCCCGCGTGACCGGCAACCTGATGTGCAACCGGGTAACTTTCGAAGATCCGGCTGACGGGATGCGCGCCGTTGCACGCATCCTGTTCGACCGTATTCGCATCGAAATCGATGCCGGTGAGGTGGTTCTGATCAAGGGCGGGGACAGCCATATGAAATCCGCGCTGTTGCGTTTGATGGCGGGATTGGAAACGCCGCAATCCGGCACGATATCCGTTGATGGGTATGATCTGGCTGACTTCCGCCCGGACAGCATCCGTAAACAGATCGCCTATGTGCCGCCGTTGGGGGATGTGGTCCCCGGCACGTTGATGGAGAACCTGACCGCATTCGATCCGGGGCGTGCTGCCGATGCCATGGGGGCGGCGCGTCTGACCGGATTGGACGGCAAGGCGGCCTGCCTGACCGACGGTTTCGACACGCGATTGGAAGAAGGTGCTCCCGTTTTCCCGGCGGGGTTCCGGCAGCATCTGGCGATTACCCGTGCACTTGCATTCAAGCCGCGGGTTCTGTTGCTTGATCACGCGACGGAAAACCTGGACAGCCAGGATCTGCGGATCTTTTCCGAAGTGCTGGAACGGCTCAAGGGCCGGGTCACCATTGTGCTGACCTCGACCCAGGCGGGGCTGCGCGCCATGGCCGACCGCGAGATCGATCTTGATGCTTTGACGCCGGCACCCGAAATCGGCCCGGCGCTGGAAGACGACGAACCCTCCCAAGAGCGGGAACAGGGCTCAGCTTCCAATACAAACAAGGACAGCCGAACTGATGGCGGAACACCGCCGGTTGGGGAGGGCTGAGATGACGCGCGCCATCCCCCGAATTGAAGCCACGGAAGACCTGTTTTTGCGCGCCCGCGCCCTGGGCGTTGATGCGCCGCCCGATGCCGATGACCATGCCGACGGCCCCGGAGCAGCCGCGCGCAATTGGCGGCCCTTGCGGTGGCGCCGCCTGGAAGGCATCGATTTAGAGGCCAAGATTCCACCACCCCTGCTGCCCCTGCCGGCCGAAGCGGCATTCGATGTGGCCGAGCCGGAACCGGAAGATGAGCCCCCCAGCCCCCATGATCTGGAAGAAGCCCTTTCGGAAGCCGTTGATCTGTCCGACGAATGGGCAACAACCGTGGCGCTTGCCGGGGGAACCCATGTCGCCCAATGCCTGCCGGACCTACTGGACGCCATGGATTGGCACGGGTCTGCCCGTCAGGTGGCCGAGGTTCTGCCGGCATTGAACGCGCCGTTGGATGGTTCGGGTGTAGCCCGGGTTTTGGGGGCACTGGGATACCGTTGCCGGGTTTTTCGGGCGCGCTTGAACGAACTTGGGCCGCAGGATTTTCCGGTCCTGTTCGTGACCAAGGACGGAAATGCCCTGGTCCTGCGAACGTTCGGTCAACAGTCGATCCCCGGATTTGACGGCGCGTCCCGGACGCGCCGGCCCGTGGCCCGCGACCGCCGCGCCGGTTGGGCATTCGTCTTCACGGCGGACAATGCCCTTGCCACGGATGTCCCGGTGCCGCCTGCGGAACCGTTGACTTTATTGTGGTCGGTTCTGAAAACACGCTTCCGGTCACTTGTCCTGTCCTCCTTGGTTCAGGGCATGCTGGCCCTTGCCGGGCCGTTGATGGTGTTGATCGCGCTTGATCATGCGGTTCCTTCCGGCTCGTTGCCGATGATCCTTTTCTTCGCTGGGATGGCGGCCTTTGCGATCCTTGCCGAAATACCGTTTCGGGTCTGGCGGGACAACAGGGTGACCGCCATGGTCGGGATGCCCGTGCAAATTTCCCTGGGTTGTCTGGCGCGGACCTTGTTCCTGTCGCCGCAGGCGTTGCGTCAGGCGTCGCCCGGATCCCGGCGGGTGCGGTTTGAAGATTTCCACGCCGGAGGAGGCGCACCCATATCGCGTCTGGCTTTGGCCGTTCTGGGGCTTCCCGCGGCCCTGATTGCCTTGTTTGCGATTGCTGTTTTGGGCAAAGAACTGGTCGCCGTACCTGTTGCCGGTGCCGCGATCATGGCAGGGGCCGCATGGGTTTTCCGGGGCGGTCTGCGTGTTGCAACCGGGGCTGCGATTAGAACGGCGGGTGGGTTTGCCCAAAGATGGATGGATACGGGCCGGGTCGTGGATACTGTCCTGTCCGGTGGATCGGAAGACGTAGCGGCCGGGCGCCTGGAACGCGCGGCGGTCGAAGCTGCCCGCACGGCCGACGCGGCGGCGGCGCGTGTTCGGACGGCGTCGGCCGTATTCCGTTGGATCGCGGCGATAACGGTTGCCGGAACGGCGGTCCTTGGTGCGTTTTTGGTACAGGGGGACGCCTTGTCACAGGGCGCCCTTGGCGCATCGATCCTGTTGTCTTGGGGAACGTTAAGTGCGTTTGCGCGGCTGGCCTGCGAAACGGGCAACACGGCGCGGATCTGGTGCGGACTTGATCAGGCGCGGCGTCTGCATGCCATCGCACCGGAACGGGCATCCGCGCGGCCGTCTGTCACGCCGCGTGTCCTGGCCGGACATGTCGATGTGAGCGTCATATCCACCGCTCCCGAAGGCAGTGTTGAAATGCCGTTGGACGGTGTTTCCCTTTACGCAGATCCCGGCGATGTGGTTGCCGTGGTCGGGGATTATCAGTCCGGCAAGTCGGCCTTGCTTCGGGTACTGGCGGGGCTGCAGCCGGCGTCTGCCGGACACGTGCGCCTGGACGGTGTCGAAACCGTATTGTTTGACCCGATGCAATTGCGCCAATCCGTGGCCTATGTTCCCGAAACACCCGAATTCCTGCCCCTGACCATCGAACAGAACTTGCGGCTGATGCATCCCGTCGCGTCCGATGCGCAAATTCAGGATGCCTGTCAGCTTGCCGGCGTCATGGACGAACTTCGCGTGCTGGAAACCGGAGTCGGCGCCAATCGGCGGTTCGGCTTGGCCGTTGATATGAGCGTGTTCACGCGCGAGCCCCACCCAGGGTTCTTCAAGCGCCTGGCGCTGGCCCGTGGTTATTTGCGCCGCAGCGGACTTGTCCTGTTGGACGGACCGGAACGCCATCTTGATCCCGAGGGCGAACAGGCATTGCTGCGCGCCATTGAGGAATTGCGGGGCGATGCCACGGTCATCATTGCAACGGACCGACCGCAGATCATCCGTCTGGCGGATCGGGTGCTGTGGCTGGAAGGCGGGCGGATACGCGCGGACGGCCCGTCGTCATCGGTCCTGCAGCAGCTTTACGAAGAAGGGCGGGTCGGTCAGACTCTGGCCGAACGATGACCCAGACAAACACCCCATCTTCATATACGGCGGAGACGCAGGCACCGGCCAGGAGCGAGCCGTCGCTTACGGTGCTGGAAGACGGTACCGGTTCCGCCGCCGAAGGCCGCCGCCGGTTATGGTCACGCGGTGTCATGGCAGCGATTGCCGTTCTGGTTGCCGCTGTTGGGAGTTGGATCTCCTTCGCGGAAATTCAAGAAACCGTCGAAGCGAAAGGCGCCGTCGTTCCCGCCGGGCAGGTCCGCGCGGTCCAGCATCTTGAGGGCGGTATCGTGCTTGAAGTTCTGGCCAAGGAAGGCCAGTTGATCGAGGAAGGGGCCGTGTTGCTGCGTCTTGACCCGGCGCAGATCAAGGCACGGTATGAACAGGCCCGTATCGAGGAAACGGCCCTGAAGCTCAAGGCCGAGCGCCTGCGCGCCATTGGCGACGGGCGGGAGCCCAATTTCGGTTTCGCCGACCCCGCCTTTCAGGAATTGGTTCAGGATCAATGGGCGATCTACAACGGTTTTCAGCGAGCCCAGGAAAACCGCCGGATCATCCTCGAGCAGCGCATTCAGCAGCGCCAGGCCGACCTTGATCGCCTGAAAGGCGAAGATGAAACCCTGACCCGCAAGGCGCAAATTCTGGCCGAGGAATTGGCCATGCGTGAAGAACTGTTCCGCAAAGGGCTGAGCCCCAAGATACTTCTACTGAATGTTCGCCGTCAGGTCGCCGACGTGCGCGGTGATCTGGCCTCCATCATTAGTAAACGCGAAAAATTGACCAAGGCCGCCGAAGAAGCGAATACGGAACTCGACGTGCTGGAAAGTCAAAGCCGCGAAGAAGCGCTTGCCGACCTGGGCTTGGTCACGGCGCGTTTGGCGCAGGCTTCCGAGGAAGTCAAACAGCTGATGACGCGGGTCGCGGCTTTCGATATTCGTGCCCCTGTGAGGGGCTTCGTCAAAGGCATCGCCGCCTATGCCAAGGACCGCATCGTGCCCGCCGGGGCGACGGTCATGGAGGTCGTGCCCGTGGACGACGAACTGATCGCCGAAGTTCGCTTGGCACCCCGTGATATCGGCCGCATCACCGTGGGCCAGCCGGTCGCCGTTCAAATCACGGGGGCCGGGGGTGGGCAAACCGGGCGGGTCAACGGCGAATTGCGCGATGTTTCCGCCGGCACGTTCAAGGACGGTGCGGGGCAGCCTTATTACCGGGCTACGGTCGTTCTGGATCAGGCATTCACGGGCGAAGACCCCAACGCCAATAAGATCCTGCCGGGCATGGAGGTCAATACCCGCATCCGTACGGGCAAGCGCACCGTGCTGGAATATCTGTTCAGCCCGGCAAAAGCGCCCAGGCGTTTGCTATAGGAAACCCGTTCCTGAATGGGATCAGGTTTCTTCGGGAAAGGTTTCCGCCATCTCGGCCGCAAGTTCGATGATGCGCCTTGTTTCCGACCACAATTCCAAATCCGGAATGTCCGCCAGCGGTACCCAAAGCGCGTCGGCCGCGTCGCCGTCGGCCTTGGGCTCGCCCGCGACCCAACGGCAAACGACATCGACCAGGGTGTAATGGAACTGCAGACGTCCTTCGGCATCCTTGGTCATGCTGTCGACCACGTCGATCAGCCCCAGAACGTCTGCTTCAATTCCTGTTTCTTCCATGACTTCACGGATGGCGCCCTCGTTCACGGTTTCACCGACACGTTGTGCGCCGCCGGGCAGGGAAAGGCTGCCGGGACGCGGCGGTTTGCCACGGCGGATTAAAAGTACCTGATCGTCTTTGATGACCACGGCACCAATGCCGACGATTGGGCGTTCGGGATATTCGCGGCTCATAAAGGTCGGGCAGACATCGGAAAATTGGGACTCCCTTTGGCGGGTGGAGTGAGTACACTAGCTCCAAGGCGCCCCCCGGGAAACGGGAATTGGAAAATAGCGTCGATTGGGATGAGAACGGGCGCATTGCGGCCGGATACGGACGGAACGATGAGGAATCCCTGATGTCTGTCACAGGCGTGCTTGAACGCAAAATGTACCAGGATGGCGACCGCATCTTCAAAGAAGGTGACGAAGGCCTGTTTGCCTATCTGGTGCAAAGCGGCTCGGTCGAGATTTATCGCGAAGCATCGCAGCAGGTCATCAGCACCATCGGGTCCGGTGGTATTTTCGGTGAAATGGCGTTGATCGACGGCAAGCCGAGGGCAGCATCGGCGCGGGCCGCCGGTGGATGCACGGTGGTTGTCATCAACCGGGCCAATTTCCAGCACCGTCTGAAGAAGTCCGACCCTTTCGTGCAGGGGCTGCTTAAGATTCTGGCCGAAACGGTCAGACGGATGAGCAATTGATCCAATACTTACTTTGCAGGGCACAGGCTGATGTTTGACGGTTTCACTTTGGAGCGCCGCGACATCGCGGGCAGTGCTGTGAATTTCCGCATCGGCGGGGAAGGGCCGCCGCTTTTGCTGCTGCACGGATATCCGCAGACCCATGCCATGTGGCACAAGATCGCACCGCTGCTGGCGGCGCATTACACGCTGATCATGCCCGACCTGCGTGGATACGGCGACAGCGCAAAACCGCCGACCGATGCAGACCACACACCCTATTCCAAGCGTGCCATGGCGGCTGATCTGGCGGGGCTGATGACGGACCTGGGGTTCGAACGTTTTGCCGTTGTCGGTCATGACAGGGGCGGGCGTGTCGCCCACCGCCTGACCGCCGACAACCCTGAAAGGGTCGTGAAGTTGGCCGTGCTCGACATCGCGCCGACCGAACATATGTACCGCCTGACGGATATGGAATTCGCCACCGGCTATTACCATTGGTTCTTCCTGATCCAGCCGGCCGACCTGCCTGAACGCATGATCGGCGCCGATCCGGAATTTTTCCTGCGCCGCAAGATGGGGCAATGGAGCGGCAAGGACACCTTGTTCGACGATGCGGCCATGGCCGAATACATCCGCTGTTTTTCCATGCCGGAAACGATCCACGCGTCCTGCGAGGATTACCGTGCGGCGGCGACCATCGACATGGCCCATGACCGGGACGATATGGAATCCGGGCGAAAGCTGACCTGTCCCGTTCTGGCGCTATGGGGGGCCAAGGGGTTGGTTGCACGGAAGTTCGATGTGCTGGCCGCTTGGCGTGAACGGGCGGAAAATGTTTCCGGCGGCACGGTCGACTGCGGCCATTTTCTTGCCGAAGAGTCACCGGATGATACCTTTACCCGGCTTCGGGAATTTCTGGGCGATGGGGCCTGGGACTGAGCACGGGCATGAACAAAATCCTGGGCCGAGGCCTGTATCGCATTTTTTAGAAGGCGACCGCTAAATGACCGACGAGACGCAAGACGCCGACAAATCCTCCACGTCGGAGCCAAAGTCGACGGTATCGACCGGGTTTTTCCCACGCATGCGTGCATACTTCTTTGCGGGCATCCTGGTCACGGCACCCGTAACCTTTACCTTCTATTTGGCCTGGCTGTTGATCCACTTCGTGGACAACACGGTGCGGCCGCTGATCCCGGTCAAATACAACCCGGAAACCTATCTGCCCTTCGCCCTTCCGGGGCTGGGCTTGTTCGTGCTGATCGTTGCCATGACCTTGATCGGTGCGCTGACGGCCGGGTTCATGGGGCGCTTCTTCATCAAGTTGAGCGAACGGCTGCTCAACCGCATGCCCGTGATCCGCAGTGTCTACAACGCGACCAAGCAAATCCTGGAAACCGTTCTGGCGCAGCAGTCCAATGCCTTTCGCGAGGCCGTGCTGGTCGAATATCCCCGGCGCGGCATCTGGGCCATTGCCTTCATCACCGGGACAACCAAGGGCGAGGTTCAGAGCATCACGGAAGAAGAGTGCATCAACATCTTTCTGCCGACCACGCCGAATCCGACATCGGGATTTTTGTTGTTCGTTCCTAAGGCCGACTTGGTCAGCCTGGACATGACGGTCGAGGAAGCCATCAAGATGGTGATCTCGGGCGGGATCGTCACGCCGCCCGATCGGCGGCCGGACGCGCTGAAAAAACAGCCTGTGACATCGGCCCGAATTTACGAGGAACTGGAAGTATTGCGCGAAAACGAGAACAAGCCCGTGGTCTTGGTCGCCAAGCGACCCGCCGAAATCCAGGAAGAATTGCAGGCATCCTTACCGGCGGGCGAACGCGGGCGGACCAAGAAACCGAAAAACGGCGGGAATTCCTAGCCGCCCAATCTATCCCGACCGCAATGTGCGGGCTGCGGCGTCCCGCTCGAACAGATACAGCAGGACGCGAAGTGCGGTGCCCCGGTCCGTCTGCAGATCGGGATCGCGGTTCAGGATCAAGGCGGCATCATCCCGCGCCATGGCCAAAAGTTCGCCATGTTCGGCCAGATCGGCCAATCGGAACGTCGGCAAGCCGCTTTGCCGTGTGCCCAGAAGTTCCCCGGCCCCGCGTAATCTCAGGTCTTCCTCGGCGATGACGAAGCCGTCGTCGGTTTCGCGCAAAATCTTGAGCCGTGCGCGCCCGTTTTCCGACAGCGGCGGCGCGTACAGCAGCAGGCAGGTGCCCGGCTTGTCACCGCGCCCGATGCGTCCGCGCAATTGGTGAAGCTGCGCCAAACCAAAACGCTCCGCATGTTCGATCACCATGACCGTCGCATCCGGTACATCGACGCCGACTTCGATCACCGTGGTGGCAACCAGGATATCGACGGGCCCGTCTGAGAATGCGGCCATCACGGCGTCTTTTTCCGCTGATTTAAGCCGCCCATGAACCAACCCGACCCGGTCCCCGAAAACCTGTTTCAAGTGGGCATAACGGTCTTCGGCGGCGGCAACATCGATCTTGTCCGATTCCTCGACCAGGGGGCAGACCCAATAGGCCTTGGCCCCCGTGGTGAGGGCCCGTTTAAGGCCGTCGACCACTTCGGCCAGCCGGTCTGCAGGCAGGGCGCGGGTATCCACGGGTGCGCGCCCCGGCGGCTTTTCCGTCAGGCGCGAGGAGTCCATGTCGCCGTAAGCCGTCAGCATAAGGGTGCGCGGGATCGGCGTTGCCGTCATGACCAGCACGTCGCATTTTCGTCCCTTGGCGGAAATCGCCAGGCGCTGGTGCACGCCGAACCGGTGTTGTTCATCGACCACCGCAAGGCCCAGGTCCTTGAACGCAACGTCGTCCGTGAACAGCGCATGGGTGCCGACGGCAAGCTGCGTCGTGCCGTCAGACAAGCCGGCCAGGATTGCTTCGCGGGTTTTGCCTTTTTCCCGGCCGGTCAGAAGCGTGATGGTCAGGCCCGCGGCCTGGGCCAAGGGCTCCAAGGTTGCGAAATGCTGGCGGGCAAGGATTTCCGTAGGCGCCATCAGGGCGGCTTGCGCGCCGGCCTCGACCGCGCGGGCCATGGCCAAAAGGGCGACCAGGGTTTTTCCCGACCCGACATCCCCTTGCAGCAACCGCAGCATGCGTTCCGGTGTCGCCATGTCGCGGGTGATCTCGTCCACGGACCGGCGTTGCGACGCGGTCAATTCGAACGGCAGGGCCGCGATGATCTTTTCCATGATGGCGCCGTCACCGTCGATGGTGCGGCCCACGACCTTGCGCATGTCGCGGCGGACCAATGCGATGGCAAGCTGGTTGGCGAGAAGCTCGTCATAGGCGGCGCGCCGCCGGGCGGGGGAGGCCGGGGCGAGGTCTTCTAATGTGTCCGGTCGGTGCAGGGTTCCCACGGCGGATTTCCAGGCGGGCCAGCCTTCGCGGGAAACCACGGCGGGGTCCAGCCATTCCGGCAAATCGGGCGCGGTTTCCAGCGCGGCGAGAACCGCCCGACCGTATGTCTTGGGAGACAAGCCCTGGGTCATGGGATAGACGGGTTCCGCCCGCAGCAATTGCTCCCGCTCCGCTTCCGGCACGATATGGTCCGGATGGGTCATTTGCAGCGAATCGCCGTAGCGTTCGACAACGCCGGAAACGATTCGCTTTTCGCCTTCGGGCAAAGTCTTCGACAGGTAATCGTCCCGGGCGTGGAAAAAGACCAGCGTGAGAACACCCGTATCGTCCGAGACTTCGACCCTGTAGGGCTGTCGACGGTTGTGGGGTTTCGAGTGTTTTCCCACGATCACGGTCAGGGTGGCGACGCGACCGGGCTCGGCTTCGGCAATCGGCGGGGCGTAGCGGCGGTCGACGATCCCGGTCGGTAGATGCAACAAAAGATCGGTCAGGCGCCCGCCACCGCACAGCTTCTCGATCTGGGCGCCTACGCGCGGCCCCACGCCGGATAGCGTGGTTACGGGTTTGAACAATGAGAACAGGATTTCCGGGCGCATAAGGTCGTGGAGCCTTTCGGCGGTTGATATTCATCGGCTGACAGAGGCGGGACAAGCGACTATACCGTAGGACCCTTGCCCTGATCATCCCCAAGGAATACGGATCGCCCTGATGGACGCCCGCCGAAAACGCATTCTGTTCCGCGCCCAGCATTGCGGCATGAAGGAAAATGACATCATCCTGGGCGGTTTCGCCGAAGCGCGGATCGAAAGTTTGTCGGATGACGACTTGGACGCTTTCGAAGCCCTGATGGAACAGCCCGATAACGATGTTTATTACTGGGTTTCGGGGCGCGAGGCGCCGCCCCAGGCATTCGATACGAACTTGATGCGCCAAATCCTCGAATTCAAAGACAGCTAATCGCAGAGCCTTAAGATCAATATGGAAAGACACTGGTATTCACCCGGCGTTCGCAGGGTTTTTGGCGTTCCCGGGGGCTCGGAAGCCTTGTTCCTGGCCGATGCGGCAAAGGCGGGTCAGCCCGTTCTGTTCATCGCCCGGGATGACGTTCATCTGGATCAGGTGGCCGAGGCCCTGGCCTTCATGGCGCCAGACCTGAACGTGTTGACGTTTCCGGCCTGGGATTGCCTGCCCTACGACCGGGTTTCGCCCAAGACCGATATTGTCGCCCGCCGGGTCGGCACCTTGACCGACCTGCGCCTGGGGGCGGGAAAGGGTGGGGCGCCGACGATTGTTCTGACCACCGTTTCGGCGGCCCTGCAGCGTGTGCCGCCGCGGCCTTATTTCGAGGACGCGGGCATCAGTCTGAAGGTCGGTGACAGCACGGGACCGGAAAAGATTTTGACCTGCCTGACCCATGCATCCTACCAGCGGGTCGAAACGGTGTACGAACCCGGTGAATACGCCGTGCGCGGCGGCATCATCGATATCTATCCCGCCGGGGCCGAAAAACCGGTGCGCCTGGATTTCTTCGGCGACGAGTTGGAACAAGTCCGCGCCTTTGACCCGACGACCCAGCGGTCCGAGGAAAAATTGGAAGGTTTCGCCATTCGCCGTGCCTTGGAAGCCCCGTTGGATGACGAAGCCGTCTCGCGCTTTCGCACCGGATACCGGCAAGCTTTCGGCGCGGGTGGGGATGACGACCCCTTATATGAAAGTGTGTCGGCCGGGCGTGCCCACCCGGGCATGGAACACTGGCTGCCGTTGTTCCATGACACCATGGACACGCTGTTCGACTTTTTGGCGGAAAATGTGGTCATTGCCCTGGATCCCCAGGCATTGGAAGCCGCGGAAACCCGCCTTGCGACGATCGCTGACTATCACCAGGCACGGGCGGAAATGGCGAATTCGCCCGCCGGTGCCATGGGCGGTGTGCCGTATCGGCCCTTGCCGCCGGACCGGCTCTTCCTGGCGGCCGACGAATGGCGCCAGATCATGGGCGGCATCAACGTGCGTGAATTTTCAGGCTTCGACGCCGCCGGCGATTGGCCTGACGCGATCGATCTGGGCGGTCGCCCCGGACGGGATTTCGGCGACGTGCGTGCCCGCCCGGACGACGATGTATTTAAGGAAACGGCGGCGCATATTGCGGACCTGATCAATGACGGTGAAACAGTCGTCGTTGATGCTTATTCCGAAGGAGCCAGGGCGCGCCTGATCACGGTTCTGGCGGAACGGGGGGTGACGCTTCATCCCGCCGGTGATTGGCCCGGGGCACTTTCCGGCAAAGGGGCGGCGACGGCGGTTGTTCTGGGCATGCCAAGAGGCTTCCGGCTGCCTGGCCGGGTCACGTTGATCACCGAGCAGGACATCCTGGGTGAACGCGTGGTGCGCCGCCATCGGGTCAAGGTGCGCCCGGAAAACCTGATCGCCAGCGTGTCGGACATCAGCGAAGGCGATCTGGTCGTTCATGCGGAACATGGGATCGGACGGTACGAAGGCCTGCAGGCCATCGACGTCGGCGGGGCGGCACATGATTGTCTGATGCTGGTTTATGCGGGCGACGACAAGCTGTTCATCCCGGTCGAAAACATCGAGGTCGTGACCCGTTACGGCGCCGAAGGCGGGCCGGGACAATTGGACCGCCTGGGCGGGGCGGCCTGGCAGGCGCGCAAGGCGCGCATGAAGGAACGTATCCGCGACATGGCGGAAAAACTGATGCAGGTGGCAGCGGAACGCCTGCTGAAAGACGCCCCACGCCTGGAAGGGCACCCTGGTGCTTATGATGAATTCTGTGCGCGTTTTCCGTTCGACGAGACCGAGGATCAATTGCGGGCGATTGCCGATACCTTGGACGACCTGGGGCAGGGGCGGCCGACGGACAGACTGGTTTGCGGCGATGTCGGTTTCGGCAAGACCGAGGTCGCCCTTCGGGCGGCTTTCACCGCCGCGCTGACAGGCAAACAGGTCGCCGTGGTAGTGCCGACGACCTTGCTGGCACGCCAGCATTACAAGACGTTTCAGGAACGGTTCCAAGGGTTCCCCGTGAAGGTCGCGCAATTGTCGCGTCTGGTCACGGCCAAAGAAGTGCAACAGGTCAAGGAAGGCATGGCCAAAGGTGACGTGGATATCGTCATCGGCACCCATGCACTTTTGGCCAAGGACATCCGGTTCCGCGATCTGGGGTTGCTGATCATCGACGAGGAACAGCATTTCGGTGTTGCCCATAAGGAGCAGCTGAAGCAGCTGAAGACCAACGTCCATGTATTGGTTCTGACCGCGACGCCGATCCCGCGCACCTTGCAGATGGCGCTGACGGGGCTGCGTGAAATGAGCCTGATCGCGACGCCGCCCGTGGACCGGCTGGCGGTGCGGACCTTTGTCCTGCCGTTCGATCCGGTCATCATCCGCGAAGCCATGGTGCGCGAACTGCATCGGGGCGGGCAGGTTTATTACGTCTGTCCGCGCATTGCCGATCTGGACAGCGTTGCCAATCAGGTGACGGACTTGGTTCCCGATGCACGCATCGCCGTTGCCCACGGGCAGATGAAACCCCGCGATCTGGAAGACGTGTTCCAAGCCTTCGCCGATGGGGCCTATGACGTGCTGGTGTCGACCAACATCATCGAATCCGGCCTGGATTTGCCGCGCGTCAATACGATCATCATGCACCGCGCCGACCGGTTCGGTTTGTCGCAGCTCTACCAGATGCGGGGGCGTGTCGGCCGGTCCAAGATCAGGGCCTATGCCTATCTGACGGTGCCGGCCCGGGGCAAGATCACGCCGACCGCGGAAAAGCGGCTGGAGGTCATGCAGACCCTGGATACGCTGGGCGCCGGCTTCACGCTGGCCAGCCACGATATGGATATTCGGGGTGCCGGCAATCTGCTGGGCGAAGAACAATCAGGGCATATCCGCGAGGTCGGCGTGGAACTGTACCAACGGATGCTGGAAGAAGCCGTCGCCGAAGCCAAGAGCGGCGGCGGCGCGGAAACCGCCGACGAGGATTGGAGCCCGCAGATATCCCTCGGCACCGAGGTTCTGATCCCCGAACATTATGTTCAGGATTTGAGCCTGCGCCTGGAATTGTACCGGCGGATTTCACGCCTTCGGGGCGATGACGAGATGGAAGACCTGGCGGTCGAACTGATCGACCGGTTCGGACCCATTCCGGAAAGCGTGCAAAACCTGTTGGACCTGGTGCGCCTGAAAGGGTCGTGCCGCCGTGCGGGCATCGCCAAGGTCGATGCCGGGCCGCGCGGGGCGACCGTGCAATTCCGTAACGACGACTTCGCCGACCCGGCGGGATTGGTGCAGTGGATCACCCAGCAGAAAGGCCGCGCCAAGTTGAAGCCCGATCACAAGATGATCTATAACGGTGACTGGCCGGATAAACAGACCCGCACCAAAGGGGTGCGGTTCCTGGTTGCCCAGCTGGCTGCGATTGCCGGTAAAGCGGCGTAATCGCCCCGAACCTGTATTAAAAAAACCGGTGCTGATCGCCGTGTCAGTGGATGACCTGTGGCCCCGCTTTCAGTACCACGACAGGTTCGCCAACGGTCAGGTTTAAACTCCATTCGGCCCGTTGCACCGTGGTCGCGACCATATGACAGAAACCGTGCAGAAGTTTTTTGTCCAGGGTCACGGTGACGTTCATGTCGTTGGAGGTTTGAAAGCTGAGGACCAGTTTCTTACCGTCCCAGGGTTTGACCTTGGCACCCGTTACCACCATGGGGCCGGTATTGGCGGTCAGATCGACGGTGTCTTCGTCGTGCTCTTTTGAGAAATCGGAATCCTGAACCGCAGCTTGATGTTCCATGCCCAGGACCGCATCGCGGACTTTGGGCGGTACCGGCGGGGAAGGGGGGGAGACATTTTCCGCCCCATCGGACGAGGCTGTGTCCGGGGCCTGGTCTTGTTGCCGTATGCCGCTTAGATCGGCTGTTTGTGCCAATTGACCGCCAAGCGCCGGCCATAGGGTTGCGATAAACCGTCTGGTCAGCCACAGGCGATATTCGGTTTTCTCGCTGGTTGCGATGCGCAGCATCATACGGTCCTCGGTCGGGACATATTTGACCGTCATTTGATGCAATTGGGTGCTCACGTTGTTCGGCTGCTCCTGGTCTCAAGCAGCCGAGGCTGCGGCATCGAGCATGCGGGCCAATATCTGCGGCTCCTGCGCACCGGAGATCACCATGGGCCCCGAAAATACGAAGGACGGCACGCCGTTGACGCCCAGGCGGTGTGCGCGGGCGTTGTCCTGGGTCACGGTGTCCTGGTCCTCGTCGCTCAGCAGGTAGCGCTCTAGATCTTTTCGGTCGAGACCGTGGCGGACCCCGATGTCCAGAAGGACCGATGTCTCGCCGATATCCAGGCCGTGCACGAAGTAGGCGACAAATAGGGATTCAACCAAGGCATCGGCATTGCGTTCGCGCGCCGTGTATTTCACCAACCGGTGGGAATCAATGGAATTGGGTGTTTTCTGAATCCGGTCAAAGGCGAAATCGATTTCGACCGACTGACCGGCTTCGCCGATGGCACCATAGATTCGGCGTACACGGGTTTCCGAGCCGAATTTCTTGACCAGATAGGCCGTGCGGTCGACGCCGTCAGGGGGGAGTTCGGGATTAAGAAGAAACGGCCGCCAATGGGCCGTGATTTCTATATCCGGACGAAGGGCCAAGGCCTGATCCAGCCGGCGTTTTCCGATGTAACACCAGGGGCAGACGGTGTCGTAAATGATTTCGATGTCCACGGGCGGATCTCTGTTCAAAGCCAGCGAAAAGTATAAGGGGGCGGCACTTGCGTGCACACCCCCTTGATATCTGATGCCCGTGGACCGGGTTGGCAAGGCGCGATTCTTGTCCCGCCTTATGTATCCGTCAGTGTACGAAGCGTGGCCGACGTTGATACAGGGCCCGGTTGAACGCCGCCCATTCCTGGGGGGAATAGGGGTATTGGGCTTTGCCGTTTGTCTGTTTACGCGGGCCGAAGATATAGCCGCGGAACAAAATAATATGTGACAGCATCTCGTGCTCTCCTTTCACAGCGGAGAATCGCTTGATCAAAATATACGCACATTGTGCGCAAAAATCTATAAAAATGCGCACCCCGTGCGTTATTTGTCGCGCAGTAGGCTAAACGTCTACACCTTGTCGGGGGAAGTTTCCCCCAAGATTGCAGACCTTTAGATGTGCTGCCACCAAGCCAAAAAAACATTGGTATAAGGGTTAAATGATGATGAACGTTATATCCGACGCAGCAGATCGCTCTATGCGATTCCTTAGATAAGGCTTGATCTTATTCAAGTGCCGCCAGTTCCCTGAAGAATTCGCGCATCCCGGTCAATAGGCCCTGTGCAGCCTCTGCGAGGTCGGGGGTGTCGTAGAACACCGACCAATAAAGAACTCCGTCGCTTAGGCCTGCCATAACCGCAATTGATTGGGCGTCGCCAATGTTGCGGCACGACTCGTTGAATGCCTGCCCTTCGTGATGAACGGCAATGACCGGCAAGACCGCGTCCGAACGAAACGTCTCGTCGATGTTCCCCCGGTATTGAAGGAGGACCATCGGTTTACGCAATTTATCCATTTCAACGCGGAGTGGGTCGCTCGGTGCTTTACGTCGCAGCAACCCATAACCGTGGCCGAGTTTCGGTACGGCGCGCAATCGCATTACGGCATCGTCGACCAGGTCGGCGGCCATGGCATTCTCTCGAACAGGGATGCCGATGGGGTGGCGGACGGCAAACCAACCGACCGCTGTCGATGGTTCGGTGCCGGGAAACGGGTGACGCCCGTGCCCCTCTGTCATGATAAGGGGGGACGCATCACCCATAACCCTTGTCCAGGCCCGGCAAAGCGCAGCGAGAACGATCCCGTTGCGTGCCAACGGTGTTTGGTAAAGCTCAAGGAGTCTTTGGTTCTCATCCGCTGTCAATGTGGTCTTTCCGGTCGCCCCCCATGCCACGGCCGCCGTCGACGGTCTAACGGACGACGACCCGTCGGTGATGCCGCATATCTCTTTCCAGTAATCGAGTTCAGTGGCCAGCTCGGGCGAGCGCCCGTAGGCATCGAGCGCCCGGAGCCACGGCACATACTTGGCCCGGGGTTCGTTAGACCGCAGGTTCTGTCCTTCGGCGGCCTTCGTATAGGCATCCTGAAAACGAACGGTCCAGGCAGACAACGAAACGGCGTCGATCACCAGATGGTGGAACCCGACGGCGAGCATGCCGTGCTTCATTGCCCCCTGGTCCAGAAATACCGCCGATACAAGCGGCCCTTGATCCAATGAAAACGAACGAAATATCTGTTTCAGTACATCGACTCGCGTGCCGGAAAATTCGCTCTTGTCCAAACGGGAAACGTCAATACAGGTGAACGCGGCGCTGGATTGCCGGTTTTTCAACACGACGCGTTGATCGCGATTGTTGCGCTCGAAGCAACACGAAAACGCATCGTGTATATCGGTGGTATCCGCAACCGCCTGCTTCAAAGCTTCGACGGACGCATCCTTCGGCGTCCGGAAATATAGAATCTCCGCGAAGTGTTCCGGCCGTTCCGGATTTCCATCAAAGAAGTCCGCCTGACGGGGCGTCAACGGCACACCGTGATTTGTCTCCGATACCGTGTCGGTGGTGTCGGGGTTTTTATATTCATGCCCATGCGTGTTCAGCCGGGCCTTTGCAATGACATCGGCAAGTGCAGACAGTGTCGTCGCCCGGTCCATCCAATCGGCGGGAAGCGTCACATTCAGATCACGCTCGACGAGAAGTGCGAATTCCACTTGTTTCAAGGAATCGAGCCCAACCGAATCAAGGGTGACATCCGGCGTTAAGAATGCCTGCAGGGTGGATGTCAGTTGTTCCAGCCGCCAGACAAGATAGCCGGAAAGAGACGCCCATCGCGCTTCCTGATTTGCTCCGGCCATCTGCCGCGACAGCTCAGACGTGCCCTCGGGCGTGGCGGATGATTCTCCGCTCTGTGCCAACGGGGTCCATTCGCCGTCAAAGTAGGCCTGGCGGCATGCCTGGCGTCGGATCTTGCCGCTGGTCGTGCGCGCCAGCGTGCCGGGCCGCAACAACACAATGTCCTTCGGCGTCAATCCCGCCTGTTCCGTGATACGGCCCCGCATGGCGGCAAACACCGCGGACCAGTTCGTATCGCGGCGATGTTCGCGCCTGATCTCGGCGGCAACGACAAAGCTTTCTTTACCGTCCGCGTCGACCGGGAACGCCGCCGCCGCGGCGGGTGCGAGGGCCGGGTGGCACATGGCAACGGCGTCTTCGATGTCGCTGGGTGCGATATTGCGTCCGCGGATGATGATCAGGTCTTTCAGACGTCCGCTGACATATAGCTCTCCCTTCCGAATGAACCCGAGATCACCGGTCTTCAGTAAACCGGGGTCGGATTCCTGTTCGTGGCGCCAGTACCCGCATGACACCGATGATCCGGAAACCCGGATTTCCCCTTCTTTTCCGTCGGCAAGAGGTTCGCCGGTTTGGGGATCGATGATGTTGATCGCCAATCCCGCACAGGGCGTGCCGCAGGACACCAACGCACGCCCGTCATCTGTACGGATGGTAAGCGGCCGGGACGCGCCGGGCTCCGGCCCGGATGCCATCAGGGTTGCTTCGGCCAGACCGTAGCAGGGATAGAATGCGGCGCGGTGAAACCCGAACCTGGAGAACTCTCGGGCGAATCGCTCGATTGTCGCGGCGCGCACGGGTTCCGCCCCGCTGAAGGCAAGGCGCCAGCGGGACAGGTCGACTGTAAGATTGCCCGCGCGGGACATGGCGTCGACGCAAAGGTCAAAGGCGAAATTCGCGCCGCCGCTGACGTCCGCATGGAACCTGTCGATGGCTTCCAGCCAGCTAAGCGGGCGGCTTACGAAATGTTTCGGATCCATCAAGATGACTCGGTAGCCGCACCACAAGGCCGAGATGACGCCGCCGATCAATCCCATGTCGTGATAAGGCGGGAGCCAGCTTACGACAACGCTCTGCCGGTTCAGTTCGAACTTCGCCTGAATGGCGGCGAGATTGGCCGCGAGGTTGGCGTGATCGATCATCACGCCCTTGGGTTCGGCGGTCGACCCGGACGTGTATTGCAGCAAGGCCAGGTCATCCGCTTCAATTTCGGGCCAATCTGGTTTCCCAGGCGGCCGATCAGCTTTGTCTGAAAGCACCCATGTCTGGCCCGCCAGTCCGATTTGCCCTTCGATGAGCCACCGCGAACGTGCCAGCAGGTCGCTGTGAATTATGATGGCATCCGGTGCCGAATCTGCGAACAAGCGGGCGAACCGTTGTGCCGAATTGCTGCCGGCTCGGGCCGTCGGCGGCGGGGTTGGCACCGCGGCAACGCCAGCCATGAAGCAGGCGCACAGACTCAGTACAAAGTCTAGGCCCGGGGCCTGAAGAACCATGACGCGTTCGGCCTCCGGTGCCGTGCGAAGGAGGTCGCCCGCGATTGCGCGTGACCGCTCTTCGATTTCGGCAAAAGTAAGTGAATGCTTAGCCTCACCATTCTCGGCGAGGACTGTTACCGCGATCGCGCTTGGCTGTTCGCGCGCATGCCGAAGAATGGCATCTACGATGCCGTTCGTTGCTGTCATATGTGCGTCCAATTCTGCCGCCTCGGCGATTAACCGGACCGCGCGCCGGCCAGAAGTTTCAGCATCCGGTCAAAGCGGTCTCCTGCCAGCGAAACCGAATCGAGCAGGCGGTCGTCCAACTCGTCCTCAAGCACCTCGTCTGTATCAAGATTGACTGCTTGTCCGTAACCGAAGCGTCTGACGGTGCCGCGCAGGCGGTCGGCAAGGAAAAAACTTAAAGCCCGATAGAACCGCATGCCGAACCCGGGGTCGCTCTCCATTCGGCCATCAAGGTTTTCGTGGGACAATTCAAGCACCACGCAATCTCCATCCGCGACAACACTTGCCGACGGCGGTGCGTCATCGACATAAGACATTTCACCGACGATCTCGCCGGAGCCGAGCGTGGCAATGGCGCCGATTCGGGAATCCTCGATCCGAAGGTATCCTTCAAGAAGGATGAACAGCTTATCGCCTTTCTCTCCTTCCGTGATGATGGTCTCGCCGTTGCTCACTTCGCGCTTTACACCCGCCCGGGCCATCCATTCGGCATCCGTGTCCCGCAACTGTCCGAGGATTACCAGAACCTTACGCATGACGTTTCCTTTCCGTGTTCTCAGACGAGTTGCCGGTGGGCCATTTCCTTGAATGGACCCTCTACCGACATGAGCTCGTCGAACGTGCCCGATTGAAGTATTTTCCCCTTGTCCATCACGATGATCCGATCCGCCGCGCGTACCGTCGAAAGGCGATGCGCGATGACGATCCGTGTCGCCGTCAATTGCGTGAGCGTTTCCATCACGATGTCCTGCGTGCGGTTGTCGAGTGCACTTGTCGGCTCGTCCAACAGCAGAACGCGCGGCCGTTGTACGAGCGCGCGGGCAATCATCAGCCGCTGCCGCTGGCCGCCCGAGATGGTGTTTATGCCTTCGGTAATCAACGTGTGCATACCCATCGGCATCGCCTCGATGTCTTCGTCCAAGCCGGCCTGCTTTGCGGCGCGCCAGGCATCTTCCTGTGTCAGGGTCGAGGACACGCCGACGATGTTGCTGAAGATGCTGCCGGAAACCAACTGACCGTGCTGCAGCACGACGCGTATCTGCTGGCGCACAGAGGGCATGTCGAGAGCGCTCACCGGTGTTTGGTCGAAATATATTTCGCCTGCCTCACCACGCTCGAACCCAAGCAGCAATCGAATCAACGTCGATTTCCCGCTGCCGGACGGACCGACAATGGCGACGAACTCGTTCGGTTCTATGGCCAGCGAGAAATCGTCGAGAACGGGCGGGCCGCCAGGGTCATAGCGAAACGACAGGTGACTGAATTCAATGCCGCCGCGCAGCGGTGGCGCCGTGTTGTTGGCCACGGCGCCTTCCATCGGTTCTTCGATGATCGGCCGAAGACGCTGAAACACAGGAACGGCCGTGAGGCTTTGCGTCAGCGCCGTTGCCAGCGTGGTCATCGCCGCAAGAAACTGCCCAAAAGCGGTGTTGAATGCGACGAAATCTCCGGTTGACATCGGTGCGGGCTTTTCGCCCGGGTCGTTGGTGACGAGGGCCTGTAACTGCAATTCTGACGCATCGTTCTTCAACAAGACCGATGCGGCTGCGAATATCACAGCCGTTGCCAGAACCGGAAACGTGGCATGGAAAATATCCTGCAGGTTGGCAAACCTCTGAGCGCCGACGAAGCGGCGTTTTTGCCGGGCGAAGATGTGAGCCCAGCGCGCATAGGCGCGTCCTTCGGCAGCCGATATCCGTAGTTTCTCCAAACCGGTCAGGGTTTGCACGATGAACCCTTCGGCCTCACCTTGATGTGCGACCCGCTGCCGTTCTTCACGCAATTGGAGTTGTCCCCAATAGACCGTCATGAGAATGGCGACAAGCACAAGGCCGAACGCAACGATCGCCAGCTTCCAGTTGAAGAACAGCAACAGGATGAGGCTGAACACGGCGAACGTCATCCCAAGCAGGCCCTGGACGGTGGTTCCCGAAATGATCTGCCGGATCGTTTGGATGCCGAGAACCCGGTCCGCCAGGTCGCCGACCGCGAAGCGCCGAAAGAACCCTGCCGGGAGCCGCATGAGTCGGTCAAACGCCGCCGCCTGCAGGCGTAGGTCGGCACGTCCTTCCACCCGCAGGAGACCGATGGCTTTGACGATTTCGAAACTGGCGATACCGAGTGCCGCGCAGGCAAGGCCGAGAATGATCTGGATGTGCTGCTCCACGTCGGCACTGGGAAGCACATCCTCGATCATGACCGAGGTCAAAATCGGTGTCAGTGCCGCGACCAGGCCGCCGGCGAGCCCCATTGCGCCGACCAACCTTAAATCGGACCGTACGTCGGGCAGGACTGTGCGCAGCAGATCCCGGAGCGTCCGGCACCCCGCCGGCAGGGGAGGGTAGAGCATGACCGCTTCTCCTTGCAGCCCGTGCGCGACGTCGCGCGTGACCTTGCGACCCTCCCCGGAAGTCGGATCGTAAAGTTCGTACCCGTGACCGCCGTGATTCAGAAGGGCAATTGGGTCTCCTGCCTCGGTGAACGCCAGAAGCGGACCGACATCGGTGCGCCACCAATCGTCACGCAGTATTACGCGCCTGATCCGGATGCGGTACGCAGATGCCAGCGCATCAATCAGCGGCTCGTTCTTATTCCTTGAAATCCGTACGGTCTGATCCGCGCTTTCAATTTTCATCTTTCGCGCAATGACCAGAAACGCCTTGTGTAGCGCGCTCTCCGCCTCAAGCGGGGCAGGTTCGGCGTTCTCGTGCCCGATCACTGCTGATAGCTCGCGGAACGCGGAATCGAGGGCGCTGCGGTCCGACGACAATCGCGCGTCGCGCCGGGCGACGGAATCCATATTCATACGTTCGATCGCACAGACAAGGGCGCGCCCGAACACGTCGACAAAGGTATCGACACTTAGGCGCCACTGCCTGGATCCGACGAGGTCGTTCGACGACGTGCCCGTAATTGTCGCCGTGTCATCGGACGTAACCCACATGGCCGATGTCACCGGCAGGGTTTCTGCGGCCAATTCGGGGGCACCGAACAATGCCAGGGGGCCGGATGCCGATTTCGGCTGCACCCAGACAGGGCGTCTCGATGACGCGAAGACGGGTACGTTCCGATACACATCCACGTCGACGCCGGCATCGACCACGACCGTCATTCCGTCCGCTGCTTCGGTTGGAAACCAGCCTGACAAGCTGCCGATGAAGCGGTCGATAATGGCGCTTAGGTGTTCGTCCTTGAAGCGAACAAAATCTTCGTCCTTGAGGGCATTGACGATCTTGGTGCCATCAATGCCGACCGCCAGGAACTTGTACGCCGAGCCGGCGTCCGGTCCGAAGACGACTTCACCGGCGGCGGCGCGATAAAGTGGATAACGGGGGCCGGTGATCTTGTCTTCCTTGACCCGAACCGCAAACACATCGACATGACCCGCCAGGATGAAGATCGTGTCGTCGCGATCCGACAGCAACAACGGTGCGTTTGCAGAGACATGGACATGCCGCTCGGTGGTGCAGGTCAAATCCACCGACGGGATCATGGTTTCGAGGACTCGACGTTGCATCCGCATCTACCCTTCCGCCCCGATAAGCCGACGGTATTCGCCGTCGGCAACCATCAGGGCATCGTGTGAACCGCGTTCGACGATACGGCCACGCTTCAACACGATGATTTCATCGCAGTCGCGGATGGTCGAAAGGCGGTGCGCGATGATGACGCAAGTACAGCCCCGGCGGCGCAAGTTGTCGTCGATCTGTTTTTCCATGACGGAATCGAGCGCCGCGGTTGCTTCATCCAGGACAAGGATACGCGGCTCGCCCACGAGTGCTCTTGCGATTTCAAGGCGTTGACGTTGACCGCCCGAAAAATTGACACCGCCTTCCTCGACACGACCGTCCAGGCGGCCGTTCCGCGCCATGATGTCGTCGTGCATGAGCGCGTCCTTCAAGGCCCGTGTGAGCCATCGTTCCGAGACCGTGTCGGTCCACAGGGTCAGGTTGTCGCGGACGCTTCCGGCGAACAGGAAGATGTCCTGGTCGACATAACTGGCGACGTCGGCGAACAATGCAGGCGGGATGTCCGCCGCCGGAATGCCGTCGAACAGGATGTCGCCGTGCCAGGGTGTGAGCGTTCCGACGATAAGTCGGCCCAGGGTCGACTTACCGCTGCCGGATCCGCCGACGATGGCGACGCGTGCACCGGGATCGAGATCAAGAGAAATGCCTTCCAGCAACGGCGCTTCCAGCGGGCTATAACCGAAAGACAGATCGCGAATTTCCAGCTTGCCGCTCAGCGTGTCCGGACCGGACCATGTATCGCCGTCCTTCGGACCGCGGGGCGGCTCGATCGCATAGGCGCCGATGTCGTCCAGGCGGGCGAAATCACCCTTGATGCGTTGGACTTGGCCGCCCAGATCGACCAGCGAAGCAATCGGCTTGTTGAACTTCGCCATCAGAGTCTGAATGGCGACAATAGCGCCGATGGAAAGTGCGCCTTCCATTACACGGAATCCGCCGACGCCGAGAATCGCGGCGGTTGTCAGTGATGACATCAATGCCGGGAATGCGGTCAGTATGGCGGTCGAAAGGCCCAGCTTGCGTTGCCGTTCAAGCATCTTTGCTTGATACCCGGCCCATTTGGTGAAGCTGTCGTCCTCCATCCCCGATGCCTTGAGTGTTTCGGCGGAGCGGATGCTTGCAACCGTCATACCCATGAGCTTACCGCTCTCGCTCAGCAGCGCGCGGCTGTTGTCCTCGCGGCTTCGGTTGACGGCCTTCAAGGCGATCACGTTGAGCAATGCCATGCCGACCGCGATTGCGCCCAACCAGGCATCGAAAACCGCAATGGCGGCGGCATAGAAGACGACCGTCGTCATATTCATGATGTTGGTCGCGAACTGGCCGGAGATCAGCGCCGCGACCCGGTCGTTCGCGGCCATCCGATCGCTGAGATCGCCGACATGGCGCTGCTGAAAGAATTCCATCGGCAGCCGCAACAGGCGCCAAAAGAACTTGGATGCCATCGACAGCGCAAGCCGGGATTCCAACCGCAAAAGGTACTTCTGCTGCAGCCAGGTCAAAACACATTGAAAAAGCGCCACCACCAGCACGCAAAGAACAAGCGGGACAAGCCAGTCCTCGTCTTCGGCAATCAAAACATGGTCGATAAAAATCTTGGCAAACCCGGCGAAGGCGATACCGGGCACAACCATCAGAAGGCTTGCAAGGATGACGAACCACAATGCGGAACCGGAACCGGCGAGGCAGGCGTGAATCGCCTTGAGCGCCGAAGGGCGCTGCCCGCGTCGGCGAAACCCTTCCGTCGGTTCAAAGGCGAGGACGACGCCGGTGTAGGATTCGTCCAGTTCAGCCTCGCTGACGGTGCGTGGGCCGCTCGCCGGGTCATTGAGGTAAACCCGGCCGCGTCGGCAACCTTCAAACACCAAATAATGATTGAAGTTCCAATGAATGATCGAGGGAACGGGCAGGTCCATCAGGGCCGCCGGTTCCTTCTTGAAACCCTTGGCGGACAGACCGTAAGTGCGCGCCGCCTTAAGAAGATTGCTCGCCTTGCTGCCGTCACGGGTGACGCCACAGGCCATACGAATCTCTTCCAGCGGCACCCATGCACCATAATGACCAAGGATCATGGCGAGTGACGCGGCACCGCATTCGACACCTTCCATCTGCAGTATGGTCGGCGTCTTGGCGCGCCGCGCGGATGCGCTGGCCTTGGGGGTAGGGGCGGTCTCTTGGGACATCCCTTAGTAAGTCGTGGCTGCCGGCAAGAAGCCGATCCCGGTGTGCTTGCGCACGAACGGAATGATTAAGCTGGCGGGCGGGTTTTCGGCGACGGTTACTTCCGCTTCAACGGTCGTTCCCGACGTTATGGCGACATTTGCGCCCGTCCCGGACGTCCATTTGAACCCGCTCACCGTGTTCGTGTCCGTTTGCAGATCGATGCGGACTTCATAGGGCGCGCCTTCGTCGGAATACTCGGTAACCAGCCGCTCGTTCTGGAGGACGGAGAGCATGCCGGGTTTTGATACCGGAAATTCGGATACCTGGACGATCTTTCCGACGATGTTGCCGTGCTCCTCTTTCTTGACGGAAGAAGGAGAAACCCGTACCGCCATGCCGGGGAGCACACGCTTTCCATCCTTGGTCGGGATATATAGAACGGCTTGCAGGTTGGCGCCGGATGTCGCGATGCTGGCCACCGGCGCGCCGGTTTGTATCACGGCACCTTCGAATACCTTCAATTCCACCAATCGGCCCGATGCAGGCGCCACGACCCGGCCGTTCTGGCGCAGTTTGACTTCCTTTTCCCGAATTGACCGCGCCGCGTCGGCGATCTCCTGGTCGATCCTCGTCACGTCCCTGGTGTGATCGGATTTCAAGGTCAGGGTTTCTGATTGTAGCTCCAGGATACGGTTTTTCGCGGCGCTGACGTCCTGCAGGGCTTTGTTGTAGTCGGTGCGGATCTCTTCGACCTTGTCACGCGGCAGAATGCCTTTCGCGACAAGACTTTCACGTCCGGTGATCGCCGTTTTCAGATATGCCGCCCGTGCCTGCGCCGCGGCGATAATTTGCCGTTGCGCGGTGGTTTGCTCGGAAAAATTACTTTGTTTCAGCCTGAATTCGCGCTCGAATGTTTCGATGATCTGGCGCTTCTCTGCTTCCCGTTCCTTGAGAGTCTCTTGCGCTCCCTCGAATTCCTGACGCAGCGTGCTTTGTTCGATCACGGCGATCTCCTGGTCTTTTTCAACCAGGTCGTTCTGACGAACGAACAATCGCGTGATCGTGCCGCCGGACGGGCTCATGGCGTCCATGACGCGCCCGCCGGCGCTGACGAGGATGCCCTTGCCTTCGACCTGATCCGGAATTTTCCCCCATATGCCCCATGCGACGACGGCGGCGAGCAGCAGCGTCACGGTGCCGAGCGCGAGCCAGCCGATGGGGTCGGATACCCGGACAAGCCTGTCCAACTGTTCCGGTGAAGAAAGCCGGTCCAGTGCCGCTTGTCGGTAGATGTGTCGACCCAATGGCGCAGCCACAAGAAAATTCCCAAACGACCGGATGCCGCATTGCGGCGTTTTGGTTCATCTCAGCCCGTTAATTCTACAGGAGGGCCGAAATTTCGACTTGTCCTGGCGTCCCAATTGATTTGCGCCGCCGTTCTTTTGGTATTCCTGGTTCTCGGGTTTGCGGCTAACCTTCTTGCTGGCAAATAAGGCCTGTCGGCTTCTCGCGTGCCTGCCGTTTATGTGATGGATGCGCAGGAAACCTTGGTTGACGGTTCTTGTTGCTGCGTCCCCTGGTTGCTGTACCGGGTGTGCGTACACAGAACAGCAATTGGACAGGACGCGCATTCATGTGCCCCGCCGAGGATATTCCCCAAAAAGTGCCAACCGTCCATTTCAGCACGGACGATTTGGACCCGGATGAGCGTTACGATGCGTGGCAGGATAATCTGGGCGTTCTGTTCGATATGACAGGTCCGGACGGTGAAACCCGTGGGAAGGACTTCCGGGCCAGTATCGATGCCTGCGATCTCGGCGGTGTGGTTTTCGGCATCACCCGGGCCGAAACACAGCTGTTTCAGCGCGATTCACGGCGTGTCGCCCGCGATGATTTGGACCATATTCTGGTGCAGGTGTTCCTTGAAGGCGGGGGAACCGCCGGGCGTGATCAGAATATCCAGGCCGGCGATATGCTGATCATCGACCTTGACCAGACCCATGAGATGATCACCTCCGACTTTTCGAATCTCACCATGGTCCTGCCGCGCGAACTGATCCCCGGCGTATCGGATTTGCTGGCCCCGCTCCATGGCAAAAGGCTGGGCGCGGAAAACCCCATGGTCGGTTTCATGAGCGACCATCTACAGGCATTGTGGCGCCATGTTCCTGACATGGAGATCGATCAGGCCGGCGGCGCATTGCAGGGAACCATCGGCTTGATGGAAAACTGGTTGTCGCGCCAGCGGCCGATGTCGGACGATGACAGCCCGTCGGTTTCCGCTGCGACGGCAAAGGCGGTCTGCCGACATATCGCCCTGCATCTGGAAGAACCGTTGGCGCCGGAAGACCTGGCCAAGAAGTTCAATGTTTCCCGTTCGCAGATCTATCGCATGTTTGCGCCCCACGGCGGCGTCGCCCGTTATGTGCTGGAACAGCGGTTGCGCCGCAGCATGCGGATGCTGACCCAGCCGTTGTTCGGTCTTATGAGCATTGGTGCCATTGGTTTCGCCTGCGGCTTTACGAGCGAGTCCGGATTCAGTCGTGCGTTCCGCAACCATTATGGCATGTCACCAAGCGAAGCCCGTGCCGCCGCTCAGGCTGAATTCCGGCAATCCGCCACCGCGTCGGATTGTGCCGACGGACAGGTTCAGGAATTCGCGACCTGGATCCGCAAACTGCGCGATTGAACCGACAGACCGGCACGCTTGAAAAAGAAAACGCCTGCCATCATTTGAGGCAGGCGTTCTTGGCGGAAATCGAAAAAATCTGTATTAAACTTCGCCTGAGTAGCACGTCACCGTAATTCCGGCGGCAATCAACTCCAGTTCGAAATCGGTCAGTGCGTCATCGTTGGCTGCCGTGTGGACCAATTTATCCAAGTGTTTAAGGGCGTCGATGGTATCCGCCGTTTCCAAGTGAATACCAAGCTCGGCTGCCTTTTCGATGGCGATTTTGGAAAAGGCTTCGTCGGTTTTTCCCTCAGAGAGCGCTTCGATCAGGCCTTTGTCAGCCCGTACTTTTTTATAGAATTCTATGACGTTCGCGTTCATTGAAAACCTCCGGTTTTGAAGCGCCGCGTTCTGACGTATCCCGGCTGGTTTGGAAAATCCGCGCAACCGCGCAAGAAGGCCAGACCGGAATCCACGACTATGCCTTTAGCAACGAAAGGTGCTCTAAACCAGCGCTTCTGTAGGCCAAACGCCTGAATGGGACAAGAGGGCAAGCGTTTATGGATGATGGGAATAGTTGATTAGAGTTTCCGCGCAATATGATGCCGGGAATTCTGGTCGTGTGGTTTCCACCCTGCGATCTGTCCCTTTTCGAGGCGAGGACTTAGATGCTGGAAAACCAAATAAAAAGACATGACTTTGGTGTGCTCGGGGGCGTGGCCTACATCGATGATCTGCTGCCACGGTCGGCATTCGACACGCTTGCCGATTTCGCCGAATCCGCGCAAATGTCTCCGGTGACGCAGGAGAACCCGGAAACCGTCTGGCAACATAACGGGGTTTATAATCCGCTTCAGTCAAAACCGGTCATATGGCCGGAAGACGACAGGTATACGCCGCTGCTTAAAACCTTCCCCGACATCGATCTGTACCCCACAGGCAATCCCATTGATGAAGCCTTGCGGGCAATCCGGAATTTGGTTGTCGAGAATGAACTTTTCGGCAAACCGTCAGTGAGCTGGGCCGGGTCGGTGTCATCCATAATCCGTTATCGCCCAGGAACCCGTCTCTTGTGGCATAGCGACGCTGCCGGCCAAGTCGGCGGATTTAATTATTATATCCACAAGACATGGAGCAAAAATGCCGGGGGCCAGTTCCTGTACATGTCCGGTGATCAGGTCGAAGATTTTGAAGGCTGCTTCATATCGCCTAAACCGAACCGGCTGGTCATCGTCAGACCTCCGCTTCCGCATGCGATTGCACCGATTATCGCTGCTCCTGGAAATGACAGAATCGCATTGAGCGGGTTCTTTATTGGCCCCGAATATGCCGAGTATCTTGTCAAGTTGCATGCGCCGGCTTGAATGTCTTTATGCTGTGACGTAGGGACCAGATGCAGACCTTGAAATGCGGTAGTACGTCGTTAAACCCGGCTCTTCCGTCCGCCGGGTTCCAGGTTTGCTGCCTGAACCTGAAATCTGCGTGATTGTTCCCTCCTTTTCCGGCAGGGCCTTCATCCAACCAAATTTTTGCACGCAAGCGTTTTGGGACGCGAGGCCAAGGATAACTTCTCCTGTTCATCTATACTTACCCCACAAGCAGTCATTTGGTTCAAGGTGGCTGGACGTATTGACCGGACAGGCTACGCAGGAGGTAGACATGAATCAGAATATCATCGGTTTCTACCAGACTCTGCGCGACGACGACGTGATGATCGCCTCTCTCGCCAAGGGTGAGACCATGGAACAGATCATGGAGATTGCCGTCGACGAGGCCGCCAAGCTTGGTTTCTCGTTCACCAAGGAAGAGGCATTGGCCATCGGCATGGACATCGATACGCTCCGCGCCAACGTTATGAACGATGACGAGCTTAACGATTTCGAATTGGAACTGATTGCCGCCGGCACGGCATCCTGGCCCAAAGGAACACCAGTACACTTTTGATGCAGAATTCGGTGCGCGCCGGATGCGCGAGGGCATGCAGCCCATATGTGCCATGGGCGTTATTTTCAAATTTAATGTGAGGCCACCCATCCGCCTTGGATCATCTGTCGAACATCAGGCGTTTCCTGCGTCAGGCTAAAGATCGGTTCACGGTCAAGCGGGTGCCGACGCGCCTGCAGTATCAGACCACGGAATGCGGTGTTGCCGCGCTGGCGATGATCCTCGCCTACCATGGCCGCCACGCGCCTATGGAGGACATCCGCTGCGTCACCGGCGTGTCGCGGGATTGCCTGAACGCCGGCGACATGGTCCGCGCCGGCCGACATTACGGGTTGGAATGCGCTGCCTATAGCCGTGAACCGGACGACTTGCGACGCATGGAATTTCCATTCGTCGCACATCTGAGATTCATTCACTTCGTCGTCGTCGAAGGTATGACGCCGGATAAGGTTCTCGTCAACGATCCCGCCTGCGGCCGGTCGGAGATTCCGATCGAGCAATTCGACGAAAATTTTACTGGGATCGTCATCACCTTCCGGCCGGGACCGGATTTCATGCCGGGCGGCCACAAGGACCGGCTGTTGTTCGATCTTTGGCGACGTATTGACGGCGGCTCGAAAGCCCTGATCGGCGTCGCCGCCGCCGCCTCCTGCCTGGCGCCCATGACGCTCGTAGCTCTGGCGCATGCGTTCGGTGAAACGCTGACCGGGTTCGCCCAAGATGCTGTGATTTCCGTCGCCGTCGCGGTGCTGTTGTATGCCGGGACGTCGATGGTTCAGGCCACAGCGCTTAATCATGCACGCACCCGCATAAGCGGGGGCCTGGCCGGATCGTTTCTCAACGCCTTGGTTCGGCGACCGTTCGCATATCTGAGTTATCGGCTGCCGAGCGAACAGGTTAAGAGCGTCTACGACATTGATCAGATCGCGCGGCTGTTGTGTCGGGATTTGTTGCCGGGACTTCTGACGCTACCGGCCGTCGTGGTGCTTCTGATCGCATTATGGCGGCTGGACGCCGTCTCGGGTGGTGCTGCGGCGATTCTGACGGCGCTCAACATAATGGGTCTGACCGTTGCGGCGTTCTGGCGTTCGGGGGATGGGCGTACGAGCTTGGCCCAGGCGGACGAGGATATGCGCGGCCTCTTCGGTCAACTCGCCACCATCGAAAACAGCAAGGTCGCGGGCATGGACCGCGATTTCGTCGCCGTCGGCATGGGCAGTCAGGCCACGGCGGCGACACACGAACAACGTGACGCCCCGGCCGGGATAATGGGCGGCATCGTATCCCGACTATCCACCTATGCGATCGTGATCGGCTTGGCTTTCACCGCAAGTATCGGTTTCGGTGCGGACAGCTTGTCCTTTGACGGACTGGTGTCGGCGATCATCCTGGCCTGTGCGCTGGCGCAGGTGATGCACGACTGGCCACAGCTGCGGGGAAAGTTGAGCGCCCTGCACCTAGCCTTGCTGCGCCAGGACGACGTAGCTGGAAGAGTAGCCATTGACCAGGAAATACCCGTGTCATCGGTGACGGCAGGGGGCGTACCCTTGAAATTTAACGACGTCGTCTTCGGCCATTCGCCGACCCGTCCGCCGTTGCTGAACGGTGTTGATTTCGCGTTTCAATCCGCTGCGGAGCAGGTCGGGATTACCGGCCGGTCCGGCGGCGGAAAATCCACGTTTGCATCGCTCGCGGCCGGACTGCACGCACCATGGTCGGGCGCCGTGGCGGGCGGCTCGCATGTCATGTGGATCGACAAGTCGCCGTTCCTGTTTGACGGTACGGTCCGCGAAAATCTGCTGCTTTGGCGGAACGATGTCGGCGACGGCGATTTATGGCAAGCTCTACACGATGCCTGTGTCGACGATGTGATTTCGTCCCGCCCCGGGGGGCTGGACACATCCGTGATCGCGCGCGGACGCAACTTCAGCGGCGGCCAACGTCAGCGCCTTGAGATCGCGCGCGCACTGATCTGGAACCCGAAGGTACTGATTCTGGACGAAGCACTCGACGCCCTGAACCCGGCCTTGGAAGCAAAGCTGCGCGCCAACCTGCGCCGGCGCGGCTGCGCGTTGGTGATCGTCAGTCACCGAGCGTCGACGCTGGTCGCCTGCGACCGGGTTCTGCATTTCACGGATGGGAAATTGCAGGCACAACGTCCGGCCCGCGGCGCGGCGGGCGCGATGTCGATGCGACAGCAGATCGAGACCGTTTTTGCCGCGCCGGTTGACGGGACCGATTGTGCCGAACAGGCACTTGCCGGGCAGGTACTGTCTTCGGCGGGCTATGACCGTCGGGTCCGGTTCGTGCAATCGGCGTTCTGGCGCCGTCCGCACTTGCCCCTCGTCGGCCAGCGGCGGGGGGCGTCCGAACCGGTTTCGCTGCACCCGGCCGACGGCGGATACCGCATCGAAGGCGAAGGGCGCGTCGCATCGCTCAAGGACGTTGAATCGGCGGCGCGTTGTATCTATCCGCCGCCCGCACCCGGTGTATTGGCACCACGTGCACTGTTTCAGGTCTGGGCGGCACCGGCCCGGACAGACTTGGTTCAAGCTGCTGTCGTCTCGGTGTTTGTGGTCGCAACCATCGTCCTTCTGGCGCATCTGCCGTCACTATCGCTCGGTTCAGGCACCGCGGGCTCTGCCTGGAAGGTCTGGGGCAGTTTCGTCGGCGGGCTTGTCACCGTCGGACTTCTGGAGGCGGCACAACGGATATCCATGCTGAGAGCGGAGCAGATCATGAAAACCGTTGCACATGCCGATCTTTTGCAGCGGCTGATCCGGATCCGTGCGGTTTTCTTTCGCACAGAACAACCCGAACGTTCGGCCCATGCCCTTGCCGCCGTCGGGCGTGCGCTGGGGTGGTTGCGCGGCCGTGCCGCAAACACGGTCACGGATATCGCCCTGACCCTCGGCGGTTGTGCCGCCTTGGCATGGGTTGATCCGTACCTCGGCCTGACCGCTGCCGTGTTTTCCGGGGTCGCCGTCGCCGGACAGTATGTGTCGGCGGGACTGGCGCAACCGTTGCAGCGGACGACTGACAGCCAGAGATTGGCGGGTCGCCGCTTCCTGTTCGATATGATGCTTGGCATCGCGCGCCTCCGCGTCAGCGGCGCGGCCGGTCGCGCCGCGGCGCATTGGCGGGTGCTTTGCGAACGAAACCTTAAGTCCGAGGAACGCTTGGCGCAGGCCGATGCATGGTGCAGGTCCGGGGGAAAGCTGTGGATGTGGACATCCCTCGTTGTGCTTGCCGCCATGTCCGCCGCCGGGGGCGAAGGGGGCGATTCGGCCGCAGGTGTTGTCATCATATTGCCGCTGGCCTGGCTGGTGGGTGCGGCGGCGTTGCAGGTCGGCGAGGCTTTGGCGGACGGACGGCAGTGTTCCGCTTTGCTGCCGGATCTTCGGTCGTTGCTGGAAGCGCCACTGGAACCACAATCAGAACCGCGGGGCAGGGCGCCGGTGCTGCCGGTCATCGAACTCGAAGATGTCGGCTATGCATACGGCGGAGATTCGTCCTTGGCGTTGCGCGGCGTCTCGCTCAATGTCGCGCCGAACGAAACCATTGCCGTGGTCGGCCCGTCGGGAAGCGGCAAATCGACGCTGCTCCGCTTGCTCCTTGGTTTGGAAACGCCGACCCATGGACGGGTTCTCGTCGGCGGCCGCAACGTGGAGGATATGGACGTCCGCACTTGGCGAAACGGCATCGGTGTCGTGCAGCAGGATGACCGGATCGAGAGTTCATCCACCATACGTTCCCTTATTTCAGGAATGGCGGACGTCGACATCGATGAGGTCTGGCATGCGGCCGAACTGGCGCGATTGGACGACGACATACGTGCCATGCCCATGGGCATGCAGACCATCGTCGAGCACGGCAAGCTTTCCACCGGGCAGGAACAGCGGCTTCTGATTGCGCGCCAGCTGTTGCGCGGCCCGTCGCTGCTGATCCTGGACGAGGCCACAAATGCCATTTCGGAGGAAATGCAGGCTCGGATCTTTGCCAATCTGCGTGCGGCTGGGATCGGCTGCATCCTGGCGACGCACCGGGAAAGCGCGATCGCCGCCGCCGACCGGGTCATCGTATTGGACGCGGGCCGTCTGGTCTGGGACGGCGTGCCGTCGGCGTTCGTCGGCAATCACGATTTCATGGAACTCGTCCGGCGGGAGCAATTGGTGGAGAGCGCGGAATGACCGACAGCCCCAAGGCCCGGCAACATCTGTTCCGCGCTGTCACCTTGAAGCGCTACCGTGGACCGGTCGCCGTCGATACCCCGCATATCCTGCCGCGCCGGCATCCTTGGCTCGTCATCGCGGCGGCGGTCATTGCGCTCGTCATTTTCTTGATATGGGCATAGATATCTAACGCGAACACGGCCCACGCCAGCACTCTACGATCACTTAAATTAGACGATGAAATCGCCCAAGAGGATGCGTACGCTTTCGTGAAGTACGCTGCGGCTTCGGGCCTGACGAAAAATCCCGTGATTACGGCTCTTTTCGTCTGTTGCTCTTGGATTATGGGGGAGACAGCATGGCGAAGCGGCGTTATCGCTTCCCGAGCATTCAGCACCGATATTTTTTGCCGCCATTCTGCAGGGACGCCTTAATCTCCGTCATTATTACAAGAAACCGGACTGCCGGCGGAAATCAATTCGAGTTCGAAGTCGCTCAGTTCATCATCGTTGGCCGCCAGATCATGCAGCACCTGGATGTCGTATCCGATCTCCATGGCTTCTTCTTTCGAAAATGAGAAGCCGAGGGTTGTTCCCTGTTCGACGGCAGTTTGCATTACCTGCTCGACGCTTTCGCAATTGGCGTAAGCGGCTCTGAGGCCTTCGTCTTCACGCAATTTCCGATAGTAGGAAATAATATCCTGGTTCATGTCCGTCTCCATGTTTGCGTTACGGGCTGTCTCCCCGATCCGGTTGATCGGGGCACGCTCTTAGCTTCGCGAGCAGCGGATCGTCTCATTTTATTCCCGTAGAATACCAGCAGAGGGCCGTTTCCCCTTATCCGAGCGTCCCAATACACTTGATCGCAAGTCCCACAGGTCGGAATTTCTCCGGTTCGCAGAACGAAGCCGGCCCACGTGAAGGCCCACGTCCCGGCTAGGGCGCGTGGCCCGTGCGGGGCGAGACGAAGTGTCATACAGCACAGACATTCTCCCAAATTTAAGGAAATCTCACCTGTGCATGAGAGAACAGCTACTAGCTGTATACAGGTTCATTACGTGAGACGCCCGGACTGCTGATTGACAAGTTCCGGTAGATGATAAGAATACAGAACTCCGTGAAAAGGGCGCTCAAGCTTGAAAGATCATCGGGATAATCCATGACAGACACGTCGCAAGCTCAAATTATCGACCAAGGGGCCGCTTTGGTCGTAAAATGTCCGGACGAATTTGATTCCGTTGCCGTTTCAGGTATTCGGTCTGAGCTTACTAAGGCCGTTGGGGCTGCTGATAAAGATCTTGTTTTCGATTTCTCCGATACGGAATTCATCGATTCCAGCGGCATCGGCCTGTGCGTTTTCTGTTTCAAGAAATTATCGGCGAAAGGCCATGATGTGGGAATCGCCGGCCTGAAGGGGCAGCCGAAATCGGTCATCGAACTCAGTCAGATCGACAAGACCGTTCCGCTATTCGCTTCCGTGGACGATTTCCTGTCTCGGAAGGGCTGATTTCCCCGCATCAAATGGTCAATGCTTCAGAACGACGACCGTCGTGTCGTCGTTGGGCTCGCCCCCGGTGATGTCGTCGTATTCGCCGAGAATTTGATCGGCGATCTCTCCCGCGTTCATCGATTGTTCAAGCGCCGAAAACCCGGCGGCGCAAATCCGCTGCTCGGCCGCGTTTTGCGCCACCGCTGACGGATCGATTTCAAACAGGCCGTCGGTCATGAGAACCAGGGCCATTCCGGGCACCAAAGTGAATTCGGTTTCGCCGTAGGTCTGGTTTTGGGTCAACCCCAACAGGGGGCCGCCGACCTCTACATACCCGAATCCGGTCAGGCCCAGGCGGATCGGCATCGGATGGCCGGCCGATGATATTTTCAATTTGCCGTCGGGGGCGATCCGGACCAGGGCGGCGGTTACAATCACCGCGTCCAGAGAATCATCGGCGCAGATGGCGTCCGATATGCCGCTCATGAGGCTGCCGGGGGTCCATTCGCTGCCCATTTGCAGGATCTGGCTGCGGGCATAGGCGGAAACCGCATGGGCGACCATCTTCGCACCTAATCCGTGCCCCATGACGTCGGCGATGAAAATGCCGTCTTCGCCGATCGGGATGACCAGATCGCCGCCGCCGGCACTCGGGACCCGCCGCGCGACTGCGCATTGGATGGCTCCGATGTGTTCGGGCAGGTCGGATGTCAGGGTTTCCGTCAATTCACGGCTTAATTGGGCCATGACCTTTTCAAGGATCGAATTCCGTCGGTTCAGCAGGCGCCGGACCGTGGATTTCAGACGCGGCGGATCGATCGGTTTCAGGATGTAATCGTCGATCGCCAATTCGTCTGCCCGTCGGGAAACCGCATCTCCGGTATCACTGGTCAGAAATACGAAGGGAATCAGATCGTCGCCGCGGTCGACCAAGGCTTGGCGAAAGCTCAAACCGTCCATTTCCGGCATGTTGATGTCCGAAATGACCAGGTCAACCGGCGCTTCATGGAATTTTTCAAGGGCCAGGGTGGCATCCGGGTAGGAGGAAACTTGATAATCATCCTGCAGCACGATCCGCAGGAATGACCGGATCAACTCATCGTCATCAACAAGCAGAATACGCGGCCGATTGATGATCGAGCGGCGGGCCGGATAGCGGACGCTGAATGCATTGCACGCATCTGTACGTTCGGCGGATGGTTCATACCAGTTGTCCGGCAGCATCCGCGAGATCAACGCCAGGCCGATGCCGCTTTCCTGAAACCCCTTGTTGGAATTCCATTTCTCATAGCTCATGGCCAGTTGACCGGAAAAGCCGTCAAACGTCGGGCCATTGTCCAGAACCCGGCAAACCCAGGCCCCTGCCGTCGTTACCAGTTCTAAGATGATCTGGCTTGGCGGGATTCGCGTATGCTCGATCAGATTGGTTACCGTCTCGCTGACGAAGAAGGAAAAGGCTTCCCGCGTCTCTACGGGCAATGCCGTAATGTCAGCTGACTCAAGCCCGCGGCGCAGGGTGCGAACCGCGCCCAGATCCGGGTCTTCGACGATTTGCCGGAAAATGACGATCCCTTGTCCAGCGTCGTCGATCATGGCCATGTCTGTCCCATCATATTGACTGCGATAGCAGGGTAGGCACCTGCATGCGGGTAAGTCTAGATCGTCGTCAGGTCCTGGGCATCGGAAATCGCGGGATCAGAGGACAATCCGCTGTCCGCGCCGTCCACATCGGGGAGAGCCGTTTCGGCGGCGGGGTCGTCAAACGCACTGACTGGCTCGCTTTCCGTCGCCGTCAGCCAGTCCGTGTTCGGATCCGTGGTTTCCGCCAGCGCTGGGTCCGACAGGGCGGCCAGGGCCGGGTCGGTCGTGGCCGTTCCGCCATCGGCGAACAGGTCGGTCGCCAAGGGGTCGTTCAACGTGATGCCCAGATCCGCCGTCTGGCTGACCAGGCCCGTGTCATCCATGACCGTGATCGAAACGGTACGTGTCCCTTCGATCAGTTCCGGCGACAGGCTGTTGAAAGTCAGGCTGTTGATCACCGATTGATAGGCTTCGACGCTGTCCGTGCCCTGTAGGGTCAGGGCGTTGGAGGTCAGGTCGAACCCGCCGCCGACGACCTCGATATTGGTGCCGGAAATCATGGTCTTTCCGGTCAGGTCGTCGATGATCGTGTTGTCTTCCACGGACAGGATGTCGCCCAGATTGTACCCGTCGCTGATGGCGATGACGGCTTGGGAGATCTCCGATCCGTCCAGATCGCTCAGCACGGCATCGGCGGCGAATGAGATCGGTTGAATGGGGAAGTCCTGGGTGAACTCGGTTGTGCCCAGGGACACCTCCGGCGCGTTCTGGGGGCCGTCGGGGGTCACTGTGACGTTGGTCGTGGCCATGGCCGTCGTGCCGTCCGATTCCGTCGACTGGGCGGTGATATCCAGCTGGAAGGCGGTGTCCAAGGTGCCGGGGATGGTGAGGTTCAGGCCTGCCAGTTGATCTGGATCAAGGGTCCAACTGCCGTCGCCGTTGTTCGTTCCCGCCGACAGGGCGGCGTCGGCAGGAACGCCGGCGATGGTGATAGCCAGGCTTTCTGAACCGTCCGTATCGGTAAGGGCTGCCTGGATGTCGAGGGGGTAGGTCGCGACGGGATCGCCGCCGACCTTGGCGGTGAAATCAATTTGCGTGATGATGAAATCGCTGCCGTCGCCGACGGTGACGGCTTCATTGCCGGCATAGCCCTTGGCGGCGGAAAACACGATCTGGTCGAATCCGGATTCATCGATTGTCGCGGCGGTAAAGGTGCCATCGCCGCCCCAGGACGAGGACGCGAAGTCGCCTTCGCCGACTTTTTCGCCGTCGCGATAAAGGTCGTAATGGCCTTGCTCCTTACCGCCACCGAAGAATTTCAACAGTGGTGATGCCTGGGCGAAACTGACGGAGGCTTCGGTGATGGCGCTGTCAAAATCGACGACCAGTTGTTCCGAAACATCGTGGACAAGGCTGTGGCCGATTTCATAATCATTACCGGAAGCAAGGCCCCTGACACCGATGCCGCCATTGCCGGTGCTGACATTGCCGGCATGTGCTTCGGTCAGGCTGCCGTCCAGATTGATGGAGCGCGCGGTCACTTGATAGCCGGCATCCAGAGCCGCGTAATTGTCCAGGGTGATACTGGTCGGCACCGCAGTACCGCCGACCGTGGCAACCGTCGGTTCGCCAAGGGCGACGGACAACATGGGTGTATCGACGACCGGGGACACCGACACGTTGAGTACCCCGGTAACGGTGGACGTTTCAGAGCCTTCGGTCGAGGTTGCGGCGACCTGAAGGTCGAAAGACCCGGAGAAATCCTCGGGTGGGGTCAGCTTGACCCCGTTCAACTGGTCCGGGTTCAAGGCCGCCGTGCCGCCGTTGACCGGTATTACCGTACCGTCGGCCAGGGAAAGGACCGCACCATCGGGTATGCCGGAGACGGAAACAGACAGACTTTCCGAACCGTCCGTGTCGGTCAGCGCCGCCTGGATGTCCAGGGTTATGGCGCTATCCTCGCTGCCCAGGGCATCAGAAACGCCCAAGGTCGGCGCATCGGCCACGCCGTCCATGGTCGGCTCAGCCACGTCGATGCTGACCTGCGTGCTGATGCTGGCACTGGTGCCGTTGCTCTCTGTCGCGGTGGATGTCACCGAAAGCAGAATATTGCCTGTTCCGGCGGGTGCCGTCAGGACCAGGCCGTTGAGTTCATCGGCCGTCAGGGTCACGCTGCCGTCGGTATTGGCCGTCCCCGTCGATAGCACTGCGCCGTCGGGCAGGCCGGACACCGTAACCGAAAGCTGTTCCGAGCCGTCTGTATCGGTCAAGCCTGTGGCGATGGTGAGCGGGTAGTCGATGATTTCATAGCTTCCGGGCGCTGTTTCGAAATTGACCTCGTTGATCAGGTAGTCATGGTCATGGCCCGGCGACGAAAAGACGATGGCGTCGAACGTTCCGCCGTCAGTGGCCGAAATGGCGACCGGCGGGTCGATTCCATCCGTCACGCCCTGGATCGTGCCTTCACCGACTTTCTCGCCGTCGCGGTAGACTTCGTAGTGGGCCTGTTCGGCACCATTGGCCCAGGCAAGAGAGACATCCGCTCCCGTTACCGCGTCGTCGAAGGCGATGGTTAGTTCTTCGGATGTTCCGGTCGATGAATTAAACCCAAGCTCGGTATCGGCGCCCGAGGCGCTTCCCTTGACGCCGAACCCCACCGGTCTGCTGTTCAGGCTGATGTTGTCGCTCGACGGTTCGCTCAAGCTGCCGTCCGAATTGAGGGTCCGTGCGGTGACGGTAAAGCCGCTGTCCGACGTGGTGACGTTGTCTTGACCGATGGTGATCGATTGGGGCGGAATTTCGACGGCCGACACTGTTCCGGCGCCGACGGTAATGGCCAGGGGAGGGGCGTCGGCGACCCCCTGAACCGCAACGTGGATCGATGCAGAGGTCATCGCCGTGCTGGTTCCGTCATGAGACACGGTCGTCACGGACAGGTTGAAATCGGCGTCCGAATCGTGCGGCGGGGTGATCGTCAGGCCTGCCAGTTGATCGGGTGTCAGTTCTGCCGTGCCATCGGTGATGGTGATTTCCGTGCCGTCGGCCAGGGCCAAGACAGAGCCTTCCGGAATGTTGCCGATGGTGACGCTCAGCGTCTCACCGGCATCGGTCAGGGCCGCATCGATGTCGAGCGCGATGGCCTGATCTTCCAGGCCGTTGGCGTCCGTGAGTTCCAGGGTCGGGGCGTCGGCGACGGCGGTGACGCCGACATTGAGCGTGCCGCTGGTGGTCGCGGTATCCGTGCCGTCGGTGGAAGTCGCGACGACCTCCAAGGCGATCTCGCCGGAGAAGTCGGCGGGCGGCGTCAGGCTGAGACCGGCCAACTGGTCCGGCGTCAGGGTCGCCGTGCCGCCGGTGACCGGTATCACCGTGCCGTCGGCCAGGGTCAGGACAGCGCCTTCCGGGATGTTGCCGATGGAGACGCTCAGCGTCTCGGAGCCGTCCGTGTCGGTCAGGGCCGCATCGATGTTGAGCGCGATGGCCTGATCTTCCAGGCCGGCGGCGTCGGAGGCGTTCAGCACTGGCGCGTCGGCGACAGCCGTCACCGAGATGTTCAACGTGCCGCTGGTCGTGGCCGTATCCGTGCCGTCGGTGGAGGTCGCGACAATGTCGAGCGCGATCTCACCGGAGAAGTCGGTGGGAGGCGTCAGGATGAGGCCGGTCAATTGGTCCGGGCTGAGCACGGCGACGCCGGCCTCGATGGGAATGACGGTCCCGTCGCCGGCGGCGAGGATCGATCCCTCGGGGATGTCGCCGATGGAGATCGAAAGGACCTCGCCGCCGTCGACCAGGGAGGAATCGATGTCGAGCGCGATGGCTTGATCTTCGGAGCCCGTGGCATCGGTCAGGTCCAGGGTTGGGGCGTCGGCGACGGCGGTTACGCCGACATTGAGCGTGCCGCTGGTGGTCGTGGTGTCCGTGCCGTCGGTCGAGGTCGCGACGACCTCCAAGGCGATGTCGCCGGAGAAGTTGGCGGGCGGCGTCAGGCTGAGGCCGGCCAGCTGATCGGGTGTCAGGGCCGCCGTGCCGCCGGTGACCGGTATCACCGTACCGTCGGCCAGGGTCAGGACGGCGCCTTCCGGGATGTTGCCGATGGAGACGCCCAGCGTCTCACCGGCATCGGTCAGGGCCGCGTCGATGTTGAGCGCGATGGCTTGATCTTCGGAGCCCGTGGCATCGGTCAGGTCCAGGGTTGGGGCGTCGGCGACAGCCGTCACCGAGATGTTCAACGTGCTGCTGGTCGTGTCCGTGTCCGTGCCGTCGGTCGAGGTTGCGGTCACATTGAGGGCGATCTCGCCGGAGAAGTCGGCGGGGGGTGTCAGGCTGAGGCCGTCCAGCTGGTCCGGCGTCAGGGCCGTCGTGCCGCCGGTGACCGGTATCACCGTACCGTCGGCCAGGGTGAGGACAGCGCCTTCGGGAATGTTGGAGATCGAGACGGAGAGCGTCTCACCGGAATCGGTCAAGGCCGCATCGATGTTCAGGGCGATGGCTTGGTCTTCCAGGCCTGTGGCGTCGGAGATGGTGAGCACCGGCGCGTCGGCGACAGCGGTTACGCCGACGTTGAGCGTGCCGCTGGTGGTCGCGGTATCGCTGCCGTCGGTGGAGGTTGCGACAATGTCGAGCGCGATCTCACCGGAGAAGTCGGCGGGCGGCGTCAGGCTGAGGCCTTCCAACTGATCGGGTGTGAGGGTGGCGGTGCCACCGGTGATGGTGACCTCCGTCCCATCGGCGAGGGTCAACTGGGAGCCGTTAGGAATATTCCTGATCCGAACGGATAGAGTTTCAGAGCCGTCCGTATCCAGCAGGCTGGATTGGATGTCCAGGGCAATCGAGGTGTCTTCAGCGCCGATTTCATCTGTTGTCTTAAGACCCGGCGCGTCGGCGACGGCTTGTACGGTGATGTCCGCGGTTGCGGTCGTTACGGCGGTCTGCCCGGTGGTCTCCGTTGCGGTTGCAGTGACGGCGAGGGAAATCGATCCGCTGAAATTTTCGGGTGGGGTGATGGTCAGGCCGGCTAGGTCGGACGGTTCCAGCAACCAAGTGCCGTCGCCATTGTCGGTTCCGCCGGACAGTTGAGCCCCTTCCGGTACGCCGGAAATGGTGATGGAGAGTGTTTCGTTGCCGTCCGTATCCGTGAGGGTGACGCCGAGGTCGATTGCAATCGCCTCGTCCTCGTTCCCCGTGGTGCCGGAGAACACGACGGCGGGGGCTTGGGCCGTGGGGGCGGACTCCGCGTCGTCATCGGCTGCTGCATTGGGGGCGGATTGCGGGGCTGCCACGGGTGCGCCGGGGGCTTGTTGTTCAGTCTGATTCTCGTCGGCGGCCGAGGCCGTTGCGGCGCTTTCCCGGGATGCAGGGGCGGTGGCCCCGACCGAGGCCTCAGCAGGTGCGGGCAGGTCCGAACGGTCAAGCGTGGTTTCGGTGGCGGCGCCGGTACCGTCCTCGGATGACGCCACCGGGTCACCATCTACCGGTCGGGATTGTCTGTTGCGGGCTGTCGGGGTGATGTCGACATCGGGGCGGTCGGAGGAATTGACAGGGACATCGATGTCCGATGCCAGAGGATCGGTCGGGCCCGCACCGATGTCGGATGTCAGTTCATCGGTGCCGCCTTCATAGCGGCTGCCTCGGTGAATGCTGGCGTTCGCGGCGGCCGTCGTGTCCGGCGATCCTTCCTGTGATGCGGTGGGCCGTTCGCGGGCATCCAGGCGCCGGAATTCTTCCTTTTCCTGATCCGGTGCATCGGCGTCTTCAAAGAAAGCGGGGGTTGCATCTTCGGCGTTGGTTTCGGATTCTTCCGACATGTGAATGTCTCCAGTTTGTCCTTTGGCGCCAGCTCCCCCTGATCCGGCATCGGATTGCGATATTGATGGGTTCGGTTCAGCGTTCCCAGAACGCCTCGTTGACGATCGTGTAGAGCGGTTTCAGCAGATACTGCAGCACCGTCCGTTTGCCGGTGACGATATCGGCCTGAACGGTCATGCCGGGCATGACGGCGTTGTCATCGGCGGGATTGCCGACAAAGGTCTTATCGAGATCGATCTTGGCGCGGTAGAACGGATTGTTCTGCTGGTCCAGGAAGGTGGTTGCAGACAGTTCAGTCAGGCGCCCTTCGAGCGAGCCGTAGCGGGCATAATCAAAGGCATCCACCTTCACCGTCACCGGCTGGCCGACCTCAAGAAAACCGATGTCACGGGTGAGCACCCGGGCTTCGACGATCAGCCCTTCATCCAAGGGCACGATTTCGGCGACCACGCCGCCCGGCGGTAGCACACCGGCGCTGGCCTGCAGCGGCAGGTTCTGGACGATGCCGCTAACCGGTGAGGTCACGACCAGACGGTCGACCCGGTCCTGAAGACCGACAATGACCTTTTCGACCTCGGCGCGGGAAGCCGTAACAGTGCCCAAGGTGCGCAGCGTGTCCTGGCGCAGGCGAGTGTCAAGATCGTTCAGGCGTTCTTCGATTTCGCCCACCGTCTCCGACGTCGTCGCGATCTGGTCCTTGACCCGTTGAAGCCCGCCCTGGGCGGCAAGCAGGTTCTGGCGCGCGCCAAGGAAGGTCAGGCGGGCCTGGAGCCCCTTCTTGAACAATTTCTCCTGGATCGCGAATTCTTCCTGAAGAACGACAAGTTGATCTTCCAGGCTTTTCTGTTCGTTGACGAAGGATTCGAGGGTTGCCCGGCGTTCCTGAAGCTGACGGGACAGAACCGCGGCCTGGGACGACAGCGCCGCCTGTTCCGATTTAAGGATGCGGGTCTGATCCGCCTTCAGGTTTTCGAACCCCGGAATGACGGCATCAAAGTCCGGTTCACGATGTTCGGCAAAGGCGCGCAGGCGTTCTTCCTCAAGCGTCAGGGCGGCGAGGCGGGTGTTGTATTGCGCCAGTTCCCCCGTCGCCTCCGAGGCGTCCAGGCGGACCAGCGGGTCGCCTGCCTTCACCCGTTGGCCGGTCTGGACCAGGATTTTGGAAATGATGCCGCCTTCCAGGTGCTGGATCGTACGCACCTCGTTGCGGGGGGCGACGCTGCCCGTGGTCAGAACAATTTCCTGGATCGAGGCGAAAAAGGCCCAGACGAAGAAGGTGACGACGGCCGCGACGGCGACGTAGATGCTGGCCCGGACAAGGTGCGGCACACCGGTTTCCTCCAGGAATGCCGCATTCGCGATATCGCGCCGGCGCCGGGTGAAGGCCTGCGGGGAAATGGTGGCGAGCGTTTGGGTCGACATGTCTGTGCTCCTGCCTGGGCTAGATCAAATGGGCCGGGATTTTCCCCCGGACCTCGGCGGCGGCGCCGAAATAGCGGACTTGGCCGCCTTCAAGAATGAGGACGTTATCGGCCGCGCGCAGATGGCTGGGCCGATGGGTGATGATGAACACCGTCGATGATTCCCGCAGATGGTCGATGGCCGAGGTGAAGTAGTATTCGGCCTCGAAGTCGAGACCGGTAATCGGCTCGTCCAACAGGACGATCGGCGCTTTGCGCAGGTAAGCCCGGGCAAGCGACAGCCGCATCATCAGGCTGTTGGAAAACTGATCCGTTTGACGGGCGGAAATGAACGTCTCCAGGCCCTCTACGTTTTCCCAGGCGCCGGCCATTTCCAGGGCCTCGACGATCTCGTCCCGGCTGGCCAGGGAATTCGACATCCGCATGTTTTCCGCGATGGTGCCGTTGAAGAAATGCGGTGACTGCGACACGAAGGCGATCATCTGGCGCAGGTCCCGGGGGTCGATCTGGCGAATGTCGCGGCCGTCGATCTTGATCGACCCGGCCAGCGGCTGATAGAGCCCGGCCACCAGTTTGAGAATGGATGACTTGCCCGACCCGTTCTTGCCGACGATGGCGGTGACCTCGCCGGGTTTGGCCTCGAACGACACGTTAGAGAACGCGGGGTCGGCCTCGCCGGGATAGCGGAAGGTGACGTTGGCGAAGGCAACATGGCCCTGGGGCGCGGTCAGGGGCAGACCGCCGCTGCGCTCAGGCGCCAGCGCCAGCAGCCGGTTTGTCTGGGTGATAGAATTCTTAAGCTGATCGACGCGGGTCAGGAATACGAACATGCCCTGCATGGGGGCCATGGCCCGCCACACCAGGATCATGGCGGCGATCAGCCCGCCCGTGGTGACCGATCCGTCAATCACCAGATGGACGCCGGTGCCCAGGGTGATCAGTCCGGCGGACAGCATCATGACCTGGCTGATGATCGTAATCAGGGAGGTGGTGCGCGCGTTCTTGGCGTTTTCCTTGGCGCAGAGTTCGGAAATGTCCTCGTAACGGTCAATCCAGGTGCGCGTGCTGCCGGCGGCCTTGATGGCGCGCAGGCGGCGGATCAGCTCGATGACGAATTCCTGGCGCCGGGAGTTCAGCTTGGCGCTGGTTTCAACCTCGCGGGCGACCTTGCGTGAGAATGCGATCCCGCAAGCGACGTAGAACAGCGCCGCGAATAGCGGCACAACCGCGAGCCAGCCGGCGATGACGGCAATCGCGCCGACAAAGATAAGGATGAAGGGAACGTCCAGGATTGAAGTGCCAAGAGGGCCAGAGATGAACTCCTTGACCCGTTCGAGGTCACGGATGCGGGCGATCTGGGCGCCGATGCTGGCCTTTTCCGTCATCGCCGTGGGCAGGGACAGAAGGCGGTCGAACACGGCGGCACCTGACAGATAGCCGATGCGCGCACTGGCATGACTGATCAGCAGGCGGCGGACCTTGCGCACCACAAGATCGGTGGCAAGGGCCAGCCCGACGCCGGCGGCGATACTGAACAAGGTGGTCATGGATCCCGTGGGAATGACCCGGTCATAGGCAAGCAGAACGAAAACCGGAATGCTGAGCGCCAGCACGTTGGACAGCCCCGTCAGCATCAGGGCATAGGCCCACAACCGGCCGAACCGGCGGATCTGCTGCTGATACCAGTTCAGGCTCGTTTCCGGGGCGGTGTCCTCTAGCGCGTCGAAGGTGACGACCGTGCCGCCCGTGGACTTGATCGGTCGATCCTGAATCGTTCCGGTCTTCAGGTCGTAAACCGATACGGTTTGCGGTCCGCTGAGGGACAAGGCAACGAAGGCCTCGGCGGATGAGGGCAGTACCAGGGCGGGCAAGCGGGTTTTCTGGGAAAGCGACCGCCGGCTTTGAACTTGGCTGGAATACCCCAGGCGACCCATGAGGTTCTGCAGGGCCGTGACGTCGAACACCTGATCCTGGGGAGGCAGGGTATCGGCAAGCGCACGGGCACGGCCGTTCCAACCCAGGGCGACCAGCAGGATCGGCAGGCAGGCAATGATATCGTTGTTTCCGCCCTGCCATTCGTGAATGGCGGCCGTCAGGTTCGTGACCAGTTCGTCCGGATCCTGATGCTCGACTACGACCCCGAACTTAGCCAGCGGATGTTCGCCGCTGACGGCGGGCGCATCATGCGCGCCAATGTTAGACATGGGAGCCCCCCCCGGTTTCCGGTGTCCTGTCCGGTGGTGATTGTTCGGTCAAGCGGCCGCCGGACAGGTGGAAAATGCGATGCGCGATATCCAGGATCGACGGTCGGTGGCTGACGATGACGACGGTGGTGTGGCCTTTCAGCTTGGTCAGGACTTTTTTCACGGCGATGTCGCCGGATTGGTCGACGGCTGAATTTGCGTCGTCGAACAGCAGAATTTTTGAATTGTTCACCAGGGCGCGGGCCAGGGCGACGCGTTGGGCGATGCCGCGCGGCAGCGGGTCGCCGGCACCGGCCCCGACCTTGGTTTGATAGCCTTCCGGCAGGTTCTGCACCCAGCTGGACAGCTCGACCAGTTCGGCCGCGGCCAGGCCCTGATGGGTCAGGTCTTCGCGGAACGCGGTAATGTTTTGCAGGATCGTGCCGTTGAACAGCGCTTCCTTTTGCGGGAGATAGGTAATGAGGTGTTCGATTTCCGCCGCCGGCTTCGCGGACAAGGGGATGCCGTCGATCAGAACCTCGCCCTGTGTCGGCTTGGTGAACCCGCGCATCAGGCTCATGAGCACGGATTTACCTTCGCCGTTGGGGCCGGTGATGGCGATGAATTCACCCCCGGCGATCGATATGTCGACCCCCGAAAACAGGTCTGTGTCGCTTTCGGGCCAGCGGAAGGCGACGTTTTTCAAGTCAAGGGACGCGGTGGCTGCAGTCGGCGACAGAGCGTCGGCGGGTTTGGCGCCGCCAGGTGCATGAGGACCTGGGGGGATGGAAAACAGGCTTTTGAACCGCTGTTCGGCGCTGCGGACCGACTGGAACCGCGTCCAGAACCCGACGATGTTATTCAGGGGCTGCATGGTCCGCCCGGCCAACAGGGTGCAGGCCGCGAGCCCGCCCACGGACAGGTGCCCGTTGACGACCAGATAGGCGCCATAAGCGACGATGACGACGATGGCCAACTGGCTCATCAGAAAGGACAGGTCGCCCAGGCTGCCGACCCGCTGGTTGACGCGCTGTCCTTCGACGGCGGAGTCCAGATTGAAGGTTTCATAGCGGCGTTCGGCAATGGGCTCCATCGCCTGCGCCTTCAACAGCGGCAATCCCGTCAAGGTGCTGATGATGTAATCGAAGCGGCTGTCGTCGGCCCGCTGCAGGCGTTCGATCGCCGTGGCCAGCCGGTTGCCGAACAGGGCGACGCCCAGGCCATAGATGACCAGAAGGGCAATCAGAACGATGCCCAGTTCGCCGCCGAAATAGAACACCATGGCGATGAACAGCAAAATGAACGGCAAATCGAAAATCGCGACATAGGCCTGGCCGCCGTAATAATCGCGCAGCTGGTTCAGCGCGTTGAAACGGTCGATATGGACGCCGCTGCCTTCCTGCTCGAAGGCGGCGAGATCGCACCCGAGCAGATGGCGGATGGCGGCGCTGCCGGCCTTGTGCTCGAACCGCGCGCCGATCATCGCCATGAGGTGGGCCCGCGCGAACCGCATGATGGCGTCGAGCAAAATCGCCACGCCCACACCCAGGATCAAAAGGGTGATTGTTCCCAATGATTTATTCGGAATGACACGGTCGTAGACCTGCAACATGGCAAGCGGCAACGCCAACGACAGAATGTTGATCAGGACGGACGTCAGGAGGACCTCAAGCCGGTCGGATGTCGACCAGGCCTGGAGACGCGGCACGGAGGATGTTGCGCTGGTGTTCATGTCCCGATGTTTACCTTCCGCCTGTCAGCTTCGGAGAATGTGTCGGTTATGCCCGGTTTTGCGGGTTCGATTTGACTTTGGGGCGTTAAAACCCAGGTCGATTGTCTGCATAAGTCCATCAGTACGGCCAAGCGACGCAAGAACGGTGCCAATTGTCGCCGCCTCACATGGCGGGATGGCCTCCCCGCAAGAAACAAACCATTGAATCGGTCGTCAAAATCAGGGCTGGGAAGCCGGCGCAAACGATCGTCATCGGCACATCTCAGCTTGGCGGCAGCTTTTTCAACTACGGGTCGAAACAGCATACTGCTTTTTGGGCGTCATATCAGGGTTATATTATGAACGGGGACAGTGAACGCCACGCAGGAGAATGCCGGCTGTTCGAACCGGGGGTGTGACTTTTGGAATAAAGCAGGCTCAGGGCATCGTTCATCACACGATCAGCGGTCTCCATGGAGGGAAACCATGTGATAGCGGGGTGAAATTTTGTGGTTTTCCCGAGGGATCGGCGGCAGACGCTGCCGGCGGGCTAAATGGCGGTGGGCGCAGTCCTGAGCGAACCGGTCTCTGGTGATAAGGCGTGCCGATTTCCCTGATCTGTAGGGAAAATACAGGGAAATTTTTGATTTTGCGGGTGAAATCTCTGCCGAAAGGCCATTTATTTCCCGGAAATTGGCGGCCACATACAGGTATTCCCTATTATTGCAAACAGGGAATGTTAGGGCTTCGAGCAAGGTAATATTCCGGAATTGGAGTCGCCAAGATCACGATTCTTGACATCATGCACTGAGAGAAGTATCTGCATTATAGCTTATCAAATTGGAAAGTTAATTTGCAGTGGATGCAACCCATACCATTTTGTTGATATCCGATGACGCTAAAGTGCATGAGCGGGTCACGGCGGCGATTGGGGATGATCCACATTACCGACTTATCGTCTGTGACCGGGAACAGGACGTTGCCAATCACCTGTCCGTAGTGGACGTTCATCTCTTGATTTGTGACAGGTCGTTAATTGAGGATGACGTCAAGAACGCCTTGATGGACGCTCGGATATCTAATCCTCATGTGGCGAGGATCGTGATTGGTCGTGTGGGCGACGAAGAAGCCTGTTCAGTTTTAGCGAAACGAGCTGCTGCGTATTTGTTCCTGATTTTCCCGTTCCCGGAAACCCTGATCCAATTGGCGGTTGAACGAGCACTGGAGATGTCGGAATTGTCACGACGGCATCGGGTTTTGTCGCGAGAACTTAAAATTTCCATGGATGATGGGATGTTCAATGGGACGACGCCTTTTGCCGTCAAAGGTGGGTGGTCGCAATTCGAGAAATTGGTCTATGTAAGCCCCAAGATGGCCGAGCTTTGTGCCGAGGCTGAGCAGGCGGCGAAGACCAGCCTTCCGATATTAATTCATGGCGAGACCGGGACGGGCAAGGAGTTGTTGGCCCGGGCGGTACACTTTAATTCCGATCGCATGAACGCGCCGATGCTGGTTCAGAACTGTGGCGGGATCAACGAAGAGACGTTGCAATCGGAAATTTTCGGTCATGTGCGAGGGGCTTTTACCGGCGCCATTTCCGACCGGCTCGGATTATTCAGGGCTGCGGATGGCGGCACTGTCTTTTTAGATGAAATTTCTGAGATTTCACCGGGGTTCCAGGTCAGCCTGTTGCGGTTCCTTCAGGAAGGAGAGGTCAAGCCTCTAGGTTCCGACAAGATGGGGCATTCCGATGTACGGATTATTGCCGCCAGCAATCGGCCTCTGGATAAGATGGTCGAGAAGGGTGAGTTCCGCCGCGACCTCTATTACAGGTTAAAAGGCTTTGAATTGGAAATTCCGCCGCTTCGAGCGCGGCCAGAGGATATTCCCGTGCTTGCCCAATTCTTTGTCGAAAAGTATGCAGGCGTGGTCGGCAATCGCGTCGTTGGCATCACCCAGGAAGTTTTGGATCGCCTTTCAGCTTATCAGTTTCCAGGCAACGTCCGGGAGCTGGAAACTGAAATCCGGCGGATGGTCGCAGTGACGGAGCAGGGCGGCTATATTGCTGTGCGTCACCTGACCCCGGCCATGGCAAGCGTGGAGCCGAAGGTCTCCGGTGTCCAAGGGATGGGTTTTACGCCCGACGGTCAAACTTTGAAGGAAATGGTTGAATCCTTGGAGAAGCAAATCGTCTCCCAAGCCCTGCAGCGAAATCATTGGAATCAGAGTAAGGCAGCAGGTGAATTGGGCTTATCGCGGGTCGGGCTCGCCAACAAGATCAAGCGCTATGAACTAAACGGCCTGTAATTGATGGTGCCGCCAAGAGGGATGCGCCGTGTCGGATGATGATCGGGTAATCAAGTTTCCCCAGTCCCGCGTTCCCGGGACAAGTAAGGCGCGTCCGGTGAAAGACCTGGGGCGAACACCATTTGCGGAAATGATCGATCCGGAAGGAAAGCGTGGTACCGGACATTGGTGCAGCCGTTGTCAGGGTGTTTGGTACGGTTTTCCAATCGAAACCGAATGCCCCGTCTGCGGCAATCGCCAGGGCTGACTATTCATTCTCATTCGCAAACAAAGTTTGCAAAACGTCCCGCAAAGTTTCTTTGCAGAGACACGTTCTGCCCTGTGGATGAAATTTAAATATTCAGATAATGCATTGAAATATCAAATAAAAATTTACAGCCAGAAACTGGCATGTCGCTTGCTCTAAGGAAAAGCACGGGCTGAAATCGGCCTGCGGTCTTTGAGCTCCATGAGTTTCCAAAGGTCTTAGCAAAACGAAATAGAAAATGGAGAAGATGGGATGGCAAATCTTCTATGGCTTCAGGGCGGTGCATGCTCCGGCAACACCATGTCATTTCTGAACGCCGAGGAACCAAGCGCCTGCGACTTGGTGACTGACTTCGGTATCAATGTGTTGTGGCAACCTTCGCTTGGGTTGGAACTCGGCGACGGCGTTAAGGCCATCCTCGAAAAATGTATTTCCGGCGAGATCCAACTGGATATCTTCGTCTTCGAAGGCACAGTTGTGAATGCGCCTGACGGCACCGGCAACTGGAACCGTTTCTGCGGCCGTCCTATGAAAGAATGGGTGAAAGAGCTTTCGGATGCGGCCCAGTTCGTTGTTGCGATTGGTGACTGCGCGACCTGGGGTGGTATCCCGGCAACGGCACCGAATCCCACTGACAGCCAAGGCCTGCAGTTCTTGAAGCGCGACAAAGGTGGTGCTTTGGGCGAAGGGTTTACCTCCAAAGCCGGCCTGCCCGTTATCAACATTCCCGGATGCCCGGCTCACCCTGACTGGGTAACGCAGATTTTGGTGGCGGTCGGGACCGGTCGCGCGGCGGACATCACCTTGGATGAATTCCAGCGACCGAAAACCTTCTTCTCCAGCTTCACGCAAACCGGCTGCACACGGAACATGCACTTTGCCTACAAGGTGTCGACCACCGCGTTCGGTCAGCGTAAGGGCTGCCTGTTCTACGATCTGGGCTGCCGTGGCCCGATGACGCATTCACCATGTAACCGGATTTTGTGGAACCGGGTGTCGTCCAAAACACGTGCCGGTATGCCGTGCCTTGGTTGTACTGAGCCGGAGTTCCCGTTCTTCGACCTGCAACCGGGAACCGTGTTCAAGACGCAGACTGTTATGGGTGTGCCCAAAGACTTGCCGGAAGGCGTCGATAAGACGGGCTACGTGAAACTTACCGCGGCCGCGAAGGGCGCAGCCCCCGCTTGGGCCGAAGAAGACATCTTCGTCGTTTAACGGCGACGACAAGAGGAGACATAAAATGTCAGCAGCAGTTGAAACCTTAGATATTTCGCCGGTTGGTCGGGTCGAGGGTGACCTAGACGTCCGTGTGGATATCGAAAACGGTGTTGTGACCAACGCCTGGACCCAAGCGGAACTTTTCCGCGGGTTTGAAATCATCCTGAAAGACAAAGATCCGCAAGCCGGCCTCGTGGTGACGCCGCGTGCTTGCGGTATCTGTGGTGCGTCTCATCTGACCTGTGCCGCCTGGGCACTGGATACGGCCTGGGGCACGACCGTACCGCGGAACGCCATTCTGGCTCGGAACCTGGGTCAGATCGTTGAATCGATCCAGTCCTTGCCCCGTCATCACTACGGCTTGTTCATGATCGATTTCACCAACAAAAACTACTCCGGTAGCCAGTTCTTTGAGGAAGCGGTGAAGCGGTATTCTCCCTTTACCGGGACGTCTTATGAGCAAGGCGTTACGATTTCCGGTCGGCCTGTGGAAATCTATGCCCTGTTGGGTGGCCAATGGCCGCATTCGTCCTACATGGTGCCGGGTGGCGTCATGTGTGCACCGACCCTTACGGACGTGACGCGTGCCTGGTCGATCTTGGAACACTTCCGTCGTAATTGGATCGAGCCGTTGTGGTTCGGTTGCTCCATGGAGCGCTATGAGGAAATCAAGTCTTATGACGATTTCATGGCCTGGTTGGACGAAAGCCCCGACCATGCCAATTCTGATCTCGGTATGTACTGGCGTATGGGCATGGACATCGGCCTGCAGAACTATGGCAAGGGCCATGGCAAGTTCGTGTCTTGGGGCTACCTCCCGCACGAGGACAAATACAACAATCCAACCATTGACGGCCGCAATGCTGCGGTCATCATGAAGTCGGGTGTGTATGATGGTGCCGCCGATACCTTCAAGACCATGGACCAAGCCTTCGCCCGCGAAGATACGACCCATGCTTGGTATGACGAAGGGGCTGGCGAAGTGCATCCGTTTGATCGCACGACCAATGCCGTGATGAACAACGAGACGGATCACGATGGCAAGTATTCCTGGGCAACGGCTGTTCGCCATGCCGAGAACGGTCGTCTTGAAGCCGGTCCGTTGGCCCGTCAATTGATCGCCGGTGGCGATCACGGCGAAAGCTGGCAGCATTCTGATCCGTTGATCCTGGATATGTATCGCAAGATGGGTGGTGCTTCGATCCAGCTTCGGCACTTCGCCCGCATGCACGAGCTGTGCAAGCTCTATCGTGAGGCTGAGCGCATTCTTCGTGAGTTTAAACTCAACGACGAATGGTACATCAAGCCGACCGAAAAAGACGGTCAAGGGTGGGGTGCCACGGAAGCGATCCGCGGGGCGCTTTGCCACTGGATCGATGTCCAAGACGGTAAGATCAAGAACTATCAGATCATCGCGCCGACGACTTGGAACGTGGGCCCACGCGCTAGTGACGGAGAGCGCGGTCCGATTGAAGAGTCTTTAATCGGGACGCCGATCGCGGACAACAGCGATCCGGTCGAAGTTGGTCATGTTTGCCGATCTTACGATTCTTGCCTCGTATGCACCGTGCACGCGCATGATGCCAAATCCGGCGAAGAGCTGGCGCGTTTCCGTACAGCCTAACGGACATGCGGCGGCTTGGATGATTGATCCCGGTCGCCGCCTTCGTTGCTGTTTTTGACGGATATTCGGCTGGGTTTTTATCTGGTCAGATTTCGTATATTGCCAAACCGATAATTTTTTGACTTGGGGGCACCTGGAGATGGAAACCGCCGCGACAAGTTCCCAGACGCTCGATGAAGAGCGGGATGCTTATGTCGAACGCTATGGTGTTGCGCCATCTGGGGCTGACCACGCGACACTTCTAAAGATGATCGAAGATCTGATGACGGAAGGTCTGGAGACCAAGGTTTCGCCTTTCCCTGAAACTGATCGTGAATTCGCGGCGGTGCTTGACGAGCTGCGCCCGTTGAGCGCCGATCAACTGCGGGCAAAATTGGTGATCAGCGGTTGGTATTTGAAGCCATTCGGTGAAGAGGAAATGCGTTGTCAGGAATGCATGTATTTCCTCGTCCACAAACGTTGGTGTGATCTGCCGGAACTGAGCTTGCCGGCTGAGCCCGAATGGTGGTGCCGCCTGTGGCGAATCTAGTTTCAAAGCCTATCACAAGGCTTTGGAATTTTTGTTTCATGATTTAGGGGAGGTTGGCCATGTCTGATGGATCCACAGCTGAAGATGACGCTCTTCGCGAACAGATCAGAAGCAAACTTTCTGGTGGGCTTGATACCGAAGTCTGGCCCCGGGCCGAAACCTCCGAAATGGTCAACGAGTTGGTCGGTCGATTAAAGACTGAAGCGGTGGATGATCTTGATGCAAAGCTTGTGATCTCTGGTTTTACGGATAACACCATTGAGGTAGATGGGTTGGAGCAGCCTTGCGAAACTTGTATGTATTATCTGGTTCACCGGCGGTTCTGTGAATTACCGGAATTGATGTTACCCGTGGAACCCGAATGGTCATGTAGGCTCTGGAGGATATGACGCTTGCGATAATTGGTTGCGGCAATCCCAATCGTTCGGACGATGGAGTCGGTCCGGAAATTATCAACCGTTTGCGCGACGAAGAGCTTCCTTCCGAAATTAAATTGTTTGATGCTGGCACTGACGGCATGGGCGTCATGTACCAGGCGCGAGGGGCATCGCATCTAATCATTCTGGATGCTCGTGCTCCGGAAAAGGAACCCGGTGCCATATATGAAGTGCCGGGTGATTTCTTGGAAGCGGCGCCGCCAAACAGCTTCAATCTGCATGATTTCCGCTGGGATCATGCGCTCTATGCCGGCAGGCAAATCTACAGCGAAGAATTTCCTGAACATGTCAAAGTTCTGCTGATCGAAGCCGAGTCCTTGGATATGGGAATTGGCCTTACCGCGTCAGTGGCTGCGGCTGCGGATAAGGTTGCTGAAAGGGTGCGGGGTCTGGCGCAGGAATTTGCCGATGGAGTTTGGGTGTGAGCGCCGAAAAACTAGCTGAAGCTGCAGGTCACACCGCCGACATCCGAGCCGGCAAAGTTTATCTGTCTGCCGCTCTATGTGAGACTTATTTCAAAGGGATTGAAGCGGTGATCGTGTTAATCCGGGACGGCTGTGTCCATGTCTTGCCGGTTCATCAGATGGCGGCAGGTGGGTGCCTTCTCAAGGTCCGAAACGTGCAAGGTGACAGGGTTGCTTCGGCGCCGGACGTGTTTCTAGCAAACAAAATGGATGATCTGGAAAGAAAGGATGTGCCCGCGCGGTGGTCCACTGAAGATGGTGCGCTAATCCTTCAAATTACATAATATGAAAACAAAGTTTACAATATGAATAAATAGTAGACTTTTTTTTGCAAATAAGATTTACTCCTTGCATATAATCTATGTCGGCTGGTCTGGCGGGCGAAAACAGGGAGGATCTCATGGTTAGACGGTCGCGGACCGAGGAACAGGTGGAAGCTGCGCTTCGCGCACTTGAGGATGCTTCCGCGACAGATGCCGAAAAATCCGAAATGCTCATGGAAATTGCCATGGGGCTGCAGCAAAAGCCGCAGACACCTGAAGATTTGCTCGGCGCCATCAAGCTCTATGAAATGGCCATGGAACGCTGTCTTGACGGACAGGAATTACTTCGGGCGCGCATTCAGGCGCGCATGGGTACGGCCTATATGATGTTGCCGGCTGAGGATGCCGGTCCGCTGCAGCAGGCTCGTGATGCTTTCCTAGAAGCGCTTTTGGTTCTGAACAAGGATGGCGGGCCGGAGGAAATCGCCGAGACGGAAATGAACCTTGGGCTTGCTTTCCAAAATCTGGCCAGCGTCAACTTGGCCTCGATCCAGGATGCCATATCCGCTTATCAACGCTCCCTTCGGACATTTGATCGACAGCGGCATCCGCAAGAGTTCGCGATCTTGCAAAACAACCTGGCGACCGCGTTCCTGTCCATCCCTTTCACCGATGAAAAAGCCAAGATGCGCGAAGCCTTGGCCGTCCAGTCCTTCGAAGAGGGGTTGAAGACCGTGAACCTGATCGACCATCCGGTCGAATATGCCATGCTGCAAAACAATCTGGGCAATGCCCTGCAATATGCATCTTCCAGCCATCGGGTGGAAAACGGCTTCCGGGCCCTCGAGGCCTATGATGAGGCACTTCGGGTGCGTGATGTCAAAACCATGCCGGGTGAGTATGCCAATACGATTTCTAACAAAGCCAATTGTCTCGCCAACCTGCCGGATGATCCGGAAAACCCGGAGGCCGGAAATCCCAAAAACAAAGAGGGGGCGATTTCGCTTTATAAGGCTGCGCTCGCGACCTTTGAGCGGCTGGGTGAAATGCAAAAGGTCCAAGCAGTTTCTGAGGCAATTGCGGAACTGAGCAGTTTCGAGCAGGGCGCCGATGCGTCTTCTTTAGATTGCGCGGATGCGAAAGACAGGCGACGCGAAGCCGTCTGACGCGTCATCAATGGAACAATCAATCGACTAATTGGAGAAATGAATAAATGGATTTAACGATGTTGCTTATTGCCCTTGTCTCCGGGATCGCCGCTGCGCTGGTAAGCGGGGCGCTTTCAGGTGTTCGCCTAGCAGGTGCTGATCTTGGAAATGAATTGGCCGCATTCATGGGCTCACTCTATGGCGTTCTGTCCGGGGCATTGGCGGTCATCATTGGTCTCGGCATTGTCGTCGCTTTGGCGGGAGGCCTCTGAGATGTTTGAGATGATGATGAGTTCCGGAAAGTTGTTCCTGGCTGGCAAATTGTTTCAGGACAACGGCCATATGCTCCGCCAACTGTCCATTGGCGTAGTTGTTGGGATTGCCGTCTTAGTTGGTGTTGCGCAAGTAGCACCGCTTTGGTCAGCGGCTGTCGCCGGCGGCGCCATTAGCGGCATGTTGCAGCCAATCCTTTTCAAGAACTTGAAGTACGCCTGATGTCATGAATGAAGTCAGTCAATCCTCTGGAGTGCCGCGCCCGGAAACTTCCGAATCTCAATCGGTTTCTGGTCAATCGAATGAGGAGGGTGCTGTCGATGGCGTGGTCGAGCGCAGCCTGGGGGAAATGCTGAGCCATATTCGGGCGCTGGAAGCTTTAACCGAAGATTGGCCGGCCGAACAGGCCAATGCGGCCAATGCCCGCTCGTTGGCCATTGAGGAGTTAAACGCCGAGGCTTTCAAGCGGTTGATCCGCTCGCTGAAAACGGTGCCGGGTATGGGGCAGGCCCTACGTGAGGCAGCGGCCGATGAGGTTGTCTATGCTGTCCTGCGCAGTCACGGTATTCTCAAGGCAAGTGTTCATGAGCGGGTGGAAGCTGCGCTCGACACCATTCGTCCGTCGCTCGCCGATCATGGCGGTGATGTGGAAGTTGTCTTGGTTGAGCCGCCGGCGGTACAGGTCCGGTTCTTGGGCGCATGCGATACTTGCCCGGCTTCGGCACTGACGTTTTATTCGGGCGTGAAAAAAGCCATCCAGGACAATGTGCCGGAAATCACCGAGATCAAACAGGTGAAGGGACTGGGCGGTGCGTCTACCGGTGGCGCTGGTGATGATGAGACGGTCTATTATGCCTCACCCTTCGCTCAATATACCTCTGACGGATGGCTGCATGCGCTTGATTTGGCGGAGCTTGTCGACGGGGAAACCAAGACAATTGATATCGATGGCCATTCCGTTCTGTTGTCGCGTTTCGGCGACAAGGTGACCTGTTTTGAGAACGCCTGCGCCCATATGGGTATGGCGATGGACGGTGGTGAAATCGCCGACGGCATCATCACCTGTCCGTATCACGAATTTAAGTATGCCTTGGAAAGCGGCGAATGCCTGACCGCGCCCGAAGTTCAGTTGCAGCCGCACCTGGTGCGCGTCAAGGGCGATAAAATCGACGTTCGGCTGGTGGAGTAAGGGTATCAATGCAATCGACCGCGGCTCCCTCGTTTCAACCCATCAAAGCGCCTGGCACGGCCTTGCCCGGCGCGCCCCTACTGGACCCGTCTGGGCCTAAAGCGGTCTTGGGATGGACGTCTGACGCCTTGGCTGCACCATTGAAGCCGGCACCGGATGCATTATTCGGGCCTCGGGGTGTTTGTCTGCATCCGAATGGCTCGCTCTGGGTTTCCGACACCGGCCATCACCGGATACTTGGATGGAATAGCGTTTCCGAGGTTGATAACGCCCCCGCCGACATCTTGATCGGTCAATCCGACTTCACCGCGGAAGGGCGGAACGGTAAAGGCACGCCAAGCCCGGCAACGGTAAATGTGCCGACCGGTATCTGCGCCTGGGGGCAGGGGCTTGCGGTAGCAGATGCCTGGAACCATCGGGTGTTGTTATGGCACGACCTGCCGAAATCCAACAATCAACCGGCAGATATTGTTTTGGGTCAGGAAGATGCCGGCGCCATCCAATCCAACCGCGGCTCCGAGCAACCGACGGCAGCAACTCTTCATTGGCCCTATGGTGTTCAAGTGGTCGAAGGTGCATTGGTGGTTGCCGACACGGGAAATCGCCGCGTTTTGGTGTGGCGAGAGCCGAATGTCTCGGGGCAGCCCGCTGATTTGGTTTTGGGCCAATCGGACTTCGAGACGCGGGATGAAAACGGCGGACGAGATGTCGATGCTTCCGGGATGCGCTGGCCCCACGGCATCGCCTGGTGGCAGGGCCACTTGGCTGTCGCTGACGCGGGGAACAATCGAATTATGCTCTGGCAAGGGTTCCCGGCGACAAATGGTGCTGCAGCAACAGCCGTTCTTGGACAAGACGATTTCAAAGGCTGTGATCACAACAAGGCGGCCTATTACCCGAGCTCCAGCGCTCTCAATATGCCCTATGACGTCGCGGTGGCTGGGGACCGGTTGCTTGTTGCTGACACAGCCAGTTCCCGGATGATCGGATGGGCGGAACCGGGCATTCCCGATGCGGATCGCCTGACAGGCCAGCCGGATTTTGCGTCTAAAGGGGACAACGGCTGGGGACTGCCAGGGCGGGACACGCTCTGTTGGCCTTATGGCTTATCGGTCCTGGATGGATTGGCCGCCGTGGCCGACAGTGGGAACAATCGCGTGCTGCTTTGGGAAACCATGCCATGAGAGCGGCGACGATCACCGTAAAGGGACAGGTCCAAGGAGTTGGTTTCCGACCGACGGTTTGGCGGATTGCCACCGAATTGGGATTGAAAGGCGATGTGCGGAACACTGGCGACGGCGCGGAAATTCGGCTTTGGGGGCAAGATCTCAGTAAGTTCGCCGAACGCCTAAAAGATGAAGCCCCGCATCTTGCCCGCATCGATGAATTGGTGTTCGCGCCGATCGATGATTCGATGCCGGACGGATTTACGATTTCATCCTCGACCGCAGGTGTCATGAAATCCGGTGTGACGCCGGATGCAGCCACCTGTGCCGATTGTTTGGATGAAATTCGCGATCCTTTCCAGAACCGATACCGTTATCCGTTCACCAATTGCACCAATTGCGGACCCAGGTTTTCGATCATTGAAGGCGCTCCTTATGATCGGGCGAAGACCACCATGTCGGATTTTGACCTCTGTCCCATTTGTTCGGATGAATACGAAGATCCTGCTGATCGTCGATTTCATGCCCAACCAGTGGCTTGTCATGCCTGCGGCCCCCGTGCTTGGGTCGAACGGCTCGGTGAAGGTGCGGTGAACCACGAAGCTTTCTCTATGCTGGACGATGTGGACGCGGCAGGTGGCATGCTGATGATGGGGCATATCGTCGCCATCAAAGGCATCGGCGGGTTCCATTTGGCCTGCGATGCGACCAAGGAAGATGTTGTCATCCGCCTGCGGGAGCGTAAACGACGCCAGCGCAAAGCCTTTGCCTTGATGGCCCGAGATGTGGATGTCATCCGCCAATATTGTTCGGTTTCAGATGACGAAGAGGAACAGCTGAAATCTTCATCCGCCCCGATTGTATTGCTGGAATCCACGGGCGACGCATTGCCAGAAGCGATTGCGCCGGGTCTCAACCGTCTCGGATTCATGTTACCGCACACGCCCATGCATCATTTGATTTTGCGGCGGATGAAACGGCCCGTGGTGATGACCAGCGGCAACATATCAGGCCAGCCGCAATGTACGGACAACAATGATGCGCGGGAACGGTTGAAGGAGGTTGCTGACTTTGCCCTGATGCACGACCGGACCATTGCCAATCGGATTGATGATTCCGTGGTGAGGGTCGATATGGGGCGCTCGCGTCTGTTGCGTCGGGCGCGAGGATATGCTCCGGAAGCGATCAAGCTGCCGGGCGGGTTGATCGGCGACAACCATGTGTTGGCGCTGGGAGCGGAACTGAAGAACACCTTCTGCCTGATCAAGGATGGCGAGGCGATACTCAGTCAACATATGGGCGATCTGGAGGATGCGGCAACGTCTGATGACGTGAGCCACAACCTGCGCCTCTATGCCGATCTATTCGAACATGAACCGGCTGTGATCGCCGTCGACTCTCATCCTGATTATCTGTCGTCGAAGCGCGGGCGCGGTATGGCGGAAGTTGGCAAATTGCCGTTGCTGGAAATCCAGCATCATCATGCCCACATTGCCGCCTGCATGGCTGAGAATGGTTGGGGCCCTGATGACGGCAAGGTCTTGGGCGTGGCCATGGATGGGCTAGGTTTTGGTGTTGATGGCACTGTCTGGGGCGGGGAATTTTTGTCCTGCGATTATCGAAGCTTCAAACGGCTTGGTTGCTTGAAACCTGTGGCATTACCGGGTGGGGCGCAAGCTGTTCGGGAACCTTGGCGAAATGCCTATGCACATTTGATGGCGGAAATGGGATGGGTCGAGTTCTCCATGAATTTTGAGGAGCTGGACGTATTCCGGAAACTCATCGATGCACCGCGTGAGACCCTGGATGCCATGATCGAGAAAGGTTTGAACGCGCCGTTGTCTTCATCCTGTGGGCGATTGTTCGATGCCGCCGCAGCCATCTGCGGGCTCGCTTGGGACCGTCAGGCATATGAAGGCGAAGCGGCGATGTTGTTCGAGACGGCGATCGATCCAGATGCGATGGGTGAGCCGGATGACCTGGCCTACCCCTTTGCCATTCCGCTCTTGGACGGCAAAGGCTTGCCCTATATCGAACCGCTGGCTGTGTGGCGGGCGATGCTGGGTGATCTCCATCTTAAAACGCCCGTGGGTACCATTGCTGCTCGGTTCCACCGCGGGCTGGCGCGGGCGATTGCCGGCATGGTGATGAAGTTGGCGGGGAACGACCGGGAACTTGAAACAGTGGCTCTGTCGGGCGGCTGTTTTCAGAACCGGACATTATTGCAATTGGTTGTTGAGTTACTGGAGAGCCAGGCCTTCCGCGTTCTCACCCACGAACGGGTTCCGGCGAACGATGGTGGTATCGCGCTGGGTCAGGCAGTCATCGCCGTCGCAAATATCGAAGCGGAGCAAAGCCCGCAAAGGAGGACATCATGTGCTTAGGAATTCCGGGGCAGATTGTCAGCATTTCCGATGCTGAAAAAAAGCTGGGCATGGTCGACGTCAGCGGCGTCAAGCGCGAAGTCAATTTGGCCTGCATCGTGGATGACGAGCATCCGTTAGAGAGTTGTGTCGGTGATTGGGTGTTGGTCCACGTGGGCTTCGCCATGAGTCGCATTGATGAGGCCGAGGCCGCGATGACCATGGATATCCTGCGCCAGCTGGGCGATGCCCAGGAAGAACTAGCAGCCATGCGGGAAAGCGATGAAATGATGAACCGGAAGGCCGGATAGGAAGCGATATGTCGAACACGTCGCATCTGCGTCAGCTCTATCCTTTCCTTGACGGTGGCCGAACCGATCCGAAGGCCATGGCGTCGGCTTTAGGTGAATCCGTGCGCCAAAAGGCCCAAAATCATGTATCCGTGTTCGAGAAGTTCTTTGACAAAAACGCCGAAGAAATTATCGCCTCTGCCCGAACCATCGCGGAAACCTATGAAGCCGAAGGGCGGTTGTTGACCATGGGCAATGGGGGCTCCAGTTGCGACGCTGCGCATGTGGCGGTCGAATTCCAGCATCCCGTGACTGCTGGGCGACCGGCGTTGCCGGCGTTCAATTTGACGCAAGACATCGCCATGTTGACGGCCGTCGGGAACGACGTCGGGATGGACCATATCTACCTACGCCAGGTCATCGCGCAGGCACGCAAAGGGGATTGCTTGATTGGTTTGTCGACCAGCGGTAATTCCGGAAATCTTGTCCGGGCTTTCGAAAAGGCCAAGGAGATGGGGCTTAAGACCATCGGTCTTGCCGGCACGTCGGGCGGGGAAATGGCAGCCTTAGGTTTAGATCACTGCCTGGTGGTTGAGACCGACAGCATTCACCGCATTCAAGAAGTCCATGTGGCGACGTACCACATCCTTTGGGACCTCGTGCATACGTTGCTGGCAGATAGCCGTGGCGGTTTGGATACAGGTGCGGCGGCAAAAGAAGGAGCGTCCTCATGAAGTATGTCGACGAATTCCGAGATCCCGAACAAGCGAAAGTATTGCTGCGGGAAATCGAAGAGCTGGCGTCGCAGGTTGATGTGGGTTCCGAACGTCCTCTTTGCATTATGGAAGTCTGTGGGGGCCACACCCATTCGATCTTCAAATACGGGATCGAGAATCTGTTGCCGAAGAACATCGAACTGGTGCACGGCCCGGGCTGTCCCGTTTGTGTGTTACCCATGGGGCGGGTTGATGACTGCGTCGCCCTTGTGGAAACCCCCGGCGTGATCTTCTGTACCTTTGGGGATGCTATGCGGGTGCCGGGTTCGAAGAAATCCCTGATGCAGGCAAAGGCCGAAGGGGCGGACGTGCGGATGGTCTATTCGCCCCTGGATGCGCTTGAATTGGCGCGCCGCCACCCGGACCAGGAGGTTGTGTTCTTTGGCTTGGGCTTCGAGACCACCATGCCGTCGACCGCGTTGACGGTGCTTCAGGCAGAACAGGAAGGCATCGAGAATTTCTCGCTGTTTTGCAATCACATCACGATCATCCCGACCATCAAGGCGATCTTGGACAGCCCCGATTTGCAGATCGACGGATTCCTGGGGCCGGGCCATGTGAGCATGGTCATCGGCACGGCACCCTATGATTTTATCTCGGCCCATTACAACCGACCCCTGGTCGTCGCCGGGTTTGAGCCCTTGGATATTCTGCAATCCCTTTGGATGCTGTTGAAGCAGATGGTTGAAGGCCGCATCGAGGTCGAAAACCAATATGGCCGCATTGTGCCGAAAGACGGTAATGCCCAAGCGCTCGGCGCCGTCTCGCAAGTGTTCGAGCTGAGAGAGTTTTTTGAATGGCGGGGGCTGGGTTCTATCGACCATTCCGGCGTACAGATCCGCGAAGAATATGTCCGGTATGACGCCGAGAAAAAATTCTCTGTCCCCGACATCAAGATTGCCGACCCGAAATCCTGCCAATGCGGCGAGGTGCTGAAGGGTGTGATCAAGCCTTGGGACTGCAAGGTATTTGGTCGCGCCTGCACCCCGGAAACCCCCTTGGGAGCCTTGATGGTTTCCTCGGAAGGGGCCTGTGCGGCCTACTACCAATACGGCCGTCTCGATTTGAAAGCCATGGCTGAAAATTCAGATGTTGCACAAGAGTCCGCGGACCAGGGGGCGAGGAGCGTCGCATGAACGAGATGAGCAATAAAACCATCGCTGATCGCACACGACGCCGGGGCAAGGTCAACGTAGACAAGGTTACTTTGGCCCATGGTGCCGGGGGCAAGGCCATGCGTGATTTGATCGACGACGCATTCCTGGATGCGTTCGGTGAGCCGGACGATGGTGTCTTGGAAGATCAGGCCCGTTTGCTCATGGCGGATTTGTCGGCAAAGGGGGACCGGCTGGCCATGACGACGGATAGCTTTGTTGTCGATCCTTTGTTCTTCCCGGGCGGCAATATCGGCACCTTGGCTGTCGCCGGTACGGTCAACGATCTGGCTGTTTCCGGTGCTAAGCCGCTTTATCTTACATGCGGGATGATCATCGAAGAGGGCCTGCCAGTGGAGACGTTGCGCCAGGTCGCCCGGTCTATGCAGGAAACGGCGGAGAAGGCGGGTGTGCGGATTATTACCGGCGATACCAAGGTCGTCCATCATGGGGCTGCCGACAAACTGTTTATTAATACGGCCGGGATCGGAGTTATTCCGGAAGGCCTGGACATTTCATCGGCCAATGCCAAGCCCGGCGGCGTCGTGATCGTCAACGGTGTGTTAGGGGACCATGGTGCTGCGATTTTGAACGCCCGTGGCGATTTGGCGTTGGAGGCGGATATTGAAAGCGACTGCGGTCCTCTGAATGGTTTGATCGACGCCATCATCGATGTGTGTCCTGAGGTCCAGTCCATTCGCGATGCAACGCGTGGCGGCATCGCCAGCGTACTGAACGAGGTCGCCGAAGATAGCGGTGTCGGCGTGCTGTTGAACGAACAGAGCATTCCCATGCGGGCCGAAGTCACCGGGGTGTGCGAGATTCTCGGACTCGATCCGCTCTATCTGGCGAACGAAGGAAAAATCGTCGTTGTCGTGCCGGAAGATAAGTCGGATGCAGTCCTGCAGGCCATGCGAAATCACGAGGACGGCCGGGACAGTGTGGTCATCGGCAAGATTTGCGACGCGCCCGCTGGAACCGTGGTGATGGAAACCCTGTTCGGTGGCAGGCGCGTGGTCGACATGTTGGTCGGCGAACAACTGCCGCGGATTTGTTGAGGGGCCTAGCCGATGCATGAACTAGGGATCACCCGAAACATCGTCAGCATCGTCGCCGAGCGCGCGGCGGGCCGTCGGGTGACCAAAGTCGTCGTCGAGACCGGCAAGTTGTCGGCCATCATGCCGGATGCCGTGGCGTTTTGTTTTGATGTTTGTGCCAAGGGTACTCCGTTGGAAGAGGCGACATTGGAAATCGTCGAGGTGATGGCGGACGCGACCTGCCGGGAGTGCGGCGAACAGTTCCCATTGGCGACTTTGTTGGAGCCTTGCCCGAAATGCGGCTCCAAAGCCTTGGATCGTAAGGGTGGCGACGACTTGACCATTAAACAATTCGAATTTCTTGAAGAAACAAATGAAGACGCAATTGAACAAACAAGGGAGGCAAGCTGATGTGTGGCGTTTGCGGTTGTTCCAGCGGCACGGTTACCGTGACCAAGATGGATATCGGTTTGGAGAATAAAGAGCAGAGTGGAGATAGCCATACCCATTCCCATGATGATCATCATCACCATACGCACGACCATCATCATCATGATCACAGTCACGATCATAGCCATGACCATAGCCACGAACACGGGCATGATCATGGGCCGGGGCATTCGCATACGCACATGCACCGGGCGTCGGAGAGCGTCGAATTGGAAGCCGCCATTCTCGGAAAGAATGACAAGCTGGCGGCGGAAAATCGGGGCTGGCTCAAGGCCAAAAATATTCTGGCGTTGAATTTGGTCAGCTCTCCGGGATCCGGCAAGACGACCTTGCTGGAGCGTACCTTGACGGATCTGAAAGATAAAATCCCCATGGCGGTGATCGAGGGCGATCAAGAAACCCTCAATGACGCCGAGCGGATCAGAGCGACGGGGACGGCCTGTGTGCAGGTGAATACGGGCACGGGTTGTCATCTGGAAGCCGACATGGTTCAGAAAGGAATGGAGCAGCTGGACCCGCAGGAAAATTCGCTGCTGCTGATTGAGAACGTGGGGAACCTGGTCTGCCCGGCGTTGTTTGATCTGGGGGAGCGGGCGAAGGTCGCGATTTTGTCGGTGACGGAAGGGGCCGACAAGCCGGCCAAGTATCCACATATGATCGCGGCCTCCGACATCCTGGTAATCAACAAAATTGATCTGTTGCCCTACGTGACCTTTGATGTGGATGCCGCCATTCAGGCTGCGCGAGATATCAACCAAGACATCAAGGTTTTTCAGGTGTCGGCGATCAGCGGCGAAGGATTGGACGTTTGGTACGACTGGTTGCTGGCCGAGATCGGTGTTTCGGGCACGACCCAGGCGGCGGAATAGAGCGGTCGAACGGATAGGGCGTAAGCGATGGAACTCGATCTGACCTTGGGGAGTGTTTTGCTGTTGGGCCTAGCGGTCGGGCTGCAGCATGCGCTAGAGGCCGACCACTTGGCGGCGGTATCCTCGCTGGTTAGTGGCGAACGTTCATGGCGTCGTATTGTGCGCCATGGTGCCGTTTGGGGTGTGGGGCATACATGCACCCTAGCAGCGGTGGCGGGCACCGCGGTCGTCCTGGGCTCGACCATCGACGGTGCCCTGGCGAATTGGTTGGAGTTCGCCGTCGGTGCCATGCTGGTCATCTTGGGCGGTCAGGTTCTGTGGCGAATGGTGCGCCAGCGCATCCATTTTCACGTACACAAACATGCTGACGGCACGGCTCATTGGCATGCCCATTCCCATGCCGGGGAGAAATTAAACGGTCGCCACGACCATGCGGCCCATCCACATGACCATTCCCACAACCCGATCAGCGGATGGCGTACCCTTATTGTTGGCTTGATGCATGGAATGGCCGGCTCGGCTGTGTTGGTCGTTTTAACCGCTAGCCAAGTGGATGACCCGATAATCGGTGTGTTTTACGTGGGCATGTTTGGCATCGGTTCAATCTTCGGGATGGCCGCTCTCTCTATGATCGTCGCTGTGCCTCTGGGATGGACGGCCCGCGCCGTTTCCTGGGCGAACAATTTACTGCAAGGCGGTATTGGAACTGTTACGGCAGGCCTGGGGTTGTTCATCATGTATGAGACGCAGTTATTTCAGTTGTTCGTTTGAGTTCCTTGCTGCGGCCTAGCCACCATCAAACCTATGATCTATGGCGACTGATTTCCCATTTTTCACAAGGCACATTATGCGAGCGGAAGTAACCAAACGGGAACATCTGAAGTCCCCGCATGAAGCGCCAAATACTGTTTTGGATGGGAAATTCCGGTGCCCGAGACGCTGAGTAAAAGCTAGCTGGTCAGTACATCCTTGCGCCCCGCCCAGATGTAAAAGTCCGGGATAAGTCTTATGTTTGAGAATGCCGTCAGTATTTCCCAGAACCTTCCCGAAATATTCGCAAGCCGCTCCTCTAACTGCCCGGTAGGTCAGGGAGTTGTCTTCCCATCCTGTATCTTTATGATCGCGCTCATGTCTTAGCGACCCTCATGCACACACCCGTTTGGTTTTTGATCCACCGAACAGAAGAGGTGTGCCATGTCGCTTGTCCGACTGATAATTTCTGAACATTCCCATCACGATCTGATCATCCGTCGCTACTTGGTCGAAAAACCAGGGCGCCATCAGGTCTCCTGTGCTGCTGCCGTCGATGAACTCCCCCGCTTTGACAAGTTGGTGGAGCTTGACCTTCATCTGACCGAGCGTGCCTCCGGATACTTCGTCGGCGTCCCGTATGCCCTCTGTGAGGCGGTCTGGCTGAGTGCACTCGAGGCAACTTACACCGGTGACTGTTTCGAGCCGGGATACCGCTTTTCCGCGCGGGTACTCAATTGTCGCTTCGAGGCTGCATTTGAAACCCTGGAGTGGCGGGAAGACTGGGGCCCCGGCCCGGTGCCGATCCAGGTCGATCTCTGGACCCGGCCGCTCTCCATCGAAATGTATAACCGCTGTGGTCTCTATGAACTGGCGCGCGCCCCCGCCCCTTAGAAGGGCGAGGGCGCCCGCCCGTCTAGTCGGTGTATTTGGCCATCAGTCGGCCCACCCAGTTGGTTTTCACCGCCTGGAAGCACTCAGCCCAGGTGGCCCCCTTCGCGCCATAGGCGTGGAGCAGTTCCTCGGCACGCAGTCGGATGCGCCGCTTTTCCGCGGTTTCGGCAGCCTCTCTCGCCGCGATCATGTCGGCGCTGGGGTTGGCCCGGCGTTCCCGGCGCATGGCGTTACGGATTTTTCTGGATACGTTTCTCATCTCTACCTCGTTCTGGTTGGGGAGAAGACGCACGGGTGACGTGCAGATCTTCCCAATTGATAAGAACGAGGTTTGAGATGGCTAAGTCATGGCCCCGGCCTTTTACGTGATTTTTGCCAAGCCTTCAACGTGCGGACTATGACAGCGTCTTTGCCGATCGCCCATTATGCGATTAGAAGTGAGAAAAGGGGGCGGAGTCCGAAGCCATAGATCGAAGAAGGCAACACGGTGGGCCCCCGGAATATCTTCAGGAATTTTTATGGATGCTTCCGAGGCTAAACATGAAAGAAAAACTCTACTTTGCCGCGGCAACAGGCTTTGAGGCTGCCCGGTCTGTGAGCATTTTGCCAGAGGGGCACAGGAGTCGTCGTCTTCATGGCCACAGTTTTATCGCGCGAATACGCGCAGACGTGCCCGAGACATGGGCAGCGTTTCCCGGCGGCGAGACCGACGAACTGACCGAAACATTGCAAAGGTCAGTGCAGGCGCTCGACTACGACTGTTTGAACAATCACATTGAAACTCCAACAGACGAAAATATTGCGCGTTGGTTACGTGAGCAGGTGAACGTTACTGGAGTCGATGTTTGTGGTGTCCAGAGCACCCTGCACGAAGGCGCGGATTTAGACGAAAATGGCCACGCTCACATCTGGCGCCGCTATAGGTTTGAGGCGGCACATCAACTGCCCAATGTCCCCCCAGGTCATAAATGTGGTCGCATGCACGGACATGGCTTCGAAGTCATCCTCCACGCCAACCAAAACCTTAGCGGCGAAGATATGGGCGTTGACTATGACTATTTGGACCAGTGCTGGGAGCCGATTTTTCTTACACTTGATCACGCGTGTTTAAACGATATCCCGGGTCTGGATAACCCGACGAGTGAGGCGCTAGCTGCATGGATATGGGAACGCCTAAAACCGAATATAGCTGAACTCTCGTGGGTTACGGTCTACGAGACGGTCACGGCAGGTTGCCAATATGACGGTAGGCACTATCGCATATGGAAAGAACAGCGATTTGAGAGTGCACTGCGCCTAGAACGTGCGCCTGAAGACAATCGCAGAAACTTGTTGCACGGTCACAGCTACATAGTTCGGTTGCACCTCTCCGCGCCCCTAGATCCCATAATGAACTGGGCGATTGATTATGGGGATGTAAAAGAGCTGTTTAAGCCCGTTTACAAATCGCTCGATCACCATCTGTTAAATGAACTCCCAGGGATAGGTGACGCAGACCTCGCCAGTGTCGCCAAATGGATCAGAGGACAGGTCTCGGACAGTCTCCCAGAGTTAGACCGAATTGACCTTTTCCAAGCGCCAGGATGTGGCGCGGTCCTGACATGGGGAGAGGCTGGCCCAGCACTGCCGACCTGAACAATCCAAAAAATCTCATTGGACTTTTTATTGTGGGCGGCGGTAGACGCAGCCTTCACCGCAACTCCCGCGTCGGACAACGACACGATCTATGTTGGGAATATCAGGTTCGATTTGCTCCCAAATCCAACGGCTAATGTTTTCAAGCGTTGGCCGCTGCAATCCTTCCACCTCGTTCAGGTATCGGTGGTCTAGCCGCTGCCGGATCGGTTCGATTTTTGACTCAATATCACCAAAATCGTGTATTCGCGTCGTACGGCCAAACTTACCCTCAGCGCGAAAAAATTAAGCACTCGTTCCAAGACGGAGTGGTCGAAACCGAAAAATCCAAATCCGACCTGAGAAAAAGGATGGCGGCGCGCGGCATACGCTCCAGGTCCCTCTTGTCTCGTATCAATGAGCGGAGTAATCTGGAAGGATTTATAGACGCCTTCGCGGATAGCGATGCTCGGCACCATAACGATGAACTTCGACCAGCCGTAGCGCTTGTTCATCTCGAAGATCGTCTTGATGTAACAATAGGTCTTTCCGGTCCCCGTCTCCATCTCGACGTCCAGGTTGAACTTGCATCCAGCGCTCGACACCAATTCGCCCGAAAGGGGTAGGTTCTGTGCCTTCTGAACGTCGCGGATATTCTGGAGAACCTGCGTATCCGTCAGCCGCACATCGGCATTCTTGAACCCATCTTCGAACACGCTCGCCTGCTGCACATCACGGCCCGGATCCATGCGATAGGCAACCCCGCCAGACATGAGCTGGCCGGCGAAGCAGTCGACCACCGCCTCCACGGCGTTGGTCTGATAGGGCTGTACCTTGAACTTGAGCTTCATGTTCCCCCCGGCCCAAGACTCGGCCTAGATCGTCTTTACCTCGGTCGTGGGCGAGAGCTGCTTGAAGATCTGCTCCACATTGATTTTCGCCGCATCCGACTCGAACCCATTGTCCCGGAAGACAACCCGGAGCGGCTCAAACCCAGCCAGTTCCTTCACCAGATCCTCCGTGACGCCTTTGTCGAAACAGGCGACCAGGGCATTGTCATCCACGAACAGAACCACTTTGCCTTGGATTTCCTCGCGGCGAATAGGCAGCGCCAGATCCACCCCCCAATCAACCATCACCTGGAACAGCAGGTCTTCCGGATTGTCCCGCCCCGGCTTGATGTTCTCAACACCATCCAACAAGCTCGCCTGATCAACCTCATCAGGCGCGTAAAAGACATCCGCCATATTTGATGAGTCTAGCTTCAGAACGCGAAATCCCACATCTTTATTCCAATCTGAATGACAAGGTCCATCAACGGCTTTTATTCCAGCACGGCGAACACGTTCCTTCGCAATATCAGATATGGTTTGAAAGCCTGCTTTCTTGGCCTCGCTTCCGTCCGGGCACGGTTCTGGATACTGAACAGCTATCACTTTTCGCCGCTGACCATCCTCTGCGGATAAAGAAAAAGCCGCATCGAAGATCGTCCCAGAACCAGCAAAAAAGTCCATGACGACGCCGCCTGAACATGCCATCTGCAAAAGCACTTTAAGAAGCTCAACAGGCTTCGGTGTTTCAAACACGGCTTTCCCACCAAACAAATCTTTGAGGTGATTTTTAGCAACCTCATTCGTCGATGCTTCAGAAGCAAACAAAATTGTTTCTGGCGTTAATCCCCTGTCTTTTGCTTCTAAATAAGTCTTTACTCTGGGAACCCCATTCCCATCTCTACCGAACCAAATACGCCCATCATCAATCGCTTTCTGCATTTCCGGTTGGGTGTAAACCCAGCACCTTCCACTCTCTAATTCATGCACTTTTCCGTTAGGTGCGGTTAGAGAGTAAAATTGTGCTTTTGTCCCATGCCCCGCTTGTGCAGTAGCGGGATCGGACTTCCATAATCCGCGGGGGTCGTTGTCAGGATTCTTGTAACTTGCCAGGGCCTTTGAAGACAAAGGAAGTTGCGCAAGAGGCCTAACACCCTGCTCGCGCCCCCGGACATAACAAACAATGTAATCGTGGCGAGATGAAACCACCTTTCTGTTTTCTCTATTAGTTCTCTTCTCCCAAATAAAATTTGCGATAAAATTATCTTTTCCAAATACATCATCGCAAATTTTATTTAAATTAGACAATTCCGCGTCACCAATAGAAATGAAAATTACCCCATCATCTGACAACAGATTTCTTGCCAGCTTCAGCCGAGGATACATCATCGACAGCCAGTCTGAATGAAATCGGCCGTTTGTATCAGAGTTTGCAACAAGTCTATTTCCGCAGTCATCTTCTTGAGAAGACCTCAATAGATATTCTCTGACATCTTCGGAATAGTCGTCTTCATAAACGAAGTCGCTTCCAGTGTTATACGGCGGGTCGATATAGATCATCTTGACTTTAGCAAGATATGTTTCCTGAAGCAGCTTGAGAGCGTCTAGGTTATCGCCTTCGATAAATAAGTTTTGCGTGGTATCGAAATCGACACTCTCTTTTCGGGAAGGCCGAAGCGTTTTTGCAATGGGAGCATTCGCAGCGAGTAATCCTTCCCGCTTTCCCGGCCAGTTGAGATGATAACGTTCTTGCGGCCCCTCGACGATATGGTCACTGAGTTCTTGGCGAAGCTGATCGAAATCTACGGCGAGGCGAAGGTTGCCATTGGCGTCCTTTGCCTCCGTCACGCAGCCGGGGAAGAGCTCGCGGATTTTCGCGATGTTCTCCTGGGTCAGATCCGGGCTGTGCATCTTGAGCTTATCCATCGATCGCTTCCTCCTTCAATCCCCGGCGCGGGCGTTTCTCCGCGCCAGATCGTCGAGTTCCTTTTTTAGGGCGCGGCGTTCCGCGTTGATCGCGATCCGCCGATTAAACTGTTTTTCCTTAGCAAGGCGTGCGTTGATCTGGGCGAGCAATCGTTCCTTTGCCCGAATCTCCTCAGCCCGACGCACCCGCACCGACAAGGGTTCGCCCGCTCCCGTCTCCGACGGCAGCAGCGGATCAAGCAGCTTTTCGTATAACCCCGCGAGGTTCAAGGCAACGGGGATCGGGGGACGATTGGCGTTGTCTGGCATCCAGGCGCTTTTAAAATGGTCACTTACTACCCATTTTGCCGAATCCGCATCATTTGGCCGCTTGTAGGCCGCAGCGACCTGTATCTTGTCCTGAAAGTGGAGCTCGAAGATCAAGGGAAACGGGATCGCCCGGTCAATGGCCCGCAGAACATCGTCGTGAAGATCAGGGGTTTTAAGCATGAGCCACAAGACTTCGATTTCCGGCACGCCACGGCCGGCGGCGAGGTTTATCGTCTCCGGCGCCAGCTTGTACTTCCAGACGATCTTATCGACCTGCTGGACGAACTTGTTCTTGAGGCCCGCCGTAGCCTTTGCGTGGTCATAGATTTTCGTTTTGGGCACGATGCGGCCAAAGGCCGACGATGGGGGATAGGTAGACGGCCTGCCTACATCCTATTGGATGAAGTACATACTTATACCGGCACAACTGGCGCGCAGACCGCCTTACTGCTTCGGCGCTGGCGGAAGATGTTAATCGCTTTTCAAAACAACAGCCGCGCTCATTCGGATGCGCAAATCGCACAAGTTGCCGCGAGCATGTCACGGTTTGGAAATATCACTCCAATCGCGATCGATGGCGAAAATGTCATCGTTGCTGGGCACGCCCGGCTGAGCGCTGCGAAAAAGCTGGGCTTGCAATCCGTTCCGACGGTTCGGGTGGACCATTTGTCCGAGGAGGAGGTTCGGCTTTATCGAATTGCCGACAATAAACTTGCAGAAAATGCGACTTGGGACGAGCGGGCCTTGCGGCTTGAACTCGAATATCTCAGTGAGATCGATATCGATATTTCCCTAACGGGGTTCGAGCTTCCGGAGATCGACGTCCTGCTGGCCGATACGGGCTCTGACGAGGAGCATCAGCCAGAGGTCACGCCGGCGCCTCCGGGAAGCCCGGTTGTCCAAGAAGAAGATGTCTTTCTACTGGGGCGCCATCGGATCATCTGCGGCGATTGCCGAAACTCGGAAACGATGTCGCGCCTGATGGAGGGGGCCAGAGCTGGCGTTGTAGTGACGGATCCGCCGTTTAATGTTCGCGTAAACGGCCATGTACTCACCGGGAAAAGCAAACATTCTGAATTCGCCATGGCGAGTGGCGAGATGTCACCGGATGAATTTACGGCATTCCTCGTCGGTAGTTTCATACAGTTCCGCGAGTACAGTGTCGATGGCTCGATCCATTTTCTGTTCATGGATTGGCGGCACGTGAGGGAGATCCTCCGGGCTGGTGATCAGGTCTACGACGACCTTCTCAATGTTTGTGTTTGGGCCAAGACAAATGCAGGGATGGGGAGCCTCTACCGTAGTCAGCATGAGTTCATATTCGTCTTCAAGAACGGCAAGGCCTCACATCTGAACAACGTGCAACTCGGAAAGTTTGGACGCAACCGAAGTAACGTCTGGACCTATGCCGGCATGAACACGTTCGGGAAAGAGCGGGACGAAGCGCTGTCGCTGCACCCCACGGTCAAACCGACGGCGATGATTGTTGACGCGATCCTGGATGCCAGCAATCGCGGAGACGTAGTTCTGGACGGCTTTCTTGGGTCTGGCACAACGCTCCTTGCAGCCGAACAAACGGGCCGGATCGCCTATGGCTGTGAGATCGATCCGCGTTACATTGAGGTCGCGATCGAACGCTTTCGGAAGGTCGCGGACGCACCCGTAATTCACATGGGCAGCGGATTGGACTTTGACGACCTGAAAGCCGAGCGATCTGTCGAGGTTCCCTTCGATGAGTAGGGGAGACTATGCGGTCGGCTACAAAAAGCCTCCAAAGCATTCGCAGTTCAAGCCGGGTCAATCGGGAAACCCGAAAGGGCGTCCCAAGGGCACCAGGAACCTCGCAACGGATCTACAGGAGGAATTGAACGCCAAGATCGTCGTCAGAGAAGGGCCTCGAGAGCAGAAGATATCCAAACAGCGTGCCCTCGTGAAGACGCTCTTCAATAATGCCCTAAAGGGCGACATCAGGGCGATCAATGCGTTTATACGGCTGATCGAACGCACTCATTTTGAGGAGGTGGGGGAACCGGACAGTCCTGAAATTTCACAGGACGACGAGGCAATTATCGATGCCTTCATTATGCGCCATCAGGCGCGGAATTTGATTAAGGAATAAAACAATGAGTAATTTTTCAAAAGCGGAACTTCTGGCCTTACTGCGTTTGGACTTTTTGGCATTCGCACAAAAGGCGTTCCAGACCCTAAACTCAAGTGAGCCCTTCAAGCCTAACTGGCACCATCAGGCTATCGCATACCAGTTGGAACGATGCCTTCGCGGCGAGTGCAAGCGCCTCCTTATCACCTTGCCGCCACGCAGTTTGAAATCGCATCTCGTTTCCGTATGCCTGCCGGCTTTCCTCATGGGGCATAACCCGTCAGTGAAGATAATTACCGCGAGTTATGCGCAAGGCCTGTCGGAAGACTTTTCCGGTAAAACTCGGACTTTGATGCAGGAAGATTGGTATCGGGAGGCGTTCCCGGATACGCAGCTCTCGTCGACCAAAAATAGCCTGGGGGAGTTCGCAACCAATAAGAGGGGCCTCCGGCTCGCGACGTCCGTTCATGGTTCGCTGACCGGACGCGGTGCGGATTGCATTATTTTGGATGATGCTCATAAAGCGGAAGAGGCGTTCTCGGATGCTTGTCGGGAGAGAACGGTAAACTGGTTTGAAAACACGCTGCTCTCTCGTCTTAACAATATGAAAGACGGGTGCATCATCGTCGTTCAACAGCGTATCCACGAACATGATTTGGCGGGGCACTTGTTAGCGAAAGGCGGATGGGATCACCTGCGTCTTCAGGCGATTGCAGAAGAGGACCAGAATGTACCACTGGCTGACGGCGAGTTTCACGAGTTCAAAGCCGGTGATGTTCTGCATGAGGCGATTTACGGACAGGATGCGCTTGATGAGCGTCGAGCGGCCGTCGGCAGTTACATTTTTTCCGCGCAGTATCAACAGGAGCCGGTCCCAGCGGGCGGAAACCTGATCCCTATTTCGAAGTTCCAACGATACGGCGTCGCCCCATCCAAGCAGCCTGGCGATCTGATCGTTCAAAGTTGGGATCTCGCACAGGGACGCAAAGAGACGAACGATTATTCCGTCGGCACGACCTGGTTGGTGAGAGGGGCGATCTGTTTTCTCCTCGACGTTGTGCGGGAGAAAGTCGGGTACCGCGATCTGCAAATGCGCATCCAGTCGTCCGCACATAACTGCGACGCCGATTACATCCTCATAGAAAACGCCAGTGTGGGCGTCTCGATGATCGAAGATGTTAGAGCGGCCGGCTGGTTCAACGTCATCGAATGTAACCCTCGGACCGACAAAGTCGCGCGGATGACGCCGGGTACGGCAGATATTGAGGGTGGGCGTGTGGCCTTGCCGCAAGAAGCTCTTTGGTTGGCCGACTTCGAGAGAGAATGCAGTGCTTTTCCGAACGGCGTCCACGACGATCAGGTCGATAGTCTTTCGCAGTTTCTCGAATGGGCGAGATCGCACTCACGCGAGCAGGTGAGTTTTAACACTCTCGAAGCGCCACCTGATGAAGGCGCATGAACTATCGGGCCGCCCACCGAATGAGGAAGTTGATTGCGTCAAGTTCCTGAGGGGCAACGTGATTAACGTCGTTCTTGAGAAATCCGAACTCAGGATCTTTCTTGAAGGCCTGGACGCCGCCGCCGAACATCAACTCTGCGTGCCTTACACTCTTCGGCGACGAGGCGTTGAAGCCAAGCTGATCCTGGACCCTGATATCCACCCTCGGCAATCCAAGCCGGACCCGGCCCTGATAAAAGGAATTGCCAAGGCCTACATGTGGAATAAGCGGCTACTAGCAGGGGACCCGCCATCTCTGCGTGCGTTGGCGAGAGCCGAAGGTGTCACCGTCCGTTACATTCAAAAAATGTTGCCGCTGGCATTTATCAGCCCAAGTCTCGTGTCTTCAATTCTACGGGGCTACCAACCGCCTGAAATGACTTTGGAATCATTAGTTAGTTCAAAATTAGCCCGTAATTGGCGAGAGCAGTCATACATCCACTAATTTAGCTGCAACTTCACGGATTTGATCGAACGACTGGATTTGAAAGTCAGGCGTGGTTTGGGAAATAGACTTCGACCACGCCGGATTAAACCCTCCAGGCAAATAGACACCCACCAATCCTGCACGTTGCGCAGGCAAAATATCTCGATCTAATTGGTCGCCGACCATGATCGCCTTAGCTGGCTTTTTGATTAGCCTCAATATCCGTTTGTACAACGCTGGCTCTTTTCTGCCTTCGATAACCCGATTAACAAACGCATCAAGATCGTAATGGGAGATCAGGTCGCGCACCTTTTTCTTTGGCCCTTCGGTGACCACTAATGCGGGCGCGTGTCGATCTGTAAGCCACTTCAGTCCCTCTCGAACTCCGGTGCAGAGGCCGGGTTTTTCACCAATCCTTCTGAAATATGCGGCTTCGATTTTCTGAATGAGGGCATCACTCAAACGATGGTCGAGATTTCCGCTAGACCAAATTTTTTGGAATGCTTCCTTCGGACTCAAGCCCTCGAGTCCGAGAGCCAGCGTTTGACACAGGATACGTGGCGGATACCTAAGTCCAGCGTGGTGTTTGGCGGCAATTTCTTGATCGAACTTTCTGACGAACTCCAGGCGATCGTGGTCCGGCCCGTGCAAGTTTAAATTCGTCTCAATTTCTTCCAAAAGTCCGAGTTGGGCGCCAGCAAAAACCTTATTTGTATCCCAAAGGGTATTGTCGGCATCAGTGAATACGACGAGATCAATTCGATTTTTACTTTTCATATATTGCCATTACATTCATATCGGGTTCGGATTTTAGCGTTCCGACAATACGTAGACCATGCTTGTAACCTCGTTTTATAAAATTGTAGCCGAACACCCCTGCGTCATAATTCCCCCCTGGACAGACGTGGAGATGCATGGTGTCTCCGGCGTCACTAATCGGCAAACGGAAGTCAATCCATCTTATCCTCCCGTTTTCTTGAGAAGCCTTCTCCACTTCAACCATCGCGTCCTGAGCAGAGAAAACCCTCTGATAGGCCTCCCAGTAGGCCTTTCTCTCTTCCCGGAGGTTCTCGTGATTTTCGTCTTGGTGATCAGGATAACCGATTAATTCTATGTCAATCTCACCTTGCGTCCATTTTTTCGCCGCTCTTAGTTCTTGGGACCATTTAGTGGCCAAACTGTTATAAATTAATTCAATTTTCCCATTTTCAAACTCAACTGCAGTTGGGATCAGTTTCGTTTGAGCAGGCAAATCCATAAAAGCAAGAGCACGTGGAGTTTTAAGTAAATAAGGCGATCTGAAACCTAAAATGCGTTGGCCTGGCTCGGTGTCGGTCGCCAGTGGAATTTCAAACGACAAAAGTCGATCAAGATATTTGTCCAGGTAATGAACGGCCAACTCCTCGAGCTTTCTTTGAGCATTTCGTATTGGTTTTTTCTCCTCTGATTGTCTGTTGGTTTTTTCAGAACCTTGGGAGGCCTCTACTTCGCCCTTCACTCCTGCTTTTGCGTCGAAAAAGTTCGCTAACCACGACGGGATTGAAACTTCCGCATTGATCCCCAGGGCCGCTTTAAGCTCACTACGATCGGTCTTTGCTTCTTCAAATTGGATGGAACTCAGTTCATATTTGGGCCGAACGATCGCGTCGTAAAATCTCTCAACAAGATTTTCGTCAATAAATAATGCCGCATCAGTAAGCCAATCGAGTTGATCAATTTTGATCTGGGGCAATACAGGTTTGGTTGCTACGAGCATATCCCTCTCCTTGAATATCCTGGCGAATAAATGTCTGAAAATTTTCAGCACCCTAGCATTTCCTGCAAAAGACTTCTCGGTGGAAGGCGAAAAGCAAGACGTAATTTCTGTTTCCAATCGATACGCGAATGTCGGTGGGCAAACTAATGAAGCTCTGAGGTGACATGCCCTTCTCACCAGTCATTTCTTGTGCCTCTGTCGATCACGGCATATTTACTCAGCATCCTAATGACGACCAGAAAATAGTGTCTGAGAGACACTCGGCGCAAATCAGCGGAAATCCGCACGATTTCGATCTCCCGGCGATCCTCACGCGGGTCAACCGGTCCGTATCTGTTTGAAATTTGGTGGTTTATCCGAAAGGCGCTGGCGACCGCCGTTTGGCAGCGGACTGAATGGCGGATGGGGTGTCCGCGTCCGCCATGTTGCACCTTGTTGCAAACAGTAAAAATACGTTTGTAATTTCAAGGTATTAGAATATTTTCCCCAAGAATAGTGTAGTTCTCCGTTGCGCCATGTTGCATTCAATGGCATATTTTATGGCGGGTAGAACGTGGGGAATAGCATTATGCCAAAGATCGCCAAGGAACTTAGCGCCGCCGAAGTGCGCCGTTTGACGCAACCGGGAATGCACGCTGTAGGAGGCGTTTCGGGGCTTCATCTTCAAGTCACGGACAGCGGCGCGCGGTCATGGCTGCTGCGAACCGTGATAGGGTCGCGCCGGCGCGAGATTGGATTAGGTGGTTTTCCTGAGGTTCCGCTTACGACGGCCCGCGACAAGGCACGGGAAGCAAAAGAGCGGATTAGGCAAGGCGTCGATCCTATCGAACAGCGACGGGCCGCACGGGCCGCACTGATCGCGGCGGACGGTAAGTCGATCACATTCAAAGAAGCGGCGGAAAAGTTTCTCGGGTCAAAAACGGTCGAATTTAAGAACGCGAAACACGCGGCCCAATGGGGATCGACGCTGGCAACGTATGCTTATCCTGAAATCGGCAAGCTACCTGTGGATTCCGTCGAGTTGGCGCACGTCGTCAAAGTGTTGGAACCAATCTGGGCGACAAAGACCGAAACGGCGACACGTTTACGCGGCCGCATCGAGTCCGTTCTCTCATGGGCGACGGTTAGCGGCTTCCGCAATGGCGACAATCCGGCGCGGTGGCGCGGCAATCTCGACGCCGTTTTACCGAAGCCGGGTAAGCTGAAAAACGTGCAGCACCATGCCGCCGTCCCGTGGCGCGACGTGGCGGACTTTATGGTCAAGCTGCGGAAGCGTGACGGCATGGCGGCGCGGGCGCTAGAATTTCTGATCCTAACCGCCGCCCGATCCGGCGAGGTACGGGGCGCGACTTGGGATGAAATCGACCTTGAACGGAAGGTCTGGACGGTGCCGGGCGAGCGTATGAAGGCGGGCAAGGAACACGTTGTCCCGTTGTGCGACGATGCAATTGCGCTGCTTAACGACCTTCCGCGCATCGAAGATAACGACCTCGTATTCCCTGCCCCGCGCGGCGGTCAGTTGTCGGATATGACACTAGCGGCGGTTATGCGCCGGATGAGAGTTGCTGCGACTCCGCATGGCTTCCGTTCAACATTCCGAGATTGGACCGCAGAGGCGACGGCTTACCCGCACGAGGTTTGCGAAATGGCGCTAGCGCATACGGTGGGCAGCACCGTCGAGCGCGCATACAGGCGCGGTGATATGTTCGCCAAGCGGGCGCGGCTGATGGCGGACTGGTGTAAGTTTGTGAACACGCCCGCCGCCAAGAGCGGTGACGTGGTGGCGATGCGGAAGGGGCGGGGCTGATGAAACCATCACTTCGTAGGGCGCATGAAGTTTATGATCGGGCTGTGCAATGTCTAGCCGAGGAAGGGATTGAACCAAACGTCCGGCAAAATCTCACCACAGCAAAGACGACCGCATTGATTGCGCGCGGTCTATATGAGGCCGGGAAAAATATCGACGCCGCTGAGGCGTTGGCGCTTTCGGAGCGGATTCTCAGCACCGCAATTCAACAGCACACATGGCCTCTTGCGAAACGCGGGGTGAAGTTCCGCGACGGGCCGAAAGGGCAACGCTTCGATGCGCTGGGCAAGCTGATAATGGCCGCGTTGAACGAGTTGGGCCGGAAGGCATCGGAGGAAGACGTCTACCAGCATGTCATTCGAAATGGTGCCGGCGTGATCGACGAAGTTGACGCCGAGACGATTGACTGGCGCACAACGGACGGTCGGGACAAGACGACTTCACGCGCCAGATTCCGTAACCGGGTTTCTGAATACCGAAAAAAATAATTTTCACGGTTTTCGATTATCCGTGAATCCGACCTCGTAGCGTCCCGTCACGTACACAGACGGAGCGAAAACGATGCAACAGCAAGTTTACCTTTCCGACCAAGCCGTCGCCGCGCGCTATGGCATTCACCGAATCACGGTATGGCGGTGGGCCGCATCCGGCCTGATCCCGCAACCGATCAAGCTTTCTCCCGGCACCACTCGTTGGCGACTCGCGGACCTCGAACGTATCGAGGCCGAGCGCATAACCGATGGCGAGGCCGCGTGACCGATGGCCGAAAATAGAAACCCCGGCGCGCTGGCGGGCGCTACCGGGGCCTCGGAAATTGATTTGACGATCAAGCCGAAGCATACCGAAAAACCCGCGAACGTTCAAGATTACATCGCCGACCGCGAGGCCCTTCGAGTTGCCATCGCCGCCTATTTCGACGCGCGCGGCGTTGACGCGGCGGGCCTTGTGGTCGCCGGCCTGCAAACTCTTTATCGCGAAGCCGACGACCGCCTCCGGGCGGCGCGGCGGGCGGTGCGCCGATGACGCCGGCCGAATTCCTTCAAGCCGCCCAGCCGGGCGGACCTTGGTTAATCACCGCCATCGTCCCCGGCTGCGCGCCGGTCGGCACGCTCGCCAAGACGCCCGGCGACGTCGATGCGCTCGTGGTAATTCACGCCGGGGCGGACCTTTATTGGACGCCCGCGTTACTCAATGCGTCGTTCAACGGCGGCAAGCCGAGTAAATCAGACATTGCCGGATCGTGGTTTCATTGGGCGGACCTCGACCCGCCCAAGGACGCCGATCTTGATACGTGGCGCGCCGATGCGCTCGCCCGGCTTCGTGCCGCAAACCCGACGATCATCATTGATTCGGGGCGCGGCTTTTGGGGACTATGGCAACGCGCCACGTTCTCGACCGACCTGCAAGAAATCGAAGGCATCAACCGCGCGCTCGGGGAACCGCTGGGCGCGGATGCGTGCCACAACGTCGATCGCTTGGCGCGCCTGCCGGGAACAGTGAACACAAAGACCGGACGCACCGCCTCCGTTGTCGCCTGGACTACAGGACCGGCGACATTACCGACACCCGCGAGTGTGGCGACGGATGCGCCGACCGACGCCGATTGGACCGATCAAGGCACAGACCCGGCGACCGATGATGACCTGATTACCCACGCCTTGGCCGAGGCCGTACCGCCGTTCGGCGACCGCGTGGCCTTTGCCGCGTTGTGGCACGCCGACGCGGATACGTTGGGGGCCGCATGGCCAGCACGTAACCCGGACGATCCGTTTGATCGCAGCGAGGCAGATATGTCTTTGGCGTCACGATTGATGCGGATGACCGGCGGCGACTGCGCACGAACCGAAAGGATCATGCGGCGCTCGGGGTTAGTAAGGGACAAGTGGAATCGCCCGGACTACCTACGCCGCACGATCCTTAAAACTGTGGACCCGGCGAAGCGCCGCGCCGACCAGCTGGCCGAGAACGCGCGGATCGGTGAGGAAGTTGTAGAGCCTGCCGTTCCCGCCGTGATGACGCTTGATGATATGCGGGCGCGCTTGGTGTTCATTGGATCCAGCGGTGCAGTTGTGGATAGCGCAACGCATCGGGTTCGCAAGAAGGATGCAGCTGCCGACGAATACGCCGCCAGCGTTCACAAGTACACCGACCCGGATACGGGGAAACCTAAATCAATGCCCGCCTTGAAGGCGTGGATTGCTTCTCGTGACCGCATTACAGCGGACGTTCTCGCATGGGTGCCGGGCGCTCCGCAAATCTGCCGACCGCCGGAAATCATTGATGGCGGAACAAGGGCCTTCAATACGTGGCGGGGAATCGCCCCCGTGATCGCGCCGGATGATTGGCAGGACCGGGCCACGCCGTTTGTGGAACACCTGGCCTATCTGGTCCCGGACGAATCCGAACGGCGGCGCTTTACGCAATGGGTAGCCCACATCATCCGGTTCCCCGAGACCCTTCCGCACACTGCGTACCTGATGATCGCGGAAACCACGGGCATCGGGCGTAACGCACTGGCGTCGATCCTCGTTCGCGTGTTTCGAGGATACGTCGCGGCGGGCGTCGATATCGCGGCAATTTTGGACGGCCGGTTTAATGGGCGCTTATCGCAGAAGCTGTTGGCCATCGTCGATGAAGTCCGGGAAGGACTAGGCGAGCGGCGCTATCAACGCGGTGAACGTCTTAAATCGTTGGTGACGGAAGAACACCGCCAGATCGATATCAAGTACGGCCTTCAATCGGTAGAGAAAAATTGCTGCAGATGGTTGATGTTCAGCAATTACCTGGACGCCCTACCGTTCGAAAATACCGACCGGCGCATCATCGTAATTTCCAATCCATCGGAACGACGCGAGCCGACCTATTACGCGCGGTTGTACAGTCTGATCGATGACCCGGCTTTCATCGCCAGTGTGCGGGCGTATCTCGACGCCGTGGACCTGAGCGACTTTCGACCCGGTGAACATGCTCCGATGAACGACGCCAAAACCAAGGCGCTCGTGGAAATGATGACGGACACCGACCGGGCCGTGATCGACTTCCGCGACAACTACCACGCCGACCTCACGACGCGGGACGCCATCAAGTCGTTCGCCCGGATGCACTACGGCGCGACACCGACAGAGAATCACCTGACGAAAGCGATTAAGCGGGCGGGTATGGCGAACACCGGCAAGCGCGTGACCATCGGCAACACGAAACAATCCGTGGTGATCGTGCGCGGCGCATGGACGCCGGAAATGGTCAACGACGCATCTGGCGAAGCGCTGGCTTCGGTAATTACCGGGACACCCAAGACACCCAAGACACCCGTTCTAAACAACGAGGCAAATTGAAATGTTTGTTTTGGGTAGAAGTAGGGAAGGGGTGTCCCGGGTGTCCCGGGTGTCCAGCAGGACCATCGGCGCCAGTGTGGTCAAGGGGTACGGGGCAGGGAAAAAACAAGAGCCGCCTCCGCCCTAGGACCGCTCGGGGTACTCAAATTTTCTACGCCGCACTTCCGCAAAAACGCGATTCCATAATTAGCGAGGATTTATAAAATTATGAGCAGACGTAAACCGCCCGATCTCGTCGCCCTTGAAGGTAATCCGGGAAAACGCCGCGTCCGCTCCCGAGGCGTGACGCCGACCGGCGACGCCATGCCGCCCGTGTGGCTGTCCGAGGGTGCCCGCGCCGTCTGGGATCGGATTGCCGACGCCATGCCAGACGGCACCTATCGCACGACGGACACGGAAATCCTGGTCGCGTTTTGTTGCGCCGCCGACCAACACCACAAGGCGACGATAGCCCTTGCAATCGAAGGCCCAATCTTGGTCGGTCCGCGTGGACGGCAAACAAGAAACCCGTGGTGCAGCGTACAGAAGGACGCCGCCGCACAGATCGAGCGCCTTGGCCGTCGTCTCGGCCTCGATCCGACCGCCCGTGAACACCTCCCAATACCTACACCGACGCCGGCCGCGAGTAAGTTTGCCGGGCTGGTCGGAATCGACCCTGCAACCGAAACCGAGAAAGGACCGAACGATGACCAAGACAACGATTGAAGCGAAACAACAAGCGACCGCCGCGACGGCAATTGCGCTCGGTATGGAGGCCGCTGCCGATCAAGGCGTACCGGACGCCGTGGTCTTCACCGAGATTCTGAAAATCACCCTGGGCCTGATCGGAATGGCGAACGGCGGACCCGATGCGGTGCCGGACGCCTTGCGACGGCTGGCGGATGAACTTGAGGCGAACCCGAACGAGCCGCAATTACTCAACTGAAAGGAACAGCACGATGACCTTACGACCCTACGACCCGGATCTGAAAAGCGAGATCACAAACCTGATCGACGCGGCGGCGGACTTCCAGAAGCGCCAAGCCGAGCGCCAGCGGCAACGCGAGGAAACGGCGCGCAAGATCGACGCGACGGACCCGTTGCCGCCGACCGCCGCATGAGGACTTGAAAAACACACTCGCCAAGTGTACATTGTGAACGTTACCGCATGGAACCGGCGCGATGCTGGCCAAGCGGTGACGATCCCAAAGACGCTAGCCGGTGCGATACCGGGGCGAGTTGGACATTCCAACCGAAGCCCGAGGTATGCGCTGATGCTCGAACAGACCGTCCCCCTACAGATCAAGTTTGCCCCCGGTGACGCGGGGATCATTAGCGGTTACGCCAGCGTGTTCGGCCCGCCTGCCGACCGGCACGGCGACGTGATCGCGCCCGGTGCGTTTACCGCGTCCCTGGCATCCGGTGACAAGCCGTTGATGCTCTGGTCGCACGATCTTAGCGAACCCATTGGCACATGGACCTCCCTTAAAGAGGACGCCAAGGGCCTGCTGGTCACGGGCCGATTGACCCTTGAGACCCGGCGCGGCGCGGAAGCCTACGCGCTACTCAAGGACGGCGCGTTGAACGGCTTGTCGATCGGCTTCCGCACCGTCGCCGCCGATGAATTGCCGGACGGCGGGCGACTACTCAAACAGATTGAACTAGCCGAGATATCCCTGGTCACGCTCCCGAGCGCCAGCCGGGCGCGGGTTACGAGCGTCAAAAGCGGTGAAATTACGCCTCGCTTGCTCGAATCGATACTTCGGGAAGCGGGCATTCCGAAACGCCTTGCGGCCAGTGTGGTGATCCACGGCTGGAAGGGTGCAGCGGAGGGCGAGCGCGATGCTCGATCCGCACAAGTCAAATCCATCACTTCAACACTTGCTGCCGCGACCTCGCGGCTTACGAAAGGCTAGAACAATGCATATCCGAAAACTCGAAACGAAGAACGCCCCGGACGGCGGCGACGGCTTTGACGAAATCAAGGCCGCTATCGAACAGCACGCTTCAGCAACTACTGAAACCGTTGACGGCCTGAAATCGACCATCGCGAAGCTTGAAGGCAACCTGATCGAACTCGAACAGCGGCAGGCGGAATCTGGCCTTGGCGGTTTGTCGTTCTCGACGGTCCCGAACATCGCGGCATCGTTGGTCAAGAATGAACACGTTGCCGCTGTGGCTTCCAAGAAGTCCCGCGACACCTCGACCGAAGTCAAAACTTCGGCACTGTTCGGCCTTGAGCGGAAGAATACCGTGACCGACAACTCCGGCGATTTCCACAACGTCGTCGGAACGGGGATCTTCGGCGGGCTTGAACGCCGCCGGTTCATCCTCGACTTCCTGCGTATCGTGCCGGTGCCGGCCGGTCACGCCGCGTACACGAAAGAGACCAGCTTCACGAATAACGCCGCTACCCAGGCGGCAGGCTCGCCGCTGGTCTATACGGAAGGTGCCTCGAAGGCGGAATCGTCCATCGTTTACGAACTCGTGGACCTGCGTCTCAGCACGACGGCGCACTTCATCAAGGCGAGCAATCAAGCCTTGGCCGACGTGGCGCAACTGGGGAACATCTTGGACGGTCGACTCCGTTACGGCCTTCGCGTCAAGACCGACGCCAAGATCGTTTCCTCGCTCACGACCTCGGGCAACTTCACGGCGTACTCGCCGACCAGCGGAGACGATGGAATCAACTCCATCAACCGGGCCATCGCTCAGTTGGAAACCGCCGACGCCATGGCAACGCTGGTCCTGCTGAACCCGGCGACCTATCGCAGTATCCAGCGCCTTCGGGCAACGGGCGGTAACGAACAGCCGATCATGGGCGCGCCGTCCGGCGTGAACCGCGAGGCGGTGTGGAACGTGCCGATCCTGCCGAGCAACGCCATGACGGCGGGTAAGCTGCTGGTCCTCGATACCGACAATATGGGCGAGTACTACCAGCGTTCCGAGGCCCAGGTCGATATCGGCTACGTCAACGACGACTTCGTGAAGAACCTCGTGACCATCAGGGCGGAGGAACGCGGCGACCTGGCCGTTGTCCGCAGTGCCGCCGTGGTTTACGGCGACTTGACCCTCTAAGTGGAAAGGCGGGGCGCACCATAACAGTGCGCCCCGTTTCGCTGTCTCACTTCCGCTTTCTCATGACCTAAAGTCTTTTTGAAGGGAAGCATGATGATTATAGTTTCGCCCGAACCTTTCGGGATGGTGCTCATGAAGCGAGATATGGAACTTGTGCGGAAAATCTTGATTGACGTGCAATCTCGCACCGACACGATCCCACGTGGGCTAATCATCGATGGCTACGATGATGCGGTCGTCGCAAGGCACGCCGAAATGTTAGTTGAATCTGGGCTATTGAAGGGCAATGTTTCCCCAAGGTCATCGGATACCCCTTACCCAACGGTTATTGTTCAAGAACTTTCGTGGGAAGGACATGATTTTGTTGATGCCCTCGAAACGGAAGGTGTCTGGAAAACGATCACATCTAAATTCTCGGCGGGCGAAATCGCGAGCATGCCGCTTAGCATTCTTAAAAATGTTGGGATGAAACTTGCCGAATACTACGCCATGCAAAAACTCGGGATGACCGATTAATTCGGTTCTCGCTGCACCAGTCGTGCGGCATGACGCCTACGGTTTGCGTTGTGGATCGTGGTTAGGCAGGAGGCCAACTAACACGCGGCGTTTCTTCATAGCCAATGAACAAGTCCCACCCTTTAATATAAATCAACCCGTTGTCATTTAGTTGAAGGTTTGAATCGCCTGTTTGAAGGTCTATCAGTTGCCAACGTGACCTCACATTACCGCCGTTGAACGGGACACGCAGATAAGTGGACTCACCGAAAACTAAACCGCTTTTGCTTAGTTCGTTTGTTTCCTCGCTAGTGAACCCGGTGTGATGCGCAGGTGCTCTAAGATGCCACGGTTGATCCACGACCAAGACCCAATCTTTGTGGCTTCGGAGCATTGAAATGGGGTGATCGACGCCCTCGATTGGACACAAGAATGCTAGCCCGTCAAGTGTGTCACCGTCTTCCTCGACGGCGCCCCATTTGATCGCTGGATGAAACACGGGGCCATATGGAGCAAAAACCAGAGAACCGTTGGTAACGTCATTTGGATAACGTCTCCGCACGTACTCAGAATGCGATTGCTTTCTCCCGACCATGTTTCCTTCCCCTACCTAAACAGCTTCCCCAACAGCCGCCCCGTGGCTTTCCCGGCAACGCGCCGTGCGATGCGTTTGCCGACCGTGCCGCGACGGACGGCATTCACGTCGCCCAATAAACGGGCCAGCAGATATAAGAACCGTCGCATGGGCGTATCGTAGTGGTGCCGCGCGCGGCGAGTCCACGCCCGAAAACCTACCATTTTCACAATGGAGGGTTTGATGGCGGGTATATCGTATTTTTACCTATAACTTATTGATTTTATTATGTAGTTGGCGGATGGGGTGGGATTCGAACCCACGGTACGCTTTCACGCACGCTGGTTTTCAAGACCAGTGCCTTCAACCACTCGGCCACCCATCCTTCATCAAGGCGGCCAATGTCTCCCGTTTTCGTGGGCGGCTGTCAAGCAAATGAAGATGGAATTTTTGCCGGGGCCGGTTGCGGCTTGCGGAGGGTGTCGCCGGGGAAGGGCGTACAAGCCGGGGCCGTGCCTGATCGGATTAGAAAAGTTGAACCAAGCTATGCTGGATCACGTGTATGAAACCGATGGCGGCAATGGCGCCACCTGTAATGACGCCCAATGTGCTGCCGATTAATTTGGTCGAGCGGCTCGTCATCATTTGAGACCTCCTGTCCCGTCCTGTCCGTCCATATGACGTCCTGCCATATGCAGTCTCGCTAATAGAAGGGGAGAGTTCAGTGACCCTGGTCACATTGGACGAAATTTAGACCAAAAACCTGGGAGTGAAGTTAAATCGAAGTGAATTCGGGAAGGTCGCGTAAGACAAAAAATGGCGGAAATCTGCGTGGGCACACAAAAGAAAATAAATGTCAAGATGGGGTTGCTATATGTTGCGCTCCTTGGTAGTATACGAATGTCATAGGTGTAGAGTGTTTTGCTCGCACGAGATATAGGTTCAGAAGGGACCGCGTTAAGATGATTGGTTCGGCACAGAAAGCGCCGGTAACAAGTGCAGCACTCACAGCCCTTAATCTGGCTGTGGTGCGGCAAGTCGTGTTTGAACACGCCGCCGAGCAAATTTCCGAACGAAGCGAAGATGCAACCGATGCCGTCGTTCAGACGGCAGAGCAAAACCGCAATCGTAATGCCGCTGTCGATGCCGTCATCGAAAACAAATCCTCCAAACAGGCTGATGCCGAAAGCAAGCAGCAATCTTCAGGCTCTGGCGCGAATACGGAATTTCAATCTCCTGATTTTTCATCAGGAAATGGAAAAACTGTAGATATCCAGGTGTAGACTTCTTCGAGAACCGGTGTTTGCCTTGGGTCCCATTGGGGCCTTTTTTAATGCCTGGGGGCAGGAGAGGGGCGTTTCTTGGCCTATAAGGGGAAACTCGTGCCATTCGAATGGCCATAGGGTAAAAGCCCGATCATGTATTTTGTTCTGTCCAAAACACTTTGGTTCTTGATGAAACCGTCGGCCCTGATGTTCTTGGGCATGACGGTGGGGCTCGTCCTTGTCTTGACCCGATTTCGGCGAATTGGGCTCGCCTTGTTCGGGGTGACATTCCTGGGGCTTTGGGCGGTGACCGTCATTCCCGTCGGCGAGATGATGATCCGTGATCTTGAAGAACGGTTCCCAAAGCTGACGGCCGTTCCGGAAAGCATCGGCGGCATCATCGTTCTGGGGGGATCCATCGATCCTCTTGTTTCCCAGGCGAGGGGGCAAATCGCCGTCGACAGCAGTATGGAGCGCCTGTTGTTTTTCGCCATGTTGAGCGATGCGCGGCCGGATGTTCCCCTGGTCTTTACCGGCGGATCGGGCAATTTGTTCGATCAAAACGCCAAGGAAGGGCATTATTTCGAAAGTTTGGCAAAGCTGCTGAATCTGGACATGTCGCGAGTGATCATCGAATCGGAATCACGCAACACGATGGAAAATGCTGAATTCAGCAAGGCGCTTGTCACCATCGAACCGGGCCGGCCGTGGGTTTTGATCACGTCGGCACGCCATATGCCGCGCGCTGTAGGCGTGTTCCGTAAGGAAGGATGGCCGGTTATTCCTTATCCGGTTGATTACATCACCGTACCGGCCCGCGGGTGGACCTTTCGCCTGGAAAACCTAGGCGGACAGTCCATGCTGGATGCGGCCGTTCACGAGTTTCTCGGCATGGCGGTGGCATATTTCATGGACCGTTCGGATAGCCTTTACCCTGCCCCCTGAATGTTGCCGGCGCTCTTCGTGTGATTGCTTTTCTACGAGCCCTTGCGGGCCGAATAGGCCTATGGCACAAGGCCGAATGGCCGATGCGGCCGTCCGGGTTTCGAGGAACCATGAAGACACGTCAATTTTGGCTCGCGGTGCCAGTGATGGGTGCCTTGTTATTTAGCCTTTGCGGCGGCCCGGCCGTTGCTGCGCCGGATGATGCGGTGACACCGCCCAGTGCCGCCGAATTTCAAGCCTGGCTCGAGGGTTTCAAGGATCAAGCCGCCGGCCGAGGCATCACCAAAAAGACAATTAACCATGCCTTGGCGGGGGCGACCTATATCCCCCGCGTAATCGAACTCGACCGACGCCAGCCGGAATTCACCATGACGTTCTGGCAATACCTTGGGAAAACGATTTCCGACAAACGCATCGCGCGTGGGCGCGAGATGTTGAAAACCCACGGCGCCCTGTTGTCGAAGATCGAAGCGAAATACGGCGTTCCGCCCCGGTTCCTGGTGGCATTCTGGGGGCTTGAAAGCAATTTCGGTGATTACACCGGCACGTTTCCCTTGATCGGTTCGCTGGCGACCTTGGCGTTTGATCCCAGGCGCTCCAAATTCTTTTCCGAACAGCTTCTGGCCGCCTTGGAAATCATTGACCGGGGGGACATTCCCGCCGACGTCAAAGCATCCTGGGCCGGGGCCATGGGAAACACGCAGTTCATACCCACGACCTATCGTGCCTATGCGATTGATTTTGACGGGGATGGCCGGCGGGATCTGTGGCGCTCCCTGCCTGACGTATTCGCTTCTTCAGCCCACTATCTGTCCCGTTCCGGATGGCGCAAGGAAGAGACCTGGGGGCGCGAGGTGCGCCTGCCAATAGGCTTTGATTTTGCTTTAAGCGGACTTGGTAACAAATTGAAATTAAAGGAATGGCAGGCCAAAGGTCTGCGCCGTGCGGATGGTCGTGACTTGCCCGGGGTCGACATCGAAGCGTCGTTGGTGTTGCCGGCGGGGGCCGATGGCCCGGCATTCCTTGTTTATAAAAACTATCGCACCATTCTGATCTGGAATCGCTCGATCCTGTATGCGCTTGCGGTGGGGCATCTTGCGGACCGGTTGATCGGCAAAGGGCCGCTCGTTGCCAAAAAACCTAGTAATGACAAATCCTTATCCAGGTCGGACGTGAAGGAAATTCAGCGGCTTCTGACTGAAAAAGGGTTTGATGCCGGGGGGCAGGACGGGATTGCCGGCTCTCAAACCCGACAGGCGATCAAAGCCTATCAGGCCAAACAAGGTCTGCCGCCGGACGGCCATCCTGATTCACGCCTGCTCGATCACTTGCGGAGCGGTGGGGCCTGACGGCAGAGGTTGTCGGCTAAGGCCGACTCGACTACACTAGATACAGGTTTATTTCGCTCGGTTATCTACTATATTTTTGAATTTGGGGGCGGCGCCATGGCTGGGCGGATTAGGATTAGCTGGCTGATCTTAGCCGGATTTACCATATTGGTGTCCGGTTGCGCGGAAACACAGTTTTTGATTTCCGGAACCAAGCGCTTGCAGGGGGCGGCCGTGACCTCCGGCAATTATAAGATCGGCACCCCCTATCAAATCAAAGGCACTTGGTATTACCCGGCCGAGGAATGGGATTACGATGAAACCGGGATCGCGTCCTGGTACGGGCCCAATTTTCACGGCAAGGACACCGCCAACGGCGAAACCTATGACATGAACGAATTGACGGCAGCACATCGAACGTTGCCCATGCCGTCGTTCGTGCGGGTAATCAATCTGGAGAACGGCCGGTCGATCGTTCTTCGGGTCAATGACCGGGGGCCGTTCGCCAAGGGCCGGATTATCGATGTGTCGCGCCGCGGCGCGCAGTTGCTGGGATTCAAGGACCAGGGTACGGCCCGCGTTCGGGTGCAGATCCTGGCCGAACGCTCACAGGCCCTGAAAGCGCAGATCACGGGCCAGGAATCCATTGCCGAACACGGCAGCCCCATTCAGGTCGATAAACTGCCAAAAGCCTCCGTCAGTGCGGAATCCCTGCCGCCGCCGCCGGGCGCGGAAGCCGCCCCGGCCCCCGCGCCGAGCGTCGAAACCGCACCCGCGCCGACAGCTGCTGTCGAGCCCGACCAGATCGCCGCGACGGACAACATCCAACCCGGCACCATGCCGCAAGAAGAGGTCACGACCGTCGCCGTGGGGCCGACCAACATCTTTATCCAGGCAGGCGCCTTCACCAACTATCAGAACGCGCTCAAGACGAAGCTGATGGTCAGCCGCGTATCCCCCGCGACGATTTCCCATGTGCTGGTCGATAACCGTGATTTTTACCGCGTTCGTGTCGGGCCGCTTGCGTCCGTTCAGGATGCGGACAGCGCCCTTGAGCAGGTCCAGAACCTGGGATATCCAGGGGCACGGATAATCGTCGATGGAAAAGGGACGGGGTCCTGAGGTTCTGACCCCATTTCCGCCCCATTTCCCTGGCCTGTTCGGCGCGCAATGAACACAAGAAGGGCGCCCTGCATACATGGCGCGAGATACGATGACGATACTGACGAATAGATTTTTCCGGCTCCGGTGTCTGCGCGGCGGTGCGCTGGTCGGGGGCGCCGTGCTGGCTGCGGTGCTTCTTGCATCGCCCCGTGCGGCGGTTGCGATGGATACCATTGCGCGCGAGGCCATCCTGATGGATGCCCAGACAGGCACCGTGCTGTTCGAAAAGGATGGCGACGCCCTGATGCCGCCCGCGTCCATGAGCAAGCTGATGACCGTATATCTGGTGTTCGAGCGCTTGAAGGAAGGCAGCCTGTCCCTTGAGGAAGAGTTCGTCGTCAGCGAGAACGCTTGGCGTAAGGGCAATTGGGCGTCCGGTGGATCGACCATGTTTCTGGAGCCTGGACAGCGTGTCCGGGTTGAGGACCTGTTGCTGGGGATTATCGTTCAGTCGGGCAATGATGCCTGCGTCGTCGTGGCTGAATCCTTGGCCGGCAGCGAAGACGCCTTCGCCGAAATGATGACCGAAAAAGGCCGGGAAATCGGTCTGAAAAACAGCACCTTCCGCAATGCCTCGGGCTGGCCTCATCCCGAACATCGCATGACGGCGCGTGATCTGGCGGTCCTGGCCAAGCGCACCATCCAGGATTTTCCCGAGTTCTATCATTATTACGCCGAGCGCAAGTTCACCTATAACGCCCACACCCAATACAATCGCAACAACCTGTTGGGGAAGGGGCTGGGCGTTGACGGTCTGAAAACGGGGCATACGGAAAACGCGGGATATGGTCTGACCGCTTCGGCGGAACGGCGGGGGCAGCGGTTGATCCTGGTCGTCAACGGTTTGCCCAGCAAGAAATCGCGCCGCCAGGAACCCCACCGCCTGTTGGAGTGGGGGTTCCGGGAGTTCAAGAATTACGCCCTGTTTAAGGCCGGAGAAGAGATTGCCAAGGTCGATATCTGGTTGGGCAAAAAAAACCAGGTTCCCTTGATCGTGACCGATGAAATGCTTTTGACGCTGCCGCGCAAGGAGCGTGCCGGCATGAAGGCCACGGTCGAATACCAATCCCCGGTTCCGGCTCCGGTTAAGGCGGGGGACAAATTGGGTATGCTGACCTTGAGCTTCCCTGAACGGGACGCCATCCAGGTGCCGCTCATTGCCGGTGACGGGGCCGAGCGTCTGGGCCTTTTCGGTAGGGTCGTGAGTGCGCTCCGGTCTATTATCCTGGGCGTATCCGGTTAGGCGCGCTCCTGGAAGCCGTTGAGCATCGGATCGCAGGGGAAAACCAGTTTCAAGGTATCAAACCGTGACAACGGGTAGGTTCATTACATTCGAAGGCGGTGAAGGTGGCGGCAAGTCGACGCAATTGGCGTTGTTGGCCAAGGCCTTGGAATCCGCGGGCATCGAGGTTCTGACGACGCGCGAACCGGGGGGTACGCCCGGGGCCGAGGAAATCCGCAATCTGCTTGTGCACGGCACGACCGACCGATGGGCTCCCATGTCGGAAGTCCTTTTGAACTTTGCCGCCCGTGTCGATCATGTGGACAAAGCGATCCAGCCGGCATTGGAAAGCGGGACTTGGGTGCTGTGCGACCGCTTCGTTGATTCGACGCTTGCCTATCAGGGCGGCGGCCACGGCCTGGGCATCGAGCGCATTCAGGGGCTGAAAACAGACATCCTGGGGGATTTTCAGCCGGATCTGACCTTCATTCTTGATATTCCCGTCGAAGAAGGCCTTGCCCGGGCGTTCGGCCGCAACGAAGCCGAAGACCGCTATGAGCGTATGGACCTGGGATTCCATACCCGCATCCGGGAAACCTTTCTGACCATCGCCAAGGCGGAGCCGCAGCGCTGCGTGGTCGTCGATGCGGCGCAATCCGTCGACGACGTTCAGCGCGAGGTCTGTGCCGCCGTGTCCCACCGCCTGGGCGCCGATCTGAAAGAGGCCGGGCGGTGAGCGACGACGATACAGAGGACCTGGGTCCGCGCGCCAACCCGGATTTGATCGGGCATCTGGATGCCGAAGCCCGGTTGCGGGGCGGGTTGGATGCTGGTCGCCTGGCCCATGCTTGGCTGGTCACCGGTCCCAAGGGCATCGGCAAGGCCACTTTGGCGCACCGTTTCGCGCGCTACGTCTTGGCCCATGGTCAAGCGGCTGGCGCCGACGCAGCCGCCGATGACGGCCCGGGCCTGTTTGGCGACGATCTGCCGGCGCCTGAACCCGGTCTGGATGGAATGGAGACGGGAAAGGGGCTTTACCTTGACCCGGATCACCCGGTCTTTCATCGAACCCTTGCCGGCAGCCATGCCGACCTGATGGTGGTGGAGCGCGCCGTCGACGAAAAGACCGGCCGCCTGAAGGGCCAGATCACCATCGACGCCATCCGTAAGGTCAAGACGTTTCTAAGCCTGACGGCGGGCGAGGGGGCCTGGCGGGTCGTCATCATCGACAGCGCCGATGACATGAACCGCAACGCGGCGAACGCGCTTTTGAAGGTTTTGGAAGAACCGCCGCCCCAGGCCCTGGTTGTGCTGGTGTCCCACAATCCCGGGGGGCTTCTGCCGACCATTCGCTCGCGCTGCCGGCGTCTGACCCTGCGGCCTCCTTCGGTTGATGCCGTGGCGGGCCTGATCGCGGCCCGTTGTCCCGATATGTCGGCGGATGAAGCACGTCGCCTGGCTGAGGTCGCCGAAGGCAGCATCGGCTATGCCCTGGAATTGGCGGAGCAGGGGGGGCTGGGCATGCTGGATGAGGTTTCCGCCCTGCTGGCCCGCCTGCCCGACGGCCTGCCCGCGAAGGATCTGCACGATTTCGCGGGCCGTGTCGGCGGGGCGGGAAAGGACGCGGAATTCGCGGCCTTCGCCAAGACGCTGCGCTGGTGGCTTGAACGCCTGGTGATCGCGGGCGGCGGCGGGCCGCTGCCGGGGGTTCTCGACAGCGCGACCGTGACGAAGCTCAACACCATGGCTGGCCTTGATCGTTGGCTGGAGGTATGGGAAAAGGTGTCGCGCCTGCTTGCCGCGACGTCCACGGCCAACCTGGACCGCAAGCAGGTGGTTCTGAACGCGTTTATCACCGCCGAAGCGGCAATCCGGCGGTAACGCGAAAGACAGCGCCACACAACAAACCCAATGTCATTGGATCCTGAAATGCCGGCCACGCCCTATTACCTGACCACGCCCATCTATTACGTCAACGACGCGCCTCATATCGGGCATGCCTATACCACGCTGGCCTGTGACGTTCTGGCGCGCTTCAAGCGGCTGGACGGCTATGACGTCAAGTTCCTGACGGGCACGGACGAGCATGGCCAAAAGGTTGAAAAATCGGCCCAGGCCAAGGGCATCGACCCGCAGACCTTCGCCGATCAGGTGTCGCAGAACTTCCGCACCCTGGCCGATTTCATGAATTTCAGCCACGACGACTTCATCCGTACCACGGAACCCCGCCATATCGCGGCCTGTCAGGCCATCTGGCAGCGCATGATCGATGCCGGGGAAATCTATCTCGGTAGCTATTCCGGCTGGTACGCCGTGCGCGACGAAGCCTTCTACGGCGAGGGCGAACTGACCAAACAGCCCGACGGATCATTCCGTGCCCCTTCGGGTGCCGAGGTCGAATGGGTGGAAGAACCCAGCTATTTCTTCCGCCTGTCGGCCTGGGAAGACCGCCTGCTGGCGTTCTACGACGCCAATCCCGACTTCATCGCCCCGCCCAGCCGCCGCAACGAGGTCACCAGCTTCGTCAAGGGCGGCCTGCAGGATCTGTCCGTATCGCGTACCACCTTCAACTGGGGCGTGCCCGTGCCCGGTGATGACGAGCATATTTTCTATGTCTGGCTGGACGCCCTGACCAATTACATCTCGGCCCTGGGATATCCGGACGAGCAGGGCGAATACGCCACCTACTGGCCCTGCGACCTGCATATGGTGGGCAAGGACATCCTGCGGTTTCATGCGGTCTATTGGCCGGCCTTCATGATGGCGGCGGGGTTGGAGCCGCCGAAACGCGTGTTCGCCCACGGCTGGTGGACCAACGAAGGCCAGAAAATTTCCAAATCCCTGGGTAACGTGATCGACCCCATTGATTTGGTTGAGAAATATGGCCTCGACCAGGTGCGGTTTTTCCTGCTGCGCGAAGTGCCGTTCGGCAACGACGGCGATTTCTCTCACGAGGCCATGGTCGGCCGCATGAATGGCGAGCTGGCCAACGATTACGGCAACCTGGCGCAGCGTGTGCTGTCCATGATTGCCAAGAATTGCGGAGGAAACGTGCCGCAGCCGGGCGCATTTACCGACGACGATCAGGCCTTGCTCGGCCCGGCGACGGCGCTGGTCGACCAAGTACGTGATGCGCTCGACCGACAGGCTTTCAACGAAGCCCTGGAAGCGATTTGGGTGGTGATCCGTGCCGCCAATGCCTATGTGGACCATCAAGCTCCCTGGAAACTGCGTAAGGAAGACCCGGACCGCATGGCCACGGTCCTTTACGTGCTGGCGGAAACCATTCGCCGGTTGGCCCTTTTGACTCAGCCGTTCATGCCCGATACCTCGGCCAGGCTGCTGGATCAACTGGCCGTGGCCGAGGATTCTCGTACGCTGGATCAACTGGCGGCGGATGTAACCCTGGCGCCGGGAACGGCCCTGCCCAAGCCGGAAGGCGTGTTTCCGCGCTTTCAGGAAGACGAGAATTAGAGACCGCAGCCATGGACGGAACAACCCAACCCTTTCTGGTCGACAGCCACTGCCACCTGGATTTCCCGGATTTCGGGGAAGAACTGGATGCGGTCGTGGCCCGCGCGAAAGCGGCAGGGGTCGCCTATATGGTGACGATTTCGACCCATCTGTCGAAGTTCGATCAGGTCAAGGCCGTGGCCGAACGGTTCGACAATATCTTCTGCACGGTCGGCATTCACCCGCACCAGGCCGCGACGGAAAAGGTCACCAGCGCCCGGGAATTGGCCGAACTGGCATCCCATCCCAAGGTCGTCGGAATCGGCGAGACGGGGCTGGATTTCTATTACGAACACAGCCCCCGGGATATTCAGGAAACCCAGTTCCGTGCCCATATACGCGCCGCCCGCAACACGGGTTTGCCGCTGATCGTCCATACCCGCGATGCCGATGATGACACGCTTCGCGTGATCGATGAGGAATATCGCGATGGCGGGCCGTTTCCCGGGCTGATCCATTGTTTTTCCGCGGGCCGCGAGGTGGCGGAAAAGGCGGTTGAAATGGGGCTTTATATTTCGCTTTCCGGCATCGTTACCTTCAAGACGGCGGAAGACCTGCGCGACACGGTCAAGGACGTGCCGCTGGACCGCATCCTGGTGGAAACGGACTCGCCCTTCCTGGCGCCCGTGCCCAACCGGGGTAAGCGGAATGAGCCCGCCTTTACGGCCCTGACGGCGGCCAAGGTTGCCGAATTGAAAGGGGTGTCGCCCGGGGAACTGGCCGGCCGGACAAGCGATAATTTCTTTACCCTGTTCACCAAGGCCGCCGACGCCGTGCGCGGCGCGGGCTGAGCGATCCCATGAAGGTCACGATCCTGGGGTCCGGTGCGTCGAGCGGCGTGCCGTCGATCGAGGCCGGCTGGGGTGATTGCGATCCCGATAACCCGAAAAACCGCCGGACGCGGCCGTCTTTGCTGATCGAACAATCGGGCAAGCGCCTGTTGATCGACACATCCCCCGATTTGCGGGAACAGATGCTGCGTACGGGGGTGCAGCATCTTGACGGCGTGGTCCTGACCCATGGCCATGCGGACCATCTGCACGGTATCGATGATATCCGCGGCATCAACCGGCGCATGAATGCGGCGATCGAGCTATGGACGGATACGGACACCCTGAAATCCGTCGAAGAACGCTTCGCCTATGTTCTGGCGCCGATCCATGACGGGGCAACGAACTACTACAAACCGACGCTGACGCCCAATGTCTATGCGCCGGGCACGCCGTTCACCGCCGGCGGCATAGATGGCCTGGCGTTCGAGCAGGATCATGGGTTTTCGACCACCCATGGCCTGCGGTTCGGGCAGCTGGCCTATACGACAGACCTGGTACGCATGCCCGACGAAGGTGTGGCGATGGTGCAGGGCGTTCACACCTGGATCGTCGGGGTGTTCGCCTGGCATCCGCATCCGACGCATCTGCATGTCGATGCGGCGTTGGAACTGCGCGAACGCATCAAGCCCAAGCGCATGATCATCACGCATATGAGCGCGCGTCTCGACCACGCCGCATTGACGGATTATCTGCCGGACGGGGTAGAGGCGGCCTACGACGGCATGGAAATCGACGTTCCGGAAGCTTGACCGGCTGCACAGAGAGATTCTCTGTAAGATTCATCCGAGAATCTAAGATATTGTTTTCAAAAACACATCCAATATTTTCCATAATATACATTATGACATAACTGGATGTTGTACGATGAGGTGCCGGTGGCCTCTTGCCGGCCTGATCCCCTTTACGCTGAATCCGGTGAAATGAACGTCGCCGCCTCGATCTTGTTCCCATCGGGATCGCGGATAAAGGCTGCGAAGTACGGCGCCATGGAGGCATCACGCATGCCGGGTTTGCCGTCATCCATGCCGCCGTGTTTAAGCGCGGCCTTATGAAACGCGATCACCGCGTCCTTGGTTCGGGCGCGCAGGCAGATATGCACGCCGGTTCCGTCTGCAACGGGTTTCATGTCCGGGCGCAGGTTCAGCCAGAATTCCGCATAGCGTTTGCCGAACCCGGTCGTATGCGGCCGCTCGACCATTAACGTCATATCCAGCGCCGCCAGTACGGCTTCATAAAAGGCCGTGCTTTTGTCCAGATCCGTTACGGCGATGGAAATATGGTCGATCATACGGCGGTCCCCTTCCCGGTTGTCGCCGTTATAACGCGGCGCCGGCCCCGCTTCTACCCGCCGTCGACGTAGACGCCGAGCATGCGCCGGCGTTCATGGAAGCGCTCAATACTCTCGACCGCGGAAGCCGGGGATTGTGCGATGACGAAGGCCATCAGGGTTTCGAAAAAGGCATGGATGGCCAACGTCGAGGAAAAGAACTGTGGCGTTTCCGTCGGCAGAACGAAACGATGCTTTGCGGCCCGGAAGATTGGGGCCGTGGGTGTGTCGGAAATCGCCAGGACGGTCATGCCCATGCGTCCGGCAAGCTCGACGGCCTCGATCACTTCGCGGCGGAACGGCTTGATGGTCATCGCGATCAGGAGATCGCCCTCTTCCGCCTGAACCAAACCGTCGACCGGTAGGGCAACGTCGTTGGGAATTGCCCGGACCGTGTCCAATGCCATGCTCGCGAGGTAGGCGAAATTTCGCGCCAGCGAGTTGCCGACCCCCATGCCCAATACATAGGTCATGCGGGCCTGCACGATATCCTGTGCCGCCGATTGCATGCTGGCGGCGTCGCAGGTCGAAAACATCTGTTCGATGTTGGCAAGGGAACTGGCGGCCATGTCCGCATAAAGGCCCGCGAGCTCCCCTTTTTGCGGCAAGGACTGGAGCCAGCGTGCCCGGTCGGGAAAATCGGTCTGACGGTGGCGCAGGTCTTCCCGGAAAACCGCGCGGAATTCATCATATCCGCCGAATCCCGCGGCACGTGCCATGCGGACGAAAGTGTTCGGTTTGACCCCTGCCACCTGGGCGATCTCGCGGATTGAGCTGATACCCACGTCGTTCGGATTTTCCAGCACATAGGCTGCGGCCTTGCGGACCTCGCCCGGTAATGTCGCCAAGAGGTCGGCGACCGCGTCAAGAACGGCGCGCGGCGTTGATCTTCCTGTAATTTGTACAATTGTTTGATTCATCATTGACAGTGATACAGTCGTACCATTAGCTGTCAAGTCAAAGTGACACCCCCGCCATTCAGGAAACATCAACCATGTCCCAACAAGAAATCGTTTCACGGGCCGGCGCCGTTCTGCCCGCGGCCTCGTTCGGAAATTTCGACGCAAATGTGATCATTCGCGAAGGCAAAGGCGCCCATATTTGGGACGAGGACGGTAACGAGTACATCGACTATCTCATCGGCTCCGGCCCCATGATCCTGGGCCATTGCCATCCCGAGGTGTTGGAAGCGGTTCAAGAACAGGTCGCCAAGGGGGTTACGTTCTTCACCAACAACGCCCGCGGCATCGAACTGGCGGAAGAGATTTGCAAGGCCGTGGCCTGTGCGGACCAAGTCCGCTTTACCAGTACGGGCAGCGAGGCCGATATGTACGCCATGCGCCTGGCGCGCGCCTATACGGGACGGGACAAGATCCTTAAATTCGAAGGCGGATATCACGGCATGTCCGCCGAGGGGCAGATGAGCCTGTCTCCCACCAGGATGATGAATTTCCCGGTCGCGGTTCCTGACTCCGCCGGCATTCCAGACACCGTGCGCGATGAAATGCTTGTCGCCCCCTACAACGATATCGACTTCTTCCGCTCCTTGATGGCAGAGCGCGGTGATGAAATCGCGGCGGTCATTGTCGAGCCCATGCAGCGGATCATCCCGCCCATCCCCGGTTTTCTGGAAGTTCTGCGTGAGGAATGCAGCAAGTATGGCGCGGTTCTGATTTTCGACGAAGTCGTCACCGGCTTTCGTTTTGCCTACGGCGGAGCACAAGAGGTCTACGGCGTGACACCCGATGTCTGCACCTTGGGCAAGATCATCGGCGGCGGCTTTCCCCTCGCCGTCATCGCGGGAAAGGCCGATATCATGGCTCATTTCGACGCTGCCAAGGTCGGCCAGGACAAATCTCTGATGCAGATCGGCACGTTGAGTGGTAATCCCGTGGCTTCGGTCGCGGGGCTCAAGACCATGGAAATCCTGCGCCGGCCGGGGCAGTACGATCGGCTGCGCGAGACCGGCCAGACCATTATCAAGGCGATTAACGAACACCTTGGCGCGGCGGGACATGCCCATCATGTGGCGGGTGTGCCGGTGTTGTTCGATATCGTCTTCGCCGCCGGACCGGTCCGAAATTACCGCGATGTGCAAAAAGGAGACGCGGGCAAGCTTGCGCGGTTCAATACCTTGCTCCGCGAACAGGGTATCTTTAAGTCACCCAGCAAGTTCTACCCCTCACTTGCTTTGACGGATGAAGACATCGGCAAGACGGTCGATGCCATCGCCCACGCCGCCAAGAATCTGTAGGCGCCGCCATGATTCCACTGATCGGTTATGCGGACAGGTTGTCCGGACGGCCCGGAGATAACGTGGCGGTTAAGGTGTCCTCGGAACTGGGCGGGACCTATCATGCGGAACTGGTCCGGGTGATTTCCGGCGACCCCAACCCGGCCGGTCCTGGCGTGCGGACCGAACACGTCGTCACAGACTTTGAAGGCGATTATCTCGCTCGCCCGCAGCATACGTGCCTCGGCTCGCACATGGTGGCGGCATTGAAGGCGGGTCCCCTGCCCCCCAGTTTCACCTTAAGCGCCATTGTCTGGCCGACGACGCCGGATAAAGGCCGCCAAGGGGTCATCTCCTTGATTGACCGGGACGGTGACTGTCTTGCCGCGTTGACAATCGGGCCATCGGGCGCGGCCGTGGTTGTCGGTGAAACGACCACTCAGGTTAATGTCTCTCTCCTTCCCCGGACCTGGTATCGGCTGCATGCGACCGTTGACCGTAACGCGGGCCGTGTGACCCTGATCCAGGAACCGGTTCATGGGCCCAACGCCGTCGATGACAGCGGATTTGCCGAGGCCCAACTTCACCCTGACGCGGCTAAGAGAATAGACCGGGCAGCCTCTGTACTTGTGGCGGCGATAACGGTGGAAGAGAGCGCAACCCATTTCAACGGTAAGATCGAAGCCCCGGTCATTGCGGCAGATGATGGCGGCGATGTTTTGGCGGCTTGGGATTTCAGCCGCGACATGTCGTCACTGACCGTGTCCGGCGATGGGCCGCTTGGTGGTGACGGGGGGCTGGTCGGCGCTCCCGTGCGGGCGATGACCGGATCTAACTGGGATGCCTCGCAAATGTGCTGGCATCATGCGCCGGACCAGTACGGCGCCATTCATTTCCACGACGACGATATCGCCGATGCGGGATGGCAGACCGATTTTGAATTCGATATCCCGAAGGGGCTGCGCAGCGGCGTTTATGCGGTAAAGCTGACACAGGAAACCCATTGGGACATGATCCCGTTGTTCGTGTGTCCACCGGAAAGGACGCGCACGGCTGACCTTTGCGTCGTCGTTCCGACATTTACCTATGTTATTTATGCCAATCAGGCACGCGCCGAATTCGGGCCGGAATGGAAGGCGCGGGCGGCGGAATGGCGATCCTATCCCCATAACGCGGCGGAGCATCCGCAGTTCGGCTTATCAACCTATAACGATCATACCGACGGTTCCGGCATCTGCCATACGACCTGGCATCGGCCCATTTTCAACCTTCGCCCGGGCTATCACGCGTTCGGCAACGAGGCGTCGGGCTCGGGATTGCGGCACTTTCCGGCCGACACGCACCTGTTTGCCTGGTTGACCGCCAAGGACATACCGTTCGATATCGTGACCGATTGGGAACTGCACCACGAAGGGGCCGATCTGCTGGACGGTTATGCCGCCGTGTCGACCTGCAGCCATCCCGAATATCACACGACCGAGACCCTGAATGCGTTCAGGAGCTACAGGGACAACGGCGGAAACCTGGCGTATTTGGGGGGAAACGGGTTTTATTGGCGGGTCGCCTTGCACCCGGAAATGGACGGTTTGATTGAAATCCGCCGGGCCGAGGGTGGGCTACGCGCCTGGGCTTCCGAGCCGGGAGAATATTACCATGCGTTCAATCGTGAATACGGCGGCACCTGGCGGCGCAATGCACGACCGCCGCAACAACTGGTTGGTATCGGATATACCGTACAGGGCGATTTCGAAGGGACCCACTATCGCCGGCAAGAAGGCTCCCATCATCCGGACACCGCCTGGATTTTCGACGGTATCGATGATGAGGTGATCGGCGATTTCGGGCTCTGCGGGGGCGGTGCCGCAGGATATGAACTGGACCGGGTCGATAGCCGTCTCGGGACACCGCCGAACGTTCATATCCTGGCGACGTCCGAAGACCCCCCGGATAGCTTCCAGCTTCCGCCCGAGGAATGGCTGACCCACGTCAAGACCTGGTCCCACGCGCCGGCGGAACAACTGATCAGGGCTGATATGGTGTACTTCGACGTTCCCGGCGGCGGGGCCGTGTTCTCCACGGGCTCGATCACCTTCTGCGGCGCATTGCCGGTCAATGATTTCGACAACAACGTATCGCGATTATTGGAAAACGTCTTCCGCGGCTTCCTTAAACGGCAGCCGGCTTCTACGTGACCCCTTGGCGGAGAGCGGCGCGGTCGGCTACCCTCGGCGGGCTTGTTCTTGTTCCAAAACGCTTCGGACCGGAAGGTGTCGCACGTGCCCCAGGATCACGATTCCCGCTCCCCGACCGAACGGCTGCGCGCCGTGATGGCCAAGCTGCGCGACCCTGACGGCGGCTGTCCCTGGGATGTGGAACAGACCTTCGCGACGATCGCGCCCTACACCATCGAAGAAGCCTACGAGGTCGCCGATGCCATCCAGCGGGGCGACATGGCGGCGCTCAAGGACGAATTGGGGGATTTGCTGCTGCAGGTCTTTTTCCATGCCCGCATGGCCGAAGAAGCCGGTGAATTCAATTACGACGACGTCGCCCGGGCCATTTCCGACAAGATGATCCGCCGCCATCCTCATGTGTTCGGCAATGTGGACATCGACACGGCCGAGGCCCAGACGGTCCATTGGGAGGACCTGAAAGCCAAGGAACGGGCGGAAAAGAACGGCGGTGCCGATCCCTCAGATAGCAGTGTGCTGGACGGCGTGGCGGTCAACCTGCCCGCCCTCACCCGCGCGGAAAAGCTGCAGAAACGCGCGGCCCGGATCGGGTTTGATTGGCCCGATGCGGCCCCCGTGATCGCCAAGATCGAGGAAGAATTGGCGGAACTGCGCGCGGAAATGGATGCGGGCGCGCCCAAGGCCCGGCTTGAAGAAGAAATGGGCGACCTTCTGTTCGCCGTCGCCAATCTGGCCCGCCATCTGAAGATCGATCCGGAAACGGCCCTGCGCGACGGCAATTACAAATTCGAAGACCGCTTTCGCCGCACGGAAAAGCGCCTGAAGAATGACGGCCGGGACCCCGCAGCGGTCAGCCTGGACGAGATGGAGCGCACCTGGCAGGCGGAAAAGGCCCACGACAAACCTCATAACAAACCCCCGGGCAAGCTGCGGGGCGATGCGGCGGAATGAGGAAAACCGCTGACCGCCCGTGCGGAATGAGCTAGAAGGTTGAAGGACTTAATCGTTTCGATCCCTTTGGGAGCCCCCGCATCAATGATCCGCCGTGCCTATCCCCTGCTTTTTCTGCTTATCGCCGCCGTGGCGTTGACCGGCTGTTACCTGCCGGCACGGTTCGATGCGGAAATCGAGCTCGACCGGCGCGGTTATTACAAGATGATCTTCTCGGGCTACATGGTCGATACGCGCCTGTTCGGAAAGCTGAAAAGCGGCGAGGTTCAGGGGGCGCAGGAAGTCGACGAGGTCAAGAAGCTTAAGGCCGATATCGAGCGCGACCCGGACGCCAAGGAATTCGGCTATCTCAAGCAGGGCTATTTCAAGATGCAATGGCAGCGCGAAGGCGACCTGCTGCAGGCCAAATCCGTGACCTTTCTGCGCCGTAACGAGCACATATTCGGCATCGCCTATAACAAGGAAAAGCGCATCATCAACATGCTGGGCCGGTCCCTGCCGAAAAGCCAGAAAGACCGGATCGTCGAGCAAGGCCTGAACATGTCGGGCGAGCTTCGGGTCATCACCGACACCAAGGTGGTCAGCCACAACGCCGACGAGGTCAAGGATTTCATCTCCCGCGGGCCGCGCACCAAGGTCTATATCTACCGCATTCCCAATATCTACCGCGCCACGCCGCAGATGCAGATCAGCCTGCGCTAGTGTCTGCGTCAGGGGTCGAGAGGCCGGCTCCCCTTCCCGTCGTCATTCACCCTGATTAAGCCCCAGTTCCTTCTGCAGCTTCTTGGTCAGGCCCAAGGGACACGATCTTATGGGATTCCGCTATATGGTCCCGGAGCCCGTCGTCGCCCAGGCCGGGCGCGTCATATTCCTGGATCCACTTCATGCCGCGCGAGGCCAGATAAGGTGCCGGCCGCAGGCCCGGCATGTCGCGCAGCACGTCATAGGCGAATTCGGAGACCTTGAACGTTATCCCCGCATGTTCGCCCGCGTTCCAGCCGCCGATGGCGAAGACCTTGCCGCCGACCTTCCACACGTCCGATCCGCCCCATTGCACGACATGGGTGGCATGCGGAAGTGATGCACAGAATGCGTTGAATTCGTCGTAGGTCACGGGTGTCCCTCCCCGAACGCCGCGCCCTATTTGCGGCGCAGGCGGCGGATCAGCGACGAGGTATCCCAGCGGTTACCGCCCATGTCCTGCACGTCCTTGTAATAGCCGTCGACGATCTTGGTGACGGTCAGCTCGGCGCCATTGGCTTCGGCCTCGGCGAAGCAGATGCCCAGATCCTTGCGCATCCAATCGACGGCGAAGCCGAAATCGAATTCGTCATCGACCATGGTGGTGCCGCGGTTTTCCATTTGCCAGCTTTGCGCGGCGCCCTTGGAAATCACGTCCAGCACCTGTTTGACGTCCAGACCCGCACGCTGGCCGAAGTCGAGCCCTTCGGACAGGCCCTGAAGCAGGCCGGCGATGGTGATCTGATTGACCATCTTGCAAAGCTGGCCGCTGCCGACCGGGCCCAGAAGCGTGACCGCCCGGGCGAAAGACTGGATCACGGGTTCGGCCTTGGCGAAGTCGCTTTCAGACCCGCCGCACATGACGGTCAGCACGCCGTTTTCCGCCCCGGCCTGGCCGCCGGAAACGGGGCCGTCGATGAAACCGATGCCCCTTGCCGATGCCTGTTCCGCGATTTCGCGGGCGACGGCGGCGGATGCCGTGGTGTGATCGACCAGGATGGCGCCCTTGTCCATTCCAGCCAGCATGCCGTCATCGCCCAGGGTTACGGAACGCAGGTCGTCATCGTTGCCCACACAAGAAAATACGAATTCGGCACCCTTGGCGGCCTCCGCCGGGGTCGTGCCGAAGGCACCGCCATGATCGGCGGCCCATTTTTCCGCCTTGGCCGTGGTCCGGTTGTAGACCGTGACCTGATGTCCGTTTTTCGCCAAGTGCCAGGCCATGGGATACCCCATGACGCCAAGGCCGATGAATGCACAGCGCGCCATGCCGCCTCCTTCGAATTCGTTCTGCTAAAGATTATGTTCCATACGATACAGGCCCCTGCGAGACGGGGCCGGGGGCATGCTAAACGTCCGTCCCCCAAAGGGGCAAGGGACGATATGTCTCAGGACAAAAGACGGTTGAGGTCAGCCCAGGTATCGCCGTCGGGGGCGAGAAACAGGGCATCGCCCGGGCGCCTTGCTCCGGGGTTATAATCCCGGCCATCACCGGTCATGGCGGCGAAACCGCCCGCTTCCTGATACAGCAGCACCCCGGCTGCATGGTCCCAAGCCATCAGGCGCCCCGCATAGCGCGCGAAATCAAGAACACCGGCGGCAAGGTCCATGTATTCCAGGCCCACGCAGCGGTAGCGCAGAAATTCCCGGGGGATTGCCGTGCCTTTTTCTGCCGCCCTGCGGCGTACCCGTTCCGCCAGCTTGGGCCCGACCGAGCCGGTCATGTCCGGGACCGGCTGGGGCGCGGACAATTGCAGCCTGTTGCCGCCGATCATTGCCCCGGCCCCCTTTTCCGTCATGGCCAGATAGTCATTCACCGGATCATATATCCATCCCATGACGGTTTCGCCCCGATGCGCCAAGGCCAGGATGACCGCGAACCGGGCCTTGCCATGGGCGAAGTTGTGGGTTCCGTCCAGGGGATCGATGATCCAGGCCCATTCCGCATTGCCGAGCGCGGCCAGGGCCGCGGGCTGGGACTCATGGGCTTCCTCGCCGATGATCAGGGCGTTCGGAATCAAATCCGCGAGGCGCTTGGTAAGAAAGGTCTCCGCTGCCTGATCTGCCACGGTGACAAGGTCGCCCGGGTTCTTTTCCGTAATCTCGTGGCTTTCAAGCTGGCGGAAGCGCGGCATGATCTCCGCTTCCGCCGTTTCGCGAAGAAGGGTCGCGATGCGGGCAGGATCGATAAGGGGTGTCATGGTTTCAGTAGGCCGTGGCAGGCGCACCTGGTCTGGGCGCCGTCAGTTGGAATGAATGTCGCGGTCGCGGTGATAGGCTTCGGCCAAGTCTTCCAGCATCTGCGCGGCATCGTCGCTGTAGTCGGCGCGCTGCATCAGGGCGCGGGTGACGAAGGTCGCGAAGGATACAGCTTCGCCCTTGCCGCGCAGGCGGAAATCGTCGGCCAGGGTCTGCAGGTACTCATGGACATGGCTTTTGGCCATGACGTTCAACTGGCGTTTGACCAGTTTGTTCTTGGCGCGCCATTTATGCTGGCTGCGGTTTGTCGCCATGGGTTTCACCCGTTTTTGAAGCGGGTTCCTGTTGCCGTCGAAATCAAGATGACACCGGTTTAGCGGGAATTGGTTACCAACCGGTGTAAGTCCGTCCCTGGACCGTCCGAAAATTAGTGTAGACGGGCCTGACGGCTGCTGTCGATACGCGACAGCAATTGCGACTGGCTTCGGGCATCCAGACGCACGCGCAGATGAATGCCGGCCTCGCCGTCCTGACGGTCCAGGACATCACCATGTTCGTAGATCCAGGCCAAGGTCGCCCCCTCGTCAAAGCCCAGATCAACCTCGATCTCACCGAAGGCATCCCCCAATTCATCCTGAATGCGTTGGATGAGCATATCCAACCCCTGCCCGGTCACGGCGGAAATGGCCACGGGCGGGTTGTTGTCCTGGCGGGCGATGCGCTGTTCCAACGCGTCCAGTTCATCCGGCGACAAAAGGTCGATCTTGTTGAGGGCTTCGGTCATCGGTGTTTGGGGTTCAGCTTCCGGACTATCCGGCGTTCCGTCGCCCAGGCCCAATTCGCCGAGCACGTCGAGCACATCGCGGCGCTGGATTTCCGTTTCCGCATCGGCGATGTCGCGTACGTGAAGCACCATGTCCGCTTCGACGACTTCTTCCAAGGTGGCGTGGAAGGCATTGACCAATTGGTGCGGCAGGTCGGAAATGAAGCCGACCGTATCGGATAGGATGACCGGCCCGGCCCCCGGCAGATCCAGGCGACGCATGGTCGGGTCCAGGGTCGCGAACAACTGGTCCTTGGCGACGACTTCGGCGCCTGTCAGGCGGTTGAACAGGGTCGATTTTCCGGCGTTGGTGTAGCCGACCAGGGCAACCACCGGATAGGGCACACGCTGTCGGGCGCGGCGCTGCAGGGACCGGGTCCGCTTGACCTCGCTCAGCTCGCGCTTCAGGCGTGCGATCTTCTGGCGGATCATGCGGCGGTCGAGTTCGATCTGTCGTTCGCCGGGGCCGCCCATGAAACCTGCCCCGCCGCGTTGACGTTCCAGGTGGGTCCAACTGCGGACCAGCCGCCCCAACTGGTAACTGAGCGCTGCCAGATCGACCTGCAGGCGCCCTTCCCGCGTGCGTGCCCGTGCACCGAAGATTTCCAGGATCAGACCGGTACGGTCGATGACCTTGATTTCCCAGGCGGTTTCAAGATTGCGCTGTTGAACCGGTGTCAGGTTGGCATTGACGATGGCGATGTCGCAATCGTGCAGATCATGCAGGGTGTCGGCGATGCGCTCGACCGTGCCCTTGCCCATCAAGGTTGCCGGTCTGGGTTTGGGCAGTTCGAACGATTCCGCATGGACGACGTCCAGGTCGATGGCACCGGCCAGGGCGATGGCTTCTTCAAGATTGGCTTTCGCACTGCGTGTTTCGCCGCCACCGGACGGAATCATATTGGGATGAATGACGGCGCAGGTGCCCGCTCCCGCCGCCTTGGCGGCGGAAGTGACATCTCCTGGCGTTTGCTCGCTCAAGCCTCGGCGGACTCGGCAGAATCCGGTTCGAACAATTGGATCGGAGTGGACGGCATAACCGTCGAAATCGCGTGTTTGTACACCAACTGAGTGTGTCCGTCCCGGCGCAGCAAGACGGAGAAATTATCGAACCAGGTGACAATTCCCTGCAACTTGACCCCGTTTACCAGAAACACCGTTACTGCAGTTTTGTTTTTCCTAATGTGATTAAGAAAAACGTCCTGCACGTTTTGTGATTTTTCGGATGACATTTCTCCCCACCCCAAAGTCTTTTTGCCGCCAAACAAACGCTTACGCGCGCTGGCTGTTGTGCCGCGTTCGACTTTGTTCCGGGCTCCCTGTTGCTGTTTTCTCGTTGTTTCTACACGGCAAATTACGTTGCCTTCAAGGGAGCTTACAGTGTCTGAGTGAACTTGCAAAGACTATCGCAATCGGTGAAATAGAGTGCCGGAGGAAATTCACCGAATTTGTCTATACTTGGTGGATCGGGGTGCACCAGAACGGGATAACACCCGGCGCCATAAGCGCATTCCATGTCGATGTCCGCGTCTCCGACGAACCAGACATCCGCTCCGGCCGCGACTCCACCAGGTGAAAGGGCCATATCCACGGGATCTCGTGCCGGTTTGTCTTGGGGCGCGTCCGTGGCGCCGACCAGGGCGCCGAAATGCCCTGTCCAGCCAAGGGCATCTGCCTCCGTGCGCAGGAACGCCCCCTTTTTGTTGGAGACCACGCACAGATAGATATTCGCGTCCGCAAGGACCCGGATGAGGTCCCCTGCCCCGGCTGCCGGCTGCAGTTTTTCCGCATGAATCGCGCCGTAGCGTTCGTAAAACACGTCGCCGGCCTGCTCCCAGGCGTCTCCGAACAAGCCGGGAAAACTGTCGCGCAGGGATTTTCGGACTTTGACGTGGGTTTCTTCAATCGTCCATTCGCGCAACCCAAAGGCACGGAACGTGTGATTGAGCGCATCGTGAATGATCGGCCATGTATCGACCAGGGTGTTGTCCCAGTCGAACACGACGGCCTTGGGCAGGCGGGCTGGTGGGGAAAACGGCGTCATGCTCACTGGATCAGAAGTATTCCAACTGCACGGCAAACATGTTTTCGACCTTACGGATGGCTTCAGGTGCGGAGAACAGAATGACCCGGTCGCCGGCTTCGATCGTCGTCGACCCACGCGGGAACAGCATTTTGCCGTCGCGAACGATCGCGCCCATGACGACCCCGGCCGGCATCTGAATTTCCTTCAGGGTCTTGCCGGCCAGATCAGAAGTTTCAAGGGCTTCCGCTTCGATCAGTTCGCCCAGCCCTTCGCGAACGGCATAGACGGAATGGATTCTGCCGCGGCGGACATGCTGCAGGATGGTCGAAACCGTGATGTTGCGCGGGCTGACCACGACGTCGATGCCCAGCGAGCCGATCAGCTGTTCGTAAATCGAGGTATTGACCAGGGTGACTGTTCGGTCACAGCCGAACTTCTTGGCCAGCAAGGACGCCAAGATGTTGCTTTCGTCATCGTTGGTGACGGCGACGACCGTGTCCGTGCCGCGAATGTTGGCTTCTTCCAGAATTTCGATATCGCGGGCATCGCCGTTGAGAACCACCGTGCTTTCCAACTGGCCTGAGATATATTCCGCCCGTTCCTTGTTGTGTTCGATGATCTTGGCTTTGACCCAGGGGTATTCGCGTTCGATCTCCTGTGCCAGGACCAGGCCGATGTTTCCGCCGCCGATGATCAGAAGGCGGCGAGCCTCGCCGGCATCATGGCCGAAGGCTGTCATGGCGCGCGTGATCTGGGCCGTATCGACCACGAAATAGACTTCATCCCCCGCCAGCATCTGGTCTTCGGCCTTTGGCACGATCGCCTCGCCGTCCCGCACCAGCCCCACGACCACGATATTGAGGTCCGGAAACAACTGCGTCAGCTGTTTCAACGGCGTGTTCAACAGCGGACATTCTTCCGTGCAGCGCACGCCCAGTAAGGTCACGGCGCCGTCGGCAAGCGGGATCATGTCGATCGCCCCCGGGATGCGCAGGCGCCGCGCGACGGCCCGCGCGACCTCCATTTCCGGCGAGATAATCACGTCGATCGGCAGGTTGTCGCGCGAGAACAGGTTCGACCACATGGGCGCCAGATAGCTTTTTTGCCGGATGCGGGCGATCTTGGTCGGGACATCGAACAACGAATGGGCGACCTGACAAGCCACCATGTTGATTTCATCGGTCAAGGTCACGGCGATGATCATGTCGGCGTCGGCGATGCCGGCACGCTCCAGAACATCGGGATGAGAGGCATGGCCGACAACGGCCTGTGCATCCAGGGTATCGGAGACCCGGCGCACCAAATCCGGCGCCTGATCAACAATGGTTACATCGTGGTTTTCCAGGGCAAGTTGGCGGGCGATATTGACGCCGACCTGACCGGCGCCGCAAACGATGATTTTCATTCAGAGCGTCCTTCCTTGGATGCGCCATGCCTGCGAATGCAGGTCAGGACGCGCCACGGTCCTCTTCCGTTAGGCCCAGGGACTTAAGCTTGCGATGCAGGGCCGAGCGTTCCATACCGACGAATTGGGCGGTTTTGGAAATATTGCCACCGAACCGGGACATCTGAGCACTTAGGTATTCCCGTTCGAAATCCTCGCGGGCATCGCGCAACTGCTTGGATAAATATCCTTCATCGCTGCTGATACCGCCGCGGCGGATGCCGTCGAGAAACTCCGTGGGCAACATGCTGGCTCCGAGCATCGTATCATTGTCACCGGGGGCCAGGATCAGCACCCGTTCAATCACATTGCGAAGTTCGCGGACGTTACCCGGCCAATCGTAACTCTGCAACGCCGCCAATGCGTCTTCGCTCAAACGGCGGGCTTGCTGCCCCGTCGCGTCGGCGGCCTGATGCATGAAATGGTCGGTCAAGGCCCGGATATCCTCGCGCCGGTCCGCCAATGCCGGTACCGTCAAAGGCACGACATTCAAACGATAAAACAGGTCTTCGCGGAACCGCCCGGCAGTGACTTCCGCCTGCAAATCACGGGTTGTCGACGAAATCACCCGTACATCGACCTGAACGCGATTCGTGCCGCCGACCCGTTCGAAATTCTGTTCCTGCAGGACACGGACGATCTTGCCCTGTGTTTCCAGCGGCATGTCGGCAACTTCATCAAGGACCAGGGTACCGCCATGGGCGCGCTCGAACGTTCCGATTCGCCGCGAGCCGTCTTCCCCTTCGGTTCCGAACAATTCCGTCTCGACCCTTTCGGGGGCCATGGTCGCGCAGTTGACGATCACGAAGGGGGCTTCGGCGCGCTGCGAGCGGGCATGGATGTTACGGGCGACGATTTCCTTGCCGCTGCCGCTGGGCCCATGGATCAGGATGCGGCTGTTGGACGGTGCCGCCCGTTCGATGATCTGTTGGATTTCCTTGATTGCCGAAGACGTGCCGATGAGATCAAGGGACGATCCGACCCGCAGTTTAAGCTCTTCATTTTCCGATCGCAGGCGGGCCGCTTCGACGGCGCGCCGGACGTTGAGCAGCAAACGGTCGGACTTGAAGGGCTTTTCGATGAAATCATAGGCCCCGTCCTTGATTGCGGTGACCGCCGTTTCCACGGTGCCGTGACCGCTCATCATCAGAACCGGAAGGTCCGGATGATCTTCCTTGATCTTCTTTAGGATCTGCAGCCCGTCCAAATCGCTGCCCTGCAGCCAGATGTCCAATAGGACAAGGCTGGGCCGGCGCGCGGCAAGGGCTTCAAGCGCACCCTGGCTGTCGGCGGCTTCGCGGGTTTTGTATCCTTCGTCCTCGAGAATCCCGGCCGTCAGGGTCCGGATATCCGATTCATCGTCAACGATCAGAATGTCCTGCGCCATGGCCGTCTATCCCCGTCCCAGGCTTGTGGCGACCTTCATGGGGTCGCGGCCGCCATCATCGCCGGTTTCATCCAAATCCCGGAACACGAGGCTGATCCTGGCCCCGCCGCCGGGACGGTCTTCAAGACGCAAGTCCCCCTGATGGTCCTCCATGATCTTGCGCACGATGGCGAGCCCCAGCCCCGTTCCCTTGGTGCGGGTCGTGACGTAGGGTTCCGTTAGGCGGTCACGTCCTTCCTGTGGCAGGCCGATGCCGTTGTCCTCGACCACCACGGTGACGGATCCGCTATCGCCTTCTTCCTCCCGAGTATCGATGACCGTCACGGATATCAGGCCGCCCTCCCCTTTATCATCGGATGATCTGCTTTCAATGCTTTCCGCGGCGTTTTTGAGGATGTTGGTCAGGGCGCGCGTGACCTGGCGGCGGTCGCAGCGCAGCATCATGTCTCCAGCGGGGATTTCGAAATCGATCTTGGTGTCGTTGGTGCGGGAACGTTCCAGGACAACGACTTCCGTCAGCAGTTTGGAGAAATTTTCGCGACCGATCGACGGTTGCGGCATGCGCGCGAAGGACGAAAATTCATCGACCATGCGCCCGATGTCTTCAACCTGTCGGACGATCGTGTCCGTACAGGTCGCGAAGGTTTCCGGATCGGACGTGATTTCATCCTGATATTTACGCTTCAACCGCTCTGCGGAAAGTTGAATGGGGGTCAGCGGGTTCTTGATTTCATGAGCGATCCGCCGGGCGACATCGGCCCATGCCGCGGCCCGCTGTGCGGACAGCAACTCGGTCACATCGTCGAAGGTAACGACGAACCCCAGTAATTCTCCGCCAAGCCGTTCCGCCGCGATACGGACCAGAAGTGTCCGCTGGTCGCCGTTCTGGGTCAGTTTGACCTCGGCACGCTGTTGGCGGTCAGTCCGGCGCTTTGCTTCGCCCCATAAGGAAGCAAATTCCGGTACGACGTCGCTGAGAACGCGGCCTTTGGCTTTCAGCAGGTCCTGACCGACCAAGACCGAAGCGGAACGGTTGGGCAGATTGATACGGCCGTCCTTGTCCAGGCCGACGACGCCCGCCGACACACCGGCAAGCACCGTTTCCGTGAAGCGGCGGCGTTCGTCCAGTTCCCGGTTGGCGGAAATCAGGCCTTCCTGCTGACCGCGAATTTGCGCGGTCATGCGGTTGAAAGCGCGCGACAAGGATGCCAGTTCATCATCCGCGTCGGGGATGTCCACCGTGGTCGACAGATCGCCGTCACGAATGCGTTCGGCCGCTGAAATCAACCCACTGACCGGTTCCGCCAATTGCGTCGCGACGGTTAACCCGGTCCAGACCGCGGCGAGCAGCAGCAGCATGGAAATAACCGTAAATATCAGAATGAAACTGACCTGAAGGCCGCCGCGTTCGCGTTGCAACCGTTGATACTCCTGGACGGCGGTTTGGATGGTGTCGATATGGTTCAGAACATCCGGGTTCACGAAACGCTCCAGAATCAGATACGTATCCACGAACCGGTTGAGTTTATAAATGGCGCGAATGCGATCCTGATCATCCAGCGGGATCAGGGTGATTTTCCCAGATTGCGCCTGTTGGAGAAGTTCCTGCGTGATGGGATCGATGTCGCGCGGACGGGAAAACTCCGACTGCGCGATGACCTTGCCGGAACTTTCAATCATGACGGCCTCGGTAAAGCCGCGTGACCGGGTGTGAAAGGTCAGTAGCGGGTTAAGCCGCCAGGGCTCCCGCGTCAGAATGCCCGAATTGATGTTCAGGTCATTCGCCACCGCCAGAATGTCCGTGCCGAAATTTTCCCGGTGTTCCTTCAGGTAGGCGCTGGCGACACCCATGGATTGTTCAAGCGCTGTCGATACCCGTTCGTTGAACCAGGCCTGCACACCGTAATGAAGGAAGGTCGCCGACATGACCGCCACCAAAATCGCCGGGGCCGTAGCGACCAGGGCGAACAAGGTCACCATGCGCACGTGCAGGCCGGAGCCCGCCTGTCCGCGCCGCCGGTCAAGCCAGATCGAGAACAGGCGCTGACCGACGACCATGCCCAACAGCAGCAGGATTGCGCCGTCCAGGTAGACCATGGCGACGATGGTGCCGATGTCTTGGGTATGGGCCGGGCGGAACACCAGCATGAATGCCGTGGCGACACAGGAAACCACGGCCGCCGCCGCCAGGCCGTATGCCAAAAGGCGTTTCGAGCTTGCGCCGCGCAGGCCGACCATCGCCCATAACTGGGCCAAGGTGCCTTTCACGGACGCTGTGGGGGACGTCATTTCTGGCCCCGCACCACCGGTATGTCGAGATCGCGAATTTTCTTACGCAGCGTATTGCGGTTCAATCCCAAAACCTCGGCTGCCTTGACCTGATTGCCACGCGTTGCCCGAAGGGTCAGGGTGATCAGCGGGCGTTCAATTTCATGCAGAACGCGGTCATACAGCCCCGCCGCCGGCAACGCCCCTGCATGGGCGCCGAAATAGGCTTCAAGACGTTCTTCGACCACTTGGGACAGGCCGCGGTTTGCGCCGGCATCCCCGGTTTGGCCGCGGTCCGCCAATTCAGCGGAAATCGCTTTCTCGGAAATGGTTTCTTCCGAATAAAGGGCCGCTAGCCGGTGGATGAGATTTTCAAGCTCGCGCACGTTGCCGGGCCAGTTGTAGGCCATCAGCCGTTCCATCGCCTTGCCCTCGATGATCTTCCAGGGCAGGCCTTCACCGGCGGCCTTGGTCAGGAAGGTTTTTACCAGCTCAGGGATGTCTTCCAGCCGTTCGCGCAGCGGCGGCAGGCGCAGCGGCACCACGTTCAGGCGGTAGAACAGGTCTTCACGGAAACGTCCCTGGCGGGTCAACTGGGTCAGGTCCTGGTGCGTGGCGGCAACGATGCGTACATCGGTCTTGCGGGTCACCCGGCCGCCGACGGCGGTGTATTCGCCTTCCTGAAGCACGCGCAGCAGGCGGGTCTGGGCTTCCAGCGGCATGTCGCCGATTTCATCAAGAAACAGGGTGCCGCCCTCGGCTTGTTCAAAGCGGCCTGATGAGCGCATGGTCGCCCCCGTGAAGGCCCCTTTTTCGTGGCCGAACAGTTCGCTTTCGATCAATTCGCGCGGGATCGCCGCCATATTGACGGCGACGAACGGACCGCCTTTACGTTTGCCGTAATCGTGCAGCACGCGGGCCGCCAGTTCCTTGCCGGTGCCGGACTCGCCCGTGATCAAAACGGTCAGATCGGTGGAAATCAAACGTGCCAGGGTCCGGTAGATGTCCTGCATGGCGGGCGAACGGCCGACCAGGGGCAGTTTTTCAACCCCGGCTGTCTCGGCGCTCAGGCCCAATTGCTCCGGCGGGGCCTCAAGCCCGCGCCGGACGATGGAAATCAACTCGTTGATGTCGAACGGCTTGGGCAGGTATTCGAAGGCACCGCTTTCGGCGGCCTTGACCGCGGTCAGGATGGTGTTCTGTGCGCTCATCACGATGATGCGCAGTTCGGGGCGGATTTCACGGATGCGCGGAACAAGGTCCAGGCCGTTTTCATCGGGCATGACCACATCGGTGACGATGATGTCGCCTTCGCCGGCCGCAACCCAATCCCACAGGGTTGAGGCTTGTCCGGTGGTCTTGACCTCCAACCCGGCGCGGCCGAGCGCCTGCGCCACGACGGTCCGGATCGCGGCATCGTCGTCGGCGACGAGAACGGTACGGTCACTCATACGGTTTCTCCCGTTTCGGTGCCTTCGTAGAACGGCAACATGACGCGGAATTCCGTCCGGCCCGGGCGGCTTTCACATTCCACCACGCCGCCGTGGTCGCCGACCAGTTTCGCCACCAGCGCCAGCCCCAGGCCGGTGCCGTTGGTTTTGGACGTCACGAAGGGGTCGAACAGATTGGACGTCAGGTCCTCGGGAATGCCCGGACCGTTATCGATGATGGAGACTTTCATGGGCAGAGCGACTTTCTCCTTGCGGCCCGACAAAGTGAACCGGACCCCGTGCTGATAGGCCGTGCGCAGGTTGATTTCGCCGCCGACCTCTGGGCAGGCGTCGCAGGCGTTTTTCACCAAGTTCAGAAAAATCTGCACCAATTGGTCGTGATCGCCCGGCACCGGCGGCAGAGAAGGATCGAAATCCGCGCGGAACCGGATGTGGGCGCCGAACCCGGTTTCCGCCAGGCGCTGCACCCGGTCCAGCACCTTGTGGATGTTGACCGGTTTGCGTTCGAACGGGCCGTAATCCGTGAAGATTTCCATGCGGCCGATCAGCGTGGAGATGCGGTCGGCTTCCTGGCGGATCAGTTCGGCAAGCGGACGGTCGTCGTCCGATGCGTTTTGTTCCAGCAATTGGGCCGCGCCGCGAATGCCCGAAAGCGGGTTGCGGACTTCGTGCGCCAACACGGCCGCCATGGATGTGATGGACCGCGCGGCGCCCCGGTGGGTCATCTGTCGGTCGATCATTTCCGTGATGCCGCGGTCCAGCATCATCAGCACGATGTATCCGGGGGAATCCGGCAAGGGGGTGCCCTGGACGCTTAGAAAATGGCGCCCCAGGCGGGGGCTTTCGATGGCCAGTTCATGTTCCGAAACCTGGGCGTTTTCCTTACGCACCTGATTGACCAGGCCATGAATGGGAGAATCCATCGGGACGAAATGTCCCAAGGGGCGGTCGATGAGATAGGCGGCACTGGCACTGAAGAACTGTTCCGCCGCCGCGTTGGCCATGGTGATGCGGTCTTCGGCGTCCAATGTCACGACCGGGGCCGGCAAAAGATCCAGGATCGTCGCGGAATCGGCCAGTGAATGCGCGCGCGGTGCGCCCGAGCGGACCCGGGGAGCGGTGGTTTCCATTAGGCCGCGGCCCTTTCCATCAACGGAAGATAGAAACGGGCCAGCTTACCGCGCACGGTGTCGGGGTCTTCCTGACCCATGATGTCGGCGCGGAATTCGGCCGATCCGGGCAGTCCCTTTGAATACCAGCCGATGTGCTTGCGCGCGATCTTGACCCCGGCATGGGTGCCGTAGTGGCTGAGGATGTCCTCGTAATGCTGCCGGACCATTTCGTATTGGGCCTCAAGCGTCGGGTCCGCAAGGGATTCACCGGTTTTGAGATAATGGATCACCTGTCCCGGGAACCACGGCCGGCCATAGGTACCGCGCCCGATCAACACGCCGTCGGCACCGGACTCGTCCAAACACCGCTTGGCGTCGTCCAGGGTGAGGATATCGCCATTGGCGAATACGGGAACATCGACCGCTTCCTTGACGCCTCGGATGAACTTCCAATCCGCTGATCCCTTGTAGAACTGGCAACGCGTGCGGCCATGCACGGCAACGGCCTTGATGCCTACGTCCTGGGCCGCGCGGGCCAGGATGGGCGCATTCAGACTGTCATGATCCCAGCCCATACGCATCTTCAGCGTCACGGGGATGGACACGGCCTTGACCGTGGCATCCAGGATTTTGGTGGCATGTTCGACATCGCGCATCAGGGCCGAGCCCGCATCGCCGTTGACGACCTTCTTGACCGGACAGCCCATGTTGATGTCGATCAGGGCGGCGCCGCGCTGTTCGTTGAGGCGCGCGGCCTCGGCCACCACCTCGGGCTCGCAGCCGGCCAATTGCACCGACATGGGGTGTTCCTCGGCACAATGGGTGGCCATTTTCATGGTCTTCTTGGCGGCGTAAATCATAGCCTTCGAGGCGATCATTTCAGACACCACAAGCCCCACGCCGCAGCCCTTGACCAGCTTGCGGAACGGCATGTCGGTGACGCCTGACATGGGGGCCAGCACCACCGGATCCGAGATTTCAACACCACCAATTTTCAACGACATGTCGGGTACCCCATTTTGCGTGCCCATTTATTGGGCACAACGGGTGAAAATTCAACTAAATGCGGGAGAAAACGCGTAAATTTTATGCCAGAAGCACGCTGGTCACGAACTTGACCCCCGGATAGGCCAAAGTGACGAACAAATACGCAAGAAGCACCAAGCGTGCGACCTGCCGTCCCCGGGCACCGGTTTTCTGATGGGCGTAGAGCAACGCGCAGATAACAATAAAGGCGGCAACCGCGAATATGGTCTTGTGGTCGGCGTTGAGCACGGGGGCGCCATGGGTCAGATTTATCGCGGTTCCCGTGGCCATGCCCAGGACCAGCACCGCCGCCGACAGCCACAGGAAGCGCACGACGACCCCTTCGCATTCCAGCACCGCTGGCAGGCCGGCCGGGCGTTTCAGGGGCGTTTTGCGTTTCAACGCCCGTTCCTGAAGCAGGGCCGCGAGCGATGCGGCGGCGGCCACGGTCAATAGCGCATAGGTCGCAACGGACACACCGATATGAAACCACAGCCAACCTTCATCCCCGGGGGCAATGACCAATGGGGCCGCGTTCACCGCATTCCGGCTGAGCGACGCCAGAACGGCAAGAAAGACCATCAAGCCCAGGAACAGCGGTGAAAGGCGCAGGACGTTGCGGTCAAACACCGCGGCAGCAGTGAAAACGGTCATGCTGGCACTGACCGAAACCCATAATGCAAACGACAGGTCCGTACGCCAATCCGCGATGGCCGTGGCGGCGGCAACGGTCCAGACCACGGGACCGGCGACCGAGACGGCCAACAGCATCCAAAACCGCGGCGCCGATTGGCCGGCATCCCCTTTCCATGCCGCCAGCAAGGCCGGCAACAGCGCGATCAGGGCGGCGGTGTTTAATGCGATGTCGGTGGGCATTTTCAATCTCGCTGGCAAATGCGGGGGCATGTGCAGGCTAGAACATCGCGCCCCGCTGCTGATTTGACAAGAGCCCGTTGCATGCGGCGTTCCCTATTCCGTCGATTGCGGGCCAGTCCTTGTATATCTTTATGCTCTATTGGCATTTCCATCGTTTGTTCAGTATGTTCCGCGCCGGATAATTCCTGCACCCTGTCGCTACCACAAAGGCGTTACGGAAACCCATGGCAAATTGCACGGCCATCATCGTCGGCGCCGGCCGCGGCCATCGGTTCGGCGGCCCCCTGCCCAAGCAATACCGTCAATTGGCCGGCGTGCCCGTGGTCCGCCACGCATTGCGCGCGTTCGTCGACCATCCGGCCGTATCCCAGGTCGTGGCCGTCATTCACCCGGACGACCGGGACCTGTTCGAACAGGCGGCGGCGGGACTTTCCATTGCCGGTCATACGCCAGGCGGTGCGGAACGCCAGGATTCGGTGCGTCTTGGGTTGGAATTCGCGGCCCGCCTGAGCGGCGGCAGCCCGCCTGAATTCGTCCTAATTCATGACGCGGCTCGCCCGTTCGTTTCCGAACGCCTGATTTCCGAATCAATCGCGGCGTTGAAATCAGCCCCCGGTGCCGTGCCCGCCCTTGCCGTCGCCGATACCCTGAAGCGCGGCGTTGATGATTTGGTTCAGGAAACCGTCGACCGCAGCGGCCTTTATCGGGTGCAGACGCCGCAAGCCTTCCGGTTCGGGGACATCATGACGGCTCATGCTTCGGCCAAGGGACAGACGCTGACGGACGATGCCGCCGTTGCCGAAGCCGCGGGATTGGCCGTGGCCTTGGTTCCCGGCGACGATAACAACTTCAAGATCACGACGGAGGCGGACCTGATGCGCGCCGAACACATCCTGGCAGCGGGCGAAACACGAACCGGATTCGGGTTCGATGTCCACCGGTTCGAGGCGGGGGATACAGTTCGTCTTTGCGGCGTCGATATTCCCTTCGATCAAAAGCTCAAAGGCCATTCCGATGCGGATGTGGGATTGCACGCACTGACGGATGCGATCCTGGGGGCCGTCGGCGAAGGAGACATCGGCCAACATTTCCCGCCGACGGAGGCCAAATGGAAAGGCGCTGAATCGCATATCTTCCTGGCCCATGCGAGTGATCTGGTCCGCGACAGGAATGCAGCCATCGTAAACGTCGATGTGACGATTATCTGCGAAGCGCCAAAGGTCGGCCCGCATCGCCAAGCCATGGCGGCGCGGATTGCGGAAATCCTGAACATCGATGCCGGCAGGGTAAATGTGAAAGCCACGACGACGGAACGCCTTGGTTTCACCGGCCGTGGCGAAGGGATCGCCGCCCAAGCTGTTGCTTCGGTCCGGTATGGCGTCGGTGGCAGCGGCAGCGGTTGATCGTGCTGGCTTGCTTGGAACGCTGGTTCACAAGCGGCTGAAGTTTGGTCTATGTTTTGACCATATGGCGTGGGGACGCGCCAGCGGGAAGACCGGGGAAACGCCGCGACCATGGCGAACTTCAACTTTGGCAGTGTGAGCGCACTTCTTGTGGACGGCGATGCGGGCGCCCGTCAGGGGGTGCGGCATATCTTATTCAATGCGGGTTGCCGCGATATAAAACTGGCGGATGATTGCCGGGAAGCGGTCGAGGTATTGACCCAGGCTGACCCGGATTTGATCATCGGTGAGCTTCGGCTGCCTGACGGAAATTTCGGTGATGTCACACAGAAAATCCGCCAAGGCCGACTGGGCCACAATCCCTTTGTTCCGGTCATTCTTGTCGTGGTCGAAGATGAAGACCCAAGGGTGATCAAGGCCGCCCTGGAGAAAGGCATCGACGACGTCGTGCCCAAGCCTGTTTCCAACAACAACCTGATGGTCCGCATCAAACGTATGGCTGAAAACCGTCGGCCTTTCGTCGTGACCGAAGATTATATGGGCCCCAAGCGGGCCCAGGATGCGGATGCCAAGACCATTGAGGCACCGAACCATTTCGCCCGCAAGCTTGGGGGCGAAAAGATCGGTTTCCTGGACAAGGAAATGGATGTTGCCGCCGCCGAAGAGGACGTAAAGGGGTGCCGCCTTCAATTTATCGGGGCGGAAATCGGGGCTTTGGTCAAGGAATTGGCACCGCGTCTGGAAAAAGGTGAATTCGATGACGATTTGCGGGGCGGCTTGAAGCGCCTGATCGCCGATGCCATGCGGGCGCAGGATCAGCTTGAAAACACACGATATGAACATGTGGCCCGGTTGTGCAGCACGTTAAGCAGTGTCGCCGGCCAACTGCGTGATTCGGAACCCGGCCATGTGGACTTGAAACGCGGAATGCTGCTGCGCCCCTTGTCGCAGGCCATTCAGGTCGGATTCGCAGGCGGTATCGCGTCCGAAGAAGCGGCCGAGGCAATTGTCGAGAAAATCGGCGCGGGTGTGCTGAACCACTGAAAGCGGCGCACCGGCCCTTCCCCGCTCCCTATTCGTCTTCCGCGTCGGTTTCTGTCTGTATCCAACCCAGGAACGGCGCATGACCGCCGGTCACATCCAGAACGACCAGACAGGGGCAGTCGTAGCTGTGCAGAGTCGCTGCCCGGGTGAGGACCTGATCCACCAGTTCTTCCCGGGTTTTCAGAAGAACGGCAACTTCCTCACCCCGTTGAACGGCCCCTTCCCACCGGTAAACCGATTGCATGGCCCCCAGTACATTCGCGCAGGCAATCAGCTTTTCCGCGACAAGGGTTTCTGAAATACGAAAGGCTTCATCGCTATCGGCGGCGGTCATGTAAATCAGTTTTGCGCTCATCTTACGTTGGGCCGTGTCCAATTCGGTTGGCGGGGCCTGCCTTCTCAATTACCATCCTGTGAGGGACGATGCCCTGGAAACAGGGCGAAGGGACGGGCCAGCGGGAGGCATGATGTCGCAAGGGCAGACCGAGATCAATGAAGGCCGTGCGGACGATGGCACGGGGCAATCAAATGCATCGCAGACCGGCTCGGAAGCCGCCGCGCGGCCGACGGCGTCGCAGATGAAATGGCTGCGCCGGGGCCTGAAACAGGCCGGCGGTAAGCTACCGCTGTTTGACGAGCTCGGCAGGAAGGTCGGTGACCGGACGGTGCATGCTTGTATTGAACACGGGTGGGCTGAACCCTGGTTCAACAATCCACTGAAACCCGATTGGCAGGTTTGCAAACTGACGGAAGCGGGACGCCGCGTTGCTTCAGGCAGCGACGCTTAAGCGAAGGTCAGGCGAATACAGACAGACCTGATCGTCTCAAAAAGGCAAGGGTTTCTCAAAATGCCACGCGCGCTGCCAACCATCATTGCAGTTATGAAGGCAGGTGCGGCGGGCCGGATCGATACCAATCCGGCTGCTATCCTTAAGAGTCTTGGAAAACATAGATTTTTTGGAAAAATGGTGGCCCGGCAAGCTGGCGCTTGGGGGGAGGAGGAGATTAAGAAACCAACTCACCGAGCCACTGCCCCTGAATAGAGCAGATTCCATGCCAACCCGTTTGGCGCCAATACTTCATCGATTTCTCCTCATTTTACGAATGATGCCCCATGCCACAAAATAACGATATTCCACCCGGAGACAGGGTCATCCCTCCGGAACCGCCGGCAGCACCGGCTGGCGGCTGGACGATCATGATTTGCATCAATCGCCGTTTACGCTCGGACTTGGCGTCCTGTGCTGCCCGGGATAGCGAGGCCGTGGCACAGGCGATCGAGCAGGAAGTCCGGGCCCGCGGGCTTGATATCCGGGTTGAAAGAACGGTTTGCATGGGGCGGTGCGATTTCGGGCCGACGATACGTGTCGCACCCGGCGGCGCTTTCCACTTGGGATTGGACCCCGCGGATGTAAGCGCCTTTTTGGACGACCTGGAAAGTAGCCTCGATCTGAAAAAAGAGACCAATAAACTCAGAGACTTACCGCCGCCCGGCAGTTGACCTGCGAATTTTTATTCGCGGTTGTGATGGCAATCACAGCTAGCACATGTGCAGCCTGTCATATTCGGGATGTTGGATGGATTTGTAATGAATCCTCCCTTCCCTCAAGAGCACAGACTGCCGGCCGGGCTTTTTAGCCCGGCCGTTTTTTTGTACGGTCCCCAAAATTCTCAATTGAGGCCGCAAGACACGGATATTCCGCGCCCCGTAAATTACGGGCCGGCATGCGATCCAGGTTTTATTTTATAAGAAATGGTCGGAGCGGCGGGATTCGAACCCACGACCCCCACACCCCCAGTGTGGTGCGCTACCAGGCTGCGCTACGCTCCGACTTGATCTTGCTACCGCGACGAATTTCTGGAGGTTTCGCGGCCGCCGGTGCCATTCCTCGAGGATATCCCCCGGTGAAGTGCGGGCGGACTATACTTGCTGAGATGTGTGGGGGCAACAACCCTGGCAACGACCAAGGTGATTTTTCTGAAGGCCCTTTTCAGCCGGGCCTTGGCGTTAATTCAGCAGGGCACGGATCTCTTTAAGCTCACCAAGAACAGCCCGCATCTGGTCATTTTGTTCATCCGCCATCGGTGGCGTATCAGCTGCCTTCTCCGGCAATCCGGCAGAGATTTCGTCACCGTCCGTGACGCCGTCCTTCAAAAGCTTCTGAACACCCTTGATGGTGTAGCCGTCTTCGTACAGCCAACGGCGAATACGGTCGAGAAGCTGGATATCCTCGGGCCGGTAATAGCGCCGCCCGCCGCCGCGCTTCATGGGCTTGATCTGGGGGAATTTGGTTTCCCAAAAGCGCAACACGTGTTGCGGCAGATCAAGTTCGTCCGAAACTTCGCTGATCGTGCGGAACGCACCCGCCGATTTTTTTACCGTTCTTCCATCGTCTGCGGGCATCGCTTAAGCAATCGGTCAGGAATTGCTCAAGGAGCGGTTGATGCGGCTTTTCAAGACCTGCGATGGGCGGAATACCAATACCTTCCTGGGAAGGATCGGAACCTCCTGTCCGGTTTTCGGGTTGCGACCGATCCGTTGCCCTTTCTGGCGGACGGAGAAACTGCCGAACGACGAAATCTTCACGGTTTGACCCTGCGCCAAGGCTTCCGTCATGTATCCCAGAACATTTTCCAGAAGCGCTGCGGATTCGTTCCGCGACAATCCAACTTCCTGATACACCGCCTCGCCCAGCTGAGCGCGCGTGATAGTTTTACCAGCCATTGTTTCCGGTTCCCCTTTGGTCCGCGACCGAGGCAAAGGGTATCCCCGCCGGAGAAAGCCGTCAACGTCAAAGGGTTGCGCGTAACAACCTAATATCAGTCAGGAATTTACCAGCGAACCAGCGCCGAGCCCCATGTCAGGCCCCCGCCCATGGCTTCGAGCAGCAGAAGGTCGCCGCGCTTGATGCGTCCGTCCTTTACGGCAACGTCCAACGCAAGCGGAATGGATGCGGCCGAGGTATTGGCATGTCGATCCACGGTCGTAACAACCCGGTCGGGCGACACACCCAATTTGCGGGCGGTGCTGTCGAGAATCCGCTTATTGGCCTGATGCGGGACGATCCAGGAGATGTCGTCCCGTTCAAGCCCGTTGGCGTCCAGGGCTTCATCGACGACCGCCGCCAGATTGGTCACGGCATGGCGGAAAACCTCGCGTCCGACCATGCGGACATGGCCCACGGTCTGGGTCGAGGATGGCCCGCCATCAACGTATAACAGGTCGTTCAACTTGCCGTCCGAATGCAGATGTGTCGACAGCACGCCGCGTTCCTGATTGTGGCCGGACCCGGCGGAATCGTCGTTTGATGCCGCCCCGTTGCTGGACGCCTGCATGACGACGGCCCCTGCCCCGTCACCGAACAGCACACAGGTGCCGCGGTCTTCCCAATCCAGGATGCGCGAGAACGTTTCGGCTCCGATCAGCAATACCGTGCGGGCTTGACCCGAACGAATGAACGCGTCGGCCGTCGAAATGCCGTAAAGAAAACCGGAACAGACGGCCTGAATATCGAAGGCCGCCCCGTTCGACATGCCCAAATTGGCCTGCACCTTGGTCGCGGTCGATGGAAATGTCTGGTCCGGCGTGGTCGTGGCCAGGATCACCAGATCGATGTCGTCGACATCGATACCGGCATGCTCGATGGCGCGTTTCGCCGCCCCAAAAGCCAGATCCGAGGTCAGTTGACCGTCATCGGCGATATGGCGTTGGTGGATGCCGGTGCGCTCCACGATCCATTCGTGCGACGTATCGACACGCTCGGCCAGTTCGTCGTTGGATACAACGCGTTCCGGCAGGTAGGACCCGCACCCAAGAATGATCGAGCGAGGTGCGGTCATCCGTTGGCTACCACACCGGGCCCGCCGGTACCGTTCTTTGTTTCTGCGCTGTCGCCATTTTCAGCGTTTGGAGTGTCTGTCATTGTGTTTGGATCGAAGGAGGCACGAAACTGCTCGTAATCTTCCTTGATGCTTTCGTTGAAATTGTTGGAGATAAGTTCATAGGCCACATGGATGGCGTTGGCAAAGCCAAGAGCATCCGTGCCGCCATGACTTTTCACGCAAATTCCGTTGAGGCCGACAAACATGGCGCCGTTGTAGCGCCGGGGGTCGACCCGCATCTTGAATGTCATCAGCGCCGATTTGGCCAGCAATGCCCCGACCTTGGCGGGCAGCGAACTGGTCAGCGCTTCTTTCAGGAACTGGCCGAACAGCTTGGCGGTGCCTTCCGCGGTTTTCAGCGCGATATTGCCGGTGAATCCGTCCGTGACGATAACGTCCACGGTTCCAGCCCCAATGTCATCGCCTTCGACGAAACCGTGGAATCGCAGCGGCAATTTCGAATTCATCAATCCCTGGGACGCAAGCTTGACTGCCTGATTGCCCTTCAGGTCTTCCTGGCCGACGTTAAGAATACCGACGGTGGGTTTTTCCAGGCCCAGGACGTTGCGCGCGAAAACCTCGCCCATCACGGCGAACTGGATCAGGTTTTCGGCATCGCATTCCACATTGGCCCCCAGGTCGAGCATTACGCTCTCGCCCTTGCGGGTCGGGAAGTAGGTCGCGATAGCCGGCCGATCAATACCTGGCAGGGTCTTGAGCACGAACTTGGCCATAGCCATGAGCGCGCCCGTATTGCCTGCGGAAACGATGCCCGCGGCCTCGCCGTCCCCGACGGCATTGATCGCCAGACGCATGCTGGAATTTCGGCCCTGGCGCAATGCCTGGGCCGGTTTCGCATCGTTGGTGACGATATCCGCGGTGTGACGCACCTGACATGCCGCGCGGGCCCGGGGATACCGGTCCAGCAACGGGTTCAGGCGCGCTTCGTCGCCGAACAGCAGGAAGCTGACGTTCGTCAGCCGCTCAAGAGCCGTGTCTACGCCCTCCACGACCATGTTCGGGGCGTTGTCCCCGCCCATGGCATCGATGGAGAGCGTCAGGTTATCCGACAAGGAAAAGTCCTTTCCCGACAGCCTCGTTGTGTTAGCGCCTGAAAGGCAGACTACGCGGCGTCGTCGGCTTCAACCACTTCGCGGTCGTCATAGTGACCGCACGCCTGACACACATGGTGGGGGCGTTTCAGCTCACCGCAATTGGAGCACTCGTTGTAGGAAGACGGCGACAAGCGGTGATGGGCTCGCCGCATGTCCCTTTTCGACTTCGAGACTTTCTTCTTTGGAACAGCCATGCTGACTACACCTCATTTAAAAAACGCCCGGGCGGCGAACCGCCTGCGGCGCAAAGCCGGTTACTTAAACAATCTCGCTATTGCCTGCAAGCGCTAACCCACCATTATTTTTCAAGATCACGTATCTGCGCAAGGACCGCGAACGGGTTGTCGCTGCGGGTCTGCCGATCGTTTTCTTCAGACGAAGGCGGGCTGTGCTCTGCCGGAGCATCCGCATGGCGCGGATAAGGCTCCATTTCCAGGGCGATATGCTCGCAAACTACCGCGCCGGCGTCGATCATGCCAGCCTCAATTTCATCGGGCGTGTCATCGTCGAACGGATCCATCTCCAAATCATCGTCATCGGGCGGAGAATCCCGGAAAACCCGGCGAATCGGCCCGTCGATCGTTTCTTCCACCGGCATCAGGGTCGTGACGCAGGATTGCACGATCTCCGCCTTGACCGTGCCTTCCAGGCGAAAGACACGCCCCGGCTCGGCGCGCAACGTGACCCGCGCGGTCAGTGATTTGACCTCGGGGATATCGAGATAGGCCGCCAAGGCCCGGCGGTCGCTTTCATTCGCATCGATGGTGATTTCCTGGGATTTACCGTGCAAAAGCTCGTTCAGCTGCACTGGACGGCTGATCGGGAAATCCAAATCCGCGGTCATGTCCCGCCTCCCCCTTTCTGCCCCTCTGTGGGATTAGCGGCCCATTTTGGCGGAGAAAACCCGACTTTTCCGTCAAGAAAATCAGCATCGTTCAGCGCATTCAGGGCATCGGTTTGATTGCGGATATAGCCTGCAAGGCGGGCCACCTGGGCGTCATCAGGTTCGGTATTGCGGTAGAGGTTGCGTTTAAGTGCGGCGAACAGGGTGTCGTCATCACCGGCAAGTCCGTCCCGATAGGCCGTCATGCGGCCGTAAAAGCCTTCGACCATCCTCTGGATGCGCCGGCGGACCCCTTCGTCGCCGTAGCCCATTTCGCGCAGGTTGAGGTCGAGATCCTCGAATAACACGTCAAACAAATCCTGCTTGAGCGTTGACGGATCGGGGGTGATTCGCCCGAGACGCTCAAGAACAAGGAACACATGCAGAAGAATCAGGTCATAACGGCCGTCTTCACTGTCGGCAACTCCGCCTTCCTTGCCATAGAAAACCGGCAGGCGGGCCTGACGCACGATATCGCCGTATAGCCCGCGTGCCGCCGTAAGCCCTGAAGATCGTTTAAAAAGAGAAAGGATCATGACCCAACGAACCGAATTAAGGGAAAAACCGCCACTTGGCCCCTGGACATGTGCATCCGCGTGCCTAATTATCAAGTCCGATTTAGCAAGTCCCATCCGGCCTTGCATCTATGAAGATCGCAACAGGCAGCCACATGGCACAAATTACTTCTTACCGCAGGCTTTTTTCCGCTCGCCCCTGGTTGGGGCTGACCGCCGCTGTTTTGGTCGCCACAGCCGTTTCCGGCTGTTCCTCGCGCGTTGCAGTGCGGGGGAATCTTCCCGATTCCGAACGTCTGGCAGAAGTGGTGCCGGGCGATATGAGCCGCGAGGAAGTTGCTGAAATCTTGGGATCACCGTCGAGTGTGACCGCATTCGATTCGAACCTTTGGATGTACATCAGTGAGCGGACGGAAACTTTCGCCTTCATGCCACCCGAAGTGGTCGAACGGAATGTCGTTTTGGTTCGCTTTGACGACAAAGGCTTCGTCAAAGACATCAAGAAGCTCGATCTGTCATCGGCCCAGGATATCAAGCATGTCGAGCGCATCACGCCCACATCAGGTAATGAGATCACGTTCTGGGATCAGTTGTTCGGCAACGTCGGCCGCTTCAACAAGGGGGCCAATAACGACGTTACGCCGGGCGGACCGACACGCCAGCCCTAACAACGCGCTGCCCGGACGTTACTTGTTCTCGTTTTCCAAAGTCGATCCCAGATAAGAAAAAGCCCCGGAGCATACGCCCCGGGGCTTCGTCGTATAGGCCCGTGGAACCCTTGGTTTAGGCGAGGATCGCCAACAGCAGGATCGCCACGATGTTGATGATCTTGATCATCGGGTTGACGGCGGGACCGGCCGTGTCCTTGTAGGGATCACCGACCGTATCGCCCGTCACCGCGGCATGGTGGGCGTCGGAGCCCTTACCGCCGTGGTTGCCGTCCTCGATGTACTTCTTGGCGTTGTCCCAGGCACCGCCACCGGAGGTCATGGACAGAGCCACGAACAGACCGGTTACGATGGTTCCCAGCAGCATGGCGCCAAGTGCCGCGAAGGCATTGGCCTGACCGGCGATGGCATTGACCACGAAGTACATGACCACGGGTGCCAACACCGGCAGCATGCTTGGGACGATCATTTCCTTGATCGCAGCCTTGGTCAGAAGGTCGACGCATTTGCCGTATTCCGGCTTGGCCGTGCCTTCCATGATGCCCGGGATTTCCTTGAACTGGCGGCGCACCTCGACGACCACCTGACCACCGGCACGGCCCACGGCCATCATGCCCATGGCGCCGAACAGGTACGGCAGCAAGCCGCCGATGAACAGGCCGATCACCACATAGGGGTCCTGCAGGCGGAAGGTTACGTCCACGTCGGGGAAGTAATGCTTCAGGTCCTCCGTATAGGCGGCGAACAGCACCAGGGCAGCCAGACCGGCGGAACCGATGGCATAGCCCTTGGTCACGGCCTTGGTGGTGTTGCCGACGGCGTCCAGCGCGTCCGTGGTGTTGCGGACTTCTTCCGGCAGATCGGCCATTTCGGCGATACCGCCGGCGTTATCCGTCACCGGACCGAAGGCGTCGAGCGCGACCACCATACCGGCCAGCGCCAGCATGGTCGTCGCCGCGATGGCGATGCCGAACAGACCCGCGTTCAGGTAGGACACGATGATGCCGGCGCAGATCACGATCACCGGTAACGCGGTCGCTTCCATGGAAACGGCCAGGCCCTGGATCACGTTGGTTGCATGGCCGGTTTCAGACGCGGCGGCAACGCTTTTCACCGGGCGGTATTCGGTGCCCGTGTAGTATTCGGTGATCCACACGATCAGGCCGGTCACGCCCAGGCCCGTCAGGGCCGCGATGAACAGCTGCGTTCCGGTGACCGAAGACGCACCCATCTGGAACGCGGTGTCCCAACCGATGAACACGGAAATCACGCCGCCGATAAGCGCGCCTGAGATCACGGCCGAAGCGATGAAGCCCTTGTAGAGCGCGCCCATGATGCTCTGGCTGGAGCCAAGCTTCACGAACCAGGTGGCAACGACAGAGCCGATGATGCACACGCCGCCGATAACCAGCGGGAACAGCATCATCTGTTCCTGAGCCGCACCGGTGAAGAAGATGGCGGCCAGAAGCATGGTCGCAACCATGGTCACAGCGTAGGTTTCAAACAGGTCAGCGGCCATACCGGCGCAGTCACCAACGTTGTCACCCACGTTATCGGCGATGACGCCGGCGTTGCGGGGATCGTCTTCGGGAATGCCGGTTTCGATCTTGCCGACCAGGTCCGAGCCGACGTCCGCACCCTTGGTGAAGATGCCGCCGCCCAGACGGGCGAAGATGGAGATCAGCGAGGCGCCAAAGCCGAGCGCAACCAGCGCTTCGAGGATGTGACGCATGCCTTCGGCGCTCGTGCTGTCGATCATGCCGCGCAGAGCAATGTAGTAGCCGGCGACACCCAGAAGCGCCAGACCAACAACCAGCATGCCGGTCACGGCACCCGATTTGAATGCGACGTCCAAGCCACCGGCCAGCCCTTGGGATTGGGCGGCTTCGGCGGTGCGCACATTGGCGCGGACAGAAACGTTCATGCCGATGTAGCCGGCAACACCGGACAGGATGGCGCCGATGAAGTAGCCGATGGCAACGGTCATGCCCAGCTTCAAGCCAAGCAGAATGCCGACCACGGCACCGACGATGGCGACGGTCGTGTACTGGCGGTTCAGATAGGCGGCGGCGCCTTCTTGGATGGCGGCCGCGATTTCCTGCATCCGTTCATTGCCGGCGGGCGCCGACAGAACGGATCGAATGGCATAGGCGCCGTACAACAGCGCCAGGACACCGCACGCGATGACCAAGGTGTATAGCGACATTCTCGTTTATCCTTCGTTTATGTGAAACGCGCCACCGGGTTGAACTCTCCCCTACCCCTAGGTGGTGACGCAGAATGATTCCTCGTTGGACGATCCAGACGCAAGATTCAGACCGGAAAGCCGCCGGGAACATACGCAAAGAGATAATATAAAGCAACCGTGGATCAGGCTGTGCGCCGGACCTGAAAGCTGTCAGCTGATGCTGTGAATCTCTGATTCACAAATCACTTCTGGGGTGTGTCGACAACAGATTGGATCAGGACGCTCTGGACGATGCCTTTGCCGATCACAAGGTCGGCACGAAGTTGCAGGCGCTGTTGCAGCACACCCAGGTTCAACTGATCCTGTTCCTTCAGCATGCGCGGAATGAAGGTGTGCAAATCCTTGAAAAAGGCATCCTTCAGGATCGGTAATTTCTTGCGGACTTCGCCGTAATGGTCGCTGTTCCAGACCTCGAGTTTCAACTCGAACTGGAAATTTCCAAGCACCTTGTCATTGCCTAACACATTGATCAGCAAGGGAGTCATTTCGACGAACTTGGCGTCGCCCTTGCTTGGACGCTTAGGTGCCGGCTTCTCGGCATTGGGGTTGGCGAAGGGCCCCAACTCCATCCACTTCATGGCGCCGACGGCGCCGCTCAGGATGCAGATCAGGACGATGAACCCGACGAATATCTTTTTCATTGATGGCGGCCGTCCGTTTTTTGTTGTTGCCCAACGAGCCCCCAACGGCGCCCGTCAGCCGACATTATGCAGGTGGCGGCCATCGGCGCAATGCGGACAATCCGGGGTGGTGAAGGTTTAAAAATGTCGGAAGCCGTCGATGGAAAGATCAAGGCTGGCCCCGCCGGGCCCGATCACGTGTACTCCCGGTCTTTCAATCATGGACCCGATTCGGGTGACCGGAACGGCTGACGACTTGGCAGCGACGGTGATTTCGTCCCGTGCTGAGACCGGAGCCGTGAACGCGAGTTCGTAATCGTCGCCACCGGTAAGAATGCCTTCCAAAAGGTCCGGCGCTTGGTCTAGCGCTGTCTGGGCGGCATCAGACAGGGGCAGGTCCTGTGCGTTGATTTGGGCTCCTACCCCCGATGTTTCGGCGATATGGCCGATATCAGCGACCAGACCGTCGGAAATATCGACACAGGAATGGGCGCAGCCGACCAGTGCCGGGCCCAGAAATACGCGTGGCTGCGGCCGCTCGAACCGGTCTTTGAGATAGCGGTTCATCTCCGCATTTCCCGTGAGATCGGCGTCGTCGCGGGCGATCAGCAAGCCCAGCGCCGCGTCGCCGACCGTGCCGGAAACATAAAGGTCATGCCCTGGGGCCGCGCCGGATCGGCATAACGCGCGGCCGTCCGCGACCCAGCCCAGGGCCGTGATGGAAAGTGTCAGCGGTCCGGTCGTGCCGACCGTGTCGCCGCCCAGCAGAAAGACATTGCCGGCGGCCTGCGCTTCGCCAAGCCCGACGGTAAAAGCCGCGAGCCATTCACCGGACAGCGGCTTGGGTGCGGCCAGGGCCAAGGTATAGGCCTGAGGGGTGGCGCCCATGGCGGCGAGGTCGGATAGATTGACGCCAAGAACCTTATGTCCCAATGACGCCGGGTCCATGTCCGCGAGGAAATGCCGCCCGGCGACCAGGGCATCGGTGGTGACGACCAACTGACTGCCCGTGGGCGGGGTTAAAAGACCCGCATCGTCCGTGAGGCTCAGCGCTTCGTCCCGGTCCTGCGTCAGCGGGCGGAAATAGGTCGCGATGACATCGAATTCGCCGAGTGCAACCTGATTGTCGCTGTCCGTCATGCGGCCGTCCGTCTCATTACCTTGTCCTTGGCACCTCGTTCAGGCAGCGCCTCGGCAACTCGGTATTCTTAAGAGAATTCCGTCGCCCTTAACTCATGGGCGAGGTGGTCGAGCAATCCGTTGACCAACGCCGGCTCCCGACCGTCGAAGAAAGCATCGGCAACATCGACGTATTCCTTGATCACGACCACCGCCGGGACTTGCGGGCGGCTGGCCATTTCGAATACGGCGGCGCGCAGCACGGCGCGCAGCAGCGTTTCCAGGGATTCGACCGTATGCGGATGATTGAGCGCCGTTTTCAGGTGCCGGTCGATGCCGGGGATATCGGCGTTCACGCCCGCGACCAGTTCCTTCAACAGTTCCTGATCCGGCGGCGTGAAACTGTCGTCACCATCGGCCCCATCATCGGTTTCCAGGGCGGCGGCGGTCCACCGTTCGGCCATGATGGCTTCCAGCACCGGGTCGGCGCCCGCCCCGGCCAGATCCATTTCGTAAAGCGCCTGCACGGCGGCAAGGCGGGCCGCGCTGAGCGGTGCCGATCGGGTCGCGGTCATGGGGCCCCTCCTTCATTGAAACGGTGCCTGACGTCGATCATGGCAAGGCAGGCTCTGGCTGCCTCCGCCCCTTTGTTTTTGCCGTTGGGATCGGCGCGAACCGCCGCTTGATCGCCGTTTTCACAGGTCAGCACGCCAAAACCCAAAGCAAGCCCGTCCTGCATGGTCAAATCCATGATGGCGCGGCTGGCTTCGTTGCAGATGTGGTCATAATGGCTCGTCTCGCCCCGGATGACGCAGCCAAAAGCCAGAAACCCGGCATAAGCGCCGCTTTTGGCGGCGTGGCGGATCGCCGCCGGGATTTCAAACACGCCGGGGACTTCCAGACGTTCAATGCTGTATCCGGCATCTTCGACCATGGGAACGGCACCGGCAATCAGCCCGTCCGCAATGTCCGGGTAATAACGGGATTCGACGATCAGGACACGCCCCCTGCGGGCGTCGGCGGCGCTCATGTGGTGCTCCGGTCGATGGCCTGGCGTCCGACGATGGTCAATCCATGTCCGTCCAGCCCGATCACGGTCTTGGTCGAATTGGTCAGAAGGGTCATGTCCGTAATGCCCAGGTCGGTCAGGATTTGCGCGCCGACGCCGTAATCTCGCAACTGGCCCGAGGGTTTCTCGCCCTCGCCCAATTTGGCTTTGACCCGGTCGGACAGGCTGGTCGGCATGGGCTCACGGATCAGCACGACCACGCCCCGTCCCATGTCGCCGATGATTTCCATGGACCGTTGCAGCAGCCCGTCGGCATTGCGGGAATTATCGCCCAAGACGTCTTCAAGAACGTTCAGGGCATGCATACGCACGGGCACGGGCCCGCCCTGGGTTACATCGCCTTTCACCAGGGCGATATGCTCGGCATAGGCGACCGTATTCTGGTAGATGACCATCTGAAAGATGCCGCCGTGGCGGCTTTCGAACGGCGTTTCCAGGACTCGCTTGACCAATCGGTCGTTCTGCCGCCGATAGGCGATCAGATCGGCGATGGTCGCGATCTTCAGGCCGTGATGCTGGGCGAAGCCGACCAGATCGGGCATGCGGGCCATGGTGCCATCGTCGTTCATGATCTCGCAGATCACGCCTGCCGGGTTCAATCCGGCCAAGCGGGCGATATCGACGGCACCTTCCGTATGACCGGCACGCACCAGGGTGCCGCCGTCGCGGGCTTCCAGCGGGAAGATATGGCCGGGCGTGGCAATGTCGGCAGCCCCCCGGGCGGGATCGATGGCGACGGAAATGGTGCGTGCTCGGTCGGATGCCGAGATACCCGTCGTCACGCCTTCGCGGGCTTCGATCGATACGGTAAAGGCCGTCTGGTGACGTGATGAGTTGGTGCGGCTCATATGCGGCAGGTTCAAGGTTTCGACCCGCTCGTGAGTCAGCGCCAGGCAGATCAGCCCGCGTCCGAACCGCGCCATGAAATTGATCGCATCCGGCGTCGCCATCTGGGCCGGAATGACCAGATCGCCCTCGTTCTCGCGTTCTTCATCGTCGACAAGAATGAACATGCGCCCGTTGCGGGCATCTTCGATGATGTCCTCGATCGGCGAAAGGATGCTGTCGTAGCTGTTAACGTCTTTTAATTTCAAGGGGCTGTACCGTTCATCTGCATTAGCCGCGCAACATAGCGCGCAAGCATGTCGATTTCCAGGTTCACCGCCGTGCCGACCGCAAGGCCGCCCAGCGTCGTCTGTTCCTGGGTGTGGGAAATGATGTTCACCGTGAAGTTCCTGTCGGCAACGGTATTGACCGTCAACGACACGCCGTCGAGGGTCACAGACCCCTTGGCCGCGATATAGGGAGCCAATGTCTCGGGAGCGCGGAATGTCAGTTTCAGAGAGTCGCCCTCGGGCACGCGCTCGGCCAGTTCGGCCAGACCGTCGACATGGCCGGATACGATATGGCCGCCCAATTCATCACCGGCCTTCAAGGCACGTTCCAGGTTGACCCGCGTGCCATCGGTCCAGTTACCAACGGTCGTCAGACGGCGTGTTTCGCCCGAGGCCTCGAAGGCCATCCATCCCGTGCCTTTTTCGATCACCGTCAGGCAGCAGCCCGAACAGGCGACGGAAGCCCCGATGTCGATCATGGCCGTATCGAAGGCCGTTTCGATTTCCAGCCTGCCGTCGTCAGCCTGTTCGATGGCGCGGATGCGCCCGATGTCTGTGATAATGCCGGTAAACATGCCTGATACTTACGCCGGTCGCGGGCGAACCGCCAGCACTTCCAGAATGTCATCGCCGACCATCTCCATGGACAGCCGGTCGAACCGCACTGCTTCGTTCATGGTTGCAACGGATAAGGGGGCAATCGCAGGCACGCCGTCGCTGCCGACAATGACCGGGGCATGGAACCAAGCCATGCGGTCGACCAATTGGGCTTTAAGAAACGCCGCCGCAACCGTGCCCCCGCCTTCGATCAGCAGGCGCGTAATGCCGTTATCCGCAAGCGCGGCAAGGATTGCCGCCGGATCGGGGCGGCCGTCCGGCCCTGCGGCGACGCGAACCACTTGTGCGCCCTTTTTCTCTAATTCTTCAGCGGCTTCCAATGATGAATCCGGGGTCGTAACGACCCAAACCGGCACGTCGTTTGCCGTCGATATCAGGGCGCTGTCAGGCGATATGCGCAGATGTGTATCCAGCACCACGCGGGCCGGCGAGCTTTCCATCATCCCCGGAAGGCGGCAGGTCAGTTCCGGGTCGTCGGCAAGAACCGTCCCGACCCCGACCAGAATGACATCGGATTGGGCGCGCATTAGATGTCCGCGTGCCCGCGCCGCACTGCCCGTGACCCATTTGCTGTCCCCGCCCTGGGCCGCGATGCGGCCGTCCAGGCTTGAAGCAGCTTTCAGAATAACCAGGGGACGGTTATCGGCGTTGCGTTTGAAGTAGCCGGCATTGACTTCGTTGGCTTGTTCTTCCTTAAGGCCGGTTATGACGTCGATGCCCGCCTGTTCCAGAGCGGCGATGCCCTGCCCCGCCACGCGTGGGTCCGGGTCCGTCACGGCAACGATGACGCGGACAATACCGGCGTCGATCAGGGCTTCGGTGCAAGGACCGGTCTTGCCCGTGTGGCAGCAGGGTTCCAGCGTGACATAGGCGGTCGCCCCGCATGCCAGGTCGCCCGCACGGGCCAGGGCTTCCGTTTCCGCATGGGGGCGTCCGCCCGGCTGGGTCCAGCCACGGCCGACCACGCGGCCGCCGCCGTCCTGGCAGCCCTCAAGGTCGGGGCGCACAAGAACGCAGCCCACCGCCGGGTTGGGCCATGTATTGCCCAGCCCGCGCCGGGCCATGCCCAGGGCCATGGCCATGAAACGCCGGTCGTGCCTGGTGAAGGTGTTAGTCGTCTTCGCCACCTAGATTCTCGACGAAGGCTTCGAAATCCTTCGCCTCTCGAAAGTTTCGGTAGACGGATGCAAAGCGGACATAGGCGACCTGATCCAGGTTGGCCAGGTTCTCCATGACCATCTCGCCGATGACCTTGGACGGGATTTCGTTTTCCCCCAGGGTTTCCAGCCGCCGCTGTATGGAGTTGACGATCCGCTCGATGCGGTCTTCGTCGACCGGCCGCTTGCGCAGCGCGATATTCAACGATTTGGACAACTTGTCCCGGTCGAACAGCGTTTTCTCGCCGTCTTTCTTGACCACGACCAGTTCACGCAGCTGAACCCGTTCGAAGGTTGTCCAACGCGCACCGCAGGCCGGGCAGAACCGCCGACGGCGGACCGCCGAGCCGTCTTCCGTGGGCCGGGAATCCTTCACCTGAGAATCGTCATGTCCGCAGAATGGGCACCGCATTCGTCTTATCTCCCCAACATTTAGTGCTTTTATACCCGCCCGGTTCTAAACAAGCCGTTACCAGCTTATAGATTGGAGTAGATCGGGAAGTCGCCGCACAGCTTGCCGACGGCGTCCGCCGCCGCCTTTTCCGCCGCCGAGTTATCATCCGGGTTGGCTGCCAGCCCGTCCAGCACGTCGGCGATCAGGTTGCCGACCTGGCGGAATTCGTCTTCTCCGAACCCACGGGTGGTGCCTGCCGGCGTGCCCAGGCGTACGCCCGAGGTCACGGTCGGCTTTTCCGGATCGAACGGCACGCCATTCTTGTTGCAGGTCATGCGCGCGTTTTCCATGGCGGCTTCGGCTTTGTCGCCGGTCAGCCCCTTGGAGCGCAGATCGACCAGCATCAGATGCGTGTCGGTGCCGCCGGCGACGATGTCGAAGCCCCGGGAAACCAGCGTTTCCGCCAAAACCCGCGCATTGGCGACGACGCGCGCCGAATAATCCTTGAACTCGGGGCGCAGGGCCTCGCCGAAGGCCACGGCCTTGGCGGCGATGACGTGCATCAAGGGCCCGCCCTGCAGCCCCGGAAACACCGCCGAATTGATCTTCTTGGCGATGGCTTCGTCGTTGGTCAGGATCATCCCGCCGCGCGGCCCGCGCAGGGTTTTGTGGGTGGTGGTCGTGGCGATGTCCGCATAGGGGAACGGGCTGGGGTGGACCCCGGCGGCGACTAGGCCCGCGAAATGAGCCATGTCGACCATCATCAGTGCTCCGACCTTGTCGCAGATTTCCCGGAATTTGGGGAAATCCAAGGTCCGGGGATAGGCCGAGCCGCCGGCGATGATGATTTTGGGTTTGTGTTTCAGGGCCAGTTCTTCGACTTCGTCAAAGTCGACGCGGGCGTCCTGCTTGCGCACGCCGTACTGCACGGCATCGAACCACTTGCCCGACATGGCGGGCGGCGCGCCATGGGTCAAATGCCCGCCGGCGGCCAGCGACATGCCCATGATCGTTTCGCCCGGCTTGACCAGGGCCAGCATGACGGCCCCGTTGGCCTGCGCGCCGGAATGGGGCTGCACGTTGGCGAAGCCGCAGCCGAACAGCTTTTTCGCCCGCTCGATCGCCAGGCTTTCCGCCACGTCCACATGTTCGCAGCCGCCGTAATAGCGCCGCCCGGGATAGCCCTCGGCGTATTTGTTGGTCATCACGCCGCCCTGGGCCTCAAGCACCGCGCGAGAGACGATGTTCTCGGAAGCAATCAGTTCGATCTTGTCCTGTTGGCGGCCCAGTTCGGCGCGTTCCGAGGCATAAAGTTCGGGATCGGTTTCGGAAAGCGGGGCTTCGAAGAAACGGTTTAGGGCCGGATCGGCGTATTTGGGCGTATCGGCGTCGGGCATGATGGTTTCAGTCCTTAACGTCATTGCAGGCCCCGGTAAGGTGTACCGTCCGGGGCGGTTTTCAGAAGGATGTCCGGGGGCCGGTGGTCAGCCCGGCTCGGACAGCTTATTCACGCGGCGGCCATGGCGGCCGCCCTCGAATTCCGTTTCCAGGAACACTTTGAGGCAGTCCTTGGCGGTTTCGGCACCGATCATCCGGCCGCCGAAGCAGACCACATTGGCGTCGTTGTGAAGCCGCGACATCCGGGCCCCCAATGAATCGTGGACCAGTGCGGCGCGAACCTCGGGATATCGGTTGGCGGCCATGGATATTCCGATGCCGGAACCACAGACCAGCACCCCCGTCTCGGCCTTGCCGTCCTTGATGGCCTTGGCCATGGCATAGCCGAAATCAGGATAATCGACGGAGTCTTCGGAATTGGTGCCGAGGTCCAGAACCTCATGCCCCATATCCGCAAGTTGCTGCTGCAATTCACTTTTCAAAGCTAGGCCCGCATGGTCGCAGGCAATGGCAATGGGCTTGGTGCTCACGTTGTTCACCACTGATCTTGGAATACTGCGTTCGTCCGGCGGGATTGATACCACATCTCGATTCAGCCCGCTACACGAACACTAGGGCTCCGCGCCATTCCAGATGTTGAAAACGGCGGAAAGACGCGAAACATGTGGAAAAACCGGTGGGGAAAATCAAGCATCGAATTGTTCGGGAACAAAGCCCGGGCGGACGACATGCTTTGGTCGGTATCAGGCCAATACATCCGTCCTGCCGGGCTTTCCCTGCCCCAGTATCTGCGCGCGCCGTTTGCGCAGCACGTAGATCAGCTTACGCTTGGCCAAGCGCTTGATCATGGATTGGGAATATTTGGCATCACAAATCGCGACCACTTCGACCCCGGTGCGTGGATCGATCGCCGTGGCACGAATGTAGCGCCCCCGAGGGCGGAGCTCGAACAGGACTTCGGGCAGATAGATATCGTCTTGCGTGGCCATGATGGGCCTTGTCCCCGAATACCGGCAAAACGGGTGATCAGGCCGTTCCGGCTACATGTTCCGGCGGTACTGCCCGCCCGCGTCGAATAGCGCATCCGTGATCTGGCCCAGGGAACACGATTTCACGGCTTCCATCAAGGCAGCGAACAGGTTGCCGTCATTCGCGGCCGTCGCCTTGAGGTCGGCAAGGGCTTTATCCGAAGCTTCCCGGTGAGAGGATTGAAATGCCCGCAGGCGGTTGATCTGGTTGTTTTTCTCGTCTTCGGACGAACGCTGCAACGGCGGTTCGGCAAGGTTCGTATCCTGATTCGGGTTCAGGAACGTATTGACGCCGACGATGGGCAGGCTGCCATCGTGTTTCAGGGTTTCGTAGTGCAGCGATTCTTCCTGGATCTTGCCGCGCTGGTAGCCCGTTTCCATGGCGCCCAGGACACCGCCGCGCTCGGAAATGCGCTCGAACTCCTGCAGAACCGCTTCTTCCACCAGATCGGTCAGTTCGTCGATCACGAAAGCCCCCTGGTTCGGGTTCTCGTTCCTGGCCAACCCCCATTCCTTGTTGATGACCATCTGGATGGCGATGGCCCGGCGCAGGCTGTCCTCGGTCGGGGTGGTGAAGGCCTCGTCGAAAGCGTTGGTATGCAGGGAATTGCAGTTGTCATAGACGGCGATCAGCGCCTGCAACGTCGTGCGGATGTCGTTGAAATCCATTTCCTGGGCGTGCAGCGAGCGGCCCGAGGTCTGGATATGGTATTTGAGCTTCTGCGAGCGCTCGTTCGCACCATAGCGTTCGCGCATGGCGACGGCCCAGATGCGCCGCGCGACCCGGCCCATGACCGTGTATTCAGGGTCCATGCCGTTGGAGAAAAAGAACGATAAATTAGGCGCGAAATCGTCGATCTTCATGCCGCGCGCAAGGTAAGCTTCGACGAAGGTGAAGCCGTTGGCGAGCGTAAACGCAAGCTGCGAGATCGGGTTCGCCCCGGCTTCGGCGATGTGATAGCCGGAGATCGAAACGGAATAGAAATTCCTGACCTTATTCGCGACGAAATAGGCCTGGATATCGGCCATCATGCGCAGCGCGAATTCGGTCGAGAAAATGCAGGTGTTCTGCCCCTGATCTTCTTTCAGGATATCCGCCTGCACCGTGCCGCGCACGTTGGCCAGGGTGAAGGCCTTGATTTCGGCGGCCTCTGCCTCATCCGGCGCGCGGCCCTTGTCGGCCTCGAACTTGGCCATCTGCTGATTGATCGCCGTGTTCAGGAACATGGCCAGGATTGTCGGCGCCGGGCCGTTGATGGTCATGGAGACGGAGGTATTGGGCGCGCAAAGATCGAAGCCGTCATAGAGCTCCTGCATATCTTCCAGCGTCGCCACGGACACGCCCGAATTACCTACCTTGCCGTAGATATCCGGGCGTTCGTCCGGATCGAATCCGTAAAGCGTCACGGAATCGAAGGCCGTCGACAGGCGCTTGGCCGGGGAATCCTTGGACAGATACTTGAACCGGGCATTGGTGCGTTTGGGATCGCCCTCGCCCGCGAACATGCGGGTCGGGTCTTCTTCTGCCCGTTTGAAGGGGAACACGCCAGCCGTATAGGGGAAGGAACCCGGCAGGTTTTCCCGCATCATCCATTTAAGCAGTTCGCCGTGATCTTCGTATTTGGGCAGGCTGACACGGCGGATTTGATTGCCGGACAAGGTTGTGCGGGTCAGGTCGTTGCGGATTTCCCGATCTCGAACTGTGACCACCATTTCGTCACCGGCATAGGCGTCTTGGATATCGGGCCACGCGTCCAAAAGGGCATGGGCTTCGGCGCTCAACGCCTTAGATTTTACCTCAACAAGTGATTCCACATCATTAATATCGCTGCCGTTTTCCGCCAGCATGCGGGCGGTTTCAGCGGCCTGCTGGCGGGCCCGGGCGATGCGCGCCTGTTCATCGGCGCGGGCCAGATAATCGCGCACTTCCTGGGATATCTCGGCAAGGTAGCGCTGCCGTTCCGGCGGCACGATGGCCAGGCCGGGTTCCGACGCGCGGGCCGCAACCCGGGGAAGGTCCTGCGGCAAGGCGGGAAAACCTTTGCCCGCGAACAGGGACAGCAATTCCTGATAGACAGCCGTGACCCCCGCGTCGTTGAAGCGGGACGCAATGGCGCCGAACACGGGCATGTCTTCGGGTTTGGCGGCGAAATCCTCGCGGTTGCGCTGAACCTGCTTGCGCACGTCGCGCAGCGCGTCCATGGCGCCCTTGCGGTCCATCTTGTTGATGACGATGACGTCGGCGAAATCCAGCATGTCGATTTTCTCTAGCTGGCTGGCGGCGCCGAATTCGGGCGTCATGACGTAGAGCGAGACATCACAGAACGGCACGATCCCCGCATCCCCCTGCCCGATCCCGGGTGTTTCGACGATCACGATGTCGGCGCCGGACGCCTTGGCGGCGGCAATGATGTCGGCGAGCGCCGACGGCACCTCGGACTTGGCGTCACGGGTCGCAAGCGAGCGAAAGAATACATTGGGCGCGTTGTTGGCGTTCATGCGGATGCGGTCGCCCAGCAAGGCCCCGCCCGTCTTACGCCGGGTCGGATCAATGGCGATCACGGCGATGCGCGGCTCGCCCGACCCGAAACGGAAGCGACGCACGATCTCGTCGGTCAGGGATGATTTGCCCGCCCCGCCCGTGCCGGTGATGCCCAGCACCGGCACCGTGTCGCGGGCATCGGCCGTCGCGCGCAGATCATCAAGTGCATCCTTGGGCAGGCGGCCGTCCTCGATCGCCGTGATGGCACGGGCAAGATCGGCCGCATTGCCGGCCTTCAGTCCGTCCAGGTTTTGGGGTTGGTCACCCGACAGGTCGCGCCGCGCCGTCTGCACCATGTCGGCGATCATGCCCTGCAACCCCAGTCGCCGGCCGTCCTCGGGCGAATAGACCCGGGTCACGCCGTAGGCTTCCAAATCGCGCACTTCCTGGGACACGATCACGCCGCCGCCGCCGCCGAACACGGCGATATCCGGGCGTCCGCGTTCGCGCAACAGATCAATCATGTATTTGAAGTATTCGACATGCCCGCCCTGATAGCTTGAGACGGCGATGCCGTGGGCGTCTTCCTGGATCGCGGCGGTCACGACTTCGTCCACGGACCGGTTATGGCCCAAGTGGATGACCTCTGCCCCCTGCGCCTGCAGGATGCGGCGCATGATGTTGATGGAGGCGTCATGCCCGTCGAACAGGCTGGCGGCGGTGATGAAGCGGACCGGCTGCGACGGTCCCTTGCTGGCGTCGCCCGCGGCCTTTTTCGACCCGGCGGCGGGAAGTGTATCGTCCGGCACGGCGGTGTTTCCAATCCCAATGAAGGCTTAGTTTCCGTTTACGTAAACGTAAACCAATTCCCGTCTCCGGTAAAGGGACCAATCCCTGCCTTTATGCCGTGAGAAGCGTTGACTTTCCCCCATCCTCAAGGGATTTTGTCGGCTCAACACCCCCTATGCCAGCCAACAATACCGAACGGAAACCACCGATGGCCGCCAGTTTTCCCCGCAAGCGCATGCGCCGCAACCGGCGCGAGCCCTGGATCCGCCGGCTTGTCGCCGAACACCGCCTGTCGGCGGACGACCTGATCTGGCCCGTGTTCGTGGTCGAGGGCGAAAACAAGCGCGAACCGGTGCCGTCCATGCCGGGGGTCGAGCGCTTGTCCGTCGATCTGCTGGCCGGTGCGGTCGAGGATGCGCGTGAACTGGGTATTCCCGCCGTGGCCTTGTTTCCCTATACGGACGACAGCCTGAAAACCCCGGACGCCAAGGAAGCCTATAATCCGGATAATCTTGTGTGCCGGGCGGTGCGTGCCGCCAAGGCCGCGGTGCCGGATGTCGGCGTCGTCTGCGACGTCGCCCTTGATCCCTTCAATTCGGACGGGCACGACGGCCTGGTCAGGGATGGAATCATCCTTAACGATGAAACGGTCGAGGTTCTGATCAAACAGTCCCTGGTACAGGCCGAAGCCGGATGCGACATCATCGCGCCCTCGGACATGATGGACGGGCGCATCGCCGCCATCCGGGATGCCCTGGACGGCGCGGGACATCAACAGGTTGCCGTGCTGGCCTATGCAGCCAAGTTCTCCTCCGGGTTCTACGGCCCGTTCCGCGACGCCGTAGGATCAAAAGGCGCCCTCAAAGGCGACAAGGCGACCTATCAGATCAATCCCGCCAATGTGGATGAAGCCATGTGGGAGGTCGCCCTTGATGTCGAGGAAGGGGCCGACATGGTCATGGTCAAGCCCGGCCTGCCCTATCTGGACGTGGTGCGGATGGTGAAGGAAAAGTTCCAGATGCCGACCTTCGCCTACAACGTGTCGGGCGAATACGCCATGTTACGGGGTGCGGGCGACGCGGGCTGGCTTGATTACGACAAGGTCCTGGTCGAAACCATGATGTCATTCAAGCGCGCGGGCGCGGATGCCATCCTGACCTATGCGGCCAAGGACGTCGCAAGGTTGATCAACGAATAGTGGGTTCCGGCCGCTGCCGGGATCGTTAGATGCGACCCGAGATGTTGAGCAGGCGGTGCACATCCAACACCACCATCAACTCGCCTTCCAAGCGATAGACACCGTTGGAAAACTCGCGCCACAGCGGGTCGAGCGTGGCGGGATTGCGCTCATAAAGCTCGTTGGACAGGCTGACCACGTCGCCGATGCTGTCGACCAGAAGGGTATACAACTCGTGTTCGTGCTCGACCGTCACACCCATGGCTTCGTCGGAAGCAACCGTACTGGCCGGCAGGCCCAGACGGACCCGTACATCGATGACGGTCACGATGCGTCCGCGCAGGTTGATGGAGCCCCGAACTTCCGGCGGTGCCAGCGGGATCGAGGCGATGCGGTCAGGCGTCAGGATGTCCTGAACCATCAAAACGGGAATGCCGAACAGCTGTTTCTTGATCCGGAAAGAGACGAAATCGTCCAGATCCTCGCCGGGATGGGTCGTAAGATTGTGGTTATCCGCTTCGCGCAATGCGCGGGAGGAATTAGCTGCTTGAACTTCCGCCATTTCGAGCACTCCCAGATTTCCGCCGAAAACATGCACGATGCCGTGCTGTTCGGCCTTTAAGGACGCTGCATAGTATTCGGCGACAGGGGGATATTCAATACAGACAAAGGTATGTGTTGGTTAGAAAAAACGGCGTGGTTCCAAAGGTATGGCTAATCTTGGAGCCAGGCCTCGACCAGATCGAGCTGATCCGTCGACATCAACGCCGGGGCATGCCCGACGCCGGCAACCTCATGAACCTTTGCCCGGGGGCCGCGTTCGCTCATTTCCATAACTGTTTCCGCCGTCAGTAGATCGGATCGGGCGCCCCGGATCACGGTCACGGGACAGGCCACCGCATCCCATACGGGCCACAGCACCAAACCCTGATTAACCGCCCCTTGGAACGGTTTGGCGATGGCCGGGTCATACTTAAGAACGAACCGGCCTTCCCCGTTTTCATGAACGCTGTGCCGGGCCAGATGGGCCCATTGCTCATCCGTCAGCGGGCCGAACGGGGCGTGAACCTGGCGGATATAAGCCTCGGCCTGGGCCATGTCGGCGAAATCGGGGGTGCCGCCCAGATAAGCCGCGATGCGTTGCAGGGAGTCCTTGGTGACCACGGGTCCGGCGTCGTTCATCAGCAGGCGTTCCACCGGCGTGCCCTGCCCCGCCGCCATGAACATGCCCAGCAACGCCCCCATGGACGTGCCCAGCCAGGCAACCTTGTCCACGTTCAGGCGCGCGATCAGGGCCGTCAGGTCGGCCAAGTATTGGGGATATCCATACAGATCGGGATTGGCCAGGCGGTCGCTGTCGCCGCGCCCGACGATATCCGGGCAGACGACCCGCCAATTGTCAGCAAACCGGTCGGCCACGGCGTCGAAATCCCGGCCGTTGCGGGTCAGGCCGTGGACGCACAAAAGAACGGGGCCGTCAGACGGCCCCTGTTGCCAGTAATTGATGCGGTGAAAGGCACCCGAGGCGGAGAGACCCAGGAAGGACTTGCGCTCCATGATCTCTCTCCGCCCTTTGGACGCTTAAATCACGCCGTCGTCGCGCAGCTTGGCGACTTCGTCTTCGCTCAGGCCCAAGACCTCGCCCAGGACGTCTTCCGTGTGCTGACCCAGAACCGGCGGAGCCATGCGGTAGTCGACCTGTGATTTCGAGAACTTAAGCGGGCTTGCGACCATGCTGACGGGCTTGGTGCCGGTCTTCGGATGCGGCATGTCGAGACGCATGCCACGGGCCAGGAACTGCGGGTCGGAAAAGACCTGATCCAGGCGGTTGATGGGCCCGCAGCTGACGTTGTTCTTTTCCAGCTCGGTCAGCCAGAATTCCGACGGCTTGGCGGCGACGATCGGCTTCAACAGGCCGACGATTTCATCCCGGTTGGAGACGCGCCCGGCATTGGTCGCGAATTTCGGGTCTTCCGCCAGGTGTTCGCAGCCCGCGACCTGACAGAACCGCTGGAACTGCCCGTCATTGCCGACGGCCAGAATGATATCGCCGTCGGCGGTGGGGAAAGACTGATAAGGCACGATGTTCGGATGGCCGTTGCCCAGGCGCGGCGGGTTTTCGCCGCTTGCCAGATAGTTTGCCCCCTGGATCGACAGGATGGCGGCCGTGGTGTCCAGCATGCCGATATCGATGTGCTGGCCTTCGCCGGTGACTTCCCGGTGACGCAGGGCCGCGTTGATGCCGACGGCGGCATACATGCCGGCGATCAGATCGGAAATGGGAATGCCGGCTTTCTGCGGGTCGCCGTCGGGATCGCCGGTGACGCTCATGAAGCCGCCCATGCCCTGGATCAGCACGTCATAGCCGGGGCGCGCCGCATAGGGGCCCGTATGGCCGAAACCGGTGACCGAGCAATAGACCAAGCCCGGGTTGTCGTCCTTCAGCTGATCATAGGCCAGACCGTATTTGGCAAGGCCGCCGGTCTTGAAGTTTTCGACCAGCACGTCGGACTTGGCGATCATCTTCTTGGCCAAGTCCACGCCCTCGGGCTTGGTCAAATCCAGGGTGATCGACCGCTTGTTGCGGTTGGCGCAAGTGAAATAGGCGCTTTGGTCCGTGTCCTGGCCCTCGCCGTCCTTCAGGTAGGGCGGCGCGAACCCGCGTGTGTCGTCGCCCTTGCCGGGCATTTCCACCTTGATCACGTCGGCGCCCAGGTCGCCGAGAATCTGTGTGCAGGAGGGCCCCGCCAGAATGCGGGTCAGATCGAAAACCCGAAGGCCGCTCAAGGGTCCGGACATGTACTGTTTCCTTTTGTTGGTCGCGCCCTATTGTGGGCGGCAGACGATGGTTGGGTCCGTCCGGCCCCCGAATTGACCGGGTTCCGGCACAAGGTCTATTTCGCGCGATGTATAACGCCAAGACAGACCCCTCGCAATGCGGCGGGGTGAATTTTTCCCCCAAGACGGCTGTGCCATGCGGCGTTCACGGCTGAAGTTGATCCTGCCGGCGGCCCTGGTGACGGTACTCGCCGTGCCCTTGGTTCTGCATTTTTCGACCCTGCCGAAGACCGAGGGAACGCTGACGCTGGCAGGCATTGCTCGGCCCGCAACGGTGATCCGCGACGACCATGGCGTGCCGACGATCCGCGCCGGAAACTGGAATGACGCCTTCTTCGCGCTCGGCTTTGCCCATGCCCAGGACCGGTTCTTTCAGATGGAATTGATGCGCCGCGCCGGGGCCGGGCGATTGTCGGAAATGCTGGGTCCGGGAACCCTGGGCACGGACCGCTACATGCGCAAACTGGGGCTTTACAAGCTTGCCGAGGCCCAGGCCGCGACGGCGCCGCCCGTGCTGAAGACACGCCTCAAGGCCTATGCCGACGGGGTCAATGCCTGGATCGATCAAACGACCTGGCCGCGCACGGTGGAGTTCCTAGCCCTGCGCCATACGCCGGAGCCCTGGCGCCCGGCGGATAGCCTGGTCTGGGGCAAGCTGATGGCGGTGCGGCTCGCCAACAATTGGCGGACGGAACGGCTGCGCCTGGACATGCTCGCAAAGCTTTCGCCGGATCAGGTCGATTTCCTGTGGCCGCCCTATCCCGGCGATGCGCCGACGGCCTTTCCAGCCGTGCCCGGTGCGGCAGGGTTAGCCGCTTTTCCCGATATGAATTGGGATTCACGCACCCAAGGTGCCCCCGGCACCGCGTCCAATGTCTGGGCACTTGCGGGCACGCGCACGGCCACGGGCGCCCCCGTTCTGGCCAACGATCCCCATCTGGAATTCCGGGCGCCGATCCTATGGTATCTGGCGCGGCTTGAAGGTCCGGACGGTGTTCTTGCCGGGGCCACCGTGCCCGGCGTGCCGTTTATGGTGATCGGGCACAACGGTCATGCGGCCTGGGGCTTCACGACTACAGGGGCCGATACGGAAGACCTGATCGTCGAGACAACAGTCGACGGCAGCCCCCTCACCTATCGGACCGATGGTGACGGCGGCACGGCGGAATTCCGTCGGCGGGAAGAAATCATCCAGGTGCGCGGTGCCGATCCGGAAACGCTTCAAGTTCTGGAAACACCGGACGGCCCGGTCATAACTGATGCGGGTGAAGGCCGCCCGGTGACGCTGACGGCACCCTACCTGGATATCGACGACCGCACGCCGGAAGCCATGATGGCGCTCAACCAGGCCAGATCGGCCGAGGACATCGCGGCGGCGTTGCGCCTGTTCCACGCCCCCGTGCAGAACGTCATGTATGCGACCCGGACCGGGGACATCGGCATGATCACCACGGGCCGGATACCCGAACGACGGCGCGGCGACGGCCGTGTCCCCCTGGCGCGGGTTCAGGGGCCGGTCGGTCATGCGGGATATGTTCTGCCTTCGCTGATGCCGCGCTATGCCAACCCACCGGGCGGCGTATTGCTGAACGCCAATAACAAGATCACGCCGCCGGGCTTTCCGTTCGATATCGCGGCGGACTGGCCGCCGCCGTTCCGTGCCCGGCGCCTGGCGGAGATGCTTGCGGGCGACAAGCCGGATGCCGTCGCCCCGCAAGGGGATATCGTCTCGGTGACGGCGCGGGACCTGATCCCCTTGGCCCTTGGACAATTGGACCATGCGGCGGCTCAAGGACCGGACGCTTTGGCTCTGGTGCGCTGGAATGGAAAAATGGACCGGCACCAACGCCAACCGTTGATCTTCATGACTTGGGCTCTTGGATTGAAACGCGCGATCTTCGCCGATGAATTGGGGGACGCGTTATTCGACCGGTGGCATGGTCTGCGTGCCCGCGCCATCGCCCGGGCCCTGACAGAAGACCGCCGCTGGTGCGATGACGTCGGCACGTCAGACCGGGTGGAAACCTGCGCCGATGCCGCCGTTCGTGCGTTTGAGGAATCCGCCCGGGCGCTTCGTGAAATGGACCGGAACCTGGGCCGAACGGCCGTTTGGGGTGATGTCCACGTTGCCCGGTTCGAACACCCCGTGTTCACTCACCTACCGTTGTTGGCCGGATGGACGTCGATCGAGATCGCCACCGACGGCGGCAACGACACCCTGAACCGGGGAGCGATGTGGTTGGGCCGCAAGGTGGCCCCCTTTCAGCACCGTCATGGTGCTGGGTTGCGGGCCGTTTTCGACCTGGGCGATCCGGATGCATCGCGCTTCATGATCGCGACCGGTCAATCGGGCAATCCGCTCAGTTCCCGCTACCGCGATCTGATTGAGATCTGGCGTGACGGCGGGTATCTGACAATGGGCCCGCAGACCGATTTGGGCGCGGTCCTGAAAATCCTGCCAAAAGACTGAACAAGCGTGTAGAACGGCGCCTGATCAATTCCGAAACGGACCAAACCCGATGACAGTTAATGACGCGTCCCTGCCGACAATCGACACCATCCGCCAAGCCGCCGGTTTGTTGGAAGGCGAGATTATTCGCACGCCCGCGGTACCGGTCCGGCGTCTGTCGCGGGCAGTCGGTGCCGAGGTTTTCCTTAAGCTTGAAAACCTGCAGGTCACGGGATCGTTCAAGGTTCGCGGTGCGGGCATCAAGCTGAACAGCCTGTCCGATGATGAACGGGCACGCGGCGTGGTCGCGGCATCGGCGGGCAACCATGCCCAGGGCGTGGCCTATCACGCCGGACGGCTGGAGATCGCAGCGACCATCTACATGCCGGAAGGCACACCGTTCACCAAGGTCGGCCGGACAGAGGATCTGGGCGCCAAGGTCGTTTTGGAAGGTATCGATTTCAATGCGGCGCGGGAAGCGGCCCTTGCCCATGCCGAGGCGACGGGCAAGATCTTCATCGCCCCCTTCGACGACCCGCATGTCATTGCCGGCCAGGGCACGGTGGCGTTGGAACTGATGGAAGACGTGCCGGATCTGGACGCCATGATCGTGCCGATCGGCGGCGGCGGCTTGATGGCGGGCTGCGCCATCGCGGCCCATGCCCTGAACCCGGATATCGACATGGTCGGCTGTCAGACGGCGCTGTATCCCTCCATGGCGAAGGCCCTGAACGGCGAGACTCCGACCGGCGGCGGAATCACCATCGCCGAAGGCATCGCGGTCAAAACCCCCGGCGATATCACACAGCCGATCATCGAAAAATATGTCCGGGAAATTCTGGTTTTAAGCGAAGACGAGATCGAAGCCGCCGTGCTGAACCTTGCCGAAGGACAACGGATCGTGGCCGAAGGCGCCGGGGCTTCGGGTGTGGCGGCCCTGATCGCCAACAAGGAACGGTTTGCCGGCAAGCGCGTGGGGATCATCATTTCCGGCGGAAACATCGATTCCCGACTGCTGTCCAACGTGCTTTTGCGCGGTTTGGTGCGCGGCGGACGGATGGTCAGCCTGCGCATCGGCATGAGCGACCGTCCGGGCATGCTGTCCGAGGTCTCGGGCCTGATCGGCGGCCTGGGCGGCAATATTCTTGAGGTCTATCACCAGCGCCTATTCACCGACGGACCGATCCGCGACACCGAACTGGACGTGGTGATCGAGACGGTGGACGCGGAACATGTGCGCCAGATCGTCGCGGCCTTGTGCAAAGCCGGGTTCGAGACTCGGGTGCTGTCAAACCGTCCGGACTAATTTCCCGGAACCGGTGCGCTTACACCTACATCCTGAAAATCAACAGTTTCGTGCGGCGGCGGTCGTCCACTTCGATGGTCTCGTCGGGCGCCTCGTCCGGCACATGAAAGCTGTTGGAAATGAACAGGCTGCCCGGCTTCATCTCGCGTTTGGCTTTCGCATACAGACGTTCCATGGGGGCCGGGGACAGGAAGCAATAAACCACATCGAAATCGCCCAGGTCGGCCCGCCAGATTGACAGAAATCGGACGCCCAGGTTCCCACGCGGTGCGATAATCTGCCGCAGACGTGTGAACAGATAGACCAGGGGGGCGGTTTCATACCCCGTGAACGTCATGTCCCGGCGCGCGGCGGAAAGATGCCATAGGGTGCCGCCCAGGCCGCTGCCGAGATCGGCCATGCGGCCTCCTTCGCGCTTCGGCAGCAGTTTTTCGACCGCCGCCCAGGTCTTGGAATTGGACAGGTACAGGGGCACGCCCTCGCCCACCGCGTTCCAATAGACCGCCAGCAGGATCACGAAGACAACGGGGAATATCCAGCCCGGCGGCTGCAGGCTTAGAACAATCCACATCAGAACCGGTGCCGCTGCCTGAACCGGTAACCACCAACGTGCCAATCCCATGGGCAGAGTCGCAATCGCCGCGACGGCACCCCAGATGATGCACAGCGTGGCCGGTGGGGCCGGCCATTCCTGGCTGCGCAGAAACACCATCACGACAACGCTGACGATGCCGCCGACAAGCTGCGCCGCCACCGCGCGGACGATGGGATAATTAGGTAAAAACCGGGTGTTAGATTGGCTCACTTAACCCACGGTATGAGCTTTGAAAATATACCAAGGGTGCCTTGTCGCGGTTCACGTCGACGTTTTCGACCCGTCCGACGACGATACGATGATCGCCGCCGTCATGTACCTCGTGGATGCGGCAGGACAATGCCGCCGCAGCCCCATCCAACAGGGGCGCGCCGCCTACCCCATGCGAATGAGGGCAGTCATGAAGATCGAAGGTTTGGGGGCCGGCGAAGGCTTCGGATAATTGCTGTTGATCGGCCGCCAGGACATTCACGGCAAAGCTGGCTTCCGGTTCGGTAAATTGCGCAAGGGCACCGGTGCGGTTGTCCAGGCAAACCAGAATCAGGGGCGGTTCCAGTGACAGCGAGCAAAATGCGCTGACGGTGATGCCCACCGGACCCTGTTCGTCCCCGGCCGCGGTAACGACCGTGACGCCCGAGGCAAAACAACCGAGAGCCATTCTGAATTCGTTCGGATCAACCATATTTAAGCTGCAGGATTATTCCCCAAGGGCGCGAATTTGCTGCGTACGGATGACGCCTTGAATACGTCGATGGGTGATGGGCATGCAAGCCTTTACCAATTGCCAAGGAAATTCTTGTTCACTTGGGCATGGGTCCATCGGACTTTAATTATTACTTTATAGCGCTTTGGCACGAGAAATGCTTGTATTTTGGGATGATAGGGCGATAGCTTTTCCTGCCCGCGCCGATGATCGAGCAACGGCGATGGTGCTGACTTGTGCTCTTGGAGACTGCTGAATGCTATTTATCGTCGGCTCACTGGTCGTTCTCGTTTCCGTATTCGGCGCCTATGGCGTGCACGGGAGCTTCGCCGTCCTTTGGCAGCCGCTGGAATTCATCATCATCTTTGGCGGTGCGATCGGCGCGTTTGTGACCGGCAACCCGAAACCGGTGATCAAGGGAGTCGGCGGGTCTTTTAAGACGATCATGAAAGGCCCCACTTACGGGCGGGAACATTACGAAGAACTTCTTGGTTGCTTGTATTCGGTATTTCGCCTGGCCAAGACCAAGGGCGACCTGGCGCTTGAAGCGCATGTGGAAAAGCCGGACGAAAGCACCCTGTTCGCGAATTTCCCTTTGTTTCACGGCGACCATCACGCGGTCGAATTCCTGTGCGACTACCTGCGGCTGCTGACGCTGGGCGCATCGAATCCGCATGAAATCGAATCGGTCATGGATGCGGAACTGGAAAAACACCACGAGGAACTGCACGCCATTTCCGGCGCCTGGCAATCCATGGCGGATGCCACTCCGGCCTTGGGGATTGTCGCGGCCGTGCTGGGCGTTATCGTCACCATGGGTTCGATCACCGAGCCGCCGGAAGTTCTGGGTAACCTGATCGCGGCGGCCCTGGTCGGAACATTCAGCGGAATTTTCTTCGCTTATGGATTCATGGCACCCATTGCGGCATCCCTGACCAATACCTACAGCGCCGATGCGGCTTATTTGAACTGCATTAAAATCGCGCTGGTTGGCCATATGCAGGGCTATGCCCCGCAGGTATCCGTCGAGTTCGCGCGCAAGACGCTGGGCCATGGCGTCCGTCCGACCTTCGCCGAGGTCGAAGAGATGGTTACCAACCTGCCCGCGGCGTCATAACGCGGCATGAAACTGCCCCACCCCAATTTCGGGCAACGCAAGATCGGTCGAGACGGAAAGGACCCCATAGGTAGGACCTGATGGCGGAAGAAGCAGCCAAACAACCGATCATCATCAAGAAGATCAAAAAAGGCGGGCACGGCCATCACGGCGGGGCCTGGAAGATCGCCTATGCCGATTTCGTGACGGCGATGATGGCGTTCTTCCTGCTGTTGTGGCTGCTGAACTCGGTCACCCAGGAATCACTTGAAGGCATTTCCAATTACTTTGCCCCCGTATCAACATCGCAAACGACCAGCGGCTCCGGCGACATCCTGCAGGGCAAAACGATCACCGAGGAAGGCATCGCGCAGAACGCCACGGCACGCGACAGCGTGACGGTCGACCTACCCCCGCCCAAAGCAGGCACGGGCGGCGACCTGTCCGAAGGCGAAGCCGAATCGAAAGACAAGCCTACCGAAGAAGACATCGAAGCCCAGGCCGCGAAGAAGGAACAGGAAGCTTTCGAAGACGCCGAGGAAGAGCTTCAGAAAACGCTCGAAAGCGTGCCCCAGATGCGGCAGTTGAAGAACAGCCTGCTGGTCGATAACACGCCCGAAGGCCTGCGCATTCAGCTGATCGACCGTGACGGCCTGGCCATGTTCCCGTCGGGCAGCGCCAAGATGTTCCTGCATACGGAACGATTGCTGGAACTGGTTTCCAAGGTGATCCTGGAAATGCCGCAGAATATTTCGATCTCCGGGCATACGGATGCCACCCCCTTCGCCAATCCGGAATACGGCAACTGGGAATTGTCCGCAGATCGCGCCAATTCGGCACGTCGCGCCCTCATCAACTTCAATGTGCCGGACAAGCGGGTCAATCGTGTCGTCGGCAAGGCCGCGACGGAGCCTTTGATCACCGAAGACCCCAAACACCCTTCGAACCGGCGGCTCAGCATCATTCTGCTGCGCGGCACGGGGCGCGAGGCCGAAAAAGCCAAAGCCGAAGAAAAGGCGAAGAAAGAGCGCGAGAACGAAGCACTTCCGGGCCTGAACGAGATCAAACGCCAGCAACAAGGCGAAGACGGTGGAAGCGCCGCTCCTGCGCCGATTTTGGCGCCGGAAGGTATTCCGCAGAAATCACCCGGCATCGGCGGCGGTTCACCGGCGGCGCCGGCCTTGCCCGGGATCAATCTTGAAATCCAAGGCGATATTAAGTCACAGTAGTCTTCCGGCGGGCCGCATGAGGGCGGCTTGATCGGCAAGACAGGGACAGGTCATGCGTCATAAACCCATATCGGACGCGCGGTTCTTTTTCGCGACCGCCCCCCTGCCCTGTCCTTATTTGCCGGACCGGGTGGAACGGCGTGTGGTCACCGAGCTTTTCGGCCGGGATGCGGAAAAGCTTCACGATCAGCTGTCCTACGCGGGTTTCCGGCGATCTCACGGCATCGTCTATGCCCCGGCATGCCCTGGATGCGACGCCTGCAAGGCCGTCCGCATTGCCGTCGATGGGTTCAAGACGCGATCCTCCATGAAACGAATCCTGCGCGCCAATGCGGATCTTACGACCCGCGTGACCCAGCCTGCGGCCAATCAGGAACAATACCGATTGTTTCAGCGCTATCAGGCGTCGCGGCATTCGGGCGGCGATATGTCGAAGATGGATTATCTGGATTATCAGGCATTGATCGAAGACACCCCGATCGACACCTTTCTGACAACCTTCCGCACTGCGGATGGTGACTTGACCGGCGCCATGCTGGCCGACCGCCTAAGCGACGGCCTGTCGGCGGTCTACAGCTTCTTCGATCCGGAGCAGCCGCGCCGTGGGATGGGCACCCACATGATCCTGTGGCTGGTCGAAGAAGCCCAGCGTTTGGGCCTGCCCTACGTCTACCTTGGGTTCTGGATCGAAGGCTGCAACAAGATGTCCTACAAGGCGCGGTTTCGCCCGCTCGAAGTCCATACGGCACGGGGCTGGATGGATTTCGACCGGTTCCAGGCCGAAACCGGCGCTGATTGATCCAGATACCAAAGGCAGCCAAAGTTAGTCGCGGTTGAACGTTCCCGACCGGGGGAATCCCTTGGGCACGACCAGGCCGGCCTGGGCGCGCTTGCCGACCCATTGCTGGAATTCGGTTTCCGTGCGTTGCCCGCCTGAACGCCAGGTCAACCCTTCGGACGTGCGCATGGTGGTCACGTCGGCCAGGCCGCCCTTGTTGTAGCGTTGCAGGATCACGCCCTTGCCGCGTCCCATTTCAGGTAGCTCGTCGATCGGAAAGATCAGAAGCTTGCGGTTTTCACCAACCACCGCGACAGCATCCGCACCTTCCATGACCTCGCAGATGGCGGCGGCTTCCTCGCCCGTTCCCAGGTTCAGCACCTGTTTGCCGTTCTTGGTCTGCGCCATCAGGTCGTCGGACGGCACGATGAACCCGCGGCCCGCATCCGAAGCGACGACGTATTTCTTGCCGGGCTCATGCACCGCCACGGAAACAGGATCATGCCCGTTGGGGATGTCAACCATCAGGCGTATGGGCTCGCCATGGCCGCGTCCGCCCGGCAGCTTGTCGCCGGCCAGGGTGTAAAAGCGGCCGTTGGTGGCGAATACCAGGAACTTGTCCGTGGTTTGACCTTGAATCAGGAACTTCAGCCGGTCGCCGTCCTTGAATTTAACCTCGGTACCCGGCTCCACATGGCCTTTGAGAGCCCGGATCCAGCCCTTTTCCGACAGCACGACGGTGATGGGTTCTTTTTCGACCATGGCGTCCAATGGCACGACCACGGCCGTGGGCGGGCCCGCGATTTTCGTGCGGCGGGCGCCGATTTCCGTTTTCTGGCCGAAGGCCTTTTTGGTTTCCGCGATCTCGGCGGCAATCGCCTTCCAGCGTTCGCCCTCGTCCTTCAACAGCTTGCGGATGGCCTTGCCTTCCTTGCCGAGGTCCTCGTTCTCGCGGCGGATCTCGATTTCTTCCAACTTGCGTAATTGGCGCAGCCGCATGTCGAGAATCGCATTGGCCTGAACTTCGGTCAGGTCGAAGCGCTTCATCATCACGGCCTTGGGATCGTCCTCCTCGCGGATGATCTTGATGACCTCGTCCAGATTGAGGAACGCGACCAGCAGGCCGCCCAGGACCTCCATCCGACGTTCGATTTTTTCCAGGCGGAAGTTCTTGCGCCGGATCAGGACCTTGTGCCGATGGTCCAGGAACGCCTGCAACACGTCGCGGATCGACATCACGCCCGGCGTGTTGTTGGCGTCCAGCACGTTCATGTTCAGGTTAAAACGGGTTTCCAGATCCGTTTCGCGGAACAGATGTTCCATCAGGGTTTCGGCATCGACGGTACGGCTTTTCGGCTCCAGCACGATGCGCACGTCTTCCGTCGATTCGTCGCGGATATCCTGCAGGATCGGTAGTTTTTTGCTGATGATCAGGTCGGCGATGCGTTCGATCAGCTTCGCCTTCTGAATCTGGTAGGGAATTTCCGTGATGACGATCTCGTACTGGCCGCGGCCCTGGTCCTCGATTTCCCATTTGGCGCGCAGGCGGAAGGCGCCCCTGCCCGTTCTGTAGGCTTCGACCACGGTGGCGCGGTCCTCGACCAGTACGCCGCCCGTCGGAAAATCGGGCCCGGGAATGAAATCGACCAGTTTGTCGAAGGTCGCGTTCGGAAACTTGATCAGGTGGATCAGCGCATCGCACAGTTCGCCCGCGTTGTGCGGCGGGATGTTGGTCGCCATACCGACAGCGATCCCCGTGGCCCCGTTGGCCAGCAGATTGGGGAAATTGGACGGCAGAACGACGGGTTCTTCCTCTTCGCCGTCATAGGTCTGGCGGAAATCAACCGTGTCTTCGTCGATGCCGTCCAGCAACGCGGCGGCGATCGCGGTCAGGCGCGATTCCGTGTAACGCATGGCAGCGGGGTTATCGCCGTCGATATTGCCGAAATTGCCCTGCCCGTCGACCAGGGGGTAACGCACGGCAAAATCCTGCGCCAGGCGCACCAAGGCGTCATAGATCGCAAGGTCGCCGTGGGGGTGGTACTTACCCATGACATCGCCGACCACGCGGGCGCACTTCTTGTAGCCCGTGGCGGGGTCCAGTTTCAGTTGCCGCATGGCGTAAAGCAGCCGGCGGTGCACGGGTTTCAAGCCGTCGCGCACGTCAGGCAGCGAGCGCGAGACGATGGTCGACAGGGCATAGGCCAGATAGCGTTCGCTCAATGCCTGGGACAGCGGGGTATCGCGGATTTCGCCGCCGAAATCGCCGGGGGGCGTGATCGCGGTCATCGGATGGGTTCCTTGAACACTTTGGGGGTTCCGCTCATGTTGCGCGGACCGTCATTTCATGCACCAGATATAGTACATTTGGGGGGTGGCCGGTCAATGCGTCGATGGGGATAGATCGGTTATTTTTTTGCCTGAAAGCGTTCGATCAGGCGGTCGCGGGCGGCCAAGCGCCCGGCCCGGCCGTCCAATGCATGGTTTTCCAGAAAGTATCCGGTCAGGCGCAGCCCGTCCGTGACCTCTGCGGGCGTTTCCGCCCCACCAGCCCCCAGCAGAAACGGGGGCAAGGCCAACAGCTTATCGTGATAGGGGCGTCCGGCCTCGGCGGAGACGGCGCGCGCGGTCTTGGGCGAGACATAGACCAGATTATCCGTCTCTCCCGTCGCGGCGCAGGCCGCAAGGTCCAGGCCGAATCCCAACTCACCAAGCACGCCGACTTCCCATTTGACGTAGGCGGACCCTACGTCCGGGTCGTCCAGCACCCCCATCAGGCCCGCCAAGCCATGAAATATTGCGGGGTGTTCCTCGCCTTCGGGTAACAGGGCTTCGGCCACGGCACAGGCCGACGACAGGGCCGCCAGACCGTCCGGGCAATCGAGAAGCGTCGCCGCCGGGGCATCCAGAACTTCTGTCGTCAAGGTGCCCAGATGTTCGGGAAGGCGTCCGCGCCAGTCCAGGGTAACCAGATTGCCGATCTGCAATCCGCCGCGCTTGCGCCGCCCGGCCCCGCCGCGCACAAGGCCTGTCTGGCGGCCCCGGTTTTCGGTCAAGGCGCTGACGATCAGGGCGTTTTCACCGTGCTTGCGGGTCGCCAGGATGTAGCCCTTATCGTGCCATTCCATGGCGGTATACCTTACGCCTGCATCACAAGCGCAGACAGTTGATCGCGATCCAACCGGTCTTTAAGCATCGAAATCCAGACCCCACTCGGCATAGCGCTCCCGGTCGTCCTGCCATTTGCCGCGAACCTTGACGTGAATGAACAGATGCACCGGATGGTCGAGAAACTCTTCCAACTCCAACCGGGCCGTCGCTCCCAGGCGTTTGATCATGGCCCCGCCTTTGCCCAGGACGATGCCCTTTTGGCTGTCGCGCTCGACGTAAATAACCTGGTTCACGCGGGCCGATCCATCGGCTTGTTGTTCCCAGTTTTCCGTTTCGACCGTCAGGCGGTATGGCAATTCCTGATGCAGTTCCATGAACAATTTTTCGCGCGTGATTTCGGCCGCCAGCAGACGCGCAGGCATGTCGGAAATCTCATCCTCGGGGAACAACCACGGCCCTTCGTGCACGGCTTCGGCGAAGACTTTCGTCAGATCGGCGACGCCGTCGCCCGTGCTCGCGGATACCATGAAACAATCGGTGAAGATGCCTGTATTCATTAACTTATCTGCTAAAACCAACAAAACTTCCTTGGCGACCAAATCGATTTTATTGAGGATCACATAAGCGGTGCGATGATCGGTTTTCAGTTTGTCGATAATCGCTTGAGAGCGGGCATCGATCCCGGCCTTGGCATCGATCAGCAGAGCAATGGCATCGGCGTCCTTGGCCCCCGACCAGGCCGCCGCGACCATGGCGCGGTCAAGGCGGCGCTTGGGCTCGAAGATCCCGGGGGTATCGACCAGGATGACCTGGGACGCACCTTCGATGAAAATGCCGAGCACGCGGGTCCGTGTCGTCTGCACCTTGGGCGAGACGATGGACACCTTGGCGCCGACCAGACGGTTGACCAGGGTCGATTTACCGACGTTGGGGGCGCCTAAGACGGCGATGAACCCGGCCCGGGTGATGATCTCGTCGCTCATGCGTTCTCCCATGCGGTCAGCATGGCCTCTGCGGCGGCCTGCTCCGCTTCTTGTTTGGCGCTGCCCGTTCCGGATACGGGTGCTCTGCCCTCGACCGTGACGGTAATGGTGAAGGTCGGGGCGTGGTCGGGGCCGCTCTGTCCCGTGACAGAATAACCCGGAAGCGCCAATCCCGCCTTCTGGCAACGTTCCTGCAGCCGGGTCTTGGCGTCTTTCAAGGGGCCGGTGTGGGCCTTGGCCAACGGTTTCCAGAAATGATGAACCAGCGCAGCGGCCACGGCATATCCGGCGTCCAGAAACACGGCCCCGATCAAAGCCTCGCAGGCATCGGCCAGGATAGAGGCATTATCATGCCCGCCGGCATTTTGTTCCCCGGGCGACATGCGCAAACAAGGGGCAATATCAAGGGCACGGGCGACGTCGGCCAGGGTTTCCTTACGCACCAGGGCGGTAAAGCGGTAGCCGAGTTCGCCCTCGGTTTCCTTCGGAAAACCCGCGTACAGCATCTCGGTGACGGCAAGTCCCAGCACGCGGTCGCCCAGGAATTCCAGGCGTTCGTTGGAATTCAAGCGGTTGGACTGGCTCGATGCGTGGGACAGGGCCTGTTCAAGAAGCTTGGGCTCGCTGAAACGGTGGCCCAGGCGGTCCTGCAGGGCCGAAAGCCGCTTGGCATGTGCGCCGCCGCTCATTCAATCCCCTGGAAGATGCGCCCGAAGCGCACCGTGGAAGGCCACTGCCAGGGCTGCCACAGAGAACCCTTGGTCGAGAAAAACAGGAATTCGGCACGGCCGACCAGGTTGACCTTGGGAATGAAGCCGACATCGCTATAGCGGCTGTCGTTGGACCGGTCGCGGTTGTCGCCCATGGCGAAGAACGTATCCTCGGGAACCTTGTAAACCCGGGTGTTGTCCATGGGGTCGTTGTCGGTTTCTTCCAGGATGAAATGCTTCACCCCATTGGGCAGGGTTTCGACGAATCGCGCGACCCGGCGGGTCGTGCCGAAATCGTCGGTCGACACGAAATCCTCGACCCGTTCGCGCTCAACGGGGGTGCCGTTGATGTGCAGAATGCCGCCCTTCACCTGAATCTCATCCCCCGGCAGACCGACGATCCGCTTGATGAAGTCGGTCTTGTTGTCGGTCGGCAGCTTGAACACCACGACATCGCCGCGTTCCGGCGTGTCTTCAAGCACCCGCCCGGGAATGACCGGCAAGGAAAACGGCAGGGAATGCTTGGAATAGCCGTAAGAAAATTTGGACACGAACAGATAGTCACCGATCAACAGCGTCGGCAGCATGGAGCCCGAGGGAATATTGAACGGCTCATAGGCAAAGGTGCGGACGACCAGCGCGATCAGTATCGCGTAGGTGACCGTTTTGATCGTGTCCCAAAACCCGCCGGATTTATCGCCGCTCATATGCCGTTTTCCATGAAAGTCCTAGTGTGAAGGGTGGGTCGCCGGATGGGTCGGCGGGCGGATGAAACGCGGGTCGGGCCCAAAGGTCAAGCGCCTTCCGTCTGTGGCACCGCGGAAATGATTACCATGGCATGGGCCATGGGATATTCATCGGTCTGCGAGACATGGACCTGGGCCGTCATCCCGGGCGGTGTCAGCGCATCCAGCCGGGCCTTGGCCCCGCCCGTAATCAGCATGTAGGGCTGACCCGACGGCAGGTTGGCGACGACCATGTCGCGCCAGAACACCCCCTGGCGGAAACCGGTGCCCAGGGCCTTGGAACAGGCTTCCTTGGCGGCAAAGCTTTGCGCGAAACTGGATGCGGGGTTTTGCCGGCGAAACGCTTTCTTCTGTTCGCCGGGGGCGAACAGGCGGTCGATGAAGCGGTCGCCGAAACGCTCCAGCGTTTGCTCGATGCGCCGGATGTCGCACAGGTCCGTGCCGATTCCGATGATCATGGATGGAAGGTCATGGTTGCTGGTGTGTTCCGGGGCTCAAGCCGAACGTTCGCCCTGGGCATCCGCCCGGGCTTTGTCCATCAGGGCGCGCATGCGTTTGATGGCGCTTTCCAGTCCGCCGAAGATGGCTTCTCCGATCAGGAAGTGGCCGATGTTCAATTCGACGATGGTGGGAATGGCCGCCACGGGTCCGACCGTATCGAAGGTCAGGCCGTGGCCGGCGTGGCATTCCAGGCCGATCGCTTCGGCATGCTGTGCCGCCTGGATGATGCGCGCAAGCTGGCGTTCCTGGTCGTCCGGCCCGGCATCGCAATAGGCCCCCGTATGCAGTTCGACCACGGGTGCGCCCAGCGCCTTGGCGGCATCAAGCTGAGCCCTGTCCGGTTCGATGAACAACGACACGCGCATGCCGGCGTCGCTCAGCTTGGCGACGAAAGGCCGCAAGGTATCGATGCCGCCAGCGGCATCCAGGCCTCCTTCGGTGGTGCGCTCTTCGCGTTTTTCCGGGACGATGCAGGCCGCATGTGGCTTGTGTTTCAGCGCGATGGCCAACATTTCATCGGTTGCCGCCATCTCGAAATTGAGCGGCAGGTCGATCTGGTCCGCCAGGCGCGCCATGTCGTCGTCGGAAATATGGCGGCGGTCTTCGCGCAGATGTGCCGTAATGCCGTCCGCGCCGGCCTGGGCTGCGGCACGGGCCGCGCGCACCGGGTCCGGGTGTCCGCCGCCGCGGGCGTTGCGGATAGTCGCCACGTGGTCGATATTCACACCTAATCTCAGATATCCGGTCATGATCTCACTTCCTGCGTACCTGTGGTCCTAGCCCTTCGCACGTTCCACCGAATTGACGGCCGGCGACGCGCGCAAGGCGGCGATGATGTCCGTCAGGTGTTTCACGTCGCGGACTTCGACATCGATCAGCATGTCGAAGAAATCTGGCGAACGGTTGATGATTTTCAAGTTTGAAATGTTGCCGTCGTTCTTGGCGATCATGGTCGACAGATCACCGAGCGAGCCCGGCGCATTGGCCACGGTGACATGCACGCGACCGACATGCATGTCGTGTTTGGCCTCGCTGGCATCCCAGGCCAGGTCGAGCCAGCGTTCCGGTTCATCCCCATAGCCTTCCAGGGTGTCGCAATCGATGGTGTGCACGGTGACACCGCGCCCCGTGGTGACGATGCCGACGATGCGGTCGCCTGGCAGCGGGTGGCAGCAACCGGCGAAATGCATGGCCATCCCGGGAATAAGCCCCTGAATGGGGACACCGCTGTCCTTTTTATCCCGCTTGCGGTTGCGGGCTTCGGCCAGCGGCACGACGGTGTCATCGTCCCCCTTCTTGTTTTGACGTTTGGCGCGGGGATAGACGGCCAAAAGGACTTCGCGGCCGCTTAGGTTACCCATCCCGACGGCGGCGTAAAGGTCTTCGACCGTGGCCTGGCTCAATTTCTTAAGGACACCGGCAAGGCCCTTCTCCGTCAGATCGAAGTCCGCTTCCTTGAAGGTCCGCTGCAGGATCGAGCGGCCGAGCTTTTCATACTCGTCCCGTTCCTGCAGGCGGACAAAGCGGCGGATACGGGCCCGTGCCTTGCCGGTCACGACGAAGCGTTCCCAGGTTGGGTTCGGCGTTTGCGCCTTGGACGAGACGATTTCGACCTGATCCCCGTTCCGCAGTTCCGTGCGTAGGGGCATCATCTTGCCGTTGATCTTGGCACCCACACAGTGGTCGCCGACCTCGGAATGAACGGCATAGGCGAAATCGACCGTGGTCGCCCCGCGCGGCAGGTTGATCAGATCTCCCCGGGGCGTGAAACAGAACACCTGATCCTGGAACATCTCCATCTTGGAATGCTCAAGGACTTCCTCGGGGTCGGAGGCGTGTTCCAGAATATCGAGCAACTCGCGCAGCCAGCGGTACTGCGTGCTGTCCTGTGCGGGCGCACCCTGTTTGTAGTTCCAATGGGCGGCGACGCCGAATTCGGCCACTTCGTGCATTTTCCGGGTGCGGATCTGCAATTCGATACGTTGCTGATGGGGGCCAAACACGCCGGTATGCAGGGATTGATAGCCGTTGGGTTTGGGCATGGAGATGTAGTCTTTGAACCGCCCCGGCACGACCCGGTAGGCATTATGGGCGACGCCCAGCGCCTTGTAGCAATCTTCGATGCTGTTGACGGTGATGCGGAACGCCATGATGTCGGATAGTTGCTCGAACCCGACGTCATGCTGCTGCATCTTCCGCCAAATCGAATAGGGCGACTTTTCCCGCCCGCCGACTTCGGCCTCGATGCCGTTTTCGGACAGGGTTTCCGTCAATTCACCGATGATCTTGGGGACCAGTTCGCCCCCCTGTTCGCGCAGGGTTTCCAAGCGCTTGACCACGGCCCGGCGGGCTTCGGGGTTGATTTCGGAGAACGCCAGATCTTCCAGCTCGGTCTTGATTTCCTGCATGCCGATGCGTTCGGCCAGCGGCGCATAGATATCCATGGTTTCCATGGCGATGCGCCGGCGCTTTTCGTCCTTCTTGATGTAATGAAGGGTGCGCATGTTGTGCAGACGGTCCGCCAGCTTGACCAGCAGGACGCGAATGTCCTCGGACATGGCCATTACCAGCTTGCGGAAATTTTCCGCCTGCTTGGCGCGGTCGGACTGGAATTCGATGCGCGTCAGCTTGGTGACGCCGTCAACCAGCTGGGCGACCTCGTTGCCGAAGTGCGTGCGGATATCTTCCAGCGTCGCCGGGGTATCTTCGATGGTGTCGTGCAGCAGTGCCGTTTCAATTGTGGCGCTGTCGACGCGGTAGGAGGTGAGAATGCCGGCGACTTCGATGGGATGAGAAAAATACGGGTCGCCCGAGGCCCGCATCTGCGAGCCATGGGCCTTCATGGCAAACACATAGGCACCGTTGATCCCGTCCTCGTCCGCATTGGGATCGTAGGCCTTAACCTGTTCAACAAGTTCGAACTGGCGGATCACTTGGGCGCGCCTTCAACCGTTAATACCGGGACGCTGCCCTCAGAATGGCGGAAGCGGCGTCAAACGGCGCCGACGCTCCGCCCTGGAATATGCATGGACGAGGACTTCAGTCCTCCAATCCAATCTCCGCATCCTGGAAAACAACGTCAGGGCCCATGGTAGCAGGGTCCGCGTTATCGTCCACATCCAAAGTCGCACCCTCGCCTTCTTCGCCTTCGCCGGATGCGGCGGAAAGCTGCGCCGGTTCGGGAACCGCGGGATCCAGGTCTTCGATCGATTCCTCGATCTGGACGTACTTCTGAAGGCCCTTGATCAGGGATTCTTCCAGGTCATCCAGGGTGATGGTTTCATCGGCGATTTCACGCAGGGCCACGACCGGGTTCTTGTCGTTGTCGCGGTCGACGGAAAGCGGCGCGCCGGCGGAAATATGGCGGGCCCGCTGAGCCGCGATCATCACAAGCTCAAAGCGGTTGGGAATTTTCATGACGCAATCTTCGACCGTAACGCGGGCCATGCGGTACCTCCGGTGTCGGAATGTGTGGAATCAATATCGCCGTTCGTCGGCAAGGCTGTGGGTTATATGCCCGGGCGCGTGGATTTTCAAGCTTTTCAGCGAATTATTCCGGGGCCTGCCATTCCGTGCCCAAATACCCGCCGCCATCCGCCAGGGGGCGGATTTCCTGGTCCGCCGGCAGGTCCGCTGAAATCTCGCGGATCGAGCGCCCAAGTACGGGATGAATCCAGTCGGGAGCAAGGTCACGGATCGGCAGGACGGCAAAGGATCGAAGGTGCAGCCTGGGGTGCGGAACCTCAAGGTTTCCGCTGAGAACCCGTTGCCCGAAGGTCAGCAGGTCCAGATCCAGAATCCGGGGGGCATTGCGTTCGCTGCGCCGCCGCCCGAACCGGGCCTCAATCCCCAACAACAAGGCCATCAAGGCGTCCGGCGCAAGGTCTGTTTCCACCGAAACGGCGCCGTTCACGAACCACGGCTGATCGGAAATGGGCACCGGGGCGGTTTCATACCATCCGGCATGGGCCGAAATCGTGACTGCTGGGTCTTGGGACAGGGTATATAAGGCAGCCCCGCAGGTCGCGCGCGGGGGGCCGTATTGATCGGTCGGAATGTTGCCGCCGACCCCGATGATCACGGGTGCAGTCATGACCGCCTGCCCCGGCCGGTGCTGTACGGTCTATTGCTAATCATAGGATTGAGACTTAAGTGTTTCATATTGGCTTTGTGTGGATTATCCGCACCGTGATTTTATTAGGGATTTTACCAAGGGATTTTCAAAATGGATTTCTATCCGGAAGAACGCGTCGCGCTTTTTATCGATGGATCAAACCTGTATGCCGCCGCCCGGGCCTTGAATTTCGACATCGATTACAAGCGGCTGCTTTCCGTATTTTCCAACAAATGCCGGCTGGTGCGGGCCTTCTACTACACGGCCATAGTCGAGGACCAGGAGTATTCGCCGATCCGCCCGCTGGTCGATTGGCTGGATTACAACGGCTATACCATGGTCACCAAGCCGACCAAGGAGTTCACGGATTCCGCGGGGCGCCGCAAGATCAAAGGCAATATGGATATCGAACTTGCCATCGACGTGATGGAAATGGCGAGCACGCTGGACCATATCGTGGTTTTTTCCGGCGACGGCGATTTCCGCCGCCTGGTCGAAGCCGTGCAACGCAAGGGATTGCGTGTCAGCGTGGTGTCCACCGTGCGCTCGCAGCCGCCCATGGTTGCCGATGAACTGCGCCGCCAAGCCGATACCTTCATCGAACTGAAAACCCTGCAGGAAGAAATCCAGCGCGCCGGTGGCGGCGGCCAGGGGCAGGCCCCCGGCGCCCTGCCCGATGACGATTACGATGATTACGACGACGATGACGATTACGATGGTGACGAGGCTGAAGTCGAGGTCGTCTAAGGCCCATGCCGTCTGCGTTTAAAGACCCTTCCGCCGATTGCGCGCTCTGTCCTCGTCTGGCTGCGTTCCGGGCGGACAACCGGGCTAAGTTCCCCGATTGGTATAACGCGCCCGTGCCGTCCTTCGGCAGCCTGGACGCCCAGGTGCTGATCGTCGGCCTGGCACCCGGGTTGCGCGGGGCCAACCGCACGTCGCGGCCGTTCACCGGTGATTATGCCGGGGATCTTCTGTATCCGACCCTGGGGAAATTCGGATGGACGCAGGGTGTATATGGTGCGGCACCCGATGACGGGCTGACCATGACCGGCTGCCGGATCACCAATGCCGTGCGCTGTGTGCCCCCGGAAAACAAACCGACCGGCCCGGAATGCAAGGCCTGCCGCCAGTTCCTGATTGACGAGATCGGGGCCATGAAGAATCTGCGGGTGATCCTGGCCCTGGGCGGGGTTTCGCACGGAAACATCCTGTCTGCCCTGGGCGAACGAAAGAAGGATTTCCCCTTCGGCCACGGCAATCGCCATACCCTGTCAAACGGCCTGTGGCTGGTCGATAGCTATCATTGCTCGCGCTACAACACGAATACAGGTCGTCTGACGACGCAAATGTTCCACGACGTGTTCGACGCGGTGGCCGAGCTTTTATCCGCCTAAGGCTGCATTCATCCCCCTGTAACAAGGTCTTGGCGGCAAGCAATTGTTCGGGTTATCGTTTTCACGGCGGTCTTATGTGCGGAACGCCGATAGGAACGGAGGGACGGGATGACTGCGGAGATCGTCAACTTACGCCAGTACCGTAAGGAAAAGCAGCGTCAGGAGCGCGAGCGTGCCGCCGAGGAAAACCGTGTCCGCCACGGCCGCAACAAGGCCAAGCGGCGCACGGACAAGGCCGAGCGCGAACGCAGCACCCAGGACCTGGACGGCAAGCAGCTTGATCCCGAATCCGACAAGCCCGCTGGCTGACGGCAGGCCGTAAGGTCCTTCCCTTTCGGGAAAGCCCCTCTTTCACATTTCAGACGATTTCAAGTTTCGGCGGCTTAGTGGTCGTGTGCTTCTTCGGGCTCGAGCAGCCGGTGAAGGTGGACGATCACGTATTTCATGTTGGCGTCGTCGACATTCGCCTGCGACGCGCCGCGCCAGGCCGTCAGGGCCTTGGCGTAATTGGGGTAAATGCCCACGACATCCAGGTTTTCGGGATCGACGAAATCCTGACCTTGGGGGTCCGTGACCTTGCCACCGAAGACAAGATGCAGAAGCGCGTTCGACATGGCTCGTTCCTTTTCCTTAACGCTCGACCGGCTCTGGATGCGTTCCTCACGGATTGTTCATCCGCGGATTAAGTGTTTTTCCGGCGCATTCTCTGGCGGCCGGCGGAATTTGCCCTAAACTATGATTTATCCAGCGGCCGGGCAATACATCCGACGCCCTGTATCGCTGTTCTTTGTCACATGGCCGCGCCATCGCGGCCTGCAAATTTGTTGAAAGGTCTATATCCGAAATGATCGACGCCTATTCCTGGCCCACACCCAACGGCCACAAAGTTCATATCATGCTCGAAGAAACCGGATTGGAATACAAAGCCCACGGGATCAACATCCAGAAAGGCGACCAGTTCGAGCCTGAATTCCTGAAAATCTCGCCCAACAACCGCATTCCCGCGATCATCGATCACGACGGCCCCGGCGGGAAGCCCTATTCCTTGTTCGAAAGCGGCGCCATTCTGATTTATCTGGCGGACAAGACCGGCCAATTCCTGCCCACGGATCCCATCGCCAAATACGACACTCTGCAATGGCTGATGTGGCAGATGGGTGGCGTCGGCCCCATGTTCGGCCAGGCTCATCATTTCCGGGGTTATGCGCCGGAAGAAATCCAATACGGCATCGACCGTTACACCAAGGAAGCAGGCCGTCTTTACGGCGTGATGGACAAGCGGTTGGGTGAAAGTGAATACCTGGCCGGGCCCGAATACACCATCGCCGATATCGCGACCTTCCCCTGGACCCGGTCGATCGACCGTCAGGGGCACAGCTTGGACGACTTCCCCAACGTCAAACGTTGGTCCGACACCCTGAACGCCCGCCCCGGCGTGCAGCGCGGCTGTCAGGTGCTGGAAGCCGAGCGCGGCGAGCGTGGCCCACTGACCGACGAACAACGCTCGGTCATGTTCGGCGACAAGCAGTTCGCCAAACGCTGAGCATCTGAATTACGGCTGTGCCGGGGGTGGTGCCCGGCGCAGCCGTCGGATGCATCACGCCTTGATCACGCCGATGCAGTTTCGTTTTTAATGAATTTCAAGGCGACGGTAAGTCTCGGATGAGACCGGTAGCTTGTCGCCCGGTGCCATAATTCACCGTCGAAGACCACCAGCCTTCCGGGTCTGGGCGGTAGGCCTTGTATCAGGTTGTTGACGATGAACTGCGTTTCGCCGCCTTCATCGATATCGTATTGAGGGGTTACATAAAATAGGCACGTATAAACATCACCGTCTTGATGAAAAAACGGGCGATCATTCGGCAGGAATAGGTTTACGTAGGCACGTTGAAGCTCAAGGTCTTTTAATCGGCCGAAATTAGACTTTGCGATGTCGCCCAGAAAGTTGAACATCTCAGTATCGTCAATTTCAAGCGACAGGCCTACGGGTACCAGATGTGCCCTGTCTCTTTCGCCATACCGGTATGTATTGTCGCGTAACAAGAACTCATAAAGTTCTTTGTTCTTCTCTTCGGACATGACGTCATCGAACGGAAAAATCATTTTTCCCTCTGGTAAACGTGATCTGTGTAATGGGGCGGAATTTCAGCTTTCAGATTTGGCAGGCACGATATCTTTTCAGAAAAAATTATTCAACAGACCCACGATATTAGCGGGTATCCCTATTAGCGGGTATCCCTGTGGGATTGCTGGGCCAAGGCTTCTTATCCGTAGCGTTGCTGTTTCCAGGGATCACCCAGATTGTGATAGCCCCGGGTTTCCCAATAGCCCGGCGCGTCCTTTTCCAAAAAAGTGATCTGGCGCAGCCATTTGGCACTTTTCCAGAAATAGAGGCTCGGCACCACCGCACGGGCCGGGCCGCCGTGATCACGGGTCAACGGCGCGCCGTTCCACGAATGGACAATCAGCGAGGTATCGGCCAGGAAATGGTCGAGCGGCAGATTGGTGGTATAGCCGTCGTGGGAATGGAGCACGGCGAATCCCGCCGTGTCTTTCAGGCCCGCCGCCTCCGCCAGGGTGCGGACGGCCACACCCTGCCAGCGGTTGTCATAGGTCGACCAGGACGTCACGCAGTGAATGTCCGTGGTCAGGTCGATCTGCGGCAGGTCCAGGAACTGCGCCCAGGACAGGGTCAGGGGCCGCTCGACCGCCCCCAACACCTTCATTTCCCATTGGTCCGTCGGGACCAAAGGACGGTGACCCAGGTCAAGCACCGGCCAATCCTGTGAAAGGTGCTGGCCCGGCGGCATGCGTCCGCCGCCGTCGCGCCGCCGTGTCTGGGGCTGGCGGCCTTCACGGGCCCATTGTTCCTTCGTTTGTGTGAGCTTGCTGTCCGGCGGCGGCGTATCGCGCGAGGCATCTTTATCCGCCTGGGCCTTCATATCCCCCAGCACGGACCCGTTGCGACCGGCGAACAGGTCCTTGAACCGGTCGTCGTCTCCGCAGGTCCCCGCCATGGCGCCCTACCCTTTGTCCCGCAGCAGGCGCGCTTTTTGCCGGCCCCAGTCACGGGCCTTCGTGGTCTCGCGCTTGTCGTACTTGTGCTTGCCTTCGGCCAGGGCCAGCTGGACCTTGGCCAGCCCGCGTTTGTTGAAATAAACGGCGAGCGGCACCAGGGCCATGCCCTTGCGGTTGACGGCCCCGGAAAGGCGCGCGATCTCGCGCCGATGCAGCAGCATCTTGCGTTTGCGTTTGGGCTCGTGATTGTTGAGCCCCGCCTGTTCGTACTTCGGGATATCCGCGTTGTAGAGGTACAACTCGCCGTCTTCGTCCGCCGCATAGGCATCCACCAGCGACCCCCGCCCCAGACGCAGGGATTTGACCTCGGTCCCGGTCAGCATGATGCCGGCCTCCACATCCTCGAGGATGAAGAAGTTGTGCCGCGCCTTGCGGTTTTGCGCCACCACGTTGCCGGGCGGGCCTTTCTTCTTTTTCTGGGCCATGGGTTGAAACTCCACGGCCGCCCCTGCGAGCGGCCCGTGCGGTCGATCAGTTCAGCAGGCCAGCCGCGACCATGGCGTCGCGCACCCTGGTCTTGCTGGATTCCGCGATTTCGCAGATCGGCAGACGCGTTTCCGCCGAACATTTGCCAAGCAGTGATGCCGCGTACTTCACCGGCCCCGGGCTGGTTTCGCAGAACAGAGCATTGTGAACCGGGGTCAGACGATCCTGCAGGTCCATGACCTTGGCCATGTCTCCTTCGCGCCAGGCGCGCTGCATGTCGGAACACATGCGCGGCGCGATGTTGGCCGTGACGGAAATGCAGCCGTGGCCGCCCGCCGCCATGAAGGGAATCGCCGTGCCGTCTTCGCCGGACATTTGGCAGAAGTCTGACTTGATGGCCAGGCGCGTGTTGATGGGCCGCGCCAGGTCCTGGGTCGCATCCTTGACGCCGACGATGTTGGGCAGTTCCGCCAGCTTGGCCATGGTCGCCACGGACATATCGACGATCGAGCGGCCGGGAATGTTGTAGATGATGATCGGCAGGCCGCCTTCGTCATGGATGGTCTTGTAGTGATGATACAGACCGTCCTGCGTCGGCTTGTTGTAATAAGGCGTGACGACCAATGCGGCATCGGCCCCGGCGGCCTTGGCGTGCTTGGTCAGCTCGACCGCTTCCTTGGTCGAGTTGGAACCGGCACCGGCGATGACCGGAACGCGCCCGTCGGCGGCTTCGATGCACCATTCGGTGACCCGCATGTGTTCTTCATGGCTGAGCGTCGGCGATTCACCGGTCGTACCGCAAGGGACAAGCCCGTCCGTACCTTCGGCGATCTGCCATTCGACGAAGCTCTTGAATGCCGATTCGTCCACCTCTCCATCCTTGAAGGGGGTAATCAGCGCAGGGAAAGAGCCCTTGAACATGGTCTGCTCCTTGGTTTGCGGGGGCCTTAAGATTTTGCGGACCATAGCCCCCACCGGCCCCGTCGGCAAGCGTGGACCGATGGTAAGGATTGCCATAATTGCGTCGCTTGTTGCTCGACCTGCGCCATCGTATCATTCCATCCATGACGCGGCAGATTGCCAGCAAGTGCGTGATCGGGCCGCCGGGACGAGGAGGCCCAGTTCCATCGGACGTTCAATCAAACGTCTTTCGGTGGATATGGGCGCTTTGTTTCTGTGTGATCCTGATCCTGGGGGCCGGCAGTGCCGTTGCCGGGCCGCAGGCCGACGACGCCCTGCATCCGGTTAAATCGCGCGACCTTGCCATCCTCAAAAAAGCGTTTCAGGCCATGGACCACGGCAAGTGGAGCACGGCCGCGAAGCTGGAAACAAAGGTCAAGGACCCGTTTGCCCGTAAGGTCCTTCATTGGAGCCGACTGGCATCCTACCGCGGCCCGGCGGATTTCGACGAGCTTGTGGCCTTTCTTCATTTCAATCCGCAATGGCCGCGCGCCCGCCGGATCGAGGCCAAGCTGGAGGCCCGCCTGTCGGCCACGGCGGCGGATGACGAGGTCCTGAACTGGTTTACGGGCCGCCAGCCCAAAACGGCCTTGGGCAAGGCACGCTATGCGGTCGCCCTGTTGAATCGGGGTGACAAGGGGGACGATGCACAGGCAACGGCCATGTTGCGCGATGCCTGGATCAACGGCGACTTTTCGAAAGCCGATGAAAAGCATTTCATGGGCCGCCATAACAAGCGGATCCGCACGACCGACCACATTGCCCGCCTTGACCGCCTGTTGTGGGAAGGACGCTTTTGGGGCGTGCGCCGTCATTTGTGGCGGGTGCCCAAGGCCTACCAGAAACTGGGCCTGGCGCGCATTTCCCTACGCCGGCAGGTCGGCAATGTCGACGCGCTGGTCGCCCAGGTGCCGCAAAAACTGCAACGGGACCCGGGCCTGATCTACGAGCGCCTGCGCTGGCGCCGCAAAAAAGGCAAAGACACCGCGATTGATCTCGTGCGCCATCTGCCCGGGGCACAGCCTTATCCCGAAAAGTGGTGGGAGGAACGCTCGACCCTGGTCCGCCGGGCGTTGCGCAAGGGATTCATTACTGACGCCTACCGCATCGCGCGCAACCATGGGCTTAGCGAAGGCGCGGATTATGCCGAGGCCGAATGGCTGGCCGGATGGGTTGCCCTGCGGTTTCTTAACGAACCCAACGTCGCCCTGCAGCATTTCCAGCGCATGTACGCCCGGGTCAATTACCCCATTTCCCTGTCACGCGGCGCCTATTGGATCGCCCGCAGCTATGAGGATATGAAACAGCCGAAACGCGCCGTCGAATGGTTCGCCCGGTCCGCACGCCACACGACGACCTATTACGGTCAGCTGTCCCTCGCCCGGGTTGATCCGCACGCCGTCCTGCGCCTGCCGCCGGACCCGGAACCCGACGCGGAACTGGTGCTGCAATTTCAACGTCACGAACTGACTCGTGCGTTCCGCATTCTTGCCGCTGCCGGGGGTGATGATTATCTGCGCACCGTGTTGGATGCGCTGCTTGACCGGGCAGAGGATAACCCCGGTTGGCGCATGCTTGTCGCCGATCTTGCCGCCGGGGCCGAGCGCCGTGATCTTGCCGTCCGGGTGGCCAAGCAATCTTTGCGCGACGGCGACATGATGCCGACGCATGGATATCCTGCGATCTCCCTGCCCCGCCTGCCGGCCAAATGGAAATTGCCCCATCTGGAAGCCGCCCTGGTCCACGGCATGATCCGCCAGGAAAGCGCCTTCCGTATCAATGCGGTCAGCCGCGCCAGCGCCCAGGGACTGATGCAATTGATGCCGGCGACCGCCAAGGTCGTGGCCCGCCAGCAGGGATTGAAGTACTCGCGGGCACGCCTGACCACCGACACGCGCTACAACCTAACACTCGGACAAAGCTATCTTGCCGGTCTGTTGACCGAATTCGACGGCTCATACGTGCTGTCCATCGCCGGGTATAATGCGGGGCCCCACCGGGTTCGGCGCTGGCTGAAGGAATTCGGCGATCCGCGGCAGAAAGAAGCGGATGTCATCGATTGGGTTGAAATGATCCCCTTCGACGAAACCCGCAATTACGTTCAGCGGGTGATGGAAAATCTGCATGTTTACCGCTCGCGTCTGTCGGGGACGGAAATCGCCTTTGCCCCTCATGCCGATCTGATGCGCTAGGTGTTCTGCGGCTCGGTTCTCCGATCAATCCACCCGATCACCGGATAGTGACGCGCACTCGTGCTGACGTCGCTTGACCGGGCTATGTCACGCCGCCCATAACAATTGAGCCGGATCGGGGGTGATCGGTGATTTGACCCATGGGAGGATTTAAACATGGCGCACGACCAGCTTTCAGACATCGGGGCCTGCGTGTTCGACGCCTATGGAACGCTGTTCGACGTGGTGGCTGCCGCCGCCCATTGCAAGGACGACCTGGGTGACAAGATGGCACCGCTTGCCGCCCTGTGGCGGGATAAGCAAATCGCCTATTCCTGGCACCGTGCGATCATGGATACTTACGTACCGTTCTGGCAGGTCACCCAAGACGGCCTGGATTTCGCCTTGGAGGCCTTGGGCCTGGACGGTGATGCGGCGCTGCGCGAAAAGCTGCTGGGCCTTTACTTCAAGCTCGATGCTTATGCCGAAGTGCCGGGTGTATTGTCGACGCTCAAGGCGGCAGGCCTGAAAACAGCGATCCTGTCCAACGGCTCGCCCGATATGCTGAATTCGGCTGTCGATAATGCCGGGATCGGCGGGGTGCTCGACGATGTCATGTCGGTTGAGGAACTGGGCATCTTCAAGCCGCACCGCAGTGTTTATCAGATGGCGGTCGACAAACTGGGCGTTGAAGCCGGACGCATCTGTTTCATGTCCTCCAACGGCTGGGACGCGGCTGCGGCCGCGACCTTCGGCTTCAAAGTTGTTTGGGTCAACCGGTTCAGCCAACCGCAGGAGCGCCTGCCCGGTGATCTGGTCACCCAGATCGATAGTCTGAGCGCCCTGCCCGATCTGATCGGCGTTTAACCGCACAGATTCTGCCTTTCCTTCATGCGTGGTGGCTTGGCCCTTGTTCGCCGTGTGATCTCGGATATTCTGAGCGCTGACAGCCTGCAACAGGCCCCGTGACCGTTCCGGTTCGGGGGCCGTTTCCCAACCCGTGTTATGCACCACCCAAGGAAGCCGATGATGCCGTCTTCGCCTGCGTCTGAAATTCTTACCTTCGCCGATATCGAACGTGCCCGGGACGTCCTGAAAGGCGTCGCCGTCGTTACGCCGGTGCTGGAAAACCCGCTTTTGAATGCAGCCTTGGGGTTCCGGTTGCGCGTCAAGGCCGAGCCGCTGCAGATCACCGGATCGTTCAAGTTCCGTGGGGCCTATAACGCCATTTCCCATATTCCCGAAGACGCCCGCGCCGGCGGCGTCGTGGCATTTTCGTCCGGCAACCACGCCCAGGGCGTGGCGGCAGCGGCGGCCATGCAGGGACTTCCCGCAGCGATTTTGATGCCTGCGGACGCACCCCAAACCAAGGTCGAATTGACCAAGGCCTGGGGGGCGGAAGTCATCCATTTCGATCGCTATACCGAAAGCCGGGAAGAACTGGGCGCCAAATTGCGCGAAGAACGCGGCGCCTCCTTGATCAAGCCCTATGACGCCCCCTTGATCATGGCGGGTCAGGGAACGTTGGCGGCCGAAGCCATCGAGACCTGCCGGGACGGCGGTTGGACGCCGGATCTTTTCATCAGTCCCTGCGGCGGCGGCGGCCTGATCGCCGGATGTTCGACGTCGGTGCGGGCCTTGTCGCCCGACACGGATATCTATGCGGCCGAACCGGCGGGGTTTGACGATACGGCCCGGTCGCTGACAGCGGGCGAGCGCGTTGCCAACGACCCGTCGGCACGTTCGATCTGCGATGCGCTGTTGGCGCCGGAGCCGGGAGAACTGACTTTTCAGGTCAATGCGGAACGCCTGACCGGCGGTCTATGCGTGACCGACGAGGAAGCCATGACCGCCATGGCGGTTGCCTATAAGTATCTGAAACTGGTGGTGGAACCCGGCGGGGCTGTGGCCCTGGCGGCGGCCATCACGGGCAAGGTCGATTGCGCAGACAGAAACGTTCTGGTGGTTTGTTCGGGCGGGAATGCGGACGCGGACGTTTATGCGAAGGCCCTTAAACAACCCCTGCCCTTTTGATCTTGAATTGCACTAAAGCGGTAACGCTGCGGCGTTACTCGGCAGCGGCGGCCGCTGCCTTCGCGGGGGGTGTGGATGCGATCGCCGCCTTGACGGCGTCGACGTCCTTCTTTTCGACCAAACGCTTGCAGTGGCCTTCCAGGAAAGCGCCGTTTTCAATCGCCAAATCTTCGTGAAGGATATCGCCGATGACCCGTGCCGAGCGCGCCAAGGTCACGGACCGGGCTTTGATCTGGCCGTTGATCGTGCCGTGAACCTGCACACGGTCGGCCACGATTTCGCCCTTGATATTGGCGGTTTCGCCGACCAGCAGGCTTTTGGTGCGAATGTCGCCGTCGATCGTGCCGTCGATCTGGATTTCACCTTGCGAGCTGAGATCTCCGATGATCCGAAGATCAGCCGAGATAATCGATGGGCCAGCCGACTTCACCGCAGGCTGCTGACCGCTTTGGCTGCTCGTACCCTTACTTGTTTTTGAAAACATATTTACCTGCCCTGATAAATTTGAGCGGATTCAACGACTTATTGTTGAATACAACCTCGTAATGGAGGTGCGGTCCGGTGCTGCGGCCCGTACTTCCCAGGAGCCCTATCTTGTCATGAAACTTCACTTCTTGGCCAACCTTAACGAGGATCTTGCTGAGGTGGGCAAAACGCGTTTTCAGGCCAAAGCCATGATCGATTTCAATCAGGCGGCCGTAACGGCCTTTCCAACCGGCATAAGTGACCTTGCCCGCAGCCGTCGAATAGATCGACGATTTCATGGGCCCGCCCAGATCGACGCCGTAATGGGCCGACCAGCGGTTGGTCATGGGGTCTTTGCGTTTCCCAAAGCTCGACGTGATGTAATAGGAATTCATCGGCGGTGACAGCGGCACGCGTGCGATGGATTCCTGCAAGGATTCAAGCCGGTTGAGATTGCGGTCCAAATTGGCCAATTCGATCTTCAGGTCGCTGGCCGGCAGGCCGTCCTGCTCGACCGGAATGAAGGGACCGCCGACCCCGGAATTACCGTTGTCGGATACGCCAAGCAGGCTGTCGGGCTCCAAGCCGGTAAGCTCGATAACTTTCTCCAGGCTGGCAATCTGGTCACCCGCGCGCTCGTTCATGCGCTGCACGACTTCGCCTTCGGTTTCCTGCAGTTCCTTCAGGCGCGATGTCAGCTCTTCGACCCGGTTGCGCATGCGCGAGGAATCCGTTTGCGCCTTGTTGCGCTCGGTCATGATCAAATGCAGATCACTTTCAACCGCGTTCAGGTTGTCCTTAAGCGCGAAGTTGCGACCGGACAGCGAAGTCATTTCGTTCTCAAGCACGGACAATTGATCTTTCAGGCGTTCGCGCGCGTTGATGACCTGTTGACGTTCCGCCGATGTGATCTCAAGCCGGCGGGAAACGGAACTGAGGTTGCGCTGCAAGGAAGCGTTCTTCTCAACCAGCCCCAGCATTAGGGAATGATTTTCTTCGAGGTCCTTGGTGATCGAAGCGAACTTGCGCTGGTATTCAGCGACTTCGCTCAACAGTGACCGGTATGCAAGCCGGGCGCCGACGATTTCGTCGTCCTTGGCCTGCAGAACCTGGTCATGCATCAAGAAACTGACGGAGGTGAAGGTGCTCCACGACAGGGCAGCTGCGACCACGCCGGACATGAACACCTGAGCCGGCTGGGACAGCCGGAAGTAAGACACCCGCCCCTCGGTCCGCATGACGAGTTGGCGCTCGGGAAACACCCGATCGATGAACGCACGCAGGCGGTCCACCTTGCTGTTGTTGAAGGGTCCCCGTCTGTTCATTCCCCCGCGATCCTTCCCTCTTACGGTGGTCGTTTTTCGTCCGTGGCCGGCGCCTGTCCCGGCACTTGGTTTCCACCGTCGAGCCGGATACACATTCGTCATTGTTTTTGGGCGTTTTCCTGGCCTTCATTGATCCCAGTTCTGTACCGCCATGATCGAAGGTATAGGGAAGGTCTAAGGCGTTCAAGTGTCCATTTTATACCGTCTTGGCTGTGTTATTCTCTGCCGCGAGATTAGAGGTTTTCCTGGCGTCGGCAGGTAAATACCCTGAACATCCCCTTCCCTGTCATCAGGAACGAAATTCATCGTGACCACGCCCGCATCAGATCCCTCGACGCATCCAAACCGGCCCGCCACCACCACGCCCGAAATGATCGTGGCAACCTGGTTCGGATGCGGTCTGTTTCCCAAGGCGCCGGGGACCATCGGGTCGCTGGGCGCCCTTCCCGTTGCCTGGGTGATCCTGACCTATGGTGATTGGATGTGGCTGGCTGTTGCCGTGGTCGCGGCCAGCCTTATCGGTATTGCGGCAACAGGCATCGTTCTGCGGAAATCGGGCATCAAGGATCCTTCTTTCGTCGTCATCGACGAGGTCGCGGGTCAGTGGCTGGCGTTGCTTCCCGCCGGATTGAACCCTTACCTGTTCGTTGCCGGTTTTCTGGCCTTCCGCCTGTTCGATATCTGGAAACCCTGGCCGGTCGGCTGGGCCGACCGCAAGGTGCCCGGGGCAACCGGCGTGATGCTGGATGATCTGATCGCCGGTATTTATGCGGCGGCCGTGGTGTACGGCCTCGGGCTCGCCATGACCGGAGGAACCTGATCCATGTCTGGTGCTAATGACACGAATATCGAAGCTCTCGCCCACCGGGTGATCGAAACCTATGCGGACCATAATCTGACCCTGGCCACGGCGGAAAGCTGTACGGGCGGCCTGATTGCCGGAGCATTGACCGAGGTTTCAGGTTCGTCCGCCGTGGTCGAGCGCGGGTTCGTAACCTATTCCAACACGGCCAAGATGGACTTGCTGCAGGTGCCGCCCCTGATCATCCGCACCCACGGCGCCGTGTCGGAACAAACCGCCCGGGCCATGGCCTGGGGGGCGCTGACCCGTGCCCCCGTGGATTGCACGGTCGCCGTGACCGGTGTTGCCGGGCCGACCGGCGGCAGTGCGGAAAAACCCGTCGGCCTGGTCCATTTCGGGGCAGCCCGGCATGGCCGGAACATTCAGCACGAACGACATGTGTTCGAAGGAGACCGCAGGTCGGTCCGCGCCGCCACGGTCAGGCGTGCCCTGGAACTGCTGTTGCAGCTTGCTGAATAGCTCGGATTCCTTTGCCGTAAAATGGCCCGAATGATCCGTGAAATTTGCCTTGAAATCCGAATTCGAGGTATTATTTCGAAACCATAAGGACAGACTAAGTCCTTTAAAAATTTAGTAAAATTTGGCCGAAACGCAGCTTGCGCCACATCCCCAAGGCCCGCCCGTTTCAGCCATAAAACTCAACCAGCACCCCGAATTTCTGGTTGTCGACCCCGCCCATGTTTGGAGTCGACCATGCATTTTGGGAAAAGCCTGCTGATTGCCTTATCCGCCACCGGCACGTCCGCCGGAGCGGTTGTAATCGCCGGACTGCTGACCAATTCAGGACCGCTTTCACCCGGTAATCCGTCACGGGCACCGGAACCCCCGGGCCCGCTGTCACAGAGAACCATCGTGATGGCGCCCGTTCCGGTCGATCCCAAAGGATATGCCCTGAAAGGACTAGAGCAAGATGACCAGATCTTTGTTTCGGTGGAAATGACGCTTGCCCATAAACGCGACCGCAAATCCGTGTGTAATTTGGTCCCCCGCCTGCGTGCGGCTGTTCTTCGGGATCTGGGGCCGAAATTCTGGTCGCAACCGACCCTTGCTATTGTCGAAGGCGACGCCGTAAACGGGTTTATGCACGCCCGATTTCATACCGCACTTGGGTGGGACGCGGTCGAGAAAATCAGCGTGCGGTTTGTAAGTGACCGGCGGCACGCCCCCAAACCCAATTGCGGCGAGGTTGTGCACGGCGGCTGGCAGGCCTGGATCAGGTCGGGGCCGCTCAAGGATAGATGAATGTTTAGGCAGGCGGCGGCCTAAACGGCAGCCTTGCCCACACCGTCCGATGACGGCCCGCCGAATAAATCATCCGCCCGGGTTTCAAAGGCGTTGACCATCTTGGTCACGGCTTCGTTGAAGACGACGGAAATCGCCGACTGCAGCAATTTGGAGCGGAATTCGAAATCGACGTAGAAATCGATGTCGCATTCCTTGCCGTCCTCGGTCGGCATGAAAATCCAATGATTTTTCAAATACTTGAAGGGGCCGTCCGAATAGGCGACGTCGATCCGCTTGGCCTCCCAATCCAGGCCGACACGGGAGGTAAAGCGTTCGCGGAAAATCTTGAACCCGATCACCATGTCGGCGACCAGCAGGGTATCGGAGCGTTCGCGAATACGCGTCGCCTGACACCAGGGCAGGAATTCCGGGTAACGCCCGACATCGGCGACCAGATCGAACATCTGGTCCGCCCGATACGGCAGCCGCCGGATTTCAGCATGGGTAGGCATGGGGTGGCGCTTAAGCCCGGCCCGCTTGGCGGGCGGCCTGCAATTTGGCGAAGTCCTCGCCGGCATGGTGGGATGACCGGGTCAGGGGCGATGAGGACACCAGAAGGAATCCCTTGGCCTGGGCCAGGCGTTTGTATTCCTCGAACTCGTCCGGAGTGACGAACCGGTCAACCGGGGCATGGCGCGTGGTCGGTGCCAGATACTGGCCGATGGTCAGAAAATCGACCCGGGCGGACCGCAGATCATCCATCACCTGCAACACCTCGGTCCGGGTTTCGCCCAGGCCGACCATGATGCCGGACTTGGTGAAGATTTCCGGCTCGATATCCTTGGCCTGATCCAGAATTTTCAAGGAATGGAAATAACGCGCGCCCGGGCGGATCGTGGGATAAAGCCGCGGCACCGTTTCCAGATTGTGGTTGAACACGTCAGGTCGGGCCTTGACCACGGCTGCCAGCGCACCCGGCTTGTCACGGAAATCGGGGGTCAGGATTTCGATCGTCGTTTCCGGCGTTGTTTCGCGCAGGCGTTCGATGCATTTCACGAACTGCCCCGCCCCGCCGTCGGCCAGGTCGTCCCGGTCGACGGAGGTGATGACCAGATGCTTCATGCCCATCTCGCCGGCGGCGATGGCCAGGTTGTCGGGCTCCAGCGGGTCGACGGCGTTCGGTTTGCCGGTCGCCACATTGCAGAACGCGCAAGCCCGCGTGCAGATATCGCCCAGGATCATGACCGTCGCATGCTTGGCGGCCCAGCATTCGCCAATGTTCGGACAGGCCGCTTCCTCGCAGACCGTATGCAGGTTGCGTTCGCGCATCAGCTTGCGGGTTTCCGCATAGGCCGGCGACGTGGGCGCCTTGACCCTTATCCACGCAGGTTTTTTCTGGTGGGGGTTTTCCGGGTTCTTGGCCTTTTCCGGATGGCGCAGTCGGTGAACGTTTTCATTCATAAGCTAGAAGTGGATCACACGTCCGTAAGCGTCAAGCACCGATTCATGCATCATCTCCGACAGGGTCGGATGCGGGAACACCGTATGCATCAATTCTTCCTCGGTGGTTTCAAGCCCCATGGCGATGACGAAGCCTTGGATCAGTTCCGTGACCTCGGCGCCGACCATATGTGCGCCCAGAAGCTGGCCGGTCTTTTCATCGAACACGGTCTTGATCAGCCCTTCGGGCTCACCCAGCGCGATGGCCTTGCCGTTGCCTATGAAGGGGAACCGCCCGACCTTGACCTTATAGCCCTCTGCCTTGGCTTTTTCCTCCGTCAGGCCGACGCTGGCGACCTGCGGCTGGCAATAGGTGCAGCCGGGAATCTGCGTTTTTTCCATGGGATGAACATTGGGTCGCCCGGCGATCTTCTCGATACAGATGACACCTTCATGTTCGGCCTTATGGGCCAGCATGGGCGGGCCGGCGACATCGCCGATGGCATAGACGCCGGGCTCTGACGTGCGGCCGTAGCCGTCGATCACGATGCAGCCCCGGTCGGTCTTGACCTTGGTGTTCTCCAGACCGATGTCTTCGATGTTGCCCTGCACGCCGACGGCGGAAATCACCCGGTCGACCTTGATTTCCTGGGGCTTGCCGGCCTTGTCCTCGACCGTGCAGGTCACATCATTGGCGCCCTTGGTCAGTTTCGTGACCTTGGCTTCCGTCATGATTTTAAGGCCCGACTTCTCCATCTGTTTGCGAGCCAAGGCGGAAATTTCGGCATCTTCGACCGGCATGATCTGTGACATGACCTCGACCACCGTCACGTCCGCACCCAGGGTCTGGTAAAAGCTGGCGAATTCGATGCCGATGGCACCCGATCCGATAACCAACAGCTTTTTCGGAAAAATGTCCGGTTTCAAGGCCTCGAAATAGGTCCAGACCAGTTTGCCGTCGGGCTCCAGCCCCGGCAGGGCCCGGGGACGCGCCCCGGTTGCGACGATGATGTGTTTGGCCGAAAGATCGGGCAGTGCCTTGCCGTCCGTTCCCGTCACGGCGACCTTGCCGCCGCCTTTCAGCTTGCCGGTCCCGTCGATCACGGTAACCTTGTGTTTCTTCAGCAAATGCCCGACGCCGCCGTTCAATTGCTTGGACACGCCGCGCGACCGCCCGATCACCTTTTCGATATCGAAGGACACGTCCTTGGCGCTCAGGCCATAAGCGTCGGCATGCTGCATGTAGTGATAGATCTCCGCCGAACGCAGCAGCGCCTTGGTCGGGATGCAGCCCCAGTTCAGGCAGATGCCGCCCAGGTGTTTTTTCTCGATGATGGCGGTCTTCATGCCCAGCTGCGCCGCGCGGATGGCGGTCACGTAGCCGCCGGGCCCGGCACCGATGATGACGACGTCAAAGGAGGTATCGGCCATTGATCCGTTCTCCCCTCGCCTACAACAGGAGACTGATGGGATCTTCGAGGATCGCCTTCAGTTCCTTCATGAAGCCGGCCGCCGTAGCACCGTCGATGCAGCGGTGATCGACCGCGAGTGTCAGGGACATCACCGTGGCGACGGAAAGGGCGCCGTTCTTGACCACCGGGCGCTGTTCACCGGCCCCCACGGACAGGATGCCGCCCTGCGGCGGGTTGATGATCGAGTTGAAGGATTTGACCCCGAACATGCCCAGGTTGGAAATGGTGAAGGTTCCGCCCTGGAATTCTTCGGGTTGCAGTTTGCCGTCCCGCGCCTTGCCGGCCAGTTCCTTGGCCGTTGCGGAAATCTCGGCCAGGCCCATGGCTCCTGCGTCCTTGATGATCGGCGTGATCAATCCGCCCTCGATGGCGACGGCGATGGAAACGTCGGCGCGCTTGAACTTAAGGATCGCATCGTCCGTGTAGGACACGTTGACGTCCGGGCAGCGTTTCAGCGCCACGGCCACGGCCTTGATGACGAAATCGTTGACGGAGATTTTATAATCCGCCCCATCGCGGCCATTCAGGTCCTTGCGGGCCTTCATCAGGTTGTCGATTTCGATATCAGCGGTCACGTTGAAATGCGGAATGTCGCGGGCCGAAGCCGTCAGGCGCGAGGCAATGACCTTGCGCATGGACGAATTGGGTACGGCTTCGAATTCCGGCATGTTGGCGAACACCGGGTCATCGACCGTGGGTGCCGCCGCGACCGGCGGTGCGCCGGCTGCCGCCGCTTTCGGCGCGGCCTTGCCCGTACCGGACGCCAGGGCGGCTTCCACATCGCGTTTGACCACGCGGCCTTTGGGGCCGGAGCCGGAAATGGCGCCAACGTCCAGGCCTTCCTGCGATGCGATGCGCCGGGCCAGCGGGCTTGCGAACACGCGTTCGCCCGACGCCGCCGGTGCGGGAGCCGCAGCCGGGGCAGACGCAGCAGCGGGGGCCGGTGCCGCAGGAGTGGGCTTTGCCTCCTGTTTCGGTTCTTCGGCCACTGCCGGAGCCGCCCCGCCGGATGACGTGTCGGCGCCGTCGAGGGCCGAGGCATCCTCGCCCTCTTCCAGCAGCAGTGCGATCACCGAATTGACGGCCACGTCGGCCGTGCCTTCCGGCACCACGATCTTGCCGAGTGTGCCTTCCTCGACAGCCTCGACCTCCATGGTCGCCTTGTCGGTTTCGATTTCCGCGATGACGTCGCCACTTTCGACGGCGTCGCCTTCCTTCTTGTGCCATTTGGCCAGATTGCCCTCGGTCATGGTCGGGCTCAGGGCCGGCATCAGGATTTTGATGGGCATGATGTTCCTCCCCGCGCTCAGACGTAGAGGACGGACTTCGCCGCCTCGACCACGTTGTGTGCCTTGGGCAGGGCCAGGGCTTCCAGGTTCGCCGCGTAAGGCATGGGAACGTCGGCTCCCGCCACGCGCACGGGGGGCGCATCCAGATAGTCGAACGCATGTTCGCACATCAATTGGGTGATTTCCGAACCCACGCCGCAGGTCGGCCAGCCCTCGCCGACCGAGACGATACGGTTGGTTTTCTGGACCGAGGAAACCAGGGTTTCCACATCGATGGGCCGGATCGAGCGCAGGTTGATGACCTCGGCGTCGATGCCTTCTTCGGCCAGTTTCGCGGCCGCTTCCATGCAAATGCCGACGGCGATGGAATAGCCGACCAGGGTCACGTCCTTACCGGGCTTTTCGATCTTGGCCTTGCCGATGGGCAGGGTCCAATCCTCGTCGTCCGGCACGTCGAAGCTTTGGCCGTACAGGATTTCGTTTTCCAGGAAGATCACCGGGTTGGGGTCACGAATTGCCGATTTCAACAAGCCCTTGGCATCCGCCGCCGACCAGGGGGAGACGACCTTGAGCCCCGGGCAATGGGCATACCAGGACGCGTAGCATTGCGAATGCTGTGCGGCGACGCGCGCCGCCGCCCCGTTGGGCCCGCGGAACACGATGGGACATCCCATCTGGCCGCCCGACATGTACAGCGTCTTGGCGGCGGAGTTGATGATCTGATCGATCGCCTGCATGGCGAAGTTGAAGGTCATGAACTCGACCACGGGCTTCAGTTCCATGAAGGCCGCACCCGTGGCAAGACCGGCGAAGCCCTGCTCGGTGATCGGGGTGTCGATCACGCGCTTCTCACCAAATTCGTCCAGCAGTCCCTGAGAGATTTTATAGGCTCCCTGATACTGGGCGACTTCCTCGCCCATCAGGAACACGGTGTCGTCGCGGCGCATTTCCTCGGCCAGGGCGCTGTTCAAGGCCTCGCGCACGGTCATGGTCTTCATGGCGCCGGTGTAATCGGGCTCGGCCGCGATGGGGGCGGCCTGGGGGGCTGCCGCCGTGGCCGGGGCCGCTTCAGCGGGCGCCTCGGCCTCTGGCTCGGGAGTGGCAGGCGTGGCCGCCGTGGGGGCGGCACCGGTGCCTTCCGGCACATCCTCGCCTTCTTCGACGATCACGGCGATGGGGGTGTTGACGGCAACGCCGTCCGTTCCTTCGCCCACCAGGATTTTGCCCAAAATGCCTTCCTCGACGGCTTCGACCTCCATGGTCGCCTTATCCGTCTCGATTTCCAAAAGGACATCGCCGCTCGCGACGGTATCCCCTTCCTGTTTCAGCCATTTGGCGATCTTGCCCTCGGTCATGGTCGGAGAAAGCGCCGGCAGAAGTACTTGTGTAGCCATGTTCAGTTGTTCCCTTCCTGCAGACGTTTGTTCAGGCTTCGACCAGGATGTCGGTCCACAATTCGGCCACATCCGGTTCCGGGCTCTGCTGGGCGAATTCCGCGGCTTCGTTGGCCATGGCCTTCACTTCCTTGTCGATCGCCTTAAGATCGTCCTCGGTCACGATCTTGGCTTCCAACAGCTTGTGGGCGAGCGTGTCGATGGGGTCCATCTCGCGCCGCACTTTCTGAACCTCTTCCTTGGTCCGGTATTTGGCCGGGTCGGACATGGAATGGCCGCGGTAGCGATAGGTCTTCATTTCCAGGATCATCGGACCCTTGCCCTCGCGGCAGTGTTTCATCGCCTTGGCGGCCGCTTCCTTGACCGCGATCACGTCCATGCCGTCGACAGGCACGCCTTCGATCCCGTGGGCTAGGCCACGCGTGTGAAGATCGGGGGTCTTGGAAGTCCGTTCGATCGAGGTGCCCATGCCGTACTTGTTGTTTTCGATCACATAGATCACCGGCAGGTTCCAGATCGCCGCCATGTTGAAGCTTTCGTAAACCTGGCCCTGGTTGATCGCACCATCGCCGAAGTAGGCCATGCAGACGCCACCGTCGCCCTTGTACTTATGGGCGAAAGCCAGCCCGGTGCCGAGCGGCACCTGCGCGCCGACGATGCCATGGCCACCGAAGAAATTCTTTTCGCGCGAGAACATATGCATGGACCCGCCCTTGCCTTTGGAATATCCGCCGCGCCGGCCGGTCAGTTCCGCCATCACACCCTTGGGATCCATGCCGCAGGCCAGCATGTGGCCATGGTCGCGGTAACTGGTGATCACCGTATCCTGAGGCTCGGACGCCGCCTGCATGCCGACCACGACCGCTTCTTGCCCAATGTACAGATGGCAAAAGCCGCCGATCAGTCCCATGCCGTATAGCTGTCCCGCCTTTTCCTCGAACCGGCGAATGACCAGCATCTCACGATAGAACTGTTTCAGTTCGTCGGGCGTGGCGCCCAGCTTGTTGGATTTTGCGGATGACGTTTTGGCGGGCGTTTTCGATTTCGCCGCCGACTTGGGTGACCTGGCCATCGGACCTCCCCTGGCTAACTATGTCCATACCCAGGGGGCGCCAAAGCTTGTCGCCAAATCGGATCCCTCCCAGGAGCAGCGGTTGACCGCCGCGTATATGAAGATCATATCCGATATTATGACCAAAAAACAATATAGGTCAGAAGTACTGTTATATTATTAATATGAATTCAGTTAAAATATAATCATTCCGTGGCCGGATCAGTCCGATTTTACCGCGTCCATCCAAGGCCAGAAGCAACCTTCCTGGCCGTAAATCCGCGATAAAAGTCCGTTATCGCCGATCACCAGCCCGCAGGCTTTTTTCCACTGACGGATATCTTGGGGCGAAGACCAATGGGTTACGGCATATTCCCGACCGCCTTCCATTTCCTGGACGTCGTAGCCCAGGTAGCCTGCGTTTTCTTCCGCCAAGACGGCCAGCATACGCAGCGCATCGGCCCATTTACTGGGCGGGTCTCCCTCCCAACAATCGGTGAACAGCACGGCGTAATAGGTGGGTACTTCGGCGCGGGCTTGCGGTGCCCAGTCAAGAACAACGGCGGCGTCGGTGGCCGCTTCGACAGCGGTCGTCGCCACGGCGTTCATCACGCAATCCTCTTTTGGTCGATGTACTCCGACCTGTCATTGGCGCTGCCCATGATTGTTACGGCAAGCGGTGTCTTGCCGCCGAACAGGCGCTTGACCACCCGTGTGACTTCGATCGCGCAGGCATCTTCAAGCCGACGGTGCTTCAAATTCAGCTCCTGAATAAGCTGTGTCAGAACCCGTGCCTTCCAACCCTGGATCGCCGCCGGGGTTTTCCAGTAACAGATCGCCGCCCCACGGCCATCGTCCAGGCGTCCTGTTTCCAAACCCAGAAAGCCGTCGACCCGCGGCGCCAGGGAAATCAGCTCGTCCATGGCCAGCCGGGCGTTCGGGTCGATGTCGCTGCCCACGGGCGAAACGACGGCGGCGTAATAAGGCGGACGCAAAGTTTCGGATAGCATGCCCACTATTCAGTTCCCCCGCTTGTTCAGAAGAATCACGTAATCCCGCTCGAACCCGACGTTCAGCATGATGCGGGCGCGTTCCTCGAGCATGTCGAGGTCCAAGGCCTGAGAGCTCAACAGCTCGACCCGGTGTTCCCAATCATCACGCCGGTCATGCAGTTCGTCGGCAAGGATCTGGGCTTCGGCGACTTTGTCCTGCAGTACCATCATGGATGTGATGCCGCGGTCGCCGTGAACCGTGTGATACGCAAAATAAGCGCAGGTCAAAATACCCAGGGACGGACCCAAGGCCTTGGCCAGTTTCTTCTTCAAGGAGGCAATGCGTGTCGCCATCGTTCGTATTCCCCAGTATTCCCCATGCCGGTTCCGCGAATCGGCATGTACGAATCTAGAGAATGATGGTTAATTTTCGGTTAGGACTCGAAAAAGGTCATTGTTCATCAATTGCTTAATTGGTGAACAAACCTTAACACCCCTTATCCGAACAAGGACGATCCGCCGTAATGGGCCGTCGGACCCAGATCTTCGGCGATGCGCAGCAGTTGGTTATATTTGGCCAGCCGGTCAGAGCGCGACAGCGACCCCGTCTTGATCTGCCCCGCGTTCGTGGCGACGGAAATATCGGCGATGGTGGTGTCTTCCGTTTCGCCCGAACGGTGCGAGATCACCGAGCTATATCCCGCCTTATGGGCCATTTCGACCGTCTGCAGGGTTTCCGTCAGGGTGCCGATCTGATTGACCTTGATGAGGATCGAATTGGCGACGCCCTTCTCGATCCCGTCGGCCAGGCGCACCGGGTTGGTGACGAACAGGTCATCGCCGACCAGTTGCACCGTTCCGCCGATCGCATCGGTCAGGGCCTTCCAGCCGTCCCAGTCATCTTCGGCCATGGCGTCTTCGATGGATTTGATGGGGTAATTGGCGCATAGGTCCTGATAGATGCGGACCATTTCATCGGCGTCCAGGGTCTTGCCGATTCCTTCCATGACGTATTTTCCGTCCTGGTAGAATTCGGTCGAGGCGCTGTCCAGCGCCAGCACGATATCTTCGCCCGGCGCATAGCCGGCATCGGCAATCGCCTTCATGATGAAGTCGAGCGCTTCTTCCGAACTGTTGAGGTTCGGCGCAAAGCCGCCTTCGTCCCCCACGTTGGTCGAATGCCCGGCCTTGGCAAGGCCCTTCTTCAGCGTATGGAACACTTCGGCCCCCATGCGCAGCGCTTCCGAAATGTTTTCGGCCCCGACCGGCATGATCATGAATTCCTGGAAATCGATGGGGTTGTCGGCATGGGCCCCGCCGTTGACGATGTTCATCATCGGCACCGGCAGTTCGCGGGCGAAGGCGCCGCCGATATAGCGGTAAAGCGGCAGGCCCGCTTCTTCCGCCGCTGCCTTGGCGGCCGCCAGGCTGACGCCCAGCAGCGCATTGGCACCAAGCCGTGCCTTATTGGGCGTGCCGTCCAATTCGATCATGGTGTTGTCGATGAACAGCTGATCTTCCACGTCCGTTTCCGCCAGCGCGTCGCAGATCTCGCCGTTGACGGCTTCGACGGCGGCCAGAACGCCCTTGCCCAGATAACGCGCATCGTCGCCGTCGCGCAGTTCCACCGCTTCATGGGCGCCGGTCGAAGCCCCCGAAGGCACGGCGGCGCGGCCGAGCACGCCGCTTTCCAGGGTCACATCCACTTCAACCGTGGGATTGCCACGGGAATCGAGAATTTCGCGGGCGAACACGTCGACGATGGCGGTCATGCTTCTCTCCGGTCAGGCTGGGCCGGTCGGCCGAATGGTGGGTTGTCGGTACGGGGTTCTTATAGAGAAACCGGGCGGGCCTTGGCCAGCCGGTCGAATTGCGCGAGTGTTTCTAGTACACCCGGCATGTCGGTCAGATGAATCATGTTGGGCCCATCCGATGGCGCGTTGTCCGGGTCTTCATGGGTTTCCATGAACACGGCGGCCACCCCGACGGCCACGGCGGCGCGCGCCAGAACGGGCGCGAATTCGCGCTGTCCGCCGGATTTACTGCCCTGCCCGCCCGGCTGCTGCACGGAATGGGTGGCGTCGAACACCACGGGACAGCCCGTCTGCGCCAGGATCGGCAGGGACCGCATGTCGGAAACCAGGGTGTTGTAACCGAAGCTGGCGCCCCGTTCGCACACCATGACCCGTTCGTTGCCGGTCGATTTGATCTTGTCGACCACGTTCTGCATGTCCCAAGGGGCCAGAAACTGGCCTTTCTTGACGTTGATGGCGGCCCCCGTTTCCCCGGCGGCGACCAGCAGGTCCGTCTGCCGGCACAGGAAGGCCGGAATTTGCAGCACGTCGACCACGGTCGCGGCCTCGGCGCATTGCCCGGCGTCGTGCACATCGGTCAGAACGGGACAGCCGATTTCATCCTTCACGGCCTGGAACACGGGCAAGGCATTTTCAAGCCCCAGGCCGCGCGGGCTGGAAGCGCTGGTGCGATTGGCCTTATCGAAGGATGTCTTGTAGATCAGGCCGATCCCGGCCTTGTCCGCCATTTCCTTCAGGGCGCCGGCCATGTCGAGCGCATGCTGGCGGCTTTCCATGGCACAAGGCCCGGCGATGATCACGAGGGGCTTGTCGTTGCCGATGTCTAGTCCGCCGACGGAGATCGTTGAGGACAAGGGAATGCGCTTCCTTAGATTTAATTTAAGCGTTAGACCAGTCGGGCCTGTTTCACGGCGGCCTCGATAAACGAGGTAAACAGTGGATGAGGCTCGAACGGCTTCGATTTCAGTTCCGGATGGAACTGCACCCCGATGAACCACGGATGGTCGGGGATTTCAACGATTTCCGGCAACAGGCCGTCCGGCGACATGCCCGTGAATTTCAGGCCCGCTGTTTCCAGGCGTGGCCGGTATTCCGTATTGACCTCGAACCGGTGGCGGTGACGTTCGGAAATATCCTTCTCGCCATAGACTTCGCGCACGCGTGATCCGTCGGCAAGCGTGCAAGGAAAGGCCCCCAACCGCATGGTCCCGCCCAGATCGCCGTCGATCTTGCGCTGTTCCAGCTGGTTGCCGTTCATCCATTCGGTCAACAGGCCGACCACCGGTTCCTTGGTTTTGCCGTTACCGAATTCGGTGGAGCTTGCCCCCTTGATGCCGGCCAGGTTGCGCGCAGCTTCGACCACGGCCATCTGCATGCCGAAGCAGATGCCGAAATAGGGCACGCCCCGTTCGCGGGCAAAGGTCACCGCGGAAATCTTACCTTCCGATCCCCGCTCGCCGAAACCGCCCGGGACCAGCACGCCATGGACATCCTCCAGGGTGTGAAGGGCTTCTTCCTCGGTCTCGAAGCTTTCCGACTCGATCCACTTGATGTTGACCTTGACGTTGTTGGCGATGCCGCCGTGGGTCAGGGCTTCGATCAGGGATTTGTAGGCATCGGGCAGAACGGTGTACTTGCCGACCACGGCGATGGAAACCTCGCCCTCGGGCCGGGTCACGGTCTCGGAAATCGCTTCCCAACGCGACAGGTCGGGTTTACCCGCCTCCATGTTGAAGTGGCGGTAGACCGATTCATCCAGGCCTTCGGCGTGATAGGCCAGCGGCACGCGGTAAATGGTATCCACGTCCAGGGCCGGAATGACGTCGCGTTCGTTGACGTTGCAGAACAGCGCGATCTTCCGGCGTTCACCTTCGGGCAATGCGCGGTCGGCGCGGCACAACAGAACGTCCGGCTGAATCCCGACGCTCAGCAATTCCTTGACCGAGTGCTGGGTCGGCTTGGTCTTCAACTCGCCGGCCGTCGGAATATAAGGCAGCAGCGTCAGGTGCAGATACATGGTCCGGTCACGGCCCAGATCGTTGCGCAGCTGACGAATGGCCTCCAGGAACGGCAGGCCTTCGATATCGCCGACCGTGCCACCGATTTCGCACAGGATGAAGTCTTCGTCTTCCAGATCAGAGGTCACGAAATTCTTGATGGCGTCGGTCACATGGGGAATGACCTGGATGGTCGCCCCCAGATAATCGCCGCGCCGTTCCTTGGCGATGACCTCGGAATAGATCCGCCCGGTGGTGACGTTGTCGGACTGGCGCGAGGACACGCCCGTGAACCGTTCGTAATGGCCAAGGTCAAGGTCGGTCTCGGCACCGTCATCGGTGACATAGACCTCGCCGTGCTGATAGGGGCTCATGGTCCCGGGGTCGACATTCAGATAGGGATCAAGCTTGCGCAGGCGGACTTTATACCCGTTTGCCTGCAGCAATGCGCCGAGCGCCGCCGATGCCAGACCTTTTCCAAGGGAAGAGACCACGCCGCCGGTGATGAAGATGAACCGCGTCATGGGCCTACACAATACACTGTCGGTCGGAGGGGCAAAAAGAAAAGAGGCGGGAAAGTGCCCGCCTCTGATCGGCTGTCCAGGAGTCGCTGATTCCTGCCGTTTCCCTACTTGGCAATGGGGGCCGCCGGAGCTACGGGTTCAGACGATGTGGGGGCGGTCGCCGCCGGTTGGTCGAGAATCGACCCCGTCGCGGCCTTGCGGTCGTGGGCGGCGATGATCGCCAGCATCAGCGATGTGATCATGAAGGCCGTCGCCAGGATCGCCGTCGTCCGGGTCAAAAGGTCCGCCGTGGCACGGCCGGTCATGAAACCGCTCATGCCGCCGCCACCGCCGCTGCCGCCGATGCCCAGGCCGCCCCCTTCGGAGCGCTGCAACAGCACCACGCCGACAAGGCCGATGGCCAGCAGCAGGTGAATGACCAGGATTACGTTTTCCATCGAACTTCCTTCCAAACGGGCAGTGCGCGGCGGTCGGCCGCGCCAGCCCCAATCAGTTGGGCCGGGTTTTACTGTGTTGCAAGCATGATTTCCAGGGGGATTTACACACCCCGGGAATTAGCCGCCGTCAAGGGGCTGCCTGGGCGATGGCCCAAAAGTCGTCGGCGTTAAGGGAAGCCCCCCCGATAAGTCCCCCGTCCACGTCCGCAAGGGCCAGCAGTTCCGCGGCATTCCCCGGCTTCATTGAGCCGCCGTAAAGGATGCGGATGCCGTCCGCCGTATCCGCGCCGAAGCGGTCGGCCAAAGACGCGCGGATCGCCGCATGCATATCCTGGGCATCGCCGGGTGTGGCGGTCTTGCCGGTGCCGATGGCCCAGACGGGCTCGTAGGCGATGACCAGATTCTCAGGCGTCGCGCCCTCGGGCACGGAACCGGCGACCTGGCCGACCACGACCTCGACCGCCCGGCCCGCATCGCGTTCGGCTTCGGTTTCGCCTACGCAAACGATGGCACACATCCCGGCGGCTTGTGCAGCCATGGCTTTTTCCAAAACAACTGCGTCGGTTTCCTTATGGTCGGTGCGCCGTTCCGAATGGCCGACGATGGCATAGGCACAGCCGACCTGAGCCAGCAGCAGCGCACTGACATCGCCCGTATGGGCCCCCTTCTCATTGCCGTGGCAGTCCTGCGCGCCCAGACCAAGTCCGCTTTCTTCGATCCGCGCGGCGATCATCGACAGCAACGGAAACGGCGGGCATAGGGCCATGTCGAAGGCCGGTGCGCCGTCCAGGGCTGACATGCGGTCGGCAAGGTCGCCCGCCAGGGCATCAACCTCGTCCAATCCACCGTTCATTTTCCAGTTGCCTGCGATCAGCGGCCTGCGCCCTTGGCTCATGTTTCACCTATTCATTCGAGGGGTTCCTGCGGATGCGATCCATCTATCACAGCCCTTTCCAGAAGCCAATCCGCAAGCCGGTTCGCACACGTATCATTTCCCGCCAAGCGGTGTTGCGGGGGCCCCGCACCCGCCTTATGATGCGCCGCCTCAACAAGAAGGGCGCAACCCAGAGGGATTTTTCATGCTCCGTCAAATTCGCGAACGAACCGGCTCACTCGTCGTCAAGATCATCCTTGGTCTTTTGATCATCAGTTTCGGTGCCTGGGGCATCGGCGACATGGTGACATTTCAGGCAGACGACCAGCCCGTGGCCGAAGTCGCGGGCAAGGATTTGAGCCGCCGCGAAGTCGAGAACGAAGTGCGCCGCGAAATGGCGCGCCTGAACCCCCGTTTCGCCGGGCAACTGACGACGGAAACCGCCCGTCTGCTGGGCCTGCCGCAATCGGTCCTGGGGCAGATGATCAACGACATCCTGCTGACCGAGGCCGCGCGCAGCATGGATATCGCCGTTTCCGACAATATCGTGCGCGAAGCCGTGCGGACCTCTAACGCCTTCCGCAGCAACCTGGGTGCCGGCGGGTTCGACCGGCAGAAGTTTCAGAGCATGCTGTATCAGTTCGGCCTGACCGAGCAGGAATTTCTTGAGCGCGCCCGGCGAGAACTGGCCCGTGGGCAGCTGATCGACACGGTCGAAGCCGGTGTCGTCGCACCCAAAGTTCTGGCCGAAACGTTCTATCGCTACCGCGAGGAAACCCGGACGGCGGAAACGCTGTTCGTCACCGATGCGGCGGCCCAGATCACGTCACAGCCGACCGACCCGGAACTGCGCACCTATTACGACAACAACCCCGGCCCCTTCACAGCACCGGAATACCGCGCCATTACCCTGGCGGTTCTCAGCGCGGAAGACCTGGCAGATACCGCCGCCGTGACCAATGCCGACATCGAAAAATATTTCAATGAACAGGCCGACACCCTGGGCACGCCGGAAACCCGCAAGCTGTCCCAGATGATCCTTGCCGACAAGGAAACCGCCGACAAAGCCGCCAAGGCTCTGGCCGAGGGCCAGTCCTTCGACGAGGTCGCCAAGGAATTGGCCGGCATGGACGCGGCAAGCACAGACCTTGGCAGCGTGACCAAGGAGGACGTGCTGGAGGAAATCGCCGAGCTCGCATTCCAGACCCCGGCCGGCGGCGTGACGGCCCCCATTCCCGGCCCCGGCGGGATCGGCTTTTACATCGTCAAAGTGCACGACGTGACCCCGGCCAAGACCGTGACCCTGGCCGATGTGAAGGAAAAACTGCGTACCGATATCGCCCGTGAACGGTCGATCGACGCTTTATACGAACAGGTCAACCGGCTTGAGGATGACCTTGGTAAGGGCGTCGCGATCGAAGTCGCCGCCGAAGCCATGGGCATCAAGGCAATGAAAATTCCGGCTGTCGACCGTTCAGGCAACGGGCCGGACGGCAAGCCGGCAAACGGTCTGCCTGAAACCGCTGCCCCGATCGCCCAGGCCGCGTTCGAGACCGAGGAAGGTTTGGATTCCACCTTGCAGGAACTGGGTAACGAAGCCTTTTTCGTGCTGCGGGTCGATAAGATCACCAAACCGGCGATCAAACCCTTCGAGGCCGTGAAGAACGACGTCAAGGACGCCGTGATGGCGGAACGGCGGCGCGATGCGGCGCTGGCTTTCGCCAATCAGGTGGCCGACCGCCTGAAAGTCGGTGAAGACGCGAAGGCCGTGGCTGAAAGCACGGGTGCGGTCTATGCCAAGACCGATGCCCTTAAACGCTATCTGCCGCGCAACAAATCCGGCCTGCCCGGACAGGTCCTGCAGGACATTTTCGCCATGGACAAGGAGGCCGCAAAAGTCACGCGCGGCGAAGGCGGGTATTTCATTTCGCGCCTTACATCCGTGACCCCAGCCGACCCGGCCGCCAATTCCGAAGGCGTCAAAGCCATGAACGATGAACTTGCGGGCCTGTTCCGCGATGACGTCGTCACGCAATTGGCAGGTGCCTTGCGTACGGAAAAAGGCGTGACCGTCCACGAAGACGTCCTGCGCCAAATCCTCAACCCCGCCGCCCAAACGGCGCAGTAGCCGTCCTGGCCACCATCACCGCTTCCGACGGAATCCCGCAACCATGAAGATCGAACCCGCCTTCGAAGACTTTACCGACGCCTACGAGCGGGGCGAGCCGCAGGTTCTGTGGACATCGCTGGTCGCCGATGTGGAAACACCGGTTTCGGCGTTCCTTAAGCTGGCGCGCGGCAAGACTAATAGTTTCGTGCTTGAAAGTGTCGAGGGTGGCGCCGTGCGCGGGCGCTATTCCTTCATCGGCATGGAGCCGGACCTTGTTTGGCGCTGCCAGGGCAACATGGCGGAAATCAACCGGGACGCATTGGAGGACGATACTGCCTTTGCCCCCTGCCCCGTGGCCGAAGCAGAAGGCGCCATCGCATCCTTACGTTCGCTGGTTGTGGAATCCCGCATCGATATGCCGGAAGAACTGCCGCCCATGAGCGCCGGGCTGGTCGGCTATGCCAGTTACGACACGGTGCGCCTGGTCGAAGACATTCCCGACAACAATCCGGATGTGTTGGGCATTCCGGACGGCATGTTCATCCGGCCCACGGTGATGGCCGTGTTTGATACCATCAAGGACGTGATTTCCATATTCACGCCGATTTGGCCCAAGGATGGTGTCGATGCCCATAGCGCCTATGGCCAGGCGGTCGAACGCTTGCGCCGGATCGTCGCCTATTTCGACACGCCCCTGCCTGAAGCCGCGCGCGCCCATCCGGAACGCGACGTCGCCGCCCTGGAAACCGCATCGAACATGAGCCAGAACGACTTCCATGCCATGGTCGAAAAGGGCAAGGAATACATCAAGGCGGGCGACGTGTTTCAGGTCGTCCTATCGCAACGGTTTTCCGTGCCCTTCCCCTATCCGTCCTTTGCGCTTTATCGCGCCCTTCGGCGCCTGAACCCGTCACCGTTCCTGTTTTTCCTGGATTTCGACGGGTTTTCCATCGTCGGGTCCAGCCCGGAAATCCTGGTCCGCGTGCGTGAAGGCAAGGTCACGATCCGCCCCATCGCCGGCACCCGCAAACGCGGCAAGGACGCCGCCGAGGACGAAGAACTGGCGCAGGACCTGCTGTCCGACCCCAAGGAATTGGCGGAACATCTGATGCTGCTGGATCTGGGCCGCAACGACGTGGGCCGCGTGTCGGTGCCGGGCACGGTGACCGTCACGGAACAGTTCACCATCGAACACTATTCTCACGTCATGCACATCGTTTCCAACGTCGAGGGTAAACTGAAACCGGACCTGGACGCATTGGATGCCCTTTACGCCGGATTTCCCGCGGGCACCGTGTCGGGCGCGCCCAAGGTCCGCGCCATGGAAATCATCGATGAGCTGGAAAAAGACCGGCGCGGGGTCTATGCCGGATGCATCGGGTATTTCGGCGCCGACGGCGACATGGACAGCGCCATCGCCCTGCGCACAGCCGTGGTCAAGGATGACACCATGTACGTCCAGGCGGGCGGCGGCGTGGTCCATGATTCCAGCCCCGAAGGCGAATACCAGGAAAGCATCAATAAATCCCGGGCCCTGATCCGGGCGGCGGAAGAAGCGGTCAAGTTCGCGGGCTAGCTGCCACCGAACGTCCAGCTTTCTTTGTTTTCAGGTCAACCCGATGTGCCAGCCGCCCCGGAATGGGCCGGGCGCGGCCGATGCAGCACCCGCGAAATGCCGACCAGTTCGAACCCCTGTTCCAAAACCTTGGGTATCCAGGCTTTCAACACCCGCAGCGTGATATCGCGGGGATGGCCGATGGCAATGGCAATGCCCTGTTTGCGGGCCCGGGCCGCGGTTTTGTCCAACTGCTTCATGACGAAATCCATTTCGTCCTTGTGATCGATGAAGATGTCGCGCGCGGCATAGGGCACACCGGCTTCACGGGCGACGCGTGATCCGACGCTGTCGTGGCTGGTGACCGAGTCCAGGAAAAACAGGCCGCGCGCCTTCAATTCCGCCATCACGACGCGCATGCCCGCCAAATCACGGGTAAAGCGGCTGCCCATATGGTTGTTGATCCCGGCGTAGCCCGTCATCTGATCCAGATTCCAGCGCAGGTTTTTCAACAGTTCGTCTTTGGGCAGGCCGGTCAACAGGACATTGGGGCCGGGGTCGGCCTCGGCGCTTTCCGGCTCCATGGCAACGTGGAGCATGATTTCATGCCCGCTTTTGGCGGCTTCGGCCGTTTGCGCCTTCAGGTCCCGTGCATAGGGAAGAAACGAAAGGGTCACCTTGCCCGGCAGCTTCATGGCCCGGGCCGACCGGCGCTGATCCACGCCCATATCGTCGATCACGATGGCGATCAGCGGTTTTGCCGCCGGTGCCGGCGGCACGGCTTCGGGGAGTGGCGGCGGCGATACGTCTTCGGGCACGGCTTTTGCCGTCACCTGAGATTCCGTCTCTTCACGCGGCCCCGAAATGGCGCCCGGTTCATCGATACGGCTTACGGGCAGTTCGGGATAGGTTTCCATGGGCGGCGCGGAAGGTTGCTGAATTGCCGCGGGTGCTGGTGTCGGTTGGGCCACGCGGGCAACCGGCGGCGGTTCGACCGCGCGTATCCGTGCCTGTTGCTGGACGGGTTCCGGCTTGAAGGCGTCGCGTTGCGCAGGTGGGTCTTCCGCGCCATCGGTCAACAAGATCACAGCGAAAACCAGCACGGCCCCCGCGCCCGCGCCGCAAAGCGCGGCCAGCCGCACGGCCGGATCCTTGATCGCTGTTTTGAAAAGTCCGCTCGGCTGTTCCGTCATCGCCTTCACATTGCGCTGTTACGCCAGCCCGTGAATTCGCTGGTACTCCCCCGCCCAAGCCTCGTCAAGGTGTGGGCTGCGTTCACCCGGCGGAATAGATCAACCCCATCGGTTTCCTGCCTTGTAAAGACCCACCCAGCACTGGAATTAATTATTAGATTAAATCGTTGCGCTTGGGCTCTGAAACTCTCGACAACAGGCTGATGTATTGGAAGGCGACATCCTGGCGGACATCTCTTCAAAAGGCTCTGGTTAAAAGGCTCTGGCCAAAGCGTTCGATGTCCCCAATATATAGGCTTCACCAGGGAAACAGGGGCTCTCGCATTCCGTCCGGACACGTCTATTCCCCTTGACCGGCAACAACCGCAAGGGGCATTGTGGCGCGAATTTCGGGGGCCGTTTCCATCTTCTTCCGACACATCAGAAATTACCTTTAAGGTCTTGAATGTTTGTCCTGATTGATAATTACGACAGCTTCACGTTCAACCTGTGGCATTACCTAGGGGAGCTTGGAGCCGAGGTCACGGTTCATCGTAACGACGTCGTCACGCCGGCGGATGTTCTTGCCCTGAACCCACAGGGGATCGTCATCTCGCCCGGCCCTTGCGACCCGGACAAGGCCGGAATTTGCCTGGATCTGATCAATCAAGCGGCCGGCAAGGTGCCGATCCTGGGCGTCTGCCTGGGCCATCAATGCATCGGCCAGGCCTTCGGCGCGGATGTCGTCCTGGCGCCGAAACCCATGCACGGCAAGGTGTCGACCATCACCCATGACGCATCGGGCGTGTTCGCCGGCCTGGACACGCCGTTCACGGCAACGCGCTACCACTCCCTGACTCTGGATCCCGACACCATCCCGGACTGCCTGAACGTGACGGCCCATAGCGAAGACGGCGTGATCCAGGGCATTTCCCATCGGGACATGCCGATTTACGGTGTGCAGTTTCACCCGGAAAGCATCGCGTCCGAAAACGGCCACGCCCTGCTGCGCAATTTCCTGTCCCTGACAGGTGAAAAGGCCGCGGCATGAGCGATGCTTTGAAACCCTTTCTGACCAAGGCCGCCGACGGGCAGGCTTTGAGTGCTGAAGAAGCCGAAGCCGCCTTCGGCGTGATCATGTCGGGCGAAGCCACCACGGCCCAGATCGCGGGGCTTTTGATGGCGCTCCGCGTGCGCGGCGAAACGGTCGATGAAATCACCGGTGCCGTGCGCGCCATGCGGGCCAAGATGCTGCCTGTCACGGCACCCCAGGGGGCCATCGACCTGGTCGGCACGGGCGGTGACGGTTCCGGCTCGTTCAATGTTTCCACCGGGGCGGCTTTGGTCGTCGCGGGCTGCGGCGTGCCCGTGGCCAAACACGGCAACCGGGCGCTGTCGTCAAAATCGGGGGCGGCGGATGTGCTGACCTCGCTCGGCGTCAATCTGGATGCGGATATGGCGCAGGTCGAACAGGCCATTGCCGAGGCCGGGATCGGCTTTCTGATGGCGCCGCGCCACCACAGCGCCATGAAGCATGTGATGCCGGCGCGGGTCGAAATGGGCGTGCGCACGATCTTCAATATCCTGGGCCCCCTTTCCAACCCCGCGGGTGTGACCCGCCAGTTCACGGGCGTGTTCGCCCGGCAGTGGGTCGAACCGCTGGCCCAGGTCCTGAAAAACCTGGGGTGCGAAGCCTGTTGGGTGGTGCATGGCGAGGACGGCCTGGACGAGCTGACCACCACGGGACCGTCGTTCATTGCCGAATTGAAAGACGGCGCCGTGACGACCCGAACTGTCCATCCCGAAGACGCCGGCATTCCCGTGGCCAAGCCCGAGGATTTGAAAGGCGGCACACCCGAGGTCAATGCCCAGGCGATCCGCGATCTTTGTGCGGGCAAGGCAGGGGCGTACCGTGATATCGTCATCTTCAACGCGGCGGCCGCACTGATCGTCGCCGGCAAGGCGCAGGATTTGACATCAGGTGCCACGATCGCCGCGGAAGCGATCGATACGGGGGCTGCGGCCAAGGCGCTTGAGGCGCTTGTCGCGATCACCAATGGGGGGACGTAACATGGCCGAGAAACCGCCCAACGTGCTCGACCGGATCATTGCCGACAAACGCGCGCACGTGCACGAGCAAAAACAGAACGTCAGCCTGCAATCTCTTCAGAAACAAGTACAAAACCAGCCTGCACCACGCCGGTTCATGCATGCCCTTCAGGAAAAATCACAGTCCGGTTTCGGGCTGATCGCGGAAATCAAGAAGGCCTCGCCCTCGCAGGGTGTCATCCGGCCTGATTTCGATCCGCCGGCCCTGGCGAAAGCCTATGAAGCCGGCGGGGCGACCTGCCTGTCCGTGCTGACGGACGAGCCCTATTTCCAGGGCCGCCCCGAATATCTGGTCGCCGCGCGCGAAGCCTGCTCCCTGCCCGTTCTGCGCAAGGATTTCATGATCGATCCCTATCAGGTGGTCGAAGCCCGTGCCATGGGGGCAGATTGCATTCTGCTGATCATGGCGGCATTGGACGATGCCACAGCACGGGATCTGGAACAATGCGCCTTCGATCTGGGCATGGACGTATTGATCGAGGTCCATGACACGGACGAATTGGACCGCGCCCTTCGCCTGCGCAGCCCGCTTCTGGGGATCAATAACCGCGATCTGACAACCCTCAAGGTGTCCCTGGAAACGACGGAACGCCTTGCCCGCGGCGTGCCGGACGACCGCATCCTGGTCAGCGAAAGCGGTCTGCATTCGGGCGCCGACCTGAAACGCATGGCCACGGCCGGTGCCCGCTGCTTCCTGATCGGCGAAGCTTTGATGCGCCATGACGACGTCGAAGGGGCGACGCGCTCCCTTCTGACCGCGGCCTGAGAATTCCCAAGGACAGAAAATGGCAGACGACTTCACCCATCTGGATGCCGACGGCAACGCCGTGATGGTCGATGTTTCGACCAAGAATGAAACGGAACGCACAGCCACGGCCAAGGGCAGCGTGATCATGGCGCCGGAAACGCTGGCGCGGATCATGAACCGGGGGGTTAAGAAAGGCGATGTGCTGTCCGTGGCGCAACTGGCCGGGATCATGGGGGCCAAACGCACACCGGACCTGATCCCGCTGTGCCATCCCCTGATGCTGTCCTCGGTCAAGGTTGATTTAAGCTGCGACCCCGCACGCAATGCCGTGGACATCGAAGCGACCTGCCGCCTGACGGGTAAGACCGGTGTGGAAATGGAAGCCCTGACGGCGGTTTCCGTCGCCGCACTTACGGTCTATGACATGTGCAAGGCCGTGGACCGGGGCATGCGCATCGAAGATGTCCGCCTGACCCATAAATCGGGCGGCAAGTCCGGCACGTTCGACGCCACCTGACCCTATTCGGAGCGCCTGCCATGCTTTCCGTCATAGACGCGCTTGAAAAGGTTACCTCCGGCGTCAACCTGATGCCGGCGGAACAAGTGCCCCTTTCCGATGGGTTGGGCCGGGTCCTGGCACAGGATGTCGCATCGGCCTTGACCCACCCGCCGGTTGCCGTTTCGGCCATGGATGGTTATGCCGTCAAATGGGACGACCTCGCCGCCATCCCGATGAAGCTTGCCGTTGTCGGTGAATCCGCCGCTGGCCACGCATACGGCGGCACCATCGGTGCCGGACAGGCCGCGCGCATTTTCACCGGTGCGGTCCTGCCCGAAGGGGCCGACACCATCGTCATTCAGGAAGATACGGAACGCGACGGCGACATCGTGCGGATCGTCGAAAAGCCCAGGGAACGGGGCGAATTCGTCCGCCCGGCGGGGCTGGATTTCGTGGAAGGCGATATCCTGCTGAACGCCGGGCGCGTCCTGACCGCCCGGGACATCGGCCTGGCCGCCGCGATGAACGCCCCCTGGCTGATGGTCCGCCGGCGTCCCCGGGTCGCGTTCGTCGCCACCGGTGACGAGGTCGTCATGCCCGGTCAGCCGCTGGGCCCGGGCCAGATCATCAGCTCCAACAGCTTGGCCCTGGCGGCCTATATCACGGCCATGGGCGGCGAGCCCGTCAGCCTGGGCATTGCCAAGGACACGCCGGAAAGCCTGGCGGAAACCTTGGCGGGGGCGCGCGGTGCCGACATGCTGGTGACCATGGGCGGGGCATCGGTCGGTGATCATGACCTCGTGCAGCAGGTATTGGGCGGCCGGGGGTTCGAACTGGATTTCTACAAGATCGCCATGCGCCCGGGAAAACCGCTGATCTTCGGCCATATCGACGGCACGCCGATGCTCGGCCTGCCCGGAAATCCGGTGTCGACCGGCGTGACCAGCGCATTATTCTTGCGCGCGGCCTTTACCAAAATGCTGGGGCTGACCGAGCCTTCCATGGAATGCGCTGCCGTGCTGGGAAACGACCTGCCTGCCAACGGCAATCGCGAGGACTACATACGCGCCCGCCTGGAAACCACGGAAGACGGCCGCGCCCTGGCCACGGCCTTTGCTGCCCAAGACAGCGCCATGCTGGCGGCCTTTGCCCGGGCCGATTGCCTGATCATCCGGCCTGTCGCCGCTCCTCCGGCCAAAGCCGGGGAATTGGTCCGGATTCTGCCGCTCGGCTTCGGCGGACAACGCTTTTAATCCCCGTTCCGGGCCAATTTCCCCGCAAACATCGAAAAACTCTGCTCGAAGTTGACACGATACGTGAACTAAAGTAGAACATATGGTGTATATTCAATTCGCATTATGTTGATATAGGCGGGCTTGTTCCGTCTGAAAAATCGACAAAAGATGCAAAATTCGCCGCGTTTCCGCCGGGTTTGATCACATCAACCCAATCAAAAGCGGACCAAAGCGGCATAAGGGGTCGAGGCAGCATGCTCACGAAAAAGCAATACGAACTACTCGTCTTTATCGATAAACGGTTGAATGAATCAGGCGTTTCCCCGTCATTCGAGGAAATGAAGGAAGCTCTTGATCTGCGGTCGAAATCCGGCATTCACCGGCTGATCACGGGGTTGGAGGAACGGGGCTTCATCCGCCGCCTGCCCCATCGCGCCCGTGCGCTTGAAGTTCTGCGCCTGCCGGAAAACATGGACGCCGTCGCGGCACCGCCGCAACCGTCCGCTCCGCCCGCCCCCGCCGCGACAAACGTCATTCCCGGCCGCTTCGGCGGCGGATCATCGGCCCCGTTGATGGGCGGTGGAGATACCGGCCAGCCCGGCGAGGCCGTTTCTCTGCCCCTTTACGGGCGGATCGCCGCCGGCACGCCGATCGAAGCCCTGCGCGACCACTCCAATGCGGTGGACGTGCCGCCGTCCATGCTCGGCGGCGGAGAACACTACGCCCTGGAAGTGGATGGCGACTCCATGGTCGAAGCCGGCATCCACGATGGCGACACGGTGATTATCCAACGCACGGATACGGCAGAAAACGGCGCCATTGTCGTGGCCCTGGTCGAAGGATCGGAGGTTACCCTCAAACGCCTGCGCCGCAAGGGCGCTTCGGTCGCGCTCGAGCCCGCCAACAAGGCTTATGAAACCCGTATTTTCGGCCCGGATCAGGTCGAGGTTCAGGGCCGCCTGATCGGCCTGATGCGCAAATACTGAGCCGCCGGGCATTTCGTCCGCCGCTTATTCGGATTTCGGCCGCCACGCACGAGGGCGGACCACCCATGGTCGCGTCCCCCGGCTGTTGTTGACGGTGTGAATGCGGATATCCTTGCCGAGCGTCACGCTATGGGCGCCGCCCCGGCGCATGTCGAACAAATCGATGATCCGGCCTTGGGACGGGGTGCAGACCCTGCGCGCCGGAATGAAAGCGATCACAAGGTCCGCCCGCCCGCAATCCTCGGCTAAGGCCGAATGTGTCTCGGCCAAGGCGACGGTCCACCCCGAACGGCGCAGGACACAGCCATTGCCGTCGCATCGCAGACCACCGTCAGCCGTATTGCGACGCGGGGCTGCTTGATGATAGCCGCCGTCCCGCACCCAGGCGGCGGCGTCTTGTGGCTGAAAACCGACATGCGCCAGCCAGTTTTCCCGGGCGAACCGGTCCCGGCGCAAGGTCGAGAACAGAAATCCCCCCTGCTCCCCACGAACGGCGGCGAGGCTGCCGTCACCGGATATGATCAAATCCGGCGGTGTGGCCTTGAACGTCGCCAAGGCAAAGACGGCAATTCCCGCCAATCCGGCAAGTCGCAGGCGGGTTCTGACCACGCAGAGCCACAAGCCCCCGGCGGCCAGCGTGCCGAGTGACCAGACCGGCGCCGAAGCCAATACCTGGGTCGCATCCGGCAGGCCGGCGACCCATTCGGCAGTCCGGATGACGACCTCGGTCCCCCAGCCCATGGGCGCCAACGCCAATTTCTCCAAACCGACCGGCATCAACAGAAACGACGACATGGCGGCAGGCATGACCCAAAGGGCCGTCACCGGAACGGCGACCAGATTGGCCAAAAGCCCGAACCGGGCGACTTCGTTGAAGTGGTAGAGCACGAAGGGTGCGGTTGCGAAACTGGCGACCAGGGTCGTGAAGGCGACACCGATTGCATACAGCGCAATCCCCCGCCCCGCCCACCTGTGATGGCTGTTTCCCTTGCTTTGCCACAGGCCCTGTTCCCCGGCGGCTTCATAGGCTGAAACCAAGGCAATGGCGGCGGCGAAAGACATCTGGAAACTGGGGCCCAGCAGGCTTTCCGGCTGCAGGAACAGAATCACGGCCGCGACCCAAGCCAGCATGCGCAGGGATATGCCCCGCCGGTCGACCATCACCGCGACCAGAACGATGGCCGCGATCAAAAAAGCCCGCTGGGTCGGAACCGTTGCTCCGGCCATCAAGGCATAACCGAAAGCCGCCAACAGCGCCGCCAGGGCCGCCGCTTTTTTCACCGGAAACCGCAGGGCCAGCGGTGGATAGGCCCCCAACGCCCGGCGCGCGCCGAAGAACACGATACCGGCTGCCAGACCGATATGCAGGCCGGAAATCGCCAGCAAATGGGCCAAGCCCGCCTGGCGAAAGGCTTCCAGAACGGGTTCGGGGATCAGCGTCTTATGGCCGGTGATCAACGCCGCCGCCACGGCACCCGCATCCCCCGGAATTGCCGCGATAACGCGGGCGGCCAGGTGGGTGCGCAGGTTCGATAGATGAATGCGCCATTCAAAGGGGCCCGGCGGCGGGCCGTCGAGGATGCGGACCGCCCCCATGGAAAAACCGACAGCACCGATGCCCGAGAAATAGGCGTGGCGCTGGAAATCGAACCCGCCCGGCAACAAGGGGGGCGATGGGGGCGACAGCCGCCCGCGCAGACGCACCCAATTTCCGGCCTGCAGGTCCGGTTGCGTGCCGCGCAGGCGGATGCGGATTTGTGCCGGGGTATCCGTCTGCGCCAAGGCCGCGACATCGACCCGGTCCAAGATTATCCGCGCACCCTTGTGATAAGGCTGGAATTCAATGATCCGGCCTTCGATCACGGTTGTCGGGGTTTCGCTGGCCAGGATCCGTCCGTCCAGGCTATGTGTCCGAATGCCGGCGGTGCTGAACCCCAAGGTGATGAATGCCGTCACAAGGGCGATCGAGAACAGCATCCCGTTCCGCCGTAGCGCCAGGGCAGCCAGCACCGCACCTGCGAATACCGACGGGCCCAGAAACCACGGCGGTTCCTGTGCCAGCGAGAAATAGACGGCAATGCCGATCGCCAGACCAACCGGCAGGATAAACGGCCAGCGGTCCTGGTTGGCCTCGACAGCCCCGGAAACATGGGTATTCACCCAATTCCTTATCGATCGTCCCGTCACAGCACCCCCGTGCCGTATCCTCACGGTCGGGGGTCCTCCGCCCCCAGGGCACAAGGAATGCTGCGCCCGCACAGAAAGTATGCTATCCCTCCGGCGCCTTTCTTGAAAGCGCAACTCTCTGGCACGGATAAGGACAATTAAGACAGCCATGACGGTCGTGACACGCTTTGCCCCCTCTCCCACCGGCTACCTCCATATCGGCGGGGCACGCACGGCCTTGTATAACTGGCTCTTCGCCCGCCATTTTCCGGACGGCAAATTCTATCTGCGGATCGAGGATACGGACCGCAAGCGATCCACCCAGGATGCGGTGGATGCCATTTTCGACGGCCTGACCTGGCTGGGCCTGGATTGGGACGGCGATCCGGTCTCCCAGTTTGAGCGCGCCGACCAACACCGCGCTGCGGCCGAACGCCTGCTGGCCGAAGGCAAAGCCTATAAATGCTATTGCTCGCCCGAGGAACTGGCCGCCATGCGCGACGCTGCCCGCAAGGAAGGCCGTCAGCGCATGTATGACGGCACTTGGCGTGACCGGGACCCTGCGGACGCTCCTGACGGTGTTGCCCCTGTGATCCGCCTGAAAGCCCCGCTGGAAGGCGAAACCGTGATCGACGATCTGGTTCAGGGACAGGTGACCGTGGCCAATGCACAACTGGACGACATGGTGCTGCTGCGCGCCGACGGCACGCCGACCTATATGCTGGCCGTCGTCGTCGATGACCACGACATGGGCATTACCCATGTGATCCGCGGTGACGACCACCTGACCAACGCCTTTCGCCAGACGCAGCTGTATCTGGCTCTTGGCTGGGACATGCCGCAGTTCGCCCATATCCCCCTGATCCACGGCCCGGACGGCGCCAAAATGTCGAAACGGCATGGGGCGCTCGGCGTCGAAGCCTACCGTGACGACGGGTTCCTGCCGGAAGCCCTGCGCAACTACCTGTTGCGCCTGGGGTGGAGTCACGGTGACGACGAAATCATTTCCACGGACCAGGCGATCGAATGGTTCGGCCTGGAAAATGTCGGCAAATCGGCGGCGCGGTTCGATCTGGTGAAGCTGACCAACCTGAACGGTCATTACATCCGCGAGGCCGATAATGACCGGTTGGTCGATCTGATCATGGCCCGTCTGGATACCGCCTATCCGGGAAAGCTTGCTAAAGAGGCACGTGATCGGCTATTTAAAGGCATGGCTGGTTTGAAGGAACGCGCGAAGACAATTTCAGAACTATCTGAAAATGCTTCTTTTTATGCACTTTCCCGACCTATTCAAATGACAGATAAAGCATCCCAGCAACTGGGTTCCGAAGGAACCGGGCTGTTACGGGAATTGCGATCCGTTTTGGAAATCGCGGATACCTGGAGCGACGAAGCCTTGATGGCGACGACCAGGGAATTCGCGGAAACCGGCGGCCGTAAGCTCGGTGCGGTCGCCCAGCCCATTCGGGCCGCCCTGACGGGCAGCACGGTTTCGCCGAGCGTATTCGAAATCATGGATGTATTGGGCCGCGAGGAAACGTTGGGGCGTATAGACGACGCCTTGACCGGCCCCTAACCCCGGACGGACGCGTTAAGAACCGCACCACTTGCGGCAAACGCGCCGAGACGAACCGGAGACCCCTGTCTCCGCCGCCCATATAAGGAGGGAAGTATGAGTGACACAAGCCATGGCAAAAACGCCACCTTCACCCTGACGGACAACCGTGACGGCAAGGCCTATGAACTTCCGGTCATGGACGCCAGCGTTGGACCCTCCGTCATCGACGTGCGCAAGCTGTATGCGGAAACGGATTGCTTCACCTATGACCCCGGTTTCACGTCGACCGGCAGTTGCGAATCCAAAATCACCTATATCGACGGCGATGCCGGGGTGCTGCTTTATCGCGGCATTCCGATCCAGCATCTGGCCGAAAATTCCGACTTCATGGAAGTCTGCTACCTGCTGCTGTACGGCGAGCTGCCGACCGGCGACCAGAAAGGCAAGTTCGAGAAGGACATCACCTATCACACGATGCTGCACGAGCAGATCGCCAACTTCTATCGCGGGTTCCGGCGTGACGCCCACCCGATGGCGGTAATGTGCGGCGTGGTCGGAGCGCTCTCGGCCTTCTATCACGACTCGACAGATATCAACGATCCGACCCACCGGGTCATCGCGTCCTACCGCCTGATCGCGAAAATGCCGACGATTGCCGCCTGGGCCTATAAGTATTCCCTGGGCCAGCCGTTCATCTATCCGCGCAACGAGCTGAGCTACGCCGAAAACTTCCTGCACATGATGTATGCGACGCCGTGCGAGGAATACAAGGTCAGCCCCGTGCTGTCGCGCGCCATGGACCGCATCCTGACGCTCCACGCCGATCACGAACAGAATGCTTCGACCTCGACGGTGCGTCTGGCCGGATCCTCCGGCGCCAATCCTTTCGCCTGTATCTCCGCCGGTATTGCTTCCCTTTGGGGCCCTGCCCATGGCGGTGCCAACGAAGCGGTGCTGACCATGCTGGGCGAGATCGGCCACAAGGACAACATCAACGAATACATCAAGAAGGCCAAGGACAAGGACGATCCGTTCCGCCTTATGGGCTTCGGCCACCGCGTCTACAAGAACATGGACCCGCGCGCCAATGTGATGCGCGAGTCCTGTCACGAGGTGCTGGACGAACTGGGCATCAAGGACGAGCCGCTTCTGGATCTGGCTATGGAACTGGAACGCATCGCCCTGGAAGACGAATACTTCGTCGACCGCAAGCTGTTCCCCAACGTCGACTTCTATTCGGGCATCATCTTCAAGGCCATGGGCATCCCGACCAGCATGTTCACCGTGCTGTTCGCCGTCGCCCGCACGGTCGGCTGGGTCGCCCAGTGGAACGAAATGATCGAAGACCCGAGCCAGAAAATCGGCCGTCCGCGTCAGCTTTACACCGGCTATACCGAGCGCGATTACGTGCCCATCGACAAGCGCTGATCTGCTTGTAGGCGCCAAGCATGATTTAGGGTCGTTCCTTTGGGGCGGCCCTTTTTCTATGGGGTTTTGGTGTTGCCGATGATCCGTTGCGCAACAACATCGGCAGCGGCTTCCGCAGGGCTCTTTCCGGGCCCTTGCAACAAGGCCATGGCATCCTTGAAACGCGCATGCTGGCGGTTGCGGGCATCTTCATCGCCCAGTAATGCCGACAATGCCGGGGCCAGACGTTCCGCCCTGCAGTCATCCTGCAGGAATTCCGGCATGACGGTTTCTTTAAACAGGATATTGACCAAGCCCACATGATCGACCCGGATCATGCGCCGGGCGATCGCGGCGCTGAGCGGGGATACCCGGTAGGCGACAAGTGCCGGCACACCTGCCGCCGCCAGTTCCAAGGTCACCGTGCCCGACGCCGCAAGGGCCGCGTCCGCGGCAGCGAACGCCCCCCATTTACTGTCATCACCGGCGATGACGACCGGCGCCTCCGGCCAGCTTGCCGTTGCGTGACGAACCTGATCCATATGCCGCGCCAAGGTCGGGATGACGACGCGCCCCTGCCAGCCGCCCGCGGACAAGCGTGCCAGGGTGTCGCCGAACACCGGCAGGTGACGGTCGAGTTCGCCACCGCGTGACCCCGGCAGAACGGCCAAAACCTGGGTATCTTCCGGAATGTCATGCCGGGACCGGAACGCGGCCGCGCGCGCTTCCGCCCCGGGGGCCGCCCCCGTCGAAACAGCAATGGGATGGCCGATGAAAGCAGCGTTCAGGCCTTCGCGTTCAAAATACGGCGGTTCGAACGGATACAGGCAAAGAATATGATCGAGAAATCCGGCAATCGCCTTGGCCCGCCCCGGCCGCCAGGCCCAGACCGTGGGGGCCACGAAATGGACGATCGGCAGATCCGGTATTGCCGCCTTGACCCGACGTGCCACGCGAAAACAGAAATCCGGGGAATCGATGGTCACCAGAACATCCGGCTTCTTGGCCGCGATATCCGCCCGTGTCTCGCCCATACGGCGCAACAGGGACGGCAAACGGGGCAGAACCTCCGCCAGCCCCATGACGGCCAGGTCTTCCATGGGAAACAGCGTTTCCAGGCCTTCTGCGGCCATCAGGGGGCCGCCTACGCCGGAAAACCGGACGTTGCCCCCCAGACAGGTCTTCAGGGCCGCCATCAGCCCTGCCCCCAATACATCACCCGAAGCTTCCCCCGCGATCAGGTACACATTCGGGTGCGCTGTTGGACTCATCGGCTTGCCCCGTCATCAGCCGTGAAGCCGAAGATGCAGATACCGGCGGCATCGGCGCGTCGGACCGTTTCCTCTCGATCCAGGATGAAAGACCGGCCGGCTTCGACCGCCATGCCCCGAAGGCCCGCATGAACCGCCTGATCGACCGTGTCCGGGCCGACGGCGGGCAGATCGACCCGGGGTTCCTGGTTCGGCTTCATGGCCTTGACTAGAAGGCCGCCCCGGGCGTCGGGGCCGGCCGAAAGGATCATCGCCTCCGTTCCTTCCGGGCCTTCTTCACAAATCACGCGTCCGCCGGCCGCGATCACCGCTTGGCCCAGGTCTCGCCGTCCCAAGTCCTTCGCACCCAAAATACCTGCGTTCAGGTCATTGATCGCGGTTTCCGCTAGGGACACGCCCCCAACGGCACCGGCCGGCGTCAGAAGATCAGGCGCAATGTCATGGGGGGCGAGCACACGAAATCCCTCCTCGCTTTCCAGCGCCCCAAGGATTGCCTTCAACAGGCCGTCATCGCCAAGCCCCAGGGCCTTGGTTCGGGCCAGGAAACGGGTCGTCCACAGATCAGGAATCAAGTCCGTCGCCTTGGGGCGGCGCACCGCGCCACACAAGACGATCTCTGTAATATCGTTATTTTTTAGATACTTGATGATCCCGCCGACGGCGCCCAGGCGAAAGCTTGTAATGTTATCCCCGGCGAAGCGAGTGGGGTCGCCCTGACCCTTCAACGCCGCAACGACCACAGGGCGCTCGGCGGCGCGACAGCGGTGCACGAGAATCTCGGGCAGCAAGCCGCCGCCCGCGATGATGCCGAGCTTAGGCGGCATCCTCCACCAAGGGCTGACAGATGGAACGGGATGAGTCGGAACGGATGAACTCGACGATTTCCATGACCGGCTGATTGTCGCCGAACAGTTCAGCGACGTCGTCCAGGCGTTCGGCCATGGTGCCTTCCTGGGCGAAGATCAGACGATATGCCTGACGCAGAGCATGGATCGTATCGCGATCGAAATTACGTCGCTTGAGGCCGACCAGGTTGAGCCCTTCCAGTTTCGCGCGGTTTCCGGTGATCGAGCCGTAGGGGATGACATCCTGCGTGACGCCGGACATGCCGCCGATCATGGCGTGGCGGCCGATCCGAACGAACTGGTGCACGGCGGACAAGCCGCCGACGATGGCCCATTCTTCGATCGATACATGACCGGCCAGGGTCGCATTGTTGACCAGGATGACATTGTCCGCGATTTGGCAATCATGGGCCACATGGGCGCCGACCATGAATAGACAGTTGTTGCCGACGCGCGTTTCAAGCCCGCCACCTTCGGTGCCCGGATTCATGGTGACATGTTCGCGGATCATGTTGTTGGCACCGATGACCAACTGCGAGACTTCTCCCTTGAATTTCAGGTCTTGGGGTTGGTGGCCCAAGGACGTAAAGGGAAAGACCCGCGTGTGAGAGCCGACCTGGGTATGGCCCTCGACCACGACGTGGGACAGCAATTCAACCCCGTCACCCAGGCGGACATTGGGGCCGACGACGCTATAGGGTCCGATTTTAACATCGGCGCCAAGCTCGGCGCCCTCATGGACAACCGCCGTCGGGTGAATATCGGTCATGTTTGTCTCACGATCATGGCCGAATACACGGCCTCTGCCTTGACCACGCCGTCCACGACGGCCTTGCCTTTGAATTTCCACACATCGCCGCGATTCTGGATGCGTTCGACTTGAATGTGCACGCAATCCCCCGGAACGACGGGTTTTCGGAACCGGGCGTTTTCGACGGTCATGAAATAGACCAGCGCGTCCTTGGCATCAGGCAGCCCCGACATGACAAGGACGCCTGCCGTCTGCGCCATGGCCTCGACGATCAGCACGCCGGGCATGATCGGATGACCGGGAAAATGGCCCTGAAAGAACGGTTCGTTGATGGTCACGTTCTTAATCCCCGTGCCGCTTTGGCCCGGGATCGCATCAATGACCTTGTCGATCAGCAGAAACGGATACCGATGGGGGATCATTTCCATGATCCGGTTGATATCGATGTCCAAGGTTTCGGTGGATGCCTCGGAATCCATGTCCCCTAGTCTCCTTTCTTCCTGACCATCCTGGACAGAGCCGCCGTTTCCTTCAGCCACTCCCGCATGTCCTTGGCGGGCGATCCGCCGATGGTCGCACCGGGCTCGACGTCCCGCATGACGCCGCTTTGGGCGGCAATGCGCGCGCCTTTACCAACCGTCAGGTGACCGGTCAAGCCTGCTTGGCCACCGATCATAACAAAATCATCAACATGGGTACTGCCGGAAATACCGACCTGGCTGACGACGATACAGCCCCGGCCGATCCGCACGTTGTGGGCGATCTGCACCAGATTGTCGATCTTCGAGCCCGCACCGATCACGGTGTCAGGTCCCGCGCCCCGGTCGATGGTGGTATTGGCGCCGATTTCGACATCGGATTCGATCACCACAGCCCCCAATTGCGGCACTTTTAAGTGCCCCGCGGGACCAGGGGCAAACCCGAACCCGTCCTGGCCCGCACGCACGCCGGGATGGATGATGACGCGGTCGCCGACCAAACAATGCTGCAGCGTTACGCCCGCCCCGATTATGCAATCCGCACCGACGACGACACCTTGGTCGATCACCGCGCCTGGGCCAATCATCGTATTGGCACCGATTTCTGCCCCATCCTGAACCACGGCTCCGGCCTCGATACAGGCACTTTCCGCAACCTGTGCTCCCGTAGCGACATGGGCACCCGGATGAATACCGGGTGTTGCGGCCGGCCGCGGATAAAACATCGCGGCCGCGACGGCATAGGCTCTGTACGGATCATCGCTTAGAAGCAGGATGCAGCCTTCCGGGGCTTGTTCAGCCAAATCAGGTACGGCAAACACGGCAGAGGCTTTCGTCGCGCGAAAGGCATCCAGGTACTTCCGGTTGTCGATGAACGTCAAATGCCCTTCGCCGGCGGCCGCCAGCGGCATGACATCGGTCATCTCAAGGCCGGCGTCGGCATCAGGCCCCAAGGTTGCCCCTGTGGCCTCGGCCAATTGGCTCAACGTAAAGGGCCCGGCCCTCGTGAAAAATCGGGGGTCGGCCATATCCGATTATTTTTTCGGCGGGCTGACTTGGACCGCGGGTAACCGCGTGTCCAAACGCGCCAAAACTTCCGGTGTGATCTCGATCGGCGGGTGAACCACGATCGTCGCACTTTTGCGGAAAATCAGGCCGTAAGACCGTTCGTTCGCAAGGTCGAGAACGATCTGGTAGAGGGTTTTTTGCACGTTGATGACGGCTTCCGCATTGGCACGATCAAGTTGCTGATTGCGGGATTGCACCAAACGCTGAACCTCCGCGACTTTCTGGTCGAATTTGCGCCGTTCTTCGTCAAACGCATCAGAGGACAAGATTGTGCGCTTGCGCCGCAAATCCTCGTTGTCCTTGCGCAGATCGGCTTGTTTAGTCTCGATTTCTTCCTGATAGGTCTTGCGCAATTGCGAAACCTGATCCCGGATATTCTTCATCGCCTTGGCTTCACGCAGAATGCGCTGCACATCCAGCACCGCCACCTTGGCGGCACGGGCGCTTACATCCTCGGCTGTCGCGGGTTGTCCCGTCTTGGGCTCCTGCGCCTGGGCAGTGGGAGCAATCGCGAGACACAGCAGTGCAACCATCACGCCACGCCAGAAAATTGAATTGGAGCAGTTAAACAAAAGAACCTCCTAAAACCGCGTACCGAAGTTCACGCGGACCAATTCGGTTTCATCAAATGATTCCTTGGTGACGGGAATACCCATGTCCAAGCCGACCGGGCCAAAGGGTGATTTCCAGGTCACGCCAAGCCCCACGGAAGCCCGGAGTGAGCCTGTATCAAAGATACCCGACCGCGTCGTCGCCAATTCGCCCGCACTACCGAAGTCAGAGAACACACGCCCACTGATGCCCAGTTCCTGGGGCAGCCCAAGCGGGAATGTCAATTCCAACGACCCCGTGTACATCCACTCGCCACCAAGGGAGTCGTCCGTCGATGCATCACGCGGGCCGACACCACCGAGCGCAAAACCGCGCAAGTCACGGCCGCCGACGAAAAAGCGCTCTGACAACAAGACATCATCCGTTATCGCAACAACATAGCCGGTTTTTCCGCCCAGGCTGAGGACATAGCCTTCCCACGGTGTCCAATGGTAGGCACCGGAAGCAATGTTCTTGACACTGTAGACGTCACCGCCAATCCCCGACAGGGTGGTCGAAAGTCTGGCGAAATATCCCTTGGTCGGCGTCAGCCGGCTATCGCGGGTGTCATATAAAATGCCATGTTCGATCGATGAGGAAAGATTCGTACCCGCGGCATCTTGAACGACCAGCGAAGCGGATGAGTCCACGTCTTCAATGGCTTCCTGATGCAACACGTAGGCCCAATTCTGGGTCAGCAATTCGGTGATGTGATATCCCGCCCGCAACCGGAAACCGGTGCGTTTCTTATCGAACGAACCAAAGTCCTGCAAATCCTCGGTTACACGGAACAGGTCGAACCCTGCGGTAATGTCGCGGTTCAGGAAAAACGGTTCAGTGAACTTAAGGTCAATTTCGCTGCGTCGTGCAGCCAGAATAAACCTTAGTGACAGATCGCGGCCGGTTCCTAACAGATTTCGTTCGCGGAGCCCGATATCGCCCAGCACACCGGAGTCCGTCGAGAAGCCTGCACCGATCGAGATGGACCCGGTGGATTTTTCAGCCACCGTCACATTAATCACGGCCTTATCAGGTGAACTTCCCGGAACCGGCTCCAACTCAACTGAATCAAAGAAGTCCAGGTTCTGAATTCGTGTGCGTGAGCGGCGCAGTTTCGCGGAATTAAACGCATCCCCTTCAACCAGACGGAATTCACGGCGGATAACGTCATCTTGCGTCCGAACATTGCCGACGATGTTGATCCGCTCGACGAACACCCGCGGGCCTTCGTTCACTTCGAACACGAGGTCGATGGTCCGTTTTTCACGATCTCGGTCAAGACGCGGGCGCACTTCGACGAAGGCAAATCCCTTTTCGCCAACGGCTTCGCTCAAAGTCTGGATCGTGGTGTCGACCAGACTGGCATCGTACCAATCGCCTTGTTCGATATCGATATGCTTGCGGATCGCCTCGACATCCAGGTTGCGGATCGTGGTCGCAACATCGACCTTGCCGAACCGATAGCGCTTTCCTTCCTGAACACTGAAGGTGATGAAGAAATTTTTCCGGTTGCGCGTCAATTCGGCCACGGCGGACTGAACCCGGAAATCCGCGAACCCCTTCCGCAGATAGAACCGGCGCAGCAATTCACGATCCAGCGTCAAGCGGTCCGGATCGTAACTGTCGTCCGTCGACAGGAAACGGTACCAGATCGATTCCTTGGTTTGGATATTTTCCCGAAGATCATCGTCATCGAAAAATTCGTTCCCGATAAAAGAGATCCGCGCGACCTTGGTCGGGTCGCCTTCGTTGATTTCAAAGGCAAGATCGATACGGTTTTGCGGCAGGCGGATCACTTTCGGTTCGACCGTTGCCCCGAACCGGCCCGTCGAGCGGTATACCGCAAGGATGCGTTGCAAGTCGGCCTGCACCTTGGCGCGAGTGAAGATCACGCGCGGACGCAGCGTGACCTCAGCCTCCAACGTGGAGTCCTCGACCTTTTTATTCCCTTCGAAGGCGACGCGGTTGATGATCGGGTTTTCGACAACATTGACGATCAGGCGCGAGCCATCCTGTCGCATGGTCACATCGGCGAAAAGGCCGGTGGCAAACAGGCTTTTGAGCGACCGGTTGATGCGGACAGGGTCTGCGGCCTCGCCTTCCTTGATAAGGAGGTAGGATCGAATGGTGCCGGGTTCGATACGTTGCGCACCTTCGACAACGATTTCCGAGATCGTGCCGCGGTTCTGCGCAAACACATCGGGCGCAGCGGTCCAGATCGCTGCGATCAACGCAATACCGACAAGGAGACGTTTAAACCGCTCCAATTTCTTCCCCCGAACGTACATGCCAATAACCCCAGGTGTTCCGCCCTTATGCCCCTAAATCATTGGCATTCCGTTAAATTAATCCCTTAACCCAATCGACAACCTTGTCCCAGGGCATCTGGTTTATATCATTCCATGTCACGAACACGACGAGAAACAATACCAACGCCAAGCCAAGACGCATGCCGTATTCCTCGATCTTGGGTGCCACAGGTTTACCACGCAGCCCTTCCGCCGCGTAGAATACCAACCGGCCCCCATCCAGCACCGGGATCGGAAAGAGATTGATCAATCCTAAGTTCACGGACAAAGCTGCCATGAACATGATCAATTCCTTCACCCCCAATTGGGCAATGTCACCGGAAAGCTGTGCAATGCGAAGCGGACCACCCAGTTCTTCAGCAGATCGGTTACCGGTTATCATTTCACCAAGCACACCGAAAATCCGGGTCACCATGTTCACGGTATAGCCGACACCGGTTGAAATGGCTTCGACCGGGCCCTGACGTTCGTATTCGACGGCTTCGGGGTTAAACCCGACACCAAGCAAACCAATGGGCGTTGACTGCCCCTCAACCTGGCGCGGTTGCGGCGTCACGGTCACGGTAATGGTTTCACCCGCTCGGGACACGGTCAGTTCAATCGGAACGCCTGGTTTTGCGGATACCGTCCGGCGCAAGTCCTCGAACCACTTGATGGACTGTCCATCGATGGCCGTAATGGTGTCTCCGGGAAGGAGCTGTGCCGTGGCGGCGGCACTGCCCGACTGCACCACACCGACCGAAGCCAACGGGCGCGCCGTGCCGACAACACCTGCCAGCAGCGCAACAAGGATTGCCGCAAAGATGAAATTGGCAATCGGACCGGCCGCGACGATCGCCGAACGCTGCCAAAGCTTTTTGTGGTGGAAGGAAACTGCCTTTTCTTCCGGTGGCAGAGGCGTTGCTTCTTCCTCTTCTTCCCAGCCGAGGTCGGCTTCACCGAACATCTTGACGTAACCGCCAAGGGGTATCGCGCTGATTTTCCACCGTGTCTCGTGTTTATCGGTCCAGCCGTAAATTTCCGGCCCGAAACCGATCGAAAACACTTCGACCCGCACGCCCGCACGCCGCGCAACCCAGTAATGCCCCCATTCATGGACAAAGACCAAGATGGTCAACACGATCAGGAAGACCACGACGTAGTTGAAGGCAAAATCGACGATATTCATGGAGGGCCCTTCTGTAAGTCCAAGCGGATTCCCAAGCGGTGGAATACCCGAAATTCAGGAATTAACCAACTGATTTCGAAGCGATTTCCTCTGCCGCACGGCGCGCCTCGGCGTCGGCGGCGAAGACGTCGTCGAGAGAATTGAGCGGCTGGGCGGCAACTTTATCCAGCACCTTTTCGACGACCTCCGTAATTTCGAGGAATCCCAGTCCCCGTTCCAGGAACCAGGCAACGGCAACTTCGTTGGCAGCATTCAATAAGGTAGGTGCGCTGTCGCCCCGCCGCAATGCCTCGCGGGCCAGGCGCAGAGCCGGAAAACGCACAGGATCGGGTGCTTCGAAAGTCAACGTGCCGATTTCTTCCAGCGCCAAACGTTCGGCCGGCGTTTCGACACGTTTCGGCCAGGCAAGCGCAAAGGCGATCGGGGTCCGCATATCCGGTGTACCGAGCTGCGCCAGAACCGACCCATCAACGTAATCGACCATGGAATGGATCACCGATTGCGGGTGGACAAGAATTTCGATGCGCTCTTCCGGCACCGGGAACAGGTGGAAGGCCTCGATCAGTTCCAGGCCCTTGTTCATCATGGTCGCGGAATCGACGGAGATTTTGGCGCCCATGTCCCAGTTGGGATGGGCCACGGCCTCGGCCGGGGTGACGGCCGCCAACGCGTCGCGCGCCCGGGTGCGGAACGGCCCGCCGGATGCGGTCAGCACGATGCGACGAACCTTTTCGGGCTGATCGAAATCGAATACTTGGAAAATAGCGCTGTGTTCGGAATCAACCGGCAGCAAGGTCGCCCCCGACGCCTTGACCTCCCGAACCATCAGGTCACCGGCTGAAACCAAGCATTCCTTGTTGGCAAACGCCACTGTGGCGCCGCGGCGAACCGCATTAAGAACAGGCTTCAGCCCTGCTGCACCGACAATCCCGGCAACGACGATATCGGCATCAGCGCTTCCGGCGTCTTCAATGGCATCCGTTCCGGCGGCCGGCTCGATGTCTGTTCCGGCAAGCGCCGACTTCAATTCTTGGAATTTGCTTTCATCACCGATAACGGCCTGCTTGGCGCCCAGGCGGATCGCCTGTTCCGCCAAAAGGGCGGCATTACGGTGAGCCGTCAGAACCTTTGCCTGGAAAGCCCCGGGATGACGCGCCAGAATATCGACCGTGTTGCAACCAATGGACCCGGTCGATCCAAGGATGGTCACGCTGCGCGAACGGCTGTCCGAACTATCCGCAACCGCGTCGGTATTAAGTGCCAAATCCATTCCGTTTCCCTGCGTTACCGCCAGATTCCCGTTGCCGCAACGGCCAAGGCCGCTGCCAACAGCCCATCCACCCGGTCCAGAACCCCGCCGTGGCCGGGGATCAGACGTCCGGAATCCTTAACCTGAAAATGCCGTTTGGCGCCGGATTCCAGTAAATCACCGGCCTGACAGGCAATGCTGCCGATTGCCGCGACGCCGGCAATCTGTACATCGACCGGCCCACCGGTCAACCACCATATCAAGATACCGCCGGCGACCCCAGCCAACAAACCGCCGAGCGCTCCGGAAATCGTTTTCGACGGGCTGACCCGAGGGGCCAATTTGGGGCCGCCCAGGGCTCTTCCGGTCAAATAGGCCCCGGTATCGGTCGCCCAGGTAACGACGAACAGAAAAAAGATCAAATTCCGACCCAGGTCATCCTCGCCCCGCATCAGATACAGCACATAACAAGCGGCCAGCAAATAGACCGTGCCGGGGAGCAGCCACATAATTTCGGACCGGGCCATAACGCCCCATTCCCACAACATGGCAGCGGAGAACAAGATTATCAGGACGGTGAACCACGGAGCACCAAAGTAAACGGCGGCAATGACCGGCGGCACCATGACCACCGCCGATACGACACGAAGCTGAAATTCAGAAAGGGCCAAAAGCTGATCCGCCGGGCTCTAGACGCCCGCGGCGGCGCCGAACCGGCGTTCCCTGCCGCGAAAATCATCAAGCGCGCCCGCCAGGGTCGATTCATCGAAATCGGGCCAAAGAACGTCGGTGAAGACGAATTCGGCATAAGCCACCTGCCACAACAGGAAATTACTGACGCGCTGCTCGCCACTGGTTCGAATGACAAGATCTGGATCAGGCAGATCCGCCGTATACAACATTGACTGAAACCCCGTTTCATCAATGTCGCCTGGGGCGATTTCACCCCGCTGAACACGTTCTGCCAAGGCCCGCGCCGCATCAAGGATTTCCTGACGGCCGCCATAGCTCAGCGCAATCGTCAGGTTAAGCCGTGTATTGCCCTGCGTGCGCTCCTCGGCATCGTTGATCAATTTCTGGATATCTGCGTCGAACCGTGTCCGATTGCCGATCACCCGCAGACACACCCCTTCTTTATCCAACTCGGCGATTTCATTGCGCAGATAAAGCCGCAATAACCCCATCAGGTCACCGATTTCGGACGTCGGACGCTTCCAATTTTCCGACGAAAACCCGAACAAGGTCAGATACGGCACTCCCAGATTAACGGCCGCCTTGATCGTCCGCCTTACCGCTTCGGCCCCGGCTTTGTGGCCTGCCGTGCGGGGCAGTCCACGCGCCTGCGCCCATCGCCCATTGCCGTCCATGATGATGGCGACATGGGTCGCATCAACCGGACCGTCGGAATATTGCAGGGGGACAGAGGTCATGAATGCGGTCAAACCTGCATGATTTCAGCTTCTTTATGGGTAATGATCTCGTCGATTTTGGTGACGTGATCATCGGTGATTTTCTGCACGTCCTCGGAATAACCGTGATAGGCGTCTTCCGAAATATCACCCGCCTTTTCCGCGTTCTTCAACTCGTCCATGGCGTGGCGGCGCACATTGCGCACGGCAATTCGGGCGTCTTCACCGTACTTATGGGCGACTTTGCTTAGTTCCGCGCGGCGTTCCTCGGTCAATGCCGGGATCGGCACACGCACCAACTGGCCATCGACCGCCGGGTTCAACCCCAAACCGGAATCACGGATGGCTTTTTCAACCGCGCTGACAAGGCCTTTGTCCCAGACCTGCACGGTCAGCATGCGCGGTTCCGGCACGCCGATGTTCCCGACCTGGTTCATGGGCATTTCCGAGCCATAAGCGGCAACGGTCACGGGCTCCAGCAGGCTTGCCGCCGCACGGCCGGTCCGCAACCCGCCGAGTTCACGATGCAGAACCTCGATCGCGCCTTCCATGCGCCGGTTAATGTCATCTTTCAGGTTCGAAATACTGAATTCCGCCATAACTTCCTCCCATTGCGGTTGCTGGCGCGATCCCAAAGCGGGCCGTCCTGTAGCGGATCAATCGACCAGGGTAAACCGCCCCTCTCCTTTGATTACCTTGGAGAATTCCCCGGGATTGTGGATGGAAAACACAAGGATTGGAACCCGATTATCACGCGCCAAGGCAATGGCGGATGTATCCATCACCTTGAGATCCCGGGCAAGAACATCCTGATATTTCAGGTTCTCGAACCGCTTGGCATCCGGATTTGTCTTGGGGTCGCTGTCATAGACACCATCGACCTGCGTTCCTTTCAGCAGGGCGTGACAGCCCATCTCGACAGCGCGCAAGGCCGCCGCCGTATCGGTCGTGAAGAACGGATTGCCGGTGCCGGCCGCGAAAATCACCACGCGGCCCTTTTCCATATGTCGTACGGCGCGTCGGCGGATATAGGGTTCGCACACGGTCTGCATGGGGATGGCCGATTGCACCCGCGTACTCACGCCCTTTGATTCCAGAACACTTTGCACCGCCAGGGCATTCATAACCGTGGCCAGCATGCCAATGTAATCGGCGCTGGTGCGCTCGATCCCCTTGGCGGCCGCCGACATCCCGCGAAAAATGTTACCCGCCCCGATCACCAAGCACACCTGCACGCCCATACCGTGGACGGCGGCGACTTCATCGCAGATGCGATCAACCATGTCCGGATCCAAACCATACTCGCGTTCACCCATCAGGGCTTCGCCCGAGAGCTTCAACAAAACGCGTCGGTATTTTGGATCGTCAGACACTGGGGGCCTCGCGCTGTTCCATCAAAATCCGCCGCCGGCCCGTCAAGACGGGAAACCGGCGGCGTGAAAAGGACCGGGCGTAGTTTACAACACCCGAAAGACGGCGTCTTGCCCAGCGCCCGGCGGATTGCCGGGTGCCGGGCAATTGCGCTTAGGATCCAGCCGCGGCAGCGACTTCGGCGGCGAAGTCACCTTCTTCCTTCTCGATGCCCTCGCCCAGGACGAACATCTTGAAACCATTGATGGAAATGGCGCCGCCTGCATCCTTGCCGGCGGCTTCAACGGCCTTGGAAACCTGTGTTTCACCATCGATCACGAAGGTCTGATCCAACAGGCAGACTTCTTCGTAGAACTTACGCAGACGGCCTTCGACCATCTTCTCGATGATCTCTTCCGGCTTGCCCGATTCGCGGGCCTGTTCCGACAGAACGGCGCGTTCGCGTTCCAGAATTTCCGGGTCCAGTTCGTCGCGCGACACGGCCTGCGGCTTGGCCGCCGCCACATGCATGGCGACCTGCTTGCCGAAGGCTTCCAGCTTGCCCTTGTCCGCATCGGACTGCAGACCGACCAGAACGGCGATCTTGCCGATGCCGTCACCCATGGCGTTGTGCACATAGGTCGCCAGCACACCGTTATCGACGGACAACGTTTCGCAGCGGCGGATCGACATGTTCTCGCCGATGGTGGCGATCATGTCGGTCAGCTGATCGGCGACGGAACCACCCGCGCCCGGATAATCGGACGCCAAAAGTTTATCCAGATCGCCGTCGGCGGCCAGCGCCAGCTGTGCGACCTGGCGGACGAAGTCCTGAAACTGGTCGTTGCGGGACACGAAATCCGTTTCCGAATTCACTTCGACGACGGCACCCTTGCCGCCATCGACGGCGACCGCAACCAGGCCTTCAGCCGCGACGCGGCCGGCCTTTTTGGCGGCGGCGGCAAGACCTTTGGTGCGCAGCCAATCGATGGCCTGTTCCAGATCACCGCCGTTTTCCGACAGCGCCTTTTTGCAGTCCATCATGCCGGCGCCGGATTTTTCGCGAAGCTCTTTGACCAGAGCCGCAGTAATTTCAGCCATTCTTCTACCTTCTCTTCAGATCATGCGTCGGATCGTTCGGGCCGATCCGTCAGGATGCCGGAGCCTTTTCCTCGCCATCGGCGGGGGTTTCCGGGGCAGCTTCGGCAGCCGGTGCCGGTTCGGCAGCAGCTTCCGGGGCAACGGTTTCCGCTTCAGCAGCAGCCGCTTCCGGGGTGGCTTCGGCTTCCGCCGGGGCTTCTTCGATCGGGCCGCCGGCGTTTTCGTCGGCACCCAGGTCAACGCCGGACGCGGCCATCGACGTGGACAGACCGTCAAGCGCGGAATCCGCAACCAGGTTGCAGTACATCGAAATGGCGCGGATCGCGTCATCGTTGCCGGGGATCGGATGGGTGATGCCGGCCGGGTTGCTGTTGGAATCGATCACGCCAATGACGGGGATGCCCAGCTTGTTGGCTTCGGCAACCGCGATGTCTTCCTTATTGGTGTCGATGATGAACAGGATGTCCGGCAGACCGCCCATTTCCTTGATGCCGCCCAATGCGCGCTCAAGCTTTTCCTGCTCGCGGGTCAGGCCCAGCTGTTCACGCTTGGTCAGGCCCTGAACTTCATGGCCGCCCAGCATTTCGTCCAGCTGGCGCAACCGCGCGATGGATTTGGAAATGGTCTGCCAGTTGGTCAGCATACCGCCGAGCCAACGGTGGTTGACGTAGTACTGACCGCACTTCTTGGCCGCTTCGGCGACTCGCGGCGACGCGGCGCGCTTGGTGCCGACAAACAGAACACGGCCGTTGGACGCAACAACGTCGCGCACGGCGTTCAATGCCTGATGCAGCAAGGGAACGGTCTGTTGAAGATCGATGATGTGGATGCCGTTGCGGTCGCCGTAAAGATACGACGCCATTTTCGGGTTCCAACGACGGGTGCTGTGACCAAAATGAACGCCAGCTTCCAACAACTGACGCATGGTGAACGACGGAATCGCCATGATAAGCCTCTTCTCCGGTTGTGCCTCCGCAGGGTGTCATCCGGCCCCATGGCCGGACACCGGAGCGGCAATCCTGTGAATTTGCACAGGCGCCGCGTCCCCGCGTGCGATATGGAGCGGTGGTTTAAAGGCTTAACAGTGGCCGATCAAGGGAAAAAAGGTGACGTTCTGGTGCGATCCGTATGACACGGCCCATTGATGATCAGCCTTCGACGACTTCAAGCACGCCGTTGACGGCCTTCAGCGCCTGAATGACAGCCGGCGAAACGGCATATTTGTCGTTCAGGGACAGCACGACTTCCCGGTTGTCTTCCAGTCGAGGGACGACATAAACCGGCACCTGCCCCCTGCCCTGGCTTTCCAGAACCTCGCGCAGAGGGGCGAGCGGGCTTTCCCCGCCGATCACCACGGTGACCGACCCGACGGCGTTCAGCGCAGCGCTTTCCAGCGGCCACAACCCCTGCACCAGGAAGCGAGGAGCTTCCGCCTCGATCTGAATATCCATTTCGATCAGGAACGAATTGCCTTCCGTCAGGTGTTCGCGGGCAGCGGCCAGAACTTCGGAAAACATCACACCCTCGAACGTTCCCGTGGTGTCGGAAAAGCTGACGAAGGCATAACGCGATCCCTTGGCCGAGGTCCGCTCCTTCATGGCGACCAGGGTGCCCGCCATGCGCCGATGACCGGGCCGGCCGGCCGCCAGAATATCGGCGAAGCTGGTCACCTTCTGCTTTTCCAGCATGTTTTCGTAGGTCGCAAGCGGATGCGACGACAAATAGAAGCCGACCGCGTCAAATTCCTCTTTCAGGCGGTCCATGGGCGTCCAGTCGGCGATGTTATCCAGGCGGATTTCCTGCGCCTGGGCGGCCTGCCCGTCGCCGCCGCCGAACAATCCCATCTGATCCGAAGTCCGGTCCTGATGGGCGCTGACGGCTTCCTTGAGGATGCGCTCCAAGCAGCTGAACAATTGTCGGCGGTTGGGGTTGAGGCTATCCAGGGCGCCCGCGCGGATCAGGTTTTCCATCTGGCGTTTGTTGATGACCTTGGGGTCCAGCCGATGAGCGAAGTCGGAAACATCCGTGAACGGACCGTCTTGTTCCCGGGCATTGACCAGGGCAGCCATGGCGCCCTCGCCCACGTTCTTGATGGCCGCCAAGGCGTAACGGATGGCGCTTTGTTCGCCGTCCCGTTCGACTGAAAACTTAACGAAAGACTTGTTGATATCGGGCGGCAGCAGGTCCACGCCCATGCGGTCCAATTCCTGCTTGAAGATGTTGAGCTTGTCCGTGTTGTGCTGATCCAGGGTCATGGACGCAGCGAGGAACTCCACCGGATGGTTGGCCTTAAGATAGGCCGTCTGATAGGCCACCAGCGCATAGGCCGCCGCGTGGGACTTGTTGAAGCCGTAACCCGCGAACTTGGCGACCTGATCGAAGATGTCGGACGCCTTGCGGCCGTCGACGTCGCGTTCCACCGCGCCATCGACGAACAGCTGGCGCTGCTGGTCCATCTCTTCCTTGATCTTCTTGCCCATGGCGCGGCGCAGAAGGTCGGCACCGCCCAGGGTATAGCCGGACAGCAGCTGCGCCGCCTGCATGACCTGTTCCTGGTAGATCATGATGCCAAAGGTTTCGGTCAGGATCGGCTCCAGGATCGGGTGCAGATAGTCGGGTACCTCGTCGCCCTTTTTGCGTGCGATGTAGCTGGGGATGTTGTCCATCGGCCCCGGACGGTACAGCGCCACGACGGCGATGATGTCTTCGAAGGTATCGGCCTTCATCTGGCGCAGGACGTCGCGCATGCCCTGACTTTCCAACTGGAACACGCCCGTCGTCTCGCCGCGCCCGATCATTTCGAAGGTCGCGGTGTCGTCCAGCGGGATGGTCGACAAATCGATCTCGACCCCCTTTTCCCGGCACAATTCGACCGCCGTCGACAGCACGGTCAGGGTCTTCAACCCCAGAAAGTCGAACTTCACCAGCCCGGCGCTTTCCACGAACTTCATGTTGAAACCGGTGACCGGCAGGTCCGATCGCGGATCGCGGTACAGTGGGATCAGTTCCTGCAACGGCCGGTCGCCGATCACCACGCCGGCGGCGTGGGTCGAGGCATGGCGGAATAGCCCCTCCAGCTTCATGGCCAGGTCGACCAGATGCTGAACCTGGGGGTCTTCCTTCATCATCTGGCGTATCTGCGGCTCGCCCTCGACAGCTTCGCCCAGGGTCACCGGATTGGCCGGGTTGTTGGGTACCAGCTTGCAGATTTTATCAATGTACCCATAGGGCATCTGCAACACGCGCCCGACATCGCGCAACACGGCGCGGGCCTGCAGCTTACCGAAGGTGATGATCTGCGCGACGTGATCATCGCCGTATTTGCGCTGCACATAGCGGATGACCTCGTCCCGCCGGTCCTGGCAGAAATCGATGTCGAAGTCGGGCATGGACACGCGTTCCGGGTTGAGGAAGCGTTCAAACAGCAACCCAAACCGAAGCGGGTCCAAATCGGTGATCAACAGCGACCAGGCGACCACGGATCCCGCACCCGAGCCACGGCCCGGCCCCACGGGAATGTCCTGATCCTTGGCCCAACCGATGAAGTCGGCAACGATCAGGAAATAGCCGGGGAAACCCATTTCATTGATCACGCCCAGTTCGTAATCCAGGCGTTCGCGGTAGGGTTTGGCGGCCTCGTCGCGCGCGGCTTCGTCCATGCCGTCTTTGAAAACATGGGTTTCCAGACGCTTGTCCAGGCCCGCATGGGCCTGCGCCTTAAGTTCATCCTCTTCCGTGCGGCCTTCGCCGCAATCGAACGGCGGCAGAATGGGCGCGATCTTTTCGACCATGAAGGCACAACGTTTGGCGATGACCAGGGTGTTGTCGACCGCTTCCGGCAGGTCTTCGAACACCCGGCGCATGTCGGCAGCCCCCTTGAACCAATGTTCGGGTGTCAGGCGGCGGCGTTCGGATTCAGACACATAAGCGCTTTCCGCAATGCAGACCAAGGCATCGTGGGCTTCGTACATGTCGGCCGTGGGATAAAAGCACTCGTTGGTGGCGACCAGCGGCAGGTCCAAATCATAGGCGAAATCGAGGAACGCCCCCTCGGTCCGTTCCTCGGCCACCATGCCGTGGCGCAGGATTTCCACATAGGCCCGGCCTTCGTAGGCCTTGGCCAACCGCGCCAGCAAGTCGCGCGCGGCATCGATCTTGCCGTCCTGGATCAGATGCCCGATCGGGCCGCCCGGGCCGCCCGTCAACAGGATCAGACCGGCGTTATGGTGCAGCAGGGTTTCCAGCGAAATCGCCGTTTCCTCATGATCCTCGCCATCCAGATAGGCGACCTTCAGCATCTGCAGCAGGTTCTGATAGCCCTCGGCGTTCTGGATCAGCAGCACCACGGATGGCGCGCGGTCCTGTTTGATCCCGCCATTGCCGCCCGAAGCCCCCATACCGTGACCGGCATCGTCTTCGGCTTCGGGCTTGATGGAAACCTGGCAGCCGACGATGGGCTGAATGCCTTTGTCCCGCGCCGCCATGGAGAATTCCAGCGCGCCGAACAGATTATTGGTATCCGTCACGGCGACGGCCGGCATCTCCATGTCGCGGCACATCTTCGCCAGGTCCTTAAGCCGGATGGCCCCTTCGGAAAGCGAATAGGCGGAATGGACGCGCAGGTGAACGAAATCAGCATGGGACATGGGATATTGATTCCATAGAATCCTTGGGCTGCCGACCGGAAATGCCGATTTATCCACGGTCCCCGAAAATTGGCCGTGGATAACCCCGAAATCCCTGCGTTCATGTGGTCACCAGCTTTTGACCAACTGGCCGTTGTCGCCGGGCCGTTTTCGCGGCAAGGTTTCAGAACCAGAGAATCGGGAGGAACAGATGCCCCACGACGGACACGATAATGACCATGGGCACGACCATACGGAACCGCCCAGCGACATTGCCCTGCGCGTAAAATCATTGGAAAGTCTGCTGGTGGAAAAGGGCTTGGTCGATCCCGCCACCTTGGACGCCCTGGTCGACCGTTATGAACATCACGTCGGCCCCCAGAACGGCAAGAAGGTCGTCGCCCGCGCCTGGACAGAACCCGATTACCGCCAGTGGCTGCAGGACGATGCCAATGCCGCGATCGGCGATTTCGGGTTCAAGGGCCGCCAGGGCGAACACATGGTCTGCGTGGAAAACGGCCCCAAGGTCCATAACCTGGTCGTCTGCACCCTGTGCTCCTGTTATCCCTGGACGGTCCTGGGCCTGCCGCCCGTTTGGTACAAGTCCGCCCCCTATCGTTCGCGCGCGGTTTCCGATCCGCGCGGGGTTCTGGCCGAATTCGGCACCCGGTTGGATGACGATATCGAAATCCGGGTTTGGGATTCGACCTCGGAAATGCGCTATCTGGTTATTCCCGAACGCCCCGCCGGCACCGACGGCTGGTCGGCGGAACAGCTTGAACAGCTGGTCACCCGCAATTCCATGATCGGGGTCGAACAAGCCAAATCGCCCGAGGAACTGAAGGGAGCGGCGGAATGAACAGCGGCCATGACCTGGGTGGAATGCACGGCCTCGGCCCCATCAATCCGGAGCCTGAAGACAAAGAACCCGTGTTCCATGCCGATTGGGAGCGCAAGGCGTTTTCCCTGACCCTGGCGGCGGCTTTGCTGGGCCGCTGGAACATCGACATGGGCCGCCATTCCAGGGAACGGCAGCATCCGGCGCGCTACCTCATGAACACCTATTACGAAAACTGGTTCGTGGGGACGGAGCTTCTGCTTCAGGAATCCGGCTTGGTCACGGCCGAGGAAATTGCCGCGGGTAAGCCGCAGGCCCCGGCCCCGGATTCCATCCGTGTGCCGGGCCCGGACGAGGCCCTGAACGCGGTCAAGGCCGGTGGGCCGGCAAATCTGGACATTCCCGCCGATATCGCATTTGCCGTCGGCGATGCCGTGCGGGTCAAGAATTTCCACCCCCAGGGCCATACTCGTGCCCCCCGCTACACCCGGGGCCGTGTCGGCGTGGTGCAGCGCATCCACGGCATACATGTCTATCCCGACACCCACTTGCCCGGGGTGACCGAGGGCCATCCGCTGTATTCGGTCCGGTTCGAGGGCGAGGAGTTGTGGGGACCGGACGCCAAGGGCCGGTCCGCCGTGTTCGTTGATTTGTGGGAACCCTATCTGGAACCCGCATGACCGCCACCAGCACCAAACCCGAGCCCGTATTCTGCGAGCCCTGGGAGGCCCAGGCCTTCGCCCTGGCCAACGCCCTGATCGACACCGGTATTTTTACCGCAGACGAATGGGCAAATACTTTGGGGGCGGAGATCAAGCGTGCCCAGGCCGCGGGTGACCCGGACACGGGCGAAACCTATTACCGACATTGGCTGGCTGCATTGGAACGGCTGTGCGCGGAAAAAGGTCTGGCCCTGAGCGATGAAGTCGCCGCCCGCGCCGATGAATGGCGGGACGCCTATCTGGCGACACCGCACGGTGAGGCTGTATCGCTCGACCGCGATTAGGCTGCCTTGGCGGCAGTTACCTCGATTTCAATTTGAACACCCGGGCGTGGGAACGGCCCCACGGTCAATAGCACCGCCGGCGGATTATGGTCCGCGAAGTAGGATTTACGCTGGGCATAGAAATGGTCCAGATGCTTGGGGTCGGTGACGTAAATCGTCACTTTCGCAATGTCTTGAAACCCCATGTCTGCAGCGGCAAGGATCGCGGCAATACGATCAAGGGCGACCGTCACCTGCTCGCCTACGTCGTCGGGCACGGTGCCGTCCGGCAGGCAGCCGACCTGTCCGTTGCAGAACAGCAGGCGGGAATTGGGCGGCACCTCGGTGGTATGCCCTGCCCCTTCACGGTGGGCGCCGATGCGATCATTGAGGGTATGAACAGTCAACATGCAGATTTCCTCTCAATTCATTGAGAATTCAATGCTTTTAGATGGCTTCAGGTTGGGACGCGAGAGCGGCCCGACGGACTATTGCGTCGCCGTCGCCGAACGAGGGAGCCCGACCTCGATGATCCGATTGGTGCTGCTCTGATGGATCAGCAGGTTGCCTTCGCGGGTCGCCCGCATGTGCCGGATGATCCCGGCATAGACGCCGCCGGAAGGAATCGCCCAGCTTTGGAAAGCCTCCGTCCGGGGATCAAAGCGGACCAGGGCGTCCGGACGGCGACGGGATTCATTGTACCAGACGATCCCATCGACGACCGCAATGGCGTAAGGATGTGAATTCTTGCCCGACGGCGAAGGCCATTCCTTAATGTCACCGGTTCGGGGATCGTATCGGCCCAGGCGCCCCTGCGACGAATTCACGTACCAGATCATGCCGTCGGACGCGATGTCCAGGCGCCGCACCGTGGTTGCCGGAATCGGCAACCTGATTTCGGTCAGCACCATGGTTCTGGGGTCGACCTTGATCAGGCAATTGCTGCCGTTGCATGAAACCCAAGGATTGCCCGTCGCGTCGATCTTGATGCCATAAGGCCGGGCCTTGGGCGTGCCGACCTTGACCAATTTCACGGCCCCCGTCCGGGGGTCGAGGCGGCCGATCATATTGCTGTGCTGAAGCGTGAACCACAGGATTCCGGCGCTGTCGAAAATCGCCGTGTGGGGGTCCCGGGCGGCCGGATCGGGCATTTTGTAGACGGTGATTTTCTCGGTCTTCGGGTCAAGCATGCCAACGGTGCCGTTCTTGTTGCCCGTGTACCAGACATTCCCGGCGGTATCGAGGGTCACGCTATGCGGATACGCTCCCGCCGGAAGGGGGTATTCCGTCATCCTGCCGGTCTTGGGGTCGACCTTGCCGATTAGGTTGCCGAACTGGCCGGCCCACCAGATGGTGCCGTCAGCAGCCTGGATCGGATCGCGGGACCGCTGCCCCAGGGTCGGCACGACCCATTCCTTGAAGGTGATTTTCGCCGGGCCGGAAATCAGCGTCGGTGTCAGCTTGTCATGGGGTGGGAAATTAGCCGCCAGATACCCAACGATCTCGTCCCGCAACGTGTCGTCGCCGGACAGGTCGACCATGGTGGCGATCAGCTCCCGCCAATGGTCGGGGCTGTATCCCGAAGACCGGGTGATCAAGTTGGTCTTATGGCAGGCAGTGCAAACGGCTTCAACGGTCTGTTTACCCGCACTTTCGGGAAGTGCGGCGGTTTTGGACTGTGCGTTGGCGTTGATCGGGACAAGCACAACCAGCGCGACGCCCGAGACGAATGAGCGAACAAGGTTGGACAACTGGGGACACCCTCTACGGACGTTGTGGAAAACGAGAAATACGAATTCAATGCCGGAAGCCGACTGAACCAAATCGGCATCAGGTCTTAAGCAAGATTAGCAACTTTACTTGGTATTTAAAAATCGGATTCACGGAATTCGGCCCGCTTGCGATCACGGTTTCGAGAGCCCCCTGAACCGCAGGATCGCACATCCTATTCAGGAAACAGGAACCCGTCGGTCAGGCGCAGGGTGCGGTCCATGCGTGCCGCCAATACCGGGTTGTGGGTTGCGATCAGGGCCGCCAATCCCGCCCCCCGGGCCAAGCGCAGCAGAATCGAAAACACCTCGTCCGCCGTATGGGGGTCAAGGTTGCCCGTGGGCTCATCCGCCAACAGAACCTTGGGCGCCGTTGAAAGGGCCCGGGCAATGGCCACGCGCTGCTGCTCCCCGCCCGAAAGCCTTGCCGGGCGATGGGTCAGGCGTTCTTCGAGTCCCATCCATTTAAGGATTTCGCCGGCCCGGTCCTTGGCGTCCTTGTGGCTGATCCCGGAAATGATCTGCGGAATGATGACGTTTTCCAGGGCCGAGAATTCGGGCAGCAGGTGATGATGCTGATAGACGAAGCCCAGGTTGTAGCGCCGGGCCAGGGTGCGTTGCTCGTCCCCCATGGCGGAACAATCCTGACCGCAGATTTCGATCGCACCGCTGTCGGCCGATTCCAGCAGGCCGGCGATGTGCAAAAGGGTCGATTTACCCGCCCCGGACGGGCCGACCAGCGCGACGACCTCGCCCGGCCGCACGGTCAGGTCGATGCCCTTGAGGATTTCCAGCTCCGAGCGCCCCTGACGAAAGGTGCGCCGGATGCCCCGAAGCGACAAAGCGGGCACGACGTCATTCATAGCGCAGCGCCTCGGCCGGATCGGTGCGCGCAGCCCGCCAGGACGGATAGATCGTCGCCAGGAACGACAACCCCAGCGCCATGGCGATCACGGCGATGACCTCGTTCCAATCGATCACGGCCGGCAGTTGTGACAGGAAATAGATTTCCGCCGCGAACAGATCCGTGCCGGTCAGCCCCTGTATCCACTGCCGCACGGATTCAATGTTGTTGGCGAAGGCGATCCCCAGGATCGAACCCGCGACCGTGCCGATCACGCCCACACTGGCGCCCGCGATCAGGAATACCCGCATGACCATGCCGCGGGTCGCCCCCATGGTGCGCAGGATGGCGATATCCCTGCCCTTGTCCTTCACCAGCATGATCATGCTTGAAATGATATTGAATGCGGCGACCAGAATGATCAGCGTCAAGATCAGGAACATGACGTTGCGTTCAACTTGTATCGCGTTGAAGAAGCTGGCATTGGCCTGCTGCCAGTCATGAATCCGCCCGATCCCTTTTGTCGTACCGGCAATGCGTTGTTTGACCTCCAGCGCGTCATCCGGGTCCTTGATGAACACCTCAAGGGACGACACGGCTTCCTTGGGGTATCGGAAATAGACCTGGGCATCGGCCAGATCCATGAACACGAAACTGGAATCGTATTCATACATGCCCACCTCGAAGGTCGCGGCAATGCGGTAAGCCGCCGTGCGCGGCACCGTGCCGAAGGCCGTGGCGCTGCCCTTGGGCGAAATCAGAGTGATCTTGTCGCCGACCCGAAGGCCCATCTTCTGTGCCAGCCGCTCGCCGATCACCACGTTTTTGCCGCCGGACGTGAAATCATCGACGGACCCGCGGGTGATGTTGTCGGCAATCAGCTTGCGGCGGGTCAGATCATTGGGGCGGATGCCGCGCACCAGGGCACCCTGGGCCGTCCCGTTGGCGGTCGCCATGGCCTGCCCTTCGATCAGGGGGGTGACGCTGACGACGTCGCGCAGATCACGGACGCTATCGGCGATGGGGTCGAAACCTTTCAATTCGCGAAACTGGCCCTGCACGCTGAGGTGCCCGTTCAGGCCCAGAATGCGCCCCAAAAGCTCCTCCCGGAAACCGTTCATGACCGACATGACGATGATCAGGGTGGCCACCCCAAGGGCGATGCCCAGCAGCGAAAACCAGGCGATGACGGAGATAAACCCTTCTTGTCGGCGGGCGCGCAAATAGCGCAGCGCCATCATCCATTCAAATCGGCTGAACACGGGCGGCGCTATCCTTCCTTGCGGCTCGGCAGAGGGCTGAGTTAAGGGCAAAAACTTGATCTTCTATGCCCATGCAACCGGTTTCCATGGCCATGGCGGCCATCATCCTTCGGTCAGGCGGGCAAGGGCCGATTCCCGACTGACTTCCTCGCGTTCGCCCGTGGCCCTGTTTTTCAGCTCAACCATGTCCTTTTCAAGGCCGCGCGGCCCCGCGATCAACTGCCAGGGCAGACCGATCAGGTCCATATCGGCGAACTTTCCGCCGGCCCGCTCGTTACGGTCGTCGTACAGCACATCCTGTCCTGCGTTGCGCAGATGGTCGTACATGCTTTCACAGGCTGCATCGCAGGCGTCGTCGCCCGAACGCAGATTGATCAAGCCGATGCGGAACGGGGCCACCGGTTCCGGCCAGATGATGCCCGCATCGTCGTGACTGGCCTCGATAATGGCGCCGACCAGGCGTGACACGCCGATCCCGTAAGACCCCATTTCACACACGATCTCCTGACCGTCGGGCCCCGCGACCTTGGCGCCCATGGGCTCGGAATACTTTTTGCCGAAATAAAAGATATGGCCGACCTCGATCCCCCGCGCGGTGATCAGGTCATCGCCCAGGGCGGCTTCCGCCGTCGGGTCGCGTTTCTCGTCCGTGGCCGCGTATTTTTCGGTAAAGATATCGACCACGCCGCCCAGATCGCCGTCGAAATCAACGCCGTCCAGCCAGTTGTTGTCGAGAAAGTCCTTGTGGCAGGCGATCTCGCTTTCGCCCGTGTCGGCCAGGATCAAAAACTCGTGGCTCATGTCGCCACCGATCGGCCCCGTATCCGCCGCCATGGGAATGGCCTTCAATCCCATGCGCTGATATGTCTTCAGGTATGACACGAAATGTTTCTGATAAGACTTTCTGGCACTTTCATAATCCAGATCGAATGAATAGGCATCCTTCATCAGGAATTCGCGTCCGCGCATGACCCCGAACCGGGGACGGACTTCGTCCCGGAACTTCCATTGGATGTGATACAGCATCTTCGGAAGGTCGCGGTAAGAGCGCACGGAATCGGCAAAAATCTGGGTGATCTGTTCTTCGTTGGTGGGACCATAGAGCATGTCCCGTTCGTGCCGGTCGGTGATGCGCAGCATCTCGGGACCGTAGGCGTCGTACCGTCCGCTTTGACGCCACAGTTCCGCCGGCTGGATGGTCGGCATCAGAACCTGTTGGCAGCCGATGGCGTCCTGTTCCTCCTCGACGATGCGGGTGATGTTCTTGAGCACGCGATAGCCCAGCGGCAGCCAGGAATAGATCCCGGCCGAAGATTGCCTGACCATACCGGCGCGCAGCATCAAGCGGTGCGACGCGATCTGTGCGTCGGCGGGCGTTTCCTTCATGGTCGGCATGAAAAAGCGGGAAAGACGCATGCGGGCCGGGGTCCTTTTCGGTGTTGGTGATTGGCCGCCGCAAGCATTCGGCGACGGATGTTCGGGCGGGGGCGGCCCCGGTTAACTGGTTCAGGAATTTATGGGATGGCTTTCGCTTTGTCCACGGGGGCCTTCGTTTATCACGGGGATTGTCTGGACGAACGATGATTTCATCCGCCCCGACGAATTCACGAAGATTGTTGCGATTTATCCCTAGAAAAAGAGTGACCAATGCGGAGGCCGATAGTAAGATGCCCTCGCTCGCAATGACGAGCACCTGCCGGTCAGACTGGGCCCGGGTTTTGGGAGGAATAAATTAAGAAGAATTAAGTAAGCGGGAGCCGAAAACGGCGCGAAGCTTTATCTAGAGTTTGGACTAAGTAAGGCAAGACCGCAGTGGTCTTGCCTTTATTTTTGCGCGGTTGGGATTGTGTTGGCGGAACTACGGGCGGAACGAGACCAGTCCCGATTCGTGAACCCAGTAGAAAATCCCGAAAATCACCCCTGCCAGCACCGAGGTCGCCGCAAACTTGATCAGCAGCATCGGCTTTGCCGGCGAGCCCGGATCTTCACCCGGCTTCAGGTCCTCGGGATCGACCCGCTTCACGCCCCAGGGCAGAACCGCGAACAACGAAATCCACCAAATCACGAAATAGACGGCAAGGCCTGTCTGCAAACTCATAAGATTTAAGCCTGTTCCAGTTCGATCAGGGTGCCGTTGAAGTCCTTGGGATGCAGGAACAGCACCGGCTTTCCATGGGCACCGATCTTGGGCTCGCCATCGCCCAGAACACGCGCGCCTTGCGCTTTCAGATGGTCGCGGGATGCCATGATATCTCCGACTTCGTAACACACATGATGGATGCCGCCGGACGGGTTCTTGTCCAGGAACCCCTGGATCGGCGAACCTTCGCCCAAGGGATGCAGCAGTTCGATCTTGGTATTCTCAAGTTCCACGAACACCACGGTCACGCCGTGATCCGGTTCCGCCTGGGGATCGGACACCTTGGCCCCCAAGGAATCGCGGTAGGTCGCCGTGGCGGCGTCCAGGTCGGGAACGGCAATGGCGACGTGGTTCAGTTTTCCGATCATGTTCCAAGAATCTCCGTCACGGTTGTCCCTATCAGATACGCACCAAATGCACCGTTGTCACGGGCTTCATGTCCAATTTCGCCCGGAATGTCCGGCGCACGGCCAGGCGGACGGCTTCAAGAACGTCCCCGTCATCGGCCAGCTTGCGCGGCGGCAGGGCACGCACGGCGTTGATGGCGGCCTCGCGCGCGGCATCGACGACCGGATCATCGTCCTGGTCCTCTGAAATACCCAATGTGGTGATCTGCGGCTCTTCCGCCAGGCCGGCATCGTCGACGGCGACGGTCACCGTGACCACGCCATGCCAGACCCCGCGGATGCGCTCTTTGACCAGGTTGCCGTCCAGGGGCACAAGCCGCCCGCCGATCAGGGCTAGGCGCCCCGTCGGCACGTGATCGACGATTTCCGCCGGTCCCGGGGCCAGACGCGCCATGGTTCCGTTGGGGGCCAGAATGGCTTGCTCCACCTGGCATTCCCGGGCCAGACGCGCATGTTCATGCAGATGGCGAAGCTCGCCATGGACCGGCACCGCTACCCGCGGGCGGACAAGCTGGTACATGTGGGACAGTTCGTCCCGGTTGGGGTGGCCCGAAACATGAACGAAGGCATCGCGCGACGTAATGATCCGCACGCCGCATGCCACCAGATCATTCTGTAACCGCGCGATCGAGGTCTCGTTGCCGGGAATTTCCCGTGACGAGAAAATGACCCAATCCCCCTTGCCCAAGGAAATCCGCGGATGGTCGCCTGCCGCGATGCGCGACAGGGCGGCCCGAGGCTCCCCCTGGCTGCCGGTACAGATAATCAGAACCTTGTCATCGGGCAGGTTGTTGGCTTCTTCCTCGGCCAGGAACGGCGGAATGTCGGCCAGGTATCCGTTTTCCCGAGCTGCACTCTGAATCCGCCACAGGGATCTGCCGGCGAGAACCACTTCGCGCCCCGTTTCCGCCGCCGCGCGGGCGATGGTTTCCAGGCGCGCCACATTGGTCGCAAAGCAGGCCACGGCGACCCGCCCGCTACACCCGGCGATGACCTCGGCCATACTGTCCAGGATGTCGCCCTCGGACCCCGACTGCCCGGGCGCGAACACATTGGTGGAATCGCAAACCATGGCCGTGACCCCGGCATCGCCCAGGGCGCGCAACGCTTCCTGGTCGGACACGTCGCCGATCACCGGGTCCGGGTCGAACTTCCAGTCACCCGTATGCAGAACCGTACCCAGCGGCGTGCGCAGGACGACGCCATTGGGCTCGGGGATCGAATGGGTCAGCGTGATCAGTTCCAATTCGAACGGCCCGACCGAGAACTTGCCCTGCAGCGGCACGACATTGACCTCGGCCTCGTTTTCCCACCCAGGCTCCGACAGCTTGCGGTTCAGGATATGGGCCGTGAACGGCGTGGCATAGATCGGGCATTTGAAGCGGTCCCACAAATATTGAACCGCGCCTATATGGTCCTCATGGGCATGGGTCAGGACCAAACCGTCAAGCTGGTCCCTGCGTTCTTCGATGAACGTGGGGTCGGCCATGATCACATCGACGCCCGGCGGCCAGCCGTCGGAAAACGTCACCCCCAGGTCAAGCATGATCCAGCGTTCTTCACCCGGGGGGCCATAGCCGTAAAGGTTCAGATTCATGCCGATCTCGCCGGCGCCGCCAAGCGCCACGAAGACCAATTCGTTATCGTCGTCCGTCACCGCATCGTTGCCGGTCATGCGGTGTTGTTCCGGTGGATCATGTAAAGTCCGTCCAAGGTCAGGTTGGCATCGACCTGTTCAAGACAGGCCGTCGCTTCAACAAACAGGGGGGCGAGGCCGCCCGTGGCGATGACCTGGCAGTCGGCGCCCATTTCCAGACGAATACGGCCGACAATCCCTTCGATCAAGCCGACATAGCCCCAAAAGACCCCCGATTGCATGGCCGTGACCGTATCGCGGCCGATTACCTTTTCAGGCTTCTCCACACTGATCAGGGGCAGTTTCGCGGCGGCCTGATGCAGGGCTTCCAGCGACAGGTTGATACCGGGCGAAATAACGCCCCCCACATAGCTGCCCTGCCCGTCGATCACGTCGAAGGTCGTGGCCGTGCCGAAATCGACGATGATCAGCGGCCCGCCGTATTTGGCATGGGCGGAAACGGTGTTGACCAAGCGGTCGGCGCCGACCTGTTCCGGCCGGTCGACCAGAACCTTGATGCCCAGATCGATCCCGGCATCACCGATCACCTGGGGTTCGATCCCGAAGTAATCCCGGCACAGGCCGACCAGGGGAAACCGGTTGTTGGGTACGACCGTCGCCAGGATGGCATGGGTGATGTTCTCGGGCGCGATCCCGTTCATTTCCAAAAGCGGACGCAGCCAGACGGCGTGCTCATCCTTGGTCCGCTCCAATTTCGAATTGGCGCGCCAGGTACCTTTGACGGTTCCGGCGTCGTCAAACACGGCAAAGACGATATTGGTGTTTCCGGAATCGATGGCCAGCAGCATGTCGTCCCTCCCCGTTGCTTAAGCGTTCGATTGGGGGAAATAGACATCACCGGCGGTGATGGTGCGCGGGCCGTCGGGGGTATCCAAAATCAGCGCCCCCGTGTCGTCCAGATCCTTGAACACACCGGTCAGGGTTTCGTTGGCAAGGCGCACCTCGACATTTTTGCCGACCTGATCGCAGCGCCACAGCCAGTTTTTACGGACACGCGCGAAGCCTTCATCGACCCACATCCGTGTCCAGGCCAGGAAATGTTTGGCGAAGACATCCAGAAATTCAGGGGCCAGAACATGTGTGCCTTCCTCGGCCATGGCGGTCGCGGGAAACTCGACATCTTCCGGGTAATCGACAAGGTTCACGCCGATCCCGACGATCACGAAATCGGGCTCGGCCTCGGGCGAAGCCGCTCCCTGGGCTTCGAGCAATATGCCCGCGACCTTGCGCCCGGAAATCAGAACGTCGTTGGGCCATTTGGTATGGGCTTCCGTACCGGGCTGCGCCAGGCTGCCGATGGTATCGAACACGGCCAGCGATGCGACGAACCCGAATTGCGCCGCGTCTTTCAACGGAGCGTCGGGTCGCAGCACGATGGAGCAATAGAAGTTCCCTTTCGGGCTGTGCCAGGTCCGGCCCCGGCGCCCCCGCCCGGCCGTTTGCTCCGCTGCCCAGACCAAGGTGCCTTCGGGCGTTTCTTCCGGGCCTTTTTCGGCCAAACGGCGCGCTTCCGCATTGGTACTGTCGACGCTGTCCAGCACGACCAGATTGAACAGGGATGGAAGGTTGGGTGTGTCCATGACGGACCTTTCACTCGCTATCCGGCGAGCAAGGCCTTCGCCGCGGCGGCTGCGGGATCCAGGATCAGATTGGGCTGGATGAAGAAGAAGCAGATGATGAATGCTGCGACACCAATCAGAAGCTTCAACTCACGGCTGATCCCCGCATCCAGCGGGTCCTCGGTATCTTCGAAGTACATCACGCGCACGATGCGAAGATAATAGAACGCGCCGATCACGCTGGTCAGCACACCGATCACGGCCAGGACAACCAGCCCTGCCTCGATCGCCGCCCAGAAGATATAAAGCTTGGCGAAGAAACCCGCCAAGGGCGGCACGCCGGCCATGGAGAACATGAACACCAGAAGTGCGAAGGCAATGAAGGGATGTGTCTTGGACATGCCCGAAAGGTCGGAGATCTGTTCGACCATGCGGTCGCCCCGCTTCATGCACAGGATGCAGGCGAAGGCCCCCACGTTCATGACCAGATAGATCGCGAGATAAACCAAAATGCCGCGCACCCCGGTTTCATCGGCGACGCACAGACCGATCAGGGCATAGCCCACATGACCGATGGAGCTATAAGCCATCAGGCGTTTGATGTTCTTCTGCGCCACGGCGGCGACAGCGCCCAGGATCATGGAGGCGGCAGAAATAAAGATGATGACCTGCTGCCAACTGGCGGCGGCGTCACCGAACGGCTCCATCATCACGCGGGTGAACAGCGCCAGGGCCGCAATCTTGGGGGCCACGGCAAAGAACGCCGTGACCGGCGTCGGCGCCCCTTCGTAGACGTCGGGCGTCCACATATGGAACGGCACGGCGGAAACCTTGAACGCCAGCCCGGCGACCACGAACACGATGCCGACGACCAAACCGACCGAGGGCTCCCCGCCCTTCAGCAGATCGGCCAGAACCGTGAAGTTGGTCGTGCCGGCAAAACCATAAACCAGGGAGGCGCCATACAGCAGCATGCCCGAAGCCAGGGCGCCGAGGACGAAGTACTTCAGGCCTGCTTCAGTCGAACGCTGATCGTCGCGCTGGAACGCGGCGATGACGTAGAGCGACAACGACTGCATCTCCAGCCCCATGTAGAGCGAGATCAGGTCGTTGGCCGAAATCATCATCATCATGCCGAGCGTCGCGAACACGACGAGAATGGCGTATTCGAACCGCGCCACGCCATGGCGTTCCAAATAGCCCGTCGACAGCACGATCGCCGCCGCCGAAGCCACCAGCACCAGAACCTTGGCGTAGGTCGCGAAACCGTCGACCACGAACATGTTGTTGAAGGCCATCAGCTGGCGGTCGGCCAGCATGACGACCAGCAGAACGGTCAGGCCCAGAACGCCCACGGACAGCCCGGAAATCAGGCGAAAGCTTTTCACGTCCTGTTCCGCCAAGGCGCCCTTCTGGAACACGCCCAGCATCAGCAGCGCCATGATCATGCAGGCGACGAAAACTTCGGGCAGAGCCGGAATAATCTGATCGATGGTCATCTCTTGTCCGGTCCTCTCTTAGCGTCCGGCGATGTTGGCGTGACCGGCGGCGGCCAGCGCCGTTTCCACGTTCTTCAACAGGTTTTCAACGGACACATGCATGACGTCCAGGAACGAGGACGGATAAATCCCCATCCACAGGGTCACGATGACCAAGGGGGCGAACACCGCGATCTCGCGCTTGTCCATGTCCAAAATCTTGGACAGGTGCTCCTTGGTCAATTTGCCGAAGATGATCCGGCGGTACAGGTACAGCATATAGACCGCGCCCAGGATCACACCGGTTGAAGCCAGCGCCGCAACCCAGCTGTTGGCCTGGAACGCACCCAGCAGGACCAGGAATTCACCCACGAACCCGCCCGTGCCGGGCAGCCCCACGGATGCCAGCATGAACAGCATGAAGAAAATTCCGTAAGCGGGCATGCGTTCGACCAGACCGCCGTAATGATCGATTTCGCGCGAATGTTCGCGGTCGTAGACCACGCCGACGATCAGGAACAAGGCCGCCGACACGACGCCATGGCTGAGCATCTGATAGATCGAACCTTCGATCCCCTGCACCGTCATGGTGAAGGCGCCGATGGTCACGAATCCCATATGCGCGACCGACGAATAGGCAATCAGCTTCTTCATGTCTTCCTGGGCCAGCGCCACCAGCGAGGTATAGATCACCGCGATGATCGAAAGCGTATAGACCAGCGGCGTGAACATCACGCTGGCTTCCGGGAACATGGGCAGCGAGAACCGCAGGAAACCATAGCCGCCGAACTTCAACAGCACGCCGGCCAGAATGACCGACCCCGCCGTGGGGGCCTCGACGTGGGCGTCGGGCAGCCAGGTATGAACCGGCCACATGGGCACTTTGATCGCGAAGGACGCGAAGAAGGCCAGCCACAGCCAGGTTTCCAACTGCGCCGGGAAATCATGGGCAAGCAGCTTGGTGATGTCGGTCGTGCCGGCATCGAAATACATGGCCATCATGGCCAGCAGCATCAGCACCGAGCCCAGCAGCGTATATAGGAACATCTTGAACGATGCGTAGATGCGCCGCGGGCCGCCCCATACACCGATGATGATGAACATCGGGATCAGGACCGCTTCGAAGAAGATGTAGAACAGGAACAGATCAAGCGCCACGAACATGCCAACCATGAAGACTTCCAGGATCAGGAAGGCGATCATGTATTCTTTCACGCGGACCTTGATCGCTTCCCAACTGGCCAAGACGCACAGCGGAGTCAGCAAGGTCGTCAGCATGACGAACAGCATGGAAATGCCGTCGACCCCGACCCGATAGGAAATACCGGCCATGGGCATCCAGGCCGCTTCCTCGACGAACTGCATGTCCGCCGTCGTGCGGTCGAAATTGAACCAGATCAGTAGCGACACCAGGAACGTTCCGCCGGAAACCCACAGCGCCACACGACGGGCATTTTCGGGATTATCCGAAGGCACAAAGGCAATCAGCACCACACCGACAAGCGGCAGGAAGGTGACCAGCGATAGAATGGGCCAATCCATGGTCTTCTTACCCCGCCTTCGTCATCAGATACCAAGTCACCAAAGCCACAATCCCGATCAGCATGGCGAAGGCATAGTGGTAGAGGTAGCCGGTCTGCAGTGCCGACGCGCGGCCTGCGATGTTGCGTACGGTTTTCGATATGCCGTCAGGGCCCAGCCCGTCGATCAGCGTACCGTCGCCCGTTTTCCAGAAATTGTGCCCCAGGTAGAAGGCCGGTTTGACGAACAGCTTGTCGTACAGTTCGTCGAAGTACCATTTGTTCAACAGGAACTGGTAGATGCCCTGGAACCTGGCGGCGATTGCCCCCGGAATGCCCGGCGCGAACATGTAGAACACATAGGCCATGGCGATCCCGGCGACGCCGACGATCAAGGGCAGCAGCTTCACCCAAAGCGGCACGTGATGGGCATTTTCCATCGCCTTGTGGTGTTCCAACACGACGATCGACTTGCCCCAGAATTCCGCCATGTGATGGCCGACCATCAGGTCGTAGGCCAAAACCCCGGCAAGACAGGCGCCGCCCGCCAATACGACCAGCGGCAGAATCATGACCATGGGACTTTCATGGACATGCGCCATGGTGGTCTCGTCGGCGCGCGGCTTGCCGTGGAAGGTCATGATCAGCAGACGCCAGGAATAGAACGCCGTCAGGAACGCAGCCGCGATGCCCAGCCAGAAGGCATATTGGCCGACGCCCGTATGCGCACCCCAGGCTGCTTCAAGCACGATGTCCTTGGAATAGAACCCGGCGAACGGCGGAATGCCGGCCAGCGCCAGGGATCCGATCCACATCAGAATATAAGTTACCTTGATGTGCTTCCAGATGCCGCCCATCTTGCGCATGTCCTGTTCGTCGGACATGGCGTGAATGACCGAGCCCGCCCCCAGGAACAGCAGCGCCTTGAAGAAGCCGTGGGTCATCAGGTGGAAGATACCGGCGGAATAGGCCGACACACCGCAGGCGAAGAACATGTAGCCCAGCTGCGAGCAGGTCGAATAGGCGATCACCCGCTTGATGTCGTTCTGCACGCAGCCGATGGTCGCCGCGAAAATACAGGTCGAGGCCCCGACGATGGTCACGACGGTAAGTGCGACCTCGGAATATTCGAACATGGGTGACAGGCGCGCCACCATGAAGATGCCGGCCGTGACCATGGTCGCGGCATGGATCAGGGCGGAAACCGGTGTCGGGCCTTCCATGGCGTCCGGCAGCCAGGTATGCAGACCCAGCTGCGCCGACTTGCCCATGGCGCCCACGAACAGCAACAGACAACAAACCGTCAATGCGTGGAATTCACCGCCGAACACCTGCAGGGTCGCATCGGCCTTGCCGGACACGGCATTGAAGATCGTGTCCAGATTGACCGTGTCGAACAGCATAAAGGTCGCGAATATGCCCAGCGCGAAGCCGAAATCGCCGACCCGGTTGACGACGAAGGCCTTGATCGCCGCCGCATTGGCCGTCGGGCGGTCGTACCAGAACCCAATCAGCAGATAGGACGCGAGCCCGACCCCTTCCCAGCCGAAGAACAACTGCACAAGGTTGTCGGACGTGATCAGCATCAGCATGAAGTAGGTGAACAGGCTCAGATAGCTCATGAACCGGGGGATCGACTTGTCGTGGTGCATGTAGCCGCAGGAATAGATGTGCACCATGGCTGATACGCCGGTCACAACGATCATCATGACCGCGGTCAATTGGTCGACCCGCAGGGCCCAGGACACTTCCAGCGAGCCGGAATCGATCCAGGTGAACAGTTCTGTCACCCGGGCATTGCCGTCGAGCGCCACATCCTTGAACAGAATGACCGCGCAGATGGCCGACAGGATCAACCCGGTGCAGGTAATCCACTGCGCCAGAGTGTCCATCTTATGCTGCTTGTCGTGATCATCCTGCGGCATGAAGACGATCAGGCCGGCCAGGACCGAGCCGACGAGCGGCAGGAAAACGGCGAGTATTTCGATCATGTCGCGGTTCCTACCCCTTCATCATGTTGATGTCTTCGACATCGATGGAGCCGCGATTGCGGAAGAAGACAACCAGAATGGCCAAGCCGATAGCGGCCTCGGCGGCGGCGACGGTCAGCACGAACAAGGCGAACACCTGTCCGACCAGATCGTTCAGATGCGAAGAAAAGGCGACCAGGTTGATGTTCACCGCCAGCAGCATCAATTCGATGGACATGAGAATGATGATCACGTTCTTGCGGTTCAGGAAAATGCCGAAGATACCCAGCGTGAACAGGATCGCCGCGACGGTCAGATAATGGGACAGGCCGATTTCAAGCATGGATCAAATCCCCTTCCCGATTTCGACCTTGCGGGTTTCGACGGTGTCGGTCCCGCGCGCGTTCTGATCGGCGATGCGCTGCTTGCGCACGCCGGTGCGGCGGCGGTGCGTCAGCACGATGGCGCCGACCATGGCGACCAGCAGGATCATGCCCGCGGCCTGGAACAGATAGACGTAATGGGTGTAGATGAGCTCACCCAAAGCATGGGTGTTGGTCGTGCCATCGGCCATCGGCGCGGCGGCCTGGGCCATTTTCGCGCCCTCGGCAATGGACTGCCATCCGCCCGCGACGACGACCATTTCCGCCAGCAGGATCAATCCGATAAGCCCACCCAGCGGCAGGTACTGCAAAAAGCCGGATCGCAGTTGCGTGAAGTTGATGTCGAGCATCATGACCACGAACATGAACAGCACGGCGACCGCGCCGACATAGACCACGACCAGGATCATGGCCAGGAACTCGGCCCCCATCAGCACGAACATGCCGGCCGAATTGAAGAACGCCAGGATCAGGAACAACACCGAATGCACGGGGTTCTTGGAGGAAATGACCAACACACCCGCCGCCACGGTGATGAAGGCGAACATGTAGAACGCGAGAGCTTCGACAATCATCTGCCGTCTCCTTTCACGTTCCCTGCCCGCGTCTTCGCGCGGTTCCGTTCCTGATTGCCCCTCATACTCTCCTCGTCGGTCTTTCTGTTCGTCACGATGCCGTATGCCGCCCCGTTCATCGGTACGGCGCGTCGGCCCGCAGCCGGTCCGCGATTTCGGTTTCCCAACGGTCGCCGTTGGTCAGCAATTTGTCCTTGTCGTACAGCAGTTCTTCACGGGTTTCCGTGGCGTATTCGAAATTCGGCCCTTCGACGATGGCGTCGACCGGGCAGGCTTCCTCGCAATAACCGCAGTAGATGCATTTCACCATGTCGATGTCGTAGCGCGTCGTCCGGCGGGAACCGTCGTCGCGGGGTTCGGCCTCAATGGTGATCGCCTGGGCCGGACAGATCGCTTCGCACAGCTTGCAGGCGATGCAGCGTTCTTCCCCGTTGGGGTAACGGCGCAGGGCATGTTCGCCGCGGAAGCGCGGGCTGAGCGGCCCCTTTTCATAGGGGTAGTTCAAGGTCACCTTGGGTTTGGTGAAGTATTTGAGCGTCAGCGCCATACCGGCCACAAGTTCCTTGAGGAACAATGCCTTGGCGCTTTGACCGATCATGCTCATTAAACGTCTCCTAACCCGAAACCGGGGTGGGCACCCAGCCGAAAGCCAGCAGCGCGCCGGACACGGCAGCGACTGCGAACAACGACAGCGGCAGGAAGACCTTCCAGCCCAGGCGCATCAACTGGTCATAGCGGTACCGCGGGAATGTGGCGCGCACCCAGATGAAAATGAAAAGACAGAACGCGATCTTGGCGGCGAACCAGATCGGCCCGGGAATCCAGTTCAAGGGTTCGATATCGAACGGCGGCAGCCATCCGCCCAGGAACAACACCACGGTCATGCCCGACATCAGGATCATGTTGGCGTATTCGCCCAGGAAGAACAGGGCGAAGGCCATGCCCGAATATTCGACGTTGTAGCCGGCGACCAGTTCGGCCTCGGCCTCGGGCAGATCAAACGGATGGCGGTTGGTTTCCGCCAGGGTCGAGATAAAGAAGATCACGGCCATGGGGAACAGCGGGAATACGAACCACAGGTCGCGCTGGGCCTCGACGATGGCCGTCAGATTCAAGGACCCGACGCAGACCAGCACGGTGATGATCACGAAGCCCATGGAGACTTCATAGGACACCATCTGAGCTGCACTCCGCAGTGCGCCCAGAAAGGCATAGCGCGAGTTCGACGCCCAACCGGCCATGAGGATGCCGTAAACGCCCAGCGACGAGATCGCGAACAGGTACAGAATACCGACGTTGATATCGGCCAGGACCAGGCCTTCGCCGAAGGGAATGACGGCCCAGGCGATCAGCGCCAGGGCAAAGGTCACGCAGGGGGCCAGAATGAACACACCCGGGTTGGCCCCCGACGGAATGATCATTTCCTTGAGGAACAGCTTGGCCCCGTCGGCCAGCGGCTGAAACAGCCCGAAGGGCCCGACCACGTTGGGTCCCTTGCGCAGTTGCATGGCGCCGATGACCTTGCGTTCGAACAGGGTCAGATAGGCGACCGACAGCAGGATCGGCACCACGATCACAAGGATTTTAAGAACGATCCAGACCGTCGGCCAGATCCAGGTATTCCAGGCCTCAACCATCGGTTCCGGTCTTCCCTTCCCTGCCGCCCAGGATTTCGTCCGTGCATTCGGCCATGGTGGCCGATGCCCGGCTGATCGGATCGGTCATGTAGAAATTGGCGATGGGATAGCTGAACGCGCCCGAAGGCTCGCCCGCTGCGCCGAAATCGCCCCAGTCAGCCGCTTGAATATCGTCGATGCCCTGGAACACGGGATTGGCCTTGACCAGCCCCTGGCGTACGTCGGCCAGCGTGGTGTAATCCAGTGACGCCCCAAGGGCATCAGACAGGGCGCGGATGATCTTCCAGTCCTCGCGCGCGTCGCCCGGCGGATAGACGGCCAATTGGCCCCGCTGCACCCGGCCTTCCAGGTTGACGTAGGTTGCGTTCTTTTCCGCAAAGGCCGCCCCCGGCAGGATTACATCGGCGACATGCGCCCCCGCATCGCCGTGGTGGCCTTGATAAATCACGAAGGGCTTATCCAGGTCCTTGGTATCGATCTCGTCGGCGCCCAACAGATAGACAACCTTGATGGCACCGGTCGCCGCACCGTCCAGAACACGTCCCGTATCCAGGCCGTCCTCACCCGGCACGAAGCCGAGGTCGAGCCCGCCGACGCGCGAGGCCGCGCGCTGCAGAACGTTGAACCCGTTCCAATCGCCGGTGACCGCGCCAACCGCATCGGCCAGCTTGCGAGCCGTTCCCAGAACCTGTGCGCCGTCGGGGCGGGCGACCGCGCCGGAACCGACGATGATCATGGGCTTTTCAGCCGATTTCAGAACCTCTGCGAAGGGATGGTTGCCGGCCGCGATCTGCGACAGAACGTCCGCCCCCTCACCCAGCCAATCGGTGGGATAACTCAGGTCGACCGCCGGGCCGATGGCCGCGATGGGGAACTTGCCCATCAGATGGCGCTTGCGGATGCGGGCGTTCAGCACCGGCGCTTCCCAACGGGGATTTGCGCCGACGATCAACAAGGCATCGGCATCTTCGATACCGGCGATGGTCGAATTGAAGATGTAGGACGCGCGCATGCTCGGATCGACCTTCGATCCGTCCTGACGGCAATCGATGTTGCTCGATCCCAGGCCTGTCATCAGGTCCTTCAGGACCAGCATGCTCTCGCAATCGGCCAGATCACCGGCGATAGCGGCGATTTCCTTGCCCTGCACGCCTTTCATCGCCTTGGCGATGGCGGCAAAGGCTTCATCCCAGCTTGCGGGCTTCAACTTGCCTTTCTGGCGCACATAGGGGCGGTCCAGACGCTGGCGTTTCAGGCCATCAACCCAATAGCGCGCCTTGTCGGAAATCCATTCCTCGTTGACATCTTCGTTCAGGCGCGGCAGCACGCGCATGACCTCGGGCCCACGGCTGTCAACGCGGATGGCGGAACCCTGGGCATCGGATACATCGACGCTTTCGGTCTTCTTCAATTCCCACGGACGGGCGACGAAGGCATAGGGCTTGGACGTCAATGCGCCCACCGGGCACAGGTCGATAACGTTGCCGGAAAGCTCCGATCCCACGGCCTTGTCCAGATAGGTCACGATTTCGGCACCTTCGCCGCGCCCGATCAGCCCCATGTCGGTCACGCCCGCGACCTCGGTCGAAAAGCGCACGCAACGGGTGCAGTGGATGCAGCGGGTCATGATCGTCTTGATCAGCGGCCCCATGTGCTTGTCTTCGACGGCGCGCTTGTTTTCCTGATAACGCCCATGATCCATGCCATAGGCCATGGCCTGGTCCTGCAGATCGCATTCGCCGCCCTGATCGCAGATCGGGCAATCCAGCGGATGGTTGAGAAGCAGGAACTCCATCACCCCCTGGCGCATCTTCTTGACTTCGGGTGTGTCCGTATAGACCACCATGCCGTCGCCCACGGGCATGGCGCAGGACGCCACCGGCTTGGGCGAGCGTTCCATCTGCACCAGACACATGCGACAGTTACCGGCAATCGACAGGCGGTCGTGATAACAGAACCGCGGCACTTCCTTGCCGGCCTGCTCGCAGGCCTGCAGGATCGTCATGCCGGCGTCGACTTCGTGTTCCTCGCCGTCGATGGTGATCTTTGGCATCTAGCTCAAGCCCCTAGTCAACCTGTCTATTCCGCCGCCGTGCGGCGGGCGATGTTGTCAAGAATCCGCTTTTCCATCTCGGGACGGAAATGGCGGATAAGCCCCTGGATCGGCCAAGCCGCCGCATCGCCGAGGGCACAGATGGTGTGCCCTTCGACCTGACGGGTGACTTCTTCCAGGGTGTCGATTTCGTCCACGTGTGCGTCGCCCGTGACCATGCGCTGCATGACACGCGACATCCAACCGGTGCCTTCGCGGCACGGCGTGCACTGCCCGCAGCTTTCGTGTTTGTAGAACGCCGCCAGACGCGCGATCGCCTTGATCATGTCCGTCGACTTGTCCATGACCATGACCGCCGCCGTGCCCAGGCCCGAACGCTGTTCGCGTAAGGAATCGAAATCCATCAGCACGTCGTCGCAGATCGATTTCGGCAACACGGGCACGGATGCGCCGCCCGGAATGACCGCAAGCAGGTTGTCCCAACCGCCGCGCACGCCGCCGGCATGCTTTTCGATCAGTTCCTTCAGCGGTATGCCCATTTCCTCTTCGACCGTGCAGGGCTGGTTCACATGACCGGAAATATTGAACAGCTTGGTGCCCACGTTGTTGGGCCGGCCGATCCCGGCGAACCAATCGGCACCGCGCCGCAGAATTTCCGGAGCAACCGCAATGGATTCAACATTATTGACCGTGGTCGGGCAGCCCCACACACCGACGCCCGCCGGAAACGGCGGCTTGAGGCGCGGCTGGCCCTTCTTGCCTTCCAGGCTTTCGATCAGCGAGGTTTCCTCGCCGCAGATATAGGCCCCGGCACCGGAATGAACGTAGAAATCGAACTTCCAACCGGAACCGCAGGCATCGTCGCCGATCAGACCGGCCTCATAGGCTTCGTCCACGGCGCGCTGCAGGCATTCGATCTCGTGATGGAACTCACCGCGCACATAGCAATAGGCCGCATGCGCACCCATGGCGAAGGACGCAATCAAGGCTCCTTCAATGAGCTTATGCGGCTCGGAACGCATGATTTCGCGGTCCTTGCAGGTGCCGGGCTCGCCCTCGTCTGCATTGATCACCAGGTAATGGGGGCGATCCCCGATTTCCTTGGGCATGAAGGACCACTTCACGCCCGTGGGGAAACCGGCCCCGCCGCGCCCGCGTAGACCCGATTCCTTCATCTCGTCGATGATCTTGTCGCGTCCCATCTCAAGCAGCTTTTTGGTGCCGTCCCAATCGCCGCGCGCCTTGGCGCCGTCAAGCCCGGGGCTGGCAAAGCTGTAGATATTGGTGAAGATACGGTCCTTATCGGCAAGCATCAGTCGTCGCCTCCCGCTTTGGCGGCCCGGTCCGGGAACTGTTCCGTCAAAGACGTGATCCCGCCTGCGGGCTCGCAGGTGTGACGCCCGATTTGCGATCCGACCTTCGGTTTGTCGCCCGCCCTAAGCGCTTTCAGAATTTCTTCGGCCGTGGCCGAGTCCAGATCTTCGAAATAATCGTCGCCGATCTGCATCATGGGTGCGTTGACGCACGCACCCAGGCATTCGACCTCAAGCACCGTGAATTCGCCGTCGTCCGAGGTTTCACCGTTGCCGCAGCCGGTGACCTTCTTACAGGCCTCCATGACCTGGTCGGAGCCGCGCAGCCAGCACGGCAAATTAGTGCATACTTGAACGAAATGTTTTCCGACCGGCTTCAGGTTGTACATCGTGTAGAACGTCGCGACCTCGTACACGCGGATCGACGCCATGTTCAGCATGTCGGCGATGACTTCGATCGCGGCCTGGGGTACCCAGCCGCCGTTCTGCCGCTGCGCCAGGTCAAGCAGCGGCATCACAGCACTCTGCTCCCGGCCTTCCGGATACTTGGCGATGTGCCAATTGGCCTTTTCCAGGTTCTCCGCCGTAAAGGCGAAGGTCGACGGTTGTTCTGTATTCATGCCGCTCACCGGTCGATTTCGCCGAACACAACATCGACGGAGCCGATGTTCGCGACAACGTCCGCGAGCATATGCCCCTTCGACAGGAATTCCGTTGCCTCCAGATGGGCAAAGCCCGGTGCCCGGATCTTGCAACGGAAGGGTTTATTGGAGCCGTCGGCCACCAGATAGACGCCGAATTCGCCCTTGGGCGCTTCGACCGCCGTATAGGTTTCGCCGGCCGGCACGTGAAAGCCCTCGGTAAACAGCTTGAAGTGATGGATCAAGGCTTCCATGGACTGCTTCATGTCGCCGCGGGTCGGCGGCGTGACCTTTTTGTTGACCGATTTGACGGGGCCACCCGGCATGTTTTCAACGCATTGCTTGATGATCTTCAAGCTTTCCCGCATTTCGACCATGCGCACCAGATAGCGGTCGTAGCAGTCGCCCATCTTGCCCACGGGAATGTCAAAATCCATTTCCGCATAGGCGTCATAGGGCTGCGATTTACGTAGATCCCAGGCCACACCCGAGGCGCGCAGGTTGGGGCCGGTAAAGCCCCAGTCGAAACATTGTTCGGCGTTGATCACGCCGATATCGACCGTGCGCTGTTTGAAGATTCGGTTGCCCGTCAGCAGGCTTTCCAGATCGTCCATGAACGGCGGGAATTCGTCATTCGCCCATTTGGCGATGTCTTCTAAAAGACCCGCCGGCAAATCCTGCGCCACGCCGCCGACGCGGAAATAATTCATGTGCAGACGCGCACCACTGGCCGATTCGCAGAATTCCATCAAGCGTTCGCGAATTTCGAAGCCCCACAACATGGGCGTCATGGCACCCACATCCATGGCAAAGGCCGTGATGTTCAGGATGTGGTTGAGAATCCGGCCGATCTCGCAATACAGCACGCGGATGTACTGTCCGCGCTTGGGCACCTCGATCCCCAGAAGCTTTTCCGCCGCCAGAACAAAGGCATGTTCCTGGTTCTGTGGTGCCACATAGTCCAGACGGTCGAAATAGGGCACGGCCTGGGCATAGGTCTTGTATTCGATGAGCTTTTCCGTACCCCGATGCAGCAGACCGATATGCGGGTCGGCGCGCTCGATGACCTCGCCGTCCATTTCCAGGACCAGGCGCAAAACCCCGTGCGCCGCGGGGTGCTGCGGCCCGAAGTTGAGGTTGAAGTTCTTGATCTGGGTTTCGGCCATGCCTTAGGACGCCTCGGTTTCTTCTTCCGCTTCTTCGACTTCGGCTTTTTCATCGCCGGGCAGAACAACGCGTTCCATCCCTTCCCACGGGCTTTCAAAGTCGAAATTGCGGAATTCCTGGGTCAGCTTCACGGGCTCGTAGACCACCCGTTTCTGTTCGTCGTCGTAGCGCACTTCGACATAGCCCGTCAGCGGGAAGTCCTTACGCAGGGGATGTCCCTCAAACCCATAGTCGGTCAGCAGGCGGCGCAGGTCCGGATGGTCGGAGAAGAACACGCCGTACATGTCCCAGACTTCGCGCTCGAACCAATTTGCGGTCGAGAACACGCCGCAAACGGACGGCACCGGATCATCTTCATCGGTGCGCAGTTTCACGCGGATGCGTGTGTTATGGGTCATGGACAGAAGGTTGTAGACGATTTCGAAGCGCGGGCTTTCGTCGGCATAGTCGACGCCGCAGATATCCATCAACTGATGGAACCGGCAATTCGAATCGTCACGCAGAATTTTCAGAACGTCGACGATCTCGTCGCGCTTGACCGAAATCATCAATTCGCCAAGGCGGACCTCGTCAGCCAACAGCCTATCGCCCAGCTGGTCACGAAGATGTTCGGCAAGTTCCTTGAGAGCCTGGTCCATGGTCTTCTTGGTCTTAGTTTCGTTTCGCCGCGTCGTTTACTGCACTGGGCCTAACGCCACAAGGCGCCGGTGCGTTTGATCTTCTTCTGCAATTGCAGAATGCCGTAAACCAGCGCCTCCGCCGTCGGAGGACAGCCGGGCACATAGACATCGACCGGCACGACCCGATCGCACCCGCGCACCACGGCATAGGAATAATGGTAATACCCCCCACCGTTGGCGCAGGACCCCATGGAAATCACATAGCGGGGTTCGGCCATCTGGTCGTAGACCTTACGGAATGCGGGGGCCATCTTGTTGGTCAGGGTGCCGGCGACGATCATCACGTCCGACTGACGCGGGCTGGGCCGCGGCACAACGCCGAAACGGTCCAGGTCATAGCGGCTCATATAGGCGTGGATCATCTCGACCGCGCAGCAGGCCAGACCAAAGGTCATCGGCCAAAGCGAGCCCGTACGCGCCCAGTTGACGAGCTTATCGACGTTCGCCAGCACGAAGCCCTTGTCCTGAAGCTCCTGGGTCACGCGGGCGAGAATCTCGTCCTGCTCGGCGCCGGGACCGAGGGGCCCGCCAAGGGCAGAATCCGTACCGGGTTGAGTGACTACAGACATTCGTTCACATCCCTTCCAAGAAGCCGCCCTAAAAATCGTTTATGAAACCGCACGTCTATTCCCATTCGAGGGCACCTTTGCGCCATTCGTAAACGAATCCGATGGTCAGGATGCCAAGGAACACCATCATCGACCAGAAACCGAACACGCCGATCTTGCCCAGGGTGACCGCCCAGGGGAACAGGAACGCAACCTCAAGGTCGAAAATAATGAACAGAATGGCCACCAGATAGAAGCGCACGTCGAACCGGCCGCGCGAATCGTCAAAGGCCTCGAACCCGCACTCATAGGCCGAGTTCTTTTCGACATCCGGGTTTTGGGTACCGATCACATACGAAGCGATAATGATGGCGCCAGCAAGCCCCGCCGCAATCCCGATGAAAATCAGGATGGGGAGATATTCCAATAGCAATTCGTTCACGCCGAACTCCCTGTCCCCGGCCCCCTAACTGAGTCCCCCAAATGCATTCGTAGAATGCCGCGTTGCGACCATATGATGGCTACCGGGGGAAAGTGACTGATAACCGGATAAATTTCAAAGGTTTTATCGCCCGCCGGGCGCAAAAATCCGCCCCATTCCATGGAACGGATCGGCATTTTTGAATTGCGAAAAAATGGCGGGAGTGACGGGACTCGAACCCGCGGCCTCCGGCGTGACAGGCCGGCGCTCTAACCAACTGAGCTACACCCCCTTGAGAGGGACTTTCACGGCGATCCGGGTGAACCGGCCCCGTGAAAGAGGGCGAGATGTACTCCAGCGCCGGAAGCAGTGTCAAGGACGATCGGAAGGAAAAAACCGTATCCTTGAAAAAGCCCGGATATCTGGGCCTTCGTACGGAAAAAAGGTGCCGGATGGTGGGCGGTGAGGGGCTCGAACCCCCGACATCCACGGTGTAAACGTGGCGCTCTCCCAGCTGAGCTAACCGCCCGTGTCGAATCGGTCCATCAAATGGCGACCCGGCGCGCCTTATTTAAGGCCCTCGCCCGCTGGGCACAAGTACAGATACACCCCTGCCCCATCTTTAATGATGAAAGCACGCACCGACAGGCCAAAAACGGAACCGGCCGCCGAAATGTTCGGCGGCCGGTCCTTAGGCGTTTATTTCGGCTGAGACGCCGGTCTTAGTTGACCGCGTCTTTCAGACCCTTGCCAGCCTTAAACTTCGGCTGGTTGGACGCCGGAATCTGGATGCTTTCACCAGTCCGCGGGTTACGGCCGGTGGTCGCCTGGCGGCGAGTCACGCTGAAGGTGCCGAAACCGACCAAGCGGACTTCATCTCCGCCTTTCAATGCGCCGGCGATCGCGTCGAAAACGCTGTCAACCGCGCTGGCGGAATCGGATTTTGACAAACCGGTGCTGTTGGCAACGGCTGCGATCAGATCATTCTTGTTCAATTGAAGGCCCCCTCTTGCTGAAAGGTATCGGGTTGGGACAAATGGATTGATGTCATGATTGGGCGTGGAACCGCCCTCTCCAAACGCTGACGAGTGTAAGTGCGCGGGTATGGGGCGTCAACGTTCCTGCCCCAGTTTTCCCCAGATTTTTGCGGGTTTCGACGAATCAACGGTCATTCATTCCGGGCTCGGAAAGATGAACCAAACCGTCAAAGCCGTTTGGCCAACTAAACCGAAAATAGAAACGGGCCGCCGGTCGACCCGGCGGCCCGCAAAAAAGCCGTTAATTAAGAAGGGTTTGAGGGCACTCAGTGCGTCACGACACCACCGACGTCATCGTCGTCGCTGTTGCCGGAAGCCAGGGCGCGCGCGTCCAATTCCGCCTGTTCTTCGTCCCATTCAACGGGTGTCACGGCGCTGACCAGCGCGTGAGAAAGAACCTCGTCAACGGTCGTAACCGGTACGATTTCCAGTCCCTTCTTCACATTTTCGGGAATCTCCGCCAAATCCTTCTCGTTGTCCTTGGGAATCAGGACCTTCTTGATGCCGCCGCGAAGGGCCGCCAGAAGCTTTTCCTTGAGCCCCCCGATGGGCAGAACACGGCCCCGCAACGTGACCTCACCGGTCATAGCAACGTCCTTTTTGACCGCGATTCCCGTCAGTACGGACACGATCGACGTCACCATGCCCACGCCGGCCGACGGGCCGTCCTTGGGTGTCGCCCCTTCGGGTACGTGTACGTGGATGTCCCGCTTGTTGAACAGCGGCGGCAGAATGCCCAGGGACACGGCCCGCGACTGAACGTAGGACTTGGCCGCCTGGATGGATTCCTGCATGACGTCACCGAGTTTGCCGGTGATGGTCATCTTGCCCTTGCCCGGCACCATGACGGCTTCGATGTTCAGCAGTTCGCCGCCGACCTCGGTCCAGGCCAGACCGGTGACCACGCCGACCATGTCCTCGGCCTCGATCTCGCCGAAACGGTATTTCCGGACGCCGGCGAATTTTTCCAGGTTTTTGGACGTGATCTTAATGCTCTTGACCTTGGTGACCATGATCTCCTTGACCGCCTTACGGGCCAGGTTGGCAAGCTCACGTTCCAGATTACGAACCCCGGATTCCCGCGTGTAATAGCGAATCAGATCGCGCAGACCGCCCTCGGAAATGGACCACTCGTCCTTCTTTAGGCCGTGCGCCTTGACCTGCTTGGGCGTCAGGTGGCGGTTGGCGATTTCAATCTTTTCGTCCTCGGTGTAACCGGACAGGCGAATGATCTCCATACGGTCGAGCAAGGGGCCCGGCATGTTCATCGTGTTCGCCGTGGTCACGAACATCACGTCCGACAGGTCGTAATCGACTTCCAGGTAATGGTCGTTGAAGGTCGAATTCTGTTCCGGATCAAGGACTTCCAGCAAGGCGGACGCGGGGTCGCCACGCCAGTCCTGGCCCATCTTGTCGACTTCATCCAGCAGGAACAGCGGATTCGACGACTTGGCCTTCTTCATGCCCTGCACGACCTTGCCCGGCATGGAGCCGATATAGGTGCGCCGATGGCCTCGAATTTCCGATTCGTCCCGCACGCCGCCCAACGACATGCGCACGAAATTCCGGCCCGTGGCCTTGGCCATGGATTTACCCAGGGAGGTTTTGCCCACACCCGGGGGGCCTACGAGACATAAGATCGGCCCGGTGATCTTATTCGTACGGTTCTGGACGGCGAGGTATTCAAGGATACGCTCCTTAACCTTCTCCAGTCCGTAGTGATCGATGTTCAAGACTTCTTCGGCCTTGAGCAGATCCTTTTTGACCCGCGTGCGTTTTTTCCACGGAATGGACAGCATCCAATCCAGATAGTTGCGCACGACCGTGGCTTCGGCCGACATGGGGCTCATGGACCGCAGCTTCTTCAGCTCGGCCTCGGCCTTTTCCTTGGCTTCCTTGGTCAGCTTGGTCTTGCCGATCTTTTCCTCAAGCTCGGCAACCTCGTCCTTGCCTTCGTCGGTTTCGCCCAGTTCCTTCTGAATGGCCTTGAGCTGCTCGTTCAGATAGTACTCGCGCTGGGTCTTCTCCATCTGGCGCTTGACCCGGTTGCGAATCTTTTTCTCGACCTGCAACACGCCGATTTCCGATTCCATGTGCGAATAGACGCGCTCCAGCCGCTCGGCGGCGGATTCGATCTCAAGCAGTTCCTGCTTTTCGGAAATTTTCAGCGCCAGATGCGAGGCGACCGTATCGGCGAGCTTGTTGGCTTCATCAATTTGATTAATGGATACAAGAACTTCTGGCGGGATCTTCTTGTTTAACTTGATGTACTGCTCGAACTGACCGATGACCGAGCGAGACAGCGCCTCAAGCTCGTTCACATCGCCTTCTTCTTCGGGAATCAGCTCGGCCTCGACTTCGAAGAAGGACGGGTTGTCCACGAATTCCGTGACCTTGGCCCGCTGCACGCCTTCGACCAGAACCTTGACCGTGCCGTCCGGCAGTTTCAACAGCTGCAGCACGGTCGAGACCGTGCCGACGGAATAGATGTCATCCGCCGTCGGGTCGTCCTGGGCCGCATTCTTTTGTGCCACCAGCAGAATCTGTTTGTCGTCCTGCATGACATCTTCGAGTGCCCGCACCGACTTGTCCCGGCCGACAAACAGCGGGACGATCATATGCGGAAACACGACAATGTCGCGCAACGGCAGGACAGGAAATTGCTGGGACTTCATACCTTGGAACATCTGGCCTCAACACAGGAAAACCGTGCCATTTCGGCGACGGCGGGTTGGAATTGCTTCACAACTAAGGTGGGGGATTGAGCGCGTCCGCGCAAGAGCGCTACCGCAGAAAACCGGGGAATACGCAAATTATGCGCTGGTTTCCACTTCTTCTGCCTTTTCGCCGTAGATAAACAGCGGTTTGGCGCTCTCTTCCACCACTTCACCGTTGATGACGACCTCTTCCACGCCTTCCATCCCAGGAAGATCGAACATGGTATCAAGGAGAATGTTTTCCATGATCGAACGCAGTCCGCGCGCACCGGTCTTGCGCTCGACGGCCTTCGCCGCGATGGACTGCAGAGCCGATTCGGAAAACGTCAGACTGGTGTCTTCCATTTCGAACAGGCGCTGGTACTGCTTGACCAGGGCGTTTTTCGGCTTGGTCAGGATTTCCACCAGGGCTTCTTCGTCCAGATCTTCCAGGGTTGCGACCACGGGCAGACGGCCGACGAATTCAGGGATCAGGCCGAACTTCAACAGATCCTCGGGCTCGACTTCGCGCAGGATTTCGCCGGTCTGGCGTTCTTCGGGGGCGCGCACATCGGCGCCGAAGCCGATCGACGAGCCCTTGCCGCGGGCGGAAATGATCTTGTCCAACCCGGCGAAGGCACCGCCGCAGATGAACAGAATGTTGGTGGTATCGACCTGCAGGAATTCCTGCTGTGGATGCTTGCGCCCGCCCTGCGGCGGTACGCTGGCAACCGTGCCTTCCATGATTTTCAGCAAGGCCTGCTGAACGCCCTCGCCCGATACGTCGCGGGTGATCGACGGGTTGTCGGACTTGCGGCTGATCTTGTCGACCTCGTCGATATAGACGATGCCGCGCTGTGCGCGCTCGACATTGTAGTCAGCGGACTGCAACAGCTTGAGAATGATGTTTTCCACGTCTTCGCCGACATACCCCGCTTCCGTCAGGGTCGTCGCGTCGGCCATGGTGAACGGCACGTCCAGGATTCGCGCCAAAGTCTGCGCCAGCAATGTCTTGCCGCAACCGGTCGGACCGACCAGCAGGATGTTGGACTTGGCCAGTTCGACGTCGTTGTTCTTGGCCCCGTGGTTCAGGCGCTTGTAGTGGTTGTGGACGGCGACCGACAGCACGCGCTTGGCGCTGTCCTGACCAATCACGTAATCGTCGAGCACCCCGCAGATATCCATCGGCGTGGGTACGCCGTCACCGGATTTGACCAGGTTGGTCTTATGCTCTTCGCGGATGATGTCCATGCAAAGCTCGACACATTCGTCGCAGATGAACACGGTCGGACCCGCAATCAGCTTGCGCACCTCGTGCTGGCTTTTGCCGCAGAACGAGCAGTAAAGGGTGTTTTTGGAGTCGCTGCCGGTTGTTTTCGTCATATTCGATCCTATTGGTCCCGCGCCGCCTCCGAGCGATTGTCCATGTTAACCGGACCCTTGCGTGACACTCAATCACAATCACGTCGTTGGAGCTATGCCAAAAGGCCTAACACCGGACAGAGGTCGCGGGGCGAAAGTGTGAACCGTCCGGTATCGGACGGCGGGTTTAGTGCAAGGCCGCAGGCTCAGTCCTTACCGGACTTCGCGTCATCATCCTCGCCGGACGCCGGCCGGCTGGCGACGACTTCGTCGATCAGGCCGAACGATTTGGCATCCTCGGGAGTCATGAACTTGTCACGCTCCATTGCATTTTCAATGGTTTCCAGCGACTGGCCTGTGTGCTCGACATAAATTTCGTTGAGCCGCTGGCGCAGCGCGATGATCTCGCGGGCGTGGATTTCGATGTCCGTCGCCTGCCCCTGGAATCCGCCGGACGGCTGATGAACCATGATCCGCGAATTGGGCAGCGAATACCGCTTGCCCGGTGCACCGGCCGCCAACAGCAGCGAGCCCATAGAAGCGGCCTGACCGATACAAACCGTCGAGACTTCGGGCTTGATGTAGCGAATCGTATCGTAGATGGCGAGCCCCGAGGTCACGATCCCGCCCGGTGAGTTGATGTAGAACGAGATGTCTTTGGACGGGTTTTCCGATTCAAGGAACAGCAACTGGGCGCAGATCAGGCTGGACACATGGTCTTCGACCGCCCCGGTCAGGAAGATGATGCGCTCCTTCAGCAGCCGCGAATAGATATCATAGGCGCGCTCGCCCCGGTTGGTCGTCTCGACCACCATGGGCACCAGAGAGTTCATGTAGATATCGTGGGGGTCGTTCATGCCGCGGTCCTTAATGTTTCTTGATGCTCGGAGGGCCAAAGCCCGGGATTTCAGGGGGCATCTGTTCTGATAGCCCCCCGGTCCCGTCGCGGCTACTCCTTTTTCGCCGCCGGCTTCTTGGCCGCCGGTTTCTTCTTGGCCGGTTTCGCGTCTGCAGCCGTATCACCATCGTCCTTGGCAGCCGCCTTCTTCGGCGCGGCTTTCTTCTTGGCAGCGGGCTTTTTCGCAGCCTTCTTGGGCTCTTCCTCTTCCTCGAGCACCTTCATCAGGTCTTCGAAGGTCGCGGGCTTTTCCGTCACCTGGGCCAATTCGATGATGTAGTCGATGACCTTTTCCTCGAACACCGGCGCCTTGATCTGATCCTGGGCCTGGGGGTTCGAGCGGAAGAATTCCAACACCTGCTGTTCCTGGCCCGGATATTTCTGGGCCTCTTCCATCATGGCACGGTTGACGTCTTCCTGAGACACCTGGATCGCGTTGGCACTGCCGACTTCCGAAAGCAGAAGGCCCAGTTTGACCCGGCGTTCGGCGATTTCCTGGAACTCGGCCTTATGTTCCTCATCCGATTTGTCGTCATGATCGTGATGATGGTCGTGGTCATGATCATGGTCGTGATCATGCGCAGCCTGTTCCTGCTTACGCTGTTCCTCGAACTGCGCCCAGATGTTGTCGAATTCCATTTCGACCATCTTCTGCGGCATTTCGAATTCGTGATTATCGGCCAGTTCGTCCAGCAACACGCGCTTGACCTGCATGCGGGCCATTTGGTCGAACTCGCGGCGCTGCCCGTCGACGATGCGTTCCTTGAGCGTTTCCAAGCTTTCCAGACCGGCTTTCTTGGCCAGTTCATCGTCGATCGGGGCCGGCTGGGCCTCACGGATTTCATGCAGCTTGACGTCGAACACGGCTTCCTTGCCGGCCAAATCATTGGCGGCATACTCCTCGGGGAAGTTGACCTTGACCTCGACATCCGCACCAACGTCGAGACCGATCAGCTGTTCCTCGAAACCGGGAATGAACGAGCCGGAACCCAGTTCCAGATGATACCCGTCGGCCTTGCCGCCGGCGAACTCGACGCCGTCCAGCTTGCCGACAAAGTCGATCACGCAGACATCGCCCGACTTGGTTTTGCGCTTGGACGTGATGGGTTCGGACGTCTTATGCGCGCTGGCAAGATTCTGCAGCGCTTCGTCGACCTGCTTTTCATCCGGCTTCAGGACAAGTTTTTCCAGCTTCAGCTTGGAAAAATCCATGGGCGTGATTTCCGGCAGAATATCAAGCTCCATGGTGTATTCCAGGTCCTTGCCTTCGTCGAAAGACGTGACTTCGACCTTCGGCTGAGTCGCCGGGCGGATGCCCTTCTCGGCCAGGGCCTGCTGGGAGGAATCGTTCACCGCCTGATCCAGGATCTCGCCCATGATGGCGGGGCCATAACGCTTGCGCAGCAGGCCGACGGGAACCTTGCCGGGGCGGAACCCGGGCAGCGAGGCGGATTGGGCGACCTCTTCGAGGCGCGCGTTGATTTTTTCTTCAATGTCCTTGGCGGCCACGGTGACTTTCAACTCGCGGCTCAGGCCTTCGGATTTTGTCTCGACGACTTGCATGGAACTCCCGTTTCGGAAATCTGCGGCGGGGCGTGATGACCGGCCCGCCTGTAAACAAAATAAAATCTGACCTGCACTTCCGGGCGGATATATAGGACCCCGCTCCGAAACCGGCAACGATAAACGACCTTTTGGGGTGGTGCGGGCGGAGGGACTTGAACCCCCACGGCCAAAGGCCACCAGGACCTAAACCTGACGCGTCTACCAATTCCGCCACGCCCGCAGACGCCGCCGGGATGCCCGACCAACGGGCGGCGCGACTTTATCCATTCTGGCCGCGATTACAACCGGGAATTATGGCTGGAAACACCGCACGTCCCCCAAGCGGAACTTTGGGAACGCCGCAAGGGTCCATGAAGGACGCCCCTCACCCCTTCAACAGCGCCTTCACACCAGACGATGTATCGACGCTGCCGGCCGAGCTATAGGCCTCATGATTGCCTTCGATCCGGCCCAGGTCATATAGGTAGTTGACCATCATCCCGGCCGACTGGGCCAAACCCTTCTCGGACGTGTCCCCGAGCCAGTTAAGGCGCTCCAACCTGGACCCGTTGGACAGGTGGAAATGCGCAACCGGGTCGCGCGCCCGCCCGCCCCGGCCTTTTTCCTTGGCCAGATAGCGCGCCGCCAAGCGCGTCAGCGGCCCCTGCAGGGCGTCGGTCATGACTTCGTCCTTGATCCAGTCCGGCGTATCCAACACGGCCATCAACGAGCCCTTGGCACCACCCTTTCGGCCGGTTGCGGCATTCAAGGCCTTGCGTTCCTCGGCGGAAAACAACTTCGGTGCCCCTTCGGCCAGGGTTTCATCCAACCAGCGGCGGAACCCGGGGATCGGCGACAAGGTCGAGAACGTTTTCAGGTTCGGAAATTCACCGGACAGCTGCTGCACGACCCGTTTGATCAGGAAATTGCCGAAGCTGATCCCGGCCAGGCCTTTCTGGGCATTGGAAATGGAATAGAAAATCGCCGTATCGGCCTGGTTTGGGTCGGTCGCCGGCGCATCCGTATCCAGAAGGGTCTGCACGTTACCGGCAATGCCGTTGACCAAGGCGACTTCGACGAAGATCAGCGGTTCATCCGGCATGCGCGGATGGAAGAAGGCATAGCAGCGACGGTCGGAATCCAGCCGGTTTTTCAGGTCGTCCCAGCTTTTGATCGCATGCACGGCTTCATAGGCAATGAGTTTTTCCAACAACGAAGCCGACGCGTTGTCCCAGGCGATCTGGCGAAGTTCCAGGAAATCGACATCGAACCAGCTGGTCAATAGGTCGCGCAGATCGTGTTCAAGGGCCTTGATCCCCGCATCCTTACGCGCCAGCGGCAGCAATTCCGCCCGCAGATCGACCAGGAACTTCACCCCGTCGGGCAGCGCGTTGAATTGCGTCAGCAGACGCCGCCAGGGGGCCTGCAGGCTATTCTGCATACCAAGCTGCGCGTCAAGGCGTTCCGTATCCGAGCCCGCAGCCCGGTATTTCTCGATCGCCTTATCGATGTCATTCTTATCGGTGCCGAAGTTATCCGCCATCAAGCGCAGGAACTTCTCGCGCCCGCTTTTGTCGAGCGCCAGATAGACACGACCAAGAGCTGCCGCCTTGGTCCGCGCGGACACCTCGCCGCCCTTGTTGTCCAGGCATTCCCGCATCTGTTCCAGGATATGACCGGCGTCTTCTTTCGGCAGGTCGGGCCGGGTGCTCGCGGCATCTTCATCGTAAGAAGACCCGGCAATGGACTGCCATCCCCGGCGCAGGTTTGTCAGCGTCCGGTCCAGAAAACTGCTTGGCTTATGTTCGGTCATCATGACCCTCTCGATTTCGTTCGGTAAGGCTCGTTAAACCTGTTCGCTTTTACCCATGGGTTCAAGGGGCAAATGGCTAAATATTGCGCCCGGCGTTCCTGCCGTGATGGCCGCGGGCAGCGCCTTTACGATGGGCGGTAGAAGGGCCGGAATATCCTCGGCGATCAGCCCGTGCCCGACCTCGTGCGCCGCCGCCGAATGCAGCCAAACAGCCGCCGATGCCGCCAGGAATGGTACCATGCCCTGCGCCAACAATCCCGCGGTCATTCCCGCCAGCACATCGCCCGTTCCGGCCGACGCCAAATGGGGTGATCCGTTGGCATTGATCACCGCCCGGCCGTCAGGGGCAGCGATCACCGTATCGAAACCCTTCAGCACCACCACGGCCCCCGATTGTTCCGCCGCACGTCGGACTCGGGTCAGTTTGTCCCCGCCCCCGGCGAACACGCGCCCGAATTCACCTTCGTGGGGCGTGAGGATGCAATTTTCGTGGAGGGCCGAAATAAGGGCTGCGGGGTCGCCCGCAAAGACCGACAGAGCATCCGCATCCAGGACCACCGGTTTACCTGTATCCAACGCCGCCAGCACCCGGGCGCGGGTATCCGGGCCCGTGCCGTTTCCGGGGCCGAGCAGCAGCACCTGATTCTTGTCCCCCTTCAGATAGTAATCAGCATAGACATCGACGTCGGAGGCATCCTTGACCAGAACGCCGGGCGCACCCAAGCGGAACAAACCGAGGTTTTCCGATAAGGTCGCGATCGTAACGATGCCCGCACCCGTCCGGCGCGCACCGTCGGCCGCCATGCGGGCCGCCCCCGGCATGGCGCCTGCGCCCCAAATCACGACATGTCCGCGCGTGTATTTGTGATCCCCCGGCCCCGGATGGGGAAAGGACGGCCACCAAAGATCGGCGCTATTGACCCAGGTGTCAGGATTTTGCGAATTGACGACGGTGTCCGGAATTCCGATATCGGCGACATGAATTCGGCCGCAAAGCGCCCGCCCCGGTATCAGGAAATGCCCCGGTTTGGGGCGGCAGAACGTCACGGTTTCCCTGGCCTGGATGGCGGCTCCCAGCACTTCGCCTGTATCGCCCAGAATGCCCGACGGGATATCGACAGCCAACACATCCGCATCGCCATCGTTGAGAATTTGCGCAATATCGGCGGCTATCCCTTCCAGCGGCCGAGAAAGGCCCGCCCCGAACAAGGCATCGATGATGCCGGCATTGCTCCGTTCGAACCCCGCATCCAGACATTCCGTTCCGCCTTGCCAACGGTCCGCCGCCAACGCAGCATCGCCCGCAACCGTATCCCGATCCCCCAACAGATAGAGGCGCACATCCGCACCATTATCGGCCAGCAGCCGGGCGGCGACAAAGCCGTCTCCGCCGTTGTTGCCGGGTCCGCACAACACGGCGACCGGCTGGCCGGGGAACAGACCCGCCGCCCGTTCGGCAACGGCGGCACCGGCCCGTTCCATCAAATCAATGCCGGGTGTGCCGCCAGTGATGGTATCGGCGTCGGCCCGGGCCATTTGCGAAACCCGAAGAAGCGCAGCCGCCGTCCAGGGGTGGAGATCTTTGCTCATTTCCTATTCCGACTAATCACGAACTTTACGCTATACTGGATTGCACAAAAGTCGGGTGGGAGAATTCGGCCGCATCGTTGTCCTGTGCCGGGCCTCCCGCTCTTGGTGGGCGACTTGATTTTTCCGTTATAGGTTACATGAAAAAATACGCATACTGTTTTGTTATTGCGTTTCTTTTTGCCTTATCCTGGGGGCTCTTCCTGGGCCCCCTCGTGTTGCCCGAAAACGTCCTTCCGATCTGGTCTGCACTGGCCGCCGCCGCCGCGGCAACCCTGGGGGGGATCGCCGGATTGGCCTTGGCGCGCGACGCATTCGGCCATCTGCCGCCGCCGCCTGAACTCGCCGGCCCGCTTGTCGGCCGGTTGAGCGACGCCGACTGGTGGGCGTTCATCTTCGACGCGGCCGACTGGTTCTGGGAAACGGACCGCGAGCATCGCTTGACATTCATGTCGGATAGAATGCTGACAACTTACGACTTTAAACCCAGCGATGTTCTGGGCCGCACCCGCATGCACCTAGCCAAGCACCGGGGGCCACCCGAACAGACCGCATTGAAGGAACATCAGGCCGACCTGGAAGCCCATAAACCGTTCCGCGATTTCGAGTATTGTCTGAACGACGGCACGGGCACCCCTCGTTACGCCCGCATCAGCGGGGCACCCGTATTCGACGATATGGGCGAATTTATCGGATACCGGGGGTTCGCCCGCGATGTGACCCGAGAGCGATTGTCCGACCAGGCCCTGCGGACCGCCAAGGAAGAAGCGGAATTGGCCAACCGCGCGAAGACCGAGTTCCTGGCCAATATGAGCCACGAGTTGCGCACCCCCCTTAATTCCATCATCGGGTTCTCGGACATTCTGGTAAGCGAAACCTTCGGTGCACTGAACATTCCGCAATACCGGGAATACGCCTGCGACATCAACGATGCCGGCAAACACCTGTTGCAGCTTATCAACGATCTTTTGGACCTTGCCCGGATCGAGCGCGGTCAATTGCAATTGAATGAACAACGTCTGGACCTGGGGCTGCTGGTCAATGCCTGCCATCGGCTGGTGCGGGAACGGGCATTCGATGCCGGTGTATCCCTGATGATCGATTGCCCTTCCGATCTGCCGCCGTTGCTGGCCGATGAGTTGCGCGTCAAGCAAGCCTTGGTCAATCTGCTGTCCAACGCCATCAAGTTCACCGAAAAAGGCGGGGCGATTTCTGTCGTGGCTCAGCAACAGGATGACGGTGCCGTGCGGGTCACCGTGGCCGATACAGGGATCGGCATTTCGTCCGAGGATATAGCCGTGGCACTTTCCGAATTCGGTCAAGTCGACGGTACCCTGACCCGCAAGCACGAAGGCACGGGCCTGGGCCTGACCTTATCGCGTAAGTTGATCGAACTGCACGGTGGTGCGCTTGAAATGGAAAGCGAAGTCGGCCAGGGAACCTCGGTCCATCTGGTGTTTCCGGTGAAACGCAGCCTGCGCCTGCCGCAGGCGTCCTAGGTCCTCACCCCGTATTTTTCCTCCTCCTCATCACACAGGTTTGTTCACATGAAACATGTGCAGCGGGTTAGACTTCGCCATTATCTCTTTGGAAGGAGCTTGTCCATGCACACCCTCCCCCGGTTTTTCTTCGTCCCGGCTCTATTGGCCGCCGTTTTCCTTGCGACCACGGCCCATGCCGCCGACGGATTGATCGTCAAGGCCAGCCCACACGCGCCCAAGGAAACCCTCGACCGTCTGGAAAACGTCTTGAAATCCAAAGGGGTTACCATATTCGCCCGGATCGACCATGCGGCCGGGGCCGACAAAGTGGGCCAGTCCATGGACGCGACGGAAATCCTGATCTTCGGCAATCCCAAGATCGGCACGCCGTTGATGCAGGACACGCGGTCCATCGGCATTGATCTGCCGCTGAAAGCCCTCGCCTGGCGGGACGACAAGGGAAGTTGGATCGCCTATAACGATCCCACGTGGCTGGCCAAGCGCCACGGTACCAAAGTGGATAAGGTGATCGCGAAGATGACCGGCATCTTGAACAACCTGACCGACGCAGCAACAGCAAAGTAACTTCGATACATCCGACCATGATCAATGCCGCCGCCACCGCCGTTCACATCCTTTCCGCCCTGATCTGGGTCGGCGGCATGTTCTTCGCCTATATGGTCCTGCGTCCCGCCGTGGGCGGCGTCACGCCGCCACCCGAACGGCTAAAGCTTTGGGATCGCGTATTCGGCCGCTTCTTCCTGTGGGTTTGGGCTGCTGTGTTGTTACTGCCGGCATCGGGATACCTTCTGATCATTCAGCAATACGGCACTTTCGCGGCATCTCCCATCCATGTGCATTGGATGCATGGCATCGGCTGGGCCATGAACGCCCTGTTCATCTACCTGTTCTTTGCCCCCTACCGGACCTTTCGGGCCGCGGTCGCAGGCGAAGACTGGCCCACGGGTGCGGCCAGTCTGAACGTGATCCGGCGCATCGTCGCAACCAACCTGGTCCTGGGGCTTATCACCGCCGTCCTTGGCGCAACAGGCCGCTATTGGGCCTGGGTCCCCGGCACCTGAGGCTGCCCAAGCAAAAGGGCCGCCGGGGGGAAATCCGGCGGCCCTATTCACGCGACCGTCACGACGGCCGACACACCAAAATTACTTTTTCTTCGCAGGCGCTGTCTTCACGGCTGGTTTGCTCGGCGCGGCCGGTTTGCCGGCAGGTTTGGCGGAGGTCGCGGGTTTATTGCGGGAAAACATCTGTTTTACCTCTGATAACGCCGGAAGATCGCCGGCGCGGTGCCGGCCCATCGCCGGCAGGGGAATCTATACGCCCAAGTCACCCATTCTCATATCGAATTCATGTCATGAATTATATCGAATAATTTGATGTAAAATTCCTACCCGCCCTCCAAGGCTGGGAGGCCCTATAATTCCCGCCGCACCATTGCCGCCCCGTCGACCATGGCCTTCAGTTTGCCGAAGGCAACATCGCGTGGCAGGTACTTCATGCCGCAATCGGGGGCCGCAATCAGCCGGTCCGCAGAAACGTACTTCAGCGCGCCGCGTAGACAGTCTGCGATCATGTCCGGCGTTTCGACCTCTTCAGAACCCAGATTGAGAACCCCGAACAGGATCTTTTTGGTCGGCAGCTTTTCCAGGATCGCCGGATCAAGCTGCGGCTGCGCGGCCTCGACGGATATCGCTCCCGCCGAACAGGCATTCAATTGCGGCAGGAAGGAATAGCCTTCGGGCTTATCCTTGACCACATAGGCATAGCCGAAGCACAGGTGCACCACCGTCGGCCCTTCGATCCCGTCCAAAGCCTGATTGATCGCTTCCAGACCGAATTTTTCGGCTTCCTCCGGATTGGCCTGCATATAGGGTTCGTCGATCTGCACGACGTCCGCGCCGGCCGCCTTCATATCCCGCAGCTCTTCGTTCACGGCCTTGGCATAGGCAGCAATCAAAGCCGCCGTATCCCCGTAATGTTCGTCCTTGGCCAGCTTGGCCATGGTGAAGGCACCGGGAATGGTGATCTTGATGGGCTTGTCCGTATGGGCACGCAGGAATTCCACATCGCGCACCTGAACCGGCGTGGTCCGTTTAATCTCGCTGACCACACGCGGCACGGGCACGGCGACACCGCGACGGTTGGGAACCATCGCCGGGTTGTCGATATCGATCCCGTCCAGCGCATTGGCGAATCGGTTGAAGTAGCTTTCACGGCGAATTTCGCCGTCGGACAGTATATCGATCCCGGCCCGTTCCTGATCGTGAACGGCGGTCAAGGTGGCGTCGTCCTGGGCTTCGTCCAATTCGTCCGCATCGACCTTCCACACATCCTTCATGCGCACACGCGGCGGGGCCGAACCCAGCATTTTCTGTTTATCGACCAGCCAGGCCGGCTGCGGATAACTTCCAACCAGCGTGGTTGGGATCAATTTCTCGTTCAACGGCTTCCTCCCCTTGGCGCTATTCAAGACCAGGTTAGATCACCCGGCTTTTCTCGACGATCTCGGAATGCAATGTCCGGTGAACCGGGCATTTATCTGCTATTTCCAACAATTTGGCCTTTTGCTCATCGCTCAGATCGCCCTCGAAATGGAGGTCGCGGACGATGCGGTCGAGCTTACCGGTCTTGGTTTCGCAATCGGCGCAATCTTCGGCGTGGATCTTGTCATGTTTCAGGGTCACACGAACCTTGGTCAGCGGCAGTTTCTTCATATCCGCGTACATGCGGATGGTCATCGCCGTACAGGCCCCCAGGGCCGTTAGCAGGAAGTCATAGGGCCCGGGCCCTGTGTCCGTGCCGCCCATGTCCGCGGGCTCGTCCGCCAGCAACACATGCCGCCCGCCGACGGAAACGGCGTTCTGGAACTTGCCCTGACCAGTTTCCTCGACCACCACGGTGCCCGGATCGGCCTGGGGCGCGATGCGCGATGCCGGCGCGTCTTCCAGGCAAACATATCGCCGCGCCCAAGCGGCGATCACCCCGGCGACGTACTCGGCGTCTTCCTTGCGGCTCAATAGATGGTCGGCATCGTCCAGGGACACGAAGCTTTTCGGGTGCTTGGCCGCACCATAGATGGCGGCGGCATTATCTATGCTCACGGTGGCGTCGACCGGTGAATGGAAAATCAAAAGTGCCTTTTTCAGCCCGGCCACGGCGGCTTCGACGTTCTGTGCCCGGATGTCATCAAGGAACTGTTTCTTGATGCGGAACGGACGGCCGACAAGCAGCACCTCGGCCTCGCCCTTGGCTTCGATTTCCTCGATCGATTCCTGGAAATTATGGGCGACATGGGCAACGTCCGCGGGTGCCCCGATGGTAATGACGGCCTTGGCCTCGGTCACCTTCGCCGCCGCGACCAGGACCGCGGCCCCACCCAAGGAGTGTCCCAGCAGCATGGCCGGTGCTTCCAGGTTGTCCCGCATCCAATCGGCCGCCGCGACCAGATCGCCCACGTTGGAGGAAAAGTTGGTATTGGCGAAATCGCCTTCGCTGGCGCCCAGGCCGGTGAAGTCGAACCGCAGCACGGCGATGCCGTTTTCCGTCAGCGATCGCGCCACCCGCGACGCCGCGAACACGTCCTTGGTGCAGGAAAAGCAATGCGCCCAAAGGGCATAGGCCCGGGGCGGGCCGTCCGGCAGATCCAGACGCGCGGCCAGGGTTTCGCCTAAAGCGCCCGGGAAGGAGATCTTTTCGCTTGTCGTCATGTCACCCGCCTTTCCAATCCTGAAGTCGTTGATATGAAACCTCAGAAGACCATACTACCGCCGCGACACGAAAGGACGACGTTTGATGAACAACGACGATCTGGAAATTCAGGAAAAAAGACAGGCCTACCAGGGTTATTTCCGCATGGATGAATGGCATGTCCGCCACCGCCTGTTCGAAGGCGGGTGGAGCAATCAAATCACCCGTGAATGCCTGGAGCGCGGCCATGCGGTCGCCGTTCTGCCCTATGACCCAGTGCGCGATGAGGTTGTGCTGATCGAACAGTTCCGGGTGGGTGCGGCCGCCAGCGCGCCCTCGCCCAACTGGGGCGGTGATCCGCCCTCGCCCTGGCTGACCGAAATCGTCGCCGGCATCGTCGAGGACGGTGAACACCCGGACGACGTGGCAGCGCGCGAAACCATGGAGGAAGCCGGATGCGCCCTTCTCGACTTAAAGCCGATCACGACCTATCTGGTCACCCCCGGCTGTTCGTCCGAAACCATCCGCCTGTATCTGGGGCGGGTCGATGCCGAGAACGCCGGCGGCATCCATGGACTCGACCATGAAAACGAGGACATCCGCGTGTTCACCCTGCCCGCATCGGAAGCATTCGCCATGGTCGCCGACGGCCGAATCAACAACGGCACGATCATCATTTGCCTGCAGTGGCTGCAGCTGAATCACGAGGCGGTGCGTCGGGAATGGGCCTGAACCGTGGGGCCAACTGGAACTATTCTTTGAACCAGCTTGGGCTGCGTTTTTCCAGAAAGGCGGCCAAGCCTTCGGCCGCTTCCGCCGACTGACGTTTCTCGGAATGCAGGCGCGCCAGTTCCTCGGCCGTGGCATCGTCGATACCGGTTTCCGCCAATTCCAGGATCTTGACCTTGGTCTGTGCCACGGCATCGGGGCCGTTGCGCAACAAGGCATCGATCGTCCGTTGCGCCGTGCGTTCAAGCTGCAGGCCAAGCGCGACCTCATGCACCAATCCCATGATGTTGGCTTGTTCGGCCGAGAAACGTTCGGCCGTCAGGGCATAGCGGCGCACATTGCGCACCCCCATGGCGGCGATCAGCTGCGGCAGGATCGGCTGCGGGATCAGGCCCCAGCGGACCTCGGACACGGCGAAAGTCGCGTCCGCCGCCGCGATCACCACATCGCAGGCCGCGATTACGCCCGTCGCCCCGCCGACGCAGAACCCCTGCACCACGGCCAGGGTCGGCTTGGGGCAAGTATCCAGCAGGCGCACGACGGCTTCCGTGTCGCGTGATGCCTGCAGGTTCTTTTCCGGGCCTTCGCCCGCCACCCGTTTCAGCCATTTCAGGTTGGCCCCGGCCTGGAAATGCTTGCCTGCCCCCCGCAAAACGATCAGCCGCACGTTGTCATCATTGGATAGCGTCTTAACGCCGCCCAACAACGCCGCGATCATTTCGTCGTCATAGGCGTTGTTCACGTCCGGCCGGTTCAGCGTGACCGTCGCCACACCGCGTCCGTCAATTTCTACAAGGACCGGTTCGCTGGCCATGATGTTTCTCCTTTAGCTCTTATTCCGTACACGTCCCTGTGCGGGCCGAGAGATTAGCGTCAACGACACCTTGTAAGGAACAGGAAAACGGCGTGAAATCACATGCCCCTGGCCTTGATCGGCCTTGCGGGCGCGGTTATGTTGCCGCAAACCTTAAGAAACCCAAGATTTACGAACCTCTAGGGACGGAACTCAAATACATGGACATCAAGAACGGCCTGGTGGACGCCATCGGGAATACGCCGCTTATTCGCCTCAACAAACTGTCCGAGGCGACGGGCTGTGAAATCCTGGGCAAGGCTGAATTTCTCAACCCGGGACAATCCGTCAAGGACCGTCCGGCCCGTCACATGATCCTGGAGGCCGAAAAGCGCGGCGACCTGAAGCCCGGCGGCCTGATCGTCGAAGGCACCGCCGGCAATACGGGCATCGGCCTGGCGCTGGTCGCCAACGCGCGGGGATACCGCACCACCATCGTCATCCCGGAAACGCAGAGCCAGGAAAAGAAGGACATGCTGCGCCTGTGCGGCGCCGAGCTGGTCGAGGTTCCGGCCCTGCCCTATTCCGATCCCAACAACTATCAGCACATCGCCCGGCGCATGGCCGAGGAACTGGCCGCCAAGGAAGAAAACGGCGTGCTGTTCGCCGACCAGTGGAACAACCTGGACAACCGCAAAGCCCATTTCGAAACCACGGGCCCTGAAATCTGGGAACAGACCGGCGGCAAGGTCGACGGCTTTATCTGCGCCGTCGGCACCGGCGGCACCCTGGCCGGCACATCCACCTTCCTGCGTGAACAAAACCCCAACCTTGTGGTCGGCTGCGCCGACCCCCTGGGGGCTGCCATGTATCATCTGTTCAAGGACGGCGAAGCCAAGGCGACCGAAGGCGGGTCCATCACCGAAGGCATCGGCCTGGGCCGGGTCACGGCGATCATCGAGGATCTGAAGATCGATCATCCTTATGCCATCGATGACCAGGAAGCCGTGCCGCTGATCTTCGACCTGATCACGGACGAAGGCCTGGTGCTGGGTGGATCGTCGGGCATCAACGTGGCGGGCGCGGTACGCCTGGCCAAGGAACTGGGCCCGGGCCATACCATCATCACCATCCTGTGCGATATCGGCACGCGCTATACGTCCAAGCTGTTCAATCGGGAATTCCTGAAATCCAAGGACCTGCCGGTCCCGGACTTCCTGCCCTAACCTTTCGCCAGGACAAAACGCCATGCCCTATTCGAACCCGCAAGCCCTGGTCTCCACCGACTGGGTTGCCGAACATATGTCGGCCCCCGACGTGCGGATCGTCGACTGCACCTATTATCTGCCGAATGACGGGCGAAACGGGCGGGAAGAATACGAAAAGCAGCACATTGCTGGTGCCGTGTTCTTCGACATCGATGATGTCAAAGACGCCGACAATCCCCTGCCCCATATGATCCCGCCGGCCGAGGTATTTTCCTCCAAGGTGCGTAAGCTGGGCCTGGGCGACGGCATCCGCATCGTCTGCTACGACCACAACGGCGGCGGCATGGCGGCGGCCCGTGTGTGGTGGATGTTTCGCCTGTTCGGACATGACGATGTCGCGGTGATGGACGGCGGCCTGCCCAAATGGCTGGCCGAAAACCGGCCCGTGACCGACGACATTCCGATGCCCCGGGAACGCCATTTCACGCCACGCGAAAACCATACCCTGGTGCGCTCGGTCGAACAGGTCCTGGCCAACATCGACAGCAAACGCGAAGACGTGATCGACGTGCGCGCCGCCGGGCGCTTTGCCGGGACGTCGCCGGAACCGCGCGAAGGCATGCGGTCGGGCCATATGCCGGGTGCGTTCAGTCTGCCCTACGGCGACCTGATGAATGCGGACCAAGATATGGTCATGCGCTCCGCCGACGAGATCAAGGCCCTGGCCGACAAGGCCGGGATCGACATGAAACGGCCCCTGGTGACCAGCTGCGGTTCCGGCGTCACGGCCTGTTACGCGGCGCTCGCGTTTTATCTGATCGGTAAGGAAGACGTCGCAATTTATGACGGGTCCTGGTCCGAATGGGGTGCGCGCGACGACACGCCGATCGTTACCTGACCACCTCTTATCCGGACCATACGACCTCCGGCGGATACCCAGACCATGACCCTGCCGGATTTCACCACCACCGCCTTGCTGGTCATCATCCTGGGCCTGTTCACGGGCTCATTGGTCAAGGGTGTGCTGGGGGCGGGCATCCCGGCCGTGGGCTTGCCCATCATGGTGATGGTGATCGACCCGGCCCAGGCGGTGACTCTATTCATCGTGCCCATCGCGATCTCCAACGTCTGGCAGATCATCGAAACAGGTGAATTTCGGGAAGCGGTCCGGCGCTACTGGCCGTTCCTGATCCTGCTGATGGCCGGGGTGTGGATCGGTGCGGGGGCTCTGACCAATCTGGACCCGCAAGTCATCGCCCTAGCCCTCGGCTGCGTCGTCATCGCCACAACCCTGGCACAGATATTCACCCCCAACGCCACCTTCCTGCAACGCCATGCCCGTATCGCCAATCCCGTTGCAGGTGGATTGATCGGAATCTGTTCCGGCGCCACCGGTGCGTTCACGCCGATCATCGTCTATTTCGCCGCACTGCGCCTGCCCAAGAACCTGTTCGTCGCGCAGATGGCCTTGGCGGCCATGGTCGGATCCGTGCCGCTCTACCTGCGGCTTATCACAGAAGGCCATATGTCTTGGCCGCAGTTCACGGCCTCGGCCCTGGCGATGATCCCGGTCGGCATCGGCATTGCCACGGGCTTCTGGATCCGTAAGCGCATCTCGGAAGAAGTGTTCCGCAGACTGGTGCAGATCGGCTTGATCCTGCTCGGCCTGATGTTGATCTGGCGGGGGCTTTCTTAACGCCGAGAAGAAGGATGGCAATGTCTGCTTGTGACCCAAAGCGGAATTCAACAATCCTAAGGCAACGATCGAGATTACGGTAACCCGGTCCAAATGTGAGTGAGCAGACTTTTCCCGGAAACAGCCCACGAAGGGCATTGAGAAGGGCGTTTATTGGCGGAAGTCGACAGTC